>NZ_JAVDWC010000002.1:0-1309737 GCF_031457175.1 Sphingopyxis sp. BE235
CGAGGGCATTGCCACCGTCGAAGCCGGTCGTACCGGAACCCGCTGGCGAGCCAACGAACCGCGAGATCGTGCAGGCGGTGCGCGACTGGATCGAGACATCGATCAAACCCCATGCCGAGGGGCACGCCAAGTTCGAGGCGGTGGTCGCGATGAACGCGCTCGGCATCGTGCTGCGCGACCTGGGTGCGGGCGTGCGCGCCGAGGATGCGGCGCTCGCCGAAGCTTTGCTGTCGGGAACCACGACGCTCGCCGAGCCCGGCCTGCTCGCGAAGCTGCGGCGCGCCGTGCTCGACAAATGCGCGATCGACAGCCCCAAATATGCCGCGCTCGGTGCGGCGCGCGCCGACTGGCGCGGATAACGGAACAGGGAGAGAGACATGGATTTTGCGATGCCCGCCGATTTGCAGGCGTACCTCGACGAGCTCGATGCGTTTATCGAGGCCGAGATCAAACCGCTCGAGCTCGAAGGCGACAATATCCGCTTCTTCGACCACCGGCGCGAGCATGCGCGCACCGACTGGGACAATCAGGGCCTGCCGCGCGAGGAGTGGGAAGCGCTGCTCAAAGCCGCGACGCGCAAGGCCGATGCCGCGGGCCACTGGCGCTTCTCGGCGCCGAAGAAATACGGCGGCAAGGACGGCAGCAATCTTTGGATGGCGGTGATCCGCGAGCACTTCGCGGCGAAGGGGCTCGGCCTCCACAACGACCTTCAGAACGAGCACAGCATCGTCGGCAACTTCCCGTTCGTCGAGATGTTCGAGCAGTTTGCGACGAGCGACGAGCAGAAGGCCGAATTTATCCTCGGCGGGTTCGAAGGCAAACGCCGCACCGCGTTCGGGCTCACCGAGCCCGACCATGGCAGCGACGCGACGCATATGGAGACGCGTGCGGTGAGGGAGACGCGCGATGGCGTCGACGGCTGGCGGATCGACGGCCGCAAGATGTGGATCACCGGCATGCACAGCGCGACGCACTGCGCGACCTTCTGCCGCACCAGCGGCGAGGACGGCGATGCGAAGGGCATCACCTGCCTGCTCGTGCCGACGGGGACGCCGGGGATGACCGTCGATGAATATATGTGGACGTTCAACATGCCGACCGACCATCCGAGGATGACGTTCAGCGACGTGTGGGTGCCCGACGATGCGCGGCTCGGCCCCGAGGGCGGCGGCCTGTCGATTGCGCAAAGCTTCGTCCACCAGAACCGCATCCGTCAGGCGGCGAGCTCGCTCGGCGCCGCGGTCTACTGCATCGAGGAGAGCGTGAAGTACGCGCGGCAACGCAAGCCGTTCGGCGAGGCGCTGGCGAAGAACCAGGCGATCCAGTTCCCGCTCGTCGAGCTCGCGACGCAGGCCGAGATGCTGCGGCTGCTGATCCGCAAGACCGCATGGGACATGGACAACACCCCGCACAAGGAGGTCGAACGCACCCTCTCCGACAAGGTCAGCATGTGCAACTACTGGGCGAACCGGCTCGTCTGCGAGGCCGCCGACCGCGCGATGCAGGTCCACGGCGGCATCGGCTACTCACGCCACAAGCCGTTCGAACATATCTACCGCCACCACCGAAGATACCGCATCACCGAAGGCGCCGAGGAAATCCAGATGCGAAAGGTCGCTGCTTACCTGTTCGGATATATAGGGCCGCGGCGCGAGACGATCGGGAAACTGTGAACCGGCCCCGCACGCTTTACGACAAGATATGGGATGCGCACGCCGTCGCCGAGGATGACGGCGAGACTTTGCTCTATATCGACCTGCACCTGCTCCACGAGGTGACCTCGCCGCAAGCCTTCGCCGGGCTGGCGGCGGCGGGGCGCGCGGTGCGGCGTCCCGAGCGCGCGCTCGCCTTGTCCGATCATAATGTGCCGACGGCGGGGCAGGCGGCGGGGCCGGCGGGGGTCGCCGATGCCGAAGCGCGCGCGCAGCTCGAAGCGCTGGTCAGCAACACGCGTGATTTCGGGATCGAGAATTTCCCGATGGGCGATCCGCGCGGCGGGATCGTCCATGTCGTCGGGCCCGAACAGGGACGATCGCAGCCGGGGATGACGATCGTCTGCGGCGACAGCCACACGTCGACGCATGGCGCATTCGGGGCGCTGGCGTTCGGGATCGGCACGTCGGAGGTCGAGCATGTGCTGGCGACGCAGACGATCCGCCAGCGCCGGTCGCGCAACATGCGCGTGACGGTCGATGGCGTGCTCGCGCCGCATGTCCATGCCAAGGATCTCGCGCTCCACCTGCTCGGCGTAATCGGCGTCGACGGCGCGGGGGGGCATGTCGTCGAATATGCCGGCGAAGCTGTCCGGGCGCTGTCGATGGAGGCGCGGATGACGCTGTGCAATCTCAGCATCGAAATGGGCGCGCGCGCGGGACTGGTCGCGCCCGATGCGACGACCTTCGCCTATCTGGCGGGTCGGCCCGCGGCGCCGACGGGGAAGGCGTGGGATGCCGCGCGCGCGCGCTGGGCGGCTCTCGCAAGCGATGATGCGGCGTTATTCGACCGAGAAATGCGGGTCGATGCGCGCGATGTCCGGCCGATGGTGAGCTGGGGCACAAACCCGTCGCAGGTTGCCGCGATCGACGGACGCGTTCCCGATCCGGCCGCGCTGACGAACGCCGAAGCGCGCGGCGCAGCGACACGCGCGCTTGCCTATATGGACCTGACGCCGGGCGTGCCGATCGCCGGATTGCGGCTCGACCGTGTGTTTATCGGCAGTTGCACCAACAGCCGGATCGAGGATCTGCGCATCGTGGCGGAAGTCGTGCGCGGCCGCCGCGTCGCGCCGCATGTTCGCGCGATGGTCGTGCCGGGCTCGGGGCTGGTCAAAAGGCAGGCCGAGGAAGAGGGGATCGACCGCATCCTGCGCGACGCGGGGTTCGACTGGCGCGAGCCCGGCTGCTCGATGTGCGTCGGCATGAACGCCGACCGGCTGCAGCCCGGCGAGCGCTGCGCCGCGACGTCGAACCGCAATTTCGAGAACCGGCAGGGGCGCGGCGGGCGCACCCACCTGATGAGCCCGGCGCTCGCGGCGGCGAGCGCGATTGCGGGTTGCATCGCGGCGCCCGAAGTGCCCGGCTAGGGTCAGACTCTAGAGCGCGGCTTCGAACCGCGCGATCGCATCGGCGTGGCGCAGCGTGCGGGCGATGTCGTCGAGGCCCTCCATCAGGATCCGGCGATCATCGGGATCGATCGCGAAATCGATCGCCTCGCCCGACGCGAGCCGTATCTGCTGTGCATCCAGATCGACCTCGACCGGCGCATATTGGGCGAGCGCGATTTCGTCGCGCAGCCGCGCGCATGTTGCGTCGGGCAGGCGGATCAGCAGCAGGCCATTCTTGCGGGCGTTCCCGGCAAAGATATCGCCGAAGCTTGGCGCAATGACGCAGCGAATGCCGAAATCGGTGAGCGCCCATACCGCATGTTCGCGCGATGATCCGCATCCGAAATTGCGGTCGGCGACAAGAATCCCGGCTTCGCGGCAGGCGGGCCGGTTGAGGATGAAGTCGCCGCGTTCGCTGCCATCGTCCACGAAGCGCAGTTCGCGGAACAGATGTTTGCCAAGGCCCGTGCGGGTCAGCGACTTCATATATTGCGCAGGGATGATCATGTCGGTGTCGACATTGGCGAGCGGCAGCGGGGCCGCGACCGCTTTCATCCGGGTAAATTTTTGCACATCGCCTCCATTAACTTAGTATTCTAAGTAAATGGGTCGACCGATCTTGTCCAACATTATCGCGGGGTTGGAAGGGCGATACGGCGCAGGATGGCGATGAAGACAGTTGCCGCGCGAATCTTCGTGTCCTAAGGTTCGCAATCGCGCGGGTCAGCGCCCGGCGCCGGGGACCGCGACAGGGGAGCAGGATTTTGGCAAAGAAACCACAGGATTACCGACATCCCGCCGAATATTATACCGATCCCGAGAACAGCATCGGTTATCTGGCGCGCGTCGTCTTCCGCTCCTTTTCGCGGCTGCTCGAACGCCGCACGCTGACGCACGACGTCTCGGCAGGACAGTGGCGGTTTCTGCGCCAGCTGTGGCGCGAGGACGGCATCACCCAGCGCGAACTCAGCGAACGCGTCGGGATGCGCGAACCGACAACGGTCGTCGCGCTCAAGGGGCTGGAAAAGGCAGGGCTGATCACGCGCAGGAAGACCGCCGACGATCGCCGCAAGACTTTCATCCACCTGACGCCGCATGCGAAAAAGCTCGAACTGATCCTTGCGCCGATGAACGCCGAGATTCACGAGATCGCGACCAAGGGGATGACCGACGAAGAGGTCGAGGTGCTGCAGGGGCTGATGCGCCGCGTCATCGACAATCTTGGCGATGAAACGCGCAAGCTCGCGGTGCTTTCCGACATCAAGGCCTGATCGCTTGCATTTGCCGCGCACCCGGACAATAAGTTAGCATTCTAACTATATTGTCTGGGAGGGAAAATGACCAGCATCGCCGTCATCGTCGGCAGCACCCGCGAGGGATCGTTCAACCGCGCATTGGGCGAGGTCGCCGCGGCCAGTCTCGAAGCGCAGGGCGCAAGCGTGACGCGGGTCGATCTCGCAGCGTTCGACCTGCCGCTCTATTCGGCGGCGCGCGAGGCGAACGATTTTCCGTCCGACGCGCTGAAGCTTAAGGCGCTCTTCACCGCGCAGGACGGCCTGCTGTTCGTCTCCCCCGAATATAATGGCTCGCTCACACCGTTGCTCAAAAACGCAATCGACTGGGCATCGCGCCCGACCGGCGACGAGAGCATGGTCGCGCTGACCGCCTATCGCGGCAAGGTGGCGGCGATCATGTCGGTGTCGATCAGCCCGTTCGGCGGGCTCCGCGGGCTGATGCATTTACGCCAGATATTGTCGACGATCCAGATGCTGGTGATCCCCGAACAGGTGCTGGTGCCGAACGCGCACGCCGCCTTCGCCGAGGATGGCAGCTTGAAGGAGGCGCTGCCGGCGTCGCTGGTCGAAATGACCGCCGGACGGCTGATCGCGGTCGCGAAGGCGCTGTCGGCCTAGGTCCTGACTCTAACGGCGCGGGGCGGCGACAGGGCGGTCGATATTGTCGCCCCAGTCGGCTTCGAGCGCCGCGAGCAGGGCGTCGAACTTGTCCTGTCCCAGCTTCGCCGCGATTTGCGCGGTGAGATCGTCCATCGAGCGCTGCGCGTCCTTGCGCATGCGCGCGCCGAGGTCGGTCAGCGACACGACCATGTGGCGGCGATCGGCGGGATCGACGTCCATCTGCACGATGCCGAGCTTCACCATCTGGTTGATCGTGCTGTGGATCGCCTGCCGCGATATGCCCAGGTTGCGCGCAATGTCCGACGGACGCACGATACCGCTGACGATATTCGTCATCACCATCGACTGCGGGCGGTTGACGTCGGGCCAGCCATGGTCGTGGAGCCGTGCCTGAAGCCCTTCGTCGAGCCAGCAGAAGCGCTGGAAAAGCGCGATGATAAGCTGGTTGGTGCGCATGGACGCTATGATATGCCCCTGTTGCCGGCGGGGTGCCGACGCCAGCAAGCTAGAAGAGCAGGGCGAGCGAAGCAAGGCAGAGCGGCGTTGCAAAGGCAAAATACTTAGCATACTATCTATTGTAACGAGAATGGAGAGAGAGTCGCATGGACGGGTTGATGCAGAATGTGCCGCTGACGGTCGACCGGATCATCGATCATGCGGCGAATTGGCACGGGGCGCGCGAGATCGTGTCGCGCGATGCCGAGGGGCGCGTCACCCGTTCGAGCTGGGCCGACGTCCATGCCGACGCAAAGCGCGTCTCGAACGCGCTGGCGGCCGAAGGGATCAAGCCCGGCGACCGCGTTGCGACGATGGCGTGGAACGGCGCGCGGCACCTTGCTGCCTGGTACGGCGCGGCGGGGATGGGGGCGGTGCTCCATACGCTCAATCCGCGGCTGTTTCCCGAACAGATCGCCTATATCGCGAACCATGCGGGCGACCGGCTGCTGATCGCCGACCCGGCGACCGCGGAGCTGGTCGAGCAATTGCTGCCGCAGGTGCCGTCGATCGAGAAGGTGATCTTTTTCTGCGACCGCGCTTCGTTGCCGCAAACCAGCTTTGCTGCGACCGCCTTCGACGACTGGATCGCCGGGCAGCCTGCCGAATATATCTGGGGCGGGTTCGACGAGAATGCGGCGTGCGGGCTTTGCTATACCAGCGGTACGACGGGGAATCCCAAGGGCGTGCTTTATTCGCATCGGTCTAATTATATCCATGCGCTGATGACCTTGCAGCGCGACGCGCTCGGCTTGTCAGCGTGCGACACGGTGCTGCTCGTCGTGCCCATGTATCATGCGAATGCGTGGGGCGTCGTCTATTCGGCCCCCGCGGTCGGCGCGAAGCTGGTCTTGCCCGGGCAACGGATGGACGGCGAATCGATCTATAATCTGATCGAGCAGGAGGGTGTCACTTATTCCGCCGCCGTGCCAACAGTGTGGCAGATGTTGCTGCAATATATGCAGGAAGAAGGAAAGCGCTTCACGACGCTGGAGCGCGTGACGATCGGTGGGTCGGCGTGTCCCGAGTCGATCATTCGCACCTTCCGCGACGATTATGGCGTCGACGTCATCCAGGGCTGGGGCATGACCGAAACCTCGCCGCTCGGCACGGTGTCGGTGCCCAATGCGGCGGTCGCGGCGAAATCCGACGCCGAACAGATGGCTTATAAGCTCAAGCAAGGCCGGTTGCTTTGCGGGCTCGACATGAAGCTCGTCGACGACGCGGGTAACCGTCTGCCGCATGACGGCAAGACGCCGGGGCGGCTGATGGTCAAGGGGCCGACAATTGCGGGCGCCTATTATGGCGGCGAGGGCGGCAACGTGCTCGATGATGAGGGCTTTTTCGACACCGGCGACGTCAGCACGATCGATGGCGAAGGCTATATGCAGATCACCGACCGCGCGAAGGATGTGGTGAAGTCGGGCGGCGAGTGGATCAGTTCGATCGAGATCGAGAATATCGCGATGGGGCATGATGCCGTCGCCAACGCCGCGGTCGTCGGGGTCGCGCATCCGAAATGGGACGAGCGGCCGATCCTGCTGTGCCAGTTGAAGCCGGGCGCCGACGCCTCCGCCGATGATCTCAAATCCTTCCTCGACGGCAAGATCGCCAAATGGTGGATGCCCGACGACGTGCTGTTCGTCGCGGCAATCCCGCTGGGGCCGACGGGCAAGATCGACAAGAAAGCGATCCGCGCGGGGCTTGAGGGATACGAGCTGCCTTTTGAAGTCACCCGCTGACCATAACCATAAACAGGAGAGACTATGATGGACCCGAACGGGATCGAAGGACTGGACGCGCAATTTGTCGGGCTGGTGTCGCCAACGGCGCCGCGCATTCAGGCGGGCGGGCACCCGTGCCAGGGCATCTATTGGACCGAGGCGGGCAAGCGGCCGAAGGTCGCGATCATCGCGACCCACTATAATGTCGATTTCGCCGAACATTATATCGCGCCCTATTTCGCGCGGCAGGGTTTCGGCTTCCTTGGCTGGAATACGCGTTATCGCGGGGTCGAGGATCAGTTCCTGCTCGAACATGCGGTGCTCGACATCGGCGTTGGGATGAAGTGGCTGAAAGAAGAGGCCGGGGTCGAGCAGATCGTCATCCTCGGCAATTCGGGCGGCGGATCGCTGATGGGCGCCTATCAGGCCGAAGCGATCGCGCCGACCTTGACCGACCGCTTGCCCTCGGTCGGACAGGATGCGCTGGCATCGCTGATCAAGGGCGACCTGTATATCAGCTTCAATGCGCATCAGGGGCGCCCTGAAGTGCTCACCGACTGGATGGACGCGTCGGTGATCGACGAAAATGACCCGACGCTGACCGACCCCGAACTCGATCCGTTCAACCCCGACAATGGCCCGCCCTATTCGGACGCATTCATCGCGAAATATCGCGCCGCGCAGCGCGCGCGCAACCAGCGCATCACCGACTGGGCAAAGGCCGAGCTGAAGCGGCTGAACGCCGCGGGCATTCCCGATCGCATCTTCCCGATGTTCCGGTGCTGGGGCGATATCCGCTGCGTCGATCCCGCGATCGACCCGTCGGACCGCAAGCCCAACTGGTGCTATCGCGGCGACCCCGCGATCGCGAACCGCACGCCGAGCATCGGACGCGCGAACACGATCAAGACGTGGCTCAACATGTGGAGCCTCGAAACCTCGCCGTGTCAGGGGCAGCCGCACCTCGCCAAGCACGACACGCCCGCGCTCGTCGTACAGGGCACCGCCGACACCGGCGTATTCCCGAGCGACGCGCGCAAGATCTTCGATTTCCTCGGCTCGACCGACAAGAAGCTCGAATTGATCCCCGGCGCGCATTACTTCGAGGACTCGATCGAAGAACGGCAGAACGCCGCCGACCTCGTCGGCGCGTGGATCCGGGAGAAGCTGTGACGTGACGGCCGACGCCGACATCATCGACGGATTGCGCAACGCCGGGCTGGTGGGCGAGGGCGATGTCGTCCTCGAACCGCTGACCGGCGGCGTGTCGTGCGACGTATGGAAGGTCGAGACGCCGTCGGGCCCGATCGTCGTCAAACGTCCGCTCGAACAGCTTCGCGTCGCCGCCGAATGGCACGCGCCGATCGAACGCGGCCAGAGCGAAGTGCGCTGGCTGCGGCGCGCGCGCGGGGTCGATGCGCATATGGCACCTGAGGTGCTCGCCGAACTGCCCGGCTATGGCTTCGCGATGCGTTTCCTCCCCGATTGCCCGGTGTGGAAGGACGAGCTGATGGCCGGGCGGGTCGATGTTGATTTCGCCGCCGCTGTGGGCCGGGGGGTTGCGGCTGTCCACGCCGCGACAGCGAACAATTCGGCCGACCGCGATGCCTTTCCGAACGACGCGATGTTCCGCGCGCTGCGCGTCGATCCCTTCCTGATCTACGTCGCCGAGCATGACGCCGAGTTGGCGCCGGTCTTGCGCGCGCTTGCCGACGACCTATCGTCGCGCAAGATCGCGCTCGTCCACGGTGACGTCAGCCCCAAGAATATCCTCGTCAGCAGCGACGGTCCGGTGTTTCTCGATGCCGAATGCGCCGTTTATGGCGACCCGGCGTTCGACGTCGCCTTCTGCACGACGCATCTGCTGCTGAAGGCGGTGTGGTCGGGCGATGCCCGGCTGAACGAAGCCGCTGCGGCGCTCGTTGCGGCGTATCGCTCGGCGGTCGATTGGGAGGATGTCGACGGCCTGCTGCTCCGCGCGGGCAAGCTCAGCGCAGCGCTGCTTCTCGCGCGCGTCGAGGGCAAGTCGCCCGCACCATATCTCACCGACCCCGAACACAAGCGCGTCGTGCGCGATCAGGCACGGACACTCATTGTCGCGCCGTCGCCGATCGACGTGCTCGTCGCCAACTGGAAAAGGAACCTTGTATGACTTCGCGTATCGCCTCTGTCACCGGCCGCCAGATCTGGGATTCGCGCGGTCGGCCCACCGTTGAGGCCGAGGTCGTGCTGGAATCGGGTGCGGTCGGCCGGGCGATCGCCCCCGCGGGTGCCTCGCGCGGCGCGCATGAAGCGATCGACCTGCGCGACGGCGGTGCAGCGTTCGGCGGCTTTGGCGTCAATCGCGCGGTAGCGGGAATCGGATCGGAGATTGCGGGCGCGATCACGGGCATGGATGCGCGCGATCAGGCCGCCATCGATACGGCGCTCTGCGCGCTCGACAATACGCCCAACAAGGCGCGGCTTGGCGCGAATGCTGTCGTCGCGGTGTCAATGGCGGTGCTCCACGCCGCCGCGGCGGATGCGCGCGAACCACTGTGGCGCTATCTCGCGGGCGGGCAAAAGGTGCGCGTGCCGCTCCCCGAAATCCAGATTTTCGGCGGCGGCGCGCATGCGGGACGGCGCACCGACGTGCAGGATTTCATGGTGATGTGCCCGAAGGCGGGTAGCTTCCGCCGCGCGCTCGAAATCACCGACGATGTCTATCGCGCCGCGGGCAAGTTGATGGAGACCAAGGGCCCGCTCTCGGGAGTTGCCGACGAGGGCGGCTGGTGGCCGAATTTCGCGTCGAACGAGGATGCGCTGGGCACGCTGACCAAGGCGATCGAGGCGAGCGGGCACCGCGCGGGCGAGGATGTTTTCATCTCGCTCGACATCGCGGCGAACGAATTGGGCGACGCCGACGGCTATAATCTCGCGCTCGACGACGGGCGCCTGTCGGGCGAGCAGATGGCGGCGCGCATTATCGACTGGGCGAAGCGCTATCCGATCCTGTCGATCGAGGATCCGGCGGGACAGGACGACTGGACGACGATGGCGGCGGTCACCGCGGCGATTGGCGAACGGGTCCAGATCATCGGCGACGATGTGCTCGTCACCAACGCCGCGCGCGTCGAACGCGCGGGCGATGCGGCGGTGTGCAACGCCGCGCTGATCAAGGTCAATCAGGTCGGCACGGTCACCGAGGCGAAGGCGGCGCTCGACGCCGCGACCCGGCGCGGTTGGGGCGCGATCGTCTCGGCGCGATCGGGCGAGAGCGAGGACGTCACCATCGCGCATCTCGCGACCGGCTGGGACGCCGGGCAATTGAAGGTCGGCAGCTTCACGCGCTCCGAGCGCATGGCGAAGTGGAACGAGATGTTGCGGATCGAGGAAGCGATGGGCGGCGACGCGGTGTTTGCGGGCTTTTCGGCTTTTGCGGGGGCGATCGGCCGGGTGGCGGCATGATCGTCCTCCACGCCCGGCCGAGCCCGGGATTCCGTGAGGCCGTCGATGCGATCTTCGGCCCCGGCGGCGTCGTGCATGTCGATGAGGCGGCGCCGCTCGACGCGGTGGCGCCGGAAATCACCGCGCTGCTCCACGTCCTGACGCCCGTAACCCCGGAATTCATCGCCTCGGCGCCGAACCTGAAACTGATCCAGAAACTTGGCGTCGGGGTCAACACGATCGCGCTCGACGCGGCGCGCAGTCATGGCGTCGCGGTGTGCAACATGCCCGGCACCAACAGTCAGGCGGTCGCCGAAATGGCGCTGTCGTTGATGATGGCGGTGCTGCGTCGCACCTGCTTCTTCGATGCGCGCACGCGCGCGGGCGAGGGGTGGACGGCCGACCCGTCCGAACTCGACAGCGTGGGGGAGGTTGGCGGACGCACCGTGGGCCTCGTCGGTTTCGGCCATTCGGCGCAGCTGCTCGCGCCGGTCTTGGCGGCGCTCGGGGCGAAGGTCCTCTACACCGCGCGAAATCGCCGTGACTGCCCATATGAATATCGTTCTTTCAATGACTTGATCGCCGAAGCCGATATCGTTTCGCTGCATATGCCGCTCACAGACGAGACCCGCGCGAGCGTTGATCCGTTCGCGATGAAGAAGGGCGCGGTGCTCGTGAACACCGCGCGCGGCGAGCTGGTCGATCAGGCGCGGCTGGTCGAGGCGCTGACCTCGGGCCATCTGCGCGGCGCGGGCCTCGATGTTTTCGCCGAAGAACCCCTGCCGCGCGGCAATCCGCTGCTCGGTTTGCCGGGCGTCGTGCTCGCGCCGCATATCGCATGGCTGACGCCCGAAACGCTTGTGCGCAGCCTGACGGTCGCGCACGAAAATTGCCGCCGTCTCGCGGCGGGCGAAACCCTTCTTCATCAGGTGGTCTAATGTCTCTCCCTATTGTTTTGATAACCGGTCAGCTTTTGACCGACGCCGTGTGGCAGCCGTTGCTCGATGCCTGGGGCGATCGCGAGGTGACCGTCGCCGACAACCGCAGCGACGACACGATCGAGGGCTTCGCGCAGCGCCTGCTCGACAATGCGCCGCCGCGGTTCGCGCTGATCGCGCACGCGATGGGCGGCTTCGTCGCTTTTGAGGTGATGCGGCGCGCGCCCGAACGCGTGGCGAAGCTTGCGCTGATCTCGACACTGGCGTCGGCCGACGGCCCGGCGCAGACCGCGCGGCGGCAGGGCTATATCGATCTCGTCGAAAGCGGCCAGTTCGACCAGGTGGTCGAGGAGCGCATCCCGATCCTGTTCCCGGAAGAAAAGCGCAGCGACGCGCGCTTGCTTGGTATCGCGCGGCAGATGGCGGCCGATACCGGCGCCGACACCTTCCTCGCGCAGCAGCGCGCGATCATGGCACGCATCGACAGCCGCCCGCGGCTCGGCGAGATCGCGGTCCCGACCTTGCTGATCTGGGGCGAGAAGGACGGCATCACCAGCCGCGCGCATCATGACGAGATTCTGGGGGCCATCCCGGGGGCGCGGCTCGAAGTTGTGGCAGGGGCAGGGCATTTGCCGACGGTCGAGGCGCCGGAGGTTGTGGTGCCGTTGTTGACCGCGTTCGTGGATCAATAACCTCGTCATTCCCGCGAAAGCGGGAACCCAGTTGCAACGTCGGATCGCTGGGTTCCCGCTTCCGCGGGAATGACGAATGAGTTTTACTTCAACTCCGCCCGCACCAGCGCGGTCCCATCCACCATCGCCTTGAGCTTCGCTTGGCTATGCTCGCGGCTGTGGTATTTCATCCCGCAATCGGGCGCGATCCACAGCCGCTCGGCGTCGACATAGCGCAGCGCCTCGCGGATGCGGCCCGCGACGACCTCGGGCGTCTCGACCTCGGGGATCGACAGGTCGAGCACGCCGTACATGATCGTCTTGGTCGGCAGCTCGGCAAGGATCGCGGGATCGAGCCCGGGCTGCGCTGCCTCGACCGAAATCACATCGATCGCCGACGCCTCGAGTTCGGCGAGGAAATCATAGGCCTTGGGCTTCGGCCCCGTCGCGCCCGCGCCATGATGCACCATCGCATAGCCGAAGCAGATGTGGAGCGCGGTCGTACCGCCGACGCCGTCGAGCGCGCGGTTGATCGCCTCGATCGCATAGCTGTTCGCCTCGGCAGCGCGTGCCTGCAGATAGGGTTCGTCGAGCTGGACGACGTCGACGCCCGCTGCGAACAGATCCTTCACCTCGGCATTGACCGCATCGGCATAGTCCATCGCGAGCGCGCGCGCGTCGGGATAATAGCCATTCTCGGCCTGCTGCGTCATCGTGAACGGGCCGGGCAGGGTGAGCTTCACCGGCTTGGTTGAATGGCGGCGGAGGAAGGCCGCATCCTGCGCCTCGATCGGCGCGACGCGGCGGATCGGGCCCGAAACGAGCGGCACCGGGTTCGCGTTGCCGGTGCGGTCGACCGCGGTGCCATGCTTTTCGCGGTCGATCCCCGAGAGCGCGGTCGCGAGGCGGTTCGAATAGCTTTCGCGGCGCATTTCGCCGTCGCCGACGATGTCGATGCCGAGCTCTTCCTGATCGCGGATCGCCATCAAGGTGGCGGCTTCCTGCGCGTCGGCGAGCCAGGGTTCGGGGACACGCCACAACGTCTCGGCGCGCACGCGCGGGGGCAGGCTGGCTTTCAGCCGCTCGCGGTCGATCAGCCAGTCAGGCTGGGGGTAGCTTCCGACGATCGTTGTCGGCAGGATGGGGTGGTCGAACAAAGCCATTCCTCTCATTTTTGGGCTGGCCAAACATTTGCTTAGTATTCTATCTAATTCAAGTCGAAACGACGGTTGGGAGAGCAAAATGATCGATCTGGAGGCCATCCGGACGCTGGCGGATATTCCCGCGGCGCAGGCGCGGGCGCGGGGGCAGGCGACTGCAGTGAAATTCGGGGAGCGCGAGACGAGCTTTGCCGCGCTCGACGCGCGCTCGAACCGCGTCGGACATGCGTTGATCGCGTCGGGTATCGCGCCGGGCGACCGCATCTCGGCGCTGACCAAGAACCATGACAGCTGGTATCCGCTCTTCTTTGGCACCGCGCGTGCGCGCGCCTGTTTCGCGCCGATCAACTGCCGCCTCGCGCCGGCGGAGATCGGCTTCATCCTCGGCGACGCCGCACCGAAACTGCTGTTCGTCGGCGAGGATTTCTTCGACTGCGCGCTCGCTGCGGTTGCCGATCTGGCGTCGCCGCCCAAACTGATCGCGCTTTATGGCGAACACCCCGCGTTCGAGCCGTTTGATGCATGGCTCGGCGATGCATCCGACGCCCCGCTCGCCGATCCGCCTGAGCTCACCGACGATGTGCTCCAGCTCTATACGAGTGGGACGACCGGCCTGCCGAAGGGTGTCGTGCTCACCAACGCCAACTACCGCACCTTCCTTGAGGCCGCGACCGAGGTCGACGGCTTTGCTTATGGCGAGGACGAGACGGTGATGATCGTCATGCCGCTGTTCCACGTCGCGGGCACGAACGTCAGCTTTTCGGGGCTCGCGCAGGGCGGGCGGCTTGTGCTCGTCAAGGATTTCACGGCGGCCGACGCGGTGCGCATGATGCGCGAGGAAAATGTCGCGCACGCCTTCCTCGCACCCGCGATGATCCAGATGATGCTGCTCCAGCCCGACGCGAACAACGGCGCCTATCCCGCGCTCAAGTCGATCGCCTATGGTGCGTCGCCGATCGCCGAGGATGTGTTGCGCCGCGCGCGCGGGACCTTCGGCTGCGACTTCGTGCAATTTTACGGCATGACCGAGTCGGCCGGCGGCGGCTCCTATCTTTCGCCGAGCGCGCACGACCTGCCCGGCAAGCTCACCTCGTGCGGCAAGCCCTGGCCCGGCGCCGCGATGGCGATCCTGGGCGGCGATGGCCGCGAGCTCGGCGAGGGCGAGATCGGCGAGATTGCGATCCGCGGCGGCATCGTGATGAAGGAATATTGGAACCGCGCCGCGGCGACCGAAGAGACGCTCGCGGGCGGCTGGCTCCACACCGGCGACGTCGGCTATCGCGACGCCGACGGCTTCTACTACGTCCATGACCGCATCAAGGACATGATCGTGTCGGGCGGCGAGAATGTCTATCCGGCCGAGGTCGAGAGCGCGATCATGGGCTGTCCGGGGGTCGCCGACGTCGCGGTGATCGGCGTGCCGGACGACAAATGGGGCGAGAGCGTCAAAGCGCTGATCGTACCCGCCGCGGGCGCGACGCTCGACCCTGCCGATGTCGTCGCCTGGGCGCGCGAACGGATCGCCGCGTATAAAATTCCCAAGAGCGTCGAGTTCATCGAGACCTTGCCGCGCAACCCGTCGGGCAAGGTGCTCCGCCGCGAATTGCGCGCGCCTTATTGGGAAGGGCGCGATCGCGCCGTGGGGTAGCCGGGATCTCGGCTCAGGGTAGTGAACTGCCGCCCCCTTCTTTCGTCATCCCGGGCTTGATCCGGGATCCCGCTTTTTGAGGCATCGGCTGGCTTCGACTTCTAGCGGGACCCCGGATCAAGTCCGGGGTGACGATGAAAGAGAGCTCGGCTATGGGTCGCCAACCCGCCAGCCTCCACGCAAAAAAGAACCCGGCCAAAAGGCCGGGTCCAGGAGGAGTTCCCAGTGTACTTTTGGGAATGTCTATTCGGCGGGCACCGGGCTGCGGCCGGTGATGAAGCCTTCGCGCTTCGTGCCGTCGGCCTGCACCGGATCGTGCGCGACGTCGCTTTCGTCGAATTCCTTGGTCCACGCCGCGAACTCGAGGCACACGCCGTCGGGGTCGAAGAAATAGACAGAGCGCACAAAGACGCCGGGGTGAAGCTCGGCCGACGCCTGCATCGGTGAATCGTCGTGGTTGAGCACTGGGGTCACTTCGATGCCCTTGGCGATCAGCCGCTGGTAATAATCGTCGAACTTGTCGGCACGGACGTTGATTGCGATGTGGTTCATCGACCCGTGCGCCGACACGAAGCTGCCCCGCGTTGGCAGTGCCGCGGGGGCGGAGATGCCCGGAACGGCTTCGGGCGCATCGGGGAACCAGAAGAAGGCGAGGCTGTCGCCATTGCCGATATCGAAGAAGAAATGCTGGCCGCGGCCGCCGGGCAGGTCGATCGTCTTGGTCAGCGGCATGCCGAGCGTGTCGCGGTAGAATTCGACCGTCCTTGCCATATCCTTGCACACGAGCGCGAGGTGATTGACCCCGCAGAATTCGAATTCGCTATTTGCTGCAGCCATGATCCGTCTCCTTGTGGTTCAGTTTGCGTTGACGCTGGGGCGGCTTTTGATCCGCTCGTACCAGCGCCCGACATTGGTGAAGGCGGGATCGATCGGCTGGCCGACCGTCGCGCCGAAATCGAGAAAGGCGAAGAGCATGATGTCGGCGAGGCTGAGCGCGTCACCCGCGATGAATTCGCGCCCGGCGATCTGCCCGTCGAGCCATTCGATCCCGTCCTGTGCGGTTGCTTTCAGCCCCGGCGCGGCCTCGGGCAGGCAGCGCAACCGCGACTCGAACAGGGGCAGGCCCTCGGCAAAGCGGAAGCCGTTGGTCAGCGGCTCGCAAATCTTGAGGTCGACGCGGCGCGTCCACATGCGCGTCGTGGCGCGCTCTTCGGGCGTCGATCCGATCAGCGTCGGCTCGGGAAAACGCTCGTCGAGATATTCGCAGATCGCGGTGACTTCGCAGACGAAACTGCCGTCGTCGAGTTCGAGCGCGGGGGTCTGTCCGGCGGGGTTCACATCGACATTATATGGCGCACGCCGGTTCTCGCCGCCGCGCAGGTCGACGCTGACCTCGGCGATCTCGATACCCTTTTCAGCCATGAAAAGCTTCACGACGCGCGGGTTGGGGCCAACGCTGTTATAGAATTTCATCTTACCCTCTCCCCGTCTCTTTATCATCTTGCGGGTTAATCGTCAACTTAGTTGACGATTAACCCGGGGCGTGGCCAGCGGACACGATACAGCGTCCCCGTCGTCGACGCCGTAATATAAGCATCGCGCCGATCGGCACCGCCGAACGCGATATTGGTGATCCCGACATCGGGCAGCGGCACGAACTCCGAACCGTCCTCAACGGGGTCGAAAATCGTGATCCCGCCCTCGACCATCGTGCCGACGCAGATACGCCCGCTTTCCTCGATCGCCATGCTGTCGAGCAGACGAAAGGCCGGCGGGGTGCCGACGAACCGGCCAGGCGCCCACGGTGGTGGCGGCGCGAGTTCGCCGGGCGCCGCGATGTCCATCGCCCAGACGCGCGCGGTCATCGTCTCGCTGACGTAGAGCGTCTTGCCGTCGGGGGAGAGGCCGATGCCGTTCGGCCCCATCATGTCGGCGCGCTGGCGGCTGATCTTCGATCCGTCGGCGGCGGCATGATAGAGTGCGCCGTGGTCGCGGCCGGTGTCGCGCACCTGGCCATGATCGGTGAACCAGAAACCCCCCTCCTCGTCGAAGACGATATCGTTCGGCCCCTTGAGCCGCTCGCCCTCGAAGCTGTCGTAAAGCGTCGTCACTGCGCCGGTGGTCAGGTCGACGCGCTGGATCGACCCGCACGCCTCGGCATGCGCGGCGTGACCGGGGAACAGCAGGCCGCCCGCCTCGATCCATTCGAAGCCGCCATTGTTGCACACATAGGCCGCGCCGTCGGGCCCGATCGCGAGGCCGTTCGGACCGCCGTCAAGTTCGGCAACAACCGACAGGCCGCCATCGGGCAGGACGCGCGTCAGCGTGCCGCGCGCGATCTCGACGAGCAGCACCGAGCCGTCGGCCATCGGCACCGGGCCTTCGGGAAAGCGCAGCCCTGTCGCGACGACTTGAGGCGGGCCGTAACCACTCATCCGTTGGCTGGGCGCGGGGCGCTGAGAAAGTCGGCGGCGTTGAAGCCTTCGGGCGCCGCGACCTCGACGATCGGATCCTCGCGCGCGTCATATTCCATGCGCAGCGCGCGGGTGATCACCGCATGCATGTCATAGAGGCAGGTGATGTAGGTGAACTCGAAAATCTGCTCGTCGTTCCAGAAGGTCTTGAGCTTGTCGAAGACTTCTAGCGGCACCCGTCCACTCGCTTGTGCAAGGCAGTCGGCATAGGCGAGCACGGTGCGCTCCTGCTCGTCATAGCAATCGGCAACCTGCCAGTGCGCGATGGCGGCAATCTTCACCTCGCTGACACCAAGACCGCGGAGCGACTTGCAATGCTGCGAGAAGACGAACTGGCTTCCCTTGACCCAGCCCGCGCGCGTCTGCCCGAGCTCGCGCAGCACCGGATCGATCGTGCGCGCCGGGTTGCGATAGACGGCGAAACCCTTGACCGCATGTTCGAAGATATCGGGCGACAGCGCGAAGACCGTCCACCAGTCGCCGGGCGTGCCGGTCGCGGTGCCGGGCTCGGCAACGGGGTCGCGCTCGCCGAACAGGCGGTTGTAATAGGCGAGGACGGTCTCGTCGGTGACTTCGGACCGGGGAACCTGACGCAGGACGGGCATGGCTAACTCCTCAGGCGTTCGCGAATTTGCGGAATTCGACAACATGCGCGCTGTCGAAATATTCGTCGAGGCGCGTGATCTTGCCACCCTCGACCTGGCAGATGATCGCGCAGGGCAGGCGGACCGCGCCATCGTCGTGGACGCGCTTGCCCTTCAGCACATGCTGCTGGACGAAGCCGCCGGGGAAGGTGGTCAGCCGGCGCTCGGCATATTCGCGGTCCTTGATCCGTGCGACCATGCCGGTCAGTGTCTGCGCGGTCTGCGCCGGGGTGACGATCAGCTCGTCGGTGTTGTGCCAGATTTCGGCGTCAGGCGTGAAGCTGTTCTGCATCGTCTCGATGTCGCCCGCCTCGATCGCGTCGAAAAAGCGCTGCGCCATTGCGCGAATATCGTTCTCTTCGGCCATGTCTCTCTCCTTATGCTTTGGCGCCGAACATGCGGCCGCCGTTGGCGGCGATCAGCCCGTCGATATCGTCACCCCGGTACGCCGGATCGGCCGAGGGGCCGAAGGACGCCAGCATATCCTGCGTCACCAGCTCGGCCATCGCCTTCCATTCGGGGTGGGTGAAGATCCAATAGTCGCCGGCTTCGATCGCCTCGACGACGCGCTCGCCGATCTTTTCGGGCGACATGCCGCCCGCGAGCACGCCCTGCATCGCCTGGCTCGTCGCCGCAGCCTTGCCGACCTCGACCTCGACGGGGCGCAGGTCGCGCGTCGTCTGGACGATCCGCGTCGCCGACATGCCGGGCATCAACACCGAGATATCGACGCAGGTTTCGGCGAGTTCGTTGCGCAGCGCCATCGCAATGCCGAGCGTGGCATATTTGGAGCTGATGTACGCAACCGAGATCGGCGGCGGCACGATCGCGACCATCGATGCGGTGAGGATGAGGTGGTTCGGCTCACCCGACGCCTTCATGTCGCCGAGAAAGGTGCGACAGGCATAGAGATGCGCGTGCGCGTTGACCGCATAGTTCCAGCGCCAGACGTCGGTGTCATATTGCTCGAACGGCCCCGATCCGCCGCCGACCCCGGCGTTGCTGAACAGGATGCGCACCGGGCCGAATTCACGCGCCTGTTCGCCCGCGGCCGCCCAGCTGTCCTCGCTGGTGACGTCGAGCTGGAGGCCGAGGGTGTTCGCGCCTTCGGCGCGCAGGGTTTCGGCCGCACCATCGGCGCCCGCGCCGTCGATATCGGCGAGGATGACCGACGCGCCTTTGGCCGCCAGCGCCTTGGCGGTGGCAAGCCCAATTCCGCTCGCGCCGCCGGTGATGAAGGCGGTCTTCCCCGCGACATCGGTCATTCGGCGAAATCCTTCTCGAGATAACGCGTCATACGGAACTGCGCGATCCCCGCCGCGGCGGCGAAGGGCATCAGCGCCATCAACGCCCATCTGAGGCTGCCGTCGCCAAAATCGGGTTTCAGGCTATCGCTGACGATCCCGGCGAACAGCGGACCGAGCCCGAGGCCGATGATGTTGAACATCAGCATCAGCACCGCGGCGGCGGTCGCGCGGCTGCGCGGCGGCGTGAGATTCTGCACCAGCGCGAGCGCGGGCGCGACATAGGCGGTGCACGCCGCCATCGGGATCAGCATCAGCGCGAGTGAGAGCTGCCAGCTGTCGACGAGCAGCGCGGCAATGAAGGTCGGGATCAACACGGCGGTCGCGAGCGCCGGAATGGTGCCATAGGCGCGCGCGGACACCTTCGCGCGGTGACTGACCAGCCAGCCGCCACCGAGGATGCCGATGCCGAAGGTGATGCCCGCCGCCGGGCCGAAATAGGTCGCCATGGCATCGAGCGGCATTTTCTGCGTCCGCATCAGGAAGGCCGGAATCCAGTTGAGCATGCCATAGCTGGTAAAGGCGGCGAGGCCGCTCCCGATCATCACCATACGGAGCGACGGGCGGCGCCAGAACATCGCAAGGCTCTGCGAAAAAGGCAGGGCTTCGTCGGCCGTCTTTTGCACGTCCATCTGTCCGCGTGCGGGTTCGCGGACAAGCCAGATCAGGATCGGCGCGACAATGACGCCGACGATGCCGATCAGGATGAAGGCGTTGCGCCATCCGATGTTCGCGGCCGCCCAGGCACCGAAGGTCGCGCCCACAAAGACGCCGAACGGGCCGTTGAGCGTGAAGATACCGATCGCGAGCGGGCGCTGCGCCGGCGGATAATAGTCGGCGATGACCGACAGCGACGGCGCGGTGCCGCCCGCTTCACCCGCGCCGACGCCGAAGCGCATCAGCGCGAGTTGCCAGAAATTCGATGCAAAGCCGCACGCGGCGGTGAACCCGCTCCACACGACGCACGCAATGCCGATCAGCTTCACGCGGTTCCAGCGGTCGGCGATCATCGCGACGGGCACCCCCATCGCGGCATAGAAGAGCGCGAAGGCAAGGCCGGTGAGCAGGCCGAACTGCGTGTCGCTGAAATCCATTTCGGCGCGGATCGGCTCGACGAGCACCGACAGAAGCTGGCGGTCGACGAAGTTGATCGTGCCGACCACGAACAGCATGGCTAGCGCGACGTTGCGGCGCACGGCAAGGCCGCGGTCGGGCGCTATGGCGCCTCCATCGAGGGCAGTCGCCTCTGTCATCACACTCTCCAAAAACGCACGAGTCTTCTCGTTCCAAAAATACTTAGGTATTTAAGTTTATCTGTCAACGTGCTTTACGGTAACGACAAAGTCGACGGGAGAGAAGAGATGGATATCAACGGCAAAACCGCCATTGTGACGGGCTCGGCGGGCGGAATCGGCCGCGCGACCGCGGTGATGCTGGCCAGCCGCGGCGCGGCGGAGATCGCGCTGGTCGATGTCAACGAAGCGGGGCTCGCCGAGACCGCGCGGCTGGTCGAGGCGGCGGGGGCGCGGGCGAGCATTCACCCACTCGACCTGTCGGACATTCCCGCGACCGAAGCCTGGTTCCGTGCGCATGGCGACGTCGACATTCTGCACAACAATGCCGGGGTGGTATCGGGCCTGCCGCAATTTCCCGACGTCGATGCCGCGCGCATCCGCTGGATCATCGACGTTAACATCACCTCGCTCGTCGCGGCGACGCAGATTGCGGTGCAGGCGATGCGCCAGCGCGGCGGCGGGGTGATCGTCAACACCGTGTCGACGGTGGCGCTTGGCACCGGATTCTATGACGCGATGTATGCGACAACCAAAGCAGCGGTGATGATGTTCACGCGCTGCTGCGCGCCGTTGAAGGACGAATGCAACGTTCGCGTTGCGGGCATGTTGCCGGGACTGGTCGATACGCCGATCCTCGACACTACGGGGGCGGGCGGCAAGTCCGAATGGATGAAGACGGTGCTCGCGAATAACGAGGCATGCCGGCCCGAGGATATTGCGGGCGGCGCCATGGCGCTGATCGAGGACGACAGCCTCGCGGGCGGTGATTGGGTTGCGGTGCGGCGGCTCGGCGGCAAGGTCGAATATCAATGGGGGCACGCCGACACCGTATAACCACCCTTCGTCATTCCCGCGAAAGCGGGAACCCAGCGAGCAGCCGTTGCTACTGGGTTCCCGCTTTCGCGGGAATGACGAGATAAGACGTGCTCACCGCGTCGGCGCTTCCAGCATATTCTTGCCGAACAGGTTCGACCACTGTTCCTCGGTCAGCACCGGGCGCGCGCTCGACAGGTTCGCGGCATTCTTGACGTCGGTCCCCGCCATCACCGCGGGCCGCTCGCCGATGCGTCCGAACCAGTCGGCGACCGCTGGATAATCGTCGAGCGTCAGCCCGATCGCCCGGATCGCGCGCGTCCACGGCCAGGCGGCAATGTCGGCGATCGAATATTCCTCGGCGAGATAGTCGGCCTCGCTCAGCCGGCCGTTGAGGACGTGGAGCAGGCGCAGCGTTTCGTTGCGATAGCGTTCGACCGGATAGGTCTGCCCTTCGGGCGCATAGCGGATGAAATGATGCGCCTGTCCCTGCATCGGGCCGAAGCTTGCCATTTGCCACATCAACCATTGCTGCGCCTGCGATCGGCGGCGCGGGCTTTCGGGAAGCAATTGCCCGCTCTTTTCGGCGAGATACAGCAGGATCGCGCCGCTCTCGAACACCGGCAAAGGCGCCCCACCGCCGATGGGCTCGTGGTCGACGATCGCGGGCAGGCGGCCGTTGGGATTGATGCGCCGATATTCGGGGGTGAGATGATCACCCTCGAGCATGTTCATCGCGAGCAGTTGGTGCGGCAGCCCGACCTCTTCGAGCATGATCGACACTTTGTGGCCGTTCGGCGTGGGCGTGAAATAGACGTCGATCATCGCGCGGTTCACCCCTTCACACAGGTCACGACCGCGATCGCCGCTTCCCTGTCGAGGAAAGCTTCGATCGCGGCCGATCCCTGGGACATCATATTCGAACCTAGAACTTGATCCCGGCCTCGACCGAAATGTTGCGCGTGGGTTCGAGATAGAGGATCGCGCGCGGCGCCGCGGTGATCGGTGACGGCAGGTTGAATGCGCTGCCGATCGTTTTCTCGTTGGTCAGATTCTTGCCGACGAGCGCGACGTGCCAGCGATCGTCCTGGTCGGCGAGCTGGACGCGAAGGTCGAGCTTCACATAGCCGTTCTGGACGCCGAAGATCGGGCTCTGGTTGTCCGAGTTGAAATATTTCGACCGCGCCGACGCGACGCCGGTGACATCGAACTTCAGATCGCTCGACAGGTCGAAGCGCGCGTGCGCTGTTACGCTTCCCGTATATTTCGACGAATAGGCAACAGGGTAACCGGCCAGGTTATTGTTCGCGACGTGGTTCGGTTGCGTCCGATCGGTCTGTGCGGGATTGCAAACCGACAACGGCTGGCTGGCGAGGCAAGCCGCGCCGGGATAGTTGTCATATTTGATATCGGAATAGGCGGCCGACGCGCTGATGTCGAAATTGGGGGTCGGAAAGATGCTGAGCGATCCTTCGAGGCCCTTCGACGTTGCCGCGGCGGCATTGCCGGTCAGATAGCTCGAGATTGCGGGCTGATACACCGAAACCTGAAGGTCCTTGAACTTGGTGTGATAGG
The DNA here is from genome assembly GCF_031457175.1 of Sphingopyxis sp. BE235. Taxonomy (NCBI): domain Bacteria; kingdom Pseudomonadati; phylum Pseudomonadota; class Alphaproteobacteria; order Sphingomonadales; family Sphingopyxidaceae; genus Sphingopyxis; species Sphingopyxis sp. BE235. Next base: position 23,187 of record NZ_JAVDWC010000002.1, read on the forward strand.
CCGAGAGGTTAGCGACGACCTTGCCGTCGAACAGTGTCGACTTGATGCCCGCCTCGAAATTCTCCGACTGTTCGGGCTCGAAGGTGAAGGTCGCGCTCGTCGTACCGAGCGTATTCGACACGAAGCCGCCCGACTTCGAACCGCGGCCCCAGGTGCCGTAGATCATGATGCGCGGCGCGATGTCATATTGCAGCGTCACCGACGGGTCGACATTGCCTTCGCTGATCGAACCCGTGGCGCTCGAGATCGGGCGCAGCGCGAAGGGGCCATAGACGAGCCGCGAGGCGAAATCGCCGTCCTTCTTCGTGTGGCTGTAACGCAGGCTGCCGATCGCGCGGAACGCATCGCTGATGTTAAATGTCGCCTGGCCAAAGACCGACCAGGATTCGGCTTTCTGCCGGAAGAGGCTGTCGATGCGGCCGAAATAGTTGAGCGCCGCGATGTTGAAGCCCTGAAATTGCTCCAGCGTGTAATCGGACTTGTCGTAATAGGCGCCCGCGATGAATTCGAAGGTCTTGCCCGTCGGCGACAGGATGCGGATTTCCTGCGAAATCTGGTCGAAGCGTTCGGGGAAGGCATTGTACACCGAATTGGGAACAATGGCGCCGCCGCTGTTCGGGATCGTCTGGTCGAAGCCGTTGACGATCTTCGACTTGAACCAGCTGTAGCCGGTGACCGAAGTCAGCGTGAAGTCGCCGAGCGCGAGGTTGCCGACGCCCGAGATCATCACCGACTTGTTGTTGTTCCCCTCGTCGCCGAGTGCCGAGCGATCGAGGTAACGCGTGGTCTGCGGATCCTGGCCGCTGGTCAGGGGGCTCGACACGGTGATGCCGCCGATGACTTCGCGGTTTCCGTACTCGACCTTCGCGGTGTAATCGAAATTGTTCGACGGTTCCCACTTCACGGTCAGGCGCAGCAGCTGCGACTTGATTTCGGGATCGTCGTGATCGGTCGCGCGGTTATAGATATAGCCGTCCTGGTTGACGATCTTGTACGCGAAGCGCGCGCCGAGCGTGTCGCTGATCGGCCCCGACAGATAGCCCGAGAAATCGGTGCCCTTGTGGTCGAAGTTGTAAAGGCCGGTGATTGCGCCTTCGAAATCCTTCGTCGGACCCGCCGACACGACGCTGACCGCGCCCGCGGCGGTGTTCTTGCCGAACAAGGCGCCCTGCGGCCCGCGCAGCACCTCGACGCGCGCGAGGTCGAAGAAGGGAGCCTGCGCCTGGCGGTTGCGGCCGGCATAGATGCCGTCGACATAGAGCGAGACCGATTGGTCGAACGCGAAGTTCGCCGGCGGCGAACCGAAGCCGCGGATATAGATGACGTCGTTGCCCGCGGTCGACTGAACGAAGACGTTCGGCGTGTAGTTCATCACCGCCTTGATATCGCTGGTGTTGAACTCGGCGAGCTTTGCGCCGCTCACGACTTCCATCGAAATCGGCACGTTTTGCAGATTCTGTTCGCGCTTTTGGGCGGTGACGATGATTTCGTTTGCGTTGCTGTCGTCGACGTCCGCCGTGTCGGCGGGGGCTGCCTGCGCCATCGCCGGTGCGGCATTGGCTAGCATCGCGATCGCCGCCACGCCGGACAGCAGGAACTGGTTATGCGCCTTCATCTTCACCCTCCCATAGAGCTTATCGTCGCGGTCCCGGAAAGCCTTCCGATCCGTCAATCTGATTGACCCTTAGTATACTAATGGTTTTATGCTTGTCCATAGGCAGGAAGAGGATTCGCATTATGAACGAAGAAAATACGCAGACCGCCCCGATCGCACTCGCTACGCGCCATCTGTGCACCGTCGAGTTCGAGGTGGGGGGCGGGATCATCGGCATTGGCGTGTCGCCGTTCGGCGACCAACGGCTCGGCTATATCAGCGGCGGCCGATTTTTCGGTCCGCGTATCAATGGTATAGTCTTGCCGGGCGGCGGGAACTGGTCGCGCAGCGGGCGGCTTGGCGACGATGCTTCGGTCGGTACCTTCGATGCCCGCGCGGTGTGGCAGACCGATGACGGTGAGCTCATTTACCTCAGCTACACCGGGCGCAACATCATTCCCGACGATGTGCGCGCGACCTTCATCGATCCCGCTGTCCCCGACGCCGACCCGTCGCGATACTATCTGCGAATCGCGCCGGTGTTCGAAACCGCGAGCGCCAAATATGGCTGGCTGAACGGCGTGCTCGCGGTCGGCGTCGGCGAACGCACCGATTTCGGGGTACGCCATGTCATCCACGAGATACTTTGAAATGATCGACCTCCATTATTCGGCGACCCCGAACGGCCAGAAGATCGCGATCATGCTCGAGGAAATCGGCGAACCCTACCGCGTCATTCCCTATGACATTTTCGACGGCGACCAGCTGACCGCCGAGTTCGGGCGCATCAACCCGAACCACAAATTGCCCGCGATCGTCGATCAGGATCCGGCAGGCGGAGGCGACCCGATCACCGTGTTCGAGTCGGGCGCGATCCTGCAATATCTCGCCGAGAAGAGCGGGCGCTTCCTGCCCGCGTCGGGCGCGGCGCGCGCGGCAACCCTGTCATGGCTGACCTGGCAGGTCGCGGGCCTCGGACCGATGGGCGGGCAGGCGAGTCATTTCCTGCGCTATGCGCCCGCGGGGGAGGACTATGCGGTCGAACGCTACACGAAGGAAGTGAAGCGCCTCCTCACCGTGCTCGAAAAGCGGCTGGAGAAAAGCGCCTATGTCGCGGGCGACGATTATACGATCGCCGACATGGCGATCTGGCCGGGTCGCGCTTCCGCATTCGTGATGGGCATGGACCTCGACGAATCGCCCGCGATGCATGGCTGGTTCGAACGGATCCGCGGACGCCCGGCGGTGGCGCGTGCGATGGCGCGCGAGGATCTGAAAGCACCGGCCAAATATGTCGGCCGCCACCAAAAGCTCGACGACAAGGAATGGTCGAACATGTTCGGCGACGCGAACCATTCGGCGGTGAATGGGGATTGAAGTCGAGGGATCGGCCAAGTGTCTGCTTTCGACCGCTAGTTGCCGCTCCACCTCTTACTTCGTCATCCCCGCGAAAGCGAGGACCCAGGGCTAGGCCAGCCGACGGACGCTCTGGGGCTCCGCTTTCGCGGGGATGACGAAAATGGGATGGCAACTTCCCACACCAAAGCGGAGGATCGCTCTTCCGCTTCGCAGCCCGCCTCAGCGTTTGGCGTGCTGGCGGTCACCCCACAGGATCGCGCGATGCTCGTCGGTGAAGCCGGTAAGGCCGCCCTCGATCGTCTCGGCACGCGCGACGCCGACCGTCATCCCTTCGGCGACCGCCGGGCGTTCGAGCATCGCGGCGCCCCAGCGATCGACATTGGGGAAGCGCCCGGCCTTTTCGATGAGCTGGCGACGCAGATAGGGCAGGGTCGCCATGTCGGCGATCGTATAATCCGCGCCCGCGAGCCACGCGGCCTCGCCGAGACGCTTGTCGATCACCATCATCAGCCGGTCGACCTCGCGGCTGTAGCGCGCGATCGCATATTCGTGCCGGTCCTTGGCATAATGGGTGAAATGCACTTCCTGCCCGAACATCGGGCCGACCCCCGACACCTGGAACATCAGCCATTGCCAGCAGATCGCGCGCTTCGCCGGATCGGCGGGCAGGAAACGCCCGGTCTTCTCGGCAAGATAGAGCAGAATCGCGCCGGTTTCCCACAACACAAACCGCGCGCCGCCGGGCCCTTCGTCATCGACGATCACCGGCGTCTTGTTGTTCGGGTTGAGCGCGAGGAATTCGGGCGTGAGCTGGTCGCCTGCGAGGATGTCGATATATTCGAGCCGCCATTCGAGCCCCATTTCGAGGAGCGCGATCGCGATCTTGCGCGCATTGGGGGTCGGGCCACCATAGAGCGTGATCATCGCGTCAGGCCTCCCGTCCAAGCCAGCGTTTCAATACGTCGGCGCTATCCTGTCCGACCGTCAGCGGGGCAGGGCGGCGAACGCTGCCCGGCGTCGCTGACAATTTGGGAAACACCCCCTGCATCGTGACCTCGCCGAACTCGTCGTCGGCGACCGTCACCAGCGCATCGCGCGCGGCGAAATGCGGGTCAGCCATCATGTCCTCGGCATCGAAGACGCGACCCGCGGGAACCCCCGCTTCGACCATCTTCGCTTCGAGTTCGGCGATCGTCAGCGTGCTCGTCCATTCGCCGATCAGCGCGTCGAGTTCCTCCTGCCGCACCCCGCGCGCGCGGTGCGTCGCATAACGCGCGTCGCTCGCGAGTTCGGGGCGCCCCATTGCGGCGGCGAGGCGCGCGAAGACGCCGTCCTGATTGGCGCCGATCAGATATTCGCCATCCTTGCACGGATAGACGTTCGACGGCGCGATCGCGGGCAGCGTCGACCCGGTGCGGCGGCGCTTGGTGCCGCTCGCCGAATAGTCGGACACGGTCGATTCCATCACCTGCAGCACCGCTTCATAGAGCGCCGAATCGACGATCTGGCCTTCGCCCGTCTTGCTGCGGTGGTGGAGGGCGGCGAGCGCGCCCATGCAACCGTAAGTGGCGGCGAGCGTGTCGCCGATCGAGACCCCCATGCGTGCAGGCGGCAGGTCGGGAAAGCCGACGATGCCGCGCCACCCGCCCATCGCCTCGCCGATGCCGCCGAAACCGGCGCGCGACGAATAGGGGCCGGTCTGGCCGTAACCCGACACGCGCACGACGATCAGCCCGGGGTTCGTCTTGCGCAGCTCGGCGGGGTCGAGATTCCATTTTTCGAGCGTGCCCGGACGGAAATTCTCGATCAATATGTCCGCCTTGGCGATCAGTTCGCGTGCGAGCTTCTGACCTTCTTCGCTGCGCAGATCGACCGCGACCGAATATTTGTTGCGCGCGATCACGCGCCACCAGCTCGGTTTGTCGCCCTGGCCCCAGTTGCGCATCTGGTCGCCGGTCTCCGGCGGTTCGAGCTTGACGATCTCGGCGCCCATGTCGCCGAGAAGCTGGCCGCAGAAGGGACCGGCGATGAGCTGCCCCATCTCGACGACCCTGATGCCTTCCAGCGCGCCCCCGCTGCCCGTCTCGCTCATATCGTTCCTTTCGCGGCCGACTCTGGTAAGACGACCTGCCTCGCCCATGGCCTTTGTATACTTAGAATGCTATGTAATTTTCAACCTGCTAAATGACTCGGGATAATCGGGACGCAAGATGTTGAAATATCATGCCGTGGAACTGGTCGAGGTCGGCCCGCGTGACGGGCTGCAGAACGAGGCGGCCGTGGTGTCGACCGCCGACAAGCTCGAACTGATCCGCCGCGCGATCGACTATGGCGTCCGCCGTATCGAGGTGACGAGCTTCGTCAATCCGAAGAAAGTGCCGCAGCTCGCCGACGCCGAGGAGCTGGTGGCGATGCTGCCCGACCGCGACGATGTGACCTATATCGGCCTCGTGCTCAACCGCCGCGGCGCCGAGCGCGCGCTGGCGACCGGGCGGATCGACGAACTCGGCGCGGTGTGCGTGACGAGCGACAGTTTCGGCATCCGCAATCAGGGGCAGAGTTCGGACGAATCGCTCGCCGCCGCGATGGAGATCGTCGCGCTGGCGAAAGCGGCGGGGCGCAGCGGCCAGATCACGATCGCGACCGCCTTCGGCTGCCCGTTCGAGGGCAAGGTCGCGATCGATCGCGTCGTCGAAATGGCGAAGCGCGCCGCCGATGCTTCCCCACGCGAAATAGCGCTCGCCGATACGATCGGCGTCGGCGTGCCCGCGCAGGTTTCCGAGATGGTGGGCCGCGTGCGCGAGGCGGTCGGCGACCTGCCCGTGCGCGTCCATTTCCACAACACGCGCGGCACCGGCGTCGCGAATGTCTGGGCGGCGGTGAACGAAGGCGCGGCCACGGTCGATGCGTCGCTCGGCGGGCTCGGCGGCTGTCCCTTCGCGCCCGGCGCGGCGGGCAATGTCGCGACCGAGGATGTGATCTACATGCTCGAACAGAGTGGCATCGGGACGGGCGTGACGCTGCCGCGGGTCGTCGAGGCGGCCGGGTGGCTCACCGGCGTGATGGGCCGTCCGCTCCCGGCGATGGTCAGCAAGGCGCCCGCCTTTCCCTAGAAGGTCGCGAGCAGCGCCATCATCACGCCGGCGACGACGAGCAGCAGCCCGACGATCTCGTGCCAGCGCACCGGCTCGCGCAGGTAGAAATGCGCGAAGCCGATCGTGAAGACGACCTCGACCTGTCCGACGATGCGCACCAGTGCCGCCGGCGCCGCCGCGAAGCCGATATACCAGCAGGCCGAACCGAGCGCCGACAACAGCCCGACCTGGCTCGAGTTCCGCCATGTGCGGCAAACTGCGCGCGCGGTGTCGCGGTCGCGCAGCAAAACCCACGCGAGATGCAGTCCGGTCTGGATCGCCATCACGACAACGAGCGTGACGAGTGCCGAACCGATCAGGTCGACGCCATCGAGCTCGGCGGTCGCAAGCTTCACAGCGATCGCGGCGAGCGCGAACATCGATCCCGCGCCGAGCCCGCACAGCGCGGCGGGCTGGCCCAGTGCGCGCCATATCTCACGTCCTGAAACCCCGCGTCCGGCCAGCGCGAGCACCAGCACGCCAGCAACCCCCGCAACGATCCCGATCCACGCGAGCAGCGGCAGCCGCTCGCCGAGGAACAGCGCGGTGACGAGCGCCGCCTGCACCGCTTCGGTTTTTGAAAAGGCGGTGCCGACGACGAACCCGCGATGCCCGAACGCCATGATGAGCAGGATCGTCCCCGCCATCTGGGTGACCGCCCCGGCGACCGCGAAACCGCCGAAAGCGGTGCCGAACGCCGGGATCGCGTCATGCTGGATCGTCAGCCAGATCGCGGCGAAAACGAGTGCGAAGGGCAGGCCGTACAGATAGCGAACTAACCCCGCGCCGCTGACGCTGAGCTCGGCGCGAAGCCGCTGCTGAAGCGCGGTTCGCCACGCCTGGAACAGGCCGCCGAACAGCGAGGCGGGAAGCCAGATCGGGTTCATCCCGCCCGCTGCCCGTGCATTTGATCTTCGACTCGTATCGCACTGTGCATGCGGCCCCATGCAATAGTTTTATTACTAAGTATATGGCGTGCACCGATCGCTGCCCCCGACCTGTTACGCCAATCAGCTAGACCCGCGGCGCGGCAAGTTGCAGGACAGGTGCGGGAGAGCAAATGACGCACATATATACCGCCGGGCCAGCGATCTGACATGGCCGAACTCGACCTGCCACTTTCGGACGAGCAACAGATGCTGCGTGATAGCATCCAGCGCTTCCTCGCCGACAATGCGCGTCCCGGCTGGCGCGAGCTTTCGGAGTCGCTCGGGCTAGCCGGCCTCGCGCTGCCCGAAAGCGCCGGCGGTTTCGGCGGCGGTCCGATCGACATCGCCGTCGTCATGGCCGAGCTGGGGCCGGCACTCGCGGGCGCCGACTGGCTTTCGCACGTCGCGGCAACGGCGCTGCTGGCGCGGGTCGTGCCCGATCATCCGGCGCTGGCTGATCTTGCGGTGGGCGGCCGCCGGATCGCCATCGTCTGCACGGCTTCGACCGCAGCGATGCCCGTCGTCGACGGCGAGCTGGCTCGCGGCAGCGCGGCACTCGTTGCAGGGGCAGCCGAAGCAGATTTGCTTCTCCTCGCGAGCGACGAGGCGTTGCTGCTCATCCCCGCCGATGGCGACAAGGTCGAACAGCGGCATCGCATCATGCACGACGGCAGCGTCTCGGCAGACCTTGCCTTCACGCTCAAGCCGGGGGACGCCACTTCGCTCGCGAGCGGTGACGCCGCGCGCCTTTCGGCCGACTATGCGAACGACCTGATCCTTGCGGCGCGCTGCGCCGAAGCGGTCGGCCTGATGCAGCGAATGATTGCCGACAGCATCGATTATCTCGGCCAACGCAAGCAGTTCGGCACGCCGATCGGGCGTTTCCAGTCGCTGCGCCACCGCGCGGCCGACATGCAACTCGCGGCGATGAAGGCGGCGGCGCTGACCGAGGAAGCGATCCTCGCGGTCGATCAAGGCCGCGCCGACCGCGCCCAGGCGGTCAGCGCCGCCTGCATCGAGGTCGGCGACGCGGTGCGCATCGTCGGCGAAAGCGCGGTACAGATCCACGGTGCGATGGGGCTGACCGAGGAGCTCAACCTCGGCGGCCATTTCAAGCGCGCGCTCGCGATTGCGGCGGCATTCGGCCCGCGCGCCGGTCATCTTGCGCGTTTTGCCGAGGCGGCTGCCTAACCCAGCATCGTCCTTGCGATCAGGTCGCGCTGGATCTCGTTCGATCCGGCGTAGATGGTCGCCGCGCGGTCGTTGAGGTAGCGCGGCACCGCGACCGCCAGTTCGGCGGGCGTCTGCCCGTCGGCGTCGGCCCATGCCGCGTGGCCCGCGATTTCGCACGCCAATGTGTCGATGCGCTGCGCGGTCTCGGTTCCCAGTATCTTGAGCGCCGAGGCATAGAGGGCCGCGCTGCCGCCAACGCCGCGCATCGCCTTCATCTCGAGCGCCTGCAGCGCCTTCAGCGTCACCGCCTCGCGGTCGAGCTGCGCGCGCAGCACCGGTTCGATGTCGTCGCGCGCGCGCAGCCGTTCGAGCCGTCCGATCAGCCCCGGCGCATATTTGCCGCCGCGCTCGAAGGTCAGCAGATGCTTCGCGACCGACCAGCCTTCATTCTCTTCGCCCAGCCGGTTCGCCTGCGGGACGCGGACGTCGTCGAAGAAGACCTGATTGAATTCATGGTCGCCCGCGAGCGTGCGGATCGGTTCGACTATGATCCCCGGCGTCGCCATGTCGAGCAGCAGGAAGCTGATCCCCGCCTGCGGCTTGCCTTCGTTCGACGTGCGGACAAGTGCGAACATGCGGTTGGCGAAATGCGCGTGCGTCGTCCAGATCTTCGACCCGTTCAGGATATAATCGCTGCCATCGGGCACCGCGCGCAATTGCAGCGCGGCCAGGTCGGATCCCGCGCCGGGTTCCGAAAAGCCCTGGCACCAATAATCCTCGCCCGACAATATGCGCGGCAGATAATGCGCGCGCTGTTCGGCGCTGCCATAATGCATGATCACCGGGGCGACCATCTTGAGACCCATCGGCGCGAGGTTCGGTGCCCCGGCCTGCGCGCACTCGGCGGCGAAGATGTAACGTTCGATCTCGCTCCATCCCGGGCCGCCGAATTCGGCGGGCCAGTCGGGCGCTGCCCAGCCTTTGGCATGGAGGATGCGCTGCCACGGCAGCGAGATGTCGGGATCGATAAAGACGCTTGTCGCACGCGCCGCACCGCGGCGGATATCGTCGGGCAAATTCGCGGTCAGGAAGGCGCGAACCTCTTCGCGAAAGGCGGTGAGCGCCGGGTCGTTCAGCATGTCCATGCCCCGGACTTGTAGGTTGCGGTAAAGCGGGGCCAAGCTGGCACCTGCGTCAGGCCGCGCGCGCGCCGACGAAGCCGAGTCCTGCGGCGATCTGGATCGACTGCGCGCGCCCGGTCGCGCCGAGCTTTGCCGCCGCGTTGCGCAGGTGGAACCGCACCGTCGACACCGACAGCGACAGGATGATGCCGATCTCGCCATCGGTCTTGCCCGCCGCCGCCCAGCGCAGGCACTGCACCTCGCGGCGGGTCAGCGTCTGCGGCACGGTGGCGTTGCGCGGCCGGTCGCGTGCTTCATTGTGCGTCGCGACGAGTTTGAGCGCGAGATTTTGCAAGTCGCCGGCGTGCTTTGCGAACAGCGCCTCGACCCCGACGGGTTCGCGTGAGCACCAGAAGACGGCGCCGACCAGCCCGCGCGGCAGATGCACCGGCGCGATGATCGCCTCGCCGAAATTGGGCGTGTTTTTCGCCTGCGAGCAGTCCACCTCGTCGAGCAGATGCGTCGGCCGCCATGTGCCGAGATGTCCATCGCTGTAATAAAAGGGTTCGGCGACGAGCCGCGCGGCGGTCAGGAAAGCCAGTTGCAACGCCAGCTTGCGGTCGCGCCAATAGGCATAGTTCGGGTCGACCCATCGGAAACTCGTTTCGGCATAGGGGCGACCCGCCTCGTCGCTCATCGGTTCGGGGTCGCCGAGGTCGGCCTGCGCCGCGACGAAGGGCAGGCCGATCTTGTCGCCCGCTGCCTGCACCGCTGCAATCAGCGCGGGCATTTCCGCCCAGGATTCGCGCTGATGATCCATGCTCCGCTTTTCCCTCCGCTATCCTGACACAGGTGTCAGCTTGTTCGTCCGGCCGCAATCCTCTGTTTTGTCACGGTCCGGTTTCGCGCGACGCTCGCACAAAGACGAGCTCCGCGACAAGCCGTTTGAGGGAGGATGAGTGATGAAGGCAATGCGTATTTTCCTGGGCGCGGGTTCCGCGATGGGGCTCGCCCTGGCGGTGCCGGCGTTCGCCGCCGAGGAAGCGCCCGCCAATACGGTCGCGGCCGAAGGCGACATCATCGTCACTGCGCAGCGCCGCGCCGAATCGATGAACGACGTCGGCATGGCGATTCAGGCGGTCGACGGCGCGACGCTCGAAAACCTCCGCGTCACCGACATGCGCGACCTCACCACGGTGGCGCCGAGCTTCACCGTCTCGCAAAGCTATCAGGGCGTGCCAACCTATACGCTGCGCGGGATCGGCTTCAACACGATCAACCTCTCCTCGACCTCGACCGTCGGTACTTACGTGGACGAAGTCGCCTACGCCTATCCGATCATGAACACCGGCCCGGTCATGGACCTCGAACGCGTCGAAGTGCTCAAGGGGCCGCAGGGCACGCTCTATGGCCGCAACACGACCGCGGGCCTGATCAACTTCATCACCGCCAAACCGACCGACAGCTTCGAGGGCAGCATCAAGGCCGATCTCGGTAACTATCAGACGTATAATATCGGTGGTCACATCTCGGGTCCGCTCGGCGAGGGAATCGCGGCGCGCATCGCGTTCCGCAGCGAGAATGGCGACAAGGGCTGGCAGGTCAGCAATACGCGGGGCGAACGGCTCGGCGAGGTCGAGAAATATGGCGTGCGCGGGTCGCTCGCGATCGATCCCGCGCCGGGGACGCATTTCGATCTGTCGGTCACATATTGGCGCAACAAGTCGGACACCGTTGCCGGGCAGGGGATCGGTTTCACCCCCGCGACCAACCCGGTCAGCGGCACCAGCAACTCGCGCTTCTTCAACGCGCCGGGGCTTGCCACTTATCTGGCGAACAATTTCCCGACCAAGGCGAGCCAAGCCGACTGGGCGCCCGAAGCGTCGCGCTCGGCCGATATCGGCACCGGGCTCGGTCTCGATGGCCCGCTCGCCGAGGATAATCGTTTCTGGGGTCTCAAGCTGCGCTGGGACCAGGATCTCGGTGAGACGGCGAAGCTCGTTTCGCTCACCAGCTACAACGACTTCAAGCGCAACGCGCTCTCCGACTGGAGCGGCGCGCCGTTCGAAATCCTGCTCCAGAACACCGTCGGGCGGATCAAGAGCTTTGCGCAGGAACTGCATGTCGAGGGCGAGGCGGGCGCGGTGAACTGGCTCGTCGGCGGCTATTTTGCGAACGACCGCATCATCGATTCCAACCGCACTCTGCTCGGCCAGAACGCCAACGTCGGGCTGATCCGCGCGGCGGGGGCGCCGCTTCTCGCCAGCCCGATCTTCAATTCGGGCGGCTATACCCCGCTGCAACTCAGCCAGGCTTTTCGCACCTATGAGGATTTCGGGCGCATCCGCACCAAGACCTGGAGCATTTTCGGCAACGCCGATGCCGAACTGACCGACCAGCTCAAGCTCACCGTCGGGGTGCGCTATACCGAGGACAAACAGCGCTACAACGGCTGCTCGCGCGACTTCAACGGCAATATGCTGCCCAACGTCAACGTCGTGAACCGCGCGCTCTATCTGCAAACCTATGGCGTGCTCGCGCCGCAGATTTCGCAAGGGCAGTGCAACACCTTCGACCCCGCGACGGGCACCTTCGGCGAGGTGCAGTCGCTGCTCAAGGAAAACAACGTCGCCTGGCGCGTCGCGCTCGACTGGTCGCCGAACGACGACACCTTGCTCTACGCCTCGGTGTCGCGCGGCTATAAATCGGGGACGACGCCGATCAACGCCGCAAACCTCGCGCGCCAGAATGCGCCGGTGAAACAGGAAAAGTTGACCGCCTACGAAGTCGGCGTGAAGGCGACGCTCGCCGACCGCGCGGTGCAGGCCAATCTCTCGGCCTTCTATTATGATTATCGCGACAAGCAGATCAGCACCTATTTTGCCGACCCGATCTACACCGCGCTCTCGCGGCTCGATAATGTGCCCGACAGCGAGGCTTATGGCGTCGAGGGCGAGTTGACGATCCGCCCGGCGACCGGCCTTACGATCGCGGCCAATGCGCTCTATCTGAAAACGCGGATCAACGACTACAACGGCACCAACGCGGCGGGACAGCCGCAGAATTTCGACGGCGCCGAATTCATCTACAGCCCCAAATTTCAGGGCAGCCTGACGCTCGCTTACGACACGCCGGTCAGCGACACGGTCAACCTGACCGGCGCGGTCAGCGCGCGTTACCAGAGCAAGTCGAACACGATCTTCGAGGATCTCGATCTCTACAAGGTCGATGCCTATGGCACGGTCAACGCGAGCCTTGGCCTGAAGGACGAAAGCGGCTGGTCGGTGTCGCTGTGGGCAAAGAACCTGTTCGACAAATATTATTGGTCGGCGGTCGCCAGCAACGCCAACGTCGTGGTGCGTTTCGCCAACCAGCCGCGAACCTATGGCCTGACTTTGGGTTACGACTTTTAGCATATAGACCTATTTTTGTCATCCCGGCACAGGCCGGGATCTCGACCTTGCATCAGGACGCGACGTTGAGATCCCGGCCTGCGCCGGGATGACGGGATGCATAGAAATGGTCGCATTCTACCGGAGGCAATGAATGGCGCGACTGCCGATGCAGGATGAGTATCTCGGGACGGCGATCGATTTCGCCGCGCCCCTCGGCGAGCCCGCGCTGCTCGCGCCCGACAGCGTCCGTTGGCGTATCTACAAGAACCCGATCGCGCTCGGCATCGGCGGGATCGCTGCGGTGCTGCTCGAATTCGCCGAGCCGCGTATCCGATCGGGGGTGTGGGACCATTCGACCTACAAGGCCGATCCGATCGGCCGCTCGCGCCGCACCGGGCTCGTCGCGATGCTCGCCTGCTATGGCCCCGCGAGCAGCGCGAAAGCCGTCATCGGGCAGGTGAACCGGATGCATGGCAAGGTCAAAGGCGAGACGCCCGGCGGCACGAAATATCGCGCGCTCGATCCGGTATTGCTCGATTGGGTCGCCGCAACCGCTTCTTATGGCTTCCTGATGGCCTATGACGGTTTCGTTCATCGGATCAGCGATGCCGACAAGGACCGCTTCATGGCCGATGGCGATGCGATCGGGCGCGAGTTCGGGGCGCGGCATACGCCGCCGACGGTGGATGCCTTCATGGCGATGATGGACGAACTCGAACCGTGCTTCGAGCCGCATCCGATCATCTTCGAATTCCTCGATATCATCCAGTCGGGCCGCGCCGCGCCCGGCGTGCCGCGCTTCCTTCACCGCGCGATCGCGCGCGCGTCTGTGTCGCTGCTTCCGGGGCATATCCGGCGCAAGCTCGAACTCGGCCCGCGCTATGATCTGACGCGGCTCGACCGCACCGCGCTGCGCATCGCCGGCCGGCTTGCCGACCGTCACGTCGATCGCACCGCGCCGCATTGTCAGGCGAGCGCCCGCCTCGGCCTGCCGCATGATTTCCTGTTCAAATCACCCGCCGAGCAGCGGCGCTTGCTCGCCGCCTAGCTGCAGCGATTAAAGCCCGCACCGCGTACCGCGCGCCCCGGCGTCGCGCCGCTATGCTCGCCGTTCCGCAACACGCCAACGCCGTTGACGAAAACGTCGCGCATCCCCACCGAATATTGATGCGGTTTCTCGAAGGTCGAGCGGTCGCCGATCGTCGCCGGGTCGAACACCACGACATCGGCGTAATAGCCGGGCTTCAGCGCCCCGCGATCCTTGATGCCCAAATTGGTCGCGGGCAGGGTGGTGAGGCGGTACACCGCCTGTTCGAGCGGGATCAGCTTTTCGTCGCGGACGTAGCGCCCGAGCAGCCGCGCGAAATTGCCATAGGTACGCGGATGCGCACCCGATTTCAGGAAGACACCCTCGGTCGCCTGCGACGCCGCGTCGGAGCCGAAGCTCATCCATGGCAGCTGGATCTGCCTCCGCACATTGTCCTCGGACATCAGGAAATAAACGGTGCCGACGCGCGAGCCATCCTCGACGACGAGGTCCATCGCGACCTCTTCGGGGCTTTTGCCGCGCATCGCCGCGACCTCGGCGAGCGTCTTTCCGGTCAGCGGTTTCAGCGCGTCATTCTTGAACCCCGACAGGATCATCTTGTCGGCGCCCGCGCCGAAATAGAGATTTTCCCAGTCGCTGCCCGGCTGCTTCATCTCGGCGGCGACGCGCGCGCGGATCGCGGGGTCTTTCAGCCGCTTGATCCACTCCTCGAGCCCGCCTGCCTGCACCCACGTCGGCATCGCGGCGTCGAGCCCGGTCGCACCCGCGGTATAGGTGTACATGTCGGTCGTGATCTTCAGCCCTTCGGCGCGCGCCGCCTCGATCTTCTTCACGATCGTGTCGAGCTTGCCCCAGTTGCTGCGCCCCGCCATCTTGAGGTGATAGATTTCGGCCGGCGCGCCCGAGCGGCGCGAAATGTCGATCAGCTCGTCGACGGCTTCCTCGATCCGGTCGCCTTCGGAGCGCATATGGCTGATATACATGCCGCCGCATTTCGCGGCTTCGCTGGTCAGCGCGACAAGCTCGTCGGTCTCGGCATAGGATCCCGGCGAATAGATGATCGAACTGCCGACCCCCATCGCGCCTTCGTTCATCGCCTGACGGACGAGAGTGCGCATCCGGCCGAGCTGTTCTGGGGTCGGGTCGACGTCGCCTTCGCCCAGCTCGTGGACGCGCACGGTCGCGGCTCCAACGAAGCTCGCGACGTTGGTCGAAACGCCGCGCTTTTCGAGCCACGACAGATAGTCGCCGAGGCTCGTCCACTCGATCGGAAATTTGATGTCGCCCTGGCGTTCGGTCTCCAGCGCCTTCATCTTGGCGTTCACCGGCCCCATCGACCAGCCTTCGCCCATTACCTCCAGCGTGACGCCCTGCCTTATGTCGCTTTGGCTCTTGGGGTCGGCGATCAGCGACTCGGTCGCCCAGCTCAGCATGTTGATGAAGCCCGGCGCGACCGCCATGCCCTTGGCCGCAACCTCGGTCTTCGCGGTGCCGTCGACCTTGCCCACCGCGACGATACGGTCGTCCTTGATCGCGACGTCGCCGACGACCGGCGCTTTGCCCGACCCGTCGTAGATCGTCCCGCCGCGGATGATGAGGTCGTAGGCGGGCGCCTGTGCGGCCACCGATGCGGATACCAGCATCGAACTGCAAAGCAGCATGAAGGAAGGTGCGAAGCGCCGGTGGGATGCCATCAGTTTCTCCGTGATCTGGGGTGTCAGCCGTGCAGGCTCATCAGGCTGTCCATCAGCCCGTCGTCGGCGCTTGAGCAGACGCCGAGAACCAGCGCCTCCTCATATCCCTCGGCGACGACATAGGCGTGGCCCATCGACGAATCGAGATAAATGCCCTGACCCGTCTTCAGCGCGACGGGGTCATAGAATTCGGTGTGAATCTCGACCTCGCCCTCAAGGACGAAGATGAATTCCTCACCCTGATGGCGGACGAGATCGCCGAATTCGCGCGCACTGTGCGCGCGGATTCGCGTGATGATCGGGATCATCCGCTTTTGCCGCAGGTCGGTGCACAGATAGTGATAGTCGTAATTGTCGGTGGTGACGCGCACCGCCTGGTCGATCGTGCCGATGCTGCGGCGGCCGGTGACGCGCGGGGCCGTATCTTCGTCATCCTCGGCGAACAGGTCCGACATGCGGATGTTGAGTCGCTGGCTGAGCTGCTGGAGCTTGTCATAGCTCAGCGTCAGCCGGTCGTGCTCGACCTTCGACAGCGTCGACACCGGAATGCCCGATTTCGCGCTCATTTCCTTGAGCGTCCAGCCGTTTCGCGAGCGAATGCTCTTCATCACCGTGCCGAGCGTTGGCGGGGCTCCGCGATCAGCCATTAATTTTTCCATTCCATATTTGACAATTTTCCAATCAGGATCATTATGTCCCTATCGGGCCAATAGATGTTGGTCCCTTGGTAAGGGGTCGCGCGGCTTGCTGCAAGATGTGACAGGCCGCGACAATGAAAAGGGGAAAGCGATGCGTTTCATCCGCAAGGCGATGATCGGGCTGGCGGCTTTTGCCGCGCTGCCGCTGGCGGCGCAGGGGCCTGTGCCCGCGCCCACCGTGAAGAAAGTCGAAACTGCCGCCGTTCCGGTTGCAAAAACCGCCACGGCGCCGGTCGCGCTCGACGCCAAGGATCTCGAAGCCTGGCTCGACGGCTATCTGCCCTATGCGCTCGAACGCGCGCGCATCCCGGGCGCGGTCGTCGTCGTCGTGCGCGGCAATCAAGTGGTGCTCCAAAAGGGCTATGGCTTCTCCGACGTCGCCAAGCGCGCGCCGGTTCTTCCCGAGACCACGCTGTTCCGGCCGGGATCGGTGTCGAAGCTCTTCACCTGGACCGCGGTGATGCAGCAGGTCGAGGCGGGCAAGATCGACCTCGACAAGGACGTCAACGCCTATCTCGATTTCAAGATTCCGCCCTATGAGGGCAAGCCGGTCACGATGCGCAACATCATGACGCACACCGCGGGTTTCCAGGAATCGATCCGCCATCTGATCAGCAGCGATCCCAAAGCGGTGATGACGCTGAAGAAGCAGATGCCGCTCGCGCTGCCCGACCGCGTCTTCGCGCCGGGTACGACGCCCGCTTACTCGAACTATGCGACCGCGCTCGCGGGCTATATCGTCGAGCGCGTCAGCGGCGAGGATTTCGACGATTATGTCGACAATCATATCTTCCAGCCGCTCGGCATGGCGCATTCGACCTTCCGCCAGCCGCTGCCCGCCCATCTCGCGCCGCATATGGCAAAGGGCTATCCCGACGTCACGCAAAAGGCGAAGCCGTTCGAGATCGTCGTCCCGGCACCCGCGGGCAGCCTGTCGGCGAGCGGCGCCGATATGGGCAAGTTCATGATCGCGCATCTGAACGACGGTGCGGGCCTACTGAAGCCCGAAACCGCGAAGCAGATGCATGATTTCAAGGCGCCCGGTGTCGGCCCGCTCAACAGCATGGCGCTCGGCTTCTACGAACAATGGGTCAACGGCCACCGCGCGATCGCGCATGGCGGCGATACCGTCTGGTTCCACTCCTATCTGTGGCTGTTCCCCGACGCCGACATCGGCGTCTATATCTCGATGAACAGCGCGGGCACGCAGGGCGATGCGGGCGCGATCCGCAGCGCGCTGTTCCACAAATTCGCCGATCGCTACCTGCCCGGCAGCGAGAAGCCCGGCACCGTCGACGCCAAAACCGCCAAAGAACATGCGCAAATGATGGTCGGCCATTATGTTAGCAGCCGCGGCAGCTTCACCAATTTTGCCAGCCTGTTCGGCCTGCTCGGCCAGTTGACGATCTCGCTGACCGAGGACGGCAAGATCACGCTGCCGGCGCTCGACGGCCTTGGTGCCGGCGCACGCGACTGGGTCGAGGTCGAGCCCTTCGTATGGCGCGACACCGGCACTGGCGAGCGTGTTGCCGCCGAGGTCAAGGACGGCCGCGTCGTGCGCTGGAGCGTCGATGGCGGTTCGCCCTTCATGGTGTTCGAACCCGCCCCGGCGAGCGTCAATGCCGCATGGCTCAACCCCGCGCTGATCTTCGCTTTCGGCATCATCCTGCTCGCGGCGCTGGCATGGCCGGTGCGGGCGCTGGTACGCCGCAGCTTCAAGGCGGACTTCGCGCTCGAGGGCAAGGCGCGGCGCGCCTACCGCCTGTCGCGGGTCTTCGCCTGGCTCGCGCTCGGCGCACTCGCCGGCTGGATCGGGCTGATCGCGGCCTTCTCGGCCGATATCGGCAGCCTCGGCGGCCCGCTCGACTGGCTGATCCACCTGCTGCGCATCGTGACGCCGCTCGCCGCCTTCGGCCTGCTCATCACGGCGGGCTGGCACCTGTGGCTCGGTATCAAGGACAAGCGCCGCTGGACGATGAAACTCGGCGCGGTGCTGCTGATCCTCGCCGCGCTGATCCTCGTCTGGGTGACGCTCGTCTTCCATCTCTATGGCTTCGGGATGGTCTATTGATGGCGACGCAGCGCATGCGGGAATTGACGCTCGACCTTCGGGTCGAGCGTTTTTCCTACCATCAGCCGTTTCGCATTTCGGGGCATGTCTTCACCGAAACCGCGCTGCTCGTCGCCGAGCTTTCCGACGGGACGCACGTCGGGCGCGGCGAGAGCGCCGGGGTCTATTATCTCGGCGACGATATCGACCATATGCTGGCAGAGGCGACGCGCGTGCGCGGGGCGATCGAAGACGGCGCAACGCGCGATGATCTGCAACAGCTCCTTCCCCCGGGCGGTGCGCGCAACACGCTCGATTGCGCCTTCTGGGACCTGGAGGCCAAACAGACGGGGCTCCCGGTATGGGAACTCGCCGGGCTAAGCCCGCCCAAGGCGCTGCGCTCGACGCTGACGCTCGGGGCCGATCGTGCGGAGACGATGGCGAAAGCCGCGCTCGCGATCGATCCGGATGCCCCGATCAAGGTCAAGCTGACCGGCGATCTTGCCGACGATATCGCGCGCGTCGTCGCGATCCGCACCGCGCGGCCGCACGCGTGGATCGGGGTCGATGCCAATCAGGGTTATGACGTGGCGACGCTCGCCGAATTGCTGCCCGTGCTGGTGTCGGCGCGCGTGGCGCAGCTCGAACAGCCGCTGAAGCGGGGGCGCGAGGCCGATCTCGACGGATTGAAGCGCCCCTTGCCGTTCGTCGCCGACGAAAGCGCGCTGTCGCTCGCCGACACCGCGTCGCTCGTCGGCCGCTTCGACGTCGTGAATATCAAGCTCGATAAATGCGGCGGGCTGACCGAGGGGCTGGCGATCGCGCGGCAGGCGAAGAAGCTCGGCCTCGACGTCATGGTCGGCAATATGATGGGCACCAGCCTGTCGATGGCGCCATCCTATCTCGTCGGTCAGCTTTGCGACATCGTCGACCTCGACGGGCCGACCTTCCTTGCGCGCGATCGCGATCCGGGCGTCAGCTATCGCGATGGCATGATCCATTGCCCGGCCGGAATTTGGGGATAATGACAAATTTGTGTCCTAAACCGGTTGACAATTTTCTGATTAGGACAATAGTATAAATTGAAACTATAAAAGAGGGAGGTTGGGATGACGGCGTCGTTCCAGATTACGCGCCGCGCGGCACTCGCGGGCGTGGTGGGTGTCGCTGTGTCGGCGCCGATGATCAACAAGGGCGCCTATGCCTTTGCCGCAGCGCCGGAGAAGAGCTACTCGCGCCGCGCGGTCGATCTGGTCGCCTCGTCGCTCGTCATCGACATGCTCGCGCCGCTCAAGATCACGCTCGACGAGAATTATGTCGCGCACCGGCTGACCGACGCCGAAGCGGCCGAGTTCCGGGCATCGGGGATCACCGGCTTTCACAACGCATACGGCCTCGGCGGTCCTGACGCGAAGGCGCAGGCGCTCGAATTCCTCGCCGGCTGGCAGGGCTTTGCCGGGCGCAATAGTCATGTCTTCACGCTCGTCGACACGGTCGCCGATCTCGACCGCGCCAAGGCAGACAAGAAATGCGCGGTCATCATGGGTATCCAGAATGCCGAACATTTCGAGCGGGTCGCCGATGTCGCGCTGTTCCGCCGGCTTGGCCTGCGCTGCGCGCAGCTCACCTATAACAGCCAGAATCGCATCGGATCGGGCAGCACCGAGCGCGTCGACGGCGGCGTCAGCGATTATGGCGCCGCGATCATCGCCGAGATGGAAAAGCAGCGCATGCTCGTCGATGTCTCGCACTGCGGCGACAAGACCACATTGGACGCCATCGACATCGCCAAGGGACCGATCGCGATCACGCACAGCAACGCCCGCGCGCTGGTCGATCATCCACGCGTCAAGACCGACGCGGCGATCAAGGCGCTCGCGGCGAAGGGCGGGGTGATGGGGATCACCGGGGTGCGCATGTTCGTTCGCACGAGCGATCCGACCAACGTCGGACATATGGCCGACCATATCGACCATGTCGCCAAGCTGGTCGGCATCGACCATGTCGGCATCGGGTCCGACGCCGACCTGCACGGCTATGACGATATGAAGCCCGACGAATATGCCGCGCTCAAGAACAGCTACAAGGGCAGCTACGCATTTCGCGACAAGATCGACATCGACGGCTTCGACCATCCGCTCAAGACCTTCGATCTCACCGAAGAACTCATTCGACGGGGCTATTCCAACGAAAACATCCGGGCCGTGCTCGGTGGCAATTTCCGCCGCCTGCTGGCCCAAGTCTGGGGGTAAGACGATGAAACAGGGACTCTTTATTGCAGCAAGCATCGCCGCGGTCGTCGCCGCTATGCCGGCGCAGGCGCAGGACGCTGCCGCCGTCGAGGCGAGCGGCGAAATCGTCGTGACCGCACAGAAGCGCACGCAGAATGTACAGGATGTGCCGATCTCGATCGCCGTCGTCAGCGGCGAGGCGCTGCAGGAACAGGGCTCGGCCTCGCTCGTCGATTATGCGGGCTATGTTCCGGGCATGAACGTCAGCAATGGCGGCACGCCGGGGCAGACCACGATCACGCTGCGCGGCGTCGCGCCGCTCAATTCGGCCCAGACGGTCGGCATCTATCTCGACGACGCGCCCGTGGGGTCGAGCGCGATCTATAATCGCGCCGGGCAGTTCACGATCGACCTGATGCCCTATGACCTCGAACGGATCGAGGTGCTCAAAGGGCCGCAGGGCACGCTATATGGCGCGAGCTCGATCGGCGGCCTCGTCAAATATGTGACCGTCCAGCCCGACACGCGCGAGTTCAAGGTCCGCGCGGGCGTCGAAGGCTTCACGATCAAGGATGCGGGCAGCCTTGGCTGGGGCGGGCAGGTATATGTCAACGCGCCGATCGCAACCGACACGCTCGCGATTTCGGGCAGCTTTGCGTGGCGCAAGACGCCGGGCTGGGTCGACAGCGTCAACAATGCGGGGATCAAGGACCAGAACGACTATGAACAGCGCGGCGGCCGCGCCGCGCTGCTGTGGACCCCGACCCCCGAACTAAGCGTCAAGCTTGCCGGTATCTGGCAGTCGCTCGATTCCGACGGTAACGGCATTTACGCCGCCGATCTCACGGGCAAGCGGCTCGGCAACGGCCACTCGTACAATAATTATGTGCCCGAATCCTACGACATCGATCTCGACTATTATTCGGCGACGATCGACTATGATTTCGGCGCCGCGACGCTGACCTCGGCAACGACGTACAGCAAGACGCAAAGCGCGCAGGTGCAGGACGCAAGCTATGCATTCGGCGTGCTCTTCCCATTGCTCACCAATGGCGCGATTCCGCCGGGCATCACGCCTTTCTCGCTCGACCTCGGACTCAAGAAATGGACGCAGGAAGTGCGGCTCGCCTCGCCGAGCGGCGGGCGTTTCGAATGGCTGATCGGCGGCTTCTTTACCGACGAGGAGACGAGCAACGCGCAGCTCGTCCGCTCGTTCGACATGGCCGGAAACCCGATCGTGCCGCTCGATCCGCTGGCGATCGTCGGACTGCCCGCGACCTACAAGGAATATGCGGTCTTCGCCAACGCCACCTTCAAATTGACCGAGCAGTTCGAGGTCACGGGCGGCCTCCGCTGGGCGCGCAACGAACAGACTTTCACCCAGATCAGTTCGGGTGCGATCGTCCCGACCGCCAATGATCCGGGCGAGTCCGCCGAAAGCGTCTGGACCTTCTCGGTCAGCCCGCAATTCCACATCAACGAGGATGCGATGCTCTATGCCCGCGTCGCGACGGGTTATCGTCCCGGCGGCCCGAACGTCATCGTCCCCAATGTGCCGCCGAGCGTCGATGCCGATCGCATGACCAACTATGAGGTCGGCTTGAAGGCCGATTTCGCCGACCGGATGCTCACCGTCGACGCCGCCTTCTTCTGGATGGACTGGACCGATATCCAGGTCACGCGCGCGTTCGGCGGCGTGTCGGGCGGCGCGAACGGCGGCAAGGCGACGAGCAAGGGTTTCGAAGGCAGCCTGGCGCTGCGCCCCGCGCCGGGCCTGACGATCAGCGCGACGGGCAGCTATACCGACGCGACGCTCAGCGAGGATGTCCCCGACATCAGCGGCGTCAAGGGCGACCGCCTGCCCGCGGTGCCGAAGTTCAGCGGCGCGCTGCGCGCCGATTATGAGTTCGAACTCGGCGGCGGCAACAAAGGCAGCTTCGGGGCCGGCATTCGCCACGCGGGCAACCGCCTGTCGCTGGTCGAGAGCGATCCGCTTGTCGCGCGCGCCAAAGCCTATACGTCGGTTGACCTCAACGCCTCGGTGACCCTGGGCGATCACTGGACAGTGCGCGCCTATGCGCGCAACCTGTTCGACAACAAGGGTGAGATGGCGCGTTCGACGCTCGCCGACGGGCTCAACCGGCCGAGCTTCCTTGCGATCTCGCCGCTACAGCCGCGGACGATCGGCGTTGCGCTCGACATGGCTTTCTGAGCGAATTGGAGTTGGACACGATGAACGCGCCTATCGGCAGGCTGGAGGGCAGCCTGACCCTGCCGCAGCCCTATCTGCTGTTCCTCGGCGACACGACCAATGCGGCCTATGCCAAGACTGCTTTCGGGCTAGCCGACTGGGCGGGCGATCGCTGCACGGGCGAATGGGCGATCGGCGGGTGCACCGTTTCGACCGGCCTGCCGCGCCTGTCGCCCGCCGACGCGCGGGCAGCAGGCGCGCGCTCGCTGGTGATCGGCGTCGCCAATCAGGGCGGTATCATCGGCGCGGCATGGGTCGCGGTGCTCGTCGAGGCGATGGAGGCGGGGCTCGATATCATCAGCGGCCTCCACACCAAGCTGACGAGCGTTCCCGTGCTTGTCGAGGCGGCTGCGCGCACGGGGCAGCGGCTCATCGACATCCGCACGCCGCCGCCCGCAATCCCCGTCGGGACGGGACGCAAGCGGACCGGCAAGCGGCTGCTGACCGTCGGCACCGACTGCGCGCTCGGCAAGAAATATACCGCGCTCGCGCTGCACCGCGCTTTTGTGGCGCGCGGCCTCGATGCCGATTTTCGCGCGACCGGCCAGACGGGCATCATGATCGCGGGCGGCGGCATGCCGATGGATGCCGTGATCTCGGACTTCGAGGCGGGAGCGGCCGAAATGCTCAGCCCCGACGCGCCCGCGGACCATTGGGACGTGATCGAGGGGCAGGGGTCGATCTTCAACCCCGCCTACGCCCCGGTGTCGCTCGGCCTGCTCCACGGCAGCCAGCCCGATGTGTTCGTCGTCTGCCACGACCCGACGCGCAAGGTGATCCTCGGCATGGAAAGCTTTGCCTTGCCCTCGGTCGAGGAGGTCATCGACATGACGATCCGCCTCGGCAGCCGGACCAATCCCGCGATCCGCTGCGGCGGCGTGAGCTTCAACACGTCGAGCTATGACGCGGACGAAGCCGAGGCGCTGATGGCGGCCGAACGGCATCGGCTGGGACTTCCGGTCGCCGATCCGATCCGCGGCGGCGCAGGTTTCGACGCGCTCGTCGAAAGCATTCTCGCGTGAGTGTGGGCGAGACGGGCAGCGGGTCGAGCTGGTTCCAGCGCTACCTGCTGCCCGGATTTGCGCTGAAGGCCGTCATCATCGGCGGCGGCTACGCGACGGGGCGCGAGCTGGCGGAATATTTCGTGCCGTCGGGGCCGTGGGGCGGGCTGTCCGCAATGCTGCTCGCGACGCTGATCTGGAGCGTCGTCGCGGCGCTGACCTTCGCGCTCGCGCTCAAACTCGGCGCCTATGATTATCGCAGCTTTTTCAAAGGGCTTCTCGGCCCCGCATGGGTCGCGTTCGAGGTCGCCTATATCATCTTCGTCGTCCTGATCCTCGCGGTGTTCGGCGCCGCGGCAGGCGCGATCGGCGCCGCGACCTTCGGCTGGCCCGAACTCGCGGGCGTCGTGCTGCTCGCGGTATCGATCGTCGCGGTCACCGCATGGGGCACCGGCGCGGTCGAGCAGATGTTCAAATATGTCTCGATCCTGCTCTACGCGGTCTACGGGCTGTTCCTGATCCTCGCGCTCGCCAGCTTTGGCGGGCTGATCGGGCAGGGCTTCGCGAACGCGCCGCCGCCGTCGGGCAACTGGATGGCGGGCGGGCTCACCTATGCCAGCTATAATATCGTCGGCGCGGTGGTGATCCTGCCGGTGCTGCGCCACCTCCGGAACCAGCGCGATGCCGTCGTCGCCGGGCTGATCGCGGGGCCGCTGTCGATGCTTCCGGCGATCCTCTTCTTCGTCGCGATGATGGCCTTCTATCCCGCGATCGGCGACGAGACCTTGCCGTCGGACTTCCTGCTCCGCCAGATGACGGTGCCGGGTTTCCATGTCCTGTTTCAGGTGATGATCTTTGCCGCGCTGCTCGAAAGCGGTGCGGGGTCGGTCCATGCGATCAACGAGCGTATCTCGGGCGCGGTCGAAAGCCGCGGCCGGCCGCCGCTCACCCCCGCCGCGCGCGCGGTCATCGGCGCGGTGATCCTCACCGGCTGCATGTTCGTCGCGGGCGAGATCGGCCTCGTCGACCTGATCGCGAGCGGATACCGCTTCCTCGCCTGGCTGTTCCTTGGCGTGTTCGTCCTGCCGCTTATCACCATCGGGACGTGGCGCCTGCTGCGTCCGTCCACCGCTCCCCATATGGAGGCTTTGCCATGAAACGCCTGCTTGCCCTGTCGCTGATGCTGTCGGTCGCCGTGCCCGCATGGGCCGAACCGCCCGCCGATATCGGCGAAAGCGTCGAGGTGCTGCGCAAGAAGGTCGGCGCCGCGGGCGTCTCGATCGCGATTGTCGAGGACGGCAAGACCACCCTCTCGCGCGGCTGGGGCGTGCGCAAGATCGGCGAACGCGCGCCGGTCGATGAGCAGACGATCTTTCAGACCGGCTCGACCGGCAAGGCGATGACCGCCGCCGCGCTCGCGATCCTCGTCGACGAAGGCAAGATCGCGTGGGACGATCCCGTCATCAAGCATATGCCGTGGTTCCGCATGTATGACGCGTGGGTTACGCGCGAAATCACGATCCGCGACCTGCTCGTCCACCGCAGCGGGCTCGGGCTTGGGCAGGGCGACCTGATGTTCGTGCCGCGCACGCACCTCACGCGCAAGCAGACCGTCGAGCGCGTCGCTTATCTCAAGCCGCAGACGAGTTTCCGCTCGGCCTATGCCTATGACAATATCCTCTATGCCGTCGCCGGCCAGCTGATCGAGGAAGTCACCGGGCAGACGTGGGAGGACTTCATCCGCGCGCGCGTGCTGCGTGCGGGCGGCATGAAGAATGCGACGAGCGACAGCGAAGACCGTTTCCGCATACCGAACCGTAGCTGGCCGCACGCGCGGTTGTCGGGCGCGCTGCGCGGTCTCGGTCCGCAGGCGGCGCTCAACGAGCGCGACGAACTCGGCCGCAACGGGGCGCCTGCGGGCGGGCTTGCGCTCAGCGCCGACGACATGGCGGCGTGGCTCAAGATCCAGCTCGCGCATGGCGCGCTGCCGAACGGCAAACGCCTGTTCAGCGAAAAGCAGGCGGCCGAAATGTGGGCGCCGGTGACCCCGATGCCGATCAGTCCGCTTCCCGAGCAGCTCAAGCCCGCGCAGCCCACGCAGCAAGCCTATGCGCTCGGCTGGCAGGTTCAGGATTATCGCGGTCACCGCATCATCCAGCATGGCGGCGGGGTCTTCGGTTCGATCACGCGTGTCGTGATGATCCCCGACAAAAATGTCGGCTTCGCGATCATGATGAACAGCGAGGACAGCGGCATGCTGCTCGGCCTCACCTATGATTTGCTCGACCATTATCTCGATCAGCCGGATTATGGCTGGACCCAGAAATGGGAGGATTGGTATCAGTCGCGGCTCGCGGGCGGGGTCGAGTTTCTGAAACAGTCCAAGGCGTCGCCCGCGAAGTCGGGCCCGTCGCTCGCGCTCGCGGGCTACGCCGGGCGTTACCGCGACCCCTGGTATGGCGACATTGTCGTCGGATCGGGTGCGAAAGGTCTCACGATCGATTTCACCTCGACACCGCGGATGGCCGGGCGGCTCAAGCATTGGCAATATGACAGCTTCGTCACCGATTTCGACGACCCCGCGATCGAGCCCGCCTATGTGACCTTCGCGCTCGACGCCGAAGGCAAGATTACCGGCGTGACGATGAAGGCGGTGAGCAAGATCGCCGACTTCAGCTGGGACTATCACGATCTCGATCTGAAACCCGTGGAGGACAAGAAGTGAAGCGTTTCGCCATCCTGCTGACCGCAACCGCGC
The DNA here is from genome assembly GCF_031457175.1 of Sphingopyxis sp. BE235. NCBI lineage: Bacteria > Pseudomonadati > Pseudomonadota > Alphaproteobacteria > Sphingomonadales > Sphingopyxidaceae > Sphingopyxis > Sphingopyxis sp. BE235. Next base: position 49,623 of record NZ_JAVDWC010000002.1, read on the forward strand.
TCACCGCCTGCTCGCCGGGCGGCGACAAACCAAAGACACCCGAAGCGCCGCTGCATAGCCGCATGCTCGTGCTCGACACCCACCTCGACACGCCGCTTCATTTCGAGCGCGCGGGCTGGAGTTTCGCCGACCGTCACGCACTCGCCGAAGACATGGCGCAGCTCGACATTCCGCGGATGAAAGACGGCAATCTCGATGGCGGCTTCTTCGCCATCTACACCGACCAGGGGCCGCTGACGCCGAAGGGCTATGCCGATGCGCTCGCGTTTGCGCGGAAGCGGTCGGACCTGATCGATCGCACCATTGCGAAATATCCTGATGCGATCGCGCCCGCGCTGACGGCGGCCGATGCGGTGCGGCTGAACAAGGAAGGCAAGCTGATCGCCTTCAAGTCGATGGAGAACAGCTATCCGCTCGGCGAGGATCTGTCGCTGCTGCAGGAATTCTACAACAAGGGACTACGCCTCGCGGGGCCGGTGCATTCGAAGGACAATCAGTTCGCCGACAGCGCGACGGGCGAGGGACGCTGGAAGGGGCTGAGCCCGCTCGGCAAGCAATGGGTCGCCGAGATGAACCGCCTCGGCATCGTGATCGATGCGAGCCATTCGTCCGATGCGGCGTTCGACCAGATCCTCGCGCTGTCCAAATATCCGATCCTGCTCTCGCATTCGAGCCTGCGCTCGGCCTACGACCATCCGCGCAATCTCGACGAGGGACGATTGAAGGCGCTCGCGGCGAAGGGCGGCGCGATGTGCATTTCGACGATCTTCATGTCGGAAATGAACATGTCGCCGGCGCGCGCCGAACTGTTCGGCAAATATGAGCGGATCGGCCAGATCACCCCCGCCGAGCAGGTCGATCTCAACCGCCAATGGCGCGAACTCGACAAGACCGAGAAGCTCTGGGCGGCCGATTTCGATGCCTATATGAAGATGGTGCTGCGCGCGATCGAGGTCGGCGGCGTCGACCATATCTGCTTCGGCGCCGACTGGGACGGCGGCGGCGGGCTGCCGGGCATCGAGGATATTTCGGCGCTGCCCAAGGTCACCGAGCGGCTGAAGGCCGCGGGCTATTCGGACGCCGATATAGAGAAGATGTGGAGCGGCAATATCCTGCGTATCCTCGCGGCGCAGGGGAAGCCGGCAGCAAACTAGGGGCGGAAGCTTTTGGGATCGATCCCGAGCTTCTGCATCTTGTCGTAGAGCGTCTTTCGCGGGAGCCCGAGCCGCGCCATCGTTTCGGCGATATTGCCGCGCGTCTGTGCCATCGTGTCGTGGATGATCGTCGCCTCGAACCGGCGCACGCGCTCGGCGAGCGGGGCGTCGGCGGGCATCGCCGACAGGCCGGGGTCGGACGGCAGGTCGAGCACGACGCTATAGGCGAAATTCTTGAGCTCGCGGACATTGCCCGGCCAGTCATGCTCGACAAGGTGGCGGCGAATGCCGTCGTCGATCCGGAACCCCGCCATCCCCATCTTCGCCGCAGCCTCGTCGAGGAAGAAGGCGAAGGTCTGCGGAATGTCCGATCGCCGTTCGCGCAGCGGCGGGATGCGCAGCTTCACGACGTGCAGACGGTAATAAAGATCCTCGCGGAAGTTACCGCTGCGCACCGCATCCATCAGGTCGGTCTTGGTCGCCGCGACGACGCGCAGGTCGACGGGCTCGGGCGCGCTGGCGCCGATCGGCTGGACCTCGCGCTCCTCGATCACCCGCAGCAGCTTCGCCTGCACCGACGGATGCATCGTGTCGATCTCGTCGAGGAATAATGTGCCGCGATGCGCGCTACGAATGCGCCCTGCCTGACCGAGCTTGCCCGTCACACGGTCGGTCAGATCGCTGCCGAACAGCTCGGCCTCGGCCAGCTCGTGCGGCAGCGCCGCGCAGTTCACCGCGACCAATGAGGCCGGGCTCCGCCGGCTCTGGCGGTGGAGCATATGCGCGACGAGTTCCTTGCCCGTTCCGGTCTCGCCTTCGATCAGCACATCGATATCGGCTTGCGCGAGCTGCGTAATCGTCTCGCGCAGCCGGACCATCGCCGGGCTTTCGCCGATCAGCGGGCTGTCGATCGCCGCCGCCGCCGCGCTCAGCCGCCGGTTGTCGAGGATCAGCGCGCGGTGCGCGAGCGCCCGCCGCGCGATGCCGACGAGGTGATCGGCGGCAAAGGGCTTGGCGAGGAAGTCGAAGGCGCCGTCGTGGAGCGCGCGCACCGCCATCGCGACATCGGCGTGGCCGGTGATCAGGATGACGGGGATGTCGGGATCGATCGCGTGGATCGCGGTGCGCAGTTCCAGCCCGTCCATCCCGGGCATGCGAATGTCGGTCACGACGATCCCAGAGAAGCCCGCTTCGATGCGCGGCAACACGCTCTGCGCATCGGGGAATGCCTCGACCGCCAGCCCCGCGATGTCGAGCGTCTGGACATTCGCCTCGCGCAATGCGGCATCGTCGTCGACGAAGAAGATCGTCTGCTCGCCGGTGAAGAAGCTCATGCCGGCCTCAAGGTCAGGCGAAACCCTGCGCCGCCAAGCGGCGAGGGGATCAGGGTCAGCGTGCCGCCGAATTCGGCCATGATATCGCTCGCGATCGCGAGTCCCAGCCCGAGCCCGTCGGGACGGCCGGTGACGAAGGGGGTGAAGAGCTGCGGCAACAGCTCGGCCGGAACGCCGGGGCCGTTGTCACAGATGTCGATATGGACCGGGTCGCTGCCGTGCGCTCGGAGCGCGATGCGCGCATCTTTCGCGCCATGCACCGCGTCGACGGCATTTTGCAGCAGGTTGACGAGCACCTGTTCGAGCCGGACGCGGTCGGCATGCACTGCCGCCGCGGGATTTTCGATTCCGACGTCGAGCGCGATACCCTGCGCGCGCAGCCGGTCGCCGATCAGGAGCAGCGTGCCGTCGACCGCCGATTGCACCGCCACGGGGCCCAGCGGGGTGGGTTTGCGGCGCGCGAAATTGCGCAATTCGTTGGTGATCGCGCCGACGCGTGCGGTGAGTTCGACGATCGTGTCGAGGTTGCCGCGCGCCTTGTCGGGCTGCGCGCGCTCCAGATAACGCAGGCTGTTTTCGGCAAAGGTGCGGATCGCGGCGATCGGCTGGTTGATCTCGTGCGCGACGCCCGCGGTGATCTGGCCGATCGACCCGAGGCGGCTCGCCTGCGCCAGTTCCTCGCGTGCGGCGCGATAGCGGCGATCGGTTTCGGTCTGCCGGTCGGATGCAAGGCGCAATTCGTCGTTCGCGGTGCGCAGGTCGCGCGTGCGCGCGGCGACTTCGCGTTCTAGCGCCTCGTGCGCGGCCTGGCGCAGCGTTTGCCGCTCGACGATGCGGAGCAGCGTGATGATCGCCGCGCCGACAAGGATCAGCAGGACCAGGAAAGCCACGCGCGCGGTCGCATTGGCGCTGGCGCGTGCAGGCTCGGCGGGCTGGAGCAGGCGGAGCGTGCCGCCGGGGAAAGAGACGCGCTCGTTGGCTTCGCGGAACAGGTCTCCCCCGACGCGGATGCCGTCCCCGGTGCGGCTGACCGGCAAGGGATCGAGCCGCGCATCGCCATAGCTGCGCGTCGCGCGAAGCCGCTGCTGCGTCGCGGCCGAAATGGGGGCGAAGGAGCGGAAGCGCCAGCGCGGCTCGCTGCTCATCACGACGATCCCCGCCGCATCGGTGACGAGTGTCGCCGCGGCGGAATCGGCCCAGCGGCTTTCGAGCTTGTCGAACTCGACCTTGAGCACGATCACGCCAAGCTGGCGCCCGCCCACATCGACGCGCCGCGCGAGGTAGAGCCCGGGGCGACCGCTGACCGTGCCCAGAGCGAACAGCTCGGCCTCTCCGCTCCGCATCGCGCCCTGAAAATAGGGGCGAAAGCGGTAATTCTCGCCGACGAAGCTCGTCGGCGCGCGCCAGTTGCTCGCCGCGATCGTCGTCCCGCCCGCATCGATCACATAGATCACCGTGGCGTCGGTGCGCGCCGCGAGCTGTTCGAGTTCGCGGTCGAGCCGGCGCGAAGCGGCGTCGCTCTTGTCGGCGAGCGCGGCGCGGACGTCGGGGAATTCGGTGAGCACGCGTGGCAGCAGGCGGAATTTCTGCAGCTCGCTTTCGAGCAGGCTCGCATGCGCGCGCGCATTCTGCCGCGCCTCGACGTCGGCCTGCGCACCCGCGCGTCCCGCGGCCCATTGCGCGAGGCCGAACGCCGCGACGAGCAGGATAGCCAGCCCCGCCGCCACCGCGACGAACAGGCGCCGGCGGTTGCCGTGGGGACCGATTGGGGACGAATCGCTACGCGAGGGCATGTGCGGATTATTGCACAAATGTTCGGGATCGTATGCGGCATTTCGCACAAACTTGAACTTATGTGGAGCGCTGTGCCCATCATATTCAAATAATAACAATAGGTTGATTGGATATCCTGCGGCGTTTGACGATGATTCCTTCCCGCCCCTATTTTTAGACATCGGCCGGGAAACACCCCGGTTCGCGTCGAGCCGGACGCAAAATATGGGGAGAGGCTGGTGGCAGCCACGATCGACATGAATGCGGTGCACGTGCCGGCCAAGTCCGGGCCGTGGTGGTCGCATCTTTATGTGCAGGTGCTCGCGGCGATCGCCGGCGGCGTGCTGCTCGGCCATTTCTGGCCCGACGTCGGCGTCCAGCTCCAGCCGCTCGGCAAGGGTTTCATCGACCTCGTCAAGATGATCATCGCGCCGGTGATCTTCCTGACCGTTTCGACCGGCATCGCATCGGTCGGCAGCGGCAAGACGCTCGGCCGCCTGACGGCGAAAACCTTCGCCTATTTCCTCTTCTTCTCGACGCTCGCGCTGATCATCGGACTGATCGTCGCCAATGTGGTGCAACCCGGCGCGGGCATGAATATCGACCCGAGCACCCTCGATCCGAACGCCGTTGCCAAGATCGCCGAATATGATGCGAAGGCGCACGACACCTCGCTCGTCGGTTTCCTGCTCGCGATCATCCCCACGACCTTCGTCTCGGCGCTGACCTCGGGTTCGATCCTGCAGGCGCTGTTCGCGGCGATCCTGTTCGGCATCGCGCTGTCGCACACGGGCGCCGCCGGCGCGCAGGTGCTCGGCATGCTCGAAAAGCTTTCGAGCATCTTCTTCACCCTCGTCGGCATGCTGATGCGCTTCGCGCCGATCGGCGCGTTCGGTGCGATGGCTTTCACCATCGGCGAATATGGCGTCGAATCGCTCGTCAATCTCGGCGCGCTGATCGCGACCTTCTATCTGACCTCGATCCTGTTCGTGGTCGTTGTCCTCGGCGGGATGGCGCGGCTCTGCGGCTTTTCGATCTTCCGGCTGATCGCCTATCTCAAGGCCGAGCTATTGCTCGTGCTCGGCACCTCGTCGTCCGAGGCGGCGCTGCCGAGCCTGATGGAAAAGCTCGAGAAAGCGGGCTGCGCCAAATCCGTCGTCGGCATGGTCGTGCCCACGGGCTACAGCTTCAACCTCGACGGCACGAATATCTACATGACGCTCGCGGCGCTGTTCGTCGCGCAGGCGACGGGTATCGACCTCAGCCTCGGCGACCAGGTCGCGCTGCTGCTCGTCGCGATGGTGAGTTCGAAGGGGGCGGCGGGGGTTACCGGCGCGGGCTTCATCACGCTTGCCGCGACGCTGACCGCGGTGCCGACCGTGCCCGTCGCGGGGCTTGCGCTGATCCTCGGCATCGACCGCTTCATGAGCGAGTGCCGCGCGCTGACCAATTTCATCGGCAACGCGCTCGCCGCGATCGTCGTCGCGATGTGGGAAAATGCGCTCGACCGCGATGCGCTGAACCGCGCGCTCAGCGGCGAGCCCGCACCGCTAGCGGCGGCGCCGGTCGAGACCGACAGCGATTGAGACCAACAAGACACAAAAATTCAAACAATAAAATTGGGGAGAATGATGATGAGGCGCAGTTTTGGAACAATGCTTCTGGCGAGCACGGCGATCTGCCTTCTCGCGAGCGCACCCGCGCAGGCGCAGACGGCCGAAACCGGTCCGGCCGCCGAAGCCGCCGATGCCAATGAGCCGCAACCCGATGGCGAAACCGCCGGCGATATCGTTGTCGTCGGCACGCGCATCGAGGGCGCGCGCGTTACCGAGGCGCTACCGGTGGTCGTGGTCAATCAGGACAAGCTCGATGCGATCGGTGCGGTCAGCGGCGACGAGCTGATCCGCAACATCCCGCAGATGGGCGACGTCAGCTTCAACCCCGGCAACAATGCGCAGACCAGCAATGCCGCGCGCGGCGACGTCGGTTCGGTCAACCTCCGCTCGCTAGGGGTTGGCAACACGCTGGTGCTGCTCAACGGCCGCCGCATCGTCACCCACCCTGCGAGCCAGGGCCTGTCGGACACCGGCACCGTGCCCGTGCTCAGCTATAACTCGAACGCGATCCCGACGACGGGGCTGCAGCGGCTCGAAGTTCTGCTCGATGGCGCCGCCGCGCTCTACGGCTCGGATGCCGTCGCGGGCGTCGTCAACACCGTGCTCAAGGACAATTACGACGGGCTGAGGATGCAGGCGCAATATGGCGGCGCCGAAGGCACGCACCTGCGCGAATTCCAGGGCAATATCCTTGCCGGCAAGAGCTTCGACCGCGGCAATATCACCCTCTCGTTCGAATATACCGACCGCTCGGCGCTGCGTGCGGAGGATCAGGATTTCACCGCCTCGGCCAACCTCCGTCCGCTGTTCGCCGACTATCCGGGATTCGCCGACTCGACCACCCCCGACGCGCGCGCGACGCGCGGGGCATGGCCGGCGCTGCAGGTGCCGGTCACCGGCGGCCGACCGCGGCGCGGCACGACGAACCTCACCACCGCGGCGGGTTCCTTCACCGTCCGCCCGACGCGTCTCGGCGGATGCACGCAGGCGCTGACCGCCGACCTCTGCCTCGTGAACACCGCGCTCGCGACGAACAATGCGTTCCGTGATCTGCGCTACGACACGGCGGTCGGAACGACGGTGATGCCGAGCGTGAAGCGCTATAACGCCTTCATCAACGGCCATTACGACCTGACCGACGACCTGACTTTGTTCGGCGAGTTCGGCTATTACCGCTCGAACACGACGCGCATCCAGCCGCCGGTGATCAACCTCAACCAGATCTGGATTCCGGCGAGCAACTATTACAACCCGTTCGGCGCGACGACGATCAATGGCCAGCCCAATCCGAACCGCATTCCGGGGCTCTTCAACGTACCCGCGGCGGGCCTGCCGGTGCTGCTCACCACCTATCGCTTCGTCGATACCGGGCCGCAGGCGGTGAAAGTTTCCGGCGAGCAGCTGCGCGGTCTGATCGGCGTCCGCGGCGAGACCGCGGGCTTCAAATGGGACAGCGCCTTCGTCTATTCCGAAGCTTCGGCGGTCGACAGCAGCCTCGCGGTGCGCAGCTCGGCGCTCCAGCGGAGCCTCGCGCTCGCGACCCCCGACGCGTATAACCCGTTCAACGGCGGCTGCATCGACAGCCTCAGCTCGGGCGACTGCACCCCCAGCTCGCAGGCGGCGATCGACGCGATCACCTTCCAGCTTCGGCGCGCCTCGAAAACCACGCTGACGATGGGCGACTTCCGCGCGTCGCGCGCCGACCTCTTCGCCTTGCCCGGCGGCGACGTCGGCGTCGCCTTCGGCCTCGAAGTGCGACGCGAGACGCAGCGCGACGATCGCGATTCCGCCGTCGACGGATCGAGCCCCTTCGTCGATGCCGTGTCGGGCGCGGTGACGATCAGCGACGCCGCAGCGGTCAGCGACAATCCCGACACCTATGGCAAAAGGACGGTCGCGGCCGGCTATGCCGAACTCGCGGTCCCGCTCATCTCGGAAGAGATGAACATCCCGCTCGTCCGCCGCTTCGACGTACAGCTTGCGGGGCGCTACGAACATTATAGCGATTTCGGCAGCGTCGCGCGGCCGAAGATCGCCGCCGCATGGGATGTCGTCGACGGGTTCCGCCTGCGCGGTTCCTTTTCGCAGGGGTTCCGTGCGCCGAACCTCGAACAGGTCAACGCGGTCGAATATGCGCGCCTTGCGACCAGTCAGGATTTCCTGCGCTGCGAGGTGGACCTGCGTGCGGGCCGGATCGCCAATTTCACCCAGTGCGGGAACAATGTCGGCTATTCGCGCCGCGTTTCGGGCAATCCCGATCTGAAGCCCGAAAAGAGTAGCAACTATAACCTCGGTGCGGTGTTCGAGCCGACCTTCATTCCGGCCGATCTCGGGCGCATGACCTTCACCGTCGACTATTGGTCGATCAAGCAAAAGGGTATCGTCGGCATCCTCGGCAACGACACCGCGGTGGCGCTCGACTATCTGCTGCGCTTGCAGGGATCGTCGAACCCCAATGTCATCCGCGATGCCGCCAACGCCGACGATATCGCCAATTTCGCGGGAACGGGCATCACGCCGGTCGGACGGATCACGACGGTGCGCGACCAGTTCATCAACCTGCAGCCGCAGACCGTCCGCGGGCTCGATTTCGCCTTTTACTGGCAATCGCCGAAGACCGATGTCGGCAAGTTCGATTTCTCGGTCAACGCGACGCGGTTGCTCAAATTCTCGCGTGCGCCGGGCGACGCGGTCGATCAGCTTGTCGCCGCGCGCGAAGCCGGCGACATCAACGCCGCGACGCCGCTGCCCGAGACCCAGAATCTGATCGAGGCCAACGGCCGTCCGAAATGGCGCGGCACCGCCTCGCTCACATGGTCGCTCGGACAGTTCCAGGTCGGCGCGTTCGCGCGCTACACCGGTGCGGTCGACGAAACCGGGTTCGTCGATGCCGACGGCAACCCGTGGCGCGTCAAGTCGCAGCTGACCGGCAATCTCTATGCGCAGGTGCGCATCAAGGATGCAGGCGGCCTTGGCGGCGACATGCGCTGGCGCGTCGGGGTACGCAACATCACGAACGAAAAGCCGCCACTTTCGTCCGAGGGCTATCTGGGGTCGCTCTACAGCCCCTATGGCCGCTATTGGTACACCTCGGTCACCACGGAGTTCTGATATGAAATACGGGCACGGCATCTGGTTTTTGATCGGCGCTGCCGCGCTCGCCGTCGCGCCGGCGGCAACGGCAAAGGAGAGCGCGCCCGCGCCGACCGCCGCCGGCGCGACTTCCTCCGCCCCAACAAAGGCGGCGCCGAAGACGATCCTGTTCATCGGCAACAGCTTTACGCAGGGCGCGCACTCGGCGGCGCGCAACTGGCGCGCGGGGTCGGTCACCGACCTCAACAACGCGGGTTATGGCGGCGTGCCCGCGCTGTTCAAGCTGTTCGCCGAGCAGGCGGGGCTTGACTACCGCGTCAGCCTCGAAACGCAGGGCGGCAAGTCGCTGGGCTTCCACTATGACGAACGGCGTCAGCTTTTCGACCGGTCGTGGGACATCGTCGTGCTGCAGGAATTCAGCACGCTCGACCGCGCCAAGCCCGGCGATCCCGCGGACTATATGCGCAATGTCGGACGGCTCGCCGCGTTGTTCAAGGCGCGCAATCCCGCAGTCGATATCCGCCTCGCCGCGGCATGGACGCGCGCCGATCAGACCTACAAGTCCGGGGGTCATTGGTACGGAAAGCCGGTAACGGCGATGGCCGATGACCTCCGCGCCGCGGCCGACCGCGCGCGATCCGCCAATCCGTCCGTGGCGGGTATCGTGCCGGTCGGCCAGGCATGGAACCGCGCGATCGCGGACGGCGTCGCCGACCCCAATCCCTACGACGGCATCGGTTATGGCCAGCTCGATCTGTGGGCGTACGACCATTATCACGCGAGCGTCGCGGGCTATTATCTGTCGGCTCTCGTGACCTTCGGTGCGATCACGGGCATCGATCCGACGACGCTCGGCGCCAAGGAAAAGGGCGCCGACGAGCTGGGGCTCTCGGACGCGCAGGCGGCCGCGCTGCAACGCGTCGCGCGCGATACGCTCGCGAACGGATAATTGGCCTGCGGGAAAAAGGGAGCGGGACGGGTAAGATGCTCGACTGACTGCCCAGCCACGCATCTCTTGCCTCTTGGCATTTTGTGCTACGCAGGGCCGAGCATGCCAGCAGCGACCGGAGACCCCGATGCCGACGCGCCCCTTCGACTTTCCCAACGCCGCCGGCGACCGCCTGTCGGGCCGGCTCGAACTGCCCGTCGGATCGACCAGGGCGTGGGCATTGATCGCCCACTGCTTCACCTGCGGGAAGGATAACAAGGCCGCGGTGCGGATTTCGCGGCGTCTGGCCGGGGCGGGCATCGGCGTGCTGCGGTTCGATTTCACGGGGCTTGGCGCCAGCGAAGGCGATTTCGGATCGTCGGGTTTCAGCCATAATGTCAAGGACCTGGTCGCCGCTGCCGAAGCGATGACCGCCGCGGGCATGCCTCCGATGCTGCTCGTGGGGCATAGCCTTGGCGGCGCGGCGGTGCTGGCCGCGGCGGGGTCGCTGCCCGGAATCCACGCCGTCGCGACGATTGCCGCGCCGTTCGACGTCGAACATGCGCTCCACCAGTTCGATCCCGCAGGGTTGGCGAAGATCGAGCACGAAGGAAGCGGCGTCGTGGCGATTGGCAGCCGGCCCTTCACCGTCCGCAAGGAGTTCGTTAAAAATCTGCGCGAGCAGGATCAGGGCGCGCGCGTTGCCGCGCTGAAACGGCCCTTGCTGCTCCTCCATGCGCCGCTCGATCAGGTGGTCGGGATCGAGAATGTCACCAGCCTTTATCTCGCGGCCAAGCATCCCAAGAGCTTCGTCTCGCTCGACGGCGCCGATCATCTGCTCAGCAATGCGCGCGACGCCGATTTCGCCGCCGACATGATCTCGGCCTGGGCCGGGCGCTACCTGCCCGCGATGCCGCCGACCGCCGCCAGCCAGTTCGATGCCGAGGCCGAGGAAACACGGCTGGGCAAATTCCAGCTCGCGATGCGGGCAGGGAAGGCGGCCTTCATCGCCGACGAGCCCGAGAGCGCCGGCGGTCTGGGGTCGGGCCCGACGCCCTTCAACCTGCTCTCCGCCGCGCTCGCCGCTTGTACGACGATGACGCTGCGTCTCTATGCCGAGCGCAAGGGATGGCCGGTCGAGCGGATCCGCACCGGCGTGACGCACCGGAAGGACAAGGGCGCCGAGAAACCCGATGTCTTCAGTCGCCGCGTCGAGATCGAGGGCGCGATCGACGAAGCGCAGCATGCCGAACTGCTTGGCGTGGCCGATCGCTGCCCCGTGCACCGTACGCTGGAGACCGGATCGCGCTTCGAGGCGACCGAAGCGGGATGGGCCGATGCCGGCCCGGCCGGAGAGCAAAAGCCCGCTTAGTGCAGGGCGGCGGCGGAACGAACTGCCGCGCCAAGCGTCCAATAGGCGCCCGTCTCTGATGAGGCGGGCGTCCTCGGCTGTTGCGGCCGCGGGGCATGTGCGATCAGGCCGGAGGATCGGATGCAGGCGCTGGAAGGACTCGACGCCAGGCCATCGCACCAACGCCTGTGGGACCGGCACGCCAGCCCGATCTCGATCCTCGTCCTTGGCGGCCTGTTGCTGGCGGCGGGCCTCGGCTTCGCGGGCGGGCAGCCGAGCCCGCCGCGCACGGCCGATCTGGGCGATGCGCGCCTGACGGTGAAAACGCCGACGATCATTCGCAACGGCGAGTTCTTCGAAACCGACATCACTTTGACGGCCGATGTTCCGCTGGGCGATGCGGTGGTGGCGGTGTCTCCCGCGCTCTGGCACGACATGACCGTCAACACGATGATCCCGGCGCCCGCCGAAGAGAGTTTCAAGGACGGCCGCTTTCATTTTTCCTATGGCCCGCTGGACGCCGGCGACAGCCTCCACATCAAGATCGATGGCCAGATCAACCCGCCGCTGTTCGCGGGGACCCGCGGCGATATCGCGGTCTTTGACGGAAGCCGGCGCATCGGCGTGATGCCGCTCCGCATCAAGGTGCTGCCCTGATGGATATCGTGCTTCGCGCCACGGTGATGTTTTTCATCCTGTTCCTGCTGATCCGGCTGCTCGGCAAGCGCGAGCTCGGCCAGATGACGCCGTTCGAATTCGTCGTGCTCGTCGTGCTCGGCGACCTGATCCAGCAGGGCGTGACGCACAACGACTTCAGCCTGACCGGCGCGACGCTTGCGATCTGCACCTTCGCCTTCTGGGCATTGGTGCTCAGCTGGACCGCCTATCTGTTCCCGCGCGCGAAGGACTTGCTCGAAGGCGCACCGCGCGTGATCGTGCGTGACGGCGAAATCGTGCCCGAAAATCTGCGGCGCGACCGGCTGACGCGCGACGAGATCCTGTCCGAAATGCGGCTCGCCGGGATCGGGCGGATGTCCGAGGTCGCGTGGGCGATCCTCGAGCCGCAGGGCAAGATGAGCTTCATCAAGAAGGACGATCAGCCCTCGCCGCAGAAGGATCGCGATGATCCCGCGAACTAATAGATCGGCGCGATCTGCATCTGGGGGAGCGGCCGCGGCGTCCCGTCGCTGAGGTCGGGGCCAAGGTCGTCCCAATCCTCGCCGCGCGCCACCAGGTCGGTGAACAGCGTCTGCGCGGCGTTTTGCGCTTCGGCCGACCGGAATTTATACGAAACCGGCGGCGGCGTTCCCGTGCGGACCGTCGCAAAGGCCGCCTCATACGCCGGGATCGGCGGAACGACCTTCGCGCTGGCGGCGATCCGGATCGTGTAGCGCTGGAGGCCCGAGGCGACGTTCCGCCACCGCACCCAATAATGATTGTCGAAGGAGAATTGGTACAGGCGTTCGCCCGCGACCGTGCCTTTCAGCGAAATGCTGTCCAATATGTCCTGCGACATGTCGAGGTTCATGCCCCCCTCGACCTTGTCGAGCGCGACGTGGACGATCCGGTCGCGTTGGCCGGGCGCGCGCGACTGCAACAGGTCGCGCCAGTTCTGCATCGTGCTGATGATCCCGAACACAAAGCCGGACACCTCGGCCAGCGCGAGCGGCCGCGCGATCGAGCTATAGCTACGTTGCCAGCCGCGATTATTGTGCAGCGGAAGCCACACGGCCGCCTCTGCCTCGTCCCGCGGATTCCGGGGTTCGGGATTCTCGACCTGCGGATCGTCGCTGCTTTGCGGATAGACGAGGTTGATCGCAAATGTCGGCCAGCGCGGCAGCGGCGCGTCGAACAGGTGGAGCGGAAAATTGCTCGAAACGCCGCCGTCGGAAAACCAGCAGATGCGGAAAGCTTCGATCAAGGAGAGCGGCGCCTCGCCGCCGGTAGCGAGGCTGTCGGTGCTCTGGCTTAGCGTCGTCTCCTTGGTGTCCTCGCCGTCATCGAGTGCGTCTCCCTCGGTCTCGCCGCGGAGCGATCGTCTCCCGACCGGTTCGTGAAGCGGCACTGCGCTGATCAGCAGCGGGAAGCTGAGACTCATCCGCATCGCCACCAGTACGGGCATCCGGCCCTTGCCGGGCAGGCGGTAATAATCCTTTTCCCCGACCCGATCGGGCACCCCCGCCATCGCCACCATCGCATCGACGACCGGCTTAGGAAACAGCAGGTCGAATTCTTCGCGCAGAAACCAGAAGGACGCGTCGGTGAAGGGCAGCGTCCGCGGCTCGTGATGCGAGACGCCCGTCGTGATCATTTGCAGCGAGATCGCCGTTTCGGTCCTCGGCTCGCCGGGATAACGCGGCGCGGCCCACAGATCGTCGAACAGCAGCGGTTCGGCGATGTCCTTGCCCGACAAGGATTGCAGGACCTCGTGCAGCCATTCGGTCAGCGCCGGCTTGCCATCCTTCCGCACGCTCAGGCCCGAACAAAGCCCGAGCAGATTGCGCCGCGTGACGCGCGCAACGCGCAAAACAGCGGCTATCGCGGCGCCGAGATAGGCGCAGATCGCCGACGGCAACAGCACGGCGGCAACGCCGGCCGGACCCGCGAGCCAGTACCCGCCCGCAAGGAACAGGCCGAGCAGAAGCAGCGCTTCGAGCGGCGCGATCGCCACCACCGCCACCGCGGCCACCAAGGCCTTGCGCAGCACCCCCGCATTCCCGGCGAGGGTAACGATCAATCGATAGGCATTGCGCCCGCCGCGTGCGGGCTGGAACAGGCCGAAGATGAAACCCTGTGACGAAAGCTGCGCCGCGACGCGTTCGAGACCCGCAAAACCGAGCGTCGAGGGGTAGGGGGCAGTCGATCCTGACGCGACATGCTTGCGGTCGCCCAGCGCCGCCGCTGCGGTGGCCGCCGCCGCAATCGCGCCCGCCGAGGTTCCGCCGATATTCTTGAACCGGAAATCGCGCGCGAGCGCCAGGACGGCGTTGGGATAGACGATGCCGCTTGTGATGCCGCCCTTCATCACCAGATCGCAATAGCGGGTGGCTGCATGGCTCATGTCATCGCTCTCCGGTTGGGCGCGGCTTTTTTCTTTCTTACCCCGGCGGGCCGGTCAAGTCGCTGCTCTTCTTGAGGAATAGGGCCGATCGGACGCACCATATAACGCAATTGCTTATGCTGTGTTGGGGCTGTAATACGGGCGTTGCGCATGAAATGGTTCCGTAAACCCGAAGGCCCCGATCCCACCCTCGCCGTGACGCCGGGTGGTCCGTTCGCCGATATAGCAGCCCAGCCGCCGCCCATTGTGCCCGAGACGCGCGGGCGCAAATGGGTGCGCCGCATTTCGCGCGGCTTTGCGATCTTCTGCGTGGCTTTCATCCTGCTCGTCGGCTGGCTCGCGCTCACCGCACCGCTCTCGAAATCGCTCGAACCGATCGCACCACCGCAGATCACCTTGCTCGCATCCGACGGCACGCCGATCGCGCGCATCGGGGCGATCGTCGACACGCCGGTGAAGGCGGCGGACCTGCCCAAGCACGTCACCGGCGCCTTCCTCGCGATCGAGGACCGGCGCTTCTACACCCACTGGGGTGTCGACCCGCGCAGCATCGCGCGCGCCGTGTGGAGCAACGTCACCGGCGGGCGGACGCAGGGCGGCAGTACGATCACGCAGCAGCTTGCGAAATTCACCTTCCTCACCCCCAAACGCACGCTCGGGCGCAAGGCGCGCGAGGCGCTGATCGCCTTCTGGCTCGAAGCCTGGCTGAGCAAGGACGAGATCCTCGAACGCTATCTGTCGAACGCCTATTTCGGCGACAACACCTATGGGCTGCGCGCCGCCTCGCTCCACTATTTCTATCGCCAGCCCGAGAAATTGACCCCGGCGCAGGCGGCGATGCTCGCGGGGCTCGTGCAGGCGCCGTCGCGCCTCGCGCCGACCAAAAACCCCGACCTCGCCGAAAAGCGCATGAAGCTGGTGCTGAACGCGATGGTCACGACGGGCTATCTCACCGAGCAGGAGCGGCGCGCGCTTCGCACCCCGCGCATCGACGTGCGCAGCCGCAACACGCTGCCGACGGGCACCTATTTCGCTGACTGGGCGCTGCCCGCGGCGCGCAAATTGAGCGACGTCGGCTATTCGCGCCAGACGATCGCGACGACGCTCGACGCGCGGTTGCAGGGCGTCGCGCGCCGCGTGACGGGACGCGCGGGGCTGGGCAAGGCGCAGGTCGCGCTCGTCGCGATGCGCCCGAATGGCGAGGTTGTCGCGATGATCGGCGGCAAGGATTATGCCGCATCGCCCTTCAACCGCGCGACGCAGGCGCGGCGCCAGCCGGGCTCGACCTTCAAGCTGTTCGTCTATCTCGCCGCGCTCCGCGCCGGCTGGGACCCCGACGACATGATCGACAACAGCCCGATCGAGACCGGCTCCTATCGCCCCAAAAATTCGGGCGGCGCCTATTCGAAGGAAATCAGCCTCGAAGACGCCTTCGCCTCGTCGAGCAATGTCGCCTCGGTGCGCCTGCTCCGCGAGGTTGGCGACGACAAGGTCATCGACATGGCGCGCGACCTCGGCGTCACCGCGCCGATGGCCAAGGGCGACCCCAGCCTCGCGCTCGGCACGTCGAGCATGACCTTGCTCGAACTCACCGCGGCTTATGCCGCGGTCGCGGCGAACAGCTATCCGGTCGAGCCGCACGCGTTCGAGGCCGACGAAAAGGGCTGGTTCGAGAATCTGATCTCGGGCCCGTCGAGTTTCGGGTCGCGCGAGCATGAGGACATCGAACAAATGCTGCGCGCCGCGGTCAATCGCGGCACCGGCCGCGCCGCGCGCCTGCCGCAGGCCAATTTCGGCAAGACGGGCACCAGTCAGGACAATCGCGACGCGCTGTTCGTCGGCTACGCCAACGGGCTCGTCGTTGGTGTGTGGATCGGCAACGACGACAATACGCCGCTGCAGGGCATTTCTGGCGGCGGGCTGCCGGCGCGTATCTGGCGCGATTTCATGACCGAGGCATCGGGCAAGAAGGCGGCGCCGCGACCGAAGAAGGTGGTCGATCCGACCGGCCCCGTCGAACCGCTCGATATTCCCGACATCGGCGACATCCCGATCGGCGACCGGACGCGCATCGGCATCGAGGGCAATGATGCGGTCATCACGACCGAAATCAACGGCAGCCGGATCGACCTGCGCCTGCCGATGTCGGAGGGGCGTCCGACGATTCAGGAAGGGCGCCCGCCGCCCGAGGCCGCCACCGCGCCGCCACCCGGATAGGCAACGCCGCCCGCGGGGATCAGTCCGCCGGCAGGATATCGAACGCCGCGGTTGCCATCACCTGCCCGTTGACGATCAACTCGACCTCGTGCCGCCCCGGATAATGGCGGCGGGTGGTAAAGTCGCGGATTGTCTGGCTGATGCCCAGCGGCACGGACTCGCCAGCCGCAAGTTCGAAGCTTTTCAGCTTGAACACCTTGGCGGCGCTCTTGCCGCCCGCGCGCGCATAATGGACGCGATAATCGACCACGAGCCGCTGATTTTCGGATGAATCCGATGCAAGGCTGGCCGTTATGGCAATCCGGTCGCCAAGATGGACGGCCGGCGGGGCAATGCTGAAATCGCGCACGCTTACTGCCGCGCCATGGCCGACCCCAATCAGCGCGAGCGCGGCGGGATCGCCCTTCTTGATCAGCGTGCGGAGCGCGTGGCGGACGATCCAGACGGTGCGCGCGTCATCCTGCGGCCACTCGGCAAGGCGGTCCAGCAGCCAGTCGGGCCGATCCTTGGCGATATCGTTCAGATGGTTCGCGACCGATTTACGGACGTACAGGCTCGGATCGGCTTTCAACATTTCGAGGATCGGCGCCGCCAGCGTCGGGTCGGCCTTCAGCGCCGGGACGCGCGCAGCCCACGGCAGGCGCGGGCGTGCGCCTTCGCTCGCGAGCCGGCGGACATGCTCGTCCTCGCTGCTGGCCCATCGCATCATGACGGCCAGCGCACGCGGTGTATCCGCCGCCAGAAACGGGCGGATCGCAAACTCGGCTGTGCCGAAGCGCGTCAGGTCGGCGAGCGCGTCCATCGACCGGTCGAAATCATCGAGGCCATAGCGCGCGACATATTCGGTGACCGCCATCGCCTGAAACCCATGGGTGAACCGCGGCGCCATCGCGCGGACGACATCGAGCGCCGCCGGGTAATCGCCGGGCAGCGCGGCACGGAGCGCGTCGGCGATATGGCGCACGCGCTCCATGATCGACAGCGCATCGAGCCCGTCCGACGCCGCGGACAAAAAGGCGGCGCGATCGAAATGTCGCGACGCCGTCACCCCCGCATCGCCGATCGTCTGCAGTGCTTGCGGGCCCAGAATATCTTTGAGCAGGGCAGGGGTTTCTTGAGTCATTGCGGCTTTCCGGGTTTCAGGCGCGCGCGTTGGCGCGCGGTTCGGCGCCGACATAGCAACGCCGGTACTCGGACCGGAATGATTTTCGTCTCCTGGGCTTCGCATACCTTCCACGCCCTCCTCCTTGCCCGTTTTTATTTCATTCACACTCGTGAGAGTGAATATTGACTCGCCGTCGAACCGCTGCCATGAATGCGCCATGCCGGCGATCGAGCGGCGACTTTTGGGAGAGGGCAAGATGAGGGTTCAGCTGTTTGCGTCCGTATGCGCGGGCGCGCTTTTCGCAATCCCGGCGGGCGCCGCCGCGCAGGATGCGGCCGAAACCGCTCCGCAGGCCGATGAGGCGTCGGGCGGCAATGACATCATCGTCACCGCAACGCGCCGCGCTGAACGCATTCAGGACGTGCCGATCAGCATCTCGGCCTTTTCGCAGGAAGAGCTGACCGAAAAGGGCATCGTCGGCTACGAAGGCATCGGGCGCGAGACACCGGGCGTCGTGCTCAACAAGCCGACCGCGAACTTCAACAATTTCACCGCGCGCGGCATCGCGACCAATGGCTATAACGCCAATCTGCAAAGCTCGGTCGCCATCTATATCGACGAGCTTCCGGTCTCGACGATCGGCAACACGACCGTCGTCGACCCGAACCTGTTCGACGTCGAGCGCGTCGAATTCCTGCGCGGGCCGCAGGGGACGTTGTTCGGCTCGGGCTCGCTGTCGGGTGCGATGCGCATCCTGCAGAAAAGCCCCGACCTCAACGATTTCGACGTCTCGGCGCTCGTCGATATTGGGCTGACCGGATCGGATTCGATCCGCCAGCGCTATAATGCGATGGTCAATGTCCCGCTGGTCGAGGACAAGCTCGCGCTGCGCGTCGTCGGCTTCTACCGCGACGAGGAAGGCTATCTCGACAATGTCGGGACGGGCGTGAAGAATTCGAACACGCTGATCGATTATGGCGGCCGCGCGACCCTGCTGTGGCGTCCCACCGATCGCCTCTCGATCAAGCTGCTCGGCTCCTATGAATATAGCAATCCCAAGGACTCGTCGCTGACCAGCCCGTCGCTCGGCCGCAACAAACGCGTCTCGGACGAGCCCGACCGCTTTACCGGCAAGCAGCTGATCGCCAATGCGACGATCGACTATGAATTCGACTTCGCCAAGCTCACCAGCTCGTCGACCTATTCGGATTTCGAGCAGCGTTTCTATGTCGATCTCGCCGGCACGTTCCAGCCCGGTTCCTTCGCCGGTGCGCCGATCGCCTTCGGTCTCGACGCCGATGGCTATGACAAGGTGTTCGTGCAGGAAACACGCCTCGCATCGACGCTCGACGGCCCGTTCCAGTTCGTGATCGGCGGCTTCTATCTCGATCGCCGCCGCGATGTCGATTATTTCTACCGCTCGAACCCCGCGTTTCTGGCCGAGCGCAACATGACGGGTCTGCCCGACAAATATTATCAGAAGCAATATACCCATTCGCTCAGCAAGGAACTCGCGGGCTTCGGCGAGTTGACCTATCGTTTCTCGGACAATTTCTGGCTGACGGGCGGCATGCGCTATGGCGAGACCTCGGCGCAGGGCTTTACCGAGGCGGGCGGCTATCTCGCGACCGCGCCGGGCTTCTTCAATCTCAACTATCTTCAAGCGGCTCTTGCCGGACTGAAAGGTCCCACGGGGGCTTATCTCCCGGTCAATTTCACGACGTTCACGCCCTATGCCGCGGTCACTGGCTTGAAAGCGAAGGGATCGAAACCGTCGTGGAAGGCGAGCGCGACCTTCAAGCCGAGCGAGACGCTCACCACCTATGCGACCTTCTCGACTGGTTTTCGTGCGCCGATCGTCAACGCCTTTGCCGGTCGGCCCAGCGTCGTCGATGCCAACGACATCGTCATTCCCTTCGGTGCGACATCGGACAGTCTCGAAAGCTATGAGGTCGGCGCGAAGGGGCGCTGGCTGGGTGGGCGCGTCAGCATCAACGCCGCTTTCTACCTGATCGACTGGAGCAACATCCAGGCGCAGGCGAACCGCGTGTCGGACTCGGTACAGTTCGCGACCAACATCGGCGCGGCGCGCAGCAAGGGCTTTGAGTTCGAGGTCAATGTGATCCCGGCGACCGGAGTGTCGATCGGCTTCAACGGCGCCTACAACGATTCCAAGATCACCAAGCTGTCGCCCGCGGAGGCGGCGATTTCGGGCGCGGTGCTCGGCCACCGCCTGTCGGCACCGCGTATCCAGGGCTCGGCCTATATGTCGTACAGCTTCAAGCTCGCTACCGACGTCGACGCGATGCTGGCGGTGAATGCGCAGCATATCGGCGCGTATAACAGCAGCTTCCCGAACACTCCGGGCGCGCCGAACGTGCCGCTCGCGACGTTCGGAAAGACCGACGCCTACAGCAACGTGAATGTCAGCTTCGGTTTGAAGAAGGGCGATATTTCGGCGCAGCTCTATGTCGAAAATCTCTTCGACGATCATTCGATCACCTACATCCACCCCGAAGCCTTCCTGAACAGCCGCTTCGGGACGATGCGCCCGCGTACCTTCGGCATTCGCCTCGGCTACGGGCTCTAAGCGATGGCGGGTGCAGAAGCCTCCCTCTCCCCGGCCGCGGCGTCCACGCGGCCGGGGGGCAATCCCACCTTCGTGCTCGGGATGCTCTGCTTCGTCTATGTGCTGAACTTCCTCGACCGACAGCTGCTGTCGATCCTCGCGAAACCGATCCAGGACGCGCTGCAGATCAGCGACGGCCAGCTCGGGCTGATCAGCGGGCTTTATTTCGCGATGTTCTATTGCTTCATCGCGATCCCCGTCGGCTGGTTCGCCGACCGGACCAGCCGCGTCGGCGTCCTGTCGGCCGCCTGCGCTATCTGGAGCGGGGCGACCGTCGCGTGCGGCATGGCCGCCAACTATACGCAGCTGGTGGTGGCGCGCATGGTCGTCGGCTTCGGCGAAGCAGGCGGCGTGCCGCCCTCCTATGCGATCATCACCGACACCTATCCGCCCGGTAAGCGCGCCGCGGCGCTCGGCATCTTCAACCTCGGCCCGGCGATCGGTGCGGCGGCAGGGGTGGCGTTCGGCGCCGCGATCGCCGAACGTTTCGGCTGGCGCATTCCCTTCATCGCGGTCGGCGTGATCGGCATCGTGACGGCGCTGGCGGTCTGGCTGACGGTGCGCGAGCCCAAGCGCGGCGCGACCGACATGGCGGCTCCTTCCGCCAGCGCATCCGCCGACGACAAGGCGGCCTTCTGGCCGACGGTGCGCATGTTCCTCTCGCATCCGATCCTGATGCTCGCGGCGCTCGGCAGCGGTGCGACGCAGTTCGTGACCTATGGCCTCGGCAATTTTGCGGTTCTGTTTCTGATGCGCGAGAAGGGCATGGAGCTGGGCGACGTCGCGATCTGGTACGCGCTGGTGCTGCTGATCGGCATGGGCGGCGGGATGATCGTCTCGGGTCGCGTGATCGACCGCATGGTCCGCAAATCGCGCGCCGGCTATGCCATCGCCCCGGCGCTTTCGCTGGTGGTCGCGATGCCCTTTTACGTCGCGTTCGTCTGGGCGCCGGGCTGGCCGCTCGCGCTCGCGCTGCTCACCGTCGTGATGATCTTCAACTATTTCTACCTCTCGGCCTCGGTCGCGCTGGTTCAGGAGGAAGTGAAGCCCAATCAGCGCGTGCTCGCGGGCGCCCTGTTGCTGCTCATCATGAACTTCATCGGGCTGGGGCTGGGGCCGACATGGGTGGGCTTCGCCAGCGACTGGTTCAAGGCACAGGGCGACCTCCACGGGCTGCAAACGGCGCTGTACACGCTGACGCCCTTTTATCTGATCGCGATCGGACTCTTCCTCTGGCTCGCGCGGCGGCTGCGCCGAGAGGATAGCCGGCAGGAGTTGGCAGCATGAAGAAATTGCACATCCTATTGTCGGCGGCGGGGCTTTTAACCGCGGCGCCTGCCGTCGCGGCAAGCCCGGTAGTCGAAGCGCCCGCGGGCGCCGTCGAGGGCAAGACCGTCGGCAAGGTCCGCGAATTCAAGGGCATCCCATTCGCACAGCCGCCCGTCGGGCCCCTCCGCTGGAAAGCTCCGCAGCCGCTGCCTGCCTGGCCGGGCGTCCGCAAGGCGCAGAGCTTCGGCGCCGCCTGCATCCAGCCGCGCCCGACCGCCGTGCACATCTATGCCAATCCGCCCGCGAAGATTTCCGAGGATTGTCTGACGCTCAACATCTGGGCGCCTGAAAACACGAAAGATGCGCCGGTGATCGTGTGGATCCACGGCGGTGCGCTCGCGACCGGCTACAGCCATGAAGGCATGTACGATGGCGCGAAACTCGCCGCGCGCGGCGCGATCGTCGTGTCGATCAACTACCGCCTCGGCGTGCTCGGCTATATGGCGCATCCGGGCCTCAGCGCGGAATCGCCCGATGGCGTGTCGGGCAATTACGGGCTGCTCGACCAGATCGCGGCGCTCGAATGGGTGAAGGCGAATATCGGCGCATTCGGCGGCGACGCGGCCAATGTCACCATCGCGGGCGAGTCCGCGGGCGCGCTCAGCGTGATGTATCTGATGGCCTCGCCAAAGGCGCGCGGCCTGTTCCACAAGGCGATCGCGCAGAGCGCCTATATGATCTCGACCCCGTCGCTCAAGGAAGCGCGCCACGGCGAACCCGCCGCCGAAGCAACGGGCGAGAGGGTCGCCGCCGCGCTCGGCGCCGCCGACATCGCGGCGCTGCGCAAGGTCGATCCGGTCCAACTGACCGACGGCGCTGCCAAGGCGGGTTATTTCCCGTGGGGCACCGTCGACGGCAAGATCCTGCCGGGCCAGCTCGTCGACATCTTCGATCGCGGCGAGCAGGCGCCGGTGCCGATGATCGCGGGCTTCAACATCGGCGAGATCCGCTCGCTGCGCATTCTCGCGCCGCCGGTCCCCGCCGATGCCGCCGCCTATGAGGCCGCGATCCGCGAACGCTATGGCGATCTCGCCGACGCGTGGCTCAAACTCTATCCAGCAAAGGATCTCGCCGAAACGATCCTCGCGACGCCGCGCGATACGCTTTACGGCTGGACGTCCGAGCGGCTCGCGATCAAGCAGACCAAGCTCGGCCAGCCCGCCTATCTCTACCTCTTCGACCATGGCTATCCGGCGGCGAGCGAGGCCGGACTGCACGGCTTCCACGCCGCCGAAATCCCGTTCATATTCGGCACCGCCAGCGACACGCCGCCCTATTGGCCCAAAATCCCCGATACCGTCGCCGAGCGTAAATTCGCCGCCGCGATGGGCGATTATTGGGTCTCGTTCGCGAGGACGGGCAAGCCCGAGGCGGCGGGGCAGGCGGCGTGGCGCCCTTATGGCAAGGACGCCGCCTTCATGGCCTTCGCCGATGTCCCGCGTCCCGGTACGCGGCTGATGCCCGGCATGTACGCGCTGCACGAAGCCGCGGTCTGCCGCCGCCGCGCCGCGGGCAACCAGCCGTGGAACTGGAACAGCGGTATCGTCTCGCCCATCCTCGTGAAGGGCGCAAACTGTCCATGATCCACGGTATGATGCAGGATTATCCGCTTACCCTCGACAAATTCCTCGATCACGCGGCGCGCTGGCACGGCGACGCCGAAGTCGTGACCGCGCGCGAGGACGGGAGCATCGCGCGGATCGGCTATGCGATGCTGCGCGACCGCAGCCTTGCGATCTCGTCGCTGCTCGCAAGCTTCGGGGCGGGCGAGGGCGACCGTGTCGCGACGCTCGCCTGGAACAGCCAGGCGCATGTCGAGGCATGGTATGCGACGATGGGCATCGGCGCGGTCTGCCACACGCTCAATCCGCGCCTCACCGCGCCGCAACTCGCGGCGATGGCGGTGCAATCGGGCGCGAAGCTGCTGATCGTCAGCGCCGACCTGCTGCCGCTCGCGCGGTCGATCGTAGAGCGCGCGCCGGCGATCGGGCAGGTACTGGTGATCGATGGGCCCGCGGGCGACTGGCCCGCCGCCGCGCCGCCGCTCCGCGAACTCGAAGCGCTGATCGCCGGCGCGCCGGGCGGAACCTCATGGGGCGGCTTCGACGAGCGTTCGCCTGCCGGGCTCTGCTTTACCTCCGGAACGACGGGGGCGCCGAAGGGGGTGACCTACACGCACCGCGCAAGCTTCCTCCACACGCTGCGCGCGTTGCAGGCCGACGTCATGGCCTTCACTCACCGCGACGCGGTGCTCGCCGTGGTGCCGATGTTCCACGCCAACGCCTGGGGGCTGCCCTTTGCGCTGCCCGCGGTCGGCGGCAAGCTCGTCCTTCCCGGGCGGCAGGCCGACGGCGCAAGCCTCGCGCGGTTGATCGCGGCCGAGGGCGTGACGGTCGGCGTCGGTGTTCCCACCGTATGGCTCGGCGTCGTCGAACATATCGAGGCGACGGGCGGCGAACTGCCGTCGCTCAAACGCATCATCGTCGGCGGCGCGCCAATGGCGCCCGCGCTGATGGAGCGGATCGAGCGACGCTTGGGTGTCACCGTCCAGACGAGTTGGGGCATGACCGAACTGTCGCCGCTTGGAACGATTGCGCCGCCAGATGACCCATTGCGCACCGCATCGGTGTCGGGACGTCCGGCGATAGGCGTCGACCTGCTGCTCACCGATGCCGCCGGTGTCGCCCTGCCGGAACAGCGCGGGACCGAGGGCCATTTGCGCGTTCGCGGATCGGCGGTGGTCGAACGCTATCTGGGGCAAGCGGAGTCCGCAACCGACGACGACGGCTGGTTCGCGACGGGCGACCTCGCGCGCATCGATGCGCGCGGGAACCTGTCGATCACCGGCCGGGCCAAGGATCTGATCAAATCGGGGGGCGAGTGGATCAACCCGGCCGAGATCGAGGCCGTCGTCGGCGCGTTGCCGCAGGTGTCGCTCGCCGCGGTGATCGGCCGCGAGGATCCCAAATGGGGCGAGCGGCCGGTGCTGCTCGTCGAACTCAGTTCGGACGTGGAAATCAGCGACGCCGAGCTGCTCGCCCCGCTTGCGGGCCGCGTCGCCCCCTGGTGGATTCCCGACGCCGTCGTGCGCCTTGCCGCCATGCCGCTGGCGCCGACCGGAAAAATCGATAAGATTCGCTTGCGGAACGACCATGGCGCGGGTTGATCGGCACGGGGACGTTGCGGCAGGGGCGGCAACGGAACAGAAATTGGAAGTCGGACGAGTGACAGAACAGGCGAAAACGCGTCGGCGATCGACCAAGGCCGAACAGCGCGCCGAGACGATGGAACAGATCCTCGACGAAGCCGAGTATCTCTTTTCGAAGCACGGGCTGCACGGCGTCACGCTCAAGGATGTCGCGAAGCGCGTCGGCGTACACCACACGCTGCTCAACTATTATTTCGAGGACAAGAGGAAGCTGTTCGACGCCGTCTTCGCGCGCCGCGCGGTGGTGACGAGCACCAGGCGAATGCAGGTGCTCGACGAATATGACCGCGCGACGGGCGGCAAGCCGACGGTCGAGGGCGCGCTCCATGCCTTCCTCGACACCGACCTCGATCTTTATATCCACGGCGGTGAGGGCTGGAAGAATTACGGCGCGCTCGGCGCGCAGGTCGCCAACACCCCCGAATGGGGCGCCGAGCTGATGGACAGCCATTTCGACCCTGTCGTGCTCCGCCTGATCGACCTTCTGAAGCGCGCGCTGCCCGATTGTGCCGAAGAAGACATTTTCTGGGGCTATCATTTCGTCACCGGCGCGCTGATGGTCACGCTCGCGCGCACCGGGCGCATCGACAAGCTGTCGGGCGGCGTCTGCAAGTCCGAGGATTTCGAAGCGATCAAGGCGCGCATGGCTTCGTTCATGGCGGCGGGCTTCCTGCAAATCTGCAAGAAAAAGGCTTAGGCGGAAGGACGGACTCGCTCCTTTCGCCTTTCGCTTGCTCAATATATTAACTCACTAGAGAGTGAATGGAGATTGATATGGGACATGACAAATTGCCGCTGCACGGCCGGGTCGCGATCGTCACCGGTGCCGGGGGCGGATTGGGCCGCACGCATGCGCTCTACCTCGCCAAACAGGGCGCGCGCGTCGTCGTGAATGACCTCGCGATCGCCGCTGCCGAGCAGGTTGTCTCCGAAATCCTCGCGAATGGCGGCGAGGCGCTGGCGATAGCGGCTTCGGTGACCGACGAGGCCGCGGTGGGTGCGATGGTTCACGAGACGCAGGGCGCGTGGGGACGCATCGACATTCTCGTCAACAACGCGGGCATCCTGCGCGACAAGAGCTTCGCCAAGATGAGCATCGACGATTTCCGATTGGTCGTCGACGTGCACCTGATGGGCGCCGCTATCTGTTGCAAGGCGGTGTGGGAAATGATGCGCGCGCAGCAATATGGCCGCATCGTGATGACGACCTCGTCGTCGGGCCTGTGGGGCAATTTCGGGCAGGCGAATTATGGCGCCGCCAAGATGGCGCTCGTCGGCCTGATGCAGACGCTGGCGATCGAGGGCGAGAAATATGGCATCCGCGTCAACAGCCTCGCGCCCACGGCAGCGACGCAAATGACGCACGGCGTGCTTGCCGACGCCAGCCTCGAACTGCTCGATCCTGCGCTCGTCAGCCCCGGGCTGCTCGCGCTTGTCGGCGAGGACGCGCCGACCCGCGCGATCCTTTGCGCGGGGGCGGGGCATTTCGCCACGGCCGATGTGACCTTGTCGAATGGGCACTATGTCGGCGCGGCGGAAGATGCGGGCGAGCAGCTCGTCGCGCGCTGGTCCGATGTGTCCGCCCGTGCCGACGCGATCGTTCCGGCTTACGGTTTCAAGCAGGCCGAACGCGAACTGGCGAGCGCGGGATCGGGCCTGCCCGCGTTGGCAATCGCCCGGTAAAGGTTCGAGCGTCGCGGTTCAGCGACGCTCGACCAACCCGCCGCCCAGCGCGACATACAGCGTCACCAGATTGTCGACCTGCGCGCGCCTCAGCTCGATCAGCGCCTGTTCGGCGGCGAACAGATTGCGTTCGGCGTCGAGCACCTCGAGGTAGGTCGACACGCCTTCGCGATACCGCTTGCGCGCGAGGTCGGCGATCCGCCGCTGCGCGAGCGTGCCGCGTTCCTGCGCCTCGACCTGGTCGGCCAGATAACGTCGCCCGGCGAGCGCGTCGGCGACTTCGCGGAATGCGCCCTGCACGGTGCGCTCATAGGTCGCGACGGCGATATTTTCGCGCGCCTCGGCGACGGTCAAATTGCCTTTGTTGCGCCCGAAATCGAAGATCGGCAGGCTGATCGACGGGCCAAAGCTCCAGCCGAACCCATCGTTACTGAACAGGTTGTCGAGCGAACCCGAGGCGAAGCCAAGGTTGCCGGTCAGCGAGATCGACGGGAAGAAGGCGGCGCGCGCGGCGCCGACATTGGCGCGCGCGGCGCGCAGCCGCTCTTCGGCGGCGACGACATCGGGCCGCGCGACGAGCAGGTCCGACGGCAGCCCCGCGGTCAGTGTCGGCGACTGGCTCTGCGCGACGAGCGGCAGCGGCGCGGGCAGGGGGCCGGTCACCGGTCCGCCGGTCAGCACGGCGAGGAAATTGTCGGCCTGCGCCTTGCCGAGCTTCAGGCTCGCAAGCTGCGTCTCGGCCTGCGTCAGCAGCGTTTCGGACTGGCGATAGTCGAGCGCCGAGGTCACCCCCGCGTCGAGGCGGCGCTTCGCGATCCGCAACCCTTCCTTGCGGCTCGTCACCGTGGCTTCGGCGAGCTTGATCTGCTCCTCGGCACCGCGCGATGCGAAATAGGTCGAGGCAACGTCGCGCACCAGCGCGAGGCGGAAGGCGCGCTCGGCCGCCTCGGTCGCGAGATATTGGCTACGCGCGGCTTCGGACAGATTCTTGACGCGCCCCCAGAAATCGAGCTCGAACGAGGTCACGCCGACGCCGACCGAATAGCGATTGGTCGTGTCGGTCCCGGGTCCGGTCAACGAGGCGCCGCGCGTGCGTGTCGCGGCGGCGCTGGCGCCGACGGTCGGCAGGCGGTCGGCGTCCTGGATGCGGTACAGCCCGCGCGCTTCCTCGATCTGCGCGACCGCGACGGCGAGGTCGCGGTTGCGCAGGGTCGCCTGCGCGATCAGCACTTCGAGTTGCGGATCGGCAAAGAAGTCCTGCCAGCTGACCTCGGTCGCCCGCTGCCCGAGCGTCACATCGCCCGCGAACTCGGCCGGATAGGCGGGTGCCGTGGGCAGCGCCGGACGCTCGTGCTTGGGCGCCATATTGACGCATCCGGCGAGCGTCGTCGCTGCGAGCAGCGCGATCAGGTTACGCATGACCGGGTTCCTCATGATGTCCTTTTTCGGCGGGTGCGGGCGGCCGCTTGCGGCTGATCCACTTGCGCACCGAGAGATAGAAAAGCGGGATGAAGAAGATGCCGAGCAAGGTCGCCGCGATCATCCCGCCCATCACGCCCGATCCGACCGCGATGCGGCTGGCGGCACCGGCTCCGCTCGCGATGACGAGCGGCACCATGCCCAGGATGAAGGCGAGGCTGGTCATGATGATCGGCCGCAGGCGCAGCTTGACCGCTTCCATCACCGCGTCGAGCGTCGATTTGCCCTCGGCCTCCTGCTCGATCGCGAACTCGACGATCAGGATCGCATTCTTCGCCGCGAGCCCGATGATCGTGATCAGGCCGACGTTGAAGTAAATGTCGGCCGACAGCCCGCGCAGCATCGAGAAGAGCACCGCGCCGAGCACGCCGAGCGGCACCACGAGCAGCACCGCGACGGGCACCGACCAGCTTTCGTAAAGCGCCGCGAGCAGCAGGAAGACGACGACGAGCGACAGGCCGAGCAGCATGCCGATCTGGCCCGCCGACTGCTTCTCTTCATAGGAAATGCCGGTCCATTCGAAGGAGAAGCCGGCGGGCAGCGTCTGCGCCAGCCGCTCCATCTCGGCCATCGCCTCGCCGGTCGACTGGCCGGGCGCGGGCTCGCCCGAAATCGTCATTGCGGGATAGCCGTTATAACGCTGGAGCTGCGGGGCTTCGGCCGACCATTCGGCGGTGCTGAACGATCCGAAAGGCACCATGTCGCCGTTCGCGCTGCGCACGCGCAGGTCGAGGACGTCCTGCGGGGTCATGCGGCTCGCGGCATCGGCCTGGAGCAGCACGCGCAGCACGCGGCCTTCGCGGGTGAAGTCGTTGGCGTAGGCGCTGCCGAAGCTGATCGCGAGCGTCGCGTTGACGTCGCCGATCGACAGGCCGAGCGCGCGTGCCTGAATGCGGTCGATGTCGACCTTCAGCACGGGCGCGTCCTCCTGACCCTCGGGGCGGACGTTGGCGAGCAGCTTGCTCTGCATCGCGCCGCCGAGCATCTGGTTGCGCGCGGCGATCAGCGCATCGCGCCCGTTGCCGCCGCGGTCCTGCAGCTTGAAGGTGAAGCCGCTCGACGTACCGAGTTCGGGGATCGACGGCGGGCTCAGCGAGAAGGCAAAGGCTTCCTTGATGTTCGCGTAGGTGCCCATCGCCTTGCCCGCGATCGCGTCGGCGCTGTCTCCGTCGCCCTTGCGTTCTTCCCAAGGCTTCAGCGGCGTGAACATGATCGCGTTCGCCTGTCCCTGCCCAAAGAAGCTGAAGCCGTTCACCGTCACGACATTGGCGACCTGCGGCTGCTCGGCGAAAAATGCCTTCACCTGCTTCGTCGCCTCGTTGGTGCGCTGCGTCGTCGCGCCCGGGGGCGCCTGGATCACGGTCACCAGATAGCCCTGGTCTTCCTGCGGCAGGAACGATCCCGGCAGGCGCGTGAAGAGCAATGCGGTGATCGCGACCATCAGGGCGAACACGCCGAGCCAGCGTAGCGGCGTCGCCAGCATCTTGCCGACGCCGCCCTGATAGCGGTCGGTCGTGCGCCCGAACCATTCGTTGAAACGGCCAAAAAAGCGGTCGAAGAATGCCCCGATGCGGCCCTTGCGCTCGGTCTTGTCGTGCGGCTTCAGCAGCGTCGCGCACAGCGCAGGCGTCAGCGTCAGCGCGAGGAGCGCCGAGAAGGCGATCGAGATCGCGAGCGTCATCGAGAATTGGCGATAAATGCCGCCGGTCGACCCGGGGAAGAACGCCATCGGGATGAATACCGCGATCAGCACGAGCGTGATGCCGACGATCGCCGAGGTGATCTGGCTCATCGCCTTCACCGTCGCGTCATAGGGCGACAGATGCTCCTCGTTCATGATGCGCTCGACATTCTCGATCACGACGATCGCGTCATCGACGAGGATGCCGATCGCGAGCACCATGCCGAACAGGGTCAGCACGTTGATCGAGAAACCGAACATCCACAGGCCGAGGCATGCGCCCGCGAGCGCGATCGGAACGACGACGGTGGGGATGACGGTCGCGCGCCAGTTCTGGAGGAACAGGAACATGACGAGGAAGACGAGCAGCATCGCTTCGCCCAGCGTCTTCACCACCTCTTCGATCGACAGGCTGATGAAGGGTGTCGTGTCGTAGGGGATCGACCAGGTGATGTCGGGCGGGAAGCCCTTCGACAGCTCGGCCATCCGGTCGCGAATGCCCTGGGCGGTCGACAGTGCGTTGGCGCCGGGGGTCAGCTGGACCGCGAGGCCGGCCATCGGCTTGCCGTTGAGTTCGGACGAAAAGAGATAGCTCGCCGCGCCCAGTTCGACGCGGCCGACATCGCCGAGCGTGACCGCCGACCCGTCGGGATTGGCGCGCAGGATGATGCTTTCGAACTGTTCGGGCTTGGTAAAGCGGCCCTGCGTCGTGATCACGGCGTTGAGCTGCGCGCCCTTGGCGATCGGCTGGTCGCCGAGCTGGCCGCCCGGGGTCTGGCTGTTCTGCTCCTGCACCGCGCCCAGCGCTTCGGCGGCGGAGAGATTATACGACGCGAGCTTTTGCGGGTCGAGCCAGATGCGCATCGCATATTCGGGCGCAAAAGCCTGGACGTTGCCGACGCCGTTCACACGCCGCAGCTCGTCGAGCACGCGCGTGTTGGCGAAGTTGTTGACCTCCATCGGGTCGGTGTTGCCGCTCTTCGAGGTGATCGCGACGATCAGCAGGAAGCCCGAATTGGCTTCGGTGACCGAAATGCCCTGACGGCGCACATCCTCGGGCAGGCGCTGCTCGACGCGGCGCAGGCGGTTCTGTACTTCCATCTGCGCATTGTCGATGTCGGTCCCCGCCTCGAAAGTCAGGTTAATCGACGCTGTGCCGTTCGATTCGCTGGTCGAGGCCATGTAGAGGAAGCCCTCGACCCCGTTGAGTTCCTGCTCGATGACCTGCGTGACATTCTGTTCGAGCGTTTTGGCGTCGGCACCCGGATAGGTGACGCCGATGGTCAGCGATGGCGGCGCCACCGACGGATATTGCTCCACGGGAAGCCCGCGCAGCGCGATGATGCCCGACAACAGGATGCCGATGGCGATGACCCAGGAAAAGATGGGCCGGTCGATGAAGAAGCGGGGTGTCATGTCAGGTCAGCGCTTCGCCGCGGGGGTCGAGGCCGTTCCCTTCGGCTGCGCAACGCGCACCGGCTGCCCCGGCTGCACCTTTTGCAGTCCGTCGACGATCACCCGGTCGCCGGGTTTCAGCCCGTCGAGGATCGCCCACTGGCCCGCGACCATCGTGCCGAGCTTCACCGGGCGCGGGGTCGCGATATTCTTGGCATCGAGCACCATCACGCTGGCATTGTCGGCCGCCAGCTTGACCGCGCGCTGGGGGATCAGCACGCCGTCGGCACGGTTGCCCGCAAAGATGCGCGCACGCACGAACTGGCCGGGCAGCAGCGCCGCATTCGGGTTCGGGAATTCGGCGCGCAGCGCGGCGGTGCCCGTCGCCTCGTCGATCGACAGGTCGAGGAAGTCGAGATGGCCGACGACCGGAAAGGCGGTGCCATCCTCGAGGATCAGCTGGACTTCGACGCGCTCGAGTTGCGGCGCGCTCACCTTGCCCGAGCCCATCTCGCGGCGCGTCGCGAGCAGGTCCGAACTCGACTGCCCGAAATTGACATAGACGCGGTCGATCTGTTCGATCGTCGTCAGCAGCGTGCCCGAGGCCGCGCTGACGAGCGCGCCCTCGGTGACTTCGGCGCGCCGCGCGCGTCCCGAAATCGGCGCCGCGACCGACGCATAGCCTAGGTTCAGGCGCGCCGATTCCAGATTGGCCTGCGCCTGCTGCACATCGGCCTCGGCGGTGCGCTGCGCGGCGACCGCGGCGTCATATTCCTGCTTGCCGATCGCCTGGTCGGCGAGCAGCGGCTGATAGCGGCCGACCACCTGCCGCGCGTTCGCCGCCGTGGCCTGCGCGCGGGCAAGCTGGGCGCGCGCCGCATTGGAGGTCGCGATCAATTCGCGCGGGTCGATCCGGAACAGCGGGGTCCCGGCACGGACATAGCTGCCTTCGTTGAACAGGCGACGCTCGACGATGCCATTGACGCGCGCGCGCACTTCGGAGGTGCGATACGCCTGGACACGACCGGGCAACTCGATGACGTTCGGCACCGCTTGGGTGCTGACCGTCACGATATTGACTTCGGGCGGCGGCGGTGCCGGCGGCGCTTCGGACGAGCAGGAGGCAAGCAAAAGCGCCAGCGCAGCGCCGGCGGCGCTTGCAAGAGGACGTACGCGACTCATATGGACCCCTGAAAAAATCGCAGTTGTGCGGGATTTGTTTATACGCGAAAGCTTGCGTTGAAGCGCCATGTAATTTAAATTACAAAAAAGCGCAAGGGAGGGGGATAAAAAATGAGCATGTCGGAATCGGCCTTATGTCAAATGGATAGGCTATCACCACGCGAACGGCGGCAAGGCGCGATCCTCGATGCCGCCGAGGCGTTGTTCCTCGAACAGGGGTATGAGCGCACGAGCCTCGCCGAAATCGTCAAGCGCTCGGGCGGCTCGCTCGCGACGCTCTATGAATTGTTCGGCAACAAGCAGGGGCTGCTTCGCGCGATCGCGACGCGCTGGTGCGACGAGGCGATGCTGCGGTCGCTCGATGACGACGCGACCCGGGGACTGTCGACCGTCGAAATTCTGAAGAGCTACGCACACCGCCAAAGCGAGCTGATGGAATCGCCGCATGCCGTGGCCTTGATGCGCATGCTGATATCCGAGAGTTTGCGCGACCATGAGTTCGCGATGCAGATTTACCGCGACCTGCACGTGCCCGCGCTCGAGGAACTGATCGAGCTGTTCGCGGAATGGGCGGCGACCGGCAAGGCCGACATCGACCGTCCGGAGGCGGCCGCGCGGCTGTTTTTCGATATCGTCGTCGGCGATTCGATGCTCAGCACGCTGATGGGGATCGAGGACGAATGGCTCGACCCGGAAGAAATCGACTGGCGGCTCCAGCCTTTCCTGACCCATTTCAACATCCGTTAGTGCGGGCTTGCGCGCCTCGCGACCTGTTGACATGACTGTCAATAACTGAAAGCGTGCCGGCTCCTGTTTCGGGAGCATCGCGCATTGGCCAGTACTGCCCTGCCTTCGGCCGCCCGCGCCGACGAAGCCCCGGCGTTGCGCCCGCGGACGGTTGCCGCCTACGCCGCGACGGCAGGGCCGACGGTTATGCTGGGCTTGCCATTCAGCGTCTACCTGCCGCCATATATTGCCGAGGGCGGCGTGATTTCGGTGGCGCTCGTCGGGCTGCTCTTCTCGCTGACCACGATCTGGGACGGCGCCGTCGATCCGCTCATCGGCACGATGATCGATCGCGTGCGCACCGGGCTCGGCGCGCACCGGCGCTGGATGCTGCTCGCGATCGTGCCGCTGGCGCTGCTGCTGCTCGCATTGGTGACTGTCGGCGACCGGCTGCCCTTCGCGGCGCTCTTCCTGATGATGGTGCTCTTTTATTCGAGCTACAGCATCTACGAGGTTGCGCAATTGTCGTGGGGGTCGGCACTGGTGCGCACGCCCGCCGACAGCGCGCTTCTTTATGGGATGCGCGACTGGTTCGCGAAGGTCGCGCTGATCCTCGCCTTTGCGGCCCCCGCGGCGGCACAGCTCCTGATCCCGGGGCTCAGCCTGCAGGGGCGGATCATGGCCTATGCCAGCCTTTTCCTGCTCATGGCGCCGATCGCGCTCTTTGCGATCCGCCGCGTGCCGCTGCGTGCGGTCGTGGCCGAACCCGGGATCGGCTGGCGGCACGAGATCCGCGCGTCCTTGTCCTTCCCGCCGCTGATGCTGCTGCTCGCCGTGCAGTTCCTCAACAGTTTCGCCTTCGGGTCGCTGACCTCGCTGTTCGTCTTCTTCGCCGCCGCGGTGCTCGATCTCGACGCGCAGAGCGCGGTGCTGCTCTTTGCCAGCTTCATCGGCGGGGCCTTCGCGTCGCCCGTGTGGACCTTTCTGGCGCGCCGCTTCGGCAAGCCGCCGATGATGATCGCGATGGGGCTCCTGATCTCCAGCCTGCTCGTTGCGACCTTGTTCCAGCAACCGCAGGGCCTCGCGCAGGCCGTCGGTTTCTCGCTGATGCTCGGGACGGGGTTCGTCGGATTGCTCTTCACTTACTCGATGCTCGCCGACCTGATCCCGCGGGATGCCGCCCGCTGCGGCCGCAACCGGTCGGCCTTTCTCTTCGCGCTGTTGAACCTGATGCAGAAATTCGGCGTCGCCGCCGCGATCGCGGTCAGCTACCTTCTGCTCGACCTCGTCGGCTTCGATCCGCAGAACGGGAAGGCCGCCGCGCGCGAACTGCACTTGCTGTTCGCACTCCAGCCGACACTCAGCTGGATTGTCATGGCGGGGCTGCTGCTCTGGATGCAGCGCGCGCTGTCCCGCCCTGGGGTCAGGACCCGCTAATTGCGCGGTCGAGGCGTCGAAATGGCGAAGATATCGTCTTCGCGTGGCCGCCGCGGATGGTGGTTCCATCTGCAAGGCCGCGCGGAGGCGATATCGAAGCCATTTCGGCGTCCCTTCGGGATTTGACCGATTTTGTCCATGACCGCGTCAGCGCGCCTTGGAATATATTCATATGCCTGCGCCTCGCTTCCTTGCCCTGAACAAAATCGCCGCAAACCTCGACCGCGCAATTAGCGGGTCCTGACCCCGCACTTGCAATCGCCGCAGCGCGCAAGTAAAGGCCGCTTTCATTCGGACAGATGCGCCGTTTTCCTTCCGCCTTTCGCCGACACGCTCGGGGAGGGTGGGCGGACTATTGCCCCAAGCGCGCTTGACGCGTGGGGGGCGGCAACCCATCTGGCCCGGATCATTGACGTAAAAAGACAGGACGATCGACATGGCGAAGACCAGCCCGGCTGAGTTCATCAATCAGGTACGCGCCGAAGCCCGCAAGATCGTGTGGCCCACCAGCCGCGAAACGGTACAGACGACGATCATGGTGCTGATCATGACGACGATCCTTTCGCTGTTCTTTTTCGGCGTCGACACGGTTTTCAACGCGATCGTCAGCTGGCTGACGTCGCTCGCGCGCTAACGCCCGCGGTTACAGGGACAGGATACGGATACACATGGCGCGCTGGTACATCATTCACGCCTATTCGGGTTTCGAGAACAAGGTTCGCGATTCGGTGCTTTCCGAAGCCGAACGCATGGGCCTGACCGATTTCGTCGAAGCGGTCGAAGTGCCGGTCGAAACCGTCACCGAGGTGAAGCGCGGCAAGAAGGTTCAGGCCGAGCGTAAATTCTTCCCGGGCTACGTCCTCGCCAAGCTGACGATGACCGACGATGTCTATCACCTCGTCAAGAACACGCCGAAGGTCACGGGCTTCCTCGGCTCGATGGGCAAGCCGCAGGCGATCAGCGAAGCCGAAGCCGCGCGCATCCTGAACAGCAAGGAAGAAGCCGCGGCCCGTCCGAAGCAGGAAATCCGCGTCGATTACGAAATCGGCGATCAGGTCAAGGTGCTCGACGGTCCCTTCGCCAGCTTCAACGGGCTGGTCGAGGAACTCGATTTCGAAAAGGCACGCGTCAAGGTGTCGGTGTCGATCTTCGGTCGCGCCACCCCGGTCGAACTCGACTTCGAACAGGTCGAACGCTTCAAATAATATCGCGGCGCGCCTTTGGGCGCGCGCGAAACCCGCTGAATGGAACCCGCCATGAGCCTCACTCCCGAAGAGATGCAGGCTCGTGCCGACCATGCGCGCGAAATCTACGCCAGCGTCGATCGCGAGCGGCTCGTCCGGCATATCGTCCATCTCTTCGACCTCGAAGCGGCGGACGAGCCTGACGAATTCACTTACCCCGCCTTCACCAAGCCGCGCCGCCAGCGCATCTTTGGCGGGCAGGTGATCGCGCAGGCGATGGTCGCCGCGGCGCGCACCGTCGATCCCGGCAAGTCCGTCCATTCGCTCCATGCCTATTTCCTGCGCGGCGGCGACGAGGCGAAGCCGCTGCATTTCCGCGTCCACCGCGACTTCGACGGGCGCAGCTTTGCCAACCGCCGCGTCGTCGTGCGCCAGGATGGCAAGGTCATCTTCAACCTCACCGCCTCGTTCCAGGCGCCCGAGAAAGGCCTGTCGCACCAGATTCCGATGACGGGCATATTGCCGCCAGAGGAATGCTGGGACTTCGCCGATTTCATCGCGGTCGATCCCAAGATCAGCGATCGGCGCATCGAGCATATGGCGCGCATGCACCCGTTCGAGGTCCGCGCTTTCCGTCCGCCGCCGTCCGAAAAGGCGACGATGCAGTACGAATGGTTCCGCATTTCTTCGCCCGTCGGCGACGATCCGCTGATCCACCGCGCGCTGCTCGCCTATGCCTCCGACATGGGGCTGCTCTCGACGACGCTGATGCCGCACGGAATGACGTGGGACACGCCCGGCCTGTTCTCGACCAGCCTCGACCACGCGATGTGGTTCCACGATGAGATCCGCGTCGATGAATGGTTCGTCTATGTCATGGACAGCGACTGGAGCGGCGGCGGGCGCGGGATCAACCGCGGGCGCATCTATCGCCGCGATGGCACGCTGATCGCCTCGGCGGTGCAGGAAGGGCTGATCCGCTACGATCCGGCGGCCGAATAAGCGCTGTCCTATTTTGCGCCGCTGTGCTTCGATGATGGTGATACCGGTCGGCGGAAAAAGCGATTTGCGCGTGAAGTTAGGCAGTTTTCCGCCGAATTCTCGAATCGACTGGCTGCCGCTCTTGCATTTTTGCCCACGCCGGAGTAGGGGCGCCGCTTCGCGTCAGATAAGGGCGTGATTCCGCGCGGGAGGAAGGGGTGATGCCCTTCTGCTTGACCGCTAATTTTGAGGTTCGCCGGAAACGGCGGGCCGACAGAAAGACAGGAGGCCATCATGGCTAAGAAGATTAGCGGCTACATCAAGCTGCAGGTGCCCGCCGGCACCGCCAACCCGTCGCCGCCGCTCGGGCCGGCATTGGGTCAGCGCGGCGTGAACATCATGGAATTCTGCAAGGCGTTCAACGCCGCGACCGATTCCATGGAAAAGGGCACCCCGACCCCGACCATCATCACCGTGTTCGCTGACAAGAGCTTCACCTTCGTCACCAAGACGCCCCCGGCAACCTATCTGATCAAGAAGGCCGCGAACCTGAAGGCGGGTTCGAAGGAGCCCGGCAAGATCAGCGGTGGCAAGATCGCGCGCTCGAAGCTCGCCGAAATCGCCGAGATCAAGATGAAGGATCTCAACGCGAACGACATCGAACAGGCAACGAAGATCATCGAGGGCAGCGCGCGCTCGATGGGCCTCGAAGTGACGGAGGGCTGAACCGATGGCAAAGCTGACCAAGAAGCAGAAGGCCCTCGAGGGCAAGGTTGACAGCCTCAAGCTGCACACCGTCGACGAAGCGCTGAAGACCGTTCGCGAGCTGGCCTCGGCCAAGTTCGACGAAACGCTCGAAATTGCGATGAACCTCGGCGTCGATCCGCGCCACGCCGACCAGATGGTCCGCGGCGTCGTGACGCTGCCCGCCGGTACCGGCAAGGACGTCAAGGTTGCCGTGTTCGCGCGCGGCGACAATGCCGACAAGGCGCTGGCCGCCGGCGCCGACAAGGTCGGTGCCGAAGACCTGATGGAAGATATGCTCGCGGGTAACCTCGACTATGGCCGCGTCATCGCGACGCCGGACATGATGGGCATCGTCGGCCGCCTCGGCAAGACGCTGGGTCCGAAGGGCCTGATGCCGAACCCGAAGCTGGGCACCGTGACCCCGAACGTCGCCGAAGCCGTGAAGGCCGCCAAGGGCGGACAGATCGAATTCCGCGTCGAAAAGGTCGGCATCATCCACGCCGGCCTCGGCAAGCTGTCGTTCGGCGAGGAAAAGCTCCGCCAGAACTTCGACGCCTTCGTCGACGCGATCGTCAAGGCCAAGCCGGCCGGCGCGAAGGGCAAGTACGTTCGCAAGATCGCGCTGTCGTCGTCGATGGGCCCGGGCGTGAAGGTCGATACGGCCGACGTGACCGGCGCCTGATCGAAGCGCTAACGAATTAGGGAAGGGCCGGGGGAAACTCCGGCCCTTTTCTTATGCGCGGATTTGGGGGAAGCGGACGCCGCCCCTTCCTTACTTCGTCATCCCCGCGAAAGCGGGGACCCAGAGCGTCAGTCGGCTGGCCCATCACTGGGTTCCCGCTTTCGCGGGAATGACAAAGGAGAGAGTGCGGCAACATCCGGTCGCTAGCCGTCACTCCGGCCGACGAAACTCGATCAGGTCCCACTTGTTGCCATAAAGGTCGAGGAAGACCGCGACGGTGCCATAGTCGGCCTCGAGCGGCTCGCGCTCGATCCGCACGCCCTTGTCGAGCAGGCGCTGATAGTCGCGCCGGAAATCGTCGGTCTGCAGGAACAGGAAGACACGCCCGCCCGACTGATCGCCGATGAATTTCGCCTGATCTTCATTGGCGGCCCGCGCCAGCAGGATCGTCGCGCCGCCCGGCGGACTGCCCGGCGGCGCGACGAGCACCCAGCGCTTGTCCTGCGCCGGTTGATACTCGTCGGCGACGAGGGTGAAGCCCAGGGTTCCGACGTAAAAGTCGATCGCCTCGTCATAATCGCGGACGACGAGCGCGATATGCGCGAGCGACTGCCGCGTCATTCGCGGAGACCCCGCAGCGCCGCGCCCGCCGCGAACGGTCCGATCATGGTGAGGAGCAGGCTCGTCGCGGCGAGCAGTTTGATCGCGCCGCGCCCCGACGGGTCGAGCATCCCGGCGCCGAAGATCAGCATCGGCACCGCCAGCGGAAGGACGAGCAGCCCGCCGATCGCGCTGCCGCCCTTGTGGTTCGCGGTCAGCGACGCACTCAAGACCGCCAGCGAGGCAAGCGCCGGAATGGCGATGGCGATTCCCGTCGCGAGCAGTTCGACCCGCGACGCGTCCTGCGCCAGTAGCGCCGACGCGGGGAACAGGGCGATCATCAGCGGCAGCCCGAAACCGATGGCATGCGCGCCGATCTTCACCGCTGCGACGACCTCGTCGGCAAAGCCGCGCACCGCAAGCTGGTCGAGCACGCCCGCATCCTTGTCGGGGCGCACCAGCCGGTCGATCGGCAGTAGCGCCGCGAGTAGCGCCGCAACCCACACCATCCCGCCGCCCGCGCGCCGCAGCAACGGTGCGTCGGGGCCAATGGCAAAGGGGAAGGCGGTCGCGACGAGCAGGAAGAACAGCACCGGCAACCACAGCGCGCCGCTGCCCCATGCGCGGCGCAGGTCGCGCCAGAATAGGGCGATCAACGCGGTCAAGCGAGCGCGCCCATATCGAGTTCCGCCAAATCCGGAATCCCGAGCGCAAAATGCGAGGCGAGCAGCACCGCGCCCCCGTTCGACCGGTGCTTGGCAATCGCCGCGACCAACCGTGCCTGCGCCGCATCGTCCATCCCGTTCGCGGGCTCGTCGAGCAGCCAGATCGGCGCGCCGCTCGCGATGACGCGCACCATCGCCGCGCGCTTGCGCTGGCCGGTCGAGAGCATCGTCACTGGTACGTCGCTCAGCGACGCCAGCGCCATCTCGTCCATCGCGCGATCGACCGTATGCCCATCGACCGTATCGACCCGCGCCCAGAAATCGAGCGCGCGGCGCAGCGGGAGCTCGGCATCGAGCGCGGCCGCCTCGTCGATCAGCGCAATCCGCTCGCGGCGCTCGACGGTCCCGGCGCCGGGGCGGAGCAGTCCGGCGACGAGGCGGATCAGGCTCGACTTGCCCGCGCCATTGGGGCCGCGCAGCCACAGCGCGTCACCGCGGTTCAACGTCAGCGACAAATTCTCGAAGAGCAGCCGGTCGCCGCGAATGCACGCCACGCTGTCCAGCCGCAGCAGTTCGGTCACGCCATATCTTCCAGCGCGTGCATATCGTCGTCCGAAAAGCCGAAATGATGCCCGATCTCGTGGATCAGCACATGCCGCACCAGCGTGTCGAGCCGCTCGCCGGTCTCGATCCATTCGACGAGGATCGGGATGCGATAGAGCGTCACGCGGTCGGGCATGCCGCCGCTTTCGCCGATGCTGCGTTCGGTGAGCGGGCGGCCTTCGTAAAGCCCGGTGAGCTCATAAGGATGTTCGATGTCGAGCGAGGCAAGCACCTCATCGTCCGCGAATTCCTCGATGGAGACGACCACCCCCTCGATATGCGGGGCAAACACCGCGGGCATCGTCGCCAGCGCCGCCTCGGCCATCGCGAACAGCGCATCGGCGTCGGGTGCGCCGCCGGTCCATCCGGCAGGCAAATCGGGCAGGGCAGACTTGTCGCTCATCGCGCCCTTCCTTATGGCGGCGGCACGATATTGACCAGCGGGAGAAAGAAGATGGTACAGAAACTCGACGATGCAGCGCGCAGCGCGCTCCTCGCCCGCTTTCCCGAATGGACGCACGAACCCGTGCGCGATGCGATCACGCGCCAGTTCAAATTCGCCGATTTCGCGCAAGCCTTTGGTTTCATGACAAGCGTCGCGATCATTGCCGAAAAGATGGACCATCATCCCGAATGGTCGAACGTCTACAACCGCGTCGATATTTTGCTGACCACGCACGACGCCGACGGATTGTCGGAGCGCGACGCGAAGCTGGCGGAAGCGATTGAGGCGCTGCTTTAATTCTTCGTCATTCCCGCGAAGGCGGGAATCCCGCTTCCTGCGGCAACAAAAGCGGGATTCCCGCCTTCGCGGGAATGACGATGTTGGGCTGGGGTTGCGCTGCGTTTCCGGCTGCTTACAAGCAGCGCAAAGCACAGCATAACGCCCCAGGGGAGCCCACCGCATGACCGACAGCCTGTTCCGCCGCAAACCGATCGTTCCGGAACGGCGGGAGGGCGAGCAGACGCTGGCGCGGACGCTCGGCTGGCCGCATCTGATCGCGCTTGGCGTCGGGGCGATCGTCGGCACGGGTATCCTGACGCTTATTGGGGTCGGCGCCGACAAGGCGGGCCCCGCGGTCATCCTGTCCTTCGGTATCGCGGGGCTGATCTGCGCCTGCGCCGCGCTCGCCTATGCCGAAATGGCGACGATGATCCCCGCTTCGGGCAGCGCCTATACCTACTCCTATGTCGTGATCGGCGAGCTTCTCGCATGGGTCGTCGGGTGGAGCCTGATCCTCGAATATTCGCTTGTCGTAAGCGCGGTCGCGGTCGGCTGGTCGGGCTATGCCGCGCCCTTGCTACAGGCGTGGGCGGGCTTCCCGATGGCGCTGATGCAGGGACCCGAACTCGGCGGCATCGTCAACCTGCCGGCAATCGCGATCATCGCGGTGGTCGCGGGGCTGCTCCTCGTCGGCACGCGCGAAAGCGCAACGCTGAACGCGATCCTCGTGCTGGTGAAGATCGTCGCGCTTGTCGTATTCGTCGCGGTCGCGC
Organism: Sphingopyxis sp. BE235; assembly: GCF_031457175.1. NCBI lineage: Bacteria > Pseudomonadati > Pseudomonadota > Alphaproteobacteria > Sphingomonadales > Sphingopyxidaceae > Sphingopyxis > Sphingopyxis sp. BE235. Next base: position 90,963 of record NZ_JAVDWC010000002.1, read on the forward strand.
TGCCCGCCTTCAACGCCGCCAATCTCGAACCCTTCAGCCCCTATGGCTTTGCCAAGCATATGGGGCCCGACGGCGTCGAACGCGGCGTGATGGCTGCGGCGGCGATCATCTTCTTCGCCTTCTATGGCTTCGACGCGATCGCGACCGCTGCCGAGGAAGCCAAAAACCCCGACCGCGATCTCAAAATCGGCATCGTCGGGTCAATGTTCGCCTGCGTGATCATCTATATCGCCGTCGCGGTCGCCGCGGTTGGCGCGATCGCCTACACGCGCTTCGCCAACAGCCCCGAGCCGCTGGCCTTGATCCTGCGCGAACTCGGCAGCCCGCTCGCGGCGCAATATCTAGCGGTCTCGGCGATCATCGCGCTGCCGACGGTCATCCTCGCCTTTTTCTATGGCCAGAGCCGCATCTTTTTCACCATGGCGCGCGACGGGCTGCTGCCCGCGAGCCTTGCCAAGCTGTCGTCGCGCGGGACGCCGGTGCGGATCACGATCTTCACCGCGCTGGTCGTCGCGGTGCTCGCGGGCTTCATCCCGCTCGGCGAACTTGCCGCGCTCGCCAACGCCGGGACGCTTGCGGCCTTCACCGCGGTTTCGGTCTGCATGCTCATCATGCGCCGCCGCGCGCCCGACGCGCCGCGCACCTTCCGCGCGCCGATGCCATGGGTCGTCGGCGGCATCGCGGTGCTCGGCTGCATCTATCTGTTCTTCAGCCTGCCGGCGCAGACCCAGCTCTGGTTCCTCGTGTGGAATGTCGGCGGACTGGCTGTTTATTTCCTCTACGCCCGCCGACACGCCGTCGTCGGTTGATCAGTCGAACAATTCGCTGAGGAAGCTCTTTTTGTAATTCTTCTTGTACGGCTTGCCGCCGTAATGGCGGTCGTCATAACCGCGCTCGCGATATTCGGGCTGCTGCTGTGGCGGCGGGGGAGGGGCGGACGCCCGCGGCGCGGGGGTGCTGGCGGCTTCGCTGCGCTCGATGATCTTGTCGAGTTCGCCGCGGTCGAGCCAGACCCCGCGGCATTGGGGGCAATAGTCGATCTCGATTCCCTGCCGTTCCGACATGGTCAGGTTCACGCGGCAGGTCGGGCAAAGCAGCCCCGGGGCATCGGACACGAAGTTTCCTTTCAAGGCAAAGGCGGCCGGAAGGGGCCGCCGTCCTTCTAACGTGTCATAGTCACCGTGCGTTCCGCAAACAGAAAAGGCCCCGCTCCGACCGGGGAGGCGGGGCGGGGCCGAGTTTCGCCGTGCTCTGTTCAGCTGTCGGCTTCGAACGCCAGCAAGTCGCCGGGCTGGCAATCGAGTTCGGTGCAGATCGCCTCGAGCGTCGAGAAGCGCATCGCCTTCGCCTTGCCGGTCTTGAGGATCGACAGGTTGGCGAGCGTGATGCCGATGCGGTCGGAGAGGTCGGTCAGCGTCATCCGCTTGGCGTGGAGCAGGTCGTCCAGTTTCACGACGATCGCCATCACACAGTCCCTTCCAGCTCGTCGCGCATCGCGGCGCCCTGTTCGAAGACCGCGGCGAGGACGAAGGCGAGGAGGATCGCGAGCAGGCTACCGAGCGAAATGCCCCCCATGTCGGCCAAGTCGCTGCCCGCTTTCGCGATGTTGCCGGCGGTCCACTGAAGCGGGATTGCGAGCAACTGCGTGACGACCAGCGCCCAGCCGATCCGACGCAGCCGCACGGCATTGGCCGGAACGAAGGGATCGCGCGCCGCGCTCGCCACGAGGGCCTGGAACTGGCGGATCATATAGGCTGCGGCGGCAAGGATCGCGAAGAGCAGCAGCATCAGCACGCTGACGGGGAAGCGCAGCGTCGTGACGTCGATGAATTCGGGGCTGCCGCGAAAGCCCTCCATGACCTCGGGCCAGGCGACGATCAGTGCGATTGCAACGCCGACGACGAGCAGCGCGGACGCCACGATCAATCCAAGGATCAGCCAGAGCAGCCCGCGCGTCGCGCCGAGCAGGGTGGTGTTGGGAATAGGCATATCGTTCTCCGATAGGGTTCTTATCGAAGAACAATATATTTCGAGTCTTTCTTATCGTCAATCGATAATATCGAAAAACGATAATCTGCCGCATCTGTGACCATCGGCACGTCCTCCATCGTCACCCCGGACTTGATCCGGGGTCCATGACGGCATGTGCCGTGCTTCCGGCGAGGGCGCTATGGATCCCGGATCAAGTCCGGGATGACGAAGGGAAGAGGGTCAAACCGCCTGCCAGTCGAACGTCAACGGCGCCTCGCGAAAGGCGAAGCGGTCGAGGTGGCGCGCCACCACGTCCTTCATCGCCTCGACATGCTCGGCGTTGCTGGCGTCGATGCGGGCCAACAGTGCGTCGGCGCCCGCATCGAACGTCACCAGCGCGTCGCTCGTCCATTCGGCGCCGCGCGCATCCTTGGGGAAGGTCACGGTGCCGTGGTCTGCGGTGAATTCGACGACGAGATTGTGCTGCCAATGCTTGCACAGCTGCTGCAGATATTTGCTCGCGTGGCTCGTGGGCACGCTGGCGATCGCGCTGCTCATCACAGCCGCTCGATCTTTTGCGCTGCCTCGTCGATCAGCGCGACGATGTCGTGCAACGCGGCATTGTCGAGATCGCGGTCGCCGAGCCGGTTCATCAGAACCTGCCGCAGATTGCCCATCGCGCGGCGCACCGAAGCCGAGTCCGTGCGCTGCGTCTCTTCCCCGACCGCGGTCAGGCGCGTGATCGCGGCTTCGACGATCTCGCTATTGGCGTCGAGTTCGGCGCGTCCTGCGTCGGTGATCGCGAACAGCTTTTTCGCGCCGTCGCTCTCTTGCGCTTCGATCAGGCCCATGTCGTCGAGCATCGTCAGCGTCGGATAGATGACGCCGGGGCTCGGCGCATAGGAACCGCCGGTCAGCTCCTCGATGTGGCGGATCAGGTCGTAGCCGTGACGCGGCTCGTCGGCGATCAGCTTGAGCAATACGAGCCGCAGCTCGCCGCCATCGAACATCCGGCGGCGCTCGCCGCGCTCGCCCCGGCCGCCGCCGCGACGGCCACCACCGAAGCCATGCCCGAACCCGTGGCCAAAGCCGCGTCCGCCGCGATGCATCGCATGCCGCCCGCCGCAACCGCGGCCTTCCATTTTCGCATAGAATATCATTTTCGTTCCTTAGAGTGATTCTAGATGCGTCTAAGATATATCTTAAGAAAAGATGCGCAAGGGGCTTCGGGAAAAATTCTCGACGGACATGCGGGGCGATCAGCTTTGGCGTGTGAAGCGCAAGTGGATCAGCGGATAGGCCCGCCCCTGGCCATCGCGCTCCGACCGGCCGGTGGGCACGAAACCCAGGCGCTCATAAAAGCCGACCGCTTGACCATTCTGCTCGTTCACTTCGGTCGTAAGTGTCGGATGGCGTTCCAGCGCATGCGCAACCAGCGCGCGCCCGATACCGGCCCCGCGATATGCGGGATCGATGAACAGCGCCTCCATGCTCGATCCGTCGAGCAGCATGAAGCCGATCGGACGGTCATCGGCATCGACCGCGAGCCAGAGCGATGCTGCGGGCAGGAAGCCCCGGACTTCGGCTTCGATCACGGCGCGATCTTCGGCCGTCAGGAAGTCGTGCGTCGCATCGACGGCGTCGCGCCAGATCTCGACGGCGCGTTCTCCGTCGGCGGGTGACGATGGACGGATCCGGATCATGGCGGTGCCATAAGGAAGCGCCGCCCCCGCGCCAAGTTTCCTTTTCGCTTTAGCTAGAGAGCCGCCATTCCTAATATCGTCATCCCGGACTTGATCCGGGATCCATTTACTGGGCGACAGTTCGATGGACCCCGGATCAAGTCCGGGGTGACGATGAGGGGTAGGGCAGTCCCTATCACACCTTGACTCTGCGCCCATCGACGCTATTAGCGCCCCCGTGTTGTCTGGGCTTTGGCCTTGGCAATTCCGTCCGAGACAGTTGGTGAAGGGGATTTGCCCTTCTTAATTTCCAGCCGAGACGGGGAACAGTCTTTTTCGGTCGCCCGCCTGTTTGATCAGGCGACGCGTCTTGACCGACCCCATCGGACATCGTTGCGCAAATGCAGGTGAGCCTTGGCTCGCGCCGGCATTTGCGTGTGTTAGCCGCCCGGCGGCGCGTGCGTTTCGGCGTCTCGCGCATCCGGGCAGATGAGTGGAGTATAGGCATGGATCGTACGGAAAAGGCCGAAGCCGTATCCTCGCTGAACGCTACGCTGGGATCAGCTGCTGCTGTTGTGGTCGTCCGCAACCTCGGCATGACCGTCGCTCAGTCGACGGTGCTGCGCCAGCAGATGCGCGATGCAGGGGCCGACTTTCGCGTCACGAAGAACCGTCTTGCCAAAATCGCGCTCGATGGCACGTCCTACACCGGTATCGGCGAACTGCTGACCGGTCCCACGGCCCTCGCAACCTCGACCGACCCGGTCTCGGCTGCGAAGATCGCCGTGGAATTTGCCAAGACCAACGACAAGCTTGAAATCGTTGGTGGCGGCATGGGCGACGTGGTCCTCGACGTAGATGGCGTGAAGGCGCTTGCTTCGCTTCCCTCGCTCGACGAGCTCCGCGCCAAGATCATCGGTCTGGTGCAGGCTCCGGCCACCAAGGTTGCGCAGATTGCCGCAGCCCCGGCGGGCCAGTTGGCGCGGGTTTTTGGCGCATATGCCGCCAAAGAAGCAGCGTGATTTCGAACTAACCCTTTAAACTTACTACCGGGATATCCCGGTTCTGATGGAGAATGAACATGGCTGATCTTGCAAAGATCGTTGAAGAACTGTCGGCGCTGACCGTCCTCGAAGCGGCTGACCTGTCGAAGCTGCTCGAAGAAAAGTGGGGCGTTTCGGCTGCCGCTGCTGTTGCTGCCGCTCCGGCTGCTGCCGCTGCTGGCCCGGCTGCTGAAGAGCAGACCGAATTCGACGTCATCCTGACGGGTGACGGCGGCAACAAGATCAACGTGATTAAGGAAGTCCGTGCGATCACCGGCCTGGGTCTGGGCGAAGCCAAGGCACTCGTCGAAGGCGCACCGAAGGCCATCAAGGAAGGCGTGAACAAGGCAGAAGCTGAAGAGCTGAAGGCCAAGATTCTCGCTGCCGGCGGCACCGTCGAACTGAAGTAATTCGGTTGGATGGGTTCCGGCCGGATCATCCGGCCGGGTTCCAGCGAAAAAGAATAAGGGCGGCGCCGCGAGGCACCGCCCTTTTTCTATGCGGTGAGGGGACCACCGCGGATGATCGGGCGCTCAGCTCTTGGAATAGCCCGGGCGGAAGCTGGTCGAGGTGCGGACACGCGCGGGTTCGGGGCGGCGCACATCCTGTTCCTGCGTCGCCGGGGCAGGGCGCTGGGCGATTTCCCAAGCGCTGACCGGCTTGCGGGTCATGTCCTTCTGCGCGCCGAGCGTCTCGTCATAGGCGGTGCGTTCCTGGCGATCGAGGAAACGCGCATGCTTCAGCCGCTTGCTGAGCGTCGCAAAGGGATTGTCGTCGGTGGGCCCGGCCATCGCCATCGCTTCGTGACGACCCATGCTTCCGCTCGGCGCGGCGACAAAGGCGGGAACCGTCCGCGGCGCGACTTCTTGCTCTTCGGGAGGGGCATAGGCGGGCGTGATCCACGGCTGCGTTTCGCCGGTCACCGGCTCGGCTGCAGTGCGCGGCGCAGGCTCATAGTCATAGACGGTGGCTTCCTCGCCGACCACGCGGCGGCGGCGAGCGAAGGCCAATCCGGCGCCGCCGATGATCAGCAGCGCGGCTGCGCCGCCGGCGATCTCCCACGGGAACGCATCGCCGGTCGTGCTCGCCGTTTCGGCGGGCAGCGGCGTGGGCTCGGCGATCGGTTCGGCCCGCGCTGCCATCGGGGCGGCGATCGGCGTGGCTTCCTCGATCAAGGGAGCCTCGGCGGCGGGTGCCGCGGCAGGGGTGGCAGCCGCTGCGACGGGCGCCGCGGGACGTGCACGCGGCGCCGCGCGTTCGGCGCGCGCCGGAGCGGGCGCTGCGGCGCGTTCTGCTGCCTTGGGTGCGGGAGCGGTCTTTTCGGCGGGGATGTCCAGCGGGACGCGGATAACCGGGGCGGGCGCGGCGGGCTGTGCGGTCTGGGGGGTTGCGACCGGTGCAGTGGTGCTCGGTTCGGGCACCGTCGGCGGGGTCTGCGGGGTCGGCGCCGCGACGGGCGGGATCATCGTAACGGTGGGGGCTTCCTGCGCAAAAGCGCCGGGGGTGGAAAGAACCAGGAACGCGGCAATCGCGCTCATGGCGGGGCGGGAGAGGGCGATATTTCTTGTCATAGTGAAGGACGAACGAGCCACCCGCCGAAAATGCTGCTCGGGCAGTCCGGTTTCCGCGATGAGCCGTGGCTGCCGAACGGCGCGGCGAGGATTCAGCGGCAGCTGGGCGTGCCGTCACACCATTTTTGCAATCGGGCGGACCGATGCGATCGATCGCCCGGGCCATGTCCAGGAGCACGCATTTCCGGTGATATGCGCTTCAATATGACAGGGCGTTTGCGTTTTGGTGTCGGCCGGGTCACCAATTCGTCATTCCCGCGCAACCTGGGCGTGATCAACGCCGCGCATGAAAACCACCGACCTTGCCCCGACCCGGCTGCCGAGCCAGCTGCGTGAAACGCAGCGGCTGCTGTTCATCGCCAAGCATGCGCGCTGGACCGGCGGGCTGCATACCGATGACGGCAATCACGCGCCTTACCACCGCGAAATGCGCGAGACGCTCGAAGCGATCGGCATCGAACTGCTGATCGCCGACAGCTATGCCGCGCTGTTCGACCGGCCCGCCGCCGATTTCGTCTTTCCGCTGCTCAATCGCGGGGGCTTTTTCAATTCCGAAATGCTGCTGCCCTTGCTCTGCAACCAGCACGGCCTGCCCTACCTTGGCGCCTCGCCGATCGTGCGCGGCCTGTCCGACGACAAACATCTGACCAAGCTCGAGGCCGCGGCGCGCGGCGTACCGACCGCGCCCTGGGTGCTGTTCCGCCGCGGTGCGCCCGTCGACGTGTCGCGCTGCCCGCCGGCGCGGCGCTGGGTGATCAAGCCGAACAACAGCTCCGCCTCGTGGGGCGTGCGCGATGCGCACGACCGCGTGCAACTTGCGCAGGCTGTCGCCGAGATCCACGCGCTCGACCATGATGCGCTCGTCGAACCCTTTATCGACGGCAGCGACATCGAAGTGCCCGTGATCACGCTCGATGGCGAGCCCGCGATGCTGCCGATGATGATTTTCGAGCAGGACGATCCGACGCAGCTGCGCACCTATCAGGAAAAGCGCGACCTCGTCGGCAGCGTCGGATATCGCATCAAGCGGTTCGACGATCCGGCGATCGCGGCACGGATTATCGACTATACAAAGCGGATGACGGACATATTCCGTCCGTTCGATTATGGCCGGTTCGAGTTTCGCGTCGATCATACGACCGGCGACGTCCGGCTGCTCGAGGTCAATCTCAACTGCAATCTCTGGTCCGAAAAGCTGTTCTCGCGCTCGGCCGTCGCTGCGGGCTTCTCCCACGCGGCGCTGATCGAAACGATCGTCGCCGAAAGCATGCTTCGCCAGATTGCGCCCGCCGCGGCGCGGCGGAACGCCGCATGAGCGGTTCGATCCTGATCCTCGCCGGCCGCCGCCCCGGGGCGGTCGATGCGCTCGCCGAGGCATATGGCGTCGGCGACAAATGCCTTGTGCCGGTCGCCGGCCGGCCGATGATCGCGCATGTCCTGGAAAGTGCGGCCGACAGCAATGCGCGGCAGGTGTTTGTTTCGACGCATCATGCGGCGCTGCTCGCTGAATTGAGCGACCCGGTGGTCGACCTGCTCGGCGACCGGCTGATCGTCGTTCCCGCGGCCGATAATCTGGCGGATTCGGTTCTCGCGGTCGCGGGCATGGCCAGCTTCCCACTGCTCGTCACGACCGCCGACAATTGCCTGCTGACCCCCGCGACGATCGCCGAGATCGAAGCCGAGGCGACGCGGCTCGGCGCCGATGCCGGGGTCGCACTGGCGCGGCGTGAGGATGTGCTGGCGGTCCATCCCGAAGGCCAGCGGCGTTTTTACGAGTTTTCCGACGTCGCGGTATCGAACTGCAACGCTTATTGGCTCGGCCATCCGAACGCGCTCCGCGCCGCAGAGGCGTTTCGCGGCGGCGGGCAGTTCATCAAGAAGCCGTTTCGCGTGATGCAGGCATTCGGCCTGATCAACCTGCTCCGTTTCCGCTTCGGGCTCGGTCCGATCCACCACATCTTCCAGCGGATTTCGCGCCATCTGGACGTCGAAATCGCCCCGCTGCTGGTGAGCAACGGGGCGACCGCGATCGATGTCGATAATGAAAGGTCGCTGCGCGTGACCGAGGCGCTGATGAAGCGCCCCGATATCGTCAATCCGCGACCCAGTTCCCGTGAAAGCCGGGGGGAACCCGGTGCGGCAGGTGCACGACAGCTTGCGGTGACCCGCTAAAGTCGTCGGCGTTGAGGATGACGAGCGCGGTCGTCTCGTCATTCATGTTTACGACCAGCCCGATCAGCCAACCGTCGTCCTCGGCGCTGCTTTCGCTGCGCGGGACAAAGACGAACTCGCCCGGATGCCGGCCGGGGCCGAAATCGTGGATGGCGGTCGTGCCCTTGTCCAAGTCGTGCTTGAACAGCCGCGTGTCGGCGAGCGCCCATTCGGCCGATTTCCCATCGGGGATCGCGATCGTGTAGGCGTAGCGATAGGGCTTCGTCGTCAACCGTTCGTCATAGCGCGGGAATTCCTGCGCATGGTCGTGGATGACGGTGCGGGTGGTCGTTCCGGCGACCGGATCGATCGTCCAGCGCTCCATCCGCGACTTTTCGCTGTCGGGGCCACGCTTCGAACTCGCGAACATCGTCTCATGCGCGACGACGTCGACGATCACCTTGCCGTCACCGGTTTCATAGGCGTTGGCGGGGTGGAAGACATAGCAGGGCTCGACCGGCACCCAGATGACGCTGTCGCCGCTGCCTTTCCTGGGGAGGAGGCCGACGCGCGCCTGATGCGCGTCGTTCCACGCATAGGGGAAGCGATAGCCGCCGAGCAGCATCTTCATCGAGAAAGTGACGGGCAGGTCGAAGACGAGCACGTAATTCCGGGTGATCGCGCAGTCATGGATCGACGGGCCGTCGCTGACCGCAATCGCTTCCTCGCGAATGACATGGGCGTCCTTGTCGAGCACGACGTGCCAGACCTTGTTCGGTTCGTCGCCGCGATAGGTGATCGCGTGCATTTCGTCGGTGAGCGGATCGTGATGCGGATGCGCCGTATAGGCGCCGGCCAATGTACCATCGAACGGGTTATGTGCGATCGTGTTCAGTTCATAGCCGAGCTCGACGGGCTTACCGCCGGCTTCGACGATGGCGAAGGTGCGGCCCGCAAGGCCGACGACATTGGTGTTCGGCGCGTCGTTACCGTCGGCGCGCGGGCCGGGGGGCAATTCCTCGCCGAGCACGGCGCATGCCTCGCTGCCGCGGACCCAGCGATTGCGATACCAGTCGGCCTTGCCGCCTTCGATGCGGATGCCGTGGACCATGCCGGCGCCGGTGAACCAGTGGTAGCTGGCGGGATCGGGGGCGGCCGCCGGGTTCGGCCCGTTGCGCAGGTAACGGCCGGTCAGCGCGGCGGGGATCTCGCCCTCGACGCGCAATTCTTCCAGCGTGACCTCTTCGGTCATCGGCTTGTGGATGCCCGTCAGGAACGGATGCGCGTCGGTGGGGCGGGGCAGGCGCTTGCGGTTGAAGTCGGCAACCTTGCCGATGCCTTTGACAACCGCACCGCGGATCAGGGTTTCGACGTTGCTTGCCATGATATTGCTCCTTACGGATGTTGGAGAAGCGCCGCGGGGCGGGGGCTTGTGCGGACGACTCGATATGTTTACAGTGACAACATTATGGCAAGCAAAGATAACAGTGTCAACATAAAAAGCGACGGCGCGAAGGCGGCGGGCGCTTATCATCATGGCGACCTGCGCGCGGCGGTGATCGCGGCGGGGCTCAAGCGGCTGGAGCAAGGCGACGGCGCCGAACTCGGGCTGCGTGCGCTGGCGCGCGACGTCGGGGTGAGCGCGACCGCGCTGTACCGGCATTTCCCTGACAAGGAGGCGCTGCTCGACGCGCTCGCCGACGAAGGGCTGCGGCGGCTCGGCGCGCTGCAGGCGCAGGCGTGGCTGAAGGCGGGCGGCGCGGTTGCGGGGTTCAAGGCGACGGGTATCGCTTATGTCCGCTTCGCGCACGACGAGCCGGCGCTGTTCCGGCTGAGCTTCACGCGCCAGATGTCCGAGCGCAAGGAGGGCGGCGATGGCGGCGAAGTTGCCTATAATCTGCTCCGCGCCGGGGTCGGCGAGGCGCTTCCCGGCGCCCGAGACCCCGATACCGCGGCGCTCCATGCGTGGGCGCTGGTGCATGGCCTCGCGATGCTGATCCTCGACCGGCGCATCGAATGGGACGAGGCGAAGGTCGCCGAAGTGGTCGGGCTGACCTTTGGCGGGGTCGGCTGAGGGCCGCCCGATCGTGTGGCGCGACCGGGGGGCAGACACAGCCGGCATAATTTAGCGGTTTCTTTTCCGGTTTTTGGTTATCTGGGCGCATGACCCGGTCGCTGCCCCCCAGAGTCGAAGCGATCTTTTGGCTCCTGCTGACCGCAACGGGATATTTCCTGCTGGCCAGCCTGTCGCTGTATGCGACCAAGGGAGCAGACAATATCGCTGCGGTGTGGCCGCCCAGCGGCTATTTCCTTGCCCTTCTCCTCCTCATGCCCGCGCGCTGGCGGTTCGCGTCCTTCACTGGCATGGCGGCGTCCAGCATGGCCGCAAACATGCTCGGTGGCACGGCGTTCGCGATGTCGGCCGCCTTCGTTCTCGCCAATGGTGTCGAGGCCGCCGTCGCGCTGTGGCTGTTGCGTCGGCGCGAACCCGGCGAACTATCCTTTACGGCGCCGCGCGATGTTGTGCGTTTCTGCGGCGCTGCGCTGGCTGCAAGTTTCGTTGGCGCGGGCATAGCGACACTGTCCGCCGGCACCGGCTTCGATTTTTTCCTGTCCTGGCTGACGACGGTCGCGCTCGGCATATTGATCGTCACCCCGCCGATTGTCATGCTCGCACGGCTTATCGTGTCGAATGCGTTCAGCAATGCGCCGGCCGGCATGAAAACCGAAGCGACGGCGATATTGACGGGCGCCGCCGCAATCACGGCTATCTGCTTTTCGCAATCGCAGTTTCCGGTCAATTTCCTGCCCTATGTGGCGGTCATTGTCGCATCCTACCGCCTCGGGCCGTTCGGCGCCGCCGCCGGCATATTGATTGTCACGATCATCGCTTCGTTGCTGACGGCGCAGGGTTTTGGCCCGATCGCGGCCATCGACGGTGAGCCGAAGGTCAAGATATTCTTCCTGCAATTCTACCTGCTGTCGATGCTGGTCGTCGCGCTGCCGCTCGCCGCGTTGCTCGTCGTGCAGCGGCGGCTTTCGAGGCGGCTCGAGCAGAGCAACCGCTGGCTGCTCCAGGCCGAGGCCGCGGCGCTGGTCGGGCATTGGCGCGTCGACCTGGTCCATTGGACGATCACATGGTCGGATCAGAGCTATCGCATACACGGACTGGAACCCGGCATACCGGTCGACGTCGACTATAGCGTCAAACAATATGTGGCCGAGGACCGGTTGGCGGTGCGCAAGATTTTGGCGGAGGCCGTGCGGACCGGCCAGCCTTTCGAATTTCAGGGACGGATATTGCGCGCCGACGGCAAGATCAGGCACGTCAAATCGCACGGCTCGATTGAAACGGGCCGGGGCGGCAAGGCGGCCGCTATTTTCGGCACCGTCCAGGACGTGACGGAAACGGTCGAAAATGCCCGCATTCTCGAGGCAGCGCGCAGCGCGGCCGAACGCGTCGCCAATACCGACATGCTCACCGGACTGCCCAATCGCCGCCACACGCTGGCGTCGCTCGAAAAGGCGCTCGCCGGCGCGCGCGACCATGGTGCGCCGCTTGCGGTCGCGATTTTCGATATCGACCATTTCAAGCGGATCAACGACGCGCACGGTCATGCCGTCGGCGACGATGTGATCCGCCGCGTCGCCCAGCGCGCCAAGGCGGCGCTTCGCGACGCGGACATGCTCGGCCGCATCGGCGGCGAGGAGTTCGTCTGCATCCTCCAGCGTTCGAGCGCGCAAGCTGCCGAAATCGTCGCCGAGCGCGTCCGCAAGGCGGTCGAGGCCGGAACCGCTGCCGAAGACGACCTCCCGAACGCGACGATCAGCGTCGGCTTGGCGGTCTATGACGGCGAAGCCGACGTCGAGGAACTGCTGCACCGTGCCGACAAGGCGCTCTATGTCGCCAAGCGCGAAGGGCGGAACCGGCTGCGCAGCGCGGCCTAGTATCGGGTTTCGAGCGAAGGAGCTGTTCCCCCGCACCGTTTGTCGGCGAAGGCTGTTCGCGGCTGCCGAAATCAGGGCAAAATCCTTTGGAGATTCCAGCACTTCCTTGCTAGGCGCGTTCCATCCAAAATGCGGGGGCGGGATGTTAAATTACAGAGCTTTTCGGACGATTGCGGCTGTCTCAATCGTCGCTATGGTTTCAGGATGCGGAGGGGGTGGAAGCTCGAGCGGCGGGGGGGCTGTCACAGTCCCACCGACGCCCACCCCCACTCCGACACCAACTCCTACTCCCACGCCCACGCCAACCGGCTCGGTTTTCTCAGTGGGGGCCGGCGCAGCGATCATTGGTACTGTGACGTTCGATTCCAACAAGAATGGCGTATTTGGCGACGTTATCCCGTCCGGTGATACCGTGTTCAGGGACGTGTATGTGTACTCTAACACATCCGGCCAGTTCGGTCCGGTGACGATCGACGGTAACGACGGCAAGGAAGTGACGGTGAACCCGACCGACGCAATGCGAGCCGTCGGCGTCGACATGCTCAGCGGATACTATCTCGCGTATCTCTCTGCTCCGAAAGGCGCGACCAACCTGTCTCCCGTCACGACGTTGCTCCGGTCCATCGACGATGATTTGGTGGCAGCGAACACCGGCCTGGGCCTGAGCGCTCGCGAGATATCGAGCTTTGCAGCAGTCGCCGCGATGTCGAGCAACAATGCCGACACCGCAGCGCTCGGGAGACGGGTCACAGCGTATAATCTCAAGCTTTCCGCCTTGGCTCCGCTGAGCCGACCATCTGATCAGGGCGTGCAACCCGATTCCAGCATTATTTTTGACACCTTTCAGGCAACAATCGGCGAACAGTTCCGATCGGGGAGGGTGGATCTGAATAACGCATCGGCGATCCGCTCGCTTCTCGAGCATATGCCTCTGACGACGAGGTTCGCTTCCCCGGATGCCCGTCGTGCCATTGCAGATCTCCTTGCGAGATATGGTTCCGCAGTAGACCAGTATTTGACCGAACCGCGGCGTGCAGCCGACGTTCAGCATGGTTATCGGCTTGTGGTGCTGCCCACGATCCTCGACGTCATCATGGGGCGCAATTCAACCGCCGATGCGGATTCAATTACAATTGAGTCGATGCTGACCTCGTTTCGCGAGTTCGCGGAGATCCCCGCCCCGAAAATCGAGACGCGGCCATATTCCTATTTGCCGGTATTGGTCTTGCACAGTCTTGTGGCTGTTACCGACTTGCGATCGATCGACCGCATCGCGTTAAGTGGAATTGTTACTCTTCGTGCGGATTGCTCGCTGGGCAATGGCAATAATTCCCCGCCCTTTTGCAATGATAGCGGGATATCGGGCATTGGAATTGTCGGGGTCGACCGGAACGAGCTGAAGGTGACTTCGATCCGCGTACCAGACAAATTTTCAGGGCGGTTGAGCGTTTCTCTCGCGCCAAGTGGTGAAATCACGCTTCGACGGCTGAACGGGACGGTGGGGCTTGTCTGGTTCGAGTATGATGTCGCCCACACTGGCGGACTGAAGGCGACCGGACGGACGTATGTTCGACTGGGCTTATCCAACTAGGTCGGTTATTCTCCGGCAACGGAGCTGTTGGTTCGCCTGCTTGTCATCGAACGCTGGGCAGTGGAGATCGCATCATGGAATCGGACGAAGCAATGATGGCGCGGCGGATGCTGCTCACCGGCGCGATCGGGACGCTCGCTTTGATCCACGCGCCGTGGGCGATGGCGAAGCTGCCGAAGAGTGGGGTGAAGGGGCTGATCGCGGGTGCGTCCGACGGCGCGCTCGACAAGCTCGCGGAACCGGGCGCCTTTTATCGCGATACCGCAGTGCGCATCCTGCTGCCGGGTGCCGGCGGAAAACTGGCGTCGAAACTCTTTGGCATGGGCGACAAGCTGGGGCTCACGACCAATCTGACCAAAAGCCTGAACGACGCGGGCGGCAGGGCTGCGGGCGAGGCGAAGCCGGTGTTTCGCGCCGCGATCGACAATCTACGCTGGACCGACGCGCCGGGGCTGGTGACGAAAAACGATGGAGCGACGCGCTATCTGCAGACGAGCGCGGGCAGCATATTGTTCACCAAAGTGTCGCCGCTGATCGGATCGGCGCTTGAAAATGTCGGCGCCTATCGCCAGCTCGACCAGCTGTCGAAGGGCAATCAGTTGATAGCCTCGGCGGGGCTGACGCGCGACGGGCTGACGCGATCGGTGACCGAACAGGCGCTCAAAGGCATTTTTCATTATATGGCAGGCGAGGAGGCGGCGCTGCGGCGTAATCCCGCGGCGTTGTTGAAGGGGGTGTTTTAGGCGACGACGGCTAACGACCGATTGCGGACACGTTCTAATTGCCATACGACTTCGAGAACGACGTATAGGGTAATCTCAAGAGTGACTTGGCTGAAACGATACCACGATCGCCTCATATCTGAGATGGAGCGCGACCCGCCGTGGAGCGGCTACGGTAAACTGGAATGTCTATGGCCGATTTTTTTGGGCGGAGGCATCATGTTTACGTTCGAATATGCAACCGGGATCAATGTCCACAACACGTTTTGGGTTGTGCCATTTTTGCTGCCCGGTGTGGTCTGGTATCTTTACCTCACGAAACGCTTTGTGCTCACGCTCGCCCGGCAGTTGCGATCGCCGCGAGCCTAAGTTGCCTCGTCAGCTCTCCACCCCTTGCTGTCGTTCATCTCATCACTTCGCCGCGGTCCCGTTGACAGCGCGTCCACCCAATCCTATATCGCGACCTCACCCCATCGTCCGAGATAGAGCCTGACTTTGCGCAGCGGGCTGTACGGATAGGTCGGCGGGGATTTCGACAGGCGTGGAAAGCTGCGGTAAACCGGCAACGGTTGCCTGCGGCTTTTTTCGCGTCGAAGCGCTCGCGATTTTGATTTTTGACAGGCGAGACAATCACTTATGGCGACCAAGGCGAAGTCGGTGGGCAAGGCCCTCGAAGCAACCGCAAGCAAGCGAATCCGTAAGCTGTTCGGCAACATCCACGAAGCGGTGGAGATGCCCAACCTCATCGAGGTGCAGCGCGAATCCTATGAGCAGTTCCTGCGGTCCGACCCCTCGGTCGGCTATGTTTCGGGCCTCGAAAAGACGCTGCGCAGCGTTTTTCCGATCCGCGATTTTGCCGGCACCGCCGAGCTCGACTTCGTCCATTACGAACTCGAAGCGCCGAAATATGACGTCGAGGAATGCCGTCAGCGCGGCATCACCTATGCGGCGCCGATGAAGGTCACGCTGCGCCTGATCGTCTTTGAAGTCGACAGCGAAACCGACACCCGTTCGGTCCTCGATATCAAGGAGCAGGACGTCTACATGGGCGACATGCCGCTCATGACCGAGAACGGCACCTTCTTCGTCAATGGCACCGAGCGCGTCATCGTGTCGCAGATGCACCGTTCGCCGGGTGTGCTCTTCGACCATGACCGCGGCAAGACCCACTCGTCGGGCAAGTTCCTGTTCGCCGCGCGCGTGATCCCGTATCGTGGTTCGTGGCTCGACTTCGAATTCGACGCCAAGGACATCGTCAACGTGCGTATCGACCGCAAGCGCAAGCTGCCGGTCACCAGCCTGCTGTACGCGCTGGGCATGTCGGGCGAGGAAATCCTCAACCACTTCTATGATCGTCTGGTCTTCGAGCGCGCCGAAAACGGCTGGCGCGTGCCGTTCATGGTCGAAAACTGGCGCGGCGCGAAGCCCGCGTTCGACGTCGTCGATGCCAAGACCGGCGAAGTCGTCTTCGCCGCCGGTCACAAGATCAGCCCGCGCCTTGCCAACAAGGCGGCGAAGGACGGTCTCGACACGCTGCTGATCCCGACCGAGGAAATCTTCGGCCGTTACAGCGCCTATGACCTCATCAACGAGTCGACCGGCGAGATCTACATCGAAGCCGGCGACGAAGTGAGCGCCGACAATCTCGAAAAGATCGACGCTGCGGGCATCGACAAGCTCGTCCTGCTCGACATCGACCACAACAACACCGGCCCGTGGATCCGCAACACGCTGAAGGCCGACAAGGCCGAAGACCGCGACCAGGCGCTTTCGGACATCTATCGCGTCATGCGCCCCGGCGAACCGCCGACGCGCGAAACCGCGGAAGCCCTGTTCGGCGGCCTGTTCTTCGATCCCGAGCGTTACGACCTGTCGGCCGTGGGCCGCGTCAAGCTCAACATGCGCCTTGGCCTCGAAGCCGAGGACACGGTCACCACGCTGCGCAGCGACGACATCCTCGCCGTCGTCAAGGAACTGGTGAACCTGAAGGACGGCAAGGGCGAAATCGACGATATCGACAACCTCGGTAACCGTCGTGTCCGCTCGGTCGGCGAACTGCTCGAAAACCAGTATCGCGTCGGCCTGCTCCGCATGGAGCGCGCCGTGAAGGAGCGCATGAGCTCGGTCGACGTGTCGACCGTGATGCCGAACGACCTGATCAACGCGAAGCCGGCCGTGGCCGCGGTTCGTGAATTCTTCGGTTCGTCGCAGCTCTCGCAGTTCATGGACCAGACCAACCCGCTGTCCGAAGTGACGCACAAGCGCCGCGTTTCGGCGCTCGGGCCGGGCGGTCTGACGCGCGAACGCGCGGGCTTCGAAGTCCGCGACGTTCACCCGACGCACTACGGCCGTATCTGCCCGATCGAAACGCCCGAAGGCCCGAACATCGGTCTGATCAATTCGCTCGCAACCTTTGCGCGCGTGAACAAGTACGGCTTTATCGAAACCCCGTACCGCAAGATCATCGACGGCAAGGTCACGACCGACGTCGTCTATCTCTCGGCGATGGAAGAGCAGAAGCACACGGTTGCGCAGGCGAACGCCGATCTCAACCCCGACGGCAGCTTTATCGACGAACTGATCTCGGCGCGTGAAGCGGGCGAGTTCCTGATGGCCCCGCGCGATCAGATCACGCTGATGGACGTGTCGCCGAAGCAGCTGGTTTCGGTCGCGGCGTCGCTCATTCCGTTCCTGGAAAACGATGACGCCAACCGCGCGCTCATGGGATCGAACATGCAGCGTCAGGCTGTGCCGCTGATCCGGGCCGAGGCTCCGGTTGTCGGTACGGGAATGGAAGAAACCGTTGCGCGCGATTCGGGCGCAGCCATCGCGGCGCGCCGCGGCGGCGTGATCGACCAGGTCGACGCGACGCGTATCGTCATCCGTGCGACCGATATGGTCGAACCCGGCAAGTCGGGCGTCGACATCTATCGCCTGCAGAAGTTCCAGCGTTCGAACCAGAACACCTGCATCAACCAGCGTCCGCTGGTGAAGGTGGGCGAGATCGTCCGCGCGGGCGACATCATCGCCGACGGTCCGTCGACCGAACTCGGCGAACTGGCGCTCGGCAAGAATGTGCTCGTCGCGTTCATGCCGTGGAATGGCTACAACTACGAGGATAGTATCCTCATCAGCGAACGCATAGTGAAGGACGACGTCTTCACCTCGATCCACATCGAGGAATTCGAAGTCACCGCACGCGACACGCGCCTTGGGCCCGAGGACATCACGCGCGACATCCCGAACGTCGGCGAGGAAGCGCTTCGCAACCTCGACGAAGCGGGCATCGTCTACATCGGCGCCGAAGTCGGTCCGGGCGACATTCTGGCCGGCAAGATCACCCCCAAGGGTGAATCGCCGATGACGCCGGAAGAAAAGCTGCTGCGCGCGATCTTCGGTGAAAAAGCTAGCGACGTGCGCGACACCTCGCTCCGCCTGCCGCCGGGCGTGTCGGGCACGGTCGTCGAAGTCCGCGTCTTCAACCGCCACGGTATCGACAAGGACGAACGCGCGATCGCGATCGAACGCGAAGAGATCGAACGTCTGAAGCAGGACGCCGACGACGAACGCGCGATCCTCAATCGTGCGACCTTCTCGAGCCTCAAGGAACTGCTCATCGGTCAGGCGACCAGCGCAGTGCCCAAGGGTCTGAAGAAGGGCGACGTCGTCACCGAAGAGATGCTCGTCGACCTCGACCGCGCCGACTGGTGGAAGCTGGCCGTTGTCGAAGACAATGCCCAGGCCGCTCTCGAAGCGATCAAGGCGCAGTATGACGACGCGATCAAGCGGATCAGCGCGAAGTATGAAGATCGCGTCGAAAAGCTGCAGCGCGGCGACGAACTCGCCCCGGGCGTGCTCAAGATGGTCAAGGTCTTCGTCGCGGTGAAGCGCAAGCTGCAGTCGGGCGACAAGATGGCCGGCCGTCACGGCAACAAGGGCATCATCAGCCGCATCCTGCCGATCGAGGACATGCCGTTCCTCGAAGACGGGACGCACGTCGATTTCGTGCTCAACCCGCTGGGCGTGCCGTCGCGCATGAACGTCGGGCAGATTCTCGAAACGCACCTCGGTTGGGCATCGCGCGGCTTCGGTCGCACGATCACCGCGGCGCTCGAGGATTGGCGCATGGCGAACCCCGACCCCGAGGCGGGAGCCCCGCCCGAGGCGGTACGCGAAGCGCTGCTTCACGCCTATGGCGATGAATATGCGGACGAGATCAAGGCGCGTACCTCGGAAGAGGTCGTCGATCTTGCCTCGAATCTTTCGGTGGGTGTGCCCTTCGCGACCCCGGTGTTCGACGGTGCGCGCGAAGGCGACGTGTCGGCGATGCTGGAACGCGCCGGTCTCGACCGGTCGGGTCAGGTCGATCTGTACGACGGCCGCACCGGCGACCGGTTCGACCGCAAGGTGACGGTGGGATATATGTATATCCTGAAGCTGCATCACCTTGTCGACGACAAGATCCACGCGCGTTCGATCGGGCCGTACTCGCTTGTCACCCAGCAGCCGCTGGGCGGTAAGGCGCAGTTCGGTGGCCAGCGCTTCGGTGAAATGGAAGTGTGGGCGCTGCAGGCTTATGGCGCCGCGTACACGCTGCAGGAAATGCTGACGGTGAAGTCCGATGACGTGATCGGCCGCACCAAGGTCTATGAAGCGATCGTCAAGGGCGACGACACCTTCGAGGCGGGCATTCCCGAAAGCTTCAACGTGCTCGTCAAGGAAATGCGCTCGCTGGGCCTCAATGTCGAACTGTCTTCCTATGCGGAAGAAGATCCCGACAATCTCCCGGATGCCCTTCCCGAAGCCGCCGAATAATGATTTTCCTCACCCCCTTCGCCTGCGGCGAGGGGGGAAGAGTGGAGCTTAGAATATGAACCAGCTTACCAACTTCATGAACCCGGTCGCGAAGCCCGAAACCTTCGACATGATCAAGATCGGCATCGCGAGCCCCGAGCGCATCCGCTCGTGGTCGTTCGGCGAAATCAAGAAGCCCGAAACCATCAACTACCGCACGTTCAAGCCCGAGCGTGACGGCCTGTTCTGTGCGCGCATCTTTGGCCCGATCAAGGATTATGAATGCCTGTGCGGCAAGTATAAGCGCATGAAATACAAGGGCATCGTCTGCGAAAAATGCGGTGTCGAAGTCACGGTGACCAAGGTCCGCCGCGAGCGCATGGGCCATATTGAGCTCGCCGCGCCGGTCGCGCACATCTGGTTCCTGAAGTCGCTGCCGTCGCGCATCGGCCTGCTGCTCGACATGCAGCTGAAGCAGCTCGAACGCGTCCTCTATTTCGAAGCCTATATCGTTCTTGAGCCCGGCCTGACCCCGCTCGAAAAGTTCCAGCTTCTGACCGAAGACGAACTGCTCGACGCGCAGGACGAATATGGCGAAGACGCCTTCTCGGCCGGCATCGGCGCCGAGGCGATCCGCGTGCTCCTCGAAAATCTCGATCTGGAGCAGGAACGCACCGATCTGATGGAAGATCTCGCGACGACGAAGTCGGAGCTCAAGCCCAAGAAGATCATCAAGCGCCTCAAGGTCGTGGAATCGTTTATCGAATCGGGCAACCGTCCCGAGTGGATGATCCTCGAAGTCGTGCCGGTCATCCCGCCCGAACTGCGCCCGCTGGTGCCGCTCGACGGCGGCCGCTTCGCGACGTCGGATCTCAACGACCTGTATCGCCGCGTGATCAACCGCAACAACCGCCTGAAGCGCCTGATGGAGCTGCGCGCGCCGGACATCATCGTCCGCAACGAAAAGCGCATGCTGCAGGAAGCCGTCGACGCATTGTTCGACAACGGCCGCCGCGGCCGTACGATCACGGGCGCGAACAAGCGTCCGCTGAAGTCGCTGTCCGACATGCTCAAGGGCAAGCAGGGCCGCTTCCGTCAGAACCTTCTCGGCAAGCGCGTCGACTATTCGGGCCGTTCGGTCATCGTGACCGGTCCCGAACTCAAGCTGCACCAGTGCGGCCTGCCGAAGAAGATGGCGCTCGAACTGTTCAAGCCGTTCATCTACGCGCGCCTCGACGCCAAGGGTCTGTCGATGACCCTGAAACAGGCGAAGAAGTGGGTCGAAAAGGAACGCAAGGAAGTCTGGGACATCCTCGACGAAGTCATTCGCGAGCACCCGGTCCTCCTGAACCGCGCCCCGACGCTTCACCGCCTCGGCATCCAGGCGTTCGAACCCGTGCTGATCGAAGGCAAGGCGATCCAGCTTCACCCGCTGGTCTGCGCCGCGTTCAACGCCGACTTCGACGGTGACCAGATGGCCGTTCACGTCCCGCTGAGCCTCGAGGCGCAGCTGGAAGCGCGCGTGCTGATGATGTCGACCAACAACATCCTCAGCCCCGCGAACGGCAAGCCGATCATCGTTCCGTCGCAGGACATGGTTCTCGGTCTCTATTATCTCTCGATGGAGCGCGAAGGCGAGCCGGGCGAGGGCATGCTGCTCGCCGACATGGCCGAAGTGCATCAGGCGCTGTTCACCGGCGCGGTCACGCTGCACACCAAGGTGATCAGCCGCGTCCCGCAGACCGACGAGCAGGGCAATGAGTATCTCAAGCGCTTTGAGACCACGCCGGGCCGCATGCTGATCGGTGAATGCCTGCCGAAGTCGCACACTGTGCCCTTCGACGTCGTCAACCGCCTTCTGACCAAGAAGGAAATCGGCGACGTGATCGATCAGGTCTATCGTCACACCGGCCAGAAAGAGACCGTGTTGTTCGCCGACGCCATCATGGCGCTGGGCTTCCGCAACGCGTTCAAGGCGGGCATTTCCTTCGGCAAGGATGACATGATCATCCCGGAGTCGAAGGAAGGAATGGTCAACGAAACCCGCGCGTTGGTGAAGGATTTCGAGCAGCAGTATCAGGACGGCCTGATCACGCAGCAGGAAAAGTACAACAAGGCGATCGACGCCTGGTCGCAGTGCGGCGACAAGGTCGCGAACGCGATGATGGACGAAATCCGCGCCGAGCCGAAGGATCCGAAGACCGGCCGTCTGGCCCCGATCAACTCCATCTATATGATGGCGCACTCGGGTGCCCGTGGTTCGCAGGCGCAGATGAAGCAGCTCGCCGGTATGCGCGGCCTGATGGCCAAGCCGTCGGGCGAGATCATCGAAACGCCGATCATCTCGAACTTCAAGGAAGGTCTGACCGTTCTTGAATATTTCAACTCGACCCACGGTGCGCGTAAGGGTCTGGCCGATACGGCGCTCAAGACGGCGAACTCGGGTTACCTGACCCGCCGTCTGGTCGACGTGTCGCAGGACTGCGTCGTGATCGAGGAAGATTGCGGCACCGAACGCGGCATGGAAATGCGTGCGATCATCCAGGGCGGTTCGACGATCGCCTCGCTGGGCGAACGCATCCTCGGCCGTACCACGCTCGAAGACGTCGTCGACAAGGACGGCAATGTCATCGCTCCGGTGGGCACCTTGCTCGACGAACCGACGACGCAGCGGATCGAGGACGCCGAAGTCCAGTCGGTCAAGATCCGTTCGCCGCTCGTCTGCGAAGCGGTGCTGGGTGTTTGCGGAAAATGCTATGGCCGCGACCTTGCGCGCGGAACGCCGGTCAACATCGGTGAAGCTGTCGGCGTTATCGCCGCGCAGTCGATCGGTGAGCCGGGCACGCAGCTGACGATGCGTACGTTCCACATCGGTGGTGCGGCGCAGGTCAACGAGCAGTCGAACGCCGAAGCGATTTCGGACGGTACGATCGAATATCGCGACATGGCGACGATCGTCGACCAGCGCGGCCGCCGTCTGGCGCTGTCGCGTTCGGGCGAAATCGCGATCATCGACGCCGAAGGTCGCGAACGCGCGACGCACAAGCTGCCCTATGGTGCGCAGATCATGCACAAGGACGGTGAGAAGGTGAAGAAGGGCGACCGGATTGCCGAATGGGATCCGTTCACCATGCCGCTCATCACCGAAAAGCAGGGCGTCGTGAAGTATCAGGATCTGGAAGATACCAAGACCCTGATCGAACAGGTCGACGAAGCGACGGGCATCGCCCAGCGCGTCGTGATCGAATATCGCTCGGCGGGCCGCGCCAAGAAGGAAGACCTTCAGCCGCGCCTGACCTTGCTCGACGATCAGTCGGGTGAAGCGGCACGCTACCTGCTCGCGGTCGGCACGATGCTGTCGGTCGAGGACGGTCAGGAAGTGCAGGCGGGCGACGTTCTGGCGCGTGTCAGCCGCGAAGCTTCGAAGACGCGCGACATCACCGGCGGTCTGCCGCGTGTTGCCGAGCTGTTCGAAGCGCGCATTCCGAAGGACAACAGCGTTATCGCGAAGATCAGCGGCCGCATTGAATTCGTCAAGGATTACAAGGCGAAGCGCAAGATCGCGATCGTTCCGGAAGAAGGCGATTCGATCGAGTACCTCATTCCCAAGTCGAAGGTGCTGGAAGTGCAGGAAGGCGATCAGGTCAAGCGCGGCGACGCGCTGATCAGCGGTTCGCCGAACCCGCACGACATCCTCGACGTCATGGGCGTGGAAGCACTGGCCGAATATCTGGTCGCGGAAATCCAGGAAGTTTATCGACTGCAGGGCGTGAAGATCAACGACAAGCACATCGAGGTGATCGTTCGCCAGATGCTGCAGAAGGTCGAGATCACCGCTGGCGGCGACACCACGTTGCTGCCGGGCGAACAGCTCGATTATCTGGAGATGATGGAATATAACGCCAAGCTGCCGAAGAATGGCGTGCCTGCGGAGGGCCGTCCGGTTCTTCTCGGCATCACCAAGGCGTCGCTGCAGACCCGCAGCTTCGTTTCGGCGGCGTCCTTCCAGGAGACGACCCGCGTTCTCACCGAGGCTTCGGTGCAGGGCAAGATCGACTCGCTGCAGGGCCTCAAGGAAAACGTCATCGTCGGCCGCCTCATCCCGGCGGGCACCGGCGCTGCCATGAACCGCGTCCGCGTCACCGCGTCGAGCAAGGATGCCGCGCTGCGCGCCTCCATGCGCGCCGCGAACCAGGAGCATCTGATTGCGCCTGCGACCGCTGCCGAAGAGCATGCCGCCGAACTGGCGCAGGGCCCGGAAGCTGCGATCGGCGACGATCCGCTGGGTGTCGTCGAAGGCGAGACCCACGGCAGCGATGCCGATGCCGGCGATTACCTGATCAAGGACGAGGAGGCGTAAGCCTGACCCTCGTTCCCGGGTAACAGCCTGAAAAGACAAGCCCCGCCGGAGCGATCCGGTGGGGCTTTTTCTTCGGTGGCTTTGGAGCCGAGAGCGGACGGTGGGATCCTTACCCTTCGTCATCCCGGACTTGATCCGGGATCCCGCTTTTAAAAGGCGTCGGCAGACTGCGACATCAAGCGGGACCCCGGATCAAGTCCGGGGTGACGCGAGTGTTGGAGTCCGCAATCGTCGCTAGCCGACAAATAGAAAAGGGCCCACCGGGGTGGCCGGTGAGCCCTTGGTCCTGGGAATATGCGGGCCGGTGCGACTGCGTTGAAAGCGTCCGGCCCTTGGCTCTGTCCTAGGGCGCGAGGATCGCGACGGCGAGGTACAGCAGCAGAGGCAGGCCGAAGCCCAAAAGCGTCAGGGCGACAAAGCCGACGCGCGTCCACAAGACGTCGATGCCGAACTGGTCTGACATCCCGGCGCACACACCGAAAATCATCCCGTCGCGACGATTCTTGCGAAAACCCTGTTTCATTTCTTTCCTTTCGATCCCGGCCTTCGGGCCGGCGTTATTGGCGGGTTAGGGGACTGGTCAGGCGACCAGTCCACCGAAGTGCACAGCGTTCGGGCCGACAGCGGCGAGGAACATCATCGAGCAGTAAAGCGAGGCAACGGCGGCAATCGCGTAGCTCTTGAACGAGTCGACATTGAAATGGGCCATGATATTTTTCCTTCCTTGAACCTTCCATTCCGGGCCATCCGGTGGATGCCGACACTAATGCAGGGACCGTGCCAATTTCATTCATTGGCGGTTAAGCGGGGTTTTCGGGTCCGCGACAGATTATTTCGTCGCGAAAAATACGCCAAGATGGTGAAAATTCCCGCTAGTCGGAAAATATTCAAAGGAACTCCGGCTGGCGCCGGACTGGAATCGCGCGATGGGCTGGGGTAGGCGGACAGGCAGATGACACTGACCCGCCTTTCGCTGACCGATTTTCGCAATCATGCCGGCGCGGACATGGCGGCCGCCCCGGGGCTTGTCGCGCTGCACGGCGACAATGGCGCGGGCAAGACCAATATATTGGAGGCGATCTCGCTGCTCGCGCCCGGCCGCGGCCTCCGCCGTGCCGCGCTCTCCGACATGGTGCGCGACGGCGCGAACGGCGGCTTTGCCGTCTTTGCCGAGGTTCAGGCGGGTGCCGAGCTCGCGCCGGTGGCGCTGGGAACCGGGATCGAGGCCGCGCAGCCCGGGCGGCGGATCGTGCGCATCAATGGCGCGACCGCCGCCGCGACTGCGCTCGGCGACTGGCTGGCGGTCTTGTGGCTGACCCCCGCGATGGACCGGCTGTTCGTCGAGACCGCGGGCAATCGGCGGCGCTTCCTCGACCGGCTCGTGCTGGCGCTCGACCCGCGGCACGCGCAGCACAGCAACCGGTACGAGGCGGCGCTCCGCGCGCGCGGCAAACTGCTCGCCGATCCCGCGCAAGCCGACCAGCAATGGCTGACGAGCCTCGAAGCGCAGCTCGCCGAGCATGGCGCGGCGATGGATGCGGCGCGGCAGAATATGCTCGCGGGGCTATCGGCCGAACTCGCGGGCCAGCCCGACGCACCCTTCGCGCGCCCGCTATTGACGCTGGTCGACAGCGAAGGTGCCGCGCGGGCGGCGCCGCACGACGTCGAGGCGCTCAAGTCGCTCTTCGCATCCCGCCGCCGCATCGACACCGCCGCGGGGCGCGCGACCGCCGGACCGCACCGTGACGATCTCTCCGCCGTCCACGCCGCGACCGGCCGCGCCGCGGCGCGCTGTTCGACCGGCGAGCAAAAGGCGATGTTGCTTTCGCTCGTCCTCGCGCACAGCGACAGCGTCGCGCGCGCGCGTGCTCAAAGGCCCGTGCTGCTGCTCGACGAGGTCGCCGCGCACCTCGACCCGCTGCGCCGCGGCGCGCTCTACGAGCGGCTGGCGGGGCAGGGCGGGCAGGCGTGGCTGACTGGGACCGAGGCGGCGCTGTTCGACGACATGCCGGGGCCGGTGACGCGCTTCCGGATCGCGGGCGGGCGGATTGGGGCGGGTTAGCTATTGGCCCTGCGACCGTAGCCGACCGGAAGTTGCCTCCTCAATCATCGTCACCCCGGACTTGATCCGGGGTCCCGCTTGAGATCGAAGCCCGCCGATGCCTCAAAACAGCGGGATCCCGGATCAAGTCCGGGATGACGAAAAGAGGAGATCCGCTCACCCCATAGAAGTCGACTGATTCAAAGAATGTCGAGCACCAAATCCTGCGGGCGGCACAGTCTCACGCCTTTATCGGTTTCGACGATCGGGCGCTCGACATAAGCGGGGTTGGCGGCCATCGCGGCGATGATCGCTTCCTCGCTCGCGTCCTTCAATCCGCGTTCCTCGGCGTCGGTGCCGCGCAGGCGCAGCGCGTCGCGCGCGGTCAGCCCGGCGTCCTTGAACAGCTGGCGCAGCTTGTCCGCGCTGTACGGGTTTTTCAGATATTCGACGACCGTCAGCGCGACGCCGGGCGTTTCCTGAAGAATCGCCAGCGTCTTGCGCGAGGTGCCGCAAGCGGGGTTGTGCCAGATGGTCGCGTTCATGGCGCGTGTCCTAACGCAGCCTTACAGCAGCGTAAACTCGCTATTCATGGCATATATGGCACATCTTCCCGCATGAAGGGGAACCATCAGCTTGCCTTTCGCGGCCAACACACGACTTATGCAAAGTCGAGGGACCGTAAAAGGCGGCCAATGCGGGGTTGGGTTGCAAGTGAATGAATTGATCGATCGACGGGCGATGTTGGCAGCGATGGCTGGGGCGGGGGCGATGGCCGCCGTGCCCGCACGCGCACAGCTCCCCAATTGGATTCAGCAGCCGGTGGCGCCTTTGCCGCCGCCGGTCGATTATCTCGCCGTGGCGAAGAAGCAGCTCGCGATGCAGGGACGCAATATCCCGCAGAGCGACCGCGTCGGCGTCGTCGATTTCGGCCTGCCGTCATCGCGCCCGCGCTTTGCGCTGGTCGATATGATCGCGGGCAAGGTCGACATGTTCCCCGTGACGCACGGCCGCGGATCGGACCCGCAGCACGACGGCTGGCTCAAGAATTTCTCGAACCGCATGGGCTCGCTCGCGACCTCGCGCGGTGCGTACCGCACCAGCGACTATTATTGGGGCGCCAACGGATCGTCGATGCGGCTCGCGGGCCTCGAGCCCGACAATTATTCGGCCGACCAACGCGCGATCGTCGTGCACGGCGCCTGGTACGCCGACCCGGCGCTGATCGCGACGCAGGGCAAGCTGGGGCGCAGCGAGGGCTGCTTCGTGTTCGGCGAAGAGCTGCTGCCGATGATCCTCTACAAGCTCGGGCCGGGGCGCTTGCTGTTCGCCGACCGGCTGAGCGTGCCGCCGCCGATGCCCAAGCCGTTCGAACTGCCGCCCTCCGACCCGCTTCCGGGCATGGAGAATCTGCGGCGCGCGAGCTCGATCAGCGGGCCACTGCCAAAGACCGCGGACTAAGCGCTTCCACCAGCCAACCCGGCGATGCGCGCATTCGACGAACCTCTATTCAGATGGTTCGTCGATGCTCGTCGGAGCGCGGTAGCAGGATTGTCGCGAGGCCCAGCAGGGGCAGATAGGCGCAAAATTTATACACCCAGACGATGCCATAAAGGTCGGCAAGCTGGCCGAGCCCGGCCGCGCCGATCCCGCTGATCCCGAACATCAGGCCGAACATCAACCCCGACACCAGCCCGACGCGGCCCGGGACGAGTTCCTGTGCATAGACCACCAGCGCGGCGAACGCCGATGACATGATCAGGCCGATCGAAATGGCGAAGATCGTCGTCCAGAAAAGATTGGCGTGCGGCAGGATCATCGCGAAGGGCGCGACGCCGAGGAAGGACGCCCAGATCACGGCTTTGCGGCCGATGCGATCGCCCACCGGTCCGCCCGCGAAGGTCCCGACCGCGATCGCGGCGAGGAAGCAGAAGAGATAGAATTGGGACTCGCGCGCGGTCAGCTCGAAGCGTTCGATCAGGTAGAAGGTGAAATAGTTGGTGAAAGCACCGATATAGATGAACTTCGCGAACATCAGGATGCCGATCGCCGAAAGCGCACGGATGATTTCGCGGCGGCTGTGCGGCGAGGCAGGGACGGCGGCGGGCGCGCTGGCCTGCGCCCGGCTGTGCTGGACCCTCCAGCGTGTGACGCCGAAGAGCACCCAGATCGCCGCAATGGCGACGAAGGCGAGCCAGCCGACCGCGGTCTGCCCGAACGGCAGGATGATCGCCGACGCGACGATGGGGCCGAGCGCCGAGCCCGTATTGCCGCCGACCTGAAACGCCGACTGGGCGGTTCCGAAGCGGCCGCCCGACGCCATTCGCGCGACGCGCGAAGCCTCCGGGTGGAAGGTCGCCGATCCGACGCCGATGACGGCGGAGGCGAGGATCAGCGCCGAATAGCTGTCCGCCATCGCGAGACCGCCGACCCCGGCGAGCGTGACGACCATGCCGAGCGGCAGCAGATAGGGCAGCGGGCGCTTGTCGGTATAGAGACCGACCCATGGCTGGAGCAGCGAGGCGGTGACCTGATAGATCAGAGCGATCCAGCCGATCTGGCCGAAGCTCAGATGATATTTTTCCTTGAGCATCGGGTAAATCGCCGGAAGCACAGCCTGGATCAGGTCGTTCAGAAGATGCGCGAAAGCGACCGCGCCGACGATCTGCACGACGAGCCTGGGGCCATCCTGACGCGGCGCGGCGGGGGGAAGCATGTCGGGGGAGGCGGGCAGGCTGGCGGCGGAATCGGTCACGATCGGGTCTTTCGCTTTTCGGGAAGCGCGCCTCTAGCAAGGGTGTTTATTTCCCGCTTGCTTGTATGAGCCAATCATTTCTGCGAGTGGGACATGATGCAATTTTATCCCGACGAGAATGATCATGTGGCCCGGCCGGTCATCGCGATTGGTCACGATTATCCGGACTCGTTCGAGCTGGCCGAGCATCGGCACCGTCGCAGCCAGTTTCTTTATGCCGCGAGCGGTGTGATGGCGGTCAGCACACCCTCGGGCGCCTGGGTGGCGCCGCCCGAGCGCGCGGTCTGGATTCCGGGCGGCACGCCGCATTCGGTGCGCATGGTGGGCGCGGTGCAGACGCGCAGCGTTCTCGTCGAACCCGGAGAATGTGCCGGGCGGGGGTTCCAGTGTCAGGTCGTCGGCGTGTCGCCCTTGCTTCGCCACCTGCTGTCCGCCGCCGCGCATGTGACGCCCGAATATGATGTCGCCGGGCGCGACGGGCTGGTCATGCATCTGCTGATGGCGGAAATCGACGCGGCGCCGCCGATCCCGCTGGCGGTTCCTTTCCCGTCGCACCCCGCGCTCGCAAGGCGATGCCACGCCTTCCTCGAACGGCCGAACGCGGCTGCGACGATCGATGAATGGGCCGATGCCATGGGAATGAACCGCCGCAGCTTCACCCGGCTCTTCCGGCGCGAGACGGCGATGAGCTTCGCCGAATGGCGCCAGCAGGCATGCCTGTCGGTTGCCCTTCCGAAACTGGCGGCGGGGGAGCCGGTGACGTCGATTGCCTATGATCTCGGCTATGATGGTCCGGGCAATTTTTCCACAATGTTCAAGCGCGTGCTCGGCGTTCCGCCGAGCCGCTACCGCTTGCCGTGATATATTCGGAGCCGTCGCCCGAGCGACGGCTCCGTTCGACGTGGTGCTCAGTAAATCCCGCTGGTCCCCGGCGTCGTGACACGCGCGGTCGTCGTCACCGTCGGAACCACGGGGGGCGGCGTCGGCGCGATGATCGTCGCGGTCGGGCGGCCGGGCTGGGAAAAGCTCGCCACGACGGGCGCGTCGCGGCCATAGATATCGGCGAGCTTCTTGGTGCCGCCCTTGCCGTCGGGAATGACGGTCCAATAGGCGACATAGACGGGGAAGGGGTTCTCGAACCCGAAGCGCGTCGTCGCACCGCTTGCGATCGCCTCGCCGAATTCTTCGGGGCTTTTCCCGGCGAACATCACTGCCATCAGGCCCGAGAAGTGCAGGGCGCGCTCGGTACGGATGCAGCCATGGCTGAACGCGCGCGCCGCGGCGGCGAACGCGCCCTTCGACGGCGTGTCGTGCAGATAGATGGCGTGCGGGTTGAGCATCTCCATCTTCATCACGCCCAGCGCGTTGTTCGCGCCGGCCTTTTGCACGACCGACAGCGTCTTGCCGCTGCCCGTCCAGGTATAGCCCTGCGCGCGCGCCGCTGCCGGGTTGCGCGCGATCGTGGCGCCGATGCCTTCGTTGATGATGCTGCGCGGCAGCGTCCAGGTCGGGTTGACGATGATGCCCGTCGCCATCGGGTTGAGCTGCGGCGTCGGGGTCGCCGACTTGCCGACGACGGCCTTGTGCGTCGCGATGATCGTGCCGCCATGGACGACGCGCGTCAGATATTCGGGGACGTTGCTGACGACATA
Organism: Sphingopyxis sp. BE235; assembly: GCF_031457175.1. Classification (NCBI taxonomy): domain Bacteria; kingdom Pseudomonadati; phylum Pseudomonadota; class Alphaproteobacteria; order Sphingomonadales; family Sphingopyxidaceae; genus Sphingopyxis; species Sphingopyxis sp. BE235. Next base: position 121,244 of record NZ_JAVDWC010000002.1, read on the forward strand.
GCGTTCGCCGAGCGCGCGCGGCATCCAGCGCCAGCGTTCCATGTTGACGCGGATCGCATTGGCGTCGGCGGTTGTCTTCGCTTTTTTGAGCGACGCCTTGAGCGCCGCGAAATCGGGATGCACGGGGTCGAGCGTCGCGAGCGTTTCGCTCACTGTGCCCGCACCGAGCGCCGCGGCGAGCAGCGACAGCAGGGGCTCGCTGTCGCCATCGCTGTCGACCATGAACCACTGCTTGCGCGCCGCATTGGGCGTCCGCCCGTCGCGCAGGTGCGTCGCGAGCAGCAGGAAGGTATCGGTCGCGGTCTTGTCGAGCCGCTCCTGATCGCCGCTCATGATCGCGGCGGCGAGCGCATCGGGGCTATAATCCTTCGCGAACAGCCCTTCGGCGCCGACGCCCTCGATCGATACCAGCAGCGCCTCGGCATTCTGCTTCGACCAGCTCGGCAAATTCGCTTCGGCCGCGGTTTCGACCACGGGGGCGTCGTCCTGCACCTTGTCGGGCTGGAGGATCACCGAATCCTCCTTGACCCCCGGCTGCGCGAAAGCGGGCACCGCGAGCAGGCTCAGCGGAAGAAGAAGCGCCGCAGCTGGACGCGCCGAAAAGGGGGAGTTTTTGACCATGGTTAAAGCCCATAGCCAAAAAGCATCCGCAGTTAAAGTGAGCTGCCGCACACTCCGTCGCAAGAATAGATGTCAGGCTTTCGCCGCCTCATCCTGCTTTGCCAGCCATTCCTCGAGCCACTTGATCGTATAGTCGCCGTGGATGACATCGGGGTCGGCGAGCAGCGCCTGATGCAGCGGGATGTTCGTCTTGACGCCGCTGATCACCATTTCCTCGAGCGCGCGGCGCATCCGCATCATGCAGCTTTCGCGCGTGCGGCCGTAAACGATCAGCTTGCCGATCATGCTGTCGTAATAGGGCGGGATCGAATAGCCGGCGTAGAGCCCGCTATCGACGCGCACATGCATGCCGCCCGCGGCGTGGTAATTGGTGACCTTGCCCGGCGAGGGCAGGAAGGTGCGCGGGTCCTCGGCATTGATGCGGCATTCCATCGAATGGCCGCGGAATTCCAGGTCTTCCTGTTTCACCGACAGGTCCGATCCGCCCGCGATACGAATCTGTTCGCGGACGAGGTCGAAACCAGTGATCATTTCGGTCACTGGATGCTCGACCTGGATGCGCGTGTTCATCTCGATGAAGAAGAACTCGCCATTTTCCCACAGGAATTCGATCGTGCCGGCGCCGCGATAGTGCATCGCCGCCATCGCGTCGGCGCACACCTTGCCCATGCGCGCGCGTTCCTCGGCCGAAATGATCGGCGACGGGGCTTCCTCGAGCACTTTCTGGTGGCGGCGCTGGAGCGAGCAGTCGCGCTCGCCAAGATGGATCGCAGTCCCCCGGCCGTCACCGAACACCTGGAATTCGATGTGGCGCGGGTTGCCGAGATATTTTTCCATGTAAACGGTCGGATCGCCGAACGCTGCCGCCGCTTCGCTCGACGCCTGACCCATCAGGCTTTCGAGGCTGTCAGCGTCGGGGACGACCTTCATGCCCCTGCCGCCGCCGCCCGATGCGGCCTTGATCAGCACCGGATAGCCGATTTCCTCGGCCATTTTCCGGCACTCTTCACCATAGGTGACCGCGCCCGGCGAGCCCGGAACGACCGGCAGGCCGAGCGCGACCGCAGTGCGCTTCGCTTCGACCTTGTCGCCCATCGTGCGGATATGCTCGGGCTTCGGCCCGACGAAGATCATGTCATGCGCTTCGATGATTTCGGCGAAACGCTCGTTTTCGGACAGGAAGCCATAGCCCGGGTGGATCGCGTCGGCGCCGGTGATTTCGGCGGCCGAGATGATCGCGGGGATGTTGAGATAGCTGTCCTTCGCCGCGGGCGGACCGATGCACACCGCTTCGTCGGCAAGACGGACGTGCATCGCGTCGGCGTCGGCGGTCGAATGGACCGCGACGGTCTTGATGCCCATTTCATGGCACGCGCGATGGATGCGCAGCGCGATCTCGCCGCGGTTGGCGATCAGGAGCTTTTCGATGGCCATTTTTTTGATCAGCCGATGGTGAACAGCGGCTGGTCGAATTCGACCGGCTGGCTGTTCTCGACATGCACGGCCTTCAGCGTGCCCGACGCCGGCGCGGTGATCGGGTTCATCACCTTCATCGCCTCGACGATGAGAACCGTGTCGCCGGCCTTTACCGCCGAACCGATCGCGGCGAAATTCGGTGCGCCGGGTTCGGGTGAGAGATAGACGGTGCCGACCATCGGCGATTTGACGGCGTCGGCGAAGCTGTCGGCGGCCGGGGCCGCGGCAGCAGCGGGCGCTGCGGCGGTGGCCGGGGCGGCTGCGGCAACCGGCGCGGCGGCGGGAGCGTAAGCGACGGGCGCGGCGTTCAGCGTGCGCGCGACGCGGATCTTGCGCTCGCCGTCCTCGACTTCGATTTCGGACAATCCGGTGTCGTCGAGCAGCTCGGCGAGCGCGCGCACATAGGCCGGATCGACGTTGATGCCATTGTCTTTATGGTCACCCATGAGAATATTTCCTGTTGTTGCGGCGCCGTTGGATGCGGCGCTCTGACCCCGTTTTTGATGCGCCCTATTGTCAGAGACGGGCGGCGGCGTCCAGCGCCAGCGTATAGCTGTTCGCGCCATGCCCGGCAAAATGCGCCACCGCGGCCATGCCGACATAGCTGATGTGCCGGAATTCCTCGCGCGTCATCGGGTCCGACAGATGGACCTCGATCACCGGCACCTTGATCGACCGGATCGCGTCGTGGATCGCGATCGAGGTGTGCGTATAGCCGCCGGCGTTGAGCAGCACCGCCTTGGCGCCCGCGATATAGGCTTCGTGCAGCCAGTCGATCAGCACGCCTTCGTGGTTCGTCTGGCGACATTCGACGCGCAGCCCCAGCTCGTCCGCCTGCGCCTCGAGCCGCGCGTGGATGTCGTTCAGCGTGTCGTGCCCGTAAATCTCGGGCTCGCGGGTGCCGAGCAGGTTGAGGTTGGGGCCGGAGAAGACAAAGACGGTCGGCTTGTCGGTACGCTCGTTGGTCAAGGGTTTGGCTTTCGGTTGCGAGGAGGCGCGCTCCCCCTATATGGGCTGCTCGGCAAAAGGCAAAGCAAGGCGGATTCCCCAGTGATCTCGGTCATCCTCAACGGCGAACGACGGCAGGTGCGCGAAGGCAGCATCGCCGACCTCGTCGCCTCGCTCGGCCTCGACGTGAAGAAGATCGCGGTCGAGCGCAATCGCGACATCGTGCCGCGCTCGACGCTCGCCGACGTCGCGCTCGCCGAGGGCGATGCGCTCGAAATCGTGCATTTCGTGGGGGGCGGTTGATGCCGGTCGCACGGATCATACCCAACCGCTATGCCGGCGACGCGCGGGCCGGCGAGGGCTTTTTCAACGATGTGCTGGGGCTGGAAATCGCGATGGCGATGGATTTCATCACCATCTATCGCTCGGGCACCCAGCCGATGGCGCAGATCAGCATCCTGACCGAAGATCCATCGGGGCTGCGTCCCGCCTATTCGGTGGGTGTCGACGATGTCGATGCTGTGCATGCGCGGGCCGTCGCGGCAGGGCACGAGATAGTCTACGCCCTGCGCGACGAGCCGTGGGGCGTCCGCCGGTTTTTCGTTCGCGATCCGCTCGGCGACATCGCGAATGTGGTACAGAATAAGGATTGAATGTGGACAAGATCGACAGTTGGACGGTCGCCGGCCGGACTTTCACATCGCGCCTGATCGTCGGCACCGGAAAATATAAGGATTTCGAGCAGAATGCCGCGGCGGTCGCGGCGTCGGGCGCGGAAATCGTCACCGTCGCGGTGCGGCGCGTCAATGTCTCGGACCCGACGGCGCCGATGCTCACCGACTTTATCGACCCCAGGAAGATCACCTATCTTCCCAACACCGCGGGCTGCTTCAACGCCGACGACGCGATCCGCACCTTGCGGCTGGCGCGCGAGGCCGGCGGCTGGGATCTGGTGAAGCTCGAAGTGCTCGGCGAGGCGAAGACGCTCTATCCGAACATGCGCGAGACGCTGGAGGCGACCGAAGTGCTCGCTAAGGAAGGCTTCCTGCCGATGGTCTATTGCGTCGACGATCCGATCGCCGCGAAGCAATTGGAAGACGCAGGCGCGGTCGCGGTGATGCCTTTGGGCGCGCCGATCGGCTCGGGCCTCGGCATCCAGAATCGCGTCACGATCCGCCTGATCGTCGAAGGCGCCTCGGTGCCGGTGCTCGTCGATGCGGGCGTCGGGACGGCGAGCGACGCCGCGGTGGCGATGGAGCTTGGCTGCGACGGTGTACTCATGAACACCGCGATTGCTGAAGCGAAAGACCCGATCCGCATGGCGCGCGCGATGAAGCTCGCGGTTGAGGCCGGACGCGATTCCTATCTCGCGGGGCGCATGGGCGTTCGTCGCTACGCCGATCCGTCGAGCCCGCTGGCGGGGCTTATCTAAGCCCTTCAGTCCGGATAGACTTCGAGGCCCATCGCCGCGAGCAGATGCGGCTGCTGGCCCGCGGATACGATCATGCCCTCAAGGGTTGCGAGTTCCCTGAGGTTCAGGTCGGCGACATCCGCGCCGCGCAGGTCGGCGCGCGCTAATTTGGCGCCGGCGGTGAGCGCGAGGACAAGGTCGCTCCCGCGCAGGTCGGCGCCTTCGAGATCGGAATCGAACAGGACCGCTTCGCGAAAATTCGAGTTCGAAAGCTCGCAATCGGGCATCCGGACGCCGTTCAGATCGGCGAACTCAAGGTTGCAACCGCGAAAGGCCGCTGCCGTCTTGACGAGTTTGCGGCCGAACGTCCGGCTGAAATCGGCCTTGTGAAACTCGGCGCCGCGCATATTGCAGGCATCGAATTCGACCCCGAACAGCGTCGAACGATCGATCTTGGCAAAGGAAAGGTCGCAGCGCCTGAAACGCGATTGATCGAGACGCGAGAAGGCGAATTGCGCGCCGACGTGGCCTGCGTCGTCGATGAAGGAACAATCCTCGAAAATCGCATCGCGCATATCGACATTCGCGAAGCGGCATCGGATCAGGCGGACCTGGGCCAAGCGAGCATCCTGCAGGCAGGTTCCCGTAAACTGCACGTCGCGCAGCACGCATTTCGTCAGCGTCGCGCCGGCCAGATCGACTTCGGCAAAGTCGACGCCCGAAAGATCAGCGTCTTCGATCATGCAGCCGGGTTCGAGTTTCACCGCCATCTTTTCCTCTCAGCCGTCGCGCGGGCCGATGCAGTACGCAATGGCGTGGAACGTATCAAGAACAATTATGCCGACCGACCGACTGTCCCTTGCCTCGAACGCTTTGCCTCGTACCCGGAACAAACGTTGCCGCGATCCGTTGGTGTGGCAAGAGGCGAGTCCCTCCCGCCTCTGAAAACCAAGGAGAAACCCCGTGGGTGAATTCACCGAAAAGGCGAAAGGCATCGCCAACGAAGCAGCCGGCAATGCGAAGCAGGCGGCCGGCAAGGCGACCGACAACGAGCGCCTTCGCGCCGAAGGCGAAGCGCAGGAGCGCAAGGGCGAAGCCCAGAATCTGAAGGGCAAGGTCCAAGGCGCGCTCGGCGACAAGATCTGACCACTTGCGCGTCACGCAAGCAATGAAAAAGGCCCCGGGGTATCCCTCTCCCCGGGGTCTTTTTCTATATCCTCCCTGTCGCGAAGCGATGGGGAGGGGGACCGTTCGCGAAGCGAAGGGTGGAGGGGCCGCGACGTCGCGCCATGGCCCCTCCGTCAGCGCTTCGCGCTGCCACCTCCCCATGCCTTCGGCACAGGGAGGATCAATTTACTTCCCTCCCGACGCCACCATGTCGACGTCGGTCATCGCGCCGTCGCGGCGCATCATCAGCACATAGGCAAGATCGCCCTTCGTGCCGCCGAGCATATGCTCGTTGCCATTGATCCGATGGTCGCTGGTGTAACCGGCGCGGATCGCCATCGTGTGATAATAGTCGAGCACCGCCTGCATCGACGCCGCGGTCTGGAAATTGACGACGCGGATGTTGCACTTGCCGCCAGCGATGCCTGCGGCTTCGCGCAGCGTCGCGCGCGGATAGACTTTGAACGCGGCGGGAAGGCGATCGGCCCAGGCGTTGCTGTAGGTCAGCTTGGCGTCGCAGCTGCCCTTTTGCTGGTCGCGCGCGAGCGCGCCAATCGTCACGGGGCGCTGCTTGGCTTCGCAGCCGTCGCATCCGGCCTCGAACGGTAGAGCTTTCGGTGCAGAGAGCAACTTGCCCGCTGCAAGGGCCGCACTGGCTTCCGCAACGGTCGCGGCCTTGCCGCCCGCGACGCCGGGAACACCGCCGTCGATGGGACGGTTACCCGGACCCACGGCATTTTTGTTCGATTGGCCCGCAAGCTTCGGGTCGACCATGATCTTGTCTTCGAGCGAACCCTTGATCGCCGGGTCGGCGTTGGTCAGCCCGTCGTCGAGCGGGGCGAGGTCGGCCTTGGCATTGGGATTGTCCCGGCACCCGGCGAGCGGTGCCGCCGCCATCAGCAAGCCGGTAACCAGCCATTTTCCGCGCAACATCATCGCTAACACTCCCTTAATCCATTGCCGGGAATGCCCTATTCTGGTCAAAAAGGCCCAAATAAAATGCGTTAACGGGCAAGGCTTTGTTTGGGGAAAACTGTCTCGGAGCGAGACGCTTTTGCGCTTTCGCTCACGCTCCGGGCAGAAATTCCTTGCGCTTGACGCGCCATGCGTCGGCGCTTTGGGTCCATGCATCGACCGGCGCATCCTGAAAAGGCGGGGGCAGGCGGGTCGGGCCGCTGTTCGTCGCGCCGAGCCGCTTCGCGAGCGCCTGCGAGCGCGTGTTCGCGGGGTCGATGCTGTGCATCAGCTCGGGCCATTTCAGGAATTCGACCGCGAAATCGCAGGCGGCGACGCTCCCTTCGAGCGCATAGCCCTTGCCGGCGAATTTGGCGCGCACACCGTAACCGATCTCGGGCGCGGGCCAGCCGTCGGGCTCCCACGGGCCGAGGCGTCCGACCCATTCGCCGGTCGCGCGCTCGATCACCGAGAACATCGAAAAGCCACGGATGTGCCAGGCACCTGCAAGCGTACACCACATGCGCCACGCCTGCGAGCGCGGGCAGGTGCCGCCGATGAAGCGCATCGTGTCTTCTTCGGCGCACATTTCGGCAAAGCCGTCGAAATCCTCGGTCGCGGGCGGACGCAGGATCAGCCGCTCGGTGACGAGCAGGGGGCCATTCAACATAGCGGGTCAGAACCCTTTCATTGCACGTTCGAGGCGTCGAAATGGCAAAGATATCGGGTTCGGGCGGGTGAAGCGGGTAGCATCGCTACCCGCAAGGCCGCGCGGGCCCGAGATCGAAGCCATTTCGACGTCCCTGCGGGATTTGACCGATTTTGTCCATGGCTGCGTCAGCGAGCCTTGGAATATGATCATATGCCTGCGTCTCGCTTCCTGGCCCTGAACAAAATCGCTTCAAACCTCGAACGCGCAATGAAAGGGTTCTGACCCTCATTCTCCCGCAGCAATTGGCCGACACTTCTGCGGCAAGAGGAGGCTTTGGGCAAGGGATACGCTTGAGGACGCCGGCGGTGAAGCCGGCGTCCTCGCCATCAGCGTGCGTGAGCGGAGGGGTCCAAACTCACGCTCGAGACGGTTAGCGTTATTGCCTTAGCGGCAGCGATATTTGTCGCGGTCGATCTCGCGGCCGAGCAGGGCGCCGCCCGCGGCACCGAGCACGGTGCCGAGCAGCTTGTCGCCGCCACCGGCGATTTCATGGCCCGCGAGGCCGCCGACGGCGCCACCGATCAGTAGGCCGGTCGTGCCATTATCCTTCTTGCAGCGATAACGGCCATTATCGTCGCGCCAGATGCGGGTGTTCGAACTGACGCGCTCGTCATGGTAATGACGCTTTTTGCGCTTGTGAAAGCTGCTCGACTGGTCGAGCTGATGGAAGCCTTCGGCCTTCGCCGGAGCCGCGATACCCGCATAAGCAGGCGCGGTCAGGGCGACGCTGGCGGCAGCAAAAGCGCCCATCATGCCCTTGGTGAAATTACGCATAAAAAGTCCTTTCCTGGTCTCGGCGCCTCGTCCCGCTTGTACAGGACCGGGCGCTTCGATGGGAAAACGAGCCGGGCTGCAAAGCCGTTGCATGAACCCAAGGCAACAAGACGAGCCGAGCACTTCCATCGACGAACCGAAAGGCTCTTGCCGCATCGGCGGCGGCATGCGACAATCTCGGCATGCTCAATATCGGATCGCTCGTCATTGGCGCTATCGCCTTGGTTTTGGCCGTTTTTGCGTTCATCCCGCTGCTCGGCTGGGCGAACTGGGTGATCATACCCTTCGCCGTCGTCGGTCTTGCGCTCGGCGCGATGTCGGACAAGACGAGCGGGCGCAACCTGAACATCGTCGTCATCGTCATCGGCGTCATCCGCCTGATGCTCGGCGGCGGCATCATCTGATCCAGCCGGGCTAGACGATCATGAACCAGCCAGCGGCCCCCGCGGGGAGCAATCAGGGCGGCTTGCCCTTTGCGATCAGCGCCTATCTGATCTGGGGCTTCGTTCCGCTCTTCTTCAAACTCCTGTCGAGCGTTCCGCCGGTCGAAGTGCTGGCGCAGCGCATCGTCTGGTCGCTGCCGCTCTGTTTCCTGATCATGGTCTTCCGCCGCCAGATCGGCGAATATCTCGCGGCGCTTCGCGATTGGCGCGTGCTGCGGCTGCTGCTTGTCAGTTCGGTGCTGATCGCGCTCAACTGGCTCGTCTATATCTATTCGATCTTCACCGACCACGTGCTCGCCGCCAGCCTCGGCTATTATCTCAATCCGCTCGTCAATGTGATGCTCGGCATGATCTTCCTCGGCGAGAGGCTCTCGCGGCTTCAGGCGCTTGCCGTGGTCATCGCCGGGATCGGCGTCGCGATCCTGCTCGCGGGCGCGCTCGACACGCTGTGGATCAGCCTGACCCTGGCGTTCAGTTTCGGCACCTATGGCCTGATCCGCAAGATCGTGCCCGTTGGCTCGCTGCCGGGCCTCGCAATCGAGACGACCTTGCTTTTGCCGCTCTCCGTCGCCGGTGCGGCCTATTATATCTGGCTCGGCGACGGCCGCGGTTTCGGATCGGAAGCGGGGATCAGCTGGCTGCTCGCCGCGGGCGGGGTCGTCACCGCGGTGCCGCTCCTGCTCTTCGCGACCGCGGCGCGGCGGATGAGCTATGCCGCGCTCGGCTTCGTCCAGTATCTGGCGCCGAGCATCGCCTTCCTGCTCAGCCTCTTCGTCTTCCACGAACCGCTGAAGCCCGCGCAGCTTGCCTGCTTCCTGCTGATCTGGGTCAGCATCGCGGTGTTCAGCTTCGACATGTGGCGCAAGATGCGCGCCGACCGGATGATGCCGGCGGCTTAGTCGGCCCGTTCCCTGCTTCGTCATGCCGGACTTGATCCGGCATCCACCGCGGCGCTGAAGTCATGGACCCCGGATCAAGTCCGGGGTGACGAAAGGATATTAAACCAGCCGCCAGCCCAATGTTTCGCCGGCATGGAACGGAACGACCTCGCCGACGCGCTCGGGAACGACCGTCTCGCCGCGTTCGAGCGTTACCGTGCCGGTGTTGAGCGGCAGGCCATAGAAATTCGGGCCATGTTCGCTGGCGAAGCCTTCGAACTTGTCCAGCGCGCCTTCCTCGTCGAACACCTGGATATAGGATTCGAGCGCATAGGGGGCGTTGAAGATGCCCGCGCAGCCGCACGCGGCTTCCTTCGTGTGCACCGCATGCGGCGCGCTGTCGGTGCCGAGGAAGAATTTGGGCGAACCCGACACCGCGGCGGCGCGGACGGCGAGCCGGTGTTGCTCGCGCTTGGCGACGGGCAGGCAGTAAGCGTGCGGGCGGATGCCGCCGACGAGCATCGCGTTGCGGTTGATGTGGAGATGCTGCGGCGTGATCGTCGCCGCGACATTGGCGGGGGCGGCCGTCACAAAATCGACCGCTTCCGACGTCGTGATATGTTCGAACACGATTTTCAGGCCCGGCAGGTCGCGGACGAGCCCCTTCAGCGTGCGCTCGATGAACACCGCCTCGCGGTCGAAAATGTCGACGTCATGGTCGGTGACCTCGCCGTGGATGAGCAGCGGCATGCCGATTTCGGCCATCCGTTCGAGCACGGGCATGATCTTCGCGACATCGGTGACGCCATGCGCGCTGCCGGTGGTGGCGTGCGCGGGATAGAGTTTCGCGGCGGTGAAGATTCCCTCGGCATGACCGCGCGCCATTTCGTCGGGGCTGCTGTGATCGGTGAGATAGGCGACGATCAGCGGGGCGAAGTCGAGCCCGGCGGGCACCGCGGCGTTGATCCGGTCGCGATACGCCGCGCCTTCCTCGGCGGTCGTCACCGGCGGCGACAGGTTCGGCATGATGATCGCGCGCGCGAACTGGCGCGCAGTATATTGCGCGACATGATCGAGCATCGCGCCATCGCGCAGATGGACATGCCAGTCGTCGGGGCGGCGGATCGTCAGGCGGTCGGTCATGTGCGGACTCGTCAACTTGGGGTTGGTTTTGGCTGGGGCGTCCCTAGATTATCGCCATGACCAATACCACCCTCAACGACCGCGCCCTCATCCGTCTGTCGGGGGAGGATGTCCGCGGCTTCTTGCAGGGGCTGGTGACCAACGATACTTCGGGCAATCTGCCGGTGTGGGCGGCGCTGCTGACCGCGCAGGGCAAGGCGCTGTTCGATTTCCTGATCTGGGGCGACGAAGGCGACGTGCTGATCGATTGCGAGCGCGAGGCGGCCGAGGCGCTGACGAAGCGCCTGACGCTCTATCGGCTGCGCCGTGCGATCACGATCGCGGCCGAACCCGATCTGGCGGTCCATTGGGCACCTGCGGGCGATCTGGGCGTCGTCGACCCGCGCCTTCCCGAACTCGGCCAGCGCTGGCTGGCCCCGGCCGGTGAAGGCGAGGGCGCCGACGCCGCATGGCGCGCCCACCGGCTCGCGCTCGGCGTCACCGAAGGACGCGCCGAACTGGGTGACGGCACGACCTTGTGGCTCGAATGCAATGCCATCGACCTCAATGGCGTCAGCTTCACCAAGGGCTGCTATGTCGGACAGGAAAACACCGCGCGGATGAACTGGCGGCAAAAGGTCAACCGGCGGCTGGTCGTCGTCCCGATCGCCGAGGCCGACGAAAAGCGGCAGGTCATCGCCTATCCCGACCTCGGCTGGTCGGTCGAGCACCGGCGGACCGAGAATATCGAAGCCGCCGCCGCACCCGCGTGGCTCCGCGAGGGGCTCGCCGCCGGTTCATGACAGATGCAGCCTTTGCTGGTAGACTGCCGGGCATGCGCGCTATGCTGATTTCGTCGGCGCTCGCCGCCGCTTTCGCCCTGTCGGCTCCTGCAGTTGCGGCGCCGACGTCGTTGTTGCCGACCGAACCCGAGGCCGCGCAACCCTCTTCCAGACTCGCGCCGCTGGCGGAGGACTCGGCCTGGACGCCGCGCTTTGCAGCCGCCGCGGACGCGCTCGCGACCGCGCTCCGCTCGCGCGATGAGGCGCAGTGGGCGCCGCTGCTCGGCGGGCAATGGCTGTCCGCCGCGGATCGCGAGCGCGTCAGGAATTTGCTCGGCGACCCGAACAGCCCGTTCCTGCCTGCGCTCCTCGCGAAGGGCGTTACCCATCGCGCGATCCTCGGCTGGAGTGCGCCTGCGTCGCTCAGCGCCGAAGAACGCGCCGCGATCGAGAAAGGCCAGGAGGCCGAGGCGCTGGTGTGCTGGTCGGCGGGCGGAAACGGCGCAGGGCCGTGGCCGTCGACCGCGGTCGAGGCCGACAATCGGCCCGGCCGCTTCTATGCCTGCGCGCGGATCGCCTACAGCATTCGCGGCGAGACACCGACGTGGCGCGCGTTCATCGAACAGCGCGAGCCCGCTTAACCAATCTCGAACCCTCTTCTGCCAAAAGCGCCTCATGTTGGGGCGCTTTCTCGGTCTGGCTGCGGTGATCGCGGCGGTTTCGGTCGGCTTGGCGGGCGTCGCCAGCCGGTCCTCATCCAATGACGCGGTCGAAACGTCGAATGCCATTTCGGGCAATCACGACAATTGGACGACGCATAAAGTTCGCAAGGACCGGTCTTTAGCCGCGGCCGAAGCCAGTGGCCATTCGGGCCGGCCGAGCGAGGTGTTGCTCGCTCGATCAGGCGATTCGCATTTCTATGCCGATACCGAGATCGACGGGCGGAACATTCGCATGCTCGTCGACAGCGGCGCGTCGATTGTCGCGCTGACCCGCAGTGATGCCGAGGCGATCGGGATCAACGTCGACGATCTTCCGGTCGGCGGTAGCGCGAACACCGCGGGCGGCGTCGTGCCGATGCGGATGGTCACGCTCGACAGTGTCGAGGTCGAGGGGATCGAGGTGCGCGGCGTGCAGGCGGCGGTCATCGACGCCGACATGGGCGTATCGCTGCTCGGCCAGAGTTTCCTCTCGAAACTCGCCGCGGTGAACGTCGAAGGCGACACGATGACGCTGCGCTGATCGGACGTCGGCTTTGACGCGGGGGCCTGCCACCGCATATTTCCCTTCGTCACGCCGGACTTGATCCGGGGTCCCGCTTGAAATCAAAGCCAGTTGATGCCTCAAAAAGCGGGATCCCGGATCGAGTCCGGGATGACGAGATAGGATGTGTTGCGCGTCGATCGGGTAGCAATGCTCGCCCCCACGCTTGCCATTTCCGCCGCATTTCCCCACATCGGCCGCCATGAACGCTCCCAATCCTCCGATGCGCGCGGCGATCGTGCCCGTCACCGCTTTCCAGCAGAATTGCACCCTCCTGTGGTGTACCGCGACCAACAAGGCGGCCTTCGTCGATCCCGGCGGCGACCTCGACAAGCTCAAGGACGCCGTCCGCCAGACCGGGGTCGAGGTCGAAAAGATCCTCGTCACCCACGGGCATATGGATCATTGCGGACAGGCGGGGATGCTCGCGAAGGAGCTCCGGGTGCCGATCGAGGGGCCGCACGAGGACGACCGTTTCTGGATCGATGCCTTCGCCGAGGACGGCGCGCGCTTCGGCATGGTCGGCGAATCGTTCGAGCCCGATCGCTGGCTGGTCGACGGCGACACAGTGACCGTCGGTAATCTGACCATCGACGTGATCCATTGCCCGGGGCACACGCCGGGCCATGTCGTCTTCCACCACGCGCCGTCGAAGCTCGCGATCGTCGGCGATGTGATTTTTCAGGGATCGATCGGCCGCACCGACTTTCCGCGCGGCAATCATCAGCAATTGCTCGATTCGATCACGCAGAAATTGTGGCCGCTCGGCGGCGACACGACCTTTCTGCCCGGGCACGGCGCGCACAGCAATTTCGCGCACGAACGGCGCACCAATCCGTTCGTGAGCGATATGGCGTTAGGAACGGCGGGTTAATTCCCCTCCCGCTTGCGGGAAGGGCTAGGGGAGGGCATGTTTCGGCCCTCAGCTAATGACAAGTCCTCCCCCGACCCCTCCCGCAAGCGGGAGGGGAGCAATCACTTCGGCGCGGCGACTTCGGTTTCGACGATCTCGGTCGTCGTGATACTCGTCGGCGTCAGATAGACGACCGCGAGCGCGCCGATCGCCAGGCCGAGCTGGGTCAGCATGGTGATGATCGTGCCGACCATCCGGCCCCACATCATCCCGTCCATGCCGATCGTGTGGAGGATGCGCCCGACAAGATAGAGCGCGCCAACGCCCCACAGCCAGAGCGATGAGCCGAGGCCCAGCTCGACCAATGCGAGCAGGATCAGCACGAACGCCGTGTTTTCGACGAAATTGCTGTGCGCGCGCATGCGCCGCGTCAGGGGCTCGTTGCCGCCGTCGCCGATGAAGACCTTTTCCTTTGTGCGGACGCGGCCGACGCGCACCGCAAGCCACAGGTTGAGCAGCGCCGCCCCGGCGGCGATCGTCAGGCTGATCGGCAAGATTATCATCTGGTTTCCCCCTTATGGACCGGTGCGTTTCGCTTGCCGGCAGCGGGCAGGGTGTGACATCCCCCGACCGGGGCGGCAAGCCTGTACGGGGATGGACGCAATGGGCTTGCCTTTGCGGGCAAAAACGCTATAGCCCCGCCCGATCCGGCACCCGACACCATATGGCGTTGAGGCACCCTCCGGCGGAAGTTTTTCCCTGTCGAACATCGGCAGGAGCGGGCTTCGGCGTGGCGGGCGGGCCAGTCATTTCCGGCGACGGCGGTGACAAATCCGGGTAGCCGATTCGTGACACACTATTTAAGAATGCAGGAAATATCATGGCCGTTCCCAAGCGAAAAACCTCGCCCTCGAAGCGCGGCATGCGTCGCAGCCACGACAGCCTGAAGGTCGAAGCCTTTCAGGAATGCCCCAATTGTGGCGAGCTGAAGCGCCCGCACAATCTTTGCAACGCCTGCGGCCACTATAATGGCCGTGAAGTGGTGTCGGTCGGCGCGTAAAAATCAAGCCGGAGGGCATTAAATGGCACTGACACCGCGAATCGCAATCGATGCGATGGGCGGTGACGTCGGCGTGCGCATGATGCTCGCCGGCGCCGCGATGGCGCGCCACAAGCACGATGGCCTCCGCTTCATCCTCGTCGGCGACGAGGTGCAGATCAAGGCGGCGCTTGAAAACCACCCCAATCTGCGCGCGGCGTCGGATATCATCCACACCGACGGCGTGGTGTCGGGTTCGGACAAGCCGAGCCAGGCGCTGCGCAAGGCGAAAAGCACCTCGATGGGGCTCGCAATCGACGCGGTAAAGCGCGGCGATGCTGGCGGCGCTGTGTCGGCGGGTAACACCGGCGCGCTCATGGCGATGGCGAAACTCGCGCTGCGCACGATGCCGGGGATCGACCGGCCGGCGCTCGCGGCGTTGCTGCCGACGCTCGGCGACAATGACGTCGTGATGCTCGACCTCGGCGCCAACACCGAATGCGACGCGACCAACCTGACGCAATTCGCGGTCATGGGCGCTGCCTATGCGCGCACTGCCATGGGGCTCGAACGCCCGCGCGTCGCGCTTTTGAACATCGGCACCGAGGAGCTGAAGGGCACCGACGAGATTCGCGATGCTGCCGCGATGCTCCGCGCGGCCAAAGGGCTGCCGATGGAATTCGCGGGCTTTATCGAGGGCGACAAATTGTCGCGCGGCGATGTCGATGTGATCGTGCACGACGGTTTTTCGGGGAATATCGCGCTGAAAACGATCGAGGGGACGGCGCGTTTCGTGACCGACCTGCTGCGCCGCGCCTTCACCAGCTCGACGCGCTCGAAGATCGGCTTCCTGATCTCGCGCCCGGCGACCGAGCTGCTCAAGCATCATCTCGATCCCAACAACCACAATGGCGCGGTGTTTTTGGGCCTCAACGGCGTGGTGCTCAAAAGCCATGGCAGCGCCGATGCGAAGGGGGTGGCGAACTGCGTCCACCTCTGTGCCGAACTGATCGAGAAGGATATCACGCGTCAGGTGACCGAGGATCTCGCGAATTTCCGTAGCGGAGCCGCAGCATGACGCTCCGCGCCATATTGGCCGGCACCGGCTCGGCCTTGCCGCGCACGCGGGTCTCGAACGCCGAGCTTGCGGCGCGCGTCGACACCAGCGACGAATGGATCGTCGAACGCACCGGCATCCGTTTCCGCCACATCGCCGAACCCGACGAGACGACGGCAACGCTCGGCGCCGATGCGGCGAAGCAGGCGCTGGCGGCTGCGGGGCTTGAGCCCGCCGACATCGGCCTGATCATCGTCGCCACCGCGACCCCCGACAATACATTCCCGGCCAGCGCCACCAAGGTGCAGGCGCTGCTCGGCATCCCCGATTGCATCGCCTTCGACGTCGCGGCGGTCTGCTCGGGCTTCCTTTATGCCGTGTCGGTCGCCGACTCGATGCTGCGCACCGGCGCGGCGAAGCATGCGCTGGTGATCGGTTCGGAAACCTTCAGCCGCATCCTCGACTGGGAAGATCGCACGACGTGTGTCCTCTTTGGCGACGGTGCGGGCGCCGTCGTGCTGTCGGCGAAGGACGTCGACGACGATCAGGGCATCCTCGCGACGCGGCTGCATGCCGAGGGAAAATACGCAGATATGCTTTATGTCGACGGCGGTCCGTCGACGACCGGCACCGTCGGCCACGTCCGGATGCAGGGCCGCGAAGTCTTCCGCCACGCCGTCACCAACCTCGCCTCGGTTCTGGGCGAAGTGATGGCCGATGTCGGGCTGTCGGCCGAGTCGATCGACTGGGTTGTGCCGCACCAGGCGAACAAGCGGATCATCGACGCCACCGCGAAAAAGCTGGGTTTGCCGCCCGAACGCGTCGTGCTCACCGTCGATCAGCACGCCAATACCTCGGCGGCGTCGGTGCCGCTTGCGCTCGACCTCGCAGTGCGCGACGGGCGCATCAAGCGCGGCGATCTTGTGGTGCTCGAGGCTATGGGCGGCGGCTTCACATGGGGCGCTGCGGTTTTGCGCGTCTGACGCTTCGCTCCGGCGCGTCAACTTCTCGCTCCATCCGTTTCAGTTTGGCGGATTAATTCGCATTTGTTACATATGCGAACAGGGACTCGTGACGGTGGGGGCTGTCAGGGAACTCATCGTGCATTTTCGCTTCAGAGGGGGAAGGGATCAACATGACCGCAGGGACTCTTACGCGGGCCGACATTGCGACGCGGATCAACCAGCAGATCGGGCTGTCGCGCAATGAATCGGCCGCAATCGTCGAATCGATTCTCGATCATATGTCCGATGCGCTCGCGGTCGGTCAGAATGTGAAAATCTCGGGTTTCGGCACCTTCGTCCTGCGCGACAAGGCGCAGCGGATCGGCCGCAATCCCAAGACCGGCATCGAAGTGCCGATCCTGCCACGTCGCGTGATGACCTTTCGCGCCAGCCAGACGATGCGAGCCCGCGTTGCCGGCAAATAGACCGCACCTGACCCATGTCGGGTTTTGAGATGACCGACGATGGCGGCAAGGCGTCCGGCGCCATGCTCGCCATCGGCGAACTGGCGGTGCGCATCGGCGTCCCGACGCATGTCCTGCGTTATTGGGAAACGCGTTTCCCGCAGCTGAAGCCGCTCCAGCGGTCGGGCCGCCGCCGCTACTACCGCGCCGAGGACGTCGCGCTTGCCGAGCGCATCCATCATCTGCTGCATGTCCAGGGCTTCACCGTCGAGGGCGCGCGCAAGGCGCTGTCCGAGCCGGGCGCAGCGCCCACGGCGCGTGCGCCATTGACCCGCGAGGTGCTCGACAGCACCGCGCCGATGCGCGTGGTGAGGGGAATTCCGGTCGAGGCGCTGGTCGCGCTCCGCCAGCGGCTCGCCGCGGCGCTCGGCTAAGCCTTAGTCGTTATCCATCGCCGGCGCGAGCGCCGGGTCGAGATCGCGCGGGCGAATGAAGCCCGTGAAACGCGCGCTGTTCGTATCGAGATCGTGCCAGTTGCCGATGTCGAGTTCGAGCCGCGCGAGCGCCGAGGTCGGCAGCTTTTCCTCGACCTTCGCGCGCAATTCGTCGCCCGCCGATTCGGGAACGAGCATCAGGATCAGGTCTTCTAGCCCCGGGTTATGCCCCGAAATCAGCAGATGCTCGGAATCCTTGCCGGTGTCGCGGATCACGTCGATCAGCGTCGCGGCCGACGCGAGATAGATACGCCGGTCCCAATGCGGCTCAAGCCCGTCGAGGTCGGCGGCGGGCTGGAAGATGTCGAGCGTTTCGGTCACGCGCACCGCGGGCGAGGCAATGATGCGGTCGATGGGCAGCTTCTGGCGCTTGAGCCACTGGCCGATCAGTTCGGCGCCGCGCGCCCCGCGTTTGTTGATCGGGCGGTCGAAATCGCGCTCGACCTGCACGTCCCAACCCGATTTGGCATGGCGCAGGATAGTCAAAGTCTTCAAAATCGCTCCCCGCGCCGTTGCGCCATGCCCTCGTTCGCGGGCCTTGTGCCGGAAACTTATGACGGTGAAAAGGCTGGAAAGGCGCTTTTTCGCCTTTCCACATTCGCCGCAGCGACATGGTTGACCGCTTCGTCGAGCGGCAGGCGGCGGATCGGGGTGCCCTCGGGAAAGGCGCTGAGCAGGCGCGAGGGAAAGCTGGGTGAGAGCATCACGAACTGCCCGAAATCGTCGGCGCGGCGGATCAGCCGCCCGAACGCCTGCCCGATGCGCGCGCGGATGACCATGTCGTCATAGGCGCTGCCGCCCTGCGCCGCGCGCCTTGCCGCGTGGAGGATCGTCGGACGCGGCCAGGGCACCCCCTCCATCACGACGAGCCGCAGCGAATCGCCGGGAACATCGACCCCGTCGCGCAGGGCATCGGTGCCGAGCAGCGATGCATGCGGATCGGCGCGAAAAATGTCGACGAGCGTCCCGGTGTCGAGCGGATCGACATGCTGCGCGAACAGCGGCAACCCCGCGCGCGCCAACCGGTCGGCAATGCGCGAATGGACGATACGCAGTCGCCGGATCGCGCTGAACAGCCCCAAAGCGCCGCCGCCCGCCGCTTCGATCAGCCGGCTGTACGCGCCGGCGAGCGCGGGCAGGTCGCCGCGCGGAATGTCGGTGACGATCAGCACTTCGGACTGGCGCGCATAATCGAACGGGCTGGGGACCGCGAAATGCTGGACCCCGCCGTCCATATGGCGCGCGCCGGTGCGGATATCGGCATCGGTCCAGCCGCCGCGCCCGTGGCCACCGTTGCGCAGCGTCGCCGAGGTGACGAGCACGCCCTGCGCCGGGCGGTACACGACGTCGGCGATGGGTTTTGCAGGGTCGAGCCAGTGGCGGTGCAGCCCGCAGTCGAACTCGCGCCCATCGTAGCGGTCGACCGCGAGCCAGTCGACGAAATCGGGGTCGGCGGGTCCGCCGACGCGCCCGAGCAACGAAAGCCAGCCGCCCAACGTGTCGATCCGCGTACCAAGGCTGTGGCGCGCGCCATCGATCCTTGCCCGGGCTTGTCCGTCGAGCCAGTCGGGCGGATCCTCGATCAACACCTCCAGCCTTTTGCCGAGCGCCATCAGCGGGCGCAGCAGCGCCTCGATTGCGTCGCTGGCGCTCGCGGCTGCGGTCACCAGGTCGGAATCGGGATCGGCGAGTTCGGTTTCGAGCCCATAGCCTGCGTCGGCGGTGCGCGTGTCGACCGCGCGCGCATAAACCTGTCCGCGCACCGCGACGAGCAGCCGCTCGATCGCGCCCCACGGGTCATTCTCCGACAAGCGGCCGAGCCAGCCGTCGCCGGGCAGTTCGGCGGCGGCGGCGATTGCCGCCTGGATCGCGCGGTCGCCCGCCTCGTCATAGCTTGCGACGTCGGCGAGCCGTGCGGCGAGCCCGCGCCGCCGCCCACGCGACTTGCCCTCGGGACCCAGCACCCAGCGACGGATCTCGACCGCTTCCTGCCCCGTCAGCGCGGCGGCGAACATCGAGTCCGCCGCGTCCCACAGATGGTGCCCCTCGTCGAAGATCAGCCGCGTCGCGGGGGCGCCGCCGTCGCGCGGGCGCGCCGCCTGCACCATCGTCAGCGCATGGTTGGCGATGACGATCTCGGCCTGCGTCGCCGCGCGCGCCGAATGTTCGATGAAGCATTTGCGGAAATGCGGACAGCCCGCATAGATGCACTCGCCGCGCCGGTCGGTGAGCGCGGTCGTGCCGTTGCGGCGGAAGAGGGCGGGGAGCCAGCCGGGCAGGTCGCCGCCGACCATATCGCCGTCGCGCGTATAGGCGGCCCAGCGCGCGACAAGCTGCGCGAGGATCGCGGCGCGCCCCGAAAAACCGCCCTGCAACGCGTCTTCGAGGTTGAGCAGGCAGAGGTAATTCTCGCGTCCCTTGCGCACCACGACCTTTTCGCGGTGCGTCGCGGCGTCGGGGTAGAGGCGCTCGGTCTCGCGCGACAATTGGCGCTGCAACGCCTTGGTGAAGGTCGAGATGCAGACGGCGCCCGCCGACTGGTCGATCCATTGTTTCGCGGGGGCGAGGTAGCCCAATGTCTTGCCGATGCCCGTTCCGGCCTCAGCAACGAGCATCTGCGGCGCATCCTGGCGTTCGCGCGGGGCGAAGATTGCGGCGGTCGCGCGCGCATAATCCTGCTGCCCCGGCCGCCGCTCGGCGCCGTCGCCGGTCAGCCGGTCGAGCCGCGCCGACACATCGTCTTCGTTGATCGTCACCTGTCGCGGCGCGCCGCGCGGCGGCTGTTCCTCCCATTCGGGAAGGCGCGCGAACAGCCAGCGTTCGTTCGCGTCGGGCTGCGACAGTCGCGGCTGCACCAGCGGCGACCACGACCAGCGCTGGCGTGACAAGGCCTGGACGCCGTGCCACGCGCCTTCGCGCTCGGGCCAGTCGGGATCGTCGATGCTGCCGAGCATCGCCGCGGCCGCTTTCGGCAGGAAAGCCGCGATATCCTCTTCGCCTTTCGGCGGCGTCAGGCCGATCGCGGCGGAGATCCCCGCCGGGGTCGGCACGGCGAAGCGCGCGGGATAGAGGAAAGCGAAGAGCTCGAGCAGGTCGAGGCCGGACAATTCGGGATAGCCCAGCCGGTCGCCGGTCAGCGTCGCATTGAGCAGCAGGTGCGGGGTCGCCGCGACCGCGGCGATCGCTTCGCCGCGCCCGACGCGCTGGACGCGGCCGTGCGTATCGGCGATCCAGATGCCGATATGGCTCGCATGGATCGCGGGCAGGGAAAGCGGGTCGGGAGCCATCGTCCCACGCTAGGGACAAAAGGCGAACGCGGCAAGGTCGACTTCTTCTTCGTCATTCCCGCGAAGGCGGGAATCCCGCTCTTTGCGGTGCGCGGTCAAGCGGGATCCCCGCCTTCGCGGGGATGACGAAAAGGAAGGAGTCGTTTAGCTCAGCCCGCGGCGTCCGAAGGTGATCGGGCGGGCTGTCTGGAAAACCTGCGCGGGTTCGATCATCGATGCGCCGCGCGCTATTTTCAGCGCGTTGTAGAGCGGCCCGTGCGTCAGTTCGTAGGGGAAGCGCACGCCCATGCGGTCATGCTCGGACCACATGACGACCGCATAGGTCACCTGTCCGCCATAGTGAATTTCGCAGCGCGAGCGCGCGGGCATGCTCGCCCCGTCGATGCGCGCGCCGCCTTCGGACAGGTCGGTGATTCGGCCGTCGACGAAGTTGAGCACGCCATTGACGGTGACGTCTATCGAAACGGCGGTGCGCTTGTGGCCGCGGGCGGCGGGGGTGCGAAAATTGTCCATGTCCGGGACGCTACGCCCGCATGGTAAATTTTCCGGTAACGATGTTGGCTCGTGCCGGGACAATGTTGCAAGCGATCGCCGACAATGGTCTACGCGGATCATGGTCCGCCCGATCATCCTTTATGGCATCGGTCTCGCCGCCGCGGCATTCCTGCTCGAATGGCTGAACTACAAACATGTCGTACATCGCTGGTCGACCGAATTTTATGTCGCGATCATCGCCGTCCTTTGCATTGCGCTCGGCATATGGGCCGGCAACCGGCTGACCGCGCGGCCGCGTCAGGCTTTTGTGCGTAACGATGCGGCGATCGCGGCGCTGGGGCTCAGCGTGCGCGAATGCGAGGTGCTGGAAATGCTGGCGGCGGGGCACGCCAACAAGGTGATCGCGCGCCAGCTCGATATCTCGCCCAACACGGTGAAGACGCATGTTGCGCGCGTTTATGAAAAGCTGGCGGTCGCCAGCCGCACGCAGGCGGTGCAGAAAGCGCGGACGCTCGACATCCTGCCGTAAAATCGGCCTAATGCTGCCAAATCACCCATTTGGGCGATAGATTTCGCCCGTTGTTCTGGTCCATCGCGCATGGCATTCATCAGATGGGGAGACAGGATCATGGGCAGGATCATTGCAGTTTACGGCGCCATCGCGGGCGTCATCGTCATCATCGGCATGTTTATCAGCATCACCTTCGTCGCCGACCATGGCACGATGGGCATGGTCGCCGGCTATCTGTCGATGCTGGTTGCGTTGCTGTTCGTCTTCATCGGCGTGAAACGCTATCGCGACGTCAATCTGGGCGGGGTGATCGGCTTCTGGAAGGCGCTTGGCGTTGGCCTCGGTATCGGGCTTGTTGCGGCGCTGTTCTATGTTCTCGGCTGGGAGCTTTACATGTGGCAGACCGGCGGAACCTTCATGACCGACTATATCGCCCGGAGCGTCGAGGATATGCGTGCGGCCGGCAAACCGGCGGCCGAGATCGCGGCGTTTTCGGCCGAGATGGGGGCGATGGCGGAGCAGTATAAGAACCCGCTGTTCCGCATGGCGCTGACGCTGACCGAGATATTCCCGGTTGCGCTGCTGGTGTCGCTCGTGTCGGCCGCGCTGCTGCGCCGCAGCAGCTTCATGCCGGCGCTGCAACCGCGGGGCTGAATTGAGACGCGGCGGCATCGGCTGGTATCGGCCGATATATCGGCTTTCCTACATTGCACCGGCATGCTTGATCCTCTCTGATGCTACCGACCGCCGCCTCTCTCCTTAAAGCGACAAAGCCTGTCCTGAGCGCCCGCCGCAGGCGGGCAGTCGAAGGGGAGACAAAAGCGCCGCGCTCGTCGGTATCTTTTGTCGCTCTGAGGCATGTCGATACGCGAGCGAAATGCGATTCCGGAGTGAAGTTACGCAGTTTTCCGACCTTTCGGCGAGGGTGGCCGTCTCCTGTCATCGTCATCCCGGACTTGATCCGGGATCCATTGGGGGCGTCGGCCGTCGCTGGACCCCGGATCAAGTCCGGGGTGACGAAGCAAAGGTGCGACCTGTCCGAAAAAAACGATTCCAGAGTGAAGTTGCGCAGTTTTCCGTGCTCCTTTCCATCGGCGCTTCTTGCCGCTATGGGGCGCAGCTATGACTGACTTGCACCTTCACCCGTCGCTGCGCGAGCCCGCGCAAACGTCCAAGGCCTGGCCGTTCGAGGAAGCGCGCAAGATCGTCAAACGCTATCCCGATGGCAAGCCCGGGGGCGAGGCGATCCTTTTTGAGACCGGCTATGGTCCCTCGGGGCTGCCGCATATCGGCACCTTCAACGAAGTGCTGCGCACGACGATGGTCCGCCGCGCCTATGAGGCGCTGACCGGCGGCGCGCCGACGCGGCTGGTCGCGTTCAGCGACGATCTGGACGGACTCCGCAAGGTTCCCGACAATGTGCCGAACGGCGACATGCTGCGCGAATATCTCGGCAAGCCGCTGACCGCGATCCCCGATCCGTTCGGCAAGTATGAAAGTTTTGCGCATCATAACAATGCGATGCTGCGCGAGTTTCTCGACCGTTTCGGCTTCGAATATGAGTTCGTGAGCTCGACCGAGCGCTACCAGTCGGGCGCATTCGACGACGCGCTGCGAAATGTCCTCCGTCACAATCAGGACATTCTCGACATCATGCTGCCGACGCTGCGCGCCGAGCGCGCCGCGACCTATTCGCCGATCCTGCCGGTCAGCCCGAAGTCGGGGATCGTGCTGCAGGTGCCGGTGACCGTCGTCGATGCCGATGCCGGCCTCGTGTCGTTCGAGGATGAGGGCGAGACGATCACCCACTCGATCCTCGGCGGCGGCGCGAAGCTGCAGTGGAAGGTCGACTGGGCGATGCGCTGGGTCGCGCTTGGCGTCGATTACGAAATGTACGGCAAGGACCTGACCGACAGCGGCGTCCAGTCGGGCAAGATCGCCAAGGCGCTCGGCGGGCGCAAGCCCGAGGGGCTGATCTACGAAATGTTCCTCGACGAAAAGGGCGAGAAGATTTCGAAGTCGAAGGGCAATGGCCTCAGCCTCGAGCAGTGGCTCGATTATGGCAGCGAGGAAAGCCTCGCTTTCTTCGCCTATCGCGAGCCCAAGGCGGCAAAGCAGCTCCACATCGGCGTGATCCCGAAGGCGGTCGACGAATATCTCCAGATGCGCGGCAGCTATCCGGCGCAGGAGCCCGACAAGCGGCTCGGCAATCCGGTGCATCATGTCCATGTCGCACGCGGCGAGCAAATTCCCGCAGCCGAACTGCCGGTGACCTTCGGCCTGCTGCTCAACCTCGTCGGGGTGATGGGCGCCGACGCGTCGAAGGATCAGATCTGGCGCTACCTCGGCCAATATGTCGAGGGCGCGAATGCGGCGACCTATCCCGAGCTCGACCGGCTGATCGACAATGCGATGGCGTATAACCGCGACTATGTCGCGCCGACGCTCAATCGCCGCAAGCCGGTGGGCGGAGAGGGCGCGGCGCTTAAGGAACTCGACGACAAGCTCGCGGCGCTGCCGGCCGATGTCGGTGCCGACGACATCCAGAACATCGTCTACGAGATCGGCAAGAATGAGGTCTATGGCTTTGAAAACCTGCGCGATTGGTTCAAAGCGCTTTACGAGACCTTGCTCGGGTCGAGCGCGGGGCCGCGCATGGGCAGCTTCATCGCGCTGTTCGGCATCGACAACACGCGGCGGCTGATCGCGGAAGCGCTTGCATAAAATTCCGTTCGCATCGAGCGAAGTCGAGATGCCTCTTGGTCTTGCTCGATGCTGACGGGGTGTCTCGACTTCGCTCGACACGAGCGGGAATTAGGGAGTGGTTTCATGCCTGTAGAGTCTGCTTTCCAACTCGCGCAGATCAACATCGGCCGTTTCCGCCTGCCGCCCGATCATGTCGCTAACCGCGATTTCATGGACGCGCTCGACCATGTGAACGCCGTCGCCGAGGCGGCTGACGGCTTCGTCTGGCGGCTGACCGGCGAGGGCAACAACGCCACCGACGTGCCGGTGACCGACGATCCGCAGCTGATCGCGAACATGTCGGTGTGGCGCGACATCGACGCGCTCGCGGCCTATGTCTATCGCACCCCCGATCATCTGACGGTGATGAAGCGGCGCAAGGAGTGGTTCGACCATATGGCGGTCTATCAGGCGCTGTGGTGGGTTCCCGTGGGGCATCGCCCGACGGTCGCTGAAGGCATGGCGCGGATCGCGATGCTCGAGGCGCACGGACCGACGGCGGAAGCTTTCACTTTCAAGCAGCCCTTCGCCGCGCCCGACGGCACCCCGGCGCTGCCGATCCAGGACGAATGTGCATGAGCGACGTGATCGATATCTTCACGACCGGCGGGACGATCGACAAAGTCTATTTCGATGCCTTGAGCGAGTTCCAGATCGGCCCCGCGGCGATCCCCGACATGCTGCGCGAAAACAACGTCCACGTCCCGCACCGCGTCACGCAGTTGATGCGCAAGGACAGCCTCGAGCTGGGCGATGCCGACCGCGAGGCGATCCGCGCCGCGGTCGCGGCGAGCGACGCATCGCGCATCCTCGTCACCCACGGCACCGACACGATGGTCGTCACCGGGCGCGTGCTCGCGGGGATCGAAGGCAAGACGATCGTGATGACGGGCGCGATGCAGCCCGCTTCGGTGCGCGCGAGCGATGCCGAATTCAACGTCGGCTTCGCGCTTGCGGCGGCGCAGACGCTGCCGCCCGGGGTCTATGTCGCGATGAACGGGATGATCTTCGACCCCGAAAAGACCGTCAAGGACCGCGCCGGCGCACGTTTCGTTCAGGAAGGCTGATCAGCCGCGGGCGGTGACTTGCCGCAGCACCGCGGCATAATTCGGCGCGATCGTCATCGATTCGTGCCGTCCCGCGCGGCCGAGCGCGGCATGCACATCGGGCAGTCGATAGCAGGGCACACCCATGAACAGGTGATGCTCGGCGTGATAATTCACCCAATATGGAGCAACCGTCGCACGTGCCAGCCAGCCGGCGTGGGTGGTCCGCGCATGGGTGAAGGGATCGTCGCTGCCCGTGGTTGTGCACGCATGTTCGGCGATGTTGCGGATACGCAGATACAGCTGGAAGGTCGTCGCGAGCCCGGCGAGCCAGAGCAGGTAGGGTGTCCAGCCATAAAGCGCGAGCGACGCCGCGAGCAGCACCGCCTGCACGATCAGGAAACGTCCGACTGCGCGGGCGACCGCCATCGCCCCCGCGACGTCGATCGTCGGTGACGTCATGCCGTCGTCGGACTGCTTGTTGAACGGCGTCCCGGCCTTGGTGCTCGCACCGCTTTTCTGCCCCTGTTCGCCGCGCAGAATCGCTTTCAGGCCGACGAAGGCGAATCCGAATTGCGCCATACGCTGCTTGAAGAAGGTCTGGCCGGTCAGGTCACGCAGCACCTTGCGCCAAAGGCTGGCGCGCGTGGTGGGGAATGGCTTTGACAGCGACAGGTCGGGGTCTTCGGGCTGCTGGGTGAATTTATGATGCTGGAGGTGATAGGTGCGATAGGCGATCAGGTCCGATCCGACCGCCGCGCCGGTCAGCCATTGGCCGAGGAAATTGTTGATTTTCCGGTTCGGATGCAGCGCGCCATGCGCCGCGTCGTGCATCAGGATCGCAAGCCCGAGCTGGCGTCCACCGACAAAGATGACGGCCAGCAGCCACGCCACCGGGTTCTGCGACCAGGCGGCAAGGCCGACGAGCGCGATGCTGACGATCCACGCGTGCGCGACCAGCCAGATGCCGCGCCATGACGATGCGCGCGTGATCGCCGACCATTCGGCGCGGTCGAAAAAGCGGTCGGGCGGGAACAGGCGGACGGCAGGCATGGCCGATCTATAACAAGTTGCGAACCGAAACGTAACCCCTTCCGTTTTGGCACAATATCGGCGGAAATCGTGAGCTTGCGGTAAGGATTTGGAAACCCCTTTTTGGCCACTGGTCGCCGCGACCAGAAAAGCGGGGAAGTTCGGAACATTGGGGGTTCGGCGTAACATCATCCGGCCGGGAGGCGGCGATTTGCCAGCGGGCGAATCGCTGTTCGATTCACCCGAATTCGTCACGCACCTGATGCGCGTGGCAAAGCTGTGGCATTATGTGCTGATCGGCCGCGTCCTTGCATTCCTGACCTTCGCCTTTCTGCCGGGCCTTGCGGGCTTCCTCGATCACCCTTCGCACTGGCTGGTGATGGCGGCCGGCTTGCCATGCGATGTCGCGCTGACGGTGATCGGGCAGGCGATGCGCAAACCGCGCCCGATCGCACACAGCCGCGTGCGACTGATGGCGATGCTGTGCATGGCGCTGATCGCGCTTGGCACCTTGCTCAACGCCGCCGCGATGTTCGACGCGATCGCCGTTCCCGACGGCAGCCGCCATTTCGATGCCTTTACCGCGATCCACATCGGCTCGCTGCTCGTCGCGGCGTCGGCGGTCGCGGTGGTTCGTCCCGCCTTTTTCGCTTTCGCCGGTGCGACCGCGCTGGGTGGCGCGATCGGCGTCGCCTCGTGGCCGTTCGCGGTCGCAGGTTTCATCTTCCTTGGCCTGCTGATCGTCATGATGCGCGAGGATGTCCGGCATCAGCGCCGCGCGACGCGCGCCGCGCGGCAGGGCGTCAGCGACCAGCAGCGCGCGCTGAACCTGATGCGTGATTTCGAGCGCGCGGGACGCGGCTGGTTCTGGGAAACCGATCGCTATGGCCAGCTCGTCTATATCTCGCCGACCGTCGCGGCGCGGCTCGACCGGCCGCTCGCCGACCTGCTCGGCCACCCCTTTACCGACATCATCCGCAAGCGGATCGGCAACGACGAGAGCGAAGAGCGGACGCTGGGGTTCAGCCTGTCGTCGCGCACCCCGTTCAAGGAGCTGACGGTGCAGGCCGCGGTGCCGGGCGAGGAACGCTGGTGGTCGATTTCAGGCCAACCGATCAGCAACGAGCTCGGCAATTTCCAGGGGTTCAGGGGCAGCGGCACCGACCTCACCGACAAGAAACGGTCGGAGCGCGAGATCAACCAGCTCGCGCGCTACGACACACTGACGGGTCTCGCCAACCGCCGCCACATCACCGACCTGCTCGAACGCGCGCTCAAGAGCCATAGCGGGCAGCCGCAGCCCTGCGCGCTGCTGTTGATGGATCTCGACCGGTTCAAGGCGGTCAACGACACGCTGGGGCACCCCGTTGGCGACCAGTTGCTGCAGCAGGTCGCGGGGCGGCTGACGCAGATCGTCGGCGACAAGGGGCAGGTCGGGCGGCTCGGCGGCGACGAATTCCAGATCGTCGTGCCGCAGCTAAGCCAGCCCGAAAAGCTCGCCGGCATCGCCAATGCGATCATCCTCAGCCTCGCCAAGCCCTTTTCGATCGAGGGTGAGCAGGTGCGTATCGGGTCGTCGCTCGGCATCGCGGTATCGGACGGGCAGGGGGTGCCGGCGTCGGCGCTCGTCCGCAACGCCGACCTTGCGCTTTATGCCGCGAAGGATGCGGGGCGCGGCGTCTATCGTTTCTATGCCGACGCGATGCACAACCAGGCAAGCGAGCGCAAGGCGATCGAAGATGCGCTGCGCGACGCGCTGGCAAAGGACGAGCTCAGGCTTCTTTATCAACCGATCGTCGACGTCGAGAGCGAGCGGATCACCGGGTTCGAGGCGCTGATCCGCTGGCATCATGCGACCGACGGCCTGATCAGCCCGTCGAAATTCATACCCATCGCCGAAGAATCGAACCTGATCGTGCCGATCGGCGAGTGGATCATTCGCACCGCCTGCGCGACGATCGCGCACCTCGGCCCCGAATACCGCGTCGCGGTCAATGTCTCGCCGCGCCAGTTCGCCAATGAAAAGCTGCCGGCGACGATCATGAGCGCGGTGTCGGCGGCGGGCATCCGTCCCGAACAACTCGAACTCGAGATCACCGAGGGCGTCTTCCTCGACGAGAGTCCCGAGAATCTCGCGATGTTCCAGAAATTGAAACGCACCGGGGTGCGACTGGCGCTCGACGATTTCGGCACCGGCTATTCGGCGCTCGGCTATCTGAAGAAGGCGCCGTTCGACAAGATCAAGATCGACCAGAGCTTCGTGCTAGGCGCCGCCGATCCCAGCAGCATGAACGCCGCGATCATTTCGTCGATCGTCGGGCTGGCGACCGCGCTCGACATGGAAACGACCGCCGAAGGGGTCGAGACGCACGACGACCTCGCGCTGATCCGCGGGCTCGGGTGCAGCCATGTCCAGGGTTATATCTATGGGCGTCCGATGGATCTGGTCGAGGTGCTGGCGCTGCTTCGCGAGGGCGGCGGGCGCGCCGAGGCGAAGGGGTATAAGAGCGCGCGCGAGGCGCGGCTGACGACCTTTCGCACGATCCAGGTCGGCAGCGGGGGGTATCGCTATGAGGGGATTGTCCGCAACATATCGTCGCGCGGAGCGCTGATCGAGGGGCTATGGAATGTGCCGCCCGGGACGGTGCTGACGCTCGAATTCGGCGCCGACCAGATCTTCGATGCAGAGGCGCGCTGGTCGGCGGGCAACCGCGTCGGCGTGAAATTTGCCGAGGCGGTCGAGATCGACGGGCTGACCGGTCCGAAGACGGTCACGCCGGCGCGGGGACGAATCCGCCGCGCCGCGTGACAGCCGCGATCAATCGGCGATCCGGCCGCGTGCCATTACCCAATCGACCTTTTCCAGCACGGTGACGTCGGTCAGCGGGTCGCCGCTGACCGCGATCATGTCGGCCGACATGCCCGGCGCGATGCGGCCGATCTCGTTTTCGAGCGACAACAGTTTCGCCGCAACCGTCGTTGCGCTCGCCAGTGCCTCGCGCGGGGTGAGGCCGTGTTTG
Source organism: Sphingopyxis sp. BE235 (assembly GCF_031457175.1). Classification (NCBI taxonomy): domain Bacteria; kingdom Pseudomonadati; phylum Pseudomonadota; class Alphaproteobacteria; order Sphingomonadales; family Sphingopyxidaceae; genus Sphingopyxis; species Sphingopyxis sp. BE235. The sequence continues at coordinate 150,782 of NZ_JAVDWC010000002.1, forward strand.
ACGAGCAGCGCGAACTCCTGTCCGTTGCGGCCATGCTCGAACACGCCGGCGTCGGTGCCGAAGGCGACCGGGACGCCGAGCGCCTTCGCACGCGTCACCGCCTTACCGACGTCGTTCAGCGTCATGCGCACCTTGTTCTCGACGGTCGGGGTATAGATGCCCTTGCCGAGCCGCTCGCGGATGCCCTCGAACGCCATCAGCGTCGGGACGAGATAGGTGCCCTTGGTCTTCATGACCTTCAGCGTCGCGTCGTCGGCGAAGGTGCCATGCTCGATGCTGTCGATGCCCGCCGCGGCCGATGCGGTGATCCCGCCCGCACCATGCGCATGCGCCATCACCTTGAGGCCCAGCGAGTGCGCGGTGTCGGCGATGCTCTGCAATTCGGGGCTGGTGAAATGACCTTCGAGCCCGCGCCCCTGCTGCGACAGCACGCCGCCGGTCGCGGTGATCTTGATGACGTCGGCGCCCGCGCGCGATGCCTTGCGGACCTTTTCGGCGCATTCGAGCGCGCCGGTGCAGGTGTAGCCCTGGTCGAGCACGTCGTGGACGTCCTCGCGGAAACCGGTGACGTCGCCATGCCCGCCGATGATCGACAGCGCCGGGCCGGCGGCGACGATGCGCGGGCCTTCGATAAAGCCGTTGGTCGTGCCGCGGCGGAGCGCATAGGCGGTATATTGCGCCGAACCCGCCTCGCGGACGGTGGTGAAGCCCGCGCGCAGCGTGATGGCCGCATTCTTGGCGCCGACGACGACGCCCCATTCGTCGGGGTCGACCGTCGCGGCGCGATAATCTTCGCCCGGATCGCCGGTCAGGTGGACGTGGAGGTCGACGAGGCCGGGCAGCAAAGTCTTGTCGCCAAGGTCAACGATTTCGGCGCCGGCTGGGGCTTCGGTGCGTCCGGCGACGATCGACGTGATGCGGTCGTCGGTGATGGTGATCGTCGATGGCCCCTGCGCGGGCTTGCCGGCGTCGGTGATGACGCGTCCCGCATAGACGATAGTGGTTTTCGCACAGGCCGTCGTGCCGAGCAGCGCGAGCGTCGCTGCTGCGACCATTCCCAATTTACGCATGAAGTCTCCCCTGTCTGATCGCGCCACCGTGGCGCGGCGGGCGGGGGAGGGCAAGCGCATAAAAAGAGGGGCCGGCGAACCGACCCCTCAGTTTGTCATCTGATAACCGAAAGGAATATTACCAGAAGAAATCGTAGATCACGTCGATCACTTCGCCCGAGTAGGTGTCGACCAGAAGCGCGTCATTATAATAGCGGATCCAGCGCGTGCCTCCATATGCGGGCGGCAGGCGGTAATAGCCCGGATCGTTGATCCAGTAGCGCGAGCTGTAGAAGAGCGAGTTCAGCGAGAAACCGATACTGAACCGCGTGTAGCCATAACCGCGATACGGGTTGTAATAGCGCGGCATGCGGTAATAGCTGCGGTTCCGCTCGCGATAGCTGCGCCAGTCGTAGCGGCGGTCGTTGCGCCAGTCGCGGTTCCACCGATTGTTGCGGTCGCCCCGGTCCCAGCGATCGTTGCGGCCGTCGCGATAGCGCCGGTCGACATAGCCGTTGCGGTTATTGTCCCAGCGGCGGTCGACGCGGTTGTTGTCGTTGCGATCCCAGCGGCGATCGAGATCGCCATTGCGATTGCGGTCGTAGCGGCGGTCGACCTGGCCATTACGGTTACGATCCCACTGACGGTCTACCTGGCCGTCGCGATTGCGGTCCCACTGGCGGTCGGTGCGGCCGTCGCGGTTGCGGTCATAGATGCCGCGCTGGCGCTGTTCGGCCTGACGCTGCTGCCACTGCTCGCGCTGGGCTTGTCGCTGCTGGTCGTTGCCACGCTGCTGCCGCCACTGCTCGCGCTGAGCCTGTCGCTGCTGGTCGTTACCGCGCTGCTGCTGCCACTGTTCGCGCTGGGCTTGTCGCTGCTGGTCGTTGCCACGCTGCTGTCGCCACTGCTCGCGCTGAGCCTGTCGCTGCTGATCGTTGCCGCGCTGCTGCTGCCACTGCTGGCGCATTTCGCTACGCTGCTGCTGGCGCTCGGGTCGCGCTTCGCCACCCCGATTGCCGCGGCGCACTTCGGGGCCGCGCGGTCCACGGTCGTCACGCTGCGCGATCTGCACCCGCTCGCCCGATGCCTGTGCGGCCGCGGGGGCGATGGGCGTCAGGATCGTTGCAGCGATCAGCAACCCTCCGAACATCTTTTTCATCTCGCCATTCTCCAACTCATGTCCCGTGTGCTGGAGACGCCAGCCGGGATGATGAATCGATTCTTACTCTTAGCAAGATGATCGATGGCTGACCGCGCTGTTGCCTGCGGTTCAGCTAGATGAACAAAGCCGTTCAGCTGCCCGGCGGCAAGCGCAGCGCGGGAACGGCGCGCGCCGCGTCCTCGGGGCGGATTCCCGGCGGTGGGGCGGCGGCGATGCGTTCCTCGCCGCGGATCACGCGTCCCGCGAGGCGGATCGCGGTGCGGATGCGCGGATAGGTGCCGCAGCGGCAGATATTGGTCATCGCCGCGTCGATCTCGGCATCGCTCGGATTGCTGTTCGATCGCAGCAGCGCGGCGGCCGCCATGATCATCCCCGACTGGCAGAAACCGCATTGGGGCACCTGTTCGGCGACCCACGCCTGCTGTACCGCATGGCTGCGGTCGCGCGCGAGGCCCTCGATCGTCGTGACGAAGCGGCCCTCGCACTCTGCAATCGTCACCATGCAGCTGCGAATCGCCTCGCCGTCGATGTCGACGGTGCACGCGCCGCACTCGCCGGTGCCGCAGCCATATTTGGTTCCCGTCAGGTTCGACGCGTCGCGCAGCGCCCACAGCAGGGGCGTTTCGGGTTCCATGCGATATTCGACCGGGCGGTCGTTGACCGAGAATCGCGTCATGCCGCCCCTGTTAACCGAATGGCCGGATTAGTCACGCCAGCTCGTGTCGATCTTGTCGACCTTGCGCACCATCGCGTCGAATTCGGCCTTACCCGCTTGTCCGGGGATCGAGGCCATGAACAGGTCGCGCTGGTGGACGGCGATCACTTCCTGCGGGACGGTGATCGGCTTGCCCATGCTCATCGTCGCGAGCTGGATTTCGCAAGCGCGTTGCAGCGCCCAATATTTGATGAAGGCTTCGGTCAGCGTCTTGCCCATCACCACGGGGCCGTGGTTCTTCAGCATCAGGATGCGCTTGTCGCCGAGGTTCTCAACGAGGCGTTCGCCTTCTTCCTCGCGCACCGTCACGCCCTCGAAATCATGATAAGCGAGCTGGCCGGCGAAGTTGCAGGCGTAGAAATTGACCGGCTGCAGCCCGCCTTCGAGCGCGCAGACCGCGACCGTGGCGGTCGTATGCGTGTGGATGATCGCATGCGCGTCGGGCAGGACACGGTGGAACAGGCTGTGCTGGACAAAGCCCGCCTTGTTGACGTGCCAGGGATTATCCTCGTCGACCTTGTTGCCGTCGATGTCGATCTTGATCAGGTTCGACGCGGTCACTTCGCTGAAATGCAGGCCATAGGGGTTGATCAGGAAGGCGCCTTCCTCGTCGGGCACCTTCACCGTGATATGGTTGAAGATCATCTCGTCCCAGCCCATCATCGCGAAGATGCGATAGCAGGCGGCAAGCTCCTGCCGCGCCGTCCATTCGGCTTCGCTATATTTGCTGTTGCGCTTGAGCTGGGTCGCCATGGCCTGTCCCTCATTATGATGTTAGTTTCGTCCTGCTACCTATGCCATAAGGATGGGGCGCGGCACAATCCCGCGAGCGGGCACGCGGTTCGATAGCGGGGCAGGCGCAGTTTACCGCGCAAGGGCTTGCATTTTGCCGCGAATCCTTTTAGTGGCCCAGCCATCGGAACGTCGCGGGTTCGCGGCGCTTCTTTTATTGCCCTTATATCGGCGATTTATGGCGGACCGGATGGCCGGTAGCCGTTGATCGTTGGACGAACCGGAGACGACACGGCGTATGCAGATCATCGTTCGCGACAATAATGTCGACCAGGCCCTTCGCGCGCTCAAGAAGAAGCTGCAGCGTGAGGGCGTGTATCGCGAAATGAAGCTGCGCCGTCATTACGAGAAGCCCAGCGAAAAGCGCGCGCGTGAGCACGCCGCCGCTGTCCGCCGCGCCCGCAAGATGGAGCGCAAGCGGATGGAGCGCGACGGTATCAAGTAAGACCGTCTCCCGTTCGGGATCCTGATCGTGAAAAGGGCGCCGCGGCAACGCGGCGCCCTTTTTCGTTGGTTTGGAGAGTCTGTTGCTGGTTTGCGACCGGACGTGACTATCCATCATCGTCACCCCGGACTTGATCCGGGCTCCAGCTTGAGGTCGAAGCCAGCCGGTGCCTCAAAAAAAGCGGGATCCCGGATCATGTCCGGGATGACGAAAGAAAGTGAAGCGATGGCAGCCTCCATCCCAAAGCCAACATTGGCGTATATCGCGACCTCGCGTAATTGCCTCTGGACCGTTCCGCGCCGCTCCGCCTATAGGCATGCCCGACATTTCGCCCCCGGAAAACGGGGCAGGTAAAGGACTGCAAGATGAGCGTAACGACGGTTCCACTGCGCCCGGTGAGCAAGGGCGGCCTGTGGCTGATGTGGTTTGGCCTCGCCGCGCTGTTGGTCGCGGGCGCGGCCTTTGCCTGGCACATGACCCCGCGCATCGGATTCGAGGTCGTGAAGGAAGGCACCGGGCCGAGCCCGACTAAGGCCGACGTCGTGCTGGTCAAATATGAAGGCAAGCTCGACGACGGCACCGTCTTCGACGCGAACGAACAGGCGCCGATGCAGGTCGCGCAGGTCGTTCCCGGCTTTTCGGAGGCGCTGACGCGCATGAAAAAGGGCGGCGAGTACAAGATCATCATCCCCGCGCAGCTCGGCTATGGCGACCGCGCGGTCGGTCCGATCCCGGCTGGCAGCACGCTGCACTTCGCCGTCACGCTGCTCGACTTCCGTTCGGAGGCCGAGGTTCGCGCGATGCAGCAGCAGATGCAGCAACAGCAGCAGATGATGCAGCAGCAACAGATGATGCAGGGCGGCCCCGGTGGCGCTCCCGGCGGTCCGGCCGGTCCGCCCCCGGGCATGCCGCCGCAGTAACAAGCGACGGTCTCGACGAAATCGAAACGGCGGCGGGCTCAGGTGCCCGCCGCCGTTGTCGTTTTGGCGCCGTCGGCATTGCGTTCGGCCTCGCGTTCCAGCGCGACCTTGATCATCGCAATGATCGGGTCGGCGAGGAACAGCCCCATCAGGCCGAGCAGCGCGCCGAACAATATCTGCGCGCCGAGCACGAGCGCGGGGGCAAGGTCGACGGTCTTCTTGGCGACCATCGGGACGATCAGATAACCGTCGACCGTCTGGACGATGAAATAGATGGCGATCGCCCACAGGCCGGTGTCGGTGCCCGCCGAGAAGCCGACGAGGACGAGCAGCACGCCCGACACGATCGCGCCGATATTGGGGATGAACGCCAGCAAACCGGTGAGCAGGCCCATCAGCGCCGCCATCGGAATGCCGACCGCCATGCACGCGAGCCAGGTGCCGATGCCCTCGACCAGCATGCCGAGCAGGCGCCCTGCCATCAGGCGGCGCAGCGTGAAGCCCATGCGTGCGGTGGTGATGTAGAAATTCTCGCGACTCTTCATCGGCAGCATCCACGCGACGCCGCGCTCGTAAAGCCGCGGCTCGATCGCGATAAAGATGCCGAGCACGAGGATCATGATCAGGCTGGTCAGCCCGCCGAGAACCGTACCCACCGCCGCGGTGACGCGGCCGAATGTGCCGGCGAGATTGTCGGTGATCGTCTTGGTATCGAGCTGGAAATTGCCCATGCCATGATTGCTCGCCCAGGCGGCGATGCGTTCGATCTGCGCCATCACGACGGTTTGCAATGTCGCGGCCTGATCGGCGATTTGCGAGCCCGCAAACATGATGGTCCAGACAAGGAAGGCGACGAGCGAGAGGCAGACGATGAGCAGCCGCCAGCCGCGCGCGATCGGCAGCACGCGGCCGAGCAGGCGCGTTCCGCCGTCGAGCATCGACGCCATCACGATGCCGGCAAAGATCAGCAGGATCGGCTGGATCAGGACGATGCATAGACCGATGAGCAGCGCGAGGCCGATCCAGACGCCGGCCTTCAGCAGCTCGGTGCGGACGAGCTGGCTGCGGATCTCGGTAGGGCCGGGGGCTTCCCTGTGCGCGTCGGCCTTCGCGGCGGCGCTGGCGGCGCGCGTTCCGGTTGTCTTCCTTGTCGCCGCCATCTCGTGTTCCCTGTTCTGTTAGCTGCCCTGACGCTCGGGGCGCAAGTCGGTTCCCGCGCGCCCCGATCGCAAGGCATTAAACCAGCTCAATGGGTTATACCACTCGGCGGTTCCGTCGGTCGAAAAGCTGACGATCTCGGCGCGTCCGGCGATCGCGTCGAAGGGGACGGGGCCGCCGAGGCCTTTCTGGTTCGTGCCGACGCGGCTGTCGGCGCTGCCGTCGCGGTTGTCGCCCATCAGGAAGACATGATCGGCGGGTACGGTGACCGGGCCATAATCGTCGGTCGTGTAGCCGGGACCCATGTCGATCGTGTCGAAGGTCGCGCCGCCGGGCAGCGTTTCGCGGACGATCGGCAGTTCGAGCACTTCCTTGCCTTCCGCATCGCGGTTCACGAAGCGGAACAGGCTGCTGTCGGGGCCGGGCAGGTTCGGATCGACGGGGATCGACAACATCGGCTGGACCTCGCGCTTCACCGGTTTGCCGTTGATGCTGAGTTCGCCGTTGCGGAGTTCAATCGTGTCGCCGGGCAGCCCGATCACGCGTTTGATATAGTCGATGCGCGTCACCGGATGTTCGAGCACGACGATGTCGCCGCGCTCGGGCAGCTTGCCGAACAGCCGGCCCGCGACCTTGGGCGCGAGGTGAAAGCTGACCGACGAATAGGACCAGCCATAAGGATATTTGCTGACGATCAGCCGGTCGCCGTTGCGCAGCACCGGCATCATCGAATCGGAGGGGATATAGAAAGGCTTGGCGATGCAGCTGTGGATGCCGAGCACGAGCAGCAATATCACCACGACGTCGCGGATCAGCTTGCCCCAACTCCCGTCATCCTTCGTCTTGTCCTTCGCCATATTGATGTCAGTCCTTGATTGCTTCGATGATGACGAAAGCCTGCGCCCACGGATGGTCGTCGGTCAGTGTCAAATGGATATGCGCGCTGTGGCCGGGGGGAATCATCTGGGCGAGCCGTTCGGCGGCGCCGCCGGTCAGTGCGAGCGTCGGGGCGCCCGATGGGGCGTTGACGACGCCGATGTCCTTCATGAACACGCCGCGCTTGAACCCCGTGCCGACGGCTTTCGAAAAAGCCTCCTTCGCGGCGAAGCGCTTGGCATAGGTGCCGGCGCGGGTGAAGGGGCGCCGCGCCGCCTTGGCGCGCTCGATTTCGGTGAAAACGCGATTTTCGAAGCGCTCGCCAAAGCGGTCGAGCGAGTTCTGGATGCGCTCTATATTGCAGAGGTCGGAACCGAGGCCGATGATCATGATGGCCCCAGCAGGCCGTCACCCCCGCGAAGGCGGGGGCCGCTGTCGGTTTTAAGCTGCGCTACCGTGACAGGCCGACAGCGGCCCCCGCCTTCGCGGGGGCGACGGGGAGGGCGCGCGCTCATCCGCGCGCCTCGTCCATCAGCGCGCGCATGCGGCGCACCGCGTCCTCGAGCCCGGTAAAGATCGCTTCGCCGATCAGATAATGGCCGATGTTGAGCTCGGCGAGTTGCGGGATCGCGGCGACGGGAACGACATTCTCGTATGTAAGGCCATGCCCCGCATGCGGCTCGATGCCATTCTTCCACGCGAGCGCGGCGGCGTCGGCGAGGCGGCGGAGTTCGACGGCGCGTTCTTCGCCCGCGACATGCGCGTAGCGGCCGGTGTGGAATTCGACGACGGGCGCGCGGAGGCGCATCGCCGCCTCGATCTGCCGCGCGTCGGGCTCGATGAACAGGCTGACGCGGATGCCCGCATCGTTCAGCCGCGAGACGATTGGCGCGAGGTGGTTATGCTGCCCCGCCGCGTCGAGCCCGCCCTCGGTCGTGCGCTCCTCGCGCTTTTCGGGAACGATGCATGCCGCGTGCGGCATGTGGCGCAGCGCGATCTCGAGCATCTCGTCGGTCGCCGCCATTTCGAGGTTCAGCGGCAGGTCGGTCGCGGCCTGGATGCGCGCGAGGTCGTCGTCGCGGATATGGCGGCGGTCTTCGCGCAGATGCGCGGTGATCCCGTCGCCACCGACCGCCGCGACGGTTTCGGCCGCGCGCACCGGGTCGGGATGCTCGCCCCCACGTGCGTTGCGGATCGTCGCGACATGGTCGATGTTGACGCCGAGCCGCAGGCGGGAGGGCGCGCCGCCGTTCAAGCCGCCTTGCTCCGGCTGCCGGGCTTCACCGCTTCGGTTCCTGCCAGCGTCTCGGGCAATTCATCCTCCGCATAGGTCGGGAAATTGATCGCGACGAGCGGGTAGAAGGGCACGCCGAGTTCGACATTGCCCGCCGAGCGGTCGACGAGCGCGGCCTCGGCGATGACTTCGCCGCCCGCGGCGCGCACCGCCTCCATTGCCTCGCGCGACGACAGGCCGGTGGTCACGACATCCTCGACCATCAGCACCTTGGCGCCGGGGTCGATCGTAAAGCCGCGACGCAGTTCGAAGGTGCCCGTCGGTCGCTCGACGAAAATCGCGGGCTTGCCAAGCGCGCGGCCCATTTCATGCCCGATGATCACCCCGCCCATCGCGGGCGAGACGACGATATCGATCGCCTGTTTCAGGTCGCGCGGCAGCTTCGCGGCAAGCGCGACGGCGAGCCGTCCGGCGCGTTCGGTGTCCATCAATACGCGCGCACACTGCAGGTAATATTCGCTGTGGCGGCCCGAGGAGAGCAGGAAATGGCCCTGGAGCAGGGCGTCGGCGGCGCGGAATTCGGCCAGGATTTCATCATCGGTCATGGAGGAGTTGTTCTTTTGTCCTGTGCGTCGCTCATCATGGGCGACCGGGTTTTGGCGGCGAAGATTATCCAGCCGCAAAATAGTGTTAGAGATGCTTGAGGCAAGCGGCAAGCGGGTCTATAGCGCCCGCGAGATTCAGCCCCTTGCCGGCTGCCGCGACGCGTGTCCGGCGGCTGCCGCAAAGGGGGTGGGGCATCAATAAGAACAACAGGCAACGGGCGGCACTATCCTTATGAAGAGCTTGAAAACCCTTGTAATTGCGGCAGCTTTGTCGCTGGGCGCGGTGGGCGCCGGCCATGCGCAGGCACCCGCGACGGCTCCGGCCGAAGCACCTGCCGCAACGGCTGTGGCGAATCCGGCTCCGGTCGCCACCGATGCGGCCGCTCCGGCAGCGGCACCGGTCGCGACGACCGCCGCGGCTCCGGCTGGCGATGCGACCTACGTTCCGATGAAGCCGACCCCCGGGGTTGGCCAGCCGGTCGACGCGGGCATCGATTTCCAGCCGCAGGTCAGCCCGATCGGCGAACAGGCTTACTGGTTCAACCATGTGATCCTGCTGCCCGTCATCACGGTGATCACGCTGATCGTCCTCGGCCTCCTGCTCTGGGTGATGTTCCGGTTTCGCGCCAAGGCGAACCCGGTGCCGTCGAAGACGACGCACAACACCTTCATCGAAATCATCTGGACCGCCATTCCGGTGCTGATCCTCGCGGTGATCGCGGTGCCGTCGATCCGCCTGCTCGCGGCGCAATATGAGCCGCCGAAAAAGGAGGCGCTGACGATCAAGGTCACGGGTTACCAATGGTATTGGGGCTATGCCTATCCCGACCAGGGCATCGGCGAATATGTCTCGAAGATCCTGCCCGAAGACAAGGCGAAGGCCGCGGGCGAGCCCTATCACCTCGCTGTCGACAATCGCATGGTCGTTCCCGTCGGCCGTCAGGTGAAGCTGATCATCACCGGCGCCGACGTGATCCACAGCTTCGCGGTCCCTGCTTTCTGGACCAAGATGGACGCGGTCCCCGGCCGCGCCAACGAAACGACCTTCACCGCAAACAAGGTCGGCGTCTATTACGGCCAGTGCTCGGAACTCTGCGGTGTCGATCATGGCTATATGCCGATCGCCGTCGAAGTGCTTCCGGTCGACAAGTGGGAAGCGTGGGTTCGCTCGAAGGGTGGTAACCCCGCCGGTCCGGTCGCCGCGGCTCCCGCCGCTGCCGCGCCGGCTCCCGCTGCCGCCGCTCCGGCTGCGGCGCCTGCCGTGACGCCGGCTGCCGCCCCGACCACTGCACCCGAAGCTGCTCCGGCAGCGGCGCCCGCCGCCGCGCCGGCCGCCAAGAATTAATAAGGGGTCCGACAGATGACCGATATCGCTGCAACTGCACCCGATCATGGCCATGCCGTCCATGCGCATGACGACCATGATCACGACACGCCCGGCTTCTTTGTCCGCTGGTTCATGTCGACGAACCACAAGGACATCGGCACGCTCTACCTGATTTTCGCGATCGTCGCCGGCATCGTCGGCGGCGCGCTTTCGGGCATGATGCGGCTCGAACTCGCCGAACCCGGCGTCCAGTATCTTTCGGGCTGGGCCAGCGCCCTTGGCGGCGGTGCCGACGAGGTCGCGGGCAAGCATTTCTGGAACGTGATGATCACCGCGCACGGCTTGATCATGGTGTTCTTCATGGTCATGCCGGCGATGATCGGTGGCTTCGGCAACTGGTTCGTCCCGCTGATGATCGGCGCGCCCGACATGGCGTTCCCGCGCATGAACAACGTCAGTTTCTGGCTGACTGCGGTTGCCTTCGTCATGCTCTTCGGTTCGATGTTCGTTCCGGGTGGCAGCGGCAATGGCGCCGGCACCGGCTGGACGGTCTACGCTCCGCTGTCGACCAGCGGTTCGGCGGGGCCCGCGGTCGACATGGCGATCTTCTCGCTCCATCTCGCGGGCGCGGCGTCTATCCTTGGTGCGATCAACTTCATCACCACCATCTTCAACATGCGCGCGCCGGGCATGACGCTGCACAAGATGCCGCTGTTCGTGTGGTCGGTGCTCGTCACCGCCTTCCTGCTGCTGCTCGCGCTGCCGGTGCTCGCCGCGGCGATCACCATGCTGCTGACCGACCGCAACTTCGGCACCACCTTCTATGATGCGGCCGGCGGCGGCGATCCCGTCCTCTACCAGCATCTTTTCTGGTTCTTCGGCCACCCCGAAGTGTACATCATGATCCTGCCGGGCTTCGGCATGGTCAGCCAGATCATCTCGACCTTCAGCAAGAAGCCGGTGTTCGGCTATCTCGGCATGGCATACGCCATGGTCGCGATCGGCGTTGTCGGCTTCATCGTGTGGGCGCACCACATGTTCACGGTCGGCATGAGCGTGAACCTCAAGATGTACTTCACCGCCGCGACGATGGTCATCGCGGTTCCGACGGGCATCAAGATCTTCAGCTGGATCGCCACCATGTGGGGCGGCACGCTGAGCTTCAAGACGCCGATGATGTGGTCGCTCGGCTTCATCTTCATGTTCACCGTCGGCGGTGTGACCGGCGTCGTGCTCGCCAATGGCGGCGTCGACACCAATTTGCACGACACCTATTATGTCGTCGCGCACTTCCACTATGTGCTGTCGCTGGGCGCGGTCTTCTCGCTCTTCGCCGGCTTCTATTACTGGTTCCCGAAGATGTCGGGCCGGATGTACAACGAGGCGCTCGGCCAGCTGCACTTCTGGGTCTTCTTCATCGGCGTGAACGTCATGTTCTTCCCGCAGCACTTCCTGGGCCAGCAGGGCATGCCGCGCCGTTACCCCGACTATGCGGAAGCCTATGCCTATTGGCATCACATCTCGTCGCTCGGCTATGTGATCATGGGCGTCGGCATGCTCTTCTTCTTCGTGAACATCCTCTACTCGCTGTTCGCGGGCAAGAAGGCCGCCGACAATCCGTGGGGCGAAGGCGCGACGACGCTCGAATGGACGCTGTCGAGCCCGCCGCCGTTCCACCAGTTCAACGAACTGCCGCGTATCGCCTGATGTGTGTTGCCCCCTGCCGTTTGATGGCAGGGGGCGCACGACTTTCGGGCCGGAGTAAATATGGCGCAGAGCCTGACCCACGGCGAAACGGCACTACCCGCCGATTGGCGCGACCTGTTCGCGCTGACGAAGCCGCGCGTGATGTCGCTGGTGGTGTTTACCGCCTTGTGCGGCCTGCTCGCGGCGCCGGGGCATGTGCCGCCGGTGCTCGCTTTCTCGTCGATCCTCGCGATCGCGCTGGGGGCAGGGGCTTCGGGCGCGCTCAACCAATGGTATGAAGCCGGAATCGACGCGAAGATGAAGCGGACCGCGGGCCGGCCGCTTCCCGCCGGGCGCCTCGACCCGCAGACCGCATTGCAGTTCGGCGTCGGGCTTGCCGCCTTTTCGCTGTTCCTGATGCTGTTCGCGTCGAACTGGCAGGCAACGCTGTTGCTCGCCGCCTCGATCCTTTTCTACGTCTTCGTCTATACGATGTGGCTGAAGCCGCGGACCCCGCAGAATATCGTCATCGGCGGCGCGGCGGGCGCCTTTCCGCCGCTGATCGGCTGGGTCGCCGCGACGGGGTCGATCGCGCCGCTGCCGGTGCTGCTGTTCCTGCTCATCTTCCTGTGGACGCCGCCGCATTTCTGGGCGCTCGCGCTGTTCATGCGCTCGGACTATGCCGCCGCGGGCATCCCGATGATGCCCGTCGTCGCGGGTGAGAAATCGACGCGGCGCCAGATCCTCCTCTACGCATTGATCATGGCCGCCGCCGCGATCGCGCCGTGGCCGCTCGGCTACACCGGCGCGCTTTACGGCTGGACCGCGGTGGTGCTCTCGGCCGTGTTCGTCCTGCTGTCGGTTCAGGTCGGTACGCGCACCACGGGCGAGGGCGACCTGATGCAACCCGAAAAGCGCTTGTTCGCTTATTCGATCGCTTATCTTTTCATTCTGTTCGGCGCTGTCGTCGCCGACCATTGGTGGCCGCTATGACCGAAGAAACCCCGAACGAACCCTTTGACGAGGTCGAATATCGCCGCCGTCAGCGCAGCCGCGCGAACCTGATGGCGTGGATGCTCGGCGCATTGGCGATCCTCTTTTTCTTCATCACCATCGCCAAGATGCAGATTTTCTCATGACGTTTTTTCCGGTCATTGGGCGCATGTCCCCGAACGCGAAGACCGCAAGCCTCGCGGCGTTGATGGCGCTCGCGATGACCGGTCTCGGGTTCGCGGCGGTGCCTCTCTACGATCTCTTCTGCCGCGTCACCGGCTTCGGCGGTACGACGCAGCGTTACGATCCGGTCGCCGCGGCGGCCGAGCCCGAAATATTGAGCCAGACGGTCTCGGTCCGTTTCGACGCCAATGTCTCGCCGAACCTGCCGTGGAAATTCTATCCCGAGCATCCGACCGATACGGTGAGCATCGGCGCGCGCGACATGGCGATCTTCATTGCCGAAAATAATTCGGCGCATCCCGTCGTCGGGACCGCCAGCTTCAACGTCACGCCCGATCAGGCGGGCAAATATTTTACCAAGATCCAGTGCTTCTGCTTCACCCAGCAACGGCTCGAGCCGGGGCAGCAGATGCGCATGCCGGTGCTGTTCTTCGTCGATCCCAAGATCATGGACGACCCCGACGCGCGCGACGTGCAGGAAATCACCCTCAGCTACACCTTCCACCCTGTAGACGAGGGTAAAAAGGCGAGCTAAGGCCGCGAACAAGAGTCTAACAAGACCGGCAGATGATGGGGAATCATCATGCTGGGGCTGCTAAAAACGGGAAACACGCCATGTCCGGTGCGAAACATCATGACTACCACCTCGTAAATCCCAGCGTCTGGCCGCTCATCGGCTCGGTCGCTGCCCTCGTGATGTTCTTCGGGCTCGTCATGGCGATGCACGCCGACTATTTCGGCGGCATCGGCAAGTGGGTGCTCGGCCTCGGCTTCATGGGCGTGATCGCCACCTTCTTCAGCTGGTGGTCGGACGTCATCAACGAAGCCCACGCCGGCGACCACACCCCGGTCGTCCAGCTGCACCTGCGCTACGGCATGATCCTGTTCATCGCGTCCGAAGTCATGTTCTTCGTCGGCTGGTTCTGGGCGTGGTTCGACTTCTCGCTCTTCCCGGTGCCGATCGAATATGCCGAAGGCGCGGTCACCTCGCTGTTCGGCCAGGACGGCGCGGCGGCGATCACCATGTGGCCGCCGAAGGGCATCGAAGTCATCGATCCCTTCTCGCTGCCGCTGCTCAACACGCTGATTCTGCTCTGCTCGGGTACGACGATCACCTGGGCGCACCATGCGCTGATCCACGGCGACCGCGAAGGGCTCAAGAAGGGCCTGTGGCTGACGATCATCCTCGGCGCGATCTTCTCGACGATCCAGGCTTATGAATATATGCACGCGCCGTGGGGCTTCGGGCAGAGCAACTACAGCTCGGCCTTCTACATGGCGACCGGCTTCCACGGCTTCCACGTGCTCGTCGGCACGATCTTCCTGATCGTCTGCCTCGTGCGCACCTACAAGGGCCACTTCACCCCGACGCAGCATTTCGGTTTCGAAGCCGCCGCCTGGTACTGGCACTTCGTCGACGTCGTGTGGCTGTTCCTCTTCATCATCGTCTATGTCTGGGGCGGCTGGGGCGCGCCGATCGCCGCGCACTAAATTGCCGGCTGGCGACAAATTTCAAAAGGGGCAGCCGCCGGTCTGGCGCGCTGCCCTTTTTGGTCTCTGCCCCGAATGCGGCGCGCCGACGCTGTTCGAAGGGCCGGTGAAATTCCGCGCGAAATGCGAAAGCTGCGGCCTCGATTATGGCCGCTACAATGTCGGCGACGGCCCCGCGGCCTTCCTGACATTGATCATCGGCGCGCTGCTGATCGCGATCGCGTTGACGCTCGATGCCGTGGTACGGCCGCCTTTGTGGGTGCATATCATCCTGTGGGTGCCGCTGACCGCCGCCGCGGTCATCTATGGCCTGCGTGTCGGCAAGGGCGCCTTGTTGGCGAGCGAGCATCAGCGTCAGGCCGCCGAAGGCCGTAAGGTGGACAAGAATGACTGAACCAGCCCAACAGCCGACGCGGCGCTGGCCGCTGATCCCGACCCTGCTTGTGCTCGCCGCGGTCGCAGTGATGATCGCGCTCGGCGTCTGGCAGTTGCAGCGCAAGAGCGAGAAGGAAGCGCTGATCGCGCTGTTCCAGCGCAATGTGGCGATGTCGTCGATGGTCGCCTATCCCGAGCTGCCGCCCGTTCCCGACGCCATGCTCTATCGCAAGAGCAGCATCGTCTGCCTCGAACCCGTGCGCTGGGATCCGCGCAGCGGCACCGACATCAAGGGCCAGTCGGGCATCCGCATGATCGCCGATTGCCGCACCGGCGCCGAAGGGCCGGGCGTGCTTGTCGATGTCGGGATCGGCGACAATTTCACGCCGCCCAAATGGACGGGCGGAACGGTGCAGGGGACGATCGTTCCCGGCCCCGAACAGCCGACGGTGATGGAGCGCGCGATGGGCAAGGCGATGCCCGCGCGTGCGATGCTGATCGCCGATCAACCGGTCGCGGGATTGCGGGCCAGCGCGGTGCCATCGGCCGATGATACGCCGAACAATCACCTTGCCTATGCCTTCCAATGGTTCTTCTTCGCGATCGTGGCGCTGATTATCTACATCCTTGCGGTCCGCCGCCGCTTGCAGCCGTGACGGCGCGCCGCTAGGCGCATTTCGTCATGGACTATATCAGCACCCGCGGCTCTGCGCCGACCCTCGACTTTCGTGCCGCAACGCTGGCCGGTCTTGCCAGCGACGGCGGCCTTTATGTGCCGGCGAAATGGCCGCAGATGTCGATCGAGGACATCCGTGCGCTAGCGGGGCTCGACTATTCCGAAACCGCGGTGCGGATCATGCGGCCCTTCGTCGAGGGCGTGCTGACCGAAGACGAACTGCGCGGGCTTTGCCGCGCCGCCTATGGCCGCTTCAGCCACGATGCGGTAACCCCGCTCGTCCAGCTCGATCATCGCCACTGGCTGCTCGAACTGTTCCACGGCCCGACGCTCGCGTTCAAGGACGTTGCGCTGCAGCTGCTCGGCGAACTGTTCGAGAAATTCCTCGCCGGCGGCGATACGAACATCACGATCGTCGGCGCGACCTCGGGCGATACCGGATCGGCGGCGATCGAGGCGGTTGCAGGGCGCGAGCACATCCAGATCTTCATGCTCCATCCCGAGGGCCGGGTCAGCGACGTCCAGCGGCGCCAGATGACGACGGTGCTTGCCCCCAACGTTCACAATATCGCGATCGACGGCAGCTTCGACGACGCGCAGGCGATGGTGAAGCGACTGTTCGGCGACGAGGAAGCGCGCGGCCAGGTCACGCTGTCGGCGGTGAACAGCATCAACTGGGCGCGGCTGATGGCGCAGGTCGTCTATTATTTCTACGCCGCGGTCCGCCTCGGCGGTCCCGACCGTCCGGTCGCGTTCAGCGTCCCGACGGGTAATTTCGGCGATGTCTTCGCGGGCTATGTCGCGGCGCAGATGGGGCTGCCGATCGCAAAGCTCGTCGTCGCGACGAACGTCAACGACATTCTCCACCGCGCGCTGACCCGCGGCGACTATAGCGCGGGCACGGTCACCGCGACCGCGACGCCCAGCATGGACATTCAGGTCAGCAGCAATTTCGAACGGCTGCTGTTCGACCTCGCGGGGCGCGACGGCGCGGCGATCACCGGCATGATGGGCGAGTTCGACACGAACCGCGCGATGACGATCCCCGCCGACATGCTCGCGGGCGCGCGCGGGCTCTTCACGAGCGCGAGCATCGACGGCGACGCGATGGCGCTCGCGCTGCGCTGGGCGCAGGAACATGGCGGGCAGATCATCGATCCGCACAGCGCGGTCGGCCTCGCCGCCGCACGCGCGCTCGACATCGATGCCGATATTCCCGTCGTCACACTCGCAACCGCGCATCCGGCAAAGTTCCGCGAAGCCGTCGAGCGCGCGACCGGCGTGCGCCCGCCGCTGCCCGCGCGGCTCGGCAATCTCTTCGATCGCGAGGAACGTTATACGCGCCTGCCCGGCGACTATGACGCCGTGAAGGCCTTTGTTCTCGCGGAAGCCGCGCGTGGCTGATCTTCTGCCCCTCGTCACGCTCGTCGGTGAGGCATGGGACGATTATGGACTGGTCGACAGCGGCAATGGACGCAAGCTCGAACGCTATGGCCGCTATCGTTTCATCCGTCCCGAACCGCAGGCGATGTGGGCGCCCGCGCTCCCAGCAAGCGAGTGGGACGCCGCCGATGGCGAGTTCGTCCCGGCGTCCGACGACGATGGCGGCGGCCGCTGGTATTATAACAAGCCCGTGCCCGCCGAGGGCTGGCCGCTCGCATGGCGCGAAACGCGCTTCACCGCGCAGTGTACGCCCTTTCGCCACCTCGGCTTTTTCCCCGACATGGCGCCGGTATGGGACTGGCTGCGCGAACGCGTCGCGGACAAGGCGGACCCCGCTTTCCTGAATCTGTTCGGCTACACCGGCGTCGGCAGCCAGGCTCTCGCCGCGGTGGGCGCATCGGTCACGCATGTCGATGCGTCGAAGAAGTCGGTGGGACAGGCGCGCGAGAATGCCGCGCTCGCGGATATGGCCGACAAGCCTGTCCGATGGATCCTCGACGATGCAGGCAAGTTCACCGCGCGCGAGGTCCGGCGCGAGAAGCGCTACGACGCGATCCTGCTCGATCCGCCCAAATTCGGCCGCGGCCCGACCGGCGAACGCTGGCAGATCGAGGAGGGGCTCGCGCCCCTGCTCACCGACTGCCGCCAGCTGCTCGACGCCGACAGCCGCGCGCTGTTCCTCACGGTCTATGCGGTGCGCATGTCGGCGCTCGCGATCGGCGAGTTGCTGGCGCAGCTTTTCGCCGACCTGCCCGGCAAGGTCGAGTGCGGCGAACTCGCGGTGCGCGAAGAGGCGCGGGGATTGCTGCTCCCGACCGCGATTTTTGCGCGCTGGAGCCGCTGATCGCGGACTTCGCGCTTATTATGTCGCATACGTTTGCGGCGCAGAATCTGTAATATTGTGACCGAAATGCCACAGCCGATGCGTTGACAATGAGAACGTTCCCATTTAGATAACGTTCACATAACGGGAATGCCGCCAAAAAAGAGCGGCTATTTGGGAGGAATGGGATGCGGGCGTCTCAAAAGCAGTGGCTGGGCAAATTTCTGGTCGGCACGTCGGCGCTGTCCTTGATGGGCATGGCGCAAGCGGCCGCCGCGCAGGAGGCGCCGGCCGAGGGCGAAGTGAACGGCGACGAGATCGTCGTGACGGGTATCCGCGCCAGCCTTGCCGCATCGGCCGACATCAAGCGCGAGGCGCAGGGCGTCGTCGACGCGATCTCGGCCGAAGACATCGGAAAATTCCCCGATACCAACCTCGCCGAATCGCTGCAGCGCATCACTGGCGTGTCTATCGACCGTAACAATGGCGAAGGTTCGCTGGTGACGGTCCGCGGCTTCGGGCCGGAATTCAACCTGGTGACGGTCAACGGTCGCCAGGTGCCGACTGCGACCATCGGCGACGGCGGCAGCGCACCATCGTCGCGCTCGTTCGACTTCGCTAACCTCGCGTCGGAAGGCATAGCGGGCGTCGAGGTCTACAAGAGCGGCCGTGCGACGATCGAATCGGGCGGCATCGGTTCGACCATCAACATTCGCACCCCGCGCCCCCTCGACAATCCGGGGCTGCGCGGCAGCCTCGCCGTCAAGGGCGTGTATGATACCTCGCGTAACGAGGGCAACCCGATCACCCCCGAAATCTCGGGGATCGTCAGCACGACCTTTGCCGATGACACAATCGGCATCATGATCGCGGGCTCTTACCAGAAGCGCAAATCGAGCACGAACTCGGCCAATGTGGGCTATCGCGACGGTTATCTTGGCAGCGAGAATAATTGGGGTTCGCTGGCGCAGCCGGGTACGGGGGGCGCTGCGAACATCACCAACCGGCCCGATCCGACCGACGTCTATCAGGTGCCGCAGAACGCATCCTATGATCTCAACGACATCGACCGCGAACGCATCAACGGCCAGGCGGTGCTGCAATTTCGCCCGACCGACAATCTGACCGCGACGGTCGATTATATCTATTCGCGCAACACCGTCGAAACGCGGAACAGCAATGTCGGCGTGTGGTTCAACCATGGCGACACGTCGAGCGCGTGGACCGATGGTCCGGTCGCGGGTCCGCTCTTCTACACCGAGCGCTTTGGACCGCCCGACCCGGGTTGCTCGGCGCCGTCGCCGGCCCCGCCGAACAACTGCCAGGTCGGCAAGGATCTGTCCTACAGCGGCGCGCTTCAGGAAAACCGGGCGGAGAATAATTCGCTGGGCTTCAATCTCGAATGGAAGGGCCCGGACGGCGTAACGGTCGAACTCGACGCGCATCATTCGACCGCCGAAGTGAAGCCGGTCAACAATTTCGGATCGAGCATGTCGCTGGGCAATGCCGTTTTCGGTGTCGCCAACCAGACGATCAATTTCGAGAATGATCTGCCGGTCATCTCCTATGGGATGCATCCGGGGATCGATCCGCTGAATGCCGCGCTGATCACGCCGACCGGCAATGCGTTTCGCAACGCCTATTTCCGGAACCGGATCGACCAGATCCAGCTCCGCGGCAAATACGACCATGACGGCGGTTTCCTCGACAGCATCGATTTCGGCGTTTCCTATGTCGACAGCAAAGTTCGCTCGGCATTCGGCACGATCCAGAACGACGATACGTGGGGCGGGGCGGGCCCGGCTTCGGATATTCCCGACGACATCTTCTCGCTCGTGACGCTTCCCGACAAATTCCCGGGTCTCGCCCGCGACGGCATGATACAGAGCTTCTACACCTTCGATTTCGAGCGCATGGCCGGTCTGATCGAGCAGAATTACCAGTCGTGCAGCAACCCGGCGACGGGCACGGCGCAGCCGGGAACCTGCCTTGCGGAATTCAATACCGACCGGCGCATCTCCGAAAAAACATTGGCGCCCTATCTGCAGGTCGCGACCGTGTTCGACCTTTTCCAGAACCCGGCGCATTTCGTCGCGGGTATCCGTTACGAAACGACCGATATCGCATCGTCGGCGCTGGTGCCGGTGCCCGTGACCACCACCTGGGTGGGCGAGAATGAATTCAATGTCATTTTTTCGCCCGATGAGCAGTTCACGCGTTTCAAAGGGTCGTACAATAATTGGCTGCCCGCGTTTGACCTCGACGTCTCGCCGATGGAAAATGTGAAGCTGCGTGCGTCGTACAGCCACACGATCACGCGCGCCGACTATGCCAGTATGCAGGGCGGGCGCTCGCTCGATACGCTGTTCCGCGTGGGCGGCGGCACGGGGGCGCTGGGTAACCCCGGTTTGATCCCGTACAAGTCGAAGAATATCGATCTGTCGGCCGAATGGTATTACGCACCGACAAGCTATGTCTCGGCTGGATATTTCCATAAGGATGTCAGCAATTTCATATCCTCGACGCGCATCGACTATAGCGCGCCCGGGATTACGACCCCGGTGAACGGCCCGCGGTGGCAGGCGGCGCTCGCGGCGCTCCCGCCGAACCCGACGGTCGGGGATATCCGCCAGTATATCCTCAACAATTTCCCCGGTACGGTGAGCGGTAATACCATCCTTGCCGCGCCGGGCGATCCGGAGGTCAATTTCGAGATCACGACGCCGGTCAACAGCGATCAGACGGCGACAATCGAGGGGTGGGAGTTCGCGCTCCAGCACAGTTTCTGGGACACGGGCTTTGGCGTGATCCTGAACTATACGATCGTCAACGGTGACGCGACCTATGACAATACGAAGCCTGCGGCGGTGGCGGTTCCCCAGTTCGCGCTGACGGGGCTCAGCGACAGCGCCAACGCGGTCGCCTATTATGACAAGAACGGCCTCCAGGCGCGTGTCGCGTGGAACTGGCGCGACGAGTTCCTTCAAGGTTCGGGTCCGAACCCGACCTATATCGAGGAATATTGGCAGATCGACGCCAGCGCGAGCTATGAGTTCATCCCCGGCCTCACCGCCTTTGTCGAGGCGATCAATCTGACCGGCGAGGGACGGCGGGGCCACACGCGGCACAAGAACAACGTCACCTTCGTGCAGCCGGGCTTCGCCCGCTACGCGGCGGGGGTCAGGTTCAGCTTCTAAGGCGGGTGGGCCACTTTCGCCGGGTCGCAGGCAAGAGGGTCGCACCTTTCGGGGTGCGGCTCTTTTGCGTGACGGCGGCGGTGGGTTGGCTTAGGATCGACGGTAATGAATAGCGCGGTCGAGAGGGTTGTCATCGTGGGCGGCGGCACCGCCGGATGGCTCGCGGCTTGCCTTCTCGCCAGCGCGCCTCGCGCCGCAAAGCTCGACGTCACGCTGATCGAGGCGCCCGATATCCCGACGATCGGCGTCGGCGAGGGAACCTGGCCGACGATGCGTGCGACACTGGCATCGATCGGGATCGGCGAGGCCGAATTTCTCGCCGCGTGCGACGGATCGTTCAAACAGGGGTCGCGGTTCGACGGCTGGGTGACCGGCGCCGAGGGCGATCGTTACCTGCACCCGTTCACGCCGCCTCCCGCCGCACCGACTGCCGAACTGCTCGCGGCCTGGCAGGCGGGGGCGCCTGAGCTGCCGTTCGCGGCGGCGATGACCGCGCAGGCGCATGTTTGCGATCTCGATCTCGCGCCGCGCCAACGCGCGATGCCCGACTATCAGGGCGCGGCGAATTACGCCTATCACCTCGACGCCGGCAAGTTCGCGGACCTGCTTGCGATGCATGCGGTGCAGCGGCTCGGTGTCCGTCACATATCGGACCATGTCGTCGATGTGGCGCGCGACGGTGCGGGCGGCATCGCATCGGTGGCGACACGCCAGAACGGCGATATTGCGGGCGACCTGTTCATCGATTGCAGCGGCCATGCATCGCTGTTGATTGGCAATCATCTGGGCGTCGGGTGGATCGATCGCGGCGATATCCTGTTTAACGACCGCGCGCTCGCGGCGCAGGTTCCGGTCGCCCCCGGCAGCCCGATCGCGTCGCAGACGGTGTCGACCGCGCATGCCGCCGGCTGGATCTGGGACATCGGCCTGCCGGGACGCCGCGGCATCGGCTGCGTCTATGCCAGCCGCTTCATGGATGACGATGCGGCCGAGGCGACCCTGCGCACCTATATCGCGCGCGTCCTGCCTGATGCACCCGACGTTCCGGCACGGCGCCTGACCTTTCCGACCGGGCACCGGGCGCGTTTCTGGGAAGGCAATTGCGTCGCCGTCGGCCTGTCGGCGGGCTTTATAGAACCGCTCGAGGCATCGGCGATCGTGATGATCGAATTGTCGTTGAAGGCGCTCATCGACAATTTTCCG
Organism: Sphingopyxis sp. BE235; assembly: GCF_031457175.1. Taxonomy (NCBI): domain Bacteria; kingdom Pseudomonadati; phylum Pseudomonadota; class Alphaproteobacteria; order Sphingomonadales; family Sphingopyxidaceae; genus Sphingopyxis; species Sphingopyxis sp. BE235. The sequence goes on from NZ_JAVDWC010000002.1 coordinate 173,135, forward strand.
GCCCGCCGCGCGGCCATGCCGATCCACGCCGACCGCTTCAACGACCTGTTCCGCTATCGCTGGGATCGCATCGTCGAGTTCCTCAAGCTCCACTATGCGCTCAGCCGGCGCGAAGAGCCCTATTGGCTGGCCCAGCGCGACGCAGCGCACATGCCGCCGCGCCTGACGGAGATGCTGGCGCTGTGGCGCGACCAGCCGCCGTCGGCATGGGATTTCCCGCGCGTCGACGAGATTTTCTCGGCCGAAAGCCACCAATATATCCTCTATGGCATGGGCCAACCGGTGCCCGCCGATCTGCCATCGAGCGAGCGCGCGGCCGCCTTGCTCGCCGAGAACCGGCAGCGCGCCCGCGCGCTCGCCGCGGCGCTGCCCGCCAATCGCGACTATCTCGACGCCCTCGCGCCCGGTACCCAAGCCGCGGCGCGATAGGAAAGGAATTTGATGACCCGCCACGCCGTCCTCGACAACAAGACCCACCGCGACCTCCGCATCCGGACCGACGCGGGGGCGGAGCTGGGCGACGACATCATGGCGACGCTGACGGTGCCGAGCGAATTCCGACGCGTGCAGGCGCATTTCCCGATCCTCTTCCGCCGCGAAACGGGGCGCGACGACTTTACCGCGCTGGCGATGTTCGGTTTCGAAAATGGCGAGAATCTGTTCCTCGACGGCGACCGCTGGGATGCACGCTATCGCCCGCTATCGGCCGCGATCCAGCCGTTCCTGATCGGACGTCCGGCGGGTGGCGACGGTCCGGGGCAAATCCACATCGACATGGACCACCCGCGCATCGCCGCGGCGGGCGAGGGCATCCGGCTGTTCGATGCCGACGGCATGGCGACGCCCTATCTCGACGGGATCGCGGGGCGGCTCGGCGACCTCGACGAAGGCTATCGCGAGAGCGGCGCCTTCTACGACGCGCTGCTCGCCTACGACCTGCTCGAACCCTTCAGCCTCGAAGTCACACTCGACGACGGATCGATCCATTCGCTCGTCGGCTTCCACATCATCGACGAAGCGAAGCTGCGGGCGCTGGGCGGCGAGGCGCTCGGCGCGCTCCACGCGGCGGGGCATTTGATGCCGATGTTCATGGCGCTCGCCTCGCTGTCGCAGCTGTCGGTGCTCGTCGCGCGCAAGAACCGCAGGCTGGCCGGTGGCTGAGCGCGACCGCGCCATATACGACCGCCTCGCGCCGGTGCGCGAGCGCGAATGGAATAAGGGGGCGGGGCCGGGCGCGTTGCTGGAAGGCGCGCGCGAGCCCTTTGTCCTTCGTGGGCTGGTGAGCGACTGGCCGCTGGTTGCGGCGGGCAAACGGTCGGCGCGCGACGCGCGGCGCTATCTGCTGGGTCATGCGCGCGACCGTCCGTTCAAGGTCTCGATCGGCGCGCCCGGGCATGACGGGCGGCTGTTCTACAATGCCGAGATGGAGATGAATTTCCGGATCGGGACGGGCAAGCTCGCCGACATCTTCGGCGGCATCGATACGGCCGAGGAACAGGGCGAAAACCGCACCGTCTATCTCGCCTCGATCGACATCCCGTCGCATTTCGACGGGCTCGACGAAGCGAATTCGGTCGATCTCGGCGACCGCGATCCGCTGAAGAGCATCTGGATCGGCACGCGCACCAAGATCGCGGCACATAACGACTTTCCCGACAATCTCGCCTGCTGCGCCGTCGGCCGTCGCCGCTTCACGCTGTTCCCGCCGCACCAGTTCCGCAACCTCTATCTGGGGCCGATCGACAACACGCCGGCGGGCCGTGCGGTCAGCATGGTCGACTTCGACGCGCCCGACCTGACGGCCTTCCCGCGCTTCGTCGATGCGATGGCCGAGGCGCGGACGATCGAACTCGAACCCGGCGATGCGATCTTCATCCCGTCGATGTGGTGGCACCATGTCGAGGGGCTCGCGGACTTCAATGTCCTAGTCAATTACTGGTGGCGCAGCACGCCCGCCTGGCTGGGGCAGCCGCAGGTCGCGCTCAACCACGCGATCCTCGCGATCCGCGACCTGCCGCCCGAGGACAAGGCGATCTGGCGCGAGCTGTTCGACCATTATGTGTTCGAGAATAACGAGCAGGTCACCGACCATATTCCCGAAAAGGCGCGCAGCATCCTGGCGCGGCTCACCCCCGAAAGCGCCGGGCGCCTCCGCGCTTTCCTGTTGAGGACACTCAGCCGATGAATGAAGATAAACGCATCCAGCGCATCGTGATTGCGGGCGGCGGCACCGCGGGCTGGATGGCGGCGGCGGCCATCGCGCGCACATTGGGACAGGCGGTCGACCTGACCCTGGTCGAATCCGAGGCGATCGGGACGATCGGCGTCGGCGAATCCACCATTCCGCCGCTGGTCAATTTCAACCGCATCCTGCGCATCAACGAAGCCGATTTCATGCGCGCGACGCAGGCGACCTTCAAGCTCGGCATATTGTTCGACGACTGGAAGGATCTGGGGACGCAATATTTCCACAGCTTCGGCCTGACCGGCAAGGATCACTGGTCGGCGGGCTTCCAGCATTTCTGGCTCTATGGCCGCACCAAGGGGCACGAGCAGCCCTATGACGATTATTGCATGGAGCTGAAGGCGGCGATCGCGGGCAAGTTCGCGCATCTGCCCGAAGACCGCATGAACTACGCCTATCAGCTCGATTCCGGGCTCTACGCGCGCTTCCTGCGCGAGATGGCCGAGGCCGACGGGGCGAAGCGCATCGAGGGCAAGATCGCGCGTGTCGAACTCGACGGGACAAGCGGCGATATCGCGGCGCTCGTCCTCGACGGCGACCGGCGGATCGAGGGCGATCTGTTCATCGACTGCACGGGGTTCCGGGCGCTGCTGATGGAAGGCGCGCTCCATGCCGGGTTCGACGACTGGAGCAACTGGCTGCCGTGCGACAGCGCGATCGCGCTGCAAACGCCGAACGTCCATCCGCCCGTCCCCTATACGCGCGTGATGGCGCACGACGCCGGCTGGCAATGGCGCATCCCGCTCCAGCACCGCACCGGCAACGGCATCGTCTATTGCAGCCGCTATCTGGGCAAGGATGCGGCGCTCGACCGGATGCTCGGCAACATCGAGGGCGACGTGTTGACCGAGCCCAATTTCCTGCGCTTCACTGCGGGCACACGGCGCAAGCAATGGTATCGCAACTGCGTCGCCGTCGGCCTGTCGGCGGGCTTCATGGAGCCGCTGGAATCGACCGCCATCCACCTGATCCAGCGCTCGGTGCTGCGCTTCATCCGCATGCTGCCGGCGGGGCGCGTCAGCGAACGCGACGTCGCCGAGTTCAATGAACAGCAGATGCAGGACATGCTGCAAATCCGCGATTTCCTCGTCCTCCATTACAAGGTGACCAACCGCCGCGACAGCCCGTTCTGGCGCCATTGCGCGGCGATGCCGATCCCCGACACGCTGGCGCAGAAGATTGAGCTGTTCCGCGAAACCGGCCGCGTGTTCCGCAAGAATGAGGAATTGTTCGCCGAGAACAGCTGGGTGCAGGTGATGATGGGGCAGGGGATCGAGCCGCAAAGCCATCACCCGATCGCCGAAAAGCTGCGCGACGACGAACTCGACCGGCTGCTCGAGGCGATCCGCAGCGAGGTGCGCCAGACGGTCGCCGGCCTGCCCGCGCATCAGGACTATGTCGCCCGCTATTGCGGCGCCGCAGTCCCGCAGGCGGCTTGAAGGGCGGAAATTATGGAAGCAGAACGGGTTAGTGGCTGGCATTGTGGCGACGATGCGGTTAGCGATTGCGACACGATAGGGGGCCGGGAAAGATAATGGGGCGTCGGCGGCAGTCGGTTACGATCAAGCATGTTGCGGCCGACGCGGGGGTGTCGCTGCAAACGGTGAGCCGCGTCATCAACGACGAGCCCAATGTACGGCCCGAGATGAAGGAACGCGTGCAGGCGTCGATCGACAAGCTCGGCTATGTTCCCTCGATCGCGGCGCAGCGGATGAGCGGGTCGCGATCCTATCTGATCCTCGCGATCAACGACCGCGAACGCACGATTGCCGACTGGCAGGGGCGGCAAGGGGTCGACTGGGTCGACCAGATGCTGCTCGGCGGGATGCTGAAATGCGCCGAATATGGCTACCGGATGATCTTCGAGCTGGTCGACACGCATAATGATCATGTCGAACGCGAACTGCGCGCGGCGATCGCGGCGCTGCAGCCCGACGGCGTCATCCTGACCCCGCCGCATTCGGATAATCCGCTGATCGTCGGGCTGCTCGACCAGCAGAAGATCCCGTTCGCGCGCATCGGTTCGCGCGGCGGCGACGCGGGCATCGCGCTGACGATGGACGACGAAGGGTCGGCGCGGCGCGCGACGCGGCACCTGATCGATCTCGGTCACAAACGCATCGGGTTCATTCCGGGCTCGCCCGAATATAGTCTCAGCCGCTGGCGCATCGACGGCTGGGAAGGCGAAATGGCGGCGGCCGGCCTCGCCACAGATGGGCTGCTCGCCGAGGGCGATTTCACCTATGCGTCGGGCGCCGCCGCGGCGCGGCATTTGCTGGCCAGCGCCAATCCGCCGACGGCGATCATCGCGAGCAGCGACCAGATGGCGCTCGCGACGCTGGAGGTTGCGCGCGACCTCGGCATCGATGTGCCGGGACAATTGTCGATCGTCAGCTTCGACAACACGCCGGTCGTCCGCTTCACCCAGCCGGCGTTGACCGCGGTCGACCAGCCGGTCGCCGAAACCGCGTCGCGCGCGGTCGAGCTGATCATCGCGGCGCAGCGCGGGGCGCCGCGTCCGACCGAACCGACGCGCGTGCAGGGCGGCCTCGTCCAGCGCGGATCGACCGCAGCGCCGCCTGTCGCCGTCCATGGCTGAAGCCGGGACCCCGCGCCGCCAGTCTCTCCCTTTCCTCCTGCTTTATGCGCTCGCGTCGGCGGGCGGGGCGATCGCTTATGTTCCCTTCCTGACGATCTGGCTGCCCGGGCGCATGACCCAGCTGGCGGGGGCTGCGGACGTGCAGACGCTGGGATATGTTACCTTTTTCGGTGCCGTCGCGGCGAGCGCCGGCGGCATCGGTTTCGGCTGGCTCAGCGATTTGACGCGCAATCGGCGCGGCTGGATATTGACGGGGCTGGTCCTGACGATCGCCTTGCTGCTGGTCGTTCCGCTCGCGCATAATATCTGGTCGCTCGTTGCGATCATCGTCGCGTGGCAGCTCACGCTCAACATGATGCTCGGGCCGCTCGCGGCATGGGCGGGCGACCTCGTTCCCGATGAACAAAAGGGGCTGCTCGGCGGGCTGCTCGCCTTTTCGCCGGCGCTCGGCGGCTGGTCGGGGTGGCTCGTCACCTGGCCGGGGCTGGTGTCGGCGGAGCAGCGGCTTGTGGTCATTGCGCTGCTGGTGGCAAGCGCCGTCCTGCCGGTGCTGCTGCTCGGCCGCCCGCGTGCGTTCCCCGACCTCACCGCGCCGCCCCCGGCTCGCGCAGTTGGCGAGCGGCGGCGGCGACCGACCGGACCGGCGGTGCGGATGTGGCTGGCGCGCCTGCTCGTCCAGATCGCCGAGGCGGCGCTGTTCGCCTATCTCTATTTCTGGTTCCGCTCGATCGATCCCGGAATGCACGACAATGAAAAGGCGCGATTGTTCGGCATGGCGCTGACGATCGCTATACCGATCGCGCTGGCGAGCGGCCGCTGGGCCGACCGCAACGACCGGCCCTTCGTGCCGCTCGTCGTCGCCGCGGCGGTGTCGAGCCTCGGAATGGTCGGTATGGCACTGGCGACGGGGCTCGACGCGGCGAAGGCGAGCTACCTCGTCTTCGGCATCGCGTCGACCGTGTTCCTGTCGCTCCATAGCAGCCAGACGCTGCGCATCCTGCCGCGGTCGGACCGGCGCGGGCGCGACCTTGGCATCTTCAATCTGACCAATACCGTGCCGTCGCTGATCATGCCGTGGCTGACGATCTCGCTCGTCCCGGGTTTCGGTTTCGACGCGCTTTTCCTGTTGCTCGCGGCGCTCTCCGCGATCGCGGTGCTGCTGCTCGCGACGATGCCACGGCTGCGCTGATATAACGCAAAAACAGAGCGCTTGCTTTCATCCACTCCCTATGCGAAGTGAAACTTGATAACGTTCACATAAGAGGAATGGGAGAGATGATGCGCCGACAGGCAATGGGCATGGTGACCGCGCTGCTGCTGGCAGGAACGGCAACCGCGACCGCGCAGACAACTGGAACCGAAGCGGCCAAGGTCCATCCCGAACTGTGGCCCGCGGCAAAAAGCCCCGCGGCCATCACCGATCCCAAGACCGAGGCGCGGATCGACGCGCTGATGAAGAAGATGACGATCGAGCAGAAGGTCGGCCAGCTGATTCAGGGCGACATCAGCACGATCACGCCGAAGGATCTCGAAACCTATCCGCTCGGCTCGATCCTCGCCGGGGGGAACAGCGGTCCGAACGGCAACGAACGTTCGACTGCCGCCGACTGGGCGAAGCTGGTCGGTGAGTTCCGCGCGGTGTCGTTGCGCCCGCAGGCGAACGGCGTCGCGATCCCGATCATCTTTGGCGTCGACGCCGTCCACGGCCACAACAATATTCCCGGCGCGACGCTGTTCCCGCACAATATCGGCCTCGGCGCCGCGCGCGATCCCGAACTGATCCAGCGCATCGGCGCGGTCACCGCGGCCGAAATCGCGGGCAGCGGGATCGAATGGACTTTTGCGCCGACACTCGCGGTGCCGCAGGATTTGCGCTGGGGGCGGAGCTACGAAGGCTATGCCTCCGACCCGAAGCTGATCGCCGAATATGCCAAGGCGATGGTGCTGGGGCTGCAGGGGCCGCTGGTCGCGGGCAAGACGGTCGACGGCACACATGTCGCGGCGACCGCCAAGCATTTCCTAGCCGACGGCGGGACGTTCGAGGGCAAGGACCAGGGCGACGCCAAGGCCGACGAGAAGGAACTGATCGCCAAGCATGCGATGGGCTATCCCGCCGCGATCGACGCCGGCGCGCTCACCGTGATGGCGAGCTTCTCGAGCTGGCAGGGCGTCAAGCATCACGGCAACAAGGGGCTGCTGACCGACGCGCTCAAGGAGAAGATGGGCTTTGCGGGCTTCGTCGTCGGCGACTGGAACGGGCACGGGCAGGTTGCGGGATGCAGCGTCACCGATTGCGCGCAGTCGATCAACGCCGGGCTCGACATGTTCATGGCGCCCGACAGCTGGAAGGGGCTGTACGAGACCACGCTGAAACATGCGAAGGACGGCACGATATCGGCGGCGCGGCTCGACGATGCGGTGCGGCGTATCCTGCGCGTCAAATACAAGCTCGGCCTGTTTCCCGAAGGCCATGTCGACCGCAGCGTGGTGAAAGCCGTTGGCACGCCCGAACATCTGGCTGTCGCGCGCGAAGCGGTCGCCAAGTCGTTGGTTCTGCTCAAGAACAACGGCGGCATCCTGCCGATCAAGCCCGGCGCGCGCGTGCTTGTCACCGGCCCCGCGGCCGACAGCATGGCGATCCAGTCGGGCGGCTGGACGATCAGCTGGCAGGGGACCGATGTCACCCACGCCGACTTCCCCAATGGCCAGACGATCTGGGAAGCGCTGAACAAATCGGTGCGCGATGCGGGCGGCGTCGCGACCCTGTCCGACGGCGGCGTCTATAAAGAAAAACCCGACGTCGCGATCGTCGTGTTCGGCGAGGCGCCCTATGCCGAATTCCAGGGCGACGTCGCGACGCTCGACTATCAGCCGTCGGAGGCGACCGATCTCGCGACGCTCAAGAAACTGAAGGCTGCGGGCATTCCCGTGGTCGCGCTGTTCCTGTCGGGGCGGCCGATGTTCACCAATCCCGAAATCAACGCCGCCGACGCGTTCGTCGCGGGCTGGTTGCCGGGGTCGCAGGGTGCGGGCGTCGCCGACGTGCTCGTCGCCGGCAAGGATGGAAAGACGGTGCGCGGCTTTACCGGCACGCTGCCCTTCGCCTGGCCCGCCGACGCGCGATCGCCGGTCGAAAAGCCGCAGTTCGCGGTCGGTTATGGCCTGAAATATGGCGCGAGCACGACGGTTCCGCAGCTGTCCGAGGAATTGGGCGTCAACATCGCGGCGGCGCTGAACGTCGAAAATTACTTCTCGGGTGGCCGCGCGCGCGCGCCGTGGGTGCTGACCGTGACCGACGCGGGCGGATCGCGCCCGGTGGAATCGCCGCCGGTATCGAGCCCCGGCGGGCTGATCGCCGCGCGCTCGGTCGATGTTCGCGCGCAGGAGGATGGCAAAAGCTTCGTCTGGACCGGCCCCGCGGCGCTGCACCTCAGCGGCCCCTATGCCGATCTGTCGCGCCAGCTGGGCAACAGCTTCGCGCTGCGTATCGACTGGCGGATCGATGCGACCGGCAGCGCGCCGGTCAGCCTCGCGCTCGGCGGCAAGGCATTCGACATCTCGGCGGCGGTGAAGGCGGCGCCAAAGGGGCAGGTCTCGACGATCAAGGTGCCGCTCCGCTGCTTCGCCGATGCGGGCGCCAATCTGCGGCAGGTTGACTATGCCGTCTCGATCCAAAGCGACAAGGGCTTCGCCGCGACGCTGTTGAATACGAATGTCGAGGCGGTCGGGGAGAATCTGCCTTGCCCACCGGCGGTAAAGTGACAAGACCGTCATCAGGGTTAGCCTGAGACAAGGCAAGGGGAGAGAGATAATGGCATTGGCGCCGAACGTCGCGACGAACGCGACCGAACAGCCGGGCAAGGGCGGTCACAGCACGCGAGTGGTTCTGATCCTCGCCTTTGCGGTGTTTTTCCTGCTGGGCGGGGTGACGAACATCAACGACCTGCTGGTCGGCAAGTTCAAGCCGATGTTCCACCTGACGCATGCGCAGGCGAACCTCGTGCAGATGGCGTTTTTCATCGCCTATGGCGCCTTTTCGATTCCCGCCGGCATCATCATGTCGAAGCTCGGCTATATCCGCACCTTCGTGCTCGGGTTCGTCATCGTGGCGGCGGCCGCCTTCCTCTTCATCCCGGCTTCGGCAGCGGCCTCCTACCCCGGCTTCCTCGCGGCGCTCTTTTGCATCGGCGCGGGGATCACGGTTCTGCAGGTCGCGATGAACCCGGTGATCACGACGCTGGGCCCCGTCGAGACCTCGCACAGCCGGCTGACCTTCGCACAGGCGTTCAATTCGATCGGCGTGTTCCTGATGGTCTATGGCGGCGCGACCTTCCTGCTCGGCGATGAACAGCCGATCGACGCCGAGACCGCGAGCGAGGCGCAGATTCAGGCCTATCGCGTCGCCGAGGGCGCGTCGATCGGCACCGCCTATATGTGGCTCGGGGTGGTGATGCTGGTGATCGCGGCGGTGTTCTGGATGTATCGGTCGGCGATCGACCACGCCAAAGCCGACGATGTGAAGCTCGAGGGCACGTGGGGCCTCTTGACCCATAACCGCCGGGTCCAGTTCGGCGCGCTGTGCATCTTCGTCTATGTCGGCGCCGAAGTGGCGATCGGCTCGAACCTGATGGCCTATCTCGCCGAACCGAGCGTGATGGGGCTGGGGCTCCAGGCGGCGGGCAAGCTGGTCGCGATGTACTGGCTGGGCGCGCTGGTCGGCCGGTTGCTCGGCGGCTTCATCCTGCGACTGGCGAAGCCGGGACGCGTGCTCGCGACCTTTGCGGCGGGTGCGATTTCGCTGATCGTCCTGTCGGCGGTGACGACCGGGGCACTGTCGGGTTGGGCGCTGATTCTGGTCGGCTTCTGCAATTCGCTGATGTTCCCGACGATCTTCAGCCTCGCGACCGAGGGGCTTGGCGAACGGACGCCGCAGGGGTCGGGCATCATGTGCACCGCGATCATCGGCGGGGCGATCGTCCCGTTCCTGTTCGGAACGGTGGCCGATCTCAGCGGTGACATCCGGCTCGCGCTGGCGGTGCCGCTGATCTGTTATGCGATCATTGCCAGTTTCGGGCTGTGGGCGGCGCGTCCGGCGACCGCGTAACGGTCGAGACAAATAAACTGCGGGCGATCGCGCGCTGGTGCGCGATCGCCCGCGGCCTCCCGCCCCCCGCGGGAATCCCAGAAATTCAGGCCGGGTCGGCGATTTCGATTCGGTTCCGCCCGCCGGCCTTGGCCTTGTAGAGCGCGGCGTCGGCGGCCTTGAGCGCGGCGCGCGTGTCGCCATAGCCAAAGACGTCGGCGACCCCGCCCGAGAAGGTAATCTGGCCGAACGGCTCGTCAGTCTTGCGGTTGATCAGACGCCGATCGGCCAGAGCCTCGCGCGCATCGTCGAGTTTTTCGGCCGCCTGTGTCGGGGTCAGGCCGCGGAACAGCATGACGAACTCTTCGCCGCCGTGGCGCGCGACATGACAATGGTCGTTCGAAATCCGCGCCAGCGTGTCGGCGATCGCCTTGATGACGCGGTCGCCCGCCTCGTGGCCGTGGATATCATTGACCTTCTTGAATTCGTCGATGTCGCAAAAGGCGATACTCAGCGGTTCGACCGCGGCGCGCGCTTCCTTATAGTGCCGGTCGAGCAAGGCCTCGAACGCGCGGCGGTTGGGCAGACCGGTCAGATAGTCGAGCTCGGCGTCGCGTTTGGCGCGATCGAGGCTGCGGCGCAGCGCCTTCGCCTCGTCCTCGCTCTTGCGCATGTCGTCCTCGGCCTTACGCGTGCGTTCGAGCATGACCTTGGCAAGGTCGGCGAGGCTCGAGACGATGCGCCCCGTCTTCTGCAGCTGTTCGAGATCGACGACATGCTGCTCGAGTTCGGTGCCATAGTCAGTGGTGGCGGTTCGCGCTTCTTTCGTATTCGCCTGGAACGCCTCGATATTGGTTTCGAGCCGGGTCATCAGCCGGTCGAGTTCGACGCGATCGGGCTGGCCCGCTTCCTGTTCGTCGAGTTCGTTCAGCCATTTCTGGCTGATCCCCTCGGGAGTCTGCGCCTGCGCGATCACCTGCCGCGCGAGCCGGGGATTGCGGCCCGAAAAGGCGCTGTGCGCGAGCAGCAGATTGGCGGGTGACACGTCGAGGTCATTATCGACGAGGAAAGAGGTGATCGATGCGGCGAGTTCGTATCGCGCCTGGCGTGCAAGGTCGTACGGCCCCGCCCCATTCGGCGGCGCATGGCCCCCTTCGGGGGGAGCGCCGCGCGATTGGCGAAGCCCCAGCCAACCCAGGAACCGTCCTACCGGCTCGTTCGATTGTGTCGCTTTGGTGGTCATGCGACATTTAACGTGTCGCGCAGGGCAGGTTTAAGCCGGATTCGTGCCAGAGAGCGCTTATCTTCGATCCTGTCTGGTCCAGATCGGAGGGATCGTCGCAATCGAAACGGCAAAACAGGAACTTAGGTCGACTTGCCGCGTGAACGATTGCGCAGGCGGGCGGTTTTCTGGCACTGAGCCTATGCGTTCGACCAGATGTTGAAGGAGCCGATCGTTGCTGGGCTGGATTTTCTTCCAACGGGATCTCGATCCGGCCCTGCCGGAGGTCCCTGAAATCCTGCGGTTTCAGGAGACCGCGGCGGCGCGCGGGATCGAACTGCATGTCCTGAAACCGCATAATTTTGACATCGTCGCGGCGCCGGTCGACGGCTGGTCGGTGCATTATGAGGGCCATTCGCTCGCCCGGCCCGACTTCATCCTGTGCCGGACGGGCGCCGAGACCGACTATTTCACGCTCGCGGTGCTCCGCCATTTCGAACGCCGCGGCGTGCGCCTGATCAACGGGCCCGAAGCGATCGACCTTGTCGCGGACAAACTCCACACGATGCAGCGGCTCGCGCGCGCCGGATTGCCGATCCCGGCGACGATCCTCGGCAAATTCCCGATCGGGGTCGACATCGTCGAGGAGGAACTGGGTTTCCCGATGATCGTCAAGACGCTGCGCGGCACGCGCGGCACCGGCGTTCTCAAATGCGAGGACCGCAGCCAGTTCGAGGATCTCGCCGGCTTGCTCGAGAGCGCCGATGCCAAAGCCGATTTCCTGTTCCAGCACTATGTCCGGTCGAGCCACGGGCGCGACGTGCGCGTGCTCGTGATCGGCGGCCGGGTGATCGCGGCGATGGAACGGCGCTCGCCCGCCGGCCATTTCAAATCGAATGTCTCGCTCGGCGGCGTCGGCATCGCCCATACGCCGACCGGCGAAATGGCCGACCTCGCCGCGCGCGCCGCCGACACGCTCGGGCTGGAAGTCGCCGGGATCGACATCTTGTTCGACAATGAGGGCTACCGGATCTGCGAGGCGAACAGCGCCCCGGGGTTTCAGGGGCTGGAACGCGCGTGCAGCATCGATGTGCCGGGTGCGATCTTCGACTGGATCGAGGCGAGCCATCAGGTACAGGACCGGCCGATCAAGGCGGTGACCGGCGAGGCGTTGATCGACCTGGTGTTCGGCGGCCGGCTGAGCCTGCGCGCGGTTGGCGACCGGCTCGAGGAACCGCGCGCCTTTGCCCGCGCGGTCGGTGTCCGGCTAGTCGGCGCGGGGCTGGGGTCGGTGATGTCGTCGCTGATCCCGGGGCGGCAGGCGGCACCGCACAGCCCGGTTGCGCGCCGCCTTGAGGCGTTGCGCGCCGATGCGCGCGGCGTCCCGCTCGCGGTCGCCACTGACATCGATCAGGAACAGATTTTCCTGACCGTGCTCGGCGTGTCGATCTGGGCCGCGGTGCTGCCCTGGCTCGCGGGCGGCGAGCCGGTCTTCGCCGGTGCGCTGTCGCTCATCGCACTCGGCTTCCCCGCGGTGTTCCTCTTCACGCGCCGGACCCCGAAAACCACGCGCCCCCGGTCCGCTGCCCGATGACGATATTCGACGGGCTGACGCTCTGGGCGCTGTTGCCCTTCATCGTCGTGGGATTTGCGGCGCAGTTGATCGACAGCGCGCTCGGCATGGCGTTCGGCGTCATCGGCACCGCGCTGCTGCTCGTTCTGGGCTTGCCGCCGGTGTCCGCCTCGGCGGCGGTGCATGTCGCCGAGAGCTTTACCGGCGGCGTGTCGGGGCTGGCGCATGCGATGCAGCGCAACGTCGACTGGCGGCTGTTCCGCCGCCTCGTCGTCCCGGGCATCGTCGGCGGGCTGATCGGCGTGTGGCTTTTGACCAATATCGACAACAGCATCGCGCGGCCGGTCGTGCTCGCCTATCTCGGCGCGGTCGGCATCTATCTGCTGTGGCGCGGCGCGCGGCGCCCGCAAACCTATCGCAGCATCAAGTTCGTCGGGCCGCTCGGGCTGATCGGCGGGATCGCCGACGGGTCGGGCGGCGGCGGGTGGGGCCCGATCGTCAGCGCCAATCTGCTCGCGCAGGGCGCCGAGCCGCGCACCGTCATCGGCACGGTCAACGCGTCCGAATTCTTCGTCACCGTGACGATCGCGGCCGGGTTCATCGGGGCGATGGGCTGGCAAAGCTTCAGCACCGCGGCGATCGGTCTGCTGATCGGCGGTGTGATTGCCGCGCCGATCGGCGCATATCTCGTCCGCCGCCTGCGCGCCGACTGGCTGGTCGGCGCCGCGGGCGTGCTGCTACTGCTCGCGAGCGCCTATGGCTTCCTTATGCTGATGTTTGCGCCCGTGCCGTCTTTCCGCGGTTTCTAGACGCAGCGCATCGCAAAGGCCCAGAACAGCGCCTTCTGCTGATATTCGCTTTTCAGGTCGGCGCTGCCCTGGTGGCCGCTGTCCATGTCGGTGTGCAAGAGCGCCGGGTTGCCGCTCGTCGAGCGACGCCGCACTTCGGCAACCAGCTTGGCGGGTTCCCAATAAGCGACGCGGTCGTCCTTGAGCCCGGCGGTGCAGAGCAGCGGCGGATAGGCGGCCGCCCGGACATTCTCATAGGGTGAGATCGAGGCGATATAATCATAGGCTTTGGGATCGGCGAGCGGGTCGCCCCAGTCGGGTCGGAACAACGGCACCAGCGGATGCGCGCCATCGCTCATCGTGTTGAGCATGTCGACGAACGGCACCTGCGCGATCACGCCGCCCCACAGCGCCGGGGCGATATTCATGCTCGCGCCGACGAGCAGCCCGCCCGCCGACAGGCCATAGGCGACGACCTTGCCCTTTGCAGTATAGCCCTCGGCGGCCAGATGTTCGGCGCAGGCGATGAAATCGGTGAAGCTGTTGCGCTTGGTGAATTTGCGCCCGCCGAGGAACCATCGGCGGCCCTTCTCCGACCCGCCGCGAACATGCGCGATCGCATAGCGCCAGCCGCGATCGACGAGCGCGAGCGCGGGGATCGAAAATTCGGGATCGCTCGGCACGCCATAGGAGCCATAGCCATATTGAAGCAGCGGCGCCTTGCCGTCCTTCGGCGCGCCGCGGCGCGACAACAGCGTGATCGGCACCATCTCGCCGTCGGGCGCGGGAGCGAACAGGCGTTCGACCTCATAATCACCGGGGTCGAAATTGGCGACCGCCTGTTGCTGGACGACGCTTTGCTTGCCGCTGGCCAGATCGACGCGAATCCAGCGGCGCGGCGATTTGGGCGACTGGTGGACGATCATCACCGATGACGCGCCATAGCTTTGCTCGCCCGGCAGTTCGATCGCATAGGCGGGATCGTCGAAAGCGACCGTCTGTTCCGATCCATCGGCGCGCAGGATGACGAGCCGGTGAAGCCCGTCGACCCGCTCGAGGCGGACGAGTGCCGCCGCGAAAGGCTGGATCTGGAGGATCGGGGTGCCCGCGCGGTGCGGCACGAGCGTCGCGAGCGTGCGAAAGCTCTTCGGATCGAGGCGCAGCAGCGCCATGTCGAACGCGTCGCCGGCATCGGTGAGCGCGATCAGCCCGCCGTTCCACTCGTCGATGTCATAGAGCACTCCCGTCTTGCGCGGCCAGACGACGGCGGGGGTTGCGGTTTCGTCGGCGGCGGACACCAGCCGCACTTCGGCGGTCTCGGGGCCGGCGAGGGTCAGCGCGATGAAGCCGTCGGCCGCCGTGCGCTTCACCTGCATGAAGATCGCCGGGTCCTTTTCCTCATAGACGAGGTCGGTGACCTTGCCGTCGGCCGAGGTGCGATAGAGTCGCGTCGGGCGGTTGCGCGCATCGCGCCAGATCCAGAACAGCCAGCGCGACGACGGCGCGAAGACGAGCCCGCCATAGCCATAGGCGTCCTTGTCGACGATCGTGCGCACCGCGCCGCTCTGATTATCGCGGATAACAATGCGGTGGCGGTCGTTGCCGATCACATCCTCGGCCCAGGCGAAATAGCGGTGGTCGGGGCTCGGCTGATGCCCGGTGCTGCGGAAATAGGGCTGGCCCTTGGCGCGCACCGCCTCGTCGACGAGCTGCTCGGGCTTTCCGCCCTTCTTGCTGCGCGTATAGATCGCATGTGCCGCGCCGGCGGGCCGCGCCGATCCGTAGTCCCAGCCGTCCTTTTCGAGCGCCGGCGCGGCCGTGTCGCCCGACGCCCGCGCGAGCATCGCGTCGAGCAGCTTCGCGCGTTCGCCCGCTAGCGGTGCAAGGATCGCGTCAGCGTACGCATTTTCCGCCTTCAGCATCGCGCCGACGGCGTCGGGCAAATTATCGCGCGTGCGCTCGCCCGTCGCCGGGATGAACTTCATCCAGCTATAGGCATCGTCGCGCTGGCGGCCCAATTGATCGATCACATGCGAGACACGCGGCGATTGCGGTGGCGCGATTTTGGGCCAGCGCCCGGCGCCGCCCTGATCGAGCGCCCACGCCGCGCGATTTCCCAGCAGGAGCGCCGCCATCGCGGCGCTGCCCATAAACGCGCGCCGACCCTTGTTCTCGATGTTCTGCATGCGACCCTCTCTCGCCCGGTGGGGATGTCGCGTCCAGTGTATGTCGCCCGGGTTGGCTTACTGCGCCGATCAGGCCGCCCAATCCACCGATCGGGCAAATTGGCCGCAAGCCCTCATGAAACCACGCTTTCCTGCGCCGCAGGGCTGGCCCGATCCGGCTGGAAACTGGCCCGACCATCGCCGACACGCCAATTTCGCATGATAGCTTGAGCATCGGATTTTCTTACCAATAGGCATAATCAATAAGGGAGGCAAAAATGGGTTTTGCATCGATCAGGCGGATCGCCGCATGTGGCATCTCGATCCTGGCGCTGGGACAGGCATCGGGCGCGCTGGCGCAGGAGGTCGACGATACCGAGATCGTCGTCACCGCCGCCAAGCGCGAACAGTCGGTGCGCGACGTCAGCGGCTCGGTGTCGGCGGTCAGCGAGGCGACGCTGCAAAAGCTCAATGCCCAGAGCCTCTCCGATTACATCACGCGCGTCCCCGGCGTCATCTTCAACGACTATCAGCCGGGCGTTTCCGAAGTCGTAATCCGCGGCGTCGCCTCGTCGACTTATCATGAGGCGAACCAGGCGACGACGGGCTATTATCTCAACGAAGTTCCGCTGATCGAGCCCGGCTTCCCGCTCGTGATCCCCGACGTCGACAGCTTCGATGTCAGCCGCGTCGAGGTGCTGCGCGGGCCGCAGGGCACGCTCTTCGGATCCTCGTCGCTTGGCGGCGCGATCAACTATGTGGTGAACGAGGCCGATCCCGCGCGCTTCGATGCGGGCTTCGAGGGCGGCGTTTCGACGACCAAGCGCGCGGGCGAGGCGAGCTATGCGGTCAAGGCGATGGTCAATGTGCCGATCGCGACCGACAAGCTCGCCGTCCGTCTCGTCGCGCTCCAGCGCTACGACGCCGGATATCTCGACAACACGCTGCTCGGCGAGAAAGGCAGCAACGACCTTCGCGTCCGCGGCCTGCGCGGTTCGATCGTCTTCACGCCGACCGAGACGACGCGCGTCTCGGCGCTCAGCATGTATCAGGAATATGATCTCGACGATCAGACCTATGTGATCTTCGGCCCGCCCAAGACCTTCGAACGCGCCACTAACGTCGCCGAATATCAGGACACGCAGTTCATGATGCACAGCCTGCGGATCGAGCAGGATCTGGGCTTTGCGACGCTGACCGCGGTGGGCAGCTATACCGAGAAAAAGGCCGACCTGGCGTTCGACAATTCGATCTTTGGCGGCAACGACCCGCGCACCGACACCCCCGAACTCGCGAGCGGTAAAGGCAAGTCGAAGACCGAATATGGCGAACTCAGGCTCGCGTCGCCCGACGGCGGGCGTTTCCGCTGGCTGCTCGGCGTCAACTATACGCGGCTGCGTTCGAACAGCACCGACGGCACCTTTATCGAGGGCATCTCCGACTATATCGATGCCAATCCGGGCGAGTTCGGCGGGCGGCCGGGCAGCGAACTCGCTCCCGATGACTTGGCCTCACGAACGGTCAGCAGCAACCGCGTCACCGAAAAGGCAGTTTTCGGCGAAGCGTCGTTCGACATCGTCGACACGCTGACGCTGACGCTCGGCGGGCGATTGTTCGAATATCGCACCGCGCCGCGGCTGCAATATCTGCCGAACGCCGACCTGATCCCACCCTTCGATTATGCCCCGGAGACGAGCAAGGACTCGGATTTCATTCCGAAGGCGTCGCTGACGTGGAAGCCGTCGAAGGACTTCATGATCTATGGCCTCTATTCCGAAGGGTTCCGCATCGGCGGTCTCAACGTCTATTCGCTCGCGACCGCGGGGCTGCCCCTGACCTTCGAAAGCGACACGACGAAGAATTACGAGATCGGCACGCGCTTCGACCTGATCGACCGGACGCTCAGCGTCGATTTGACCGCCTATCATATCGACTGGGGCAATATTCAGGCCCGCCTGTTCACGCCGGGCGACTTCCGCGCTTACACGGTGAACGGCGGCGGCGCGGACATCGACGGCGTCGAAATCAGCCTGAACCTGCGCCCGACGCGCAACCTCAGCTTCACCTCGAACATCGCGTACAACGATGCGCGGCTGTCGTCGCTCTTGCCCGACAGCTTCGCGCCGGGCGGCGGCTATGCCAAGGGAACGCGCCTGCCGGGCGCGTCCGAATGGACGCTGTCGAATTCGCTCGACCTAAGCTTCCCCGACATGTCGCTGAAGCCGCGCTTCGGGATCGCGCACCGCTATCTGTCGAGCGCACCCGTCGATTTCGCCGGGACGCTCGACAAGGGCGACTTCCACCTCGTCGATCTCAACGCATCGGTGACGGTGAGCGACCGGATTGAGCTCAGCCTCTTTGCGAAGAATCTGTTCAACCAATATGGCATTTTGAACGCGCCCTTCGCCTTTGCGGGCTCGGTCGCGCGGCCGCGCACGCTGGGCGCGAGCGTAAGGTTCAGCCTGAACTGAGATCAAGAAAGGAGCTGCCCCGCCGGGAAGGCGGGGCAGTCATTTGGAAATGACCGGAAACGACCGTTAGTTGCCGCTCCACCTCCTACTTCGTCATCCCCGCGAAAGCGGGGACCCAGCGAGCTGCCGTTGCCGCTGGGTTCCCGCTTTCGCGGGAATGACGAATGTTGGGGTGGCGGCTTCCCTCCTCTAAGCCGACGTTATTTCTCGAAACCCGCGAGAAACGCGGCGACATTCTTGCCGAGATCGCCGACGGCGTAACCGCCCTCCATCACGATCAGCGTCGGCACGCCGAGCGCCGCGATGCGGCCCGCGAGCGTGACATAATCCTCGCGTTCGAGCGCGAAGCTCGAAATCGGGTCGCTGCTGTGCGTGTCGGCGCCGAACGAGACGACGAGGAATTTCGCGCCCCAATCCGAAATCGCCGCCAGCGCAGTGTCGAGGGCGGGCGCATAGCTTTGCCCGTCGGTGCCGCGGGGGAGGGGGAGGTTGAGCGTCGTTCCTTCGCCCGCACCTTCGCCGCGCTCGTCGGCGTGCCCCCAGTAAAAGGGATAATCGGTGCGCGGGTCGGCGTGGATGGAGGCGAAGAAGATATCGGGATCTTCGTAAAAGATGTCCTGCGTGCCATTGCCGTGATGATAGTCGATGTCGAGCACCGCGACCGGCCCGAGCCGGCGATCATGCGCCTCGCGCGCCGCGATCGCGGCGTTGTTGAGGTAGCAATAGCCGCCCATATAGTCGCGCCCGGCATGGTGGCCCGGCGGGCGGCACAGCGCAAAGGCATGCGCCTCGCCGCTGGTTTGAAGATGATCGAGCGCGGTCAGCGCGCCCTGCGCCGACCAATAGGCCGATTCCCACGTACCCGCCGCGATCGGCGTCCCGGCGTCATAGCTGTATGCGCCAAGATCGGCGTCGATGCGGCCGAAGCTCAGCGGCCGGCGGCGCCTGACCGGGAAGGTATAGCCGATCGCGTCGCCATTGCGCCCCGCCGCGACCCAGTCGCGATGCGCGCGTTCGAGGAAGGCGAGATAGTCGGCGTCATGCACCGCGAGCAGCGGCGCCATGCCGAAATCGCGAACAGCGCTCCAGTCGCTGAACTGTGCGACGATCGAACGCGGGCGCTCGATATTCTCGGCATAGGGCACCCAGTCGCCATTGTGCAGTTCGCGCGAGGGGGCGTGGGCGGTCTGGCGATCGTCGAAGAAAAGCTTCACCTTTGTCCTTCCATCCATTTCGTGAGCGTCGGGTCGCTGTGACCCGCGACGATTTCGGCAAAGCCCACTGCGCTCTCATCCTGCCCGAGCTTGAAGCTGTGTTCGGCGGAGCGGACGTGGGCGCGAAAGGCGATGATCTGGTCGAGCATCTTTTCATAGCGCGCGCCGAGGCTCGCTGTCGACCAGGCGCCACCTTCCATCTTCGCGACGAGCCGCTCGATTGCGCCCTGCGTTTCGTCGCCGACGAATTCGACCTCGACGGTGAAGCGCAACACCGCATAATTCCATGTCGGCGCCCAGTCGGGCTTCGACAACAAAGTCGTCGGAACATAGCCCGATGGCCCGTTGAACAGGATCAGCCCGCGCGGGTCGGCGCGGAAATCGGCGACCAGCGCATTACGCAGCGCACAATGGCCGAACAGCGCGACCACCGCGCCCGCATCGTCCGTCTCGGCGATCAGCGGCAGCGGGCTGGCATGGAAGGCACCCGATATCACCCAGGCGAGCGGATAGTCGGCGATCAGCTGCCCGATGTCGGCGGCGCCGCGCGGCGTGTAGAGGTCGGTCATGCCGCGACGATATCACGGATCCACGCCGCCTGCTCGTCGAGCGCGCGGCCCGCGAGCGGGGCGATCGATACCGCCTCCAGAAAGCTGTGCGTCGCCCCCAGATAGGTGACCGCGCGCGTCGGCACGCCCGCCTCTTCGAGCTTGCTGGCGAAAGCGTCGTTGCAATCGGCCAAGATGTCGCACTCGGCGATGGCGAGGAAGGCGGGCGGCAGGCCGGTCAGGTCGGCGTTGAGCGGCGCGACCAACGGGTCGGCAAGCTGTCCGGGACCATCGACATAGGAGGCCCAGAAGGCGTCCATCTCGTCGGCTTCGAGCGAATAGTCGCCGGCGCCGAAGCGGGCGTAGCTTGGCGTCCGCTCGGGCGCGAAGGCGCCGTAGTTGAGCAGCATCGCGGCCGGCAGCGGCCGGCCGCGCTGGCGCTGCAACAGGCACGCCGCGACCGACAGGTTCGCGCCTGCGGAATCGCCGCCGATCAGCACGCGGGTCGCATCGAGGTTCAGCACATCCGCCTCTGCCGCGATCCAGTCGAGCGCCGCCGCGCATTCCTCCAGCGCGACGGGGAACTTGCTTTCGGGCGACAGGCTGTAATCGATGCCGAGCACCGCGATCCCCGCGCGCGCGGCATATTCGCGCATCAGCCGGTCGTGCGTGTCGATGCTGAACAGCGTCCATCCGCCACCGTGAATATAGAGCATGACCGGCAGCTTCGCGTCGGCGACCGGGCGGTGGAGCCGCAGGCGGACGCCGCCCATGTCGATTTCGCGGCTCTCCGCCATTATCGGGCCACCCTCGCGCCACGGCTGGCGGACGCGTTCGGCGACGGCGCGGCGCGTCGCCATGCTCGCGCCCGCCGGTGCGCCATGCTCCGCATAGGCGGCGTTGATCGCGTCGACAAAGCGCCGGATATCGGGGTCGGCCATGTCGTTCTGCATGACGCTTAAGCCCTTTGACATATTTCGCTTATCCTTCTCGAAACGATCCTTGATTGCCTGATAGCTTTTGCGCGTCCCCATCTATCGCCCATTTGGGCCAATCACCGCAGCGGACAGGCCAGTGGGCGCATCATCGCTGGCCAGCGGCGCGCGCGGCCTATATTGTGTATTTGTCTAAGGCTTGTGAGGATCGGGCCATGAAGCATAGTGCCGATGTTCTGACGAACGACCGCCCGGTCATTGCGCTGCAGGATGAATATCCTGCCGGCTTCATCGATCCGATGCACAGCCACGACCATATCCAGATCCTCTACGCGTCGTCGGGGGTGATGTCGGTCCGCACGCCCGAGACCAGCTTCGTTATCCCGCCGCAACGCGCCGTATGGCTGCCCGCGGGAACACGGCACGAGGTCGCGTGCCGCGGCGCGGTGTCGCTGCGCACGCTCTACCTGCCGTGCCGGGGCGGCGAGACGGGGCACGAGTGCCGCGTTTTCGAAGTGTCGAACCTCGTCAAATCCTTGATCCTCGAGGTCGTCGATTTCCCGGCGCTCTACGACGTCGATGGGCGTGAGGGGCGGATCATCGCGTTGTTGCTCGACGAGATCGGGCGCATGCCGAACGCCCCCTATCAGGTGTCGATGCCGTCGAACCCGCGCCTGCTCCGCGTCTGCAACGCGATCATCGCCGATCCGTCGGACCCGCGCGACATCGACGACTGGGCGGCGCTCGCGGCGATGGGGCGGCGCACCTTCACGCGCAGCTTCAAGCTGGAAACGGGAATGGGGCTCGCCGTCTGGCGGCAGCAGGTGCGGTTGATGGAGGCGCTGTCGATGCTCGCCGCGGGCGCGTCGATCACGCAGGTCACCTACGACGTCGGCTACGACAGCCCCAGCGGCTTCGCCGCGATGTTCCGCCGCGCCTTCGGCGTGCCGCCGAGTCAATATCTGAAGCACTGACGCCCGCTGCAGCGGCGCTAATCGCCGCGCCCGCGGCCTTCGGTCGTCCGCGCCCATTCCGCGAGGTCGCCGTGCCGCTTGATCGTCTTGAGACACACCACGGTCTTCAGTCGCTGCACGCCGGGCAGTTTCGACAAATTGTGGCGGAGCAGCTCGTCGAGGTGATCGGCCGAGCGCGCAAAGATTTTGAGCAGATAGTCGCTCTCGCCCGCGGTGGTGTGGCATTCGACCACCGCGGGGTGCGCGAGCACCGCGGCTTCGAAATCGGTGTGCGCATCGAAGCGGATCTGGACTTCGACGAAGCTCTGCACCGCGAGGCCGATCGCGAGCGGGTCGAGCCGCGCCGCATAGCCTTCGATGACGCCGCTTTCCTCGAGGTTTTTCACCCGCGACCAGCAGGGCGATTTGGACAGGCCGACCTGTTCGCCGAGGTCGGCGTAAGATTGCCGGCCGTCGCGTTCGAGCGCCGCAACGATTTTCCAGTCGAGCTTGTCCATGCGTTCCGTCCTGAATCGGGTTTATGCGAGAATCTGGCCACCTCATTCTAAACCTGAGTACAAATTCCTGCAAATATGGAAACTAACAGAACGATTAGCGATTTTCCGCAATCTGTTGCCGCGAAATCCGCACAATGTTCGCGCGGCCCCGCGCTATCACTTGCGCCGAAGGTTTGGAGAGAGACCGATGGCCGCGACACATATATTCGACGCACCGCCCGAAGGTGTCGCGGCCAATTGGACGATGCCGCAGAACTGGGCCGCCTTTACCGCCGAGCAGCACGCGACATGGCGGAGCTTGTTCGATCAGCAGGCGGCGGCGCTTGATGGCTATGCCTGTCGGTCGTTCCTCGATGGCCTCGACATTCTTCGCAAGCTGAGGCCGGGGGTTCCCGACTTCGCCGAGCTCAACGCGCTGCTGAAACCCGTGTCGGGCTGGGAGGTCGTCGCGGTGCCCGGCTGGATTCCGAACGAGCCCTTTTTCGAGCATCTCGCGAACAAGCGCTTTCCCGCCGCCAACTTCGTCCGCCCGCCCGAGCAGATCGCCTACAGCGAAGAGCCCGATATGTTTCACGACATTTTCGGCCATATCCCGATGCTCACCGACCCGGCCTTTTCGGACTTTCTGGTGGCCTATGGTCAGGCTGGGCTGCGCGCCGAAAAGCTGGGGGCGTCGGACTTTCTCGGTCGGCTTTGGCTCTATACGGTCGAGTTCGGCCTCGTGGTCGAGGACGGCGAACTCCGCGCGTTCGGCGGCGGCCTCATGTCGAGCTTTGCCGAAGCGCTCTCCGCGCTGACGTCGCCCGAACCGCAACGCATCTGGCTCGATATCGAACGCGTGATGCGCACGCGGTATAATTTCGACGAATTCCAGCAGACCTATTTCGTCGTCGCGGGGTTCGAGGATTTGTTGCGCGCGACCGAAGAAACCGACTTCGCAAGCATCTACCGCAAAATCGCTGACGAACCCGCGCTCGAACCCGGGGATGCCTGGCGCGGCGATGTCGCCTATGAAGGATACCTGCCGGCTGTGCCGGCGAGCGGAGAGGCATCGCAATGATCAGGCAGACGCGCGACGGCGGCACCGACATCTTCGAGACCGAGATCGACGGCGAGACGATCCAGTGGGACAATGGCCTGACCTATGCGCGGCATTTGCAGACCGCGCAATTGCTCTCGGCGCAGGTGCCGGTGTCGGACAAGCCCGACGAGATGCTGTTCATCATCATGCACCAGACGATGGAGCTGTGGCTGAAGCTCGTGCTGCACGAGGGGCGGCTGGTTTACGACGCGATCAAGGCCGACCGGCTCGAGATCGCGGGCAAGGGGCTCGACCGCATCGCGACGATCCAGCGGCATATGATCAACAGCTGGGAAGTGCTGGCGACGCTGACCCCGCATGATTTCCTGACCTT
Organism: Sphingopyxis sp. BE235; assembly: GCF_031457175.1. Classification (NCBI taxonomy): domain Bacteria; kingdom Pseudomonadati; phylum Pseudomonadota; class Alphaproteobacteria; order Sphingomonadales; family Sphingopyxidaceae; genus Sphingopyxis; species Sphingopyxis sp. BE235. The sequence continues at coordinate 196,864 of NZ_JAVDWC010000002.1, forward strand.
TCGCGGCTCCCTGCGCCGCGCCTCCGGGTTCCAGTCGCAGCAATATCGCGAGCTCGAATATCTCCTCGGCAACAAGCGCGAGGATATGATGATCGTCCACAAGGACGACCCGGGGGCGACTGAAAGACTACGCGCGGCGTTCGAGGCGCCGTCGCTTTACGACGAATTGCTGCGGCTGCTCGCGCGGCGCGGTTTTGATATTCCGCCGAACATTCTCGAACGCGACTGGACCAAGCCTTATGCGGCGTCGGACGCGGTCGAGGACGCCTGGCTCAAGATCTACACCGACCCGGATGCGCATTGGGATCTCTACACGCTCGCCGAGAAGATCACCGCGCTCGAATATTATTTCCAGGAATGGCGCTTCAAGCACATGAAGACCGTCGCGCGCGTGATCGGGCACAAGCCCGGCACCGGCGGTTCGTCGGGGGTCAATTATCTGGTCAAGGCGCTGGACCTCAGCTTCTTCCCCGAACTCTGGTCGATGCGCACGCGCATGACGGCGCCGCGCGAGGGTGGCGACTATGCCGAAGGGAAGGGCGCATGAGCCGGATCTGGGACATCTCGCAGCCGCTCCACGCCGCGGTGCCGGTATGGCCGGGCGAGCCCGCTTTCGCGCTGCACAGCCATGCGGTGATCGGCGATGGCTGCCCGGTCAATGTCGGCGGCATGTTCACGCCGCTCCACGCGGGCACGCACGGCGATGCGCCGCTGCATTATGCCAATGATGGGGCGTCCTCAGCCGATTGCGACCTCGATGCCTATATCGGGCCGTGCGTGCTGCTCGATATGCGCCACGCGCGCGGGCGGGTCGAGATTGCCGATATCGACTGGGATGCGATCGAGGGCGCCGAGCGGGTGCTGCTGCGGACCTATGAGCGTTTTCCGCACGACCAATGGGACAGCGATTTCACCGCGATTGCCAGCGACGCTATCGCCCGACTGGGCAGCATGGGCGTGCGGCTGATCGGCACCGACGCGGCGTCGCTCGACCCCGAACAGTCGAAGACACTCGACGCGCATCAGGCGGTCAAGGCGGCGGATATGCGGATATTGGAAGGCCTCGTGCTCGATGACGTGCCGCCCGGCCAGTACGAACTCGTCGCGCTGCCGCTCCGTATCGTCGGCGCCGATGCCAGCCCGGTGCGCGCCATCTTGAGGGAAATCGCATGACCGACACGCTCTTTGCCACCGATGTGTCGGCGCTCGACGCCGCCGACCCGCTCGCGCCTTTTCGGGATCGTTTTCACCTGCGCGAAGGTTTGATTTATCTCGACGGCAATTCGCTCGGCGCCTTGCCCAAGGCGACGGGCGACCGGCTTGCCGCGGTTGTTGGCAACGAATGGGGCGAGGGGCTGATCACCTCGTGGCTCGGCGCCGAATGGTCGACTGCGCCGCGGCGGATCGGCGACAAGATCGGGCGACTGATTGGCGCCAACGCGGGCGAGATCGTCGCGACCGATTCGACTTCGGTGAATATTTTCAAGGCATTGACTGCTGCACTTTCGTTGCGGCGTGAATGGAGCGTGATCCTGTCGGAGGCGACGAACTTCCCGACCGACGTCTATATGATGCAGGGCATCGAGGCCTTTTCGGGCGGGCGCGTCAAGGCGGTCACCGTTGCGCCCGACGCGATCGTCGATGCGCTGAACGAGGACGTCGCGGTGCTGCTGCTGACGCAGGTCCACTATAAGTCGGGCCGCGTGCGCGACATGGCGGCGATCACGAAGCGCGCGCACGAAGTCGGCGCGCTCGTCGTATGGGATCTGAGCCACAGTGCGGGCGCGATCCCGGTCGATCTCAATGGCGCGAACGCCGATTTCGCGATCGGTTGCGGATACAAGTTCCTCAACGGCGGCCCCGGCGCGCCCGCCTATCTGTTCGCAGCCGCGCGGCATCATGCCGCCACGCCGGTGCTGTCGGGCTGGTTCGGGCACGCGCGGCCCTTCGCCTTCGAGGAGGATTATGATCCCGCGGCGGGGATCGAACGCTTCCAGTGCGGCACCCCGCCGGTGCTTGGCCTTGCGGCACTCGAGGTGGGCGTCGACCTGATCCTCGAAGCCGATATGGCCGAAATCCGTCGCAAGTCGCTCGCGCTCGGCGACCTGTTCATCGAGCAGATGCAACCTTTGTGCGACGCATACGGCTTCGAACTGGTGAGCACGCAGGGCCACGCCGAGCGCGGCAGCCAGGTCGCCTATGCGCACCCGCAGGGCTACCAGATCGTGCAGGCGCTCAAGGAATATGACGTGATCGCCGATTTCCGCGCGCCCGACATCCTGCGCTTCGGGCTGACGCCGCTTTACCTGCGCTATCGCGACATCGTCGAAACGGTCGAGCGGCTCGACAAGGTCTGCGCGACGCGCGCGTGGGACAAGCCGCAATATCACCAGCGGGCGGCCGTGACATGAGCGACGTGTCCGCGCCTTTCCTGCCCAAGTCGCGCGTCGCCGCGGTGCAGGCCGCGCCCGTCTTTCTCGACACCGCGCGCACGGTCGACAAGGCGTGCGCGCTGATCGCCGAGGCGGCCGGCAATGGTGCACAGCTTGTAGCCTTTCCCGAAGTGTTCGTTTCCGCCTATCCCTATTGGAACTGGCTGATGACTCCGATCGAGGGCGCCGAGTGGCACGAGCGGCTGTATCGCGCGTCGCTGTCGATCGACGGCCCCGAGGTTGCGGCGCTTTGCAACGCTGCACGCAATCATGGCTGCACCGTCGTCATAGGGATCAATGAACGCGATCCGGTGAGCGTCGGCACGCTCTACAACACCAACCTGATCATCGGCGCCGACGGGACGCTGCTCGGGCGGCACCGCAAGCTCGTGCCGACATGGGCCGAGAAGCTGACCTGGGCGGGCGGCGATGGCAGCTCGATCCGTGTCTACGACACGCCGGTCGGGCCGCTCGGCACGCTGGCGTGCGGCGAGAATACCAACACGCTCGCGCGCTTCGCGCTGCTCTCGCAGGGCGAACTGGTCCATATCGCCAATTATATCGCGCTGCCCGTCGCGCCGGCGTCGTACAATATGGCCGAAGCGATCAAGATCCGCGCGACCGCGCACAGCTTCGAGGGCAAGGTGTTCACGATCGTCGCCTGCTCGGCGGTGAGCCCCGAAATCATCGACGCAATGAGCGCCGACCGGCCGCAGAACCGCGACCTGCTGTCGCGCCCGAACAGCGCCTTTTCAGGCGTGATCGACCCGCACGGCAATCTCGTCGGTCAGGCGCTGATCGACGACGAGGGCATCGTCTATGCCGACATCGACCTTGGCGAGTGCATCCGCCCCAAGCTGATGCACGACATCATCGGCGGTTATAACCGCTTCGACATCTTCAACCTGACGGTCGACCGGACCCCCCGCGCGTCGGCCCTGTTCGTCGACGAGCCGCAGCCCGTCGATCCCGACGAGGAGACGCCATGATGGCAGGCAATAGCACGATCATCGATCCGCGCGACGATGTGCTCGGGCGCGCGCGCGTGAACGACACGCCCGAACTCGAAGCCTTTTATCAAGAGCTTGCGGCGCGAAATGCCGGCGCCTTCTGGAAACGCGCGAATGCGATCGAGCCCTGGGAGCCCGAAACGCGCTATCGCCCGACGCTGTGGCGCTACGAAGAGATGCGCGCCATGTGCCTGCGCGCGCTCGATCTGGTGAAGCCCGAAGAGGCGGGGCGCCGCGTCGTGACCCTGCTCAACGACAGCGATGCTGGGCGAGAGAATGTCGCGGTCTGCGGCTGGCTGTTCAGCGGCATGCAAGCGATGCGCCCCGGCGAGATCACGCCCGCGCACAAGCACACGGCCTCGGCGCACCGCTTCATCATGGAGGGCAAGGGCGCCTATACCGTCGTCGACGGACACCACATCACCTTGGGCGCGAACGACTATGTGCTAACGCCCGGCGGCTGCTGGCACGACCATGGCGTCGTCGCGGAGGGCGAGGTGTCGATCTGGCAGGACGGCCTCGACATCCCGCTGATGAACAGCCTCGAGACCAATTTCTACGCGGTTTATGACCAGCCGGCGCAGACGGCGGCGTTTCCGGTCGACGATCTGCCGCTGAGCTATGGCGGCGGGTCGCTACGGCCCGAAGGCATTGGCGCGTGGGACAAGCCCTATTCGCCGGTGATGGTCTATCGCTGGGAAGCGACGCGCGACGCGCTGTGGAACCTCGCGAAAGTGTCCGACGGCACGCCGTTCGACGGACATATGCTACGCTATTCGAACCCGCTGACCGGCGGCTGGGCGCTCCAGACGATGGGCGCGCATATGCAGATGCTGAAGCCCGGCTTTCGCGGCAAGGCGCACCGGCACACCGGCAATGTCGTCTATAATGTCGCGAGCGGGCGCGGCTATTCGATCATCGGCGGCGAGCGTTTCGACTGGGGCACGCACGACATTTTCTGCGTGCCCGCGTGGATGTGGCACGAGCATGTCAATCTCGATCCTTCCGAGGAGGCCTTCCTCTTCTCGTTCAACGATTTCCCCGTGATGGAGGCGCTCGGCGTCCGGATCGAGGAAGCCCTTCAAGAAAATGACGGACATCAAATATGCGCTTCGTGACATATCGCACGGTCGAGACCGAACCCCGGCTCGGCCTTCTCCACGACGACCTCGTGATCGACGTCGAATATTTCGGCGATGCAATCGGGCAGGATCTGCCCTCGACGATGCTCGATTTCATCGATCTGGGGCCGATCGCGCTGCGCTTCCTGCAGGAAGCTGTCGCAGCCGCGACCACCGCCGACCTGATCGGCACCTCGCTTCCCGAGGGCAATGTGACCTTGCTTGCGCCGATCCCGCGCCCGCGCAAAAATATCTTCGGAATTGGTCTAAACTATACCGAGCATGTCGCTGAATCTGCTCGTTCGCTCGACACGTCGAACGAGCTGCCGCAGCAGCCGGTGATCTTCTCGAAACCGCCGACCGCGGTCGTCGCGTGGAACGATCCGATCCGCCATAATGCGAAGGTGACGCAGCAACTCGACTGGGAAACCGAACTCGCGGTGATCATCGGCAGCACCGCCCGCCACGTCGCAGAGGGCGACGCGCTGAACCATGTGTTCGGCTATACCGTCATCAACGACGTGTCGGCGCGCGATTGCCGCCGCGCCGGGCAGTGGATCGTGTCGAAGGGGCAGGACAGCTTTGCGCCGATGGGACCGTGCATCGTCACCGCCGACGAGATCGGCGATCCGCACAACCTCAATATCCTGACGCATGTGAACGGGGTCGAAAAGCAGAACAGCAACACGCGCTTCATGTTGTTCAATATCAATCAGTTGATCGCCGACATTTCCAGCGTGATGACGCTCGAACCCGGCGACATCATCGCGACGGGTACCCCGGCGGGGGTCGGCGCGGGGCGCGATCCGCAGGAGTTCATGTGGCCGGGCGACGTCGTCGAATGCACCGTCGAGGGCATCGGCACGCTGTGCAACCCGATCGTCGCGGTCTGAGGCGCGCGAGATGACACGGCCAATCCGCATCGGGCAGATCGTGCCCAGCTCGAACGTCACGATGGAAACCGAAATCCCGGCGCTGCTTCGCGCGCGGGAGAGCATCGCGCCCGAACGCTTCACCTTTCACTCGTCGCGGATGCGGATGAAGAAGGTGACGAAGGAGGAACTCGCGGCGATGGACGCCGATTCCGACCGCTGCGCGCTCGAGCTGTCCGACGCCGCGGTCGACGTGCTCGGCTATGCCTGCCTCGTCGCGATCATGAGCATGGGCGAAGGTTATCATCGCGTGTCCGAGGCGCGGCTGCACCAGCGGACGGTCGAGAATGGCCGCGCTGCACCTGTCGTCACCAGCGCGGGTGCGCTGGTCGAGGGGCTGGCGGCGCTGAAGGCGAAGCGCATCGCGCTCGTCGCGCCCTATATGAAGCCGCTGACGCAGATGGTCGTTTCCTACATTCAGAATGAAGGTATCGAAGTAAGCGACTGGCTTGCCCTTGAAATCCCCGACAATCTGGAGGTCGCGGCGCAGGATCCGGCGAACCTGCTCGAGCATTACAAAAGGCTCGACCTGACCGGAATCGACGCGCTCGTCCTTTCCGCATGCGTCCAGATGCCGTCGCTGCCGTCGGTGCAGAAGATCGAGGATGCGATCGGCTTGCCCGTGGTGTCGGCGGCGATCTGCACTGCGCACCAGATGCTGACGCGCCTGGGGCTGCCGACCGAAGTCCCAGGTGCCGGGGCGCTGCTGTCGGGCCGCTACTGATCGATTGAGGCGGGGGGTGCGATAGCCGCCGCTGCGGCTACATCGTGCGTCACATTAGCGACCGTGCGGACCATGTCGGGAATGACGTCGATCGCGAGCAGGATCGGCAGCAGTTCGATCGGCGCGCCAATTGCGATCGCGGTCGGCGCCACCGACGCATAAAAGCTGATCTGTCCCGGCATGCCGAGGATCGCCAGCGACGACAGAACCGCGAGCGGCAAGGCCACCGCGAGCTGCAGCGGTGAGACTTCGACCCCCGCCATCCACGCAAGCGCCAGCGCCATCATCACCGTGTTCGACGGTGCGGTGATCTTGAAGGTCGCGACCGCCATCGGCAGGATGGCGGCGGCGTTGCGTTCCGCGATGCCGACGCGCTCGGCGCTCACCATCATCGCGGGCAGCGTCGCGATCGACGATTGGGTGCTCGCCGCGATGGCCTGCGCCGGGGCCATGGCGCGGGCAAAGCGCCCGAGCGGGACGCCTCCGGCGAAGCATGCGATGGCATAGCCGAGGACGATCAGCACCAGCGTGACGGCAATCGAGATTGCGAGATATTGGGCGAGGATCGCGAGCACGGCGGTCCCGACGGTCGCACCGATCGCCAGCGCGAGCGCGAAGATGCCGATGGGCGCGACGCGGAGCACCCAGCCGACGATGACAATCATCGCATCGGCGAGCCCGCGCAGCGGCTGGAGGACCGCCTCGGCGCGGTCGCGGTCGATCTTGCCGACGGCAAGGCCGAGTATGAGCGCGAAGATGACGAGCGGGAGGACCGCACCCTCGGCGGCCGACGCGACGACGTTGGTCGGGATCATCGCGTGCACGGTCTCGGCCGCGCCGGGAACCGCTGGTGCGGGCGGCGCAGGGAAGAGGCTGCGCAGCGCGGCGATATCGGCAGGCGCGATGGTGACCGCGCCGAGCAGCGGCGGGACCATCAGCGCACCGATCACCGCCGAAACGATCAGCAGGCCAATGAGCACCAGCGGCAGGCGCCGCCCGAGCCGCGCGGCCTCGTGATGGTCGCCCATGCCGAGGCTGGCGACGCCGGTCGCAACGAGCGCGAAGATCAGCGGGACGATCGTCATGCGGAGGCCGTCGAGCCAGATTCCGCCGACCAGCTGCGCCGCCTCGACCAGAGGTGACGATGCCGCGATGAAGGTGCCAATCGTGAAGCCGAGGATCAGCGCGACGATCATCCAGCCCGATCCGGGCATGCGCGTGGCCCAGGCCCGTGCGCGCGAAATTACCATGAGTCGAAATCCCCCTGACCCCAGCATGCCGATGCATGCCGGGGCGGTCAAAGCCTTTGCTGTGGTTCGCTGATGCGGCGCTAGTGCGCCTGCGGCACGCCCAGTTCGGCGAGCAAAGTATCGCGCAGCGCGTCGAATTCCTCGCCGCCCGCACGGCGCGGGTGCGGCAAGCGGACGCGCGTGTCGTAACCGATCCGCCCTTCTTTCAGCACAAGGATGCGGTCGGCGAGCAGGATCGCTTCCTCGACATCGTGCGTAACGAGCAGCGTTGCGGGGCCGTGCGCCTGACACAGCTCGCCGATCAGCCGCTGCATCTTGAGCCGCGTCAGCGCGTCGAGCGCCGCGAAAGGCTCGTCGAGCAGCAGCAGGCGCGGTTCGCGCACCAATGCGCGCGCGAGCGCCGCGCGCTGCGCCTCGCCGCCCGACAGCGTCGCGGGCCAGGCATCGGTGCGATGGTCGAGCCCGACCTCGGCGAGCGCCGCGACGGCACGCTCACGCGACGCGGCCTTGCCCGACAGGCCGATCACGACATTCTTCCACACGCTCTTCGACTGGACGAGCCGCGGTTCCTGAAACACGACGGTACGCGCCGCGGGCACCCACGCTTCGCCGCCATCGGGGGCATCGAGCCCGGCGAGGATGCGCAGCAGGGTCGTCTTGCCGCTGCCCGACGCGCCGAGCAGCGCGACGAATTCGCCGCTGTGGATCGTCAGGTTCAGGCTATCGAGGACGCTGTTGCCAGTGAAATTGCGGCTGACGTCGCTGACCTCGACCGCGACCGGGCGGTGCGAAAAGTCAGGAGCGGCGACGCGTTCGGCGGCGGCGAAATCGATCGAAAGGACGGCGGTCATCGGTATGTCTCCTATCGGATGGCGATGCCCGCGCGCCACGGCATGAACAGCCGTTCGAGCGAGCGGACGATCAGGTCGGCGCTGAGGCCGAGTACGGCATAGATGGCGATGCAGATGAGGATGACGTCGACCTGCTGATACAGTTGCGCGCTGTTGAGCAGGTAGCCGAGCCCCGCCGAGGCGTTGATCTGCTCGGCGGCGATCAGCACGAGCACCGACACGCCGAGCGCGAAGCGCAGCCCCGTGAAGATCTGGGGCAGCGCGAGCGGCAGCACGACCTCGAGGATCAGGCGGCGCCCGCCGAGGCCGAAGCTGCGCATCGCCTCGATCACCTTGCGGTCGACGTTGCGCACCCCGGCATAGGTGTTGAGGTACATCGGGAACATCGTCGCGAGCGCGATGAGGAGCAGCTTCGGCGCCTCGCCGATCCCGAACCAGACGATGAACAGCGGAACGAGCGCGAGGAAGGGGATGGTGCGCAGCATCTGGAGCAAGGCATCGAACACTTCCTCGCCGAGTTTCGACAGGCCCGCGATGGTGCCGAGGATCAGCCCGAAGACGATGCCGATTGTGCCGCCCACGAGCGCGCGCGTGAGCGAGGTGGCAATCTGTGAGGCAAGCGCCTGTTCGGTCCACAATTGCTGCCACCCCGCGACGATACCGGCAGGCGAGGGGAGGATCGACGGGTCGATCCACCCCGCGCTCGTCGAGGTCGCCCACAGCGCGACGATGATCAGCGGGCCGGTGGCGCGGCGGGCGAACGAGAAGCGTTCGGATCGGGTTCCCGCCCTGCGGACGACCGGCTGGACGAGCCGGCCGGGGTCGCCCGCGAGGGCAATCGGTGTCGGCGCATTCACTTCGCCGCCTCCTGCGCGGCGACGATATCGTCGTAGCGCTTGTCGAAGATTTGCGACGCGTCGAGCTTTTTGCGGATCAGTCCTTCCTTGAAGAACAGATCGGCCTCGTCCTGATGCGCCGCGATGATCGCGTCGCTGATCGGCGCATAGCTGGCGGGCGCGCGCGTGATGATCTTTTCCGCGATCGCCGCGTCGACATTGTAGCGTTTGGCGAGCGCCGGCGCGGCCCTGGCGGGATTCTCACGCTGCCAGCGCGTCGCCCGCGCCGCGCGCGCGACGAGGTCGCCGATCGCCTTCGCCTTCACCGGATCGGCGAGCGCCTTGTCGGACGCGACGAGGTAGAAGAAGCCCGGCGTGTTCGGTGGCGCGCCGCTCGCGAGCACACGCACCTTCCCGGCCTCGAGCGCCTGCGTCAGATAGGGCTCGCCGATCGTGATCGCGTCGGCCGATCCCTTGTCGAGCAGCCCGGTGCCAAAGCCGGTCGCCTGCACCGGCTTGATATCCTTCAGCGACAACCCCTGCTTGTCGAGCAGCCGCGCGACGAAATAATGGAGCACCGTGCCCTTCATGAACGACACTGATTTGCCCTTGAGATCGGCGACGCTGCGGATCGGCGAGTCGGGTTTGACGACGAGCGCATAGGGCGAGCCGCCGCCGTCGATGGTCTTGCTCACCGCGACCACCTTAACCGGGCTGCCCGCGGCCTGCGCGAAGATCAGCGGGGTTTCGGCCATCCAGCCGACATCGAGCGATCCGCCCGTCTGTGCCGCGATGATCGGCGGCCCGCCGACGAAATTGGCCCATTCGATCTTGTAATCGCTCGGCTGGCCTTCGCCCGATACGTCGAGCGACGATTTGAGCGCGTGGAGCTGGTCGCCGATCTTGATCGTCGTGCCGCCGTCGACCGCGCCGCCGCACGCCGCCAGCGACAGGAAAGCGCCGGCGACGAGCGTGCGAAGAGGGGTGAGGGAGAGTTTCATCTGCTGGGCCAGGATCAGGCGGCGTTCGGGCCGACGGGGCGGTCGCCGACGATCGTCACGCGCTCCATATGGCGCGCTTCGCTATAGTCGGGGACGGCGTAATGCTGCGTCGCGCGATTGTCCCAGAAGGCGATCGAGCCGGGCTGCCAGCTCCACCGCACCTGGAATTCGGGACGCTTGACCTGGTCGAACAGCCGCGCGAGCAGCGCCTGGCTCTCGTCCTCGGGCAGCCCGACGATATGCCGGGTGAACACCGAATTGACGTAAAGCACCTTCTCGCCCGTCTCGGGGTGGATGCGCACGACGGGATGCTCGACCGGCGGGAAGCTCGCGCGCAGCGCGTCCTTCTTCTCGTCGGTGTCGAGGAACTGGATGAAGATGCTGGGATCGTGGATCGCGGTCAGGCCGTCGATCCGCGCCTTCGTCTCCTCGTCGAGCGTTTCATAAGCGGCGACGGCGTTGGCGAACACGGTGTCGCCGCCCAGCGAGGGCGAAACGCGCTGGATCAGGATCGACGCCGCCGAGGGTTCGGTGCGGAAGGTGGTGTCGGCGTGCCAGTTGCTGTCGGTCGACTGGCGATATTTGCCCCTCAGCTCCTGCGAGATCAGCGGCAGGATCTGCGGATAATCGGGAAGCGAGAAAACCGGATGCTCCTCAAGGTCGCCGAACGCCGCGCCGAGCGCGATATGCTGCTCGCGCGTCAGATTCTGATCGCGGAAAAACAGCACCTTGTACCGGAGCAGCGCGGCGCGCAGCGCGTCATAGGTCGGACGGTCCAGCGGCTGGGCGAGGTCGATACCGCTGATCAGCGCGCCGAGGCTCGGTTGCAGCGGGGTGATGTCGAAGAATTTGGTGGCGGTTTCGCTATGTTCGAGCGTCTGGATGGTCATGTCGAATTCCTCGTCGATTGGGATCGCGGCGCCGAAGCGCGCGACGATGCGAGCGGCGACCGCCGGGCGGCGCCGGATAAAGGGGGTGCCAAACGGCTGCGCCCAAATCGGCGTGCGTTTGATTCAGAGAGGCGTCCGGCTCGGACGCGGGCCGCTATCGCGGTGGGGAGACGTGCATCGTATCACCTCATTGCATGAGGGGAACACGATACCTGGCGCTGTCGCCTGAGCATCGCGCGCTTTAGCTGTTGGTAACGCGGAGCAAGCTGCTTCCCGGTCAAAAGCCGCGGATCCCGGGAAAAACGCCTCGCCGGTCGGGATCAGGCCGGCAACTCAACTTGATCGGTAGAGTTGGCGCCGTCAAGCGTAGTTTCGCTTTCATGCCGCAAAGCATCGCTCGGTTGGGTCGGCCCGGCGCGCTGGCGCGAATGGCTTTGCCGAACCCGTCACTTTGGCACTTAATCCCGGCGCGCTCGCACCGTAAATTGTGTAAAATACGAAAGCTTCGCTATCGAACGACCAGCCGGGCCGCGCGCTTCCGCATTTTCTGACCGATGTGACGTTAACTATGATCTGCACTAAGATTGAATTATAAGCTTAATTCAAGTAATGCGGTGTCGTGGGGATTGTGAGTTTTCCAGTATAGACGGGAAGTTATGCTTCCGTTCGATGCTGCTTCGATAAGGTAGATGACATGAACCACCGTCGCCTCTCCGACCCGGTAGAGGAACAGGACAAAGCGGCCGACACGGATCGTCGTGGCGGCGACCGCTATCGCACGGTCTGGCGGATCGCCAAGGTGATGCGCAATGGCGATGCGGGTTTGTGGCGCGTGCGCAATATTTCCGACAAGGGCATGATGCTGGCAGCCGACGTTCCGATCGGGGTCGGCGAGAAACTGGAGATCGCGCTTTCGGATACGGTTGTGATCCGCGGCGAAGTCGTCTGGTCCGACGCGGGCCGGTGCGGCGTGTCGTTCGACAAGGAAGTCGATGTCGCCGACGTGCTCAAACAATTGGCGGCCGAACAGCGCGCCACCGGTTATCGCCAGCCGCGCCTGCCGGTGAGCACGCAGGCGCAGGCGGTCACCGACGAAACCACGACGAGCATCGAACTGGTCGATTTGTCGCAAAATGGTGCCGGGTTCATCCACGACGGCCATCTGGAAGTCGGCAAGGAACTCGACCTGATACTCGCGGGCGGGGTCAAGCGCCGTGCGATCGTCCGCTGGTCGCGCGCCGGGCGCGGCGGCCTGTGGCTGACGCAGCCGCTCGACCGCGCCGACCTCGAAAGCATCCGCCGCTTCGAAAGCTGACCTTGGGGTCCGGACCTAGCCGCCGCGGGTGATCTTTGCCCAGGGGTTGAGGTCAGGCTCGGCGATCTTCGTCAGCGTGTTGCGGTCGCGATGGAGGAAGGGCTCGTCCTGGCCTTTGACGATCAGCGTCGTGTCCGAAACATAGCTCCACGACCCATCATCTTGAAAATCCACCGTAATCTGATAGCTGTCGGTCCGAAAGGCGAGCTCGAGGAAGGTCGTCGAACAAATGCCATAGTCGGTTTGGCCGCGCGTCGCTTTCAGCACCAGCCGCTTCGCATCGGGCTCGGCATGCCCCGCCGCAATCGCGATCTGCCCGCGCGGGATCGCCAGCGTCTGCAGGATCAGGCCGGTCGCGGCCTCATACAGCCAGTAACCGACCTGGTCGTGGAAGGCGATGTCCTCTTCGCGCGTGTTGACGTGCAAATGGTAACGCAGCCCGTAAAATAGCTGCGGCCCGTTCGCCTGCGGGTCGATCGGCTGCATCTCGATCCGCTCATAATATTGGCGCGTCTCGGGGCCGTCGGCCTTGGGGTTGATATCGACCCCTCGCTGTCCCTCCCATATCCCCGCCAGACGGCGCAGCGGGCCGAGATTGGCGAGCGTCTCGGGATCGACGTCCTCGGGCTCGGTAAAAATATCGTCGGGTAATTCCATGTTTCGCCCCCACGCTATCTTGTCAGATGTCCTCGACGAGCCGCCCGTAAAGCTGCGGCCTGCGGTCGCGGAAAAAGCCCATGCCGGCGCGATGCTTCGCTGCGCGGTCGAGGTCGATCGTCTCGATCAGCACGCCGGTTTCGCTGGCGCCATATTCTTGGCGAAGATCGCCCCATTCGTCGCTGATAAAGCTGTGGCCATAGAAATTGGCGTCGCCCTCGGTCCCGATGCGGTTCGACGCGATCACCGGCATGCAGTTCGACACGCTGTGCCCCTGCATCGCGCGGCGCCACATGCGGCTGGTGTCGAGATCGGCGTCATAGGGTTCGCTGCCGATCGCGGTCGGGTAGAAAAGCAGCTCGGCGCCCATCAGCGCCATCGCGCGCGCGCATTCGGGATACCATTGGTCCCAGCAGACGCCGACGCCGATCCGCGTGCCGAACACGTCCCAGACCTTGAAGCCGGTGTTGCCGGGGCGAAAATAATATTTTTCCTCATAGCCCGGCCCATCGGGGATGTGGCTCTTGCGATACGTGCCCATGATCGCCCCGTCGGGACCGATCATCGCGAGCGTATTGTAATAATGCGGCCCGTCCTTCTCGAAATAGCTCGTCGGGATCGCGACCTTCAGCTTCGCGGCGAGCGCCTGCATCGCCACCACGCTCGGATGCTCGGCGGTCGGGCGCGCCGATGCGAATAATTCCTCATCCTCGACCTGGCAGAAATAGGGGCCTTCGAAGAGCTCGGGGGGCAAAATCACCTGCGCGCCTTTCGCCGCCGCTTTCTCGACGAGCGCGGTGACGGCGTCGATATTGGGCTGGACGGGGCCGGGCAGGGGAAGCTGCAGCGCGGCGACGGTGATGGTGCGGGTCATGGGCGGGGTCCGTGATGGCTCGAATCGAGCCGGAATATAGGCGGCTTCGCGCCCGATGCTAGGCCGGAAGCTGCTGGCTCGAGCAATGGAAGCTGCCGCCGCCGACGATGATCCCGCGCGCGGGCACGCCGACCGCGCGGCGGTCGGGGAAGAGCGCGGCGAGGGTGTCGACCGCCGTGACGTCATTGGCGACGCCATAGGTCGGCACCACGACGACGCTATTGCCGATGTAGAAGTTCATATAGCTCGCCGCCGCGACCTCGCCATCGATCTCGATGCGGCCGGGCGAGGGCAGGTCGACGATCTCGACCCCGCCGAACGCCGCGGCGCGCGCGCGGGCATCGGCATAGATATGCGCGTTGGGGTCGTCCGCGCCCGCCGCGACGGGCAGCGCGAGCCGCCCTTCGTCGACGAAGCGCGCCAGATTGTCGACATGGCCGTCGGTGTGATCGCCGACCAAGCCGTTGCCGAGCCACAGCAGCCGGTCGATGCCGAGCGACTGGTGGAGCCGCACGGCGATATCCTCGCGCGTCAGCGTCGGGTTGCGGTTGGTGTTGAGCAGGCACTCTTCGGTCGTGACGCAGAGGCCCGTGCCATCGACGTCGATGCCGCCGCCCTCGAGCACCCAGTCCTGATCGTCGACTGGCAGGCCCGATCCGGCGGCGAGCGCGGCGCCGATTTCCTGATCGCCGGGCATGACGAACTTCTCGCCCCACCAGTTGAATTCGAAATTGCGCGCGCGGCGGGCTGTGCCGGTGCCGGCGATGATCGGCCCGGTATCGCGCAGCCAGATATCGCCGAGCGGATGGATCAGGATGCGCACGCCCGGATCGACGAGCGCGGCGGCGATATCCGCCTGCCGCGCGTCGTTGACCACCAGCCGCACCTCTTCGCCGCGGCCGCCGTCATGGACGGCGTTGGCGAAGGCGGCGACGTCGCGCCGTCCCTCGTCGATCGCGCCCGCCCACTCTTCGGCGAGGTGCGGGAAACCGATCCAGACGGCGTCGTGCGGCGCCCATTCGGCAGGCATTTTCAGCGTCATGGGCGCGCGCTCTTTCCGCTTACTTTGCGGGACGCGACTTGTCGCGGGCGGCGCGGAATTCGTCGCCCTCGTTCCAGTTCGGCCACGCGTCGGTCATCGCGAGCATGCGGCCTGCGGCGTAATAGAGGCGCAGGTCGGACATCATGCCGCCCCAGTTGGTGATCGCCTCATATTCGTCGCCCGGCGCGTGGTAGCGGTTCTTTTCATAATCTTCCGCCGCCTTCTTGCCCGCGTCGACGCCGCCCTCGACCAGGTCGTCGCCGCTGCCGAAGTTGAACATCGGCACGCCGAGCTTGGCGAAGCTGAAGTGATCCGAACGATAATAGAAACCCTTCTCGGGGGTCGGTTCGTCCTTGATCACGCGCTTTTCCATTTCGGCGAGCTTGGCGACATAGGCGTCGAGTTCGGACTTGCCGCGGCCGACGACGACGATGTCCTTTGCCGGGCCGATCGCGTTCAATGCGTCCATGTTCACGCCGCCGACGGTCTGCGCGAGCGGGAAGACGGGGTTTTCGGCGTAGAACTTCGACCCGAGCAGGCCCGATTCCTCGCCGGTGACCGACAGGAATACGATGCTGCGATCGGGTGCGCCCGCCTTGTGGAAGGCTTGCGCCAAGGTCACGAGGCCGGCGATGCCGCTCGCATTGTCGACCGCGCCGTTGCAGATGTCGTCGCCGGCAACGGGCGTGCAGCGGCCGAGGTGATCCCAATGGCCGGTGTAGAGGACATATTCGTCAGGGCGCTTGGCGCCCGGCAGCACGCCGATGACGTTGCGCGACATCTTCTTCGAAATCGCATTGTCAAAGCTGAAGTTCGCCTTCACGCCGGTCAGCGCGACGGGCTTGAAGCCCTTCTTGCCCGCGTCGGCGCGCAGCTTGTCGAAATCCTGTCCCGCGCTCGCGAAGAGTTCCTTCGCCTTCGGAAGCTGGATCCAGCCGTTGGCGAGCGTTTCCTTCGCCCCGCCGTCCTTGGTTTCGGCGAGATAATTCGTGCCGGTGTTGCTCGATTCGACGACGTTCCAGCCGTAAGCGGCGGGCTCGGTGTCGTGGACGATCAGCACCGCCGCGGCGCCCTGGCGCGCGGCTTCCTCATATTTGTACGACCAGCGGCCATAATAGGTCATCGCGCGGCCGTTGAATTCGCCCTTGGCTTCCTTGGTCTGCCAGTCGGGGTCGTTGACGAGGACGACGACGGTCTTCCCCTTCACGTCGAGCCCGGCATAGTCGTTCCAGCCCTTTTCGGGGGCGTTGATGCCGTAACCGACGAAGACGACGTCGCTGTCCTTGACCGCGGTCTTGGGCTGGACGCGATAGCTGAACGCGACATAGTCCTTTGCATATTGCGCGGTGACCGGCGTCTTGCCGCCGGTGAAGGTCAGCGGGGTCGCATTCTTCGCGGTGATCTCGACCAGCGGCACGTCCTGCGTCCACTTGCCGTTGTTTCCGGGCTTCAGCCCCGCTTCCTCGTACTTCTTGATGATATAGGCGACGGTCTTTTCCTCGCCGGGGGTGCCGGGCGCGCGGCCTTCATAGGCGTCCGACGACAATTCCTTCGTCACTTCCTGAAGCGTCGCGAGCGACAGTTCGGGGATCTGGACGTCGGGAATGGCGGTGGCCGACGTCGCGGCCTTGTCGGATGTGTTGCATGCGGCAACGGTCAGGAGAACCGCGACGGCTGCGGTCGTTCGGGGGAAACGAAGCATGGAAATTCCTCGGAAAGTTTCATTTGCGACGAGCGGGCTTGTGCCAGCCGGGGCGCCGCGATGCAAGGCGGGGCGGGAGCAGCGGATTTTTCGGCCGAAGCTGCCAGCAAGGCACCAAAGACGCTTGAAAAATTTGCCATGGTCTTCACCGTGGACCGCCTAAAATGGGCAACGGGAGGGGCTTTTGTTGAAACTTGATATGATGAGGCGCGGTGCGCTTCCACTTTGTGCACTGGTCGCGGCTGTGCCTGCATTTTCCGGCGCGGTTGCGCAGGGGGCTGTGGACAATGCGGCGCGTTTCGGTGCGCTCGAATCGATCCGGGATGTCAGCCTGTCGCCCGACGGCACGCGGATCGCTTTCATCGAAAATGGCGAAAAGTTGATGCGTCGCCTGTTTGTCGTCGATGCGACCGAAGGGGCGACCCCCAAACAGATCTTGTCGAGCAGTGGCGAAGATGGGTTTCTGAGCTGGTGCGGCTGGGTGACGAACGCGCGGCTCGCGTGCCAGACATATCAACGTGACAAGCTGGCGGGTGAGATTGTCGCCGCCAGCAACCTCATTGCGATCGATGCGGCGGGCGGGAATCTCAAATCCCTCAGCAACCGGCGCAGCGCGCGATCGCTCTATGCCGATTTTCGGGGCGGCAGTGTTCTGGACTGGTCGGCGTCGGAAAACGGGTCGCTGCTGATGACGCGAACCTATGTTCCCGAAAACAATACGGGCACATTCATCGCCGGCCGGAGCGAGGGATTGGGCGTCGATCGCGTTGATGCCGCGAACGGAACAAGCAAGCGCGTCGAAGCGCCGAACCGCGACGCGATCTATTATCTGTCGGATGGCCACGGGCAGGTCCGCGTGATGGCGACGCAGGGCTATTCGCAAAATAGCGGCCAAATGGACCCGACCATTCGCTTCCTCTACCGAGGAAAGGGCGACAGCGTCTGGAAGCCTCTGTCCATTTATGACATTGCGAGCGAGCAAGGCTTTAACCCGTTGGCGATCGATCCCGCCACCGACCGCGTCTACGGGCTGCAATCGGTCGAGGGGCGCAAGGCCGTTGTCGCCATGGCGCTGGACGGCAGCGGCGCCGTCACGACCGTTTTCAAACATCCCGAAGTCGATATCGACAATATCGTTCGTGTCGGTCGCAACGGCCGTATCGTCGGGGTTTCCTATGCCACCGACCGTCGTGTTTCGGTGCTCACGGATCCGGCGCTCGCCAAAATGACGGCGGCGCTTTCAAAGGTGCTGGGTGGCAAGCAGATCATGATCGCCGATGCATCGGCCGACGAAAGCCGCTATCTGGTCCGGACCAGTTCGGACGTCGACCCCGGCCAATATTTCCTGTTCGATCCGAAGGCGAAGGAACTGCGCCCGTTGCTGGGCGAGCGTGACGCGCTGGCCGAAATGACGCTGTCGCCCGTTCGTCCGGTCACCTATCCCGCCGCCGACGGGGCTATGGTGCCCGCCTATCTGACCCTTCCGCCCGGACGCAATGACGCCAAGGGATTGCCCGCCATCGTGATGCCGCACGGCGGCCCGTCGGCGCGCGACGAGTGGGGTTTCGACTGGCTGGCACAATATTTCGCGCAGGCAGGCTTTGCAGTGCTCCAGCCCAATTTCCGCGGATCGTCGGGCTATGGCGACGAATGGTATCAGAAGAACGGGTTCAAATCGTGGAAGACTGCGATGGGCGATGTTACCGACGGGGGGCGCTGGCTGGTTTCCGGGCAGGGGGCTGATCCTGCGAAATTGTCGATCGTGGGCTGGTCCTATGGTGGTTATGCCGCTTTGCAGTCGGGTGTCGTCGCGCCAGATCTGTTCCGAGCGATCGTCGCCATCGCCCCTGTCACCGACCTGGAGCAATTGCGCACCGAAGAGGGGGATACCGGCGGCGGTGCGATCAACGCGCGGTTTATCGGCACCGGTCCACATATTCGCGAAGGATCGCCGGCGCAGAATGCCGGGGCAATCAAGGCACCGGTGCTGATGTTCCACGGCACCTTTGACCAGAATGTCCGCGTCGCGCAGGCACGGACGATGAAACGCGAACTGACGGCGAAGGGCAAGCGGGTCGAGCTGGTGGAATATCCCGAACTGGGCCACGGCCTGGAAACAGGGGAGGCGCGCGCCGACATGCTCCGCAAGATTTCGGCCTTTCTGCCGCACTGAAACGAAAAGGGGCGGCCCGTTGCCGGACCGCCCCTTTGAATTCGATAGCGAACTCGATCAGCGCGAATAGAATTCGACGACCAGGTTCGGTTCCATCTTCACCGGATAGGGCACTTCGTCGAGCGTCGGGACGCGGACGTAGGTCGACTTGGTGCCGTCAACCGACAGATATTCGGGCAGGTCGCGCTCGGGCAGGCTCTGCGCTTCGGCGACCAGCGCCATTTCCTGCGCCTTCTTGCCGAGGGTGACTTCGTCGCCCGGCTTCACGAGGCGGCTGGCGACGTTGCACTTCACGCCGTTCACATAGACGTGGCCGTGGCTGACGAGCTGGCGCGCCGAGAAGATCGTCGGCGTGAACTTCGAGCGGTAGACGACGGCGTCGAGGCGGCGCTCGAGCAGGCCGATCAGGTTCTGGCCGGTGTCGCCCTTCATGCGCGACGCTTCGAAATAGTTCTTCTTGAACTGCTTCTCGGTGATGTCGCCGTAATAGCCCTTCAGCTTCTGCTTCGCGCGGAGCTGGATGCCGAAGTCCGACATCTTGCCCTTGCGGCGCTGACCGTGCTGGCCGGGGCCATATTCGCGGCGGTTGACCGGGCTCTTCGGGCGACCCCAGATGTTTTCACCCATCCGGCGGTCGAGTTTATACTTGGCGCTCTGGCGCTTCGACATATGTCGTCTCCAATATGCTGTGTGCCGAAGGATTTCGGCGGTTCCCGGGTCGCACCATATGGACAGATGCCATATGCGACCGCCGCTTCACCGGGGTGCGGGGTCCATTGCGAAGGCGCGCGGTTAGACGGCGAGGTCGGCAAAGTCAAGCGTTGCGGCGCAAGTTGGACGCATGCCTCGACAGCGTCGAAAAAGCCGCTAAAGGCAGCGCGCATGACGTCCGCCAAACTTCCCGAACAGTGCGAAACCATGATCGATGTCCGCGCCGGGGTCGACCAGGTCGATCGCGCGCTCGTCGCGCTGCTCGTTCGCCGTTTCGGCTATATGGACGCTGCGGCGCGCATCAAGACCGACCGCGGCAGCGTTCGCGACGAAGCCCGCAAGGCCCAGGTGCTCGACAATGTCGCGCGCGAAGCCGAAGCCGCCGGGCTGGAACCCGAGCGACTGCGCGCCGTGTGGAACGAGCTGGTCGAACAATCGATCGCCTATGAGGCGACCCGGTGGGACCGCCTGCGCGCCGATAGCTGACGTCCGGGCTTAGTTGGTGCTGCCGCCCGCGGGCTGCGCGACGACGGCCTGCGCCGCTTCGTCTTTCGGCTTTGCCGGTTCGGCAACCGTGCGGCATACGCGCTTTGGCACCGTGCTGCCGGTGACTTCGACCTTTTCGCAAACCTTCTTGGGCTTGGCTGGCTTTGCAGGCGAATCCGCAGCGACGGTCGGCGACGTTGCTGCAAGGGCCAGGGAAAGTATCGCAGAGATCATAACAATATTCGCTCCTTGGAGGGGTGTGGCTTCCTAGGGATATTTCCTGCATTAGCCAAGAGGTTGTCGAAACCGCACCCTCCTCGTCTTGACATGATCGTCGAACATCCGTTCGACCGGCGCCCCGGAAGTCCAGCCAACGGCATTTATTTCTCGTTGTGCAGCCTTTTGCTGATGCTGTCGGCCTGGCGATCCCAGTCTTCCTGCGTGCGGCATTCGCGTTCGGGCAGGCGGCTGCCAGTGTCGGCCAGGCGGCGGCAAATCAGCTTCGGCTTGGCTTTTTCGGGTTTGGCAGCTGTTTCGGTCGCCGGCTGGGTGTTCGCCGCGTCGGTTCCGGCCGCCGCGAGGGCGAGCGAAAGCAGTAGGCTTATCATGAAATCAAACTCCTGGGGGATTGTCACCGGGCCGTCACGGCAAGGTGAGCGATGATTTGACATGCAGCATGCCAAATATCGATTGTCAATTCTTGTCTTGATCCATCCACTTACCGGTCTCGTCGGCCCGGCGGTCCCATTGCTCCTGGGTGCGGCATTCGCGCTGGGGGAGGCGGCTGCCGGTGTAGATGATGGTGCGACAGATCGGTTTCGGATCGGCTTTTCTTTCGGGCGCGGGGGTGGTTTCGGGCCTCGGCTGGCTGGTCTTCGCTTCGGGAGCGGCGGCCGAAAGGGCGAGGGAAATCAGGAGGTAAAACATCGAGCGGCCACCAGCGAGGAATGTGCTTTCGTTACCCGGCCCTGGGTGTCCTGCCAAGCGCCGTCACGATTCCGTGCATCATCCTGATATCATTGTGCGACCAGCCCGTCTTGGTCAGCGCGGTGCGCAAGGTGCGCAGCGTCGCCTCGGTGCGCTCGGGCGGAACAAAATAGCCGCTCGCGTCGAGGTCGCGCGTCAGATGTTCGATCAATTGTTCGAGCTCGGCATGCGGCGCCGGCGGGTCGAGCGGCACTTCGGGCGGGCTCGCGAGCGCAATACCCTTCGACCATTCATAGGCGAGCAGGATCACCGCCTGCGCCAGGTTGAGCGAGGCGAATTCGGGGTTGATTGGCACCGTCACGATCGCGTGCGCGAGCGCGACATCGTCGGTTTCGAGGCCGGAGCGTTCGGCACCGAAGACATAGGCCGAGCGGCCCGCGCTGGCATGAACCTCGCGCGCCGCCGCTTCGGGGGTCAGCACGGGCTTCATCACGCCGCGCTTGCGCACCGTGGTGGCATAGATGGCGGTGCAGTCGGCGACCGCATCGGCGAGGCTGTCGAAAACCTTCGCCTCGGCGAGCACGATGTCGGCGCCCGCCGATGCCGGGCCGGCGTCGGGGTTGGGCCAGCCGTCGCGCGGGGTGACGAGGCGGAGCTCGGTCAGCCCGAAATTGAGCATCGCGCGCGCCGCCTTGCCGATATTCTCACCAAGCTGCGGACGGACGAGGACGATGACGGGGGGCGGGGCGGCCGCGGTCATTTGATCGGCCGCGCCGCCTCGGTGACCGAGGACGCGAATTCCTCAAAGTCCTTCGCTTCGGTAAACTCGCGATAGACGCTGGCGAAGCGGATATAGGCGACGCTGTCGAAGCCTTTCAGCGCCTCCATCACCATGCCGCCGATTTGCGCCGCCTGCACTTCGCTCTCGCCCGAGGTTTCGAGCTGGCGCTGGATGCCCGACACCAGCCGTTCGATGCGCGCGCCGTCGATCGGGCGCTTGCGGCACGCGATCTGGATGCTGCGCATCAATTTCTCGCGATCGAAGGGTTCGCGGCGGCCGTCGGCCTTGGTGACGCCGACTTCGCGAAGCTGGATGCGTTCGAAGGTCGTGAAGCGCGCGCCGCAATCCTCGCACTGGCGGCGGCGGCGAATCGCGGCGCCGTCCTCGGTCGGACGGCTGTCCTTCACCTGACTGTCTTCATGTCCGCAATAAGGGCAGCGCATGGGCTAGCGTTTCACCCGCATCACCAGCGCGATGAGGGCGCCGCCGAACAGGCCGACGGGCCAGCTGACGGCATCGAGCAGCAAGCCCACCGCTGCGCCGACCGCGCCGCCGATCAGCACCGGGCGCGTCGAGGGATGGGCCAGCCCTTGCTTGCCCATCGCCTTGACCTCTTCGATCGAGAGTTCGACCAGCGTCGGTTCCTCGGGGTGCTGCCGTGCCATCGCTTTATCCCTGATAGATGGGGAAGCGTTCGCATAGCGCGCGGACGCGGCCCCGGACGTTCGCTTCGACATCGGCGTCGCCATGTTCGCCCTTGTCGCGCAATGCTTCGAGCACGTCGGCGACCATATCGCCGATTTCCTCGAACTCGGCGATGCCGAAGCCGCGCGTCGTGCCCGCGGGCGAACCGACGCGGATGCCGCTGGTCTTGATCGGGGGCAGCGGGTCGAAGGGGATGCCGTTCTTGTTGCAGGTGATCGCGCTGCGTTCGAGCGCTTCGTCGGCGTCGCGGCCGGTGACGCCGAGCGGACGGAGATCGATCAGCGCGAGGTGCGTGTCGGTGCCGCCCGCGACGACATCGGCGCCGCGGTCCTTCAGCCGGTTCGCGAGCGCCTGCGCATTGGCGATCGTCGCCTTGGCATAGTCCTTGAACTCGGGACGCAGCGCTTCGCCGAACGCCACGGCTTTCGCCGCGATGACGTGCATCAGCGGGCCGCCCTGAAGCCCCGGGAAGACCGCCGAATTGATGCGCTTCGCGATCGCTTCGTCATTGGTCAGGATCATGCCGCCGCGCGGACCGCGCAACGTCTTGTGCGTCGTCGTCGTGACGACATGCGCATGCTCCATCGGCGAAGGATGCGCGCCGCCCGCGACGAGGCCCGCGAAATGCGCCATGTCGACCATCAGCAGCGCGCCGACATCGTCGGCGATCTTGCGGAAACGCGCGAAATCGAGCGTGCGCGGATAGGCCGAGCCCCCCGCGATGATCAGCGCGGGGCGATGTTCCTTCGCGAGCGCTTCGACCTGGTCGAAATCGACGAGATGGTCGTCGGCGCGCACGCCGTACTGCACCGCGTTGAACCATTTGCCCGACATCGCGGGCGGCGCGCCGTGGGTCAGGTGACCGCCGGCGTCGAGGCTCATGCCGAGGATCGTCGCGCCGGGCTTGGTCAGCGCCAGCATGACCGCGCCGTTCGCCTGCGCGCCCGAGTGCGGCTGGACGTTGGCATAACCGCAGTCGAACAGCTGCTTGGCGCGGTCGACCGCGAGGGTTTCGACCTCGTCCGACGGGGCGCAGCCCTGATAATAGCGGCGGCCGGGATAGCCTTCGGCATATTTGTTGGTGAACACCGAACCCTGTGCCTCGAGTACCGCCTTCGAGACGATATTCTCGCTCGCGATCAGCTCGATCTGATACTGCTCGCGTTCCAGCTCATGCTTCATCGCGGCCGCGACCGCGGGGTCGACGGTGCCGACGCCGTCGGTGAAATAGCCGGCCGATTTGATGGGCTTGGCGAGCGTGTCTGTGGTCATCGGCTGGTCTCCAGTTGGGGCGGATTGGAAAGCTTGTCGACGCGGCGCGCGTGGCGGTCGCCGGCGAAATCGGTGGTGAGGAAGGCGTCGAGGCAGGCCTTGGCCATGTCGATGCCGGTCAGGCGCGCGCCCATCGCGATGACGTTCGCGTCATTATGCTCGCGCGAGAGCTTGGCCGACAGCGGCTCGCCGACCAGCGCGCAGCGCGCGGCGGGGTTGCGATTGACCGAAATCGAAATGCCGATGCCCGATCCGCAAAGCGCGACGCCACGTGTCGCGCGGCCGTCGGCGATGGCTTGGCCAAGCGCGTAGCCGAAATCGGGGTAATCGACGCTGTCGGGGCCGTTTGTGCCGAGATCCTCGACTTCGTGGCCGGCTTCGCGAAGCCAGTCGGCGAGAGCGGCTTTCAGCTCCCAGGCGGCGTGGTCAGAGGCTATTGCAATGCGCATGATGCGGCTCCCGCGGGGCGATAGGGAATCGATGAGCGCCCTTTAGGCGAAGCCGCGCGGATTGGCCATAAGCGAGGTGGCAAATTTGTGACTGTGCCGATAAAGCCGCCCTATGTCCGACACGATCATGTCCGTCCTGATGCTGACCGGCGTCCTTTTGGCCGGCGGCGCCGTCTATGTCTTTCGCAAGGGCGACCGCCGCCGCGCGCTGCTGATGCTCGTCGCCGCGCTCGTGATGTTCGCGAATGTCGCGATCTGGCTGGTGCCGGTAAAATAATCCAGCCGTCGCCCCCGCGAAGGCGGGGGCCGCTGTCGGCCTTGCCCGGCCTCGCTGCGTAAACCTCCAGCGGCCCCCGCCTTCGCGGGGGCGACGGGCGTTAATCAGCGGATCGGCGAATCGGGCGCGAGCCGCATATCCAGATAGTTATCGAGCGACTTCATCAACTGGTCGAGCTCATGCTCGAAGAAGTGGTTCGCGCGCGGGATCTCGTCGTGATGGATCGTGATGCCCTTTTGCGTGCGCAGCTTGTCGACCAGCTTCTGCACCGCGCTCGGCGGCACGATCTCGTCCTGCCCGCCCGCAACGATGATGCCCGACGAGGGGCAGGGCGCGAGGAAGCTGAAGTCGTACATGTTCGCCGGCGGCGCAACCGACAGGAAGCCGCGGATTTCGGGGCGGCGCATGAGCAGCTGCATGCCGATCCACGCGCCGAAGCTGAAGCCCGCGATCCACGTCGTCTGCGCCTCGGGATGGATCGACTGGACCCAGTCGAGCGCCGACGCGGCATCGCTCAGTTCGCCGATGCCGTTGTCGAACGTGCCCTGGCTGCGGCCGACGCCGCGGAAATTGAAGCGCAGCACCGCGAAACCGCGCGCGACGAAGCTTTTGTACATCGCCTGCGTGATGCGGTCGTTCATCGTGCCGCCGCCCTGCGGGTGCGGGTGGAGGATCAGCGCGACCGGCGCGCGCGGACGCGGCGGGGGCGAGAAACGGCCTTCGATGCGGCCTTCGGGGCCGGGGAAAATCACGTCGGGCATGGGAGCACCTCTTATCTTTTATGGCTGGCCGCCGAATCGCCGGGCTGGCAGGGTGGCGGAGCGAAGATGGCGCCTATATAGAAATTGCGTAGCATGTTGCAACTTTTGCGAATCGCTCGCAATAAGGCGCCTTGCCACCCCCCAATTCGTCACCCCGGACTTGATCCGGGGTCCCGCTTTTCGACGCCGCTGAGCGGGACCCCGGATCAAGTCCGGGGTGACGATGATTGTGAGCATGGCTCGACATGCACGGGATTAGGAGGCAGACGCACTTCATGATTTACCTCGATTACCAAGCCACGACCCCGCTCGCTCCTGAGGCGCGCGAGGCGATGTTGCGCTGGCTCGAAGGGCCGGGGGCGGGCGATGGTTTTGCCAACCCGTCGAGCACGCACAAGGCCGGCCGCGCCGCCGCGGCGGCGGTCGAAGTCGCGCGCGATCAGGTCGCGGCGCTGCTGCCGAAGGGCGGGCGCGTCTTCTTTACCTCGGGCGCGACCGAGGCGCTCAACTGGGCGCTGCTGCGCGGAGCCGAAGCGAAGCCGGGCGGCGTCGCGGGGCTCAGCATCGAACATGCGGCGTCGCTGCAATGTCTCGAGCGGCTGAACGCACACATCCTGTCCGTCGATAGCAAAGGGCTGGCCCTGCCGCCCGACGACGCGTCGATCCCCGAAAACGGCATCGTCGCCACGATGCTCGTGAACAACGAAGTCGGGACGATCCAGCCGGTCGCCGATTTCGCCGCGGCAGCGCACGCGAAGAACAGCCTGCTGCTCTGCGACGCGGTACAGGGCTATGGCCGCGTCGCGATTCCCGAGGGCGCCGATCTCATCGCTATCTCCGCGCACAAGATCCACGGGCCCAAGGGCATCGGCGCGCTCTGGGTCAGGGACGGCGTCGACCTGCCGCCCTTGATGTTCGGCGGCGCGCAGGAACAGGGGATGCGCTCAGGCACCGTCTCGCCCGCCCTCTGCGCCGGCTTCGGCGCCGCGGCGGCGCTCGCGGCCGAGCGGTTTGAAGCCGACGCCGAACATGTCGAACGCCTCTGGTCGCTCGCGCTCGATCTGCTCCCCGAATGGACGATCAACGGCGATGCGAACCATCGCTATCACGGCAATCTCAACGTCCGGCGCGAGGGCGTCAACGGCCTGCGCCTGATGTCCGACGCCCGCGAAATCGCCTTCTCGCTCGGCAGCGCGTGCGGCAGCGGGTCGGGGAAGGTCAGCCATGTGCTGCGCGCAATGGGCGTCAGCGAAACCGACGCGCGCGCCTCGATCCGCCTCGGCTGGGGCCGCTACACCAGCGAGCAGGACCTGCGCGATGGCCTCGATGCGATCAAAGCCGCCGCGCGATTGCAGGGCGTCAACTGATGCGCGTCACCTTCATCCACGCCGACGGCAAGGCGCGCACTGAGGCCGAGGCCGAGCCGGGTTCGATCCTGCTCGACGTCGCGCAGGCGCATATGATGCCGCTCGAAGGCACGTGTGAGGGCCAGATGGCCTGCTCGACGTGCCACGTCATCGTCGCAAAAGAGGATTTCGACCGCCTGCCGCCCGCAAGCGAGATGGAAGAGGATATGCTCGATCTTGCCGCCGGGGTGCGGCGGACGAGCCGGCTGTCGTGCCAGATCGTGCTGACCGACGATCTCGACGGGCTCACCGTGCATATCCCCGCCGAAAGCCGCAACATGCAGGGGCCACGCTGAACCCCAACCCTCGTCATCCCGGCGAAGGCCGGGATCTCGACCTCGCTTCCTGACGCTCCGGCGAGATCCCGGCCTTCGCCGGGATGACGATTGTATCTGATTGGGGCTACGCTTGCATTTCCCCGCGCTCCCCGCCATATGCGCCGCGGGAGTCGGGCGGACGCAGTCTTCGCCAACCCGGTCAGGTCCGGAAGGAAGCAGCCGCAACGAATTCGCTGCGGGTCGTTCCGGCTCCCACCCTCACCATCTCATCGTGTTAATTCGCATCGTCACCCCGGACTTGATCCGGGGTCCCGCTTGTCGACGTCGCTAAGCGGGACCCCGGATCAAGTCCGGGGCGACGAGATATTGGATCGAACCGCCCGTATTCTCCTTCGACAAGCGAGCATGCCGTGCCTAATACGGAACGCATGAGCGATTCCGCCAACGACGAAACCCCGATGCTGGGAATGGACCTGCCCGAGACCGCGCCGCAGCCGTCGAGCGGCCCGTACCGCGTTCTTGCCCGCAAATATCGCCCGCAAACCTTTGCCGAACTGATCGGGCAGGATGCGATGGTGCGCACGCTCGGCAACGCGATCGCGCGCGACCGGCTGGCGCACGCGTTCCTGATGACCGGCGTGCGCGGGGTCGGCAAGACGTCGACCGCGCGGCTGATCGCCAAGGCGCTCAATTGCATCGGCCCCGACGGGCAGGGCGGGCCGACGATCGACCCGTGCGGGGTGTGCGAGCCGTGCCGCGCGATCACCGAGGGGCGCCATATCGATGTGATCGAGATGGACGCCGCGTCGAACACCGGCGTCGACGATGTGCGCGAGATTATCGAGGCGGTGCGCTATGCCGCGGTGTCGGCGCGCTACAAGATCTACATCATCGACGAAGTGCACATGTTGTCGCGCAACGCCTTCAATGCGCTTCTGAAAACGCTCGAAGAGCCGCCGCCGCACGTCAAATTCCTGTTCGCGACGACCGAGGTCAACAAGGTGCCGGTGACGGTGCTGTCGCGCTGCCAGCGCTTCGACCTTCGCCGCATCACCCCCGACATGCTCTTCGCGCATTTCAGTTCGATTCTTCAGAAAGAAGGCGTCGAGGCCGAGGCGCCCGCGATCTGGCTGATCGCCAATGCCGCCGAAGGGTCGGTGCGCGACGGCCTGTCGATCCTCGACCAGGCGATCGCGCATGCCGATCTCGATGGCGGCGGGATGATCGGCGCGGCGCAGGTTCGCGTGATGCTGGGCCTCTCCGACCGCTCGGCGATCGGCCAGTTGATGGCGACGATCCTCGAGGGCGATGCCGGCGGCGCGATCGACCTCGCGCGCGGCCAATATGCGCTCGGGATCGAGCCCGTCGCGATGGTGCGCGGGCTTATGGACCTGACCCACGCGATCACGCTCGCCAAAGTGTCGCGCCACGACGACCCCGCGCTGGCCGAAGCCGACCGCGAGCGCATCGGCGACTGGGCGCAAAAGCTGGGTTTCGCGCCGCTCAACCGGCTGTGGCAGTTGCTGCTCAAGGGGCATGACGAGGTGCTGCGCGCGAACAACCCGCTCGAACATCTCGAAATGCTGCTGCTGCGCGTGATTTACGCCGCATCGATGCCCGACCCGGGTGAGCTCGCAAAGCTGCTCGAAAAGGGCGGCGTGCCCGCGACGCCGATGGTCGCGCCGGCGGCGCCCGCGGCGCAGGAAAGCATGACGGCCGAACCGGTGGCTGTCACGGAAGCGCCAGCAATCGAGAGCGCGGATTCGCCTGCCTCGGCGCTTACCGTCTCACAGATCCATCAGCTCCTCGAAAGCACGGGAAATCATCGGCTTGCGGTCGATGTCTACGATCATCTGCGAATCATCGAACTCGAACCGGGCAGCATCGTTTTCGCCCCGGTTGGCGCGCTCGGCGCGTCGTTCGCGCGCGATCTGGGCGACGCGCTGCTCGCGCAGACCGGCAGCCGCTGGCAGGTGCGGGAAGGCGAAGGCGAGGGACGGCCGAGCCTTGGCCAAATCCGCGCCGCGACGCTCGCCGACAATGACGCGCGAATCCGCGAGCTGCCGGTGGTGAAGGCCGCCTTGGCCGCTTTTCCCGACGCAAAACTTGAAGAGGCCGGCGACAATCGCCATAAGTCGAACCCATGAAATCGATCGAAGAAATGATGAAGGCGGCGCAGGAAGCGGCCGCCACGGTGCAGGCGCAGATGCAGGAGGCGCAGGCGAAGCTCGACAGTGTCGAGGTCGAAGGCGTGTCGGGCGGTGGCCTCGTGCGGATTCGCGCGAGCGCCAAGGGCCGCATCAAGCAAATTTCGATCGACGACAGCCTGATCGTGCCCGCCGATAAACAGATGCTCGAAGACCTGCTCGCCGCCGCGTTCAACGACGCGCGCGAAAAAGCCGATGCGGCGAGCAACGAAGAAATGGGCAAGATGACGAGCGGCCTGCCGCTCCCCCCGGGCTTCAAGCTGCCATTTTGAGCCAGCCCCAAATCCCTCTGGGCCCCGCTGTTCAGCACAGCGACATTGAATGCGTGCCAAGTTACGCCATATTAGCGAAGAACCACCTATAAGAAGGGCGGTGCGCCCGGTCGCGGGGCCCGTCCAGGAGCCGTAATGACGCAATCTTATCCTCTTCTTCCGCTTCGTGACATCGTCGTTTTCCCGCACATGATCGTGCCCTTGTTCGTCGGCCGCGACCGCTCGGTCGCCGCGCTCGAAACCGCGATGGAAAGCGACAAGGAAATCTTCCTCGTCGCGCAGCTTGATCCGGGCGAGGACGACCCGCAGCGCGACGATCTGTACGACGTCGGCGTGATCGCCACCGTGCTCCAGCTGCTGAAACTGCCCGACGGCACCGTCCGCGTGCTCGTCGAAGGGAAGGAGCGCGCGAAGCTGCTCGCGCTCACCAACGAAGACAAGGCCGTGATGGCGAGCGTGAAGCCGGTCGGCGACACGATCGATGACAGCGTCGACACCGCCGCACTGATGCGCTCGGTCGTCGATCAGTTCGAAAATTACGCCAAGCTCAACAAGAAGATGCCCGCCGAAACCGCGGTGCAGCTGTCGCAGATCGAGGATGCCTCGCGCCTCGCCGATTCGGTCGCGGGCAACCTCAACATCAAGGTCTCCGACAAGCAGGCGTTGCTCGTCGAGGACGCGCCGTCGAAGCGGCTCGAAATGGTCTTCGCCTTCATGGAAGGCGAGCTTGGCGTGTTGCAGGTCGAAAAGAAGATCCGCGGCCGCGTGAAGCGCCAGATGGAAAAGAGCCAGCGCGAATATTATCTCAACGAACAGTTGAAGGCGATCCAGCGCGAGCTCGGCAACGACAATGGCGAGGGCGGCGACGACCTGGCCGAACTTCAGCTCAAGATCGACAGCCTCAAAATGTCGAAGGAAGCCAAGGCCAAGGCGCAGGCTGAAATGAAAAAGCTGCGTGCGATGGCGCCGATGTCGGCCGAGGCGACCGTTGTCCGCAACTATCTCGACACGCTGATCGGCCTGCCATGGGGCAAGAAGTCGAAGCTGAAAAAGGACATCGCGAAGGCGCAGGAAGTCCTCGACGACGACCATTATGCACTCGAAAAGGTCAAGGACCGGATCGTCGAATATCTCGCGGTTCAGGCGCGCACCAACAAGCTGAAGGGGCCGATCCTCTGCCTCGTCGGCCCTCCGGGCGTCGGCAAGACCAGCCTCGGCAAATCGATCGCCAAGGCGACGGGGCGCGAGTTCATTCGCCAGTCGCTGGGCGGCGTGCGCGACGAAGCCGAAATCCGCGGCCACCGCCGCACCTATATCGGCTCGCTGCCGGGCAAGATCGTGACGAACCTCAAAAAGGCCGGCACGATGAACCCGCTGTTCCTGCTCGACGAGATCGACAAGCTCGGCCAGGATTTCCGCGGCGATCCGGCATCGGCGCTGCTCGAGGTGCTCGACCCCGAACAGAATGGCAAATTCCAGGACCATTATCTGGAAGTCGACGTCGACCTCAGCGACATCATGTTCGTCACCACCGCGAACTCGCTCAACCTGCCGCAGGCGCTGCTCGACCGCATGGAGATCATCCGGCTCGAAGGTTATACCGAGGACGAAAAGGTCGAGATCGCCAAGCTGCACCTGATCGCGAAGCAGATCGAGGCGCATGGGCTGAAGGCCGGCGAGTTCGAGCTGACCGAAGAAGGGCTGCGCGACCTGATCCGTTATTACACCCGCGAGGCCGGCGTCCGCACGCTTGAGCGCGAGATTGCGCGTCTGGCGCGCAAGGCGCTGCGCCGCATTCTCGAAGGCAAGGCCGAAAGCGTCACCGTGACGCCCGACAATCTGTCCGAATTCGCGGGCGTGCGCAAATTCCGCCACGGCATGGGCGATCTGGAAGATCAGGTCGGCGCCGTCACGGGGCTGGCATGGACCGAGGTCGGCGGCGAATTGCTGACGATCGAAGCCGTGACCGCATCGGGCAAGGGGCAGGTCCGCACCACCGGCAAGCTCGGTGAAGTGATGACCGAATCGGTGCAGGCGGCGCTGTCGTTCGTGAAGGCGCGCGCCCCGGCCTATGGCATCAAGCCCAGCCTGTTCGCGCGCAAGGACATCCACATCCACTTGCCCGAAGGCGCGGTGCCGAAGGATGGCCCCTCGGCCGGTGTCGGGATGGTCACCGCGATGATTTCGACGCTGACCGGGATCGCGGTGCGCCGCGACGTCGCGATGACCGGCGAAGTCACGCTGCGTGGCCGCGTTCTGGCGATCGGGGGCCTCAAGGAAAAGCTGCTCGCGGCTCTTCGTGGTGGCATCAAGACCGTGCTGATCCCCGAAGAGAATGAGAAAGACCTCGTTGAAATCCCGGCGAATATCACGACCGGATTGAAGATCATCCCGGTCAGCCACGTCGACGAAGTGCTCGCCGTGGCCCTGGTTTCGCCGGTCGTTCCGATCGAATGGACCGAGGCCGACGAGCTTGCCGCGTCGCCCCCGGTTCACTCCGGCACCGACCCCGAAACGACGATTCGGCACTGAGTCATCGCCGCTTGACGGCAATTCGCCCCAAATTCGTCGCAAAATCGACGTTTTGGGGCGTTTTGCGCCCTTTTTTGCTTTGACAAGGCGGGGCTAAACATCGTTAGTGACGCGCCATGGCTTCGGGCCATGAGAATCATTAAACCAACCATATTGCAGGGGTTCCTTAGGCATGAACAAACAAGACCTGATCGCCGCCGTCGCTGACTCGAGCGGCCTGACCAAGGGTGACGCGAGCAAAGCGGTTGAAGCCGTGTTCGACGCGATCACGGGTTCGCTGAAGAAGGGCGGCGAAGTCCGTCTCGTCGGCTTCGGCACCTTCGCAGTCAGCAAGCGCAAGGCATCGACCGGCCGCAACCCGCGCACCGGCGAAACGATGACCATCGCGGCGTCGAACCAGCCGAAGTTCAAGGCCGGCAAGGCCCTCAAGGACGCCGTCAACTAAGTTGACAGGCGCCTTCTGGTGAAACCATCTCGGGCCGCGGCGCAAGCTGCGGCCCGATTTGTATCTGCCGGTGGGATCCATGCGATTTGTGCGTGAAGATTGAGCAAATGCCCGTTGCAATCACCGTCGCAGCGGCTATGGACGTCCGACTTTCGGACACCGGGCTTCCGGCATGCACCGATCGGGCGCGTAGCTCAGCGGTAGAGCACACCCTTCACACGGGTGGGGTCACAGGTTCAATCCCTGTCGCGCCCACCATGGCCCTCCGGCCATGGCACGAACCGAAACCGGAGCTGACCCGGCCATTCATCGCCTATTCAATGCTTTCGCGTTAGAGAAACGGCCATGATCCGTACACTGACCCTCTCCCTCATCTCCGCGCTGCTGCTCTCGGCAGGCGCGCCCGCGACCGCCCGCGGCAACCGCGACCAGGACAATCTGCGCGAAGCGGCGGCGCAGGGACAGGTTATCCCGCTCAACAAGCTGATCGCCGACGTCCGTTCGCGCGCGCCCTATAGCGAGATGACCTATCTCGGCGGCCCGCAGTTCGATGCGGGGCGGATGATCTATGCCCTGAAATTCATGGACGGCAGCCAGGTGGTCGTTGTCTATGTCGATGCCCGCACCGGCCGGATCGTGGGACGCAAACCCTGACATTCCCGTGAACCGACCTTTCGTCGCAACGAGATTTTGCGATGATCGTTCGGACTTGATACACAGTCGAAACATGCGGCCGGGTTGCCCGGTGCGCAAAGGAAAGGCGCCTGAATGCGGATCTTGATTGTCGAAGACGAACCCACGCTGGGCCCGCAGCTGAAGGCGACGCTGGAGGGGGCCGGCTATGCCGTCGATCTCGCGACCGATGGCGAGGACGGGCACTTCCTCGGCTCGACCGAAAATTACGACGCCGCAATCCTCGATCTCGGCCTGCCCGAAATCGACGGGCTCACGGTGCTCGACCGCTGGCGCCGCGAAAAGCGCAACTTTCCCGTGCTCGTCCTCACCGCGCGCGACAGCTGGTCCGACAAGGTGGCGGGGCTCGATGCGGGCGCCGACGACTATCTCGCCAAGCCATTCCAGACCGAAGAGCTGATCGCCCGCCTGCGCGCGCTGATCCGCCGCGCCGCGGGCAATGCGTCGAGCGAGCTGACGGCGGGTCCGGTGCGCCTCGACACGCGCTCGGGCCGCGTCACGCTGGCCGGCGAGCCGGTGAAGCTGACGGCGCAGGAATATAAGCTGCTGTCGTACCTGCTCCATCACAAGGGCAAGGTCGTGTCGCGCACCGAGCTGATCGAACATATCTACGATCAGGATTTCGACCGCGATTCGAACACGATCGAGGTGTTCGTGACGCGCATCCGCAAGAAATTGGGTGCCGACATCATCACGACGATCCGCGGCCTCGGTTATCAGCTCGACGATCCGCAATAAGCCGTGAGAGAGGCCGACGTCGCCCCGGCGGTCGTAGAAGACCCGGACGCGGCGGACAAACCGGCGGCGCTGACCAGCCGCATCACCGGTTCGCTCGCGCGGCGCATGATCGCGATCGCGGCGCTGTGGATTTCGGTGCTGCTGATCGGCGGCGGCTTTGCGCTCGACCGCGTGCTGACCGGTGCGATCACGCGCAACTTCGATTCGAGCCTCGAATATGTGCTGATCGCGATGATCCGCTCGTCGGAGATCGGCCCCGATGGCGAAGTGCGGCTGGTCGAGCCGCTCGGCGACCAGCGTTTCCTCGAACCGTACAGCGGGCTTTACTGGCAGATCAGCGGCGGTAATCAGGAACCCTATCGCTCGCGCTCGCTGTGGGAACGGTCGCTGAAGGCGCCGACGCCGCATGTCGACAACCAGATCCACACCTATGACAGCACCCAGTTTCCCGACGAGGAACTGCGCGTGCTCGAACGCAACGTCATCCTGCCGGGCAGCAAGACCAACTGGCGGTTCCAGATCGCCCAGTCGCGCGAAGCGCTCGACACCCAGAATCGCGCGGTGCGTGCGACGCTGATCCCCAGCCTTGCGCTGCTCGGCCTCGGCCTCATCATCCTCGCTGCGCTCCAGACCTTTTACGGCCTGTGGCCGCTGCGCCACATCCGCCGCGCGATCGCGGCGATGCGCGGCGGGCAGAACCGCCGCGTCGATGCGCCCCTGCCGCTCGAAGTGCAGCCGATGGTCGACGAACTCAACGCGCTGCTCGCGCATAACGAGAAACAGGCCGAGGAAGCGCGACTGCACGCGGGCAATCTCGCGCATGCGCTGAAAACGCCGCTCACCGTGCTCGTGAACAGCGCGACGAGCTCGGATACGGAACTCGCCGACACCGTGCGGCGCGAGGCGGCGACGATGCAGCGGCAGGTCGACCACCACCTCGCCCGCGCGCGCGCGGTCGGGCGTCGCGGCGCGGCACAGGCGCGTGCGACCGTCTGGGACAGCGTGAACAGCGTGTCGCGCGCGGTCGCCGCGCTCTATCCCGATGCGCGGCTCGATGCGGCCGGCGACAAGACCGTCGTTGTGCGCGTCGAGCGGCAGGATCTCGACGAACTCGTCGGCAATTTGCTCGAAAACGCGGCCAAATATGGCGGTGGCAGTGTCTTTGTTACCGTCGGCCGCGAAGACGGAATGGCGGAAATCCTGATCGAGGATGATGGCGCTGGAATCTCGCCCGCCGACCGCGACCGCGTCATCGACCGCGGCGTCCGCCTCGACAGCGGCAAACCGGGGACGGGGCTGGGACTCGCGATCGTGCGCGACGTTGCCGAAATCTACGGCGGCAGCATCGCACTCGAGGAGAGCGAGGATCTCGGCGGATTGCTCGTGCGGCTGAGGCTGCCGGCGGGGTAGCGGCCGAATGACTGCTTTGGGGTGGGAAGCGGAGGTAGCCCACTTCTTCGTCATCCCCGCGAAGGCGGGGATCCCGCTTGGCGACGGCGAAGAAAAAAGCGGGATTCCCGCCTTCGCGGGAATGACAGGATTCGGTCGAAAGCGCCCGATCGCCTTTACGCCGCGGTCACTTCCAGCCCGCGCTGTACGGCGGGGCGAGCGAGGCCCGCATCGAGCCAGCGCTGGACATGCGTGAACCGGTCGAAGCCGACGATCTCGCGCGCATCGTAAAATCCGATCAGGTTGCGGACCCAGCCGAGCAATGAAATATCGGCGATGCTGTAGTCTGCGCCCATCACCCATTCGCGGGTCGCCAGTCGCTCGTCGAGCACACCGAGCAATCGCGCCGATTCGGCCGCGTAGCGGTCGCGCGGGCGCTTGTCCTCATATTCGCGGCCGGCGAATTTGTGAAAGAAGCCGAGCTGGCCGAACATCGGCCCGACCCCGCCCATCTGCCACATCACCCACTGGATCGTTTCGTAGCGCGTTACCGGGTCGGCCGAAAGAAACTGCCCGCTCTTGTCGGCGAGATAGATCAGGAT
Source organism: Sphingopyxis sp. BE235 (assembly GCF_031457175.1). Classification (NCBI taxonomy): domain Bacteria; kingdom Pseudomonadati; phylum Pseudomonadota; class Alphaproteobacteria; order Sphingomonadales; family Sphingopyxidaceae; genus Sphingopyxis; species Sphingopyxis sp. BE235. The sequence goes on from NZ_JAVDWC010000002.1 coordinate 232,605, forward strand.
CGCGCCCGATTCGAACAGCGCGAGCGGCTTTCCGCCCGGGCCTTGCGGATCGTAGATCGCCGGGATCTTGCCATTTGGATTGAGCGCGAGGAAGGCCGGATCATGGCTCTCGTTCGCCATGATGTCGATCCGGTGCGGTTCATAAGCAAGGCCGGTTTCCTCGAGCATGATGCCCGCCTTCACCCCGTTCGGCGTCGGCGCGGAGAAAAGCTGGATCCGGTCGGGGTGCTGCGCGGGCCAGCGCGCGAAGATCGGATGGTCGACGCTCATACGCTTTGCTCGCGCTTGGCTTGTTGGTGATGGCGGATCACTTCGTCGATGATGAAGCGCAGGAATTTCTCGGTGAAATCGGGGTCGAGGTCGGCATCGCGGGCCAGTTCGCGCAGCCGTTCGATCTGGCGCTCCTCGCGGCCGGGGTCGGCGGGGGGCAGGCCTTCGCGCGCCTTGAGCTCGCCGACCGCCTTGGTCACCTTGAACCGTTCGGCGAGCATATAGACGAGCGCCGCGTCGATATTGTCGATGCTCTGGCGGTAACGGCTCAGTTGGTCGTCCATGGGTGCGCGATTCCTCTCTTCTCCGGCACGCTTGGCACCGTGCGGGGCTTCAAAGCAAGCCGAAAGTCGTTGCAAAATCGTGGGCACGGCGCCAAGGCTCGCCGCGTTATGACTGCGGAAATCCATCAGCTCCACGGCGACCGGCCGCCCTCGCTCGACCCGATGATGGCGCTCGTCGCCGCCGACATGAACGAGGTGAATTCGGTCATTCTCGACCGCATGCAGTCCGAAGTGCCGCTGATCCCCGAACTTGCCGGTCATTTGATCGCTGGCGGTGGCAAGCGCATGCGGCCGATGCTGACGCTCGCGTGCGGAAAGCTGCTCGACTATCCGGGGCGCCGCCACTGCAAGCTCGCCGCCGCGGTCGAGTTCATCCATACCGCAACCTTGCTCCACGACGATGTCGTCGACAAATCGGACCTGCGCCGCGGGCGCAAGACCGCGAACCTCATCTGGGGCAACAGCGCCTCGGTGCTCGTCGGCGATTTCCTGTTCAGTCGTGCGTTCGAGGTGATGGTCGAGGACGGCTCGCTGAAGGTGCTCAAGATCCTCAGCCGCGCTTCGGCCGTGATCGCCGAGGGCGAGGTCAACCAGCTCTCGGCGCAGCGCCGGATCGAGACGAGCGAGGACCAGTATCTCGCGATCATCAACGCCAAGACCGCCGAGCTGTTCGCCGCGGCGTGCAAGATCGCCGCGGTCGTCGCCGAGCGTGACGAGGCGACCGAAGCCGCGCTCGACGCCTATGGCCGCAACCTCGGCATCGCGTTCCAGCTCGTCGACGATGCGATCGATTATGTTTCGGACGCCGAAACGATGGGCAAGGGCGTCGGCGATGACTTCCGCGACGGCAAGGTCACCTTGCCCGTCATCCTCGCTTATGCGCGCGGCAGCGCCGAGGAGCGCGAGTTCTGGAAGCTCGCGATCACGGGGCACCGCACGTCGGACGAAGATCTTGGCTACGCGACGAGCCTGCTCCACAAGCACGACACGATCGCCGACACGCTCGCGCGCGCGCGCCATTACGGCCAGCGCGCGGTCGATGCGATCGGGGGTTTCAGCGCCAGCCAGGCGAAGTCGGCGCTGACCGAAGCGGTCGCCTTCGCCGTCGCGCGCGCCTATTGACGCTCCACTTTTGAGGGAAGATCGGCGACACCATCCTTTCGTCACCCCGGACTTGATCCGGGGTCCCGCTTAGCGACGGTGAAAAGCGGAACCCCGGATCAAGTCCGGGGTGACGAGGATAATAGATCGGCTTTCCAGCATATCGGGAACGACATATGGCGATGATGGGTCCAGCAGCCGAAAACCCCGACGCCTATATCGCTGCACTGTCGGGCTGGCAGCGCGAACGCTGCGAAATGATGCGCGCGGCGATCCGGCGCGCGGCGCCCTTCGAAGAGACGATCAAATGGACCAACCTCGTCTTCATGGCGAATGGTCCGTGCATCCTGATCCGCGCCGAGGAGCATCGCGTGCTGCTTGGCTTCTGGCGGGGCAAAAGGCTGCGCGACCTCGATCCGCGCATCAAGGCGAGCGGCAAATATGAATTGGGCAATCTGGTGATGACCGAAGCGACTGAGGTCACCGCCGATGCGGTGTCGCGCCTCGCCGCCGACGCTTTTCGCCTCAATACCGAATTGGGCAACCCCGCGGCGCGAACATGATGCAGGTGCTGCCGATCGATGTCGTGCTGCCCGATATCATGGCGGCGCTGGTGCTGAAACCCAACGCCGTTGTCGTTGCGCCGCCGGGCGCGGGCAAGACGACGCGCGTCGCCCCCGCGATTCTCGACCAGCCGTGGTGCAAGGGCGCGGTGTGGCTGCTCTCGCCGCGCCGGCTTGCGGCGCGCGGGGCGGCCGAGCGGATCGCCGAGGAGATGGGCGAAGCGGTCGGCGGCCGCGTCGGCTATGCGACGCGGCTCGACAGCAAGCAATCGGCGGCGACGCGGCTGCTCGTGATGACGCCGGGCCTGTTCCGCAACCGAATCCTCGCCGATCCCGAGCTTCATGGCGTGTCGGCGGTGCTGTTCGACGAGGTTCACGAACGCAGTCTCGACGGCGATTTCGCGCTCGCGCTGGCGATCGACGCGCAGCAGGGGCTGCGCGACGACCTCCGCCTTGTCGCGATGTCGGCGACGCTCGACGGCGTGCGCTTCGGCGCTTTGCTCGGTAATGCGCCGGTGGTGAAGAGCGAGGGCAAGATTTGGCCGCTCGACCTCCGCCATATCGGTCGCCGCGCCGAGGACCGGCTCGAGGCGTCGGTGCTCGGCGCGGTGCGGCAGGCCATGGCCGACGAGGCCGACGGCGACATCCTCGCCTTCCTGCCGGGTGCGGCCGACATAGAACGCGCCGCGACCGCGGTCGAAGAGGCGCGGCTGCCGCTCGCGGTCCACCGCCTGCACGGCCAGATCGACCCGGCGCTGCAACGCAAGGCGCTCGTCCGCGACCCCGATGGGCGGCGCAAGCTGATCCTCGCGACGAGCATCGCCGAAACCAGCCTGACGATCGATGGCGTACGCATCGTCATCGACGCCGGGCTCTCGCGCCGTCCGCGCTTCGACAAGGCCGCGGGCATTGCGCGCCTTGTCACCGAGCGCGCGAGCCAGGCGTCGGCAACCCAGCGCGCCGGCCGCGCAGCACGGCAGGGGCCGGGCGTTGCGTACCGATTGTGGGAGGCCGCGGCGACGGCGGGCATGCCGCCGTTCGATCCGCCCGAAATCCACGAGAATGACCTGATGCCCGTCGTGCTCGATTGCGCGAGCTGGGGCATCGTCGATCCGCGCCAGCTGGGCTGGCTCGACCCGCCGTCGCCCGCCGCGATCTCCGAAGCGAAAGCGCGGCTTCAGGCGATCGGCGCGCTCGCCGGCGACGGCCGCATCACCGCGCACGGCAAGGCACTCGCCGCAATCCCCCTGCCGGTGCCGCTCGCGCATATGCTGCTCGACGCGGCGCGCGCAGGGGAAGCCGAGATGGCGGGGCGGCTCGCGGTGCTGCTCACCGAACCCGGGCTCGGCGGGCGCGGCGTCGATGTCGAAGCGCGGCTCGGGCGCTGGCGCGGGCAGCGCAACGAGCGCAGCGAAGGCGCGTGGCGGCTCGCGCGGCGGTTGGGGACGATCGGCGAGAAGCTGGCGGCCGAGGCGGGCGATGTCGAGCCGCGCTCGATCGGCGGCTGGATCGCGACCGCCTGGCCCGACCGCGTCGCGCGGCAGCGGGCAGGGCAGCGCGGCGAATATCTGAGCGTCGGCGGCCGCGCCTATCGCATTGACGCAGTCGATCCGCTCGCGGGTAGCGAGTGGCTCGCGATCGCCGATGCGCAAGGCCATGCTGCGGGCGTACGCATCCTCGCCGCCGCGCCGATCGCACAGGCCGAGGTCGAGGCACTCTTCGCCGACCGCATCGTTCAGCATTCGGCGAGCAGCTATGACAGCACGAACGACCGCGTCGACCATCGCCGCGAACGACGGCTCGGCGCGATCGCGCTGACGAGCGGGCAGGCGGGGCGCAGCGAAAATGCCGGGGACGATATCGCGGTGCGGATGGCGGCGGTGCGCAGCAAGGGGCTGGGGCTGATCGGCTGGGGGGCGGCGGCGCAGGCGCTGCGCCAGCGCGCTTCTTACGCGGGGATCGACGGGCTTTCGACTGGCGCGCTCGCCGACAGTCTCGAGCTCTGGCTGGAGCCGCTGCTCGCGGGGTGCCGCGGCCTCCGCGACATTGGCGATCGCAAGCTGGCCGAGGCGCTGATGGCGACGCTCGACTGGCCGGCGCGCCAGCTGCTCGAAAAACATGCGCCCGCGGATTATGCGACGCCCGTCGGCAGCCGGCATCCGATCGACTATGGCGCCGACGGCGGGCCGACGGTCAGCGTGCGCGTGCAGGAATTGTTCGGGCTGGCGCGCCACCCGACGATCGGCGATCCGCCGGTGCCGCTGATACTCGCGCTGACCTCGCCCGCGCACCGGCCGATCCAGACGACGCGCGACCTCGTCTCCTTCTGGAGCGGCAGCTGGCACGATGTCGCGCGCGAGATGCGCGGGCGCTATCCCAAGCACAACTGGCCCGACGATCCGGCGAACGCGCGGCCAAGCTTGATGACCAAAGCGGCGCAGGCGCGGCGCGATGCGCAATAGACCTCTTTTCGTGGGGCGGGGTTGGCGCTAAGGCGGCGGAACAGGCACCAGTTACAGGACATTCCGATGAAAGCGCGTATCTTCCAGAAGCCCAAGAATGCGATGCAGTCGGGGCGTGCCGGGACGCAGCGCTGGATGCTGGAATTCGCCCCCGCCGAAGCGCGCAAGGCCGATCCGCTGATGGGCTGGGCGGGCAGCGGCGACACGCAGCGCCAGCTGCGCCTGGGTTTCGCGAGTCAGGAAGAGGCGGTGGCCTATGCGGAGAAGAATGGGATCGACGTGGAGGTCTCTGCGCCCCCCGTTCGCACGCTAAAGATCCAGGCCTACGCCGACAATTTCCGGTAAGCCCATAAACGTCGCTCCCGCGAAGGCGGGGGCCGCTGGAGATGTAACGTAAGGACGATAACGGCCCCCGCCTTCGCGGGGGCGACGTTCTTGAGATTTACTCCGCGTCGGGCTGCAACAATTTGTGCAGGTGGACGACGACATATTTCATTTCGGCATCGTCGACCGTGCGCTGCGCTGCGCTGCGCCACGCCTTTTCGGCCGACTTATAATCGGGATAGAGGCCGACGACGTCGAGATTGTGCAGGTCGACGAAGTCGAGACCCTGCGGATCGGCGACGCGTCCGCCGAACACGAGATGCAATTTGCTCATGGCTGCTTTCCTTGCGGGCTAGCGCTGGGGAGGGGAGAAGCCGCGCCCCCTACCAGCGCTTTGCCCTTACGGCAAGTGCGGCTCAATCCTCGCCCTTGCGGCCCCCCGAACCGGACTTCGGCAGCAGCGAGCCGAGCAGCGCGCCGATCGCGACCGCGCCCGCGACCAAGGCCAGCGGCTGCTTCTCGGCCGCATCCTTCAGCTTGCTGTTCGCGCGCTTGGCCTGCGCCTTGCCCTTTTCATAGACTTCGCCGGCGGCTTCGCGGGCGACGCCGGCCTGTTCGCTTGCCTTGGCTGCGAGGTCTTCGGTCGCGGCGCGGGCGCGGCCGTAGCCGTCCTGGATGCGCGCTTTTGCCGCCTCGGCGGTCAGCCGCGCATTTTCGGCGGTTTTCTCCGCAAGTTCACTCGCTTTTGCACGCGTCTCGCGGGCGGTTTCACCGAATGGCTTCATCATCTTCCTCCACTATTTCGATGTCATCCTCGTCCGCCCGTTCATCGGCGGAACGAAAATGATCGGCGACGTCGGTCGCCAGGTCCTGAATCTTTTGCATCAGGCGGGGCGCATGTTCCTTGATCGGTTCGCGTAGCAACCAAGCGAGGCCGGCTGCCGCTGCGATCGCGATCGGCAGCTTGTTGTCGCGAAACTGCTGCTGCACGGCATGCGCGGTGTCGTCGACGGCCTCGCCAATCCGGTATTTGCCGCGATCGACGAGCGCACTGGGCCTCAGCGCCGCGCGCGCGACGTCGAGCCGGCGGTGCAGTTCGCCCCGCTGGAGCATCGAGCGGCGCGCGGCGGCGATTAGGCGATTACGCGTCCGCGGCATCGTCGATCCCCTCGTTCGTCAGGTCGCGGCGGAGCGCGGTACGGATGTCGCCATAGCTGAGCTGCGCGCGCCATCCGGCAAAGCCCGCGATGGCGAGCAGCACCGCGACGACGATCAGTGTCGCAACGAATGGCCCGACATGCGGCGCGAGCGCGAGGATCGCCCCGAACGCAAGTGCAAGCATTGCGATGCCCAAGGCAGTTGCCGCGACCGCGCCCCACGCCGCGGTCCATGACGCGCCGTGTAGTGCCAGTTCGCTGCGGGCCTCAAGCAGCGCCAGTTCCGCCCGTGCCGTCGCCGAGAGATTGTCGACGACGTCGCCGACAATCGTTTCGAGCGGAACGGGCGGCGGCGTGACCGGACGTCCGTCGGGCGCATAACCATGACTTATGCCGTCAAAGCTGCGCGCGTCGGGCGCCGGCGGGGTATTCGGATCGGAAGATGCCAATGCCCTGTCAATCGTTCGAGCTGCCCTTGAGCATCCGGGCGAGCACGAAGCCGATCACCGTGGCGGCACCGACGGCGATCGCCGGGTTCTTCTTGACCATGTCGCGCGTCGAGGCGGCGAGCTCGTCGAGATCCTTCTTGTCGAGCGTCGTGGCAAGGCCGGCAACGGTCGTCGCGGCCGAGCGGGCGTAGTCGCCATATTGTTTGCCGAACTTGGTGTCGACGGTGCCGGCGCTGTCTTCGAGCAGCTTGGCGAGGCTGCCGACGGCTTCGGCGGCCTTGTCCTTGCCCTTGTTCGCGGCGTCGCGGGCCTTGGTCGAAGCCTGATTCTTCAGCGTCGTCGCTTCCTGCTTCAGCGAGGCCGCTTTCTTTGACGCTTCGGATTTGATGGTGTCGCGCGTCGCGGCGATCTGGTCGCGGATCGGGTGATCCTTGGCGTTCGCCTTTTTGGCGGCCGGCTTGCGTGCCGGCGCCGCCTTGGTGGCGGCGGCCTTCACGGGCGCCTTGGGACGGGGAGCGGCAACTTTCTTCGTCGCGGGAGTAGCGGCTTTGGCCATCGGCTTTGTCCTCTTCTTCTTATACGGGCGCCGCATCAGCGGGCGTCCCCTTTTGGTCCTGCCTCAATATATAGCAAGGCGGACCGAATGGTTCCATCCCTCCGCAAAATTCCTATGCAGCGGTTGCACTAAGGTCACCCTGCCGATAACAGGCGGGCGCCTTTCCCTACGCCCTGTCGACAGGGCTTCAGCAGGACAAAATCCATGACCGCCATCATCGACATCCACGGCCGCGAAATCCTCGACAGCCGCGGCAATCCGACCGTTGAAGTCGATGTCCTGCTCGAAGACGGCAGCTTCGGCCGCGCGGCGGTGCCCTCGGGCGCCTCGACCGGCGCGCACGAAGCCGTTGAACTGCGCGATGGCGACAAGAGCCGTTATCTCGGCAAGGGCGTGATCAAGGCGGTAGCCGCGGTGAACGGCGATATCGCCGAGGCGCTGATCGGCCTCGATGCCGAGGACCAGCGCGAACTCGACCAGGCGATGATCGACCTCGACGGCACCCCGAACAAGAGCCGCCTCGGCGCCAACGCGATCCTCGGCGTCAGCCTCGCCGCTGCCAAGGCCGCGGCCGACGCACGCGGCCTGCCGCTCTATCGCTATGTCGGCGGCGTCTCGGCGCGCACCTTGCCCGTTCCGATGATGAACATCATCAACGGCGGCGAGCATGCCGACAATCCGATCGACGTGCAGGAATTCATGATCATGCCCGTCGGCGCCGGCAGCATCGCCGAAGCCGTCCGCTGGGGCAGCGAGATTTTCCACACGCTGAAGAAGGGCCTCTCGGCAAAGGGCCTCGCGACCGCGGTCGGCGACGAAGGCGGTTTCGCCCCGAACCTCGCCTCGACGCGCGCCGCGCTCGACTTCATCGCGGCATCGGTCGATCAGGCGGGCTTCAAGCTCGGCACCGACGTCGTCCTCGCGCTCGATTGCGCCGCGACCGAATTCTTCAAGAACGGCAAATATGAGATCAGCGGCGAAGGCCTGTCGCTCAGCCCCGAACAGATGGCCGAATATCTCGCCGCGCTCGTGAACGACTATCCGATCAAGTCGATCGAAGATGGCATGAGCGAAGATGATTTTGTGGGCTGGAAGGCGCTCACTGATCTGGTCGGTGACAAGTGTCAGCTCGTCGGCGACGACCTGTTCGTGACCAATCCGCTGCGTCTCGAACAGGGGATCAAGGACGGGCTCGCCAACTCGCTGCTCGTCAAGGTCAACCAGATCGGCACGCTGTCCGAAACGCTCGACGCGGTCGATATGGCGCACCGCGCACGCTACACCGCCGTCATGTCGCACCGCTCGGGCGAGACCGAGGATTCGACAATCGCCGACCTCGCGGTCGCGACCAACTGCGGTCAGATCAAGACCGGCAGCCTCGCGCGTTCGGACCGGCTTGCGAAGTACAACCAGCTGATCCGCATCGAAGAAGAGCTGGGCGACATGGCGCGTTATCCGGGGGCTTCGATTTTCGGCTGAGCGAGCGAAGCGTGCCGGTTCCGTTGGCTCGGCGTTGAGGCGTCAACGCGGATAATCGAGGGTAAGCGGGCTTCCCGGGCGCAACAAATATAAGCCGTCATTCCCGATTTTGACGCGGAAGGTGTCATCGTCTTCCGCTTCGAACAATCCCCCGGCGCCGAGCGGCTTGAGTTGCCGCGGCTCGCGGTCGGGCCGGATCAGCCATAAGGCCGAACCGCGAAGTTCGATCTTCGCGGCGCCATATTGGCCCGCGAAGGCCGAGAGTTCGGTCGGGGTCGGCGCATAACCGGTGCGCTGCGCCGCCAGCCGGTCGCGTGCCCAGACAAGAAAATCCTTTTCGATCCCGGCGGGCGTGACCGGCAGCAGCCGGGCGAGGGCGAGGTCGTAGGCGGTTTCCAGCGCCTCAGGCGCCGGAACCTCGACGGTCGGGGAAACGCCCGTGCCTTCCCAGTCGCGCTTGCCGATGGGATCCTGCGTATATCCGAGCGGCACCGAGAGTCGGAAGAATGGCGGCACCGCGGTATCGTCCGAAAAATGGGCCGCACCCTCGGTGCGTTCGCCCACCAGTTCGCCGAGTTTGAATTGCCCGATCGTATAAGCAAATGCTTCGGCGGCAGAGCGCGAGCGATGGTTGATCAGCACATATAGGGGAATGCCGGTTAGCCGCCCGCTCGGAAGGTTGAGCTGCGATCGGACCTGTACGTCGGCGCTGCCGGGGGTAATCAGGGTGGTCATCAGCGTATCGGGGGCGAAGAAATGGCTCCGCAGATAGTCGAGCGCGTTGGTGTCGCCCCCCTGATTGCTGCGCAGGTCGATGATGATCGCTCGCCCGCCTTTCAAGAAGCGCATCGCGTCGTCATAAGCCCGCGCTGTCTCGGCTTCGTTCCAGAAGAAGCCGACGATCTTCAGATACCGTATATTGCCCGGCAAAAGCCGGGTTTCGACCAGTCCGTGATTGAAGTCGCGCGCATGCTGCGCTTCGAAGGCATTGGATGCCGCGATCGCGGCCTGATCGGGCGGGGCCGTCGCCGCGCGATACCATTCGGGCTCGAACCGTAAATAGAGGTGCGTGTCGTTTGCGACCGTCTGCATGTCCGCGGTAATCAGCGCCGCAAACCGCGTCGGATCGTCGGTCCGATAGCGCGCCTTCGACGAATCGAGCCGTGCCAATATCGCGGGAACGCGTTCGGGATCGATATAGGCCCGGGTTAGCCGGGCCTTGATGGCTTGCAGCGCCGCGTCGCGCGTTGCGGTGGTCAGGATGGGTGCCGTTACCGGTGCCTCTGCTACCGGTTCGGCCGCCGCGACCTGGGAAAAGCACAGGCCCGGGACGAGCATCATTGCTAAAATCATGGGGCGACCGTGCATATCAATCACTTTCCCGGTTGGTCGTTGGTGGCAAACCGCGCTATCCCAATTATCCAGTGGTCGGCTTTAGTATGAGCAATATATTGCGCAGTCAACGTCATGTATCGGACAGGTCCGATGTGCTTGCCAATGTTGGGAAAAACCTGCGCAGATTGCGCGATGAAAGGGATTTGAGCCAAACCGCCTTGGCCCAGATGTCGGGACTCAGCCGGCGAATGATTTCCGCCATCGAGGGCGGAGAGACGAACGTCAGCCTGTCCAGCATCGATCGACTGGCCGCAGCGATGTCGGTCACGTTTTCCGAGATTGTTCGGCCGCCAGATGCTGCCGATGGCAGGCGGGTGAACAGCCTTGCGTGGCAGGGGAAGGCCGCGGGCAGCGAGGCCAGATTACTGGGAACCGCCCCGTCGACGAAGGAGACCGAATTGTGGCTGTGGTCGCTTGGTCCCGGCGACAGCTATCGGTCGGAAGCGCATTCGGAGATAGGCCACGAGATGATTTTTGTTGTCGACGGCCTATTGATAATTGAATTCGGCAATGACGAGTTTCATGTCGCTGGCGGCGATTTCAAGATATTCTCAAGCGCTTCCTCCTGCACATTCATCAACAGACAGCCGACGCCCGTTCGTTTCGTCCGATGCGTGGTCCTCTAGCACCGTCGCGTCGGCCATGGTCCCGCTGATGGTTTTTGAAATGGAAAAGGGTGCAAAACCCGCACCGGGCGCCTTGACGCCGCGAATCAACTCTGATTCAAGGGCCGGAATGACGCAGCGCCACAAATTCCGCAAATCGATGCACCGGGCCGCCGGTCCCGCCATCGCGGTGATGGTGGTGCTGGCGATGATCGGCTACATCATTTTCGGTCCGACCGGCCTGTACGCCTGGGGCGATTACGGCCAGTCGGTCGAGAAGCAGCGCGTCATCCTGAGCGAGCTGACGAAAAAGCAGACCGAGCTGCAGAACCGCGTCAACCTGCTTGACCGGCGCCGCGTCGATCCCGATCTGGCCGAGGAATATGTCCGCGAGAAGCTCGGCGCCTATCACCCCGACGAGGTGATCATTCCGATGGAACCCGACGCGAAGCGCTAAGCTTGTCATCTGCTTTCCCGTCATCCCCGCGAAGGCGGGGATCCCGCTTCCCTTTTTTTGCGGGCACAGCATCGGCCTCCCTCTTGGTTCGGAAAAGCGGGATTCCCGCCTTCGCGGGAATGACGAGGATGGGGCGTAAGCGCGTCTCTTGCTGCATACGTAAGTTGGCATCGCGCCCGCCCATGGTGGGCGTTGCCAAGTGGCGCGCGGCTCTCCTATAGGGAGCGCTTGCCGTAACGGCTAACTGCAAAGGAACCCGCCTTGGCCAAAGCACCCGCGCGCACCTCCCCCGCGCCAAAAAAGACTGCATCCACCCCGGCCGCCGCGAGCAACCGCGAGCAACCGCGCGATCCCGTTCCCTATGACGCGACGCCCGAAGAGCTGGAAAAATTCTATCGCGAGATGCTGCTCATCCGCCGCTTCGAGGAAAAGGCGGGGCAGCTTTACGGCCTCGGCCTGATCGGCGGTTTCTGTCACCTCTATATTGGGCAGGAAGCCGTTGCGGTCGGCCTGCAGTCGGCGCTCGACGGCGACAAGGACAGCGTGATCACCGGCTACCGCGACCATGGCCACATGCTCGCCTACGGCATCGACCCCAAGGTCATCATGGCCGAGCTGACGGGACGCCAGGCCGGCATCTCGAAGGGCAAGGGCGGCTCGATGCACATGTTCAGCGTCGAGCATAAATTCTATGGCGGTCACGGCATCGTCGGCGCGCAGGTGTCGCTCGGCACCGGCCTCGCCTTCGCGCACAAATATCGCGGCGACGGCGGCGTGGCGATGGCCTATTTCGGCGACGGCGCATCGAACCAGGGCCAGGTGTACGAAAGCTTCAACATGGCCGAGCTGTGGAAGCTGCCGATCATCTTCGTGATCGAGAACAACCAATATGCGATGGGCACCTCGGTCAACCGCTCCTCGGCCGAGGACCAGCTCTATCGTCGCGGCGAAAGCTTCCGCATCCCGGGCATGCAGGTCGACGGCATGGACGTGCTCGCGGTGCGCGGCGCCGCCGAAGCGGCGCTCGAATGGGTGCGCGCGGGCAAGGGGCCCGTGCTGATGGAACTCAAGACCTATCGCTATCGCGGTCACTCGATGTCCGACCCCGCCAAATATCGCAGCCGCGAGGAAGTGCAGGCGGTGCGCGACAAGAGCGATTCGATCGAACATCTGAAGAAGCTGATGACCGATGCGGGCATCACCGAGGACAAGTTCAAGGAAATCGACAAGGAAATCCGCGCGATCGTGGCCGAGTCCGCCGACTTTGCGGAAAGCGCGCCCGAACCCGAACTTCATGAACTGTATACCGACGTGCTGGTGGAGCAATATTGAGATGGCCATCGAATTGAAAATGCCGGCACTGTCGCCGACGATGGAAGAAGGCACGCTCGCCAAGTGGCTCGTCAAGGAAGGCGACGCGGTGAAGTCGGGCGACATTCTCGCCGAGATCGAAACCGACAAGGCGACGATGGAATTCGAAGCGATCGACGAAGGCACGATCGGCCAGATCCTCGTTGCCGAGGGCACCGACAATGTGAAGGTCGGCACCGTGATCGCGACGATCACGGGCGAGGGTGAGGAAGCGGCCGCACCGGCGCCGGCACCGGCCGCCGCACCTGCCAAAGACGTCGCCCCAGCCGAAGCTGGGGCCGCTGTCGCCAGCGCTCCCACGCCCGCGGTCCCGGCTCCCGCTGGGACGACGGAGAAGGCGGCACCCGCCGAACGCGCATCGGACCCCGCGATCCCCGAAGGCACCGCGATGGTTCGCCTGACGGTCCGCGAAGCTTTGCGCGACGCGATGGCGGAGGAAATGCGGAAGGACGACCGCGTCTTCGTGATGGGCGAGGAAGTCGCCGAGTATCAGGGTGCTTACAAGGTCACGCAGGGGCTGCTCGAGGAGTTCGGCGCGCAGCGCGTCGTGGACACCCCGATCACCGAATATGGCTTCGCCGGTCTCGGCGCGGGCGCCGCGATGGGCGGGCTGCGTCCGATCATCGAGTTTATGACCTTCAACTTCGCGATGCAGGCGATCGACCACATCATCAACTCGGCGGCGAAGACCAACTATATGTCGGGCGGCCAGATGCGTTGCCCGATCGTGTTCCGCGGACCGAACGGCGCCGCGGCGCGCGTCGGCGCGCAGCACAGCCAGAATTTCGCGCCCTGGTATGCCAGCGTCCCCGGCCTGATCGTGATCGCGCCCTATGACGCGGCCGATGCCAAGGGGCTGCTGAAGGCCGCGATCCGCACTGAAGACCCCGTCGTCTTCCTCGAAAACGAACTGCTCTATGGCCGCAGCTTCGACGTGCCTGAGGTCGACGATTTCGTCCTGCCGATCGGCAAGGCGCGGATCATGCGGCAGGGCAGCGACGTCACCATCGTCAGCTATTCGATCGGCGTCGGGCTCGCGCTCGAAGCCGCCGACCAGCTCGCGGGCGAGGGCATCGACGCCGAGGTCATTGATCTTCGTACGATCCGTCCGCTCGACATCGCGACGGTGCTCGCCAGCCTCAAGAAGACGAACCATCTTGTCATCGTCGAGGAAGGATGGCCGGTCTGCTCGATCGCCAGCGAACTCGCGATGGTCGCGATGGAGCATGGCTTCGACGACCTCGATGCGCCCGTGATGCGCGTGTGCAACGAGGATGTGCCGCTGCCCTATGCGCATAATCTCGAAAAGGCCGCGCTGATCGATACGCCGCGCGTCGTGGCCGCCGTGAAGGCGGTCCGCAATCGCGCCTGACGATCCGGAGGCGGCTTTCTATCCCGATATGCGCGATCCGCGCGTGCTGGTCTCCGTACCGCACGCGCGGCGCGCGGCGTTGTCGGCGCTTTGGGGATTGGCCGCGCGGCTGACCAAGCTGTTGCTCGATGCGCGCGAGCCGCTGATCGGGCAGATCAAGCTCGCCTGGTGGCGCGACATGGCGGCGATGATCGCCAGCGATCCGGGCGCCTTGCCGAAGGGCGAGCCGCTGCTCGCCGAGCTTCAGGAAACATGGGCGGGGCAGGGCGGCCTCGACGCGCTCGTCGACGCCGCCGAAGCGATGTTGCTCGCCGAGAGCGACGGCGATCGGCGCGCGGCCTCCGAAAGCTTTGGCGGACAGCTTTTCGCGCTGTCCGGCGGCGGCGAAGCTGGCGGACGGCGCTGGGGTTTGGTCTGGGGCGCGGGCGTCGAGGAAGGCGAGGCCGAAGCCCGCGATTTGCTCGATCAGGCGAAGGCGCTGGATGCGCCGTCGCGCAGGGTTTTTGGCCGAAACCGGCCGCTTCTGATGCTCGACCGCTGGGCCGGCATGATCGCGAGCCACGATGGCGAGCGGCATTTGCGTAGCGAGGGAATGCTGCTGCTGCGCCTCGGCCTGTTCGGCCGCTGACGATAAAAATGCGCCGGGGGTGGAAATGCCGCGCCCGAACATCTATCTTGTGCGGTACAAAATAGGGTCGCAGGGGACATTATATGTTCAACGGGCTGGTCGCCTATCTCGATTCGATCAAGGCGCGCGATCCGGCGCCGCGGTCGCGTTGGGAAATTCTACTCTATCCGGGTCTTGTGGCGGTCGGAATGCACCGCATCGCGCATTGGCTGTTCGAGGCGCGGCTGTTCTTCCTCGCGCGCTTCGTCAATCACCTGTCGCGCTTCCTGACGGCGGTCGACATCCATCCGGGGGCGACGATCGGCCGCCACCTGTTCATCGATCATGGCTTTGGCGTCGTGATCGGCGAGACCGCCGAGATCGGCGATAATGTCTCCATCTATCAGGGCGTGACGCTGGGCGGCACCGACCCCGCGAACGGCATCGGCGGCAAGCGCCATCCGACGCTCGCCGATGACGTGATCGTCGGCTCAGGCGCACAGATTCTTGGCCCCGTCACCGTCAACGCGCGCGCGCGCATCGGCGCGAATGCCGTCGTGACTAAGGACGTGCCCGAAGGCGCGGTGATGGTCGGCATTCCCGCGCGCTCGACCCTGCTCGACGCGACCGAATATGCCCGCGAGTTCGTGCCGTATGGCACGTCGTGCAGCGAGAATTTCGACCCCGCGACGCAGAAGGTCGAACTGCTGCAATGCCAGCTCGACCTGATGCAGAAGCAGCTGAAGGCCTTGCTCGACGAACGCGAACTCGCGGCCGAGGATGAAGCGCCGCGGCGCAAAGGGAGCCGGACCGGCGCCTGATGGGAACGGTCACGCCTCTGTCGTTCGGAAATAGGACGACGCCGCAGCAGACCGGATTCGAGCGTCCCGAACTCATGCGTATCCTCGACCTCTACGGCCGGATGGTCGCGGCGGGTCACTGGCGCGATTATGCGATGGATTTCCACCGCGACGCCGCGATCTTCTCGGCCTTTCGCCGCGCCGCCGAGCGCCCCGAATACCGCATAGAAAAACGCCCCGCCTTGCGGAGCCGGCAGGGCATGTGGGCCCTTGTCTCCGAAGCCGGGGCGATTTTGAAGCGCGGGGACGAGCTGTCGAACGTGCTCGCCCCCGTCGAACGCAAGCTTATGAAGCTGGTTGGAGACTGACCGGACGGATCGTCGCGGGCAGCTGGTTCGCCAGATTGTCCGGCAGGAAGCCGACCACCACCGCCCGCGCATTCTGCCAGAAGGCCGAGAGCAGCAGCAACGCCGAACCGATCACGAACGCCGTGAGCGCGACATTGAGTTCGACCGCACCGAAGGTGTTGAACAGCTGCGTCATCGCGAACAGCACATAGGCGAGCGCCGAGACGAGCAGGGCGCGGCGGTCGATCGCGAGCGCGATCAGGCCGAACAGGATATAGACGCCGATCACCATCACCGCCGCGGCGCTGCCGATGTCGTCGCCGCGCGTGACGCCGAGCAGGTGGAAGATCGGATGCGCGATCATCGGCGCGGCGAGCAGGTGGAGCCAGAAGGCGACATCGCTGCGGCGCGTCTGGCGCACGCGGTCGCTGCGGTCCCACCACATCGCGAGGGCGAAGACGCCGAGCCCGGCGATCAGCACGAGCACCATCGGCAGCGTGCCGTCGGGGCTGGGCATCCCGGTGATGGCGAGCACGAGCGCGACCGCGGTGGCGGCGAGCGCGGCGGTTCCGGCGGCGACGGTGATCGGCACCATGAAGCGCTTCCAGTGCGCCCAGGTCGCCGCGGCGGTGACGAGCGCCATCGCGCCGATGAGGATCGCGCCGGTGGTTTCGCCGGGATCGCTCCCGAAGATGGCCTCGCCATGCTCGACGAGGACACCGACCATCGTCGCAAAGACGCCGCCGGCAAAGGCGAGGACGAGGACGATGCTGGGCAGCGCCATCCGGCGTTTGCGGGTGAAATATTCGGCGAGGAACCATGCCGAGCCGGCGACGAAGGCGCCGCCGAGCGCGGTATGGATCGAGGCGCCGATCCAGCCGACCGCGACGAGCAGGATCACCGCCGCGATGCTGACGAAAATATCGTTGAAGCCGGTGATAAGGCGGAATGATTCCTCATCCGCTCCGGGGGCGGCGCGCACCGATGCGATATGCGACCGGAAAGCCAGCGCGGCCTCCGGCGTCAGTACCTTTGCATCGACCGCAGCTTGCAGGTCGGTTTCACTATACATCGGGGTCGTCCTTCTGTCCGATCCCCTTGCCCCGCGATGGTTATGGCATGGGCGTGTTAGTGTGTCAATACAGCGTGGCGGTAGTGAAAGCCGATCCTCCCCGTGCCGCAGGCATGGGGAGGGGGACCGCCGCCGTAGGCGGTGGTGGAGGGGCAGCGGCGTCGCGCCAAAGCCCCTCCGTCAGCGCTGCGCGCTGCCACCTCCCCATCGCTGCGCGACAGGGAGGATTGGTTCGGTCACCCCAGCGCCATCAACGCTTTCATGACGTTCATCGACTGCTCGCTGCCCGACTGCGGGACGATTTCGCCATTGCGGTCGATGATCTTCTCCCACGCCGCGGCGACGCCCTCGGGGGTACGCTCGCCCTCGGGCAGCGCGACGCCGGGGGTCATCGTGACATAAGCGGCGTGGAACGCGCCCGCGCCCGCGCCGACGATCATGTTGGTCGGGGCGTCTTCGCTGACCAGATAGAGCGCCGCCGGAACGACATTCTCGGGGGTGAACTTCTCGAACAGCTCTGCGGGGAAGATATCCTCGGTCATGCGCGTGCCCGCGACCGGGGCGATCGTGTTGCAGCGGATGTTGTATTTCGCGCCTTCGAGGTGAAGCGTCTTGGTCAGCCCCGCGAGGCCGAGTTTTGCCGCGCCATAATTGGCCTGGCCGAAATTGCCGTAGAGGCCCGTCGACGACGCGGTCATCAGGATGCGGCCGTACGCCTGTTCGCGCATCAGGTCCCAGCACGCCTTGGTGACATTGGCGCTGCCGCTCACATGCACCTTCAGCACCAGGTCGAAATCGGCGGGCTCCATCTTGGCAAAGCTCTTGTCGCGCAGGATGCCGGCGTTGTTGATGAGGACATGGACACCGCCCCATTCTTCCTTCGCACGTGCGACCATTTCGACCATCTGGTCATATTCGGTAACGCTGCCGCCGTTCGAGATCGCGGTGCCGCCCGCGGCGCGGATTTCCTCGACCACCTGCAGCGCCGCGTCCGAATGGCCGGTGCCGTCGCGCGATCCGCCGAGGTCGTTGACGACCACCTTTGCCCCGCGCCGCGCGAGTTCGAGCGCATAGGCGCGGCCAAGACCGCCGCCGGCGCCGGTGACAATAGCAACGCGGCCGTCAAATTTGATCGTCATGATGGTCTCCCGGATAGGGCGGCCTCCCCGAAGAAAGGTTGCCCGAAAAAACTGGAACGTCCTTAGCCGTTCGCTCCTTGCTGGCAAGAGGGAGAGAAAATGCTGGATGAAACAAAAATGTCACGCAAATGACGTGCATATGTCACGCAAGCGTCATAGCAGCGCCCCGAGCTTGTAACCTTTCGCAACGGAGCAAATCCCTCATGCGCCACGCCCTGACCGCCGCTCTGCTGGCGACGTCGATGTTCAGCCTGCCGACCGCCGCCCACGCTCAGGCGATGACCGCCGAGGAAGCGGCGCAGCTGCGCGCCGAGCTTGCGGCGCTGAAGTCGAAGGTGCAGACGCTCGAAACGCGGCTCGATACCGCGACCGCGCAGCCGGCGCCCGCACCGGCTCCGGTGCCGCCGCCCGCGCCGCCTTCGGTCACAGCGAAGCCCGCGACCGAGATCAGCTGGAAGGGCGCCCCCGAGATCAAGACCGCCGACGGCTGGAGCTTCAAGCCGCGCGGGCGCGTCCAGCTCGACGTCGCGGGCATCGACACGCCGGCGGGCGTGACGGGCATCCGCGGCGGCACCGCGACCGAGTTCCGCCGTATCTACCTCGGCGTCGACGGTAAAATCCCGGGCGGCTTTTCGTACCGCGTCGAGGCCGACCTCGCGAACAGTGAGGTCGAACTGACCGATATTTACCTGGCCTATGGCACCGGGCCGCTGTTGATCACCGCGGGCCAGGTCAAGCCTTTCTGGTCGCTCGACGACATGACGAGCGATCTGTTCACCAGCTTCACCGAGCGCGCCGCCTTTATCCAGGCATTCGGTTTCGAACGCCGTGTCGGCCTGTCAGCGCAATATAAGGGCAAAGCGCTGCTGCTGCAGGGCGGGGTGTTCAGCGACAATGCCGCCGACCTCACCGACAGCAACCACAGCCTCAGCGTCGACGGCCGCGTCGTGTTCATGCCGAAGCTTGGCAACGCGCAGCTTCACCTTGCCGCATCGGCCCATTACCGTGACCCCAATGACCCCGCGGCGACGAACCGCTACCGCGCGCGTCCTTTCGTCCACACGACCGACGTGCGGCTGGTCGACACGGGGCTGATCGACATATCGAGCGAGCGCGGCCTCGGCCTCGAAGGCGCGGTGATCGCCGGGCCGTTCCACGCCGCGGGCGAAGCCTATTGGCAGAGCGTCAAGCGCAGCACCGCCGCCGCCGACCCGACCTTCTTCGGCGGCTATGCCGAAGTCGGCATGGTACTGACGGGCGGCGACGCGCGCGCGTACAGGGATGGCGCGTTCGACCGCCTCAAGCCGTCGAAGCCGATCACCGCCGGCGGGATCGGCGCGATCGAGGTCAATGCGCGCTACGACTATCTCGACCTCAACGACGCGGGCGTGCGTGGCGGGCAGCAAAAGACGGCGCTGATCGGGCTCGCCTGGGCGCCGATCGACTATGTCCGGATCACTGCCAACTACGGCAAAGTCTGGCTCGACGATGCGCGCGTCGCCACCGCGACGGGCGACCGCAGCTATTCGGCCGACACGTTCGGGCTGCGCACGCAGATCGATTTCTGATCCGGGATCCATTAGCGCAACGGTAGCTGTGGACCCCGGATCAAGTCCGGGGTGACGAAGAAGGGGAGGGTTGGTTCAAGCCGTTCTCAAATGCCGTTCGTGTCGAGCGAAGTCGAGACGCCCATCGTAATGGCGCTGTCCCGAGGGGCATCTCGACTTCGCTCGATGCGAACGGGTTATGGGGATGGGGGTCCGCTTCCGGTCGCTAGCGGACTTCCGGGGCTTCTGGTCGGAAAAGGAGCTTGCCGCGAAGCGCAGCAATCTCATCGGACCCGAAGGCATCCGTCGAATCCGGCGATCAGTGTGCGGTGCTGTTCGAAAAGCCGTTCATCACCACCACGCCGCATATGATCAGCGCCATGCCGACCATGGCGGGCGTATCGAGCTTCTGGCCCTGAAACACCCACGCGATCGCCGCGATCAGCACGATCCCGACGCCGGACCAGATCGCATAGGCGATTCCCGTGGGCAAGGTCCGCAGGGTCAGCGAGAGGAAATAGAAGGCCACAATATAGCCGCCGGCGGTAATCAGCGACGGGACGAGCTTCGTGAAGCCTTCCGATTGTTTCATGAAACTGGTCGCAACGACCTCTGCAACGATGGCGATGGCGAGGTAGATATATTGCATGGCGATGCTCCGTCGTCGGTAGCGGCGGGGCGGCAACTGCAATTCCGCGCCACCCGCCGCAAAAGGCTGGTCGACGCCGTGGCGGAGAAGAACCCGCTAAACGGGCGCAGGAGATACCAGCCTGCTACTCTATTCTCGGCACGCCGGACCTATCCGGCCTGACGGTGAGAATCAACCGGGCCGGCGCCGTTCGACGTCAGACGCTCTTGCCCGAATCGAGCGCATAACCCGCCGAGCGCACGGTGCGGATGATGTCGCTCGTGCCGGGCAGGTTGATCGCCTTGCGCAAACGCCGGATATGGACGTCGACGGTGCGCAGTTCGATATCGCTGTCCTGGCCCCACACGCTGTCAAGCAATTGCCCGCGCGAAAAGACGCGGCCCGGATGCTCCATGAAGTGGCGGAGCAGGCGGAACTCGGTCGGACCCATCGCGACGATCTGGCTGTTGCGCACGACCTTGTGCGCGACCGAGTCGAGCTCGATGTCGGCATAGGTCAGCATCTCGCCCGCCAGCGCGGGGCGCAGGCGGCGGAGCACCGCCTGGACGCGCGCAACGAGTTCGCGCGGGCTGAACGGCTTGGTGACATAATCGTCGGCGCCGGTCTCGAGCCCGCGGATGCGGTCCTCTTCCTCGCCGCGCGCGGTGAGCATGATGATCGGGACGTTCGCCGACTTGGGGTTACGGCGGAGGCGGCGGCAAACTTCGATCCCGGGCAGGCTTTCGATCATCCAGTCGAGCAGGACGATGTCGGGGACGCGTTCCTCGACGAGGACGAGCGCCTGCTCGCCGTCGGGGGTCTGGCGGACCGAAAAGCCTTCGCGGGCGAAATGCCAGACGATGAGTTCGGCGATCGCCTCGTCATCCTCGATGAGCAGCAGGTCGGGCTGCGGCATCAGCCTTGCTCCTGCTCCGCGGCGCCATCTTCGGGCTGCTCGCCGCGCTCGCGTTCCTCCATATGGTCGCCGGTGACGACATAATAGACCATCTCGGCGATGTTCGTCGCATGGTCGCCCATGCGCTCGAGGTTCTTGGCGACGAACAGCAGGTGCGCGCTTTCGGTGATGTACTTGGGATTTTCCATCATGAAGGTAACGAGCGTGCGGAAGATGCTGTTGTAGAAATCGTCGACATTCTTGTCGCGCACCGTCACCCGCACCGCGAGTTCGGCGTCGCGCGCCGCGAAGCTGTCGAGCGCGTCGTGGATCAGTTCGGCGACGATGTTCGACATCGAAATCAGCAGCGGGATCGCCTCGATCGAGCGCGTCTGGTCCATCAGCGCGACGCGCTTGGCGATATTCTTCGCATAGTCGCCGATGCGCTCGACCACCGAGACGATCTTCAATGCCGCGATCATTTCGCGCAGATCGTCGGCCATCGGCGCGCGGAGCGCGATCGTCTGGACCGCGAGCTGTTCGACCTCGGCCTCGAGCGCGTCGATCTTCTTGTCGTCGCGCACGACCTGCGCCGCGAGGTCGAGATCGCCCTTGCTGAGCGAGGTCATCGCCTGGAGCAGCGCCTGTTCGGCGCGGCCGCCCATTTCGCTGATCAGCCCGCGGAGGCGGTTCAGGTCTTCGTCGAAGGCTTTGACCGTATGATCGTTCGTTAGTGCCATCACTCTTGTCCTTTTGGCTGCGGCTTAACCGTAGCGGCCAGTGATATAGTCCTTGGTGCGTTCCTGCTTCGGGTTGGTGAAGATGTCGGTGGTCTTGCCATATTCGACCAGCGTCCCGAGGTGGAAAAAGGCGGTGCGCTGCGACACGCGGGCCGCCTGCTGCATGTTATGCGTGACGATCACGATCGCATATTTGCCGCGCAGTTCGTGGATCAGCTCCTCGATCTTCGCGGTCGCGATCGGGTCGAGCGCCGAGCAGGGCTCGTCCATCAAAATGACTTCGGGATCGACCGCGATCGCGCGCGCGATGCACAGGCGCTGCTGCTGGCCGCCCGACAAGGCAGTGCCGCTTTCGGCGAGGCGGTCCTTGACCTCGTCCCACAGGCCGGCGCGCACCAGCGCGCGCTCGACGATCACGTCGAGGTCGGCCTTGTTCGGCGCGAGCCCGTGGATGCGCGGGCCATAGCCGACATTGTCATAGATCGACTTGGGGAAGGGGTTCGGTTTCTGGAACACCATCCCGACGCGTGCGCGCAGCTGCACGACGTCCATCGACGGCGCATAGATATCCTCGCCGTCGAGTTCGATCTGGCCGGTGACCTTGGCACTGGCGACCGTATCGTTCATGCGGTTGAGCGAGCGCAGGAAGGTCGACTTGCCGCAGCCCGACGGGCCGATGAAGGCAGTGACCAGGTCGGTGCCGACATCGATCGACACGTCGTTGATCGCCTGTTTCTCGCCATAGAAGACATTGACGCCGTGCGCCTTCATCTTGGGGTCGGCGATGGTAAGATCGTCTTGGGTCATGGGGTCACCAGCGTTTTTCGAATTTGTTGCGAAGATAGATCGCAAAGGCGTTCATCGACAGCAGCACGATAAGCAGCACGATAATCGCGGCGGAGGTTTTCTCGACAAAGCCCCGGTCGACTTCGTCCGACCAGAGGAAGATCTGCATCGGCAGCACGGTCGACGGCGAGCAGATGCCGCCCGGAACGTCGCCGATAAAGGCGCGCATGCCGACGAGCAGCAACGGCGCGGTCTCGCCCAGCGCGCGCGCCATGCCGATGATCGTGCCGGTGAGGATGCCGGGCAGCGCAAGCGGCAGCACATGGTGGAACACCACCTGCACCGGGCTCGCGCCCACACCGAGCGCGGCGTCGCGGATCGAAGGCGGCACCGATTTGATCGCGTTGCGGCTGGCGATCACGATCACCGGCATCGTCATCAGCGCGAGCGTCAAGCCCCCGACGAGCGGGCTCGCCTGGCATAGCCCGAACCAGTTGATGAACACCGCGAGCGCGAGCAGGCCGAAGATGATCGAGGGCACCGCGGCGAGGTTGTTGATCGACACTTCGATCAGGTCGGTCCAGCGGTTCTTCGGCGCATATTCTTCCAGATAGAGCGCCGCGAGCACCCCGGTCGGGAAGGCGATCAGGAAAGCGATGAAGATCGTCAGCACCGATCCCTTGAGCGCCCCCCAGATGCCCGCGACCGCGGGGTCGGTCGCGTCGGCATTCTTGAAGAAGGGCCAGTGGATCCCGGTCGACAGCTTGCCGTCCTTCTCCAGCGCATCGACCTTCGCGCCGAGTGCGCCCTTGGCGCCTTCCTTGGCAGCGATGTCGACTTCGGACGCGGCGGGCAGTTCGAACACCGTCTTGCCGTTCAGCAATTCGGGATCGTCCTTGATCGCGCTGCGCACTTCCTTCCATGCATTTTCGGAAATCAGCTTCGACCCGTCGGTGCCCAGCGCCTCGTCGGCGGCAAAGGCGACGATGTCGGCGAGCCCCGCGCTCGCGATCACCTGATCGGCGTCCGCATCGCCGAGGCGCGCCGTGTCGATCGTCAGCGGCATCGCCTTGAAATCGACCGGCACCGCGACATGCGTATACATGAAGCCGCGCGCGCCGTTGCCGACCATCACGAAGAGCAGGAAAGCGAGGAAAGCGCCCGAGAGCAGCACCGCGCCCAGCCCCATCAGCTTGAAGCGGCGTTCGGCGGCGTAGCGCTTCGCGATGCGGGACTGCATCACGGAGCCTTTCCAGTCGGTGGGGGCGGTCTGCCTATTCATAAGCTTCACGATATCTTTTGACGATGCGCAGCGCGACGATGTTGAGCAGCAGCGTGACGATGAAGAGGACGAGCCCCAGCGCGAAGGCGGCGAGCGTTTTCGCGCTGTCGAACTCCTGATCGCCGGTGAGCAATTTCACGATCTGCGCGGTCACCGTGGTGACGCTGGCAAAGGGGTTGGCGGTCATGTTGGCCGACAGGCCCGCCGCCATCACCACGATCATCGTCTCGCCGATCGCGCGGCTGACCGCGAGCAATATGCCGCCCATCACGCCCGGAAGCGCGGCGGGGATCAGCACCTGGCGGATCGTCTCGTTCGGCGTCGCGCCCAATGCGAGGCTGCCGTCGCGCATCGCCTGCGGCACCGCGTTGATGCTGTCGTCGGCCATCGAGGAGACGAAGGGGATGATCATCACGCCCATCACGATACCCGCGGCAAGCGCGCTTTCGGTCGAGGCGTTCGGAATACCGAGCATCACCGCGAACTCGCGCAGCGCCGGCGCAACCGTCAGCGCGGCGAAATAGCCGTAAACGACGGTCGGCACGCCCGCGAGAATCTCGAGCAAAGGCTTCACCCATTTGCGCACCGTCGGTGCGGCATATTGGGTGAGGTAGACCGCGGTCATCATCCCGATCGGGATCGCGACGATCATCGCGATGATCGCGCCGATCAGGATCGTGCCCCAGAACAAGGGAATGCCGCCGAAGGTGTCGGGCTGCGGCGCCCCGCTCGTCGGTGCCCACTCGGTGCCGAACAGCAACTCGGCGGGCGAGACAAGGCGGAAGAAGCGGATCGATTCAAACAGCAGCGAGAGCACGATGCCAAAGGTCGTGAGGATCGCGACGAGCGACGCGAGCAGCAGCACCAGCATCACGATCTTTTCGACCCGCGTCCGCGCGCGGAAATCGGGTTTGATCCGCGTGAAAGCATAAAGCCCGCCCGCAAGCGCCAGCGCGAGCATCGCGGCGATGCCGATCCACGCATATTTGTGGCTCGCATCGGCATAGGGTTTCACCAGCGGCGCCGCGGCGGGCAGCCGCACGTCGGCCTGCTTGCCCTGCGCCACGGCGCGCGCATCCGACAGGATCGCCCCGCGCTCGAACCCGAAGGAGGGCAGCGATTGCGCCGCCTCGGTCGCGAGCACCTGATTGGTGATCAGCGCCGGCGAGACCGACGACCAGACGGCAAGAAACAGCGCCGCGGGGGCGAACAGCCACAGCGCGACATACCAGCCATGATATTGCGGGCGCGAATGGAGCTTTGTCCCCGCGCGGCCGGCGAGCAGGTTCGACCGCGCGCGACCGGCGAGCCAGCCGATCAGCGCGAGACCCGCGATCAAAAGCAAAAGGGCGGCGGCGTTGAAGGTCACTTCTCAGTCCAAAAATTTCCGTTCGCATCGAGCATCCCATTTTCGCTCGTGTCGAGCGAAGTCGAGACACCCATCGGCAGTGCCGGACTTCGGGGCATCTCGACTTCGCTCGATGCGAACGGAGAGGCGGTGAAGCTCGACACGAACGGAGAGGGGGAGAGCCGTCTAATTGCGTTACTTCAGCTCGGCGCCGTTCAGCGCGGTCATGCCCTTGCCGTTCGCCGCGGCGGTGTCCGCGATCGCCTTCGGCGACACGATCAGGCCCTTGGCGTTCAGATAACCGCCTTCGCCGGCACCCTTCAGGAACTCGGCGACATATTCGGCGAGGCCGGGGACGACGCCGACATGCGCCTTCTTCACATAGATGAACAGCGGGCGCGAACCGGGGTAGCTGCCATCGGCAATCGCCGCATAGGTCGGCGAAACGCCCTGCACCGGAACCGCCTTGATCTTGTCCTTGTTGGCATCGAGATAGCTGAAGCCGAAGATGCCGAGGCTCGTCGGGTTCTTGTCGAGCTTCGAGATGATCAGGTTATCATTCTCGCCCTGCTCGACATAATAGGGCGCGCCGCGCAGCGTGGTGCAGGTCGCTTCGTGCTTTTCCTTGTCGCTGTCCTTCAGCGCCTTCATCTCGGCATTGGCGTCGCAGCCACGGCCGAGGATCAGCTCCTTGAACGCATCGTACGTGCCGCTGGTCGACGGCGGGCCAAAGACCGAGATCGCGACCGCGGGAAGCGCCGGGTTCACGTCCTTCCACGTCTTCGCGCTATTCGGCTTGCCATAGGGGTTCGCCGCGAGTGCCTTATAGACATCTTCCTCGGTCAGCTTGAAGCCGGGGCCGCGCGACGCTTCGCCCAGTGCGATGCCGTCGATGCCGACCTGGATTTCGACGATCTCCTTGACGCCGTTCGCGGCGCAGGTGTCGAATTCCTTCTTCTTGATACGGCGCGACGCGTTCGCGATGTCGGGGGTATCGCCGCCGACGCCCGAGCAGAAGCGCTCAAAGCCGCCGCCGGTGCCCGTGCTGTCGATCTTGGGGGTCTTGTTGCCCGTCGCTTCGGCGAACTTCTCGCCGACCGCGGTGGCAAAGGGATAGACGGTCGAGGAACCGACCGCGCTGATATAATCGCGCGCCCCGCCGCCCGAAGACGCCTGATCCTGGCACGCGGAAAGCGCCAGCGCGCACGTCGCGGCACCAGCGACGCCAAGCAACCGGGGAGCGAATTTCTGCAGCATGGGATAATCCTGTGGTGGGGGTCGTTACCGATCCAAGCCACCACCCCCGCGGCGACTCGCTGAGGGCCATTTGGGCGCGTTGTGTGACGTGTATGTGACAGGGAGTGTCATATAAGTGTCATGACTGTGGATGCTTAGGAGAGAGCCTTCGCTACTGCCCGATGCACATAATAATATCCATCGGTGTAAGGGTGGCGATTGCCGCGATGAAATTGATGAATGATTTCTTGCTGGCCGGCATCTCGGTATCGAACCGAAAAAACTCCTACAATGTAAAGAAGTTTTATTAATTCCTTTATATCATAACTTATTCCAGATTTGACCATTTCGTCAAAAGCGTCTTTAAGTTCTATAGCTATATCTTTTTTCTTGTATTTCTTGCTGTTATCAAAGTTTCTATTCGAAATTTCTTGCAGAACTTCTTCCAGCTTTGGAATGCAGTTTTTCGGTACAAAGGAGGCGAGGGCGGCTTTTTGATCCTGCCAGGCTGCTTGAGAGTATCTCCTAATTACAGAAGAATATTCTTTTCCCTTCTTTATTGATGATCTAGACGGGAAGGTGGCTTTGAGTGATTTGAAATAGCGCACAATATCTCTCGGTTTTCCCCAAGTATACTCGAGAAAATCGTTGGCAAGGCCAATGGGGATAAAATTTGCTATCATCGTTTGCTTGTCGAAATTTTCACCTAGTGACACTTTTAGGCGTTCAGCCATCATCTCAAACATCGGGTGGTTGCGATCATAGGGCGCGTTTTCCCAGCTGAGCTCTATGCCATAGGACTCAATAGTGTGGGCGACGTCGGCGACCGCGATTTCTTGGTGCTCCAAAAACTCTGAGCGTACAGAAATTATTACCAGTGCATCAATGCCATTTTCAATAAGCCGTTCGTTAATCTCTCTAACGGCAAGTATGGTATCTCGAACTAGTGAGGCATCGGCACTGAGTCCTTCTGTGTCTCGATATGCAAAATGCATCTCGTCCAGAAATATTCTTGCCCTAAGATTTTTCTTTATAAATTGCTCAAATGCATATTTTTGGAAAGCGTCGTTGCTTCTTTTGATTGCCTTCGAAGCGTTAACGGAGACGGTTCCCCCACTAATGGCGCCGACATCTACTTCCAGAGATTGGATGCTTCCAATAACGGAATCGGTTACGAGTGCAGCAATCTGGCCTATTCCAGACCCTTTCAAGTCGTTGTAAAGTTTTGTAAACCAGCTTACATCATCGGGAGCCTGGTCCAATTCAGAGCATTTTGAAAGAAGGAAGGTAAGAAGGAGGCGTTTCATCGCATGATAGTAAAATTTTGAGTCTTTTATTTTTTCTTCATCCACGACTAGGCTGGCAGCAAATGTAGTAGCCAAATTCGCAAGATTGGCTTCTTCGATTATTTCTTTTCTAAATACTACAAATGAAGTTGGAATTGTTTGAGATGTTGAGTTTTCTAAATGTCTCAGGATTGCGGTTTTTCCAGTTCCCTTTTGCCCAAATAGGATAAACTTGCTTCCTTCGGATATTTCATTTGTGACACCCCCCTGCCACTCGTAGAACGCTCTCAAGTATAGAGGGCTTTTTTTTGTTTTCTGAGCGATGTAATACTCTGCATTCGCATCGGGTTCGCCGATATCGATATTGCGAATCTCTACTGCATTTTCCTGTGCTACAGCCGTGCGATCGCGGCGATTTGCACGCCACCTCCTCCGTCTTTTGCTCGTATTGCTATTATTTTTATCTGATTCCGAGGGCATAGATGAGCTCGCCTTGCTGTGTTTTAGAATGGGTAGCGCCCATCTCGTCTCAATGCACGCGTAAATCAGTCTTGCGGTACGAATTGACGTCGCCGGTATAGAGCTAGGCCAACTAGGATTAGTGTCATTCCGTACATTGCTTGGGAGTTTTCTTATGGTCCTCATTACCGGCCACGTGATCATGACCCCCGAACACGCCAAGCGCATGATAGCGCTCGGCGCCGAGCATAGCGCGCGGTCGCGCGGCGAGGCGGGGTGTCTGGCGCATCATTGCCATGTCGATGTCGAGGATGCGATGCGGCTCGTCTTTGTCGAGGAGTGGGAGAGCATCGACGCGGTCCGTGCCCATTTCACGGTGCCCGCGTCCGCCGCCTTCGTCGCCGAAATGCGCGCGCTGTCGCCGCAGCCGCCGGTGATCCGGATTTATGTCGCCGAGGATATCACCGCGAAGCTGATGGGGTGACCTGATACTCCCCTCCCTTCAGGGAGGGGTTGGGGGAGGGTATGTTCCAGGAAGGCGGGACGGGTTGGTTTACAGGCCCTCCCCAAACCCCTCCCGCAAGCGGGAGGGGCTTAAAAAACCGCTGTCCTACAATATTTTGCCGTGCCACCATCGCTTGGACCTTTCCTTTGGGCGATGCGCGCGCCACGGCAATATGTGTCGGCGGGCGCCGTCGGCGCGGCGGCTTAAAGCCACAAAGGACACAAAATCGCGTCGCGCATGCGGGGCTTTTGTGGCTTTAAGCGGGGCAGGGCGACGGTTCGGGGAATAGCCGGGGGGCATATGAGCGGGTTCGAATTCATCTTTTCGCTGTTCGGGCTGATCCTCGGCCTCGCGCTGGCCGAGGGGCTTGGCGGGCTGGCACGCGCGCTGAAGGCCAGCCACCGCGTCCGCATCGGATGGCCGACCGCGCTGCTCGGGCTGTTCGTGTCGGGCGACGTCGTCACCTTCTGGATGTACGGCTGGGCGATGCGCGACCTGTTGCCGCTGAGCTGGCCGGTGCTGTTCGGCGGCTTTATTGTCACCGCCATCTATTTCCTCGCGGCGAGCCTGGTCTTTCCCGACGATGCCGAGGCATGGGGCGATCTCAGCGCGCATTTCGACAAACATTATCGCAAGGTCCTCGGCGGCATCCTGTTCTGCAACATCGCGCTGCTCGCCACTGTTGTGGTGCTTGCGAAGTCCCCGCCCGTCGACCCGCGCAACATCGTGATCACCTGGTCCTTCTTCCCCGTCGCGCTGCTCGCGATCGCGGCAAAGGACCGGCGCATCGCGTGCGCCTGCCTGATCTGGCTGATCGCGCTCTACCCGCTCTCGGCGGTGTGGCACTGATTTACCGGGCGACGGTGACCGCGGTGGTCTTGGCGACGACGCGCCATCCGGCATCGGTGCGATAGAGCAGGAGCTGGTCGACGTAACGGTCGCCGCCGAAATGCAGTTCATAGGTGACCGCGCTCATCGACGGCGTCGCGTCGCGGCGGTCGAGGACGCGCCCGGTCGCAGCGGGATCGGGCCGCGCCGCCCAGCCGCCGAGCACTTCGGCGAAGCGCTTGCAATCGACTGGCGCCGCCGCGCCGTCTTTCGCCAGCGTGCAGAATTGCCCGTCGGGAAGGAACAGCGCCTGCAGCCGCTCGACCCGCCCGGTGCGCAGCCCGTCGACATAGGCTTCGAGCGCGGCTTCGGGTGAGGAGGGCGCTGGCGCCGCCAATGCGGGTCCCGCCGTCAACAGCGCCGCAGCAAAGGGAAGGGCAAGGCGTACAGGATCGATCGGCATTGCATGAGACTCCCGCCGCAAATCATGTGCGCAGCCTAGCCGCCTCTGCGCGGTTTCTCCAGCGGGAGTCGCGAAGAGAGGGGTCCCGAAATCTCGTTCGGGACCCCCATTCTTCGGTCCATTCAGTCGGTGGTCGGGGTGCTGCCGGCCGCGGGCGCGGCCAGGGCCGGCGCTTCGGCTGCGGGCGTCACCGCCGCGGCGGGCGCCACCACCGCAACGCTCGCCGCGGGGGCCAGCTGTGCAGTCGGGATGATCACCGCACCCGCCGGGATCGAATAGGCCAGCGCCTCGTTCGTCCGTGCCATCAGATGCTGGCCGTTCGGGATGATCGCCGATTTGCCGGTGACGAAGGCGCCGAACACGCCGACCGCGATCGCCGCGCCGATCGCGGCGCCGGTGTTGCCCTCACCCTCCTGCCGGTGCATGCCCGCCAGCGGCAGGCGATGGCCGTTCGGCAGCGTCAGTTCGTTGAAGGTGACTTCCATCTTCGCCGACTTGCCGAACGCGCCCTTGCCGGTGCGCCAGGTCACGGTGCCCATGCCGCGCGTGCCCTTCGGGATCACGACGACGCCATTGTGCATCACGTCGAAGACGGTGTGCATCGGGATCGTGTGCCCCTCGCGCAACTTCTTGCTGTTCGCCTCGGCGTCGGGCGTCAGGATCACTTCGGTATAGGAGGGCAGCATCAGGCCGGGCGCCGGCGCCGCGACGGCGAGCGCGGGTGCGGCGACAACCGCCGGAACCGCAGCCGGCGTGGCGGCAGGTTCGGCGACGGCGGCGGGCTCGGCCGTCACGGCCGGTGCCGCGGCTTCCTGCGCCTGAACCGAAATCGAAAGCATGGTAAAAGAGGCCGCAAAAGCGGCCGCGCCCCTCAGGTAATTCATCCATTTTCCCCCAAGCCGCAGAGTGCGGCCAAGGATTACTTGCAGGGCTGTCAGTGCCCTGTCAATCCAGTAGGAGTACGGCAATTACTTCAGTAACGGCGCCAGATACTGGCCGGTGAAGCTGCGCTTCTCCTTCACCACTTGTTCGGGCGTGCCCGCGGCGACGATTTCGCCGCCCTTGACCCCGCCCTCGGGCCCCAGGTCGAGGATATAATCGGCGGTCTTGATGACGTCGAGATTATGCTCGATCACGATCACGCTGTTGCCCTGATCGACGAGCGCCTGGAGCACTTCGAGCAATTTGCGGACATCCTCGAAATGGAGGCCGGTGGTCGGTTCGTCGAGGATGTAGAGCGTCTGTCCGGTCGAGCGACGCGACAGTTCCTTGGCGAGCTTGACGCGCTGCGCCTCGCCCCCCGACAGCGTCGTCGCCTGTTGCCCGACCTTGATATAGCCCAGGCCCACGCGGACGAGCATCGCCATCTTTTCGCGGATCGACGGCACCGCCTTGAAGAATTCGGCTGCATCCTCGACCGTCATGTCGAGCACGTCGGCGATGCTGTGGCCCTTGAACTTCACCTCGAGCGTTTCGCGGTTGTAGCGTTTGCCGTGGCACGTCTCGCACGTCACATAGACGTCGGGCAGGAAGTGCATCTCGATCTTGATCAGCCCGTCGCCGGTGCAGGTCTCGCAGCGCCCGCCCTTGACGTTGAAGCTGAAGCGCCCGGGCTTGTAGCCGCGCGCCTGGCTTTCGGGCAGCCCTGCGAACCAGTCGCGGATGATCGTGAAGGCGCCGGTATATGTCGCGGGGTTCGAGCGCGGGGTGCGGCCGATCGGCGACTGGTCGATGTCGATCACCTTGTCGCAATGCTCGAGCCCTTTCAGACTGTCGTGCGGCCCCGCGATCATCCGCGCGCCGTTGAGCACGCGCGCGGCGCTGGCATAGAGCGTGTCGATGATCAGGCTCGACTTGCCGCTGCCCGACAGGCCGGTGACGCAGGTGAAGGTGCCGAGCGGGATCTTCGCGGTGACATTCTGAAGATTGTTGGCGCGCGCGCCCTTGAGCACGAGGTCGAAGCCATTGCCCTTGCGGCGGTGCTTGGGCACTTCGATCTTCTTCGCACCGGTGAGGTAGGCCGCGGTGAGGCTCTTCGTGTTCGCGAGCACCTGTTCCAGCGTGCCCTCGGCGACGATCTCGCCGCCGTGCAGCCCCGCGCCGGGGCCCATGTCGACGACATAGTCGGCGTGGCGGATCGCGTCCTCGTCATGCTCGACGACGATCACCGTATTGCCGAGGTCGCGGAGGCGCTTGAGCGTCGCGAGCAGGCGGTCGTTGTCGCGCTGGTGGAGGCCGATGCTCGGCTCGTCGAGGACGTAGAGCACGCCCGACAGCCCCGAACCGATCTGCGAGGCGAGGCGGATGCGCTGGCTCTCGCCGCCGCTGAGCGTGCCCGAGGTGCGGTTGAGGTTGAGGTAATCGAGCCCGACATTGTTGAGGAAGCCGAGCCGCTCGTTGATCTCTTTCAGGATCGCCTTGGCAATCTGTTTCTGCGTGTCGTTCAGCTTTTCGTCGAGCGTGCTGAACCAGCCGAGCGCGTCGGCGACGCTGCGCTGTGCCGACATGCTGATATCCTCGCCCGCGATCTTCACCGCGAGCGGTTCGGGGCGCAGCCGCGCGCCGTGGCACGTCTCGCACGGATGCGGCGCCTGATATTTGCTCAGTTCCTCGCGCATCCACGCGCTTTCGGTCTGCAGCAGGCGGCGGTTGAGGTTGCCGATCACGCCCTCGAACGCCTTGTGCGTCGTGTAGCTGCGCTTGCCGTCCTTGAAGGTCAGTTCGACGGGCTTGCCGCCGCTGCCGTAGAGGATGATCAGCTGAACCTCGCCCGGCAGGTCCTGCCACGGCGTCGTCAGGTCGAAACCATAGGCTTTGCCGAGGCTTTCGAGCACCTGCATATAATAAGGCGAGGGCGGGTTCGATTTGGCCCACGGCACCACCGCGCCCTTTTTCAGGCTGAGCGCATGGTTGGGGACGACGAGGTCGGGGTCGAACTCCTGCCGCTCGCCGAGCCCGTCGCACGCGGGGCACGCGCCCTGCGGCGCGTTGAAGCTGAACAGCCGCGGTTCGATCTCGGCGATCGTGAAGCCCGACACCGGGCAGGCGAATTTTTCGGAAAAGATCAGCCGGTTCGCGGGGATGCCCGCGCCCTTCATCGCGCCGCCCGTATCTTCCTCCTCGCGCCCCGGAACCGGGCCATCGGCGAGGTCGACATAGGCGAGCCCTTCGGCGAGCTTCAATGCCGTCTCGAAACTGTCGGCGAGCCGCGTGCCGAGCCCCTCGCGCACCGCGATACGGTCGACGACAACTTCGATGTCATGCTTGTATTTCTTGTCTAGCGCCGGCGCGTCGCCGATTTCGTAGAATTCGCCGTCGATGCGGACGCGCGTGAAGCCGTCCTTCTGCCACTGCGCGAGTTCCTTCTTATACTCGCCCTTGCGCCCGCGCACGACGGGGGCGAGCAGATAGGCGCGCGTTCCTTCGGGCAGCGCCATCACGCGGTCGACCATGTCGGTGACGGTCTGCGCGCTGATCGGCTCGCCGGTCGCCGGCGAATAGGGGATGCCGACGCGCGCCCAAAGCAGGCGCATATAATCGTAGATTTCGGTGACCGTCGCGACGGTCGAGCGCGGGTTCCGGCTCGTCGTCTTCTGCTCGATGCTGATCGCCGGCGACAGCCCGTCGATATGCTCGACGTCGGGCTTTTGCATCATTTCGAGGAACTGGCGCGCATAGGCCGACAGGCTCTCGACATAGCGCCGCTGGCCCTCGGCATAGATGGTGTCGAAAGCGAGCGACGATTTGCCGCTGCCCGACAGGCCGGTGATGACGATCAGCGCGTCGCGCGGCAGGTCGACGTCGACGCCCTTGAGATTATGCTCGCGCGCGCCGCGTACGGAAATATGGGTGAGACTCATGGGGAGGGTTTGTTCCAGATTTGTTCTAAAGGCGCAAGTGCGGTTTTGCGCGGTTGCACGATAGATAGGGCGGCAAGAGCCGCACCGCAATGCGCGTGCGCTGACCAGCCTTTCCACCAACATCCCAAAGGCTTCGACCAAGCGTCGTGTCGCTTGCTTGACCGCTTGGCGTCACAGGCGGACAAGAATGACCATGTGCGCCGTCTCGACCCGACGGCGCAGGCAATCGGGAGACTGGGGAAATGAAGAGCTTTTTTTGGGGCGCCGCGGGAATGGCGATGGTAGCTGCGCTGGCCGCTGTACCGGCGGTGGCGAGCGAAGTGGGCGTCAATGCAACGCTATTGGTTGCGGCGGCTGAGGAGGGTGACGCTTCGTCGGCGGGATCGCTGAAGGCGCTGACCTTCGGCAAATGGGGTGTCGACCTCGACGCGCGCGATCCGTCGGTGAAGCCCGGCGACGATTTCGACCGCTACGCCAATGGCGGCTGGTTTGCGCGCACCGAGATTCCGTCGGATCAGGCCTCGGCGGGGGTGGACTATGATGTCTATAACCTGACCCAGCGTCAGCTCCGCGCGGTCGTCGCGGGGGCGCCCGCGGCGAGCCAGGTCGGCGGCCTGTATCAGAGCTTCATGGACGAGGCGCGCGTCGAGGCGCTCGCCGCCAGGCCGCTGCTCGCCGACATCGCCGCAGTCGCGGCGATCAAGGACAAGAGCGAGATGGCGCGCTTCATGGGCGGCACGCAGGGGACGTTCGGTTCGACGATCGTCAGCGGCGGGCCTTACGCGGACACCGCCGACCCAACCGTCAACGTGCTGTGGCTGGGGCAGGCGGGGATCGGCCTTCCCGAGCGCGACTATTATCTGAACGACAGCTTCAAGCCGCAGCGCGACGCGTACCGCGCCTATATCGCGCGGACGATGAAGATGGCGGGCAATGCCGATCCCGAAAAGGCGGCCGATGCGATCATGGCGTTCGAAACCGAGATCGCGAAGGTCAGCTGGGCGATCGCCGACCGCCGCGACATCGGCAAGATCAACAATCCGATGTCGGCGGATGAGCTCGCGGCCTATGCCCCGGGGCTCGACTGGAAGGCGTGGTTCGCGGGATCGGGCATCGCGCCGCAGAAACGCATCATCGTCAACGAAAAGACCGCGGTCCGCGACATTGCGGCGCTCTATGCCAAGACCCCGCTCGACACGATCAAGCTGTGGCAGCAGTTCCATGTCGCCGACAATGCCGCGCCCTATCTGTCGAAGGCGTTCGTCGACAGCCGCTTCGAATATACCAAGGCGCTGAGCGGCGTCGGCGAGCTGCGTCCGCGCTGGAAGCGCGGGCTGACGTTGGTCGATGGCAGCCTTGGAGAGCTGGTCGGCGAAACCTATTCGAAGCAATATTTCCCCGCGAGCGCGAAGGCGAAGATGGAGGTGCTCGTCACCAACCTGAAACTCGCAATGGGCGACCGCATCCGGAACAACAGCTGGATGGCGCCCGCGACCAAGGACGCGGCGTTAGCCAAGCTCGCGAAGATGGACGTGATGGTCGGCTATCCCGACAAATGGCGCGACTATTCGGGGCTGAAGATCGATCCCGCCGACCTCTACGGCAATGTGAAGCGCAGCGCGGCGTTCGAATATGCCTATGCGCTGTCGGATCTCAACAAGCCGGTCGATCGCAAGAAATGGTCGATGAACCCGCAGGAAGTGAACGCCTATAATGGTGGGCTCGAGAACAAGATCGTCTTCCCGGCGGGTATCTTGCAGGCGCCGTACTTTAGCGAGAACGTCGACGATGCGGTCAACTATGGCGCGATCGGCGCCGTCATCGGCCATGAGATCACGCATGGCTTCGACGATCAGGGGCGCAAGATCGACGCCGAGGGCGCGGTGCGCGACTGGTGGACGCCCGAGGATGCGGCGCGTTTCGACGCCCAGGCCAAGGCGTTCGGCGCGCAATATGCGACTTATGAGGCGGCGCCGGGGTCGTTCATCAACCCCGAGCTGACGATGGGTGAGAATATCGCCGATCTGGCGGGGCTCGAGGTCGCCTATGACGCCTATCGCCGGTCGCTCGGGGGAAAGCCTGCGCCAGTGATCGACGGGCTGACCGGCGACCAGCGCTTCTTCCTCGCTTTCGCGCAGGCGTGGCGGACGAAGCAGCGCGAGGACGCGATCAAACAGCAGGTCGCGAGCGATCCGCACAGCCCCGCACGCTGGCGCATCATTGGACCTGTGCGCAACGTCGATGCGTGGTACAAGGCGTTCAGCGTCGCCGCGGGCGCCAAATATTATCTGAAGCCCGAGGACCGCACGCGGATCTGGTAGTCCTGAGACCCCTTTCTCAGGATTGGGCGGGGGCGGCTTCGTGCCGTCCCCGTACCGCCATCACGGCCAGCGACAGCGCCGCGCCGACAATGACGAACAGCGCGGGAAAGCCGCCGAGCACCGACATCATGCGGATGCCGTCGATCCCGCCGCCCGCGACCAGAACGATTGCGACCAAGCCGACGGTGATGCCCCACACCGCCTGAACCCACAGCGGGGCCTCGGGCGCGTCGGGCGTAATGCCATGCGTCGACAGCGCGCTCATCGCCGAAACATTGGCGTCGGCGCCCGCGACATAGGACAGGAAGATCGCGAACAGCACGATCCCGGCAACGACGGGGCCGCCGCCGAGCGCGCTGAACAGCCGGAACAACACCGGATCGGGGCCTTGCGCGGTCAGGATGGCATAGAGGCTGGCGCCGCTCTGCTGGTCGAACGCGATCGTCGCACCGGCTATCGCCGTCATCCACACTGCGCCGAACAGCGACGGCAGGATGAGGTTGTACATAATGAAGGCGCGGACGCTGTACCCCACCGCGAGGCGGCCAAGGAAAAGCGCGGTCACCGGCGCCCACGCGAACCAGTTGGCCCAGTTGAAGATCGTCCATTGCCGGTGCCAGCCGGTATCGACGTCGAGGCCGAGGTTGCGAGGGATGAAGGTCTGGAAATAGTCGGCGGTGCCGCGCAGCGACAGGCCGATCATCTCGGCGGTTGGCCCCGCAATCAGAACAAAGGCGATGATCGCGAAGAACAGCCAGGTGTTGAGCACCGAGAGGCCTGCGATGCCCTTTTGCAGGCCCGTCGCGGCGGAAATCAGGAAACTGGCGACGATCGCTCCTGCAATCGCCCAGCGTAGTGGCGTGCCGCCGTCGAAGCCGCCGATCCCCTCGACCCCGCCCGCGAGCGCGAGCAGGCCGGCGCCGAGCGACGCCGCCATGCCCGCGACCAGCGCATAAAGGCAGATGATGTCGATGCCGGTGCCGACCGGGCCATGCGCGCGCCGGCCGATCAGCGGAACGAACAGCGACGACAGGCTGAAGGGTTCGCGGCGGTTATAATAGACGAGCGCGAAGGCGAGGCCCGCGACGGTGTAGATGGCATAGGGCGTCAGCGTCCAATGCAGGAACATCGTCGACATGGCGAAGGTCGCCGCCGCATCGCTGCCCGCCTCGAGCCCCAGCATCGCGGGCGGGTCGTTGAGGTGGAAGAGGGGTTCGGCGGCGCCCCAGAAGAGGATGCCGGTGGCGATCGTCGTGCAGAGCGTCACCGCGAACCAGCGCCATCGGGTCAATATCGGCTTTGCGGCTGGGCCGCCAATGATCCGCCCGCCGAGCGGCGAAACGGCAATGCCCGCAAGGAGCGCAAGAAAGCCGATCCCCGCCCAGGCGAAGAGCGGGGAGAAATAGCGCAATATCCAGTCGTTGATCGCCGTCTCGGCCGCGACGACAGCGGCCCCTTGCCAAAGGCTGAGGACAACGGCGGCGAGAAGCACGGCGAGCGGCGTGAAAAACACCGGGCGATTGAGGGGATGCTTCGGAGATGCTGGCAAATGATCGGCCGATCGGACATGGTCAGGAGGATCAGCATGACGTTTGCCCCGCTCGAGGTCAAATCGGGGAGGTCAATTCGGGGCGGGAACGGCCCATCGGGCAAAGCGTTGGATCGGCAGAGATGTGATGTGAAGGAGAAGCTTCGATGACCAGAAATTTGATGGCGGCCACCGCCGCGCTCGCGCTGCTCGCCTCGGGTCAGGCGGCGGCCTTCCAGACGCCGGCCGATACGGCGACGACGGCGAAACCGATGAAGGACGGCACCACGGCCGAAGAACGGTCGAACACCGCCCGGCTCAACGCCGAACAGGCCGCGCGCGCCAGGTCCGACAACACGGTCTATGCACAGGAAGTGTCGGCGGCGCAGCAGCAGGTCGCACACGACCAGCAAGTGTTCACCGAGGAAACCGCCGCTTATGAGGCTGAGAAGGCGCGCGTCGCCGCGATGTCGGCCGAAGAGCGGATGAAATGGGAAGCCGACGCTGCTGCGTGCAAGGCCGGCGACACGACCCGCTGCGCCGCGCCGACGACAACGCCGCCGCGCTAAGGCGTCAATATTCGGCGGGCACCGGTTCCGCTGTCGTGTCGGGCGGTGAGGGATCGCCGGTTGGCGCGGCGGCGAGTCGGCCTTCGTCCATCGCCGCTGCGGGTGGCTCCGGGTCGGGAAAACGGCCGCCATATCGATAGTCGTCGTCGGCATCGGCCAGGATCGGCGGGTCGACGTCGATCGCCCCCAGTTCGCGAAAAGCGTCATCACGCATCCTGTCGTCGCGATGCGCCCGCAGCCGCATCGCGACGCCGTAGCTGTCCGCGCAGTCGAGGCACGGCGCGGCCCCGCTGCCCTGCGGCGCCAGCGCGTCCGGATTGGCGCTGAGGTTCGAATAGGATACGGGCTCGCCGGTTCCGCGGCCCAATCGCGTCCCGACGGCCATTTCGCCCAGCAAAGCCCCGCCGGTCACCCCGGCGAGCGCGAGCGCCCACCAACGGAACAGGCGCGCACCCGTGCGGCGACTCGCAGCGAAAGATAATTTCCTCGCCATCGGTCAATTTGGCCATGAACATGCGCCGGATGCAAGCCCGGCGCCATGATATTGCCCCGCAGCCGGCCATTCGTCGACGGATCGACGCGCTTCGTCTGTCAATCGAGCGGCTGTCCGCCCCGATCGATCCAAAGGCGATTCTCATGACGTCCAGGGGGTATCACCCCTTTGCGGGATATCGGAAGACGGTCTCCCCGGTCCGCCAACCGGTATCCCGCATCCTTTTTGAAGAGAGGACTCCCCCATGGCGAAATTTTCTTTCCTGCTGGCAGCGCCGGTTGCGCTGGGCGGTTTTGCGGTTCCGGCCGCGGCCGAAGACGATGGCGAGCGGCATACCGTCGTCGTGCGTTACGATGACCTGAACCTGTCGAGCGCCGACGGCCGCGAGCGGCTGAACGCCCGCGTCAAATTTGCCGTTCAGAAAGTGTGCGGCACCCGTCTGCACTACCGGCAGGGCCTTCGCGAACGTGCCGTTGCCAATCGCTGCGAGGACAGCGCGATGGCCGACGCCGATGTGAAACTGGCCGGCCTGTTCAACGGCGAAAGCGCCCGCCTGGCCGATCGCGGCCGGATTGTCGTCGCCGCCGCGCCCTGACCAACCCCGCCGTATGTTTGTCCCGAAAGGCGGTCATGCCCTTGCGGCATGGCCGCTTTTTTTGTTCAGGCGTGCATGATAGCCTTTACATCGTGGAGATAGGTGCGTCCGATGCGGTGGACGCCGCCTTCGCCCAGGTCGACGCTCCACGCGCCGTCGCCATGGTGCTTCAATCCGACGATGCCTTCGCGGCGGATCATTTTCGACCGGTGGATGCGCATGAACTGATCGGGGTTCATGCGCGCTTCCAGCGATTTGATCGTCTGATGGATCAGCCAGCTGCGGCCGCCGACATGCAGGCGCATATAGTCGCGCTCGGCCTCGATCAAATCGACCTGTCCGGCATCGATGCGCAGCATCTCGCCGCGGTTCTGGACCCAGAATTCATTGATCCATCTGCTTTTTTGCGCCGGCGCACGCTCGGTCGCGCGCCATTCGCGCACGCGCGACAGCGCGCGGGCGAGGCGGTCGGGCGACACGGGCTTGAGCAGATAATCGACCGCGGCAACGTCGAACGCCGCCACCGCATAACGGTCGAAGGCGGTAACGAAGACGACCGCGGGTGGGTTGTCGAGCCCCTCGATCGCCGCGGCGACCTCCAGCCCGTTGAGATCGGGCATCGCGATGTCGCAGAGCACGAGGTCGGGCGCGAGGGCATCGACCATGCGGAGCGCCGAGGCGCCGTCGCTCGCGGTGCCGACGAGCGAGACGCCGTCTTGTTGCCCGGTCAATATCTGCAATCGTTCGATCGCCAGCGGTTCGTCATCGACGATCAGGGTGCGAAGAGTCTGGATCATCAGCAAGCCTCCCGAGCTAATGGCAGCCACAGCGATACGACAAAGCCGCCGTTGTCCGAAGGACCCCATTCGCATCCTGCGGTGGGGCCATAGCGGGTCAGCAGGCGTTCGCGCACATTGCCGAGGCCGAGGCCGGTTCCCGAGGCGGGGGCGGGTGCCTTCGGATCGATGTCGTTTTCGATGCGCAGCACCAGCAGGCCGTATTCGGCGCTGGCGGTGAGGCGGACCGCGATCTTCCCCTTGCTTGGTGCGACGCCATATTTGATCGCATTCTCGATGATCGGTTGCAGGATCAGCACGGGAACGCAGGCGTTTTCCAGCTCTTTCGGCATGGCGACTTCGACCTGCAGGCGATCGGGGAAGCGGGTCTGCTCGATGTCGAGATAGAGCCGCTGGAGCGCAATTTCCTCGTCGAGACTGACGAGCTGCTCGGGATCGACCGCGAGGCTCGATCGCAGGAAGGACGCGAGATTCATGATCATCGTCTCGGCCTCGCTCTTCGATCCCTTGAGCACGAGGGTCGACAGCGAATTGAGCGTGTTGAACAGGAAGTGCGGATTGACCTGGTAATGCAGCGCGCGGAGCTGCGCGGTCTGTGCCTCCATTCGGAAATGGTTGGCGCGGCGTTCGAGAGCCCGCATCTCGTTGGCATAGCCGAACGCGACATAGAGCGCGGCCCAGACGGCAAAGAAGAAATACCAGCGGATCGAGCTGTCGAGGATCAGCATCGTTTCCCACGCGACCGAATATTTCGACTGCATTTCCTCGACGATCTTGGCGCTGTCGGAAACCGGAAACCAATAATAGAAAACCATCAGATTGACCGTGGCATAGATGATCACGAGCGGGACCGCGGCGCCAAAGGCCGCCGCCAGCCGGGCGCCGAAACTCTGGGGCTGGGCGCGCTGGAGCAGTTGATAAAGGACAAAGGTACACAAGATACCGGCGACGACGACGATCGCGCGGCGGCCGGCGGACGGCCATTGCTCGGGCACGCCGGTCAGCATCGCGAGCACCGAGGTGATCAGGAAATAGATCGCCCACATCGCGATGATCGATCCAATCGCGACCCGGGGGTTCACGCGGGCGTCGGAGGCGCGCCAGTCGGGCGCCGCTGCCAACATTTTCGCGCGCTGATCGCGCAGCGCATCCTTGCGGTTTGAGATATTCATTATGCCTGCTTTAGCGCCAAATACCGATCGATGGCTAGCGGGCACCGGACCGCCAGTCGAAGCTGCGCGCACCTTGGTCGAAAGCAGAAGGCCGGTCAGCCCGCCGGTTGCGGCAGTGCGCGGCGCCAGTTGCCGCGCCGGTAGATCGCCATCGCCATCGCCAGCGAGGCGAGCGACGAGAGCGGAAAGCTCCACCAGAGGATGTCGCTGCCCACCGCCGGATAACCGAAATAATAGATGCCAAGGCGGATCGGGAACATCGACAGGAACAGGATGACGAGCGGCGGCACGACCGAGCCGTTGGCGCGCAGCGTACTGATCAGCACGATCGTCGTGCCGAAGGGCAGGAAGGTCCAGGTCGCGATCAGCTGGATATTGCGCGCGACCTCGATTGCCGGGCTTTCGCTGCCGAGGAAGAGCGCGAGCGCGGCGCGGTCGAAAGCCAGGAGCAGGGCGATCAGGACGCCGGTCATCGCAAGATTGATCGCGATGCCGCTGTTCGTGACACTCGATACGCGGTCCCAGCGTCCGGCGCCGATATTCTGCGCCGCCATCGAGCTGACCGCGGCGCCGACCGCGAGCGCGGGCATCTGGATGTAGTTCCACAGCTGCAATGTCGCGCCATAGGCGGCGGCAGTGACGAGCCCTTCGCGATTGACGAGCCCGACCATGACGAGCCCGGCGCCCGAGATCACGAGCATCTGCGCGCCCATCGGCAGGCCGCGCCCGATGATGAAGCGCAGCTCCGACCATTTGGGAAGCAGGTAGGACAGTTCATGTCCGCGCAGGCGCAGCACGTGGTTCTTGGCGTAGAACCAGCCGATCATCCCCGCGAGGCTGATCGTCCCCGCGACGGCCGTGGCCAGCGCGCTGCCCGCGATGCCGAGGCGCGGGAAGGGGCCGAGGCCGAGGATCAGAACGGGGTTGAAGACGATGTCGAGCACCACCGCGAGGATCATGAAGCGGAGCGGCGTCACCGCGTCGCCCGCGCCGCGCGAGGCCATCATCAGCGTCACCGACAGCATCGAAGCGGGAACCGCGAGGAAGGTGACGCGCAGATAATCATGCGCGAGCGCAAAGGCTTCGGGCGGGGTTTCGAGCCAGCGCAATATCTGGTCCGACGCGAACCAGCCGACAATCGCGATGACGACCGAGAAGATGAGCGCGAGGCCGATCACGCCGCCGGTCGCGCGGCGCGCGGCGTCGATATCGCCGCGGCCCATCGACTGGCCGATCAGCACGGTCGCCGCCATGCCGAAGCCGAAGAAGGCGCCGAACATCAGGAACATGATGATGTTCGCATTGGCGGTTGCGGCGAGCGCGCTTTCGCCGAGGAACTGCCCGACCCAGATCGCGTTCACCGAGCCCGAGAGCGTCTGGAGGATGTTCGACGCGAGCGTCGGCAGCGCGAAGAGGATCAGCGTCTTGGTGATCGGCCCGTGGGTCAGGTCCATGCGCCCGTCGCGCGCGGTCTGGCGCGGCGGGATCGGCCCTGCGGCGGGGTCGGCCGCCGCGGCGACCGGAGTCGGCGTGACGGGCGCCTCTTCGCTCAACCCAGCCGCGCCAATGCGGCGGTCAGGCGGTCGGCCTCGGCCTCCTTGGCGGCGTGGTCGGCGCGCGCCTTTTCGACCGCTTCGGGCTTGGCGCGTTCAACGAACGACGGGTTGTTCAGGCGTCCCGCAAGGCCGTCGCGTTCCTTCGCCGCGGCGGCGAGCGCTTTGGTCAGCCGGTCGCGTTCGGCCGCGATGTCGATGACGCCTTCGAGCGGGACGGTGATCGTCTCGCCCTCGACGACGAGCTGGGCCGATGCGCCCGCGGGTGCGGGGTCGAAACTGATGGCTTCGAGGCGCGCGAGGCGATCGAGTTGCGCCGCGAGCTTGTCGGTGCGGCCCTTGAGCGACGCCGGGAAATGCGCGGTGAGGCGCGCGCCCGGGGGCAGGCCGAGTTCGGCCTTTGCGGTGCGCAGCTCGCTGACGAGC
Source organism: Sphingopyxis sp. BE235 (assembly GCF_031457175.1). NCBI lineage: Bacteria > Pseudomonadati > Pseudomonadota > Alphaproteobacteria > Sphingomonadales > Sphingopyxidaceae > Sphingopyxis > Sphingopyxis sp. BE235. The sequence goes on from NZ_JAVDWC010000002.1 coordinate 275,732, forward strand.
TTGATCAGCCAGTCGATGTCGGCGCTGGCGTCGGCATCGCGCACCGCTGCTGGCGCAGGCCATTTCGCGGTGATCAGCGGATAATCGGCACGGTCACCGAGCCCCGTCCACAGCTCTTCGGTGATGAAGGGCATGAAGGGGTGGAGCATGACAAGGATCTGGTCGAGTACCCAGCCCGCGACCGCTTTCGTCTCGTCGTCGATCGCGCCCTTGATCAGTTCGAGATACCAGTCGCAGAAGCGGTCCCATGCGAAGCTGTAGATCGCGTTCGCGGCCTCGTCGAAGCGATAGGCGGCGAAGGCGGTCTCCATCGCGGCGACGGTCCCGGCGACCTCGCCGATGATCCATCGGTTGACCGGCAGCGTCGCGGCGGGCGCTTCGAAGCTGGTCGACGCCGAAATGCCATTGGCTTCGCAGAAGCGCGCGGCGTTCCAGAGCTTGGTCGCGAAGTTGCGATAGCCCGCGAGGCGCGCGTCATCCATCTTGATGTCGCGGCCCTGGCTTTCCATCGCCGACATGAAGAAACGCAGCGCGTCGGCGCCGTACTGGTCGATCAGCCCGAGCGGATCGACGACATTGCCCTTCGACTTCGACATCTTCGCGCCATCGGGCGCGCGGACGAGGCCGTGGAGATAGAGCGTCTTCCACGGCACGTCAGACATGAACTCCATCCCCTGCATCGCCATGCGCGCATCCCAGAAGAAGAGGATGTCGAAGCCGGAGACGAGGACGTCGTTGGGGTAGTGGCGCTTCAGAAGCTCGGTGTCGTCGGGCCAGCCCAGCGTGGCGAAGGGCCAGAGGGCGGAGGAGAACCAGGTGTCGAGAACGTCCTCGTCACGATGCAGCGCGATTTTCGCACCGCCATACGAGATGTAGCCCGCAAGCCGCCGGTCTCCCGGCTCGTTCACTTCATCAGCGATGACAACTTGTGCGTCGGACCCATAATATTCGGCGGCCTGATTGAGCGCTTCGGCCTCATTTTCTGCCACGAATATTTTCCGGCGATCAGCAGAAGAAGGATTTAGGCTGTAATGCTCATCGCCGTCTTTGACGGGCCCATACCAGGCGGGAATCCGGTGACCCCACCAGAGCTGGCGCGACACGCACCACGGCTGGATATTTTCCATCCAATTGAAGAAGGTCTTTTCCCACGTCTTGGGGACGATGTTGATGCGCCCGTCGCGGACTGCGGCCATAGGCGGCTGCGCCAGCGTTTCGGCGTCGACATACCATTGGTCGGTCAGCCAGGGTTCGATCACCACGCCGCCGCGGTCGCCGAACGGCGTCTGGATCGTGCGCGGCTCGGCGTCATGCTCACCGCCGTCCTTGTCGGTGTGCGGGATGAGGAAACCCTGCTCCTTCATCCGCTGCACGACCAGTTCGCGCGCCCCGTCCTTGCCATCGCGCTTGAAGCGGTGGAGGCCGAGATATTCGGCGGGGATCAGCCCGTCGGCGGTCTGGATGACGTTCGCATCGCCATCGAGCATGTTGAGCATCTCGCCGGCCTTGAACCCCGCGCGCTTGCCAACGTCGAAGTCGTTGAAGTCGTGCCCCGGGGTGATCTTCACCGCGCCCGACCCCAGCTCGGGGTCGGCATGTTCGTCGGCGACGACCTTGAAGCGGCGACCGGTGATCGGCTGGAGGATGTCCTTGCCGATCACGCTCTTGTAGCGCGCATCGTCAGGGTGCACCGCGACCGCCATGTCGGCGAGCATCGTTTCGGGGCGCGTCGTTGCGACCACGATATGGTCGCGCCCATCGTCGAGCGTCACGCCGTCGGCGAGCGGGTATTTGAAGTGCCAGAAGCCGCCCTGAATCTCGTGCGTCTCGACCTCGAGGTCTGAAATCGCGGTCTTGAGCTTCGGGTCCCAGTTCACGAGCCTTTTGTCGCGGTAGATCAGACCTTTTTTGTGGAGGTCGACGAACACCTTGACCACCGCGGCGGTGAAATGCGGGTCCATCGTGAACTGCTCGCGGCTCCAGTCCATCGAGCAGCCGAGGCGGCGGAGCTGGCCGGTGATCTGGCCGCCGCTTTCGGCCTTCCACTGCCACACCTTGTCGATGAAATCCTCGCGGCTGTAATTGGTGCGCTTGTCCTGCCGCTCTTCCATCTGGCGCTCGACCACCATCTGCGTCGCGATGCCGGCATGATCCATGCCGACGACCCACAGCGCGTCCTTGCCGCGGAGGCGCTCGTAGCGGACGAGCACGTCCTGCAACGTGTTGTCGAGCGCATGGCCGATGTGCAGCGCGCCGGTGACGTTCGGCGGTGGGTTGACGATCGTGAAGGGTGTCGCATCGGGACGCGCGGGGCGAAACAGCCCGCGGCTTTCCCATTCATGGGCCCATTTCGCCTCGATAGCGGCGGGATCGAACGTTTTTTCCATCGGCATAGCCGGGCGCCTTTGCCAGCCGGGGCGCGAGGCGGCAAGGGGGTGATCGCTTAAACGGTCGCTATCTCTCGTCACCCCGGACTTGATCCGGCATCCCGCTTTTCCGTCTTGGAAGGAAAAAGCGGAACCCCGGATCAAGTCCGGGGTGACGAGGTAAGGAGAGGTTGGTCTATTTCTTCAGATGGCTGCCCAGCCAGTTGAACACCGTCTGGTGCCACTGGACGCTGTTCGCGCCCTTCAACACCCAATGATTTTCGTCGGGAAAGACGAGCAGCTGCGACGGAATATTCCGGCGCTGAAGCGCGGTGAAAGCCGCAAGACCCTGGCTGTAGGGGATGCGGAAATCCTTCTCGCTGGTGATCACCAGCATCGGGGTTTTCCACTTGGCCACATGATTGACCGGGTTCCACTTTTCAGGATCGGTGCGTTCCCACCACGGACCGCCATGATCCCATTCGTCGAACCATAGCTCCTCGGTCTCGAACGCCATCGCGCGCAGATCGAACACGCCGTCGTGCTGGACGAGGCATTTGAAGCCGTCGGTCCACTGACCCGCGATCCAGTTCATCATGTAACCGCCATAGGAGGCGCCGAGCGCGCAGGCGTTGGTTATGTCGAGCTGTGCATCCTGCTTGCCCGCCGCGGCGAGGCCGAGCTTCAGATCCTCGAGCGGCTTGCCGCCCCAATCCTTGTTGATGCTGTCGGTGAACGCCTGACCGTAACCCGTCGAGCCGTGGAAATCGACGGTGACGACGCCATAGCCCTGCTGCGCGAACACGCGCGGGTTCCAACGTGTCGACCAGCTGTTGCCGAAGCTCGACTGCGGGCCGCCGTGGACGATGAAGGCGACCGGCAGCTTCTGGGCCGGGCTGACGGGCTTGACGATCATGCCCCACACCTTGTCGCCATTCGCGCCCGCGAACTGGACGCGGTCGAGTTCGACCGCGTCATACTCGGCGAGGCGCGCGGCGTTGACCGCGGTGAGCTGCTTCACCTTGCCCTTGGCATCGCGGACGAACAGGTCGGTCGGCGCGAGCGCGCTGTTGCGCGAATAGAGGAGGGCGCCGCCGGGAAGCGGCGCAACATCGCCGATATTGCCGTCGAAGGCCTCGTTCGACGCCTTGAGCTTCTCGACCTTGCCGCTCGCGGCATCGACGCGGAAAACGGGGTGGTCGAGCGTGTCCTGCGCGGTGACATAAAGCGACTTGCCGTCGGGCGCCCACGCGATCGAGCCGACCGAGCGGTCCCACGCGTCGGTGAGCTTCTTCGTCTCGCCGCTTTCGAGATTGCGCAGCATCAGCACCTGCCGGTCGGCTTCATACCCCGGCCGTGCCATCGCGGCATAGGCGAGCCATTTGCCGTCGGGCGAGGGGGTGGGGAGGGTGTCGGTCGCCTGATTGTCTTGCGTCAGGTTCGTCGGCATCATCCGGCTGTCGACCAGCCAGCTGTAGATATCGAGATTGGTCGACATCGGCTCGTTCCGGTCGGCCTTGCGCAGCGTGAAAAAGACCGTGCGGCTGTCGGCGCCCCACGCCAATTCCTCGCCGCCGCCGAACGGCTTCGACGGGCTGTCGCCGATCAGGCCCGCGTCGACCGGGCGCGCCGCGCTGGCCTTGCCGCCTGCGAGGTTGAAAACGAACGGGCGGCTATAGGTGCCGGGGGTTTCCCACTCGTCCCAGTGGCGGACGAAGCCCGCGCCATCCTTGTACAGACGGCCGCTGCCCGGGCCAGGGAGCGCGCCCTTGTCCTTGGCGTCGCAGCCGAAATCGGTGCATTCCTTCGCGATATCGCCCCACGCGAGCAGTTTCGCCGCGTCGGGCGAGATCTTGAAGCCCGACACGTCGGCCTGGGTGTCGGTCACCTGCGTCGCCGCGGCGCCCGCCTTGGGATCGATCCGCCATACCTGGCTTTTGCCCGAAGCGTTCGAGAGGAAATAGAGGATGCCATCCTTGTCGAAGGCGGGCGCGGTTTCATTCTTGCCCGCGGTGTCGGCGATTTGGGCAGACTTTGCGTCCTTCGCATTGCGGTCGACGAGCCACAGCCCGGTCGAACGCTTGTACGTCGCACCCTCGGTCTCGGTCATCTGGAACACGACCCATCGCCCATCGGGCGATGCGGTCGGCGCGGCGACGCGCTTCAAGGTCGCAAGGTCGACCTCGGTCATCGGCCGGGCGAAAGCGGGGGTGGAAAGAGCGGCGGCGAGCGCGATCGCGCTGGACAGGATGTGGTTTCGCATGAAAGCGGTTTAGCGATGCGCCGCGCGGGTTCAAGGATGAACCGACCGGGATCGCCTCGATTCCCCGCTGCCGCTGAAAATCGGGGCTTGGCGATAATAAATCAAACCTCTCTGGCGCCGCCGCGTCCGATGCGCCATCGGGCCGCGTTCAAGGAGATATCTGTGGCGAAGCCGGATTCGAGTCGGATTTTTTTACCGCTGCTGGCGGGCGCGAGCCTGCGCGACCGGGTGGTCGCCAGCGTGGGCGCGCTCGTCGGGATCAGCTTTGCCGGCCTGATCTGCGCGGCGATGTTCCCGGTCACGATGCCGTGGATCATCGCACCGATCGGCGCGTCGGCGGTGCTGCTGTTCGCCGTGCCCGCGAGCCCGCTCGCCCAGCCCTGGTCGATCGTCGGCGGCAACGTCATTTCGGGCATCTTCGGCGTGGTCGTGGCGCAGGCGATCGGCGAGCCCGCCTTCGCGGCCGCGCTGGCGGTCTCGACCGCCATCTTGATGATGTCGCTCGCGCGCTGCCTGCATCCTCCGGGCGGCGCGGTCGCGCTCAGCGCGGTGCTCGGCTGGCAGAGCTTTTCGGGACATGTCGCCGATTTCCTTGTGCCCGTGCTCATCAATTCGCTCATCCTCGTGGGCGTCGGCATGCTGTTCCACCGTTTTTCGGGGCACAGCTATCCGCATCGCGCGCGGCCCGTCGACGGCAAGGCGGTGCCGCAGGAGCCGGTCGGGCTGTTGATGGACGATATCGACGGCGCGCTTGCCGATCTGGGCGAAACGTTCGATATCAGCCGCGAAGATCTCGCCTTGCTGCTGGCGCGCGCCGAGGCGCACGCCGCGGAGCGCGTCGCCAAGGCGCAGCTTGCCCTGGCGGGCAGCAAGCTTGCGGCGGAAAAAGCGAAAAAGCGGAAGCCCGAAAAGGTCGGTTCCTAACGGACGATCGCGCCGCCCTTCATCACATGGTCGATCTTTTCGAGCACGGTGATGTCGGCGAGCGGATCGGCCTTCACCGCGATGAAATCGGCATAGCGGCCGGGCAGGATCGCGCCGACGTCGCCGCGCCCCATTTCCTCTGCCGCGCGCCCGGTCGCGGACTGGATCGCCTGCATCGGCGTCATCCCATATTTGACCATGTTGCGGAACTGGCGCGCGTTGAGCCCGTGCGGATAGACGCCCGCGTCGGTCGCATAACCGATGTTGACGCCCAGCTCGACCGCGCGGCGGAAAGCGGCGCGCTGCGCATCGGTCGTCTCGCGGTTCTTGCGCAGATATTCCTCGGGCCAGCCCTCTTTCGTGCCGACCTCGTCGATATAGGTGCCGTTGTAGATGTCCATCGCGAGCCAGGTGCCGTGCTTTTTCGCAAGCTGCAGCGTCGCCTCGTCGGCCAGGCTGGCATGTTCGATGCTGTCGACCCCCGCGTTGATCGCGTTCTGGATGCCGATCGCACCGTGCGCGTGCGCGGTGACCTTTTTGCCCCGCGCATGCGCGACCTTCACGACCGCGCGCAGCTGCTCGACGGTCATTTCGGGCGCGCCGGGTTCGGTGCCGATCGCGAGCACCGCGCCCGTCGCGATCGTCTTGATGAAGTCGGCGCCATGGTCGAGCAGGTACGTCGTCTTCGCGGCCGCTTCCTCGGGCGTCGCCGCGACGCCGAGGCGCATGTCGGGGGGCAGCTGTTCGTTCGGAACCACGCCGTTGAGTTCGCCGCCGCCCTTCGGGATGGTGAGATAAGCGCCTGCGACCCACATGCGCGGCCCCGGCACGTCGCCGCGCTCGATCGCATTGCGCAGCGTGACGTCGGTCAGGCCGCGATAGGTGCCGACGTCGCGCACGCTGGTGAAGCCCGCGCCCAGCGTGACGCGCGCGTTGCGCGCGCCGACGAGCGCGGTTTCGGCGGGCGATGCCTTCATTGGTGCGGCAAGGTCGGCGCTCTGGCCGAGATCGGCGAGATGGGTGTGGAGATCGATCAGGCCGGGCAGGACGGTAAAGCCCGACCAGTCGACGACCCTCGCGCCATCGGGCGCCTTGCCGCACGCGCCGACCGCCTTGATGCGCTCGGCCTCGACGGTGATGCACTGGCCGGTACGGACCTCGTCCGAGACGCCGTCGATCAGTCGCCCGGTTTGGACATAGAGGGTTTCGGCCGATGCGGGCGCTGCGGCGAGTGCCGCCGCGAGCGCTGCGGCGAGTGCCGCCGCGAGCGCTGCGATCAGCCGGCCGCGCCGAACGCGTCGCACTGGCGCGGATCCCCCGATTGCAGGCCGCGGCGCAGCCAGCTCATGCGCTGTTCGCTCGTGCCGTGGGTAAAGCTTTCGGGCACCGGCCGCTGCCCCGCCGAGCGCATCAGCGTGTCGTCGCCGATCGCGTTCGCGGCGCGCATCGCTTCTTCCATGTCGCCCTCTTCCATGACCGGCTGGCCCGCGCTGTTTCTGGCGCGCGCCGCCCAGACGCCGGCGTAGCAATCGGCCTGAAGCTCCATGCGGACCTGCAGCGCATTGCCTTCGGCCTGCGAGGCGCGCTGTTGCGCGCGGCGGACCTGATCCGAAATGCCGCTGATCGTCTGGATATGATGGCCGACCTCGTGCGCGATCACATAGGCTTGTGCCGCGTCGCCCGCGGCGCCGAATTTCTGTTCGAGTTCGCGGAAGAAGCTGGTGTCGAGATAGACGCCCTGGTCGGCGGGACAATAGAAGGGGCCCATCGCCGAGCTTGCGGCGCCGCAGCCCGAATTGCGCGTCGATTGTTCATAGAAATTGAGCGTCGGCTTGCGATAGCCGGTGATCAGACCCTCCCACACCGTATGCGTCGATCCGAATACGTTGCACGCAAAGCGTTCGCTCGCGGTATCGCAGGCAACATTGGCGCCGCTACGGCTGTCCACGGCCGGATCGGCGGTGCCGCCGCCGCTGCTGAGCATATTGGCGCCGGGACCGAGAAGGAAGAAAGCGGCCGCACCGATCAGCAGGATCGTGCCGCAACCCATCTTGCGCCCGAGCAGCATCGGCAGAAATCCGATGAGAAGCCCGCCGAGACCGCCGCCCCCACCGCCGCCGAAACCGCCGCCGCTACCGCGGCCCAGGTCGCGGATGTCGTCACCGGGATCATAGTCGTCGAGGCGCATGGGGCTTCTCCACCGGTAAATGGTCGTCTCGGCGCGAGTGTTACAGCAGCGCCGGGCAATTGGAAGGGGCTTCGCATATAATCGAGCCATTGCAATAGGCTGTGTTGCGGTGCACAAATCTTGCACCCGCCAATCAAGGATCCCCCGAGTCCATGCCACGCCGTGCCGCCCGCGCCGCGCTTCCGCTTCCCGACCTCGTCGTGCTTGTCCTGCAGGGCGGCGGCGCGCTCGGCGCGTTTCAGGCGGGGGTGTATGAGGCGCTGATCGATCTCGGCATCGAGCTCGACTGGGTGGCGGGGATTTCAATCGGCGCGGTCAATGCCGCGATCATCGCAGGGAACGAACGCGATCAGGCCGTGGGCAAGATGCGCGAATTCTGGGAAGGCGTGTCGTCGGAGCTGCCCTCGCTGCCGACGGTCGACAGCGACTGGGCGCGCGAGTGGACGCATATGGCGGCGGCGGGGCAGGTCGCGGCGTTCGGCGTCCCCGGCTTCTTTACCCCGCGCTTCCCGCCGCCCGCCTTTGCCGAGCGGCAGACGCCCGAAGCGGTCAGTTTCTACGACACCGCGCCGCTGGCCCAGACACTCGACCGGCTGGTCGACTGGGACCGGGTGAACAACGGCAAGGTGCGGCTGTCGGTCGGCGCAGTTGCGGTAGAGACCGGCAATTTCCGCTATTTCGACACGAAGCTCGAAACGCTCGACGCGCGGCATATCCTCGCCTCGGGCGCGCTGCCGCCCGGTCTGCCGCCGGTCGAGATCGACGGGACATGGTATTGGGACGGCGGCCTCGTGTCGAACACTCCGCTCGAACATGTCGTCGAATCGGCGAACGAGGATATGCTGGTGTTTCAGGTCGACCTGTTCCCCGCGCGCGGGGATCGCCCGCACGACATGGAAGAAGCCTGGTCGCGCGAAAAGGACATCCGCTTTTCCAGCCGGACGCGCCGCATTTCGGACGGACTGGTGCGGCGGCGCAAGGAACACCGGCTGATCGACCGGATGCTGCAGAAATTGCCGCTCGAGTTCGCCGACCTGTCCGAGGTCAAGGCGGTGCGCAAGATGGTCGACTGCAAGGCGCTCAACGTCGTCCAGTTGATCCACGAACCGCCGTCATGGCAGACCGGCGCGCGCGATTTCGAATTTTCGCGCTCGACGATGGAGGTCAATTGGGCGCTCGGTCGCGACGCGGTCGAAGCCGCGATGAAGGACGGTCATCTGCTCGCCGACAGCATCGCCGAAGGCCGGTCGGACAGTTTTGCGGTGCAATCGAATGCATTGCGACCAAAGACCGAACCCGACGTTTCCTGAATCTCCCCACCGAAAGGACTATCGCATGCGCCTCACAGGAAAGACCGCCCTCGTCACCGGATCGACCTCGGGCATCGGGCTCGGCATTGCCAAAGCCTTTGCCGCCGAGGGCGCGTCGATCATCATTAACGGGTTCGGCGATGCCGACGCGATCGAGGCCGAGCGCAAGGGGCTGGAAGCGATCAGCGGCGGGAAGGCCGCCTATGACGGCGCCGACCTGACGAAGCCCGAGCAGATCGAAGCGATGTTCCAGCGCGCCGAGAAGGATTTCGGCGGGGTCGACATTCTCGTCAACAATGCGGGCATGCAGTTCGTGTCGCCGGTCGAGGATTTCCCGGTCGAGAAATGGGACATGATCATCGCGCTCAACCTGACCGCCGCGTTCCACACGATCCGCCATGCCGTCCCCGTCATGCGCAAGAAGAAATGGGGGCGGATCATCGCGACGGCGTCGGCGCACTCGCTCGTCGCCTCGCCGTTCAAATCGGCCTATGTCACGGCCAAGCACGGGCTCGCGGGCCTCACCAAGACCGTCGCGCTCGAGGTCGCCGATGCCGGGATCACCGTGAACTGCATCAGCCCCGGCTATGTCTGGACGCCGCTCGTCGAAAACCAGATTCCCGACACGATGAAGGCGCGCGGCATGACGCGCGAACAGGTCATCAACGATGTGCTGCTGGCGGGCCAGCCGACGAAGCAGTTCGTGACCGTCGAGCAGGTCGCGGCGATCGCATCCTTCCTGACCCGCGACGAGGCCGCCAACATCACCGGCGCGAACCTCAGCGTCGACGGCGGCTGGACGGCCGCCTGATCGGCTGCGCCCTTGAGCTATTTCCTTCGCCCTCCTAAGGTTAACGCAACCGGACCGGGGAGTGACGGAGAATGAGGGGTCGTACCAATTTGATTTTAGCCCTGATGATGGGCTTGACTGTCAGCGCCTGTCGAACGGTGCCGCCAGTGCCGCCGTCGGCCGCCGATGCTCCGGCGGAGACGGGCACATGGCGCGGCACCGCGACAACGCAGGACAAGGAGCGCATTCGCAGCTGGTACAGCAGCTGGCAGGCGGCACTGGCCGATGCCCGCGCGAAAGGCTTTGGCGCCGACATCGACCGCGAAGGCGTGCTGCTGCAACCGATGGCGGCATTGCCCAATCCGCATCTGCCCGCCGGCGATTACCGGTGCCGGACGGTCAAGGTCGGGGCGCAGGCGCGCCGCGATCTCGCCTATATCGGCTATGGCTGGTTCCGGTGCCGCGTCGCGCCCGAACAGGGACTGTCGAGCCTGACCAAGATCTCGGGGTCGCAGCGGCCCGTCGGCCTGATCTTTCCCGACAATCTGAAGCGCCAGATTTTTCTCGGCACGCTCGAACTCGGCGACGAGAAGATGGCGGTCAATTACGGCAGCGACCGGATGCGCGACATGGCGGGGCTGATCGAGCGGATCGGCGACAATCGCTGGCGGCTCGTGCTGCCCGCACCGGCCTATGAATCCTTACTCGACGTGATCGAACTGGTCCCGGCGAGCTAAAAGACAACAGGGGAAACAGCATGCGAATTTTGTGGACGAGCGCAGCCGCGCTGGCTCTTGCTGCGCCCGCCGCGGCGCAAACGCTCGGCGGCGAGGTCGAAAAGCAGATGCCGTCGCTGATGGCGATCTACAAGGATTTGCACGCCAATCCCGAGCTCAGTTTCATGGAAGTCCGATCGGCGGGCATCCTCGCCGCCGAGGCGCGCAAGCTCGGCTTCAAGGTCACCGAAAAGGTCGGCGGTACCGGCATCGTCGCGGTGATGGAAAATGGCCCCGGGCCGGTTGTGCTGGTACGCGCCGACATGGATGGCCTGCCGGTCACCGAGCAGACGGGGCTGCCCGGCGCGTCGAAGATACGCGTGACCACCAAAGAGGGCGTCGAAACCGGCGTGATGCATGCCTGCGGACATGACACACATATGACCGCATGGGTCGGCGTCGCGCGGCTGATGGCCGCGAACAAGGCCAAATGGTCGGGTACGCTGGTGATGATCGGCCAGCCCGCCGAAGAGCGCGGCGCGGGTGCGCGGATGATGCTCGCCGACGGACTCTATACGCGCTTTCCCAAGCCGGAGTATGTGCTGGCGTTCCACGACGCCGCACAGTTCCCGGCAGGCAAGATCGGCTACACGCCGGGCTATGCGCTCGCCAATGTCGACAGCGTCGACATCACGGTGAAGGGCGTCGGCGGACACGGCGCCTATCCGCAGACAACCAAGGATCCGATCGTGCTCGCGAGCCGCATCGTCGGTGCGCTCCAGACGCTCGTCTCGCGCGAGATCAGTCCGCTCGACAGCGCGGTGGTGACCGTCGGCAGCTTCCATGCCGGGGCGAAGCATAATATTATTTCGGACGAAGCGAAGCTCCAGCTCACCGTTCGCAGCTATAGCGACGAAGTGCGCGATCATCTTCTCGACGGCATCGCGCGCATCGCGAAGGGCGAGGCGATCGCCGCGGGGATGCCCGACGACAAGATGCCCGTCGTGAGCGTCGACAAGAATGAATATACGCCCTCGACCTTCAACACCCCCGAATTCACCGAAGAGATGGCGGCGTATCTGAAAACGAGCTTCGGCGCCGATCGCGTCGTCCAGATGCCTCCGGTGATGGGCGGCGAGGATTTCAGCCGCTTCGGGCGCGAGGACAAGAGCATCAAAAGTCTGATCGTCTGGGTCGGCGGGGTGCCGCAGGCCGAATATGACGCGGCGAAGAAGGAAGGGCGGACCTTGCCGAGCCTTCATTCGCCCTTCTGGGCGCCCGATGCGCCCGCGGTGATTTCGACCGCGACCGAGGCGCTGACCGCGATGACGATGAAGCTGATGGCGAAGGGTTAAGAGACACCGAACCCGGCGGGGGCACCAACTCGGCATTTACCTAGCGGCGCTGCCGTTTCCCAAATAAATTGGGATGGACCTGCTCGTGAGGCTGTGGTGAGCAAAGGACATGTCGTTCAATGAACCTGCTCCCGGCTTGTCCGCATGCCTCACTGACCGGGAAATGGAAATTCTGCGCCTGTTGGTCGCTGGACATACCGTAAAGACCATCGCAGCGCGTCTGGGCCGTTCGGAAACGTCGATTAACGAGCGTTTGCGCTCCGCCCGCCGCAAGACGGGTGTCGGCAGCAGCCGCGAATTGGCGCGCCTGCTGGACCTCCAAAAAACTTGTGACGAAAATATCGATCTTTCGAGAGAGCGCCCCGCCGTGAAGGACTTGGCGCATGCCGCGACCGTCGGGGTTCGCGGTTCGAAAGGAATGATCGTCATGCTCATCGCAATACCCATGGCCGCTGCCGGATTAATGGTCGCAGTCGCCCCTTCGGCCGATCAGGTCGAAACACCGAACGCCGTTTACAGCGCTGCATCCAAGCCGGTGCCGCTGGTCGGAAGCTGGTCGCTGGACGCATCGCTCATGCCGGAAAAGGAACGCCCTCAACGGGTCACGATGACGTTCCGTCCATCGCAAGATGGCAAATGGACAACGCGTGTCGAAATCGTCGCGCCCGACGGCTCCAGCAGGCATTCGGAATCGACCGCCGCTCTTGACGGCGTCCCCGTACCGATCACCGGAAATATGGATTTCATCGACAGTGTTGCCTTGCGTCAGCCGGCGCCGGACACATTGGTCATGACACTGGGAAAGGCCGGGGCGCGGGTGTCGACGCGCGTCTACACCGTCGCCAAGGATCTGAAATCCATGACCGAAACGATTGTCTGGTCCAGCGACAATCGTCAAAAATTGGAAACGACGCGTTTTAATCGCATCGATTGATCGCGGGTCGGTTTGCACCGCCGGCATCGCGTGGCGCTAACATACCAATCAACCCTGACGCCCCGCGCGTTCCGCAAAGTTGCGGACTTCGCACGCGCGCAGACAATGCCCCTCCCACTTCGACCGCCCGGGCTTGCCCCCGGGCGGTCGCCTTGTCCTTTTCGCGATGCGGAAACGTGCCGCGCGGTGGCAATCCATATCTTTTTCATTCCTCCTTGAAGGCGGCAAAGCTGCCGCCGCGGCCGGCGCCTTCGGTAAAGCGTTTGGCCCCCGCCGCCGCGCCTTCGCGGAGCGCGGCAACCCCGGCATGCGCTTCGTGTGCGAGCGCGCCTTCGATGTCGAAATCCCACTGGCGATACGCGCTGAGCCGGTCGCTGTTCATGCAGATTTGCGGGAAGGCGGCGATCTGTTTCGCCAGCTCGATCGCGGCGACAAGCGCCTGGCCGTCGGCAACGACGCGGTCGGCGAGGCCGATGCGCTGCGCCTCGTCGGCGGCAACCGGGCGGCCGGTCAGGATCATGTCGAGGGCGCGGCCCTGGCCGACGATGCGCGGCAGGCGCACGGTGCCGCCGTCGATCAGCGGCACGCCCCAGCGGCGGCAATAGACGCCGAACACCGCGCTCGTCGCCGCGACGCGCAGGTCGCACCAGAGCGCGAGTTCGAGCCCGCCGGCGACCGCGTGTCCTTCGACCGCGGCGATCACCGGCTTGTCGAGCAGCATGCGCGTCGGTCCCATCGGCCCGGGGCCATCGGGGTCGTAGCGCGACGTGCCGACCGCATTGAGGTCGAAGCCCGCGCAGAAATGCCCGTCGCTGCCGGTCAGGATCGCGACGCGCGCATTTTCGTCGGCGGCGAAGGCCGCGAAGGCATTCCGCAATGCGACGGCGGTATCGGGATCGACCGCATTACGGCGCGCCGGGCGGTCGATGGTGACGATCGTAACGGGGCCATCGCTTTCGACAAGCACGCTCATGCAAACCCTCCTCTTTCGTTCATCGCAGCGTGCCGGGGCGCCGGGGGACTTGCAAGCGGCGGGGCGACACCCTAAATAGAAGAAATGCGGGCCGGGCCCCTCTGGCGTCGGCGGGACATATCCCGCCACGTGATGTCGGACCGCATCGGGTGACTCCGATGCTCTGGCCCTATCTCCCCCCTGTTTCCGGGGTCCCGGCATCGGCGTCACCTGCTTGATTTCTCAATCAGGAGGCCCTGTATGACTTTGAATCCCAATCTTTATCGTCTGACCGTGCTGCATCGCCAACTCGACGATGCCGAGCGCCGCGAGGTGCGCCGGCGCGGCGCCGATCCGTTCCGATTGCTGCGCCTGAAAACGCTGAAGCTCGCGGTGAAGGAGCGGCTTGCCGCGCTGACCCTGGCTTCTTTGGGGCGGCCCGCGCTGCGCCCGGCGCTCGCGCGCTAATCCATCATAACTAAGGACCGAGCACGCTGCCGAAAGGCGGCGCGCTCGGCATATCCAGGGAAATCACCATGGAATTTCTGTTTGCCGACTGGCTGGGCACCCCGGCCTGGTTCTGGCTGTCGTTCATCGCGCTCGTTATCGCGCTCACCGCCTTCGACCTTGGCATTCTCAACAAGGAAAACAAGGAGATGGGGATCGGCGAGAGCTTGAAGCTCTCGGCGCTCTACATCGGTATCGCGACCGCGTTCGGCGCGTGGGTCTGGGCCGCGAAGGGCGGCGAGGCCGGCCTGCAATATTATACCGGCTTCTTCATCGAGAAGGCGCTGTCGATCGACAATATCTTCGTCATCTCGCTGATCTTCACGACCTTCGCGATCCCGCCGCGCTACCAGTATCGCGCGCTCCTCTGGGGCATCGTCGCGGTGATCGTGCTGCGCGGCATCATGATCGCGGGCGGCGCGGCGCTCGTCACCGAATATGGCTGGCTGCTCTATATCTTCGCCGCGTTCCTCGTGTTCACCGGCGTGAAGATGCTGTTCGCGAGCGAAAAGCCGATGGACGTGAAGGGCAACCCGGTGGTCAAATGGCTTTCGCGCCGGATGCCGATCACCGAGGAACTGCACGGCGAAAAATTCTTCGTGCGCGTGCCCGATACGAAGACCGGCAAGATCGTCCTCGCCGCGACGCCGCTCTTCCTCGCGCTCGTCGTGATCAACCTCGCCGACCTTGTGTTCGCGGTCGATAGCGTGCCGGCGATCTTCGCGATCACGACCGACACTTTCATCGTCTACACGTCGAATATCATGGCGATCCTTGGCCTGCGCGCGCTCTATTTTGCGCTGTCGGCGATGGTCCACCGCTTCCACTACCTCAAATATGCGCTCGCGCTGGTGCTGATCTTTATCGGATCGAAAATCTTCGTTGCCGACTTCGTGCTGGGCGGAGCGAAATTCCCGCCGCTGGTCAGCCTAGGCGTGACGGTAGCCTTGATCGCAGGCGGCATCATCTGGTCGCTGGTCAAGACGCGCGAGGAAGAAGCGGCATTGCCGCAATAAAAATGTCCGCCGGAAGCGCAAGGGCTTCCGACGGACAGGCTTTCCTCCCCAGGAAAGCTCGGGAGGCACGGGGGTCGGGTCGCTGGCCCCCGCGCCAAGATGGGCGACGCGGGGGTTGCAACGGGCCCCCGCGTCTAACTTGTTTACGCGGCGAACTGGTTCATCGTGTTGTCCTTGCCTGCGGCTTTGAGGGCCGCTTCGCCGGCGAAATATTCCTTATGATCGTCGCCGATGTCGCTTCCGCTCATATTCTGGTGCTTCACGCAGGCGATGCCCTGGCGGATCTCGGCGCGCTGGACGCCCTTGACGTAACCCAGCATCGCTTCCTCGCCGAAATATTCCTTGGCGAGATTGTCGGTCGACAGCGCCGCGGTGTGATAGGTCGGCAGCGTGATCAGGTGGTGGAATATCCCCGCCCGCTTCGCCGAATCGCGCTGGAAGGTACGGATGCGGTTGTCGGCTTCGTCGCCGAGCGGCGTGCCGTCATAATCGACGCTCATCAGCTTGGCGCGGTCATAGGCGCTGACGTCCTTGCCGTCCTTCTCCCACGCGTCGAACACCTGCTGGCGGAAGTTCAGCGTCCAGTTGAAGCTCGGCGAATTATTGTACGCGAGCTTCGCGTTGGGGACGACTTCGCGGATGCGGTCGACCATGCCGGCGATCTGTTCGATGTGCGGCTTTTCGGTCTCGATCCACAGCAGGTCGGCGCCGTTCTGCAGCGAAGCGATGCAGTCCATAACGCAACGATCTTCGCCGGTTCCCGAACGGAACTGATAGAGGTTCGAGGGCAGGCGCTTCGGGCGCACCAGCTTGCCGTCGCGGTTGATCAGGACGTCGCCGGGGTTGCCCGCGCCGTCGACCTCTTCGCAATCGAGGAAGCTGTTATACTGGTCGCCAAGGTCGCCGGGTTCCTTCGTGAAGGCGATCTGCTTGGTGAGGCCCGCGCCGAGGCTGTCGGTGCGCGTCACGATGATCCCGTCCTCGACGCCGAGTTCCATGAAGGCGTAGCGGCAGGCGCGGATCTTCGCGATGAAATCCTCGTGCGGCACGGTGACCTTGCCGTCCTGATGCCCGCACTGCTTTTCGTCCGAGACCTGATTTTCGATCTGCAGCGCGCAGGCGCCGGCCTCGATCATCTTCTTGGCGAGGAGGTAGGTCGCCTCGGCGTTGCCGAAGCCCGCGTCGATGTCGGCGATGATCGGCACGACGTGCGTTTCGTGATTGTCGATCGCGGCCTGGATCTGCTTGGCCTTGAGTTCGTCACCCTCGGCGCGCGCCGCATCGAGTTCGCGGAACAGGCCGCCGAGTTCGCGCGCGTCGGCCTGACGGAGGAAGGTGTAGATTTCCTCGATCAGCGCCGGAACGCTGGTCTTTTCGTGCATCGACTGGTCGGGCAGCGGACCGAATTCGCTACGCAGCGCCGCGATCATCCAGCCCGAGAGATAGATGTAGCGGCCTTTGACGGTGCCGAAATGCTTCTTGATCGAGATCATTTTCTGCTGCGCGATGAAGCCGTGCCAGCAGCCCAAGGACTGGGTGTAGTTCGCGGGATCGGCGTCATAGGCGGCCATGTCGGCGCGCATGATACGCGCGGTGTAGCGTGCGACGTCGAGGCCGGTGCGGAACTTGTTCTGGGCGCGCATGCGGGCGATGCTTTCGCCGCTGATGCCGTCCCATGTGCCGTCGTAATCGCGGATGAGGCGGCCTGCCTGCGCCATGTCTTCCTGATAACCCATCGTCATATCCTTGTGCGGAGGTGATGGGTGGAAGTTGGCGAAGTTGCCGCCGAAAGTGAAAAGCTTTGTCAATAATATTTGTGAAATATGGCCGTTAGGTGTAAATCAGCGTGTAAATTGGTAAAGAAAGTTACAAACGATGGCGGAGCGACGGGTGTTTGCGGGGCCGGCGGTGCGCAAGGTGCGGCGCGAGGCGGCGATGACGCAGGCGGCGATGGCCGATGCGCTCGACATTTCGCCGAGCTATCTCAACCTGATCGAGCATGGCCAGCGTCCGCTGAGCGCCACGGTCATCGTGAAGCTCGCCGAACGCTTCGGGTTCGATGCGGCAAAGCTCGGCGCGGAGGATTTGCCGGGAGGACTGGCGGGCCTGCGGCGGCGGCTCGCCGACCCGCGCTTCGCCGACCTCGGCATCGGGACGCACGAGGTCGAGGAGTGGCTTCAGACGGCGCCGGCCACCGCCGCCGCCTTTGCCCGATTGTTCGATGCGGCGCCCGAGGGGCGCGCGGATGGCGAAGGCGATGCGCCCGAAGTTGCCGCGGTGCGTCGTGCGATCGATAAATGGCGCAACCATTTCCCCGATCTCGACGCGCGCGCCGAGGAGCTGGCCGACGAATTGCGGCTCGCGGGCGGCGATCTTTACGGCACGATTTCGGAGCGTTTGCGCACGCGGCACCAGCTCGGCATCCGCATCTTGCCGTCGGACGTGATGCCCGACCGGCTGCGCTGGCTCGACTGGCATGCGCGGCAACTCATGCTCAATGAGCTGCTGCGCCCCGCATCGCGCACCTTTCAGGCGGCGGCGACGCTGGCGCAGATCGAGGCGAAGGCCGAGATCGACGCGCTCGTCGCGGGCGCCGAATTTGCTGAAACGGCCGCCGCGCGATTGTTCGAGCGCCATCTGATCCAATATTTCGCGGCCGCGCTGATGATGCCGTACAGCCGCTTCCTGCGCGCGTGCGATGCGACGGGTTATGATCTGCTGTTGCTCCAGCGCCGTTTCGGTGCGGGCTATGAGCAGGTCGCGCACCGGCTGACGACGCTCCAGCGTGTCGGCGCACGCGGGCTGCCCTTTTTCATGCTGCGCATCGACCGCGCGGGGCAGGGGAGCAAGCGTTATGCCGGGGCGAGCCAGTCGCCGCTCGTCGACGGCGACGCGCGCTGCCCTTTGTGGGGCGTCCATGAAGCCTTCGCCCGCCCCGGCGAGGTGGTCGCCGATCTGGTCGAACTCGAGGACGGATCGCGCTGGTTCACCCAGTCGCGTTCGGTCGCCGCCCCCGGCGCGACCGGAAGCGGCGCGCCCGCGCGTTTCGCCGTCTGCGTCGGGGTCGATGCCAAGGTTGCCGCACCGCTGATCGCCGCGCGCGGGATTGACCTGATGCGCAGCCCCGCGACGCCGATCGGGCTCGGCTGCCGCCGCTGCACGCGGACGGGCTGCGTCCAGCGTTCGATGCCGCCGCTCGGCCGCCCGCTGCGCTTCCGCGAAGGCGAGCGCGGGGTGAGCGCGTTCGATTTCGCGGGCGATTGACCGAAAATTGCCGATGCGCGGCTTAAATCGACACGCGCGGTGCCGTATTTGGAACGTGGCGCGGTGATCGGCCGCGACGGGACCGAAAATGCTTGTTCGAATAAGACCAGAAGACGTCGAGATCGGCATGTTCATCCACGCCTTTGAAGGGTCGTGGTTCGACCACCCGTTCTGGCGCCGTTATTTTCGGGTCGAGACCCAGGACCAGCTGCAGCGAATTCGCTATTCGGGAATCGACGGCATTGTGATCGACGACGGGCGCGGACTTGGCGCGCCCGAAGATCGGCCGGCGGCTGAAACCCAAGAAAAACCGCGCAGCAAGCGTTCGCCACCAGCGAAACGGCCGGGGAGCGACGCCACGCCGTTCCGCGCCGCCGCCCCCTTTGCGCCGCCGTCGTCGCCCGCGCGCGACGCGCCGCGCCGCCGCCGCGGCTATGCCGGGGAGTGCCGCCGCGCCAAGCGGGCGATCGAGCGGACGTGCGAGGCCGTGGTCGACATGTTCGACGCCGCGCGGCTGGGCCGGGCGGTCGAGGTTCGCCGGATGGTCAAGCTCGCCAGCGCGATCGGCGCCTCGATCGAGCGCGATTCCAAGGCGCTGATCAACCTCGTCCGGCTCAAGGAGAAGGACGAATATACCTATCTTCATTCGGTCGCGGTCTGCGCGCTGATGATCAACTTCGCCCGCCACATGGGGCTTGAACCGCAGGAGGTCGAGGATCTGGGCGTTGCGGGACTGCTCCACGATGTCGGCAAGGTCGCGGTGTCCGACGCGATATTGAACAAGCCCGGCGCACTGTCGAAAGTCGAAATGCGGTCGGTGCGGAGCCATCCGGTCGCCGGTCATCGCCTGCTCGCAAGTTCGCCCGGCGCCCCCGACCTCGCGCTCGAGCTCTGCCTGCGGCATCATGAAAAGATCGACGGGTCGGGTTATCCCGGCGGCCTGAAGGGTGACGAGCTGTCGCTCGCCGCACGCATGGGGGCGATTTGCGACGTCTATGACGCAGTGACGTCGAACCGGCCGTACAAGGACGCGTGGACGCCGTGCGGGGCGCTGACCGCGATGCAGAAATGGACCGGGCATTTCGACCCCATGCTGCTCGACCGCTTCGCCGATAGCCTGGGGATCTTTCCGGTCGGGACACTGGTCCGGCTGTCGACGGGCGAGCTCGGGGTTGTCGTCGGAAGCGCCGGCGATGCGGACGAAGATGTCGTCGTTCGGGTCTTTTTCGACTGCGAGACGCTGTCCGAGATCGAACCCATCGACCGCGCGATCGCGCCGGCGGCCGAACATCCGCGGATCATCAGTCGCGACAGCCCGAATTTCTGGCGCTTTCAAGATTGGGATGTGCTGCGCGTTCGCATCCTTGCGTCGAGCACGGCGTCGGCCGCCGTGCCGGATCCCGATCATCCGATCGGCCCGCGCGGCGCCGACCGATGAGCAGTTCCAACTGACTCACACGCGGCCGATCGCCTGCTGCGCGCGCATCCTTTCGCGCGGAGGATCGTTGATCCTGCTCCTAGCCAAGAGGACCAGCGCTTGAAACTTTCCCCTTTTTTACCGTGCCTTTTCCTGATCGCCGGTTGCAACGCCGCCCCGGACGATAGCGCCAAAAAACCGACATCATCGACGACCGCCGCCGATCCGGCTTCGCTGGATTTCAAAGATGCCCCGCCCGCCGCGGTTTCATTCAGCGAACCACCGGCGCTTCGCGCACAAGTCCTGCTCGATCGCCTCGGCTTTTCCCCCGGTGTGATCGATGGAAAGGAAGGGCAGTCCTATTCAGCGGCGCTCCGTGGTTTCCAGAAAGCGCATGACCTGCACGACAGCGGCAAACTCGACGCGGCAACGCTGCAGGCGCTGCAACAATGGCAACAGGTTCCCGCGACCCGGCTGGTGATCATTCCCGCCGGCTTTGCTGCGGGGCCGTTCGTTCCGGCATTTCCGAAAGACGCGGCCGACCAGGCCAAATTGCCCGCGCTGGGCTATCGCAATTTGACCGAAGCGCTCGCCGAACGCTTTCACACCACGCCCGAGACACTGGTCGCGCTCAACAGCCCCTCGACGCTGGTGGGCGCGGGCCGCCCGTTCCGCGTCCCCAACATCCCCGATATCGACCGGGCGACATTGGGCGAGGATGCGCGCGGCTGGAACGGCACGCTCGAACGCCTGGGCGTCGCGCCGACACAGGTCGCAGCCGCAAAGCTGGTGGTCGACAAATCAGAGGGTGTGCTGAAAGTTTATGACGAGGGGGACAAGCTGGTAGCGCAATTTCCTGCCACGATGGGCAGCAGCCGCGACCCGTTGCCTATCGGCAACTGGAAGATTCAGGGCGTGAGCCGCAATCCCGACTTTCATTATAATCCGAAACTGTTCTGGGACGTCAGCGACAGCAAGGAGGCGGTGTTGCTGCAACCCGGGCCGAACAGCCCGGTCGGGGTCGTGTGGCTCGACCTCAACAAGCCGCACTATGGCATTCACGGAACAAGCGAGCCGCATACGATCGGGCGCGCCGAGAGCCACGGCTGCGTCAGGCTGACCAATTGGGACGCCGCGCGTCTGGCCCAGATGGTCAAGCCCGGAACCCCGGCGATCTTCCAGAATTAGCTGCCTTCGGGGCCGCGATGGCCCTTCGCCCGTCGCTGACAGGCGAAGGGTTTTCATGTGTGGCTCAGGCCTTTTGCGCGGCCACCCAGCGGTCGATCACCGATTCGAGAACCGAGATCGGCATCGCACCCGCCGACAAAGCCGTGTCGTGGAAGCCGCGGATATCGAATTTGTCGCCGAGCGCGGCCTTCGCCTTCTCGCGGATCGCGACCCAGCGCGTTTGCCCGACCATATAGCTCGTCGCCTGGCCCGGCCACACGCAATAGCGCTCGATCTCGGTGACGTTCGACCCTTCGGGGGTGCCGAGCGAGTCGTTATAATAGGCGATCGCCTTCTCGCGGCTCCAGCGAAAGTGGTGGAGGCCGGTGTCGACGACGAGGCGCGCGGCGCGGAACATATAGGATTGCAGATAGCCGAGCTGGCCCCACGGGTCGTTTTCATACACGCCCATTTCGTCGGCGAGCTGCTCGGCATAGAGCCCCCAGCCCTCGGTATAGACCGAATAGGCGGGCAGGCGGCGGAGGCGTGGGACGCCCTCGGCCTCCTGCGCGAGCGCGATCTGGTGGTGATGGCCGGGCGTCGCTTCGTGATAGGTCAGCGTCGGCAGCGTCCACGACGGGTTTTCGGCGGTGTCGCGCAGGTTGATGTAATAGGCGCCGGGGCGCGAACCATCGAGCGCCGGGATCTGGTAATAGCCGCCGGGCGCGCCCGCCTCGATCTCGGGCGGCACGCGGCGGATATCGCACTTCGCCTTGGGCAGCCGGCCGAAGGCTTCGGGCAGGCGGCGCTGCATTTCCTGGATCTGCTCGTTCAATTTGGCGATCAGGTCGGCCTTGCCCTTGTCGGTGTTGGGATAGAGGAAGCGCGGATCCTTGCCGAGTTCGCGCATCCGCTGCGCGACCGTGCCCTTGGTCATGCCTTGCTTTTTGAAGATCGCGTCGGCGCGCGCGGTGAGCGCTGCCATGCGGTCGAGCCCGAGCTTGTGCACCTCCTCGGCCGACATGCCCGTCGTCGTCGCATAGCGCAGCGCATAGGCATAATATTCGTCGCCCTTGGGCAGGCGCCACACGCCGGCGTCATGCGTCGCACGCGGTCGCACCGCGGTGAGCTCGGCGGCCTGGCGGCGCATCGCGGGATAGATTTTGCCCTCGACGATCGCGGCGCAGCGGCTCGCCCAGTCGCCGGGAATCGCGGCGGTCTTGGTCTTGAGGTTGGTGGTCAGGATATTCGCATCGGGGGCGGGCGCCATGATGCTTTCGAAGAGGGCCAGCGTGCGGTCGATGACGAAATCGGGCGGGATGACGCCGGCGGCATGATCGGCCTTGATGCGGCCGGTTTCATTGTCGAGCTGCACCGCGAAATCAGCGCAGCGTGAAAGATAGGATTCGGCATCGGCGGCGTTGGCGATGCTGTGCTGGTTGACGAGGAAATCGGGGATCGAGCGATAGGTGCCGCTCAATTGCGTCACTGGATGCGGTTCAGGCCAGCTATGAAGTCCGTAGCTGAAGGTGTCGTAAGCTTTGACATAATCCTCCCACGGGCCGCGGAACGTCTCGTAATTGACGAGGTCCATGCCCGAGAGCTTCTTCGGGTCGATCGTCTTCAGTTCCTTGAGCCCGGTACGATAGAGATCGTGCCCCTTCTTGATCCCCGCGGGCGAGCGGTCGGCGAGTTTCGCTTTCGCCGCGGCGCGGTCGCCCTTGTCGGCGCCGAGCGACGTCGCGAATTCGGGGTCCTGATCGAGCAGCATGTCGTAGATGCGCTCGTAGATTGCGGTCAGCCGCGCGCCTTCGCCGTCGGGCACCGCGGCGAACGCGGTGCGCGGACGGACGCCGGCGAGCATCGAGGAAGCCGCGGCGGCGGCGAGTAGGGTGCGACGGTCGAACATGGGGCGATCTCCAGAACAGCTATGGCGCGCTCCAGTGGAGGCGCCTCATGGGTGTACTGGTATAGCAAGTCACCGCGGGTGCAAGTGCTTGATGCGACTTCGCTCTATTCGCGCGCCTTGGCCGCCGTGCGGACCTCTTGCGACCGCCCGAGCGGGATCACCAATATGTCGTCGCCGTCGACGATCACCGCAATATTGTCCATGCCGAGGATCGACACGCGCTTGTCGCCCGCGCGGACCAGATTGCCGCGGCTTTCGTGGAGAAAGGCGTCGCCCGTGACGGCATTGTCGGCGCCGTCCTTGTCGGCGAGCGCATGGATCGTGTGCCAGCAGCCGAGATCGGACCAACCCATCGCCACGGGGACGACCGCGACGCGATCATCCTTTTCCATCACCGCATAATCGATCGAATCGGACGGCGCCTTCGCGAACTCGATTGCGTCGGCATAGAGCGCGTCGCCGTCGCGCATACCCGCCGCGACGGAGTTGTCCGCGGCCTCGAAGATCGCGCGGCAATGCGTCAGCATCGCATCGCGCATCCGTGCGGCGCGGAACAGGAAAATCCCGGCGTTCCAGCTGTATCCGCCGGCCGCGAGCATGGCTTCGGCATCGGCGAGCGGGGGCTTTTCGACGAAACGATCGACCGCGAAGCCCCAGGATTCGTCGGCGCCGCCGAGCGGGCGTCCGGCGGCGATATAGCCGAAGCCCGTTTCGGGGCTGTCGGGCGTGATGCCAAAGGTGACGAGCCAGTCCTGCTGCGCGAGGCGCACCCCCTTGGCGATCGCGGCGTGAAATGCGGGAACGTCGGCGATCACATGATCGCTCGGCATCACGAGCAGCAATGTGTCGGCATCGGCCTGCGCGACCGCGAGCGCGATCGCCGCGGCGGTGTTGCGCGGCATCGGCTCGACGAGCAGCGTTTCCTCACGGTCGTCCATCTGTTCGCGAACCATCGCGACATGCCCGTCGCCGCACAGGACGATCGGGGGGAGAAAGTCGGGACCGGCAGGGGTGCGCTCGACAGTCTGGCGAAACAGGCTGCGCTGGCCGTGAAGCAGCAGGAACTGCTTGGCGCGGGTGCCGCGCGATTCGGGCCAAAGCCGGGTGCCGGCACCGCCGCACAGGATAACGGGCTGGATCATCAGCGTCATAAGTTCGAGTCTATCGCGTTGGAAGCGGCGGGTCACCCTGTCATTGCGGATATGGGGAGTGTAAAATTAACCGACAGTTGACGCCTCGGCTGTAGTATCGAGCGCGCGAAAGGTCCCCATGTTCCGGCTGTTTAAACATTATGTCCCGCACGCCGTCGTCTGGCTGGCGCTGATCGAATTTTTCGCGCTGCTCGGCTCGGCCGAGGGGGCGTGGCATCTTTATGCGCAGCAGGCGGGGTTCGACGCCGGGCCGCTCGCGGGCCGCTGGCTGCCGCTGCTGACCTTCGGCCTTGCCAATTCGCTCGCGATGATGGCGACCGGAATGTACGGGAACGAGGGGCTGCGCTCGATGCGTTTCGCCACCGCGCGCCTGCTCGCGGCGATTTCGCTCGGCGTGATTTTCCTTTCGGTGCTCGGCTTCCTGTTGCCGACGGCGACGCTGTGGCGCGCCAACAGCCTGTACGCGATGATCTTTGCCATCGCGGTGCTGTTCGTCATCCGCCTCGCGCTGACGCAGTCATCGGGGACCGAGGCGTTCCGGCGCCGCATCCTCGTCCTTGGCGCCGGGCCGCGCGCCGCGCGCCTTGCGGCGCTTGCCGACGCGCCGGGGAGCGGGCTCGAAATGGTCGGCTTCATTGCGATGAGTGCGACCGAAAAGACCGTGCCGGGCGCCGTGCCGCGCGAAGCCCTCGACAATCTGTCTGACCATGTCGTGATGCTGCGCGCGGGCGAAGTCGTGCTCGCGCTGGAGGAACGGCGCAACGCGCTGCCGCTGAACGACCTGCTGCGCGTCAAGACGACGGGTGTGCATGTCAACGATATCGCGAGTTTTATCGAGCGCGAAACGGGACGCGTCGACCTTGCGACGACGAACCCCAGCGGGCTGATCTTTTCCGACGGATTTTCGGCGGGACAACGGATTTCGAAGGTCGGCAAGCGGCTGTTCGACATCCTCGCCAGCCTGCTTGTGCTGGTCGTCGGCCTGCCGCTGATCATCGTCGCGGGGATCGCGGTGATCCTCGATAGCCGCGGCCCGGTCTTTTACCGCCAGCCGCGCGTCGGGCTATTCGGCGAATCCTATGACATCTTTAAGATCCGTTCGATGCGCACCGATGCCGAGGCCGCGGGCAAGGCGGTGTGGGCGAGCGAAAACGACCCGCGCGTCACCCGCGTCGGCCGCATCATCCGCAAGCTGCGCATCGACGAGCTGCCGCAGACCTGGTGCGTGCTGAAGGGCGACATGAGCTTTGTCGGGCCGCGCCCCGAACGGCCGAGCTTCGTCGAGGAACTCGAAAAGAAGCTGCCCTTTTATGCCGAACGCCACATGGTGAAGCCGGGCCTGACCGGCTGGGCGCAGATCAACTATCCCTATGGCGCCTCGGTCGAGGACGCGCGCGTGAAGCTCGAATATGACCTCTATTACGCCAAGAATTATTCGCCCTTCCTCGACCTTTTGATCCTGCTCCAGACCGTACGCGTCGTGCTGTGGCCGGAGGGCGCGCGGTAGCCGTGGGCGCGCTGGCCGGCCTGTCCCAGATCCTGTCGGGCCTCGCGCTGGCGGGCTTTACCGGTGTCACTTTGTGGCTGCTGATGCGGCCGCGCGCGCGGATGGCGGCATTGATGCCGGCGCCGCGGTTGCTCGCCGTAACCGCAGCCGCCACCGCGCTGTGGTGCGCAGCGATGGCCGTCTATGGCGCCGGATCGTCGCAATCTTTGGTCGTGCAGACGGTGCGCGACCTCGCCATGCTCCTCTGGTTGGGGGCAACCTTCTGGTCGCCGCGTGCGCCGATGTCGCGGCCGCTGCGCCTGATCGTACGTATGCTCGCGACGATCTGCCTGCTGGCGCTGCTGCTCGGCGCGGCGGCGCATTTGCGCGCCGGCGCGGCGGCCGAGCCATGGATGACGCCGACGCTGGGTTTTGCCGCGACGGTCGTGGCGATCGGTGGACTGTTGATGATCGACGCCGGAATTCGCCATGCGAGCGCGGGTCAGCGCATGCCGGTGATGGCGGTCGCCGGCGGGTTTGCGATGCTGTGGGCCTATGAACTCAACGTCCAGCTGATCGGCGCGCTGACCGGCGAAATCGCATCGACGCTGATCGCGCTGCTTCCGGCGATCGTATTGCTCACGCTGCCGGTCTATGTGGTTGCCGCGATGGACATCGGGCGCGAGCGAATGCGTTTGTCGCGCACCGCCGCGACGCGCACGCTGATCCTGCTCGGCGCCGCCGCCTATCTGATCGTGATCGCGCTGACCGGTGCCGTCGCGCGCGTCGCCGGCGGCGATTATGCCGAACTGGCGCAGGCGATCTCGTTGTTCGTCGCGCTCGGCACTGGCGGACTGATGCTCGCCTCGGCGCGATCGCGGGCGTGGCTGTCGGTAATGATTTCCAAGCATTTCTTCGAGCACCGCTATGACTATCGCGCCGAATGGATGCGCTTTACCGCGACATTGGGGCAGGGTGCCCAAGGCGATGGGGGCGAGGACGACCGCAATCTGCACCGCCGCGTCGCCAAGGCGCTCGCCGAACTGACCGGAAGCCCCGGCGCGTTGCTGATGCTGCCCGGCGCATCGGGGGGCTTTCGCATCGCCGAGCATTGGCATTGGCCGGACGGCGCGAGCGAGGATGCCATGCTCTCGTTGCGGTCGGCCTTCATGCTGCAGGAAACGCAGCATATCGTCGACCTCGATGCCGAGCGCCGGGGTCATCCCGGCGAAGATCTGGCGATCCCCGAGTGGCTGATCGCCGATACGCGCGCTTGGGTGGTCGTGCCGGTGCTGCATTTCCAGCGGATGATCGCGGTCGTCGTGCTGCATCGGCCCGCGGTGTCACGCGCGCTCGATTGGGAGGATCTCGACGTGCTGCGCATCGCGGGGCAGCAGGCGGCAAGCTATCTCGCCGAATCGCAGAGCCAGCAGGCCTTGTCGGAGGCGCGGCGGTTCGACGAATTCAACCGGCGCTTTGCCTTCATCATGCACGACATCAAGAATCTGGCGAGCCAGATCGGGCTGCTCGCGCGCAACGCCGAGCGTCACGCCGACAAGCCCGATTTCCGCGCCGATATGATCGAGACGCTGAAGATTTCGGCGGGGCGCCTCAGCGACCTCCTCGTCCGCCTGTCGCCGCGCGAGCGCGGGCCAGCGGCAGAGGCGGGGCGGACGCTGGTCGAGCCGGTGCTGAACGAGATCGCGGCCGAAATGCGTCCGCGCCGCGCGCTGTTCGTCGGTTGTCAGGCGGGGCTGTCGGCATGGGCCGATGCGGGGGCGGTCCGGCAGATCGTGCAGCATCTTGTCGCCAATGCGATCGATGCGTCGGCGCCTGACACCTCGGTCCAGGTCGTCGCGGTGGCCGAACAGGGGCGCGTGCGGATCGACGTGATCGACCAGGGCTGCGGCATGACGCGCGATTTCATCCGCGACGAGCTGTTTAAGCCGTTCGTGTCGACGAAGGAATCGGGTTTCGGGCTGGGGGCGTTCGAAGCGCTGCAGATCGCGCAGGCGATGGGCGGGGCGATCGAGGTGGCGAGCGAGCCGGGCAAGGGGAGCAGCTTCACGCTGTGGCTGCCGCTCGCCGATGCCCGCGGCGACGCGGGGGGCGACGCGCGTGTGATGAAAGTGGGACATAAATGACCGATAGCGGGGCCAATCTGCGCAAATTGCTGGTGGTCGAGGACGACCCGGGGCTGCAGACGCAGCTCAAATGGGCGTATGAGGATTATCAGGTGCTCGTCGCGGGCGACCATGATGCCGCGATCGAGTTGCTGCGCGCCGAGGAACCCGATGTGGTGACGCTCGACCTTGGCCTGCCGCCCGATCCCGACGGCACGCGCGAGGGGTTCCGGACGCTGAAAGCGATCCTCGAAGCCAAGCCCGACACCAAAGTGATCGTCGTGTCGGGGCACGGCGAACGCGCGAGCGCGCTGACCGCGATCGCGAGCGGCGCGTGGGACTTCTACCAGAAGCCGATCGACATCGACGAGCTGGGGCTGATCGTTGCCCGTGCCTTCCATGTGCGCGAGCTCGAGGTCGAGAATGCGCGGCTCGCCGAGCAGGGTTCGAGCGACAATCGCGTGCTCGGCGGGATGATCACCGGGGCGCCCGAGATGCAGAAGGTGGCGCGCACGATCGAGCGCGTCGCGAACCTCGACGTCTCTGTGATGCTGCTCGGCGCAAGCGGCACCGGCAAGGAATTGCTCGCGCGCGGACTGCACGAGGCGAGCGGGCGGCGCGACGGGGCGTTCGTCGCCATCAACTGCGCTGCGATCCCCGAGAATCTGCTCGAAAGCGAGCTGTTCGGGCACGAGAAGGGGGCGTTCACGGGCGCGGTCAAGACGACCGAGGGCAAGATCGAGCTCGCGCATGGCGGGACGCTCTTCCTCGACGAGGTCGGCGACATTCCGCTGCCGCTCCAGGTCAAGCTGCTGCGCTTTCTGCAGGAGCGGACGATCGAGCGCATCGGCGGGCGCAAGGCGATCGCGGTCGATACAAGGATCGTGTGCGCGACGCACCGCGACCTCGATGCGATGATCGCCGACCAGAGCTTTCGCGACGACCTCTATTATCGGCTCGCCGAGATGGTCGTAAAGATTCCATCGCTCGCCGAGCGCCCGGGCGATGCGGTGCTGCTCGCGCGGCATTTCCTCCACCAATATGCGCCCGAGATGAACCCCGGTGTGCGCGGCTTCGCGCCCGACGCGTTGCAGGCGATCGACGAGGGGCGCTGGCCGGGCAATGTCCGCGAGCTGGAAAACCGCATCAAGCGCGCCGTGATCATGGCCGATGGCAAGCTGGTGATGCGCGAGGATCTCGATATGGCGGGCGGCGAGGCGGAAGGCGAGGAGGCGTGGCTCAACCTGCGCAGCGCGCGCGAAGCCGCCGACCGCGTCGCGATCCGCCGCGCGATGACGCAGAGCGAGGGCAATATTTCGGCGGCCGCCAAGCTGCTCGGGATCAGCCGCCCGACGCTCTACGACCTGCTCAAACAATATCGGATGCAGGCCTGAATGGATTTAGGCCGCTTCTGGACAAAGGCGCTGCTGCTGGCGGCGCTGCTGCTCGGAGCGTGCGGCGACGGGGCGTCGTCCGCGCCGCGCAAGGCGCTCGCGGAGCGCCGCGCTGCCCTCGAGAACGCCATCGCGAGCGATCCCAAGGTCATTGTCGAGCGTGTCGAACTGGCGCGCGTCGCGATCAAGCTGGGCGACGGGGTCGGGGCCGAGGCGGCGGTCAAGGGCGCGATCGGCGCGGGCGCCAAGGAAGCGGCGCTGCGCCCGCTCTTGGCGCGCGCCTATGCGATGCAGGATGAGGGGAGCCGTGCGCTCCAGACGCTCGACGACGGCCCGATCATTCCCGAGATGATCGGGGAGGCGGCGTGGGTCGCGGGCGACCTGCACCTCGGCAATGGCGATCTGGCCGCCGCGCGCGAAGCCTATGACCGCGCGGTGCACGAACTGCCGCGCTCGTCGGCCTTGTGGGTCGACGTCGCGCGCTTTCGCGATGCCAATGCCGACACGCTCGGCGCGCGCGATGCGGTCGATTATGCGATCGAACTCGACAAGGCGAACAGCGCGGCGCTGGCGTTCAAGGCGAACCTCGTGCGGACCGAGGATGGGCTCAACGCGTCGCTCGCCTGGTACGAAGACGCGCTTGCCGCCGATCCCGACAATGAAGATGCGCTGATCGAGCAGGCGGCGACGCTCGGCGACCTCGGACGCTACCGCGACATGCTCGCATCGCTGCGCCGCGCCGCGACGATCGTCCCGCGCGATCCGCGTCTCTTCTATCTGCAGGGGGTGCTCGCGGCGCGCGCCGACAATTACCGGCTCGCGCGCAGCCTGCTCCAGCGCACGCGCGGCGAACTCGACGCGCAGCCGTCGTTCATGCTGCTGAGCGCGATCGTCGAACTCGAACTCGGCGGCGAAGCGGTGGCCGCGACCTGGGCCGACCGGCTGCTGGCCGAGCAGCCGGAGAATTTTACCGCACGCCGCATCCTCGCGGCCGCCGAATGGAGCGATGGCGACGCCGACGCCGCGCTCGCCGCCTTGCTGCCGCTGCTCCAGCGGCCCGACGCCGACAGCTGGTCGCTGCTGCTCGCATCGCGCGCGGCGGCGGAACTCGGCCGGCGCATCGAATCGGCGGACTATCTGGGGCGCGCGGCGGCGCTGGCGCCCGGCGAGGCGGTGCCCTTTGCCGCCGACAATGACTATGGCCTGCTGACGCTGGCGGCCGATGCCGAGCCGCTCAATCCGGCTAGTGCGATTCCCGCTATTTCGGCCGATTTGACGAGTGGCAATGGCGCGCGAGCGATCGCGCGCGCCACGCGGCTCCGCGATGCGAACCGCGGCGTTGCCGACGCGCATATCCTGCTGGGCGATGCGGCGCTGGCGGCCGGACGTACTGAGCTGGCGGTGCAGGCGTATCGCGCCGCGCGCGATCTCGATGCGAGCGAGCGCACCACATTGCGGCTCGCCAATGCGCTGTTCCGCGCGGGGGATGCCGCGGGTTCGGGCGCTGCGATCCTCGCGCTGCAGCGCAGCCAGCCGTCGAGCATCGCCGCCGACCGATTGTCCGGGCATCTGGCGATGGACCTCGAACATTGGGACCAGGCGATCGCGCATTTCGAACGCGTACGCCGGCGGATCGGCAATCGCGACGTCGTGGTGCTCCGCGAACTGGCGCGGGCGTGGGCGGCGAAAGGCGACGATGCGCGCGCGCTGCCGCTGATCGACCGCGCCTATCGGTTGCAGCCGCTCAATGCCGGGATCATGGAGTTTTACGCGGACCTGCTCGAACGCCGCGGCAGCAAACAAGCGGCGACGGACCTGCGCGACAAGGCGGCGCAGATCGGGCGGTAGGTGGAGGAATGTCGGCTAACGACCGATTGCCGCCCTATCTTTCATCGTCATCCCGGACTTGATCCGGGATCCATGACCGCACCATCGTTATGGACCCCGGATCAAGTCCGGGGTGACGAAGCTTGGGGCGAACGGCAGGTCTCAATCCAAAAGCGGAAAAAGGCGTTACGCCTCGGTCAAATCCAGCAACGTCCGCGCGTCGAGGCCGATGCGGCGCATCTGCTGCGCGACCGGCGGCCAGACATTGGCGAGGAAATCGGCGCGCATAAGGTCGCGGAGGCGCTCGGTCGCACCCGCTGCGACAAACATGCCGACCCCGCGCTTCACCGTGACCAGTCCTTCGTCCTGAAATGTCTGATACGCTTTCGCCACCGTCAGCGGGTTGGCGCCTTCTTCGGCGGCGAGCGATCGGACCGACGGCAACATGTCGCCATCGCGAAACTGGCCGTCGAGGATGGCGTTGGCGATGACATCGCGCAGACGCTGGTACACGGGTTTGGACTGATCGAGCATGCCGCCTTAATGCCATAAGACAGCAGCACAGTCAAATTAGGATTATTACAAATTAGGTTCGGAAAGTGAAACTAAATTTCCCAAGCCCGGACGACATCGTCATATTCGGGGCGGGGCCGTTCATCGAGTTCGCGCGCGGGCGTTCCCAGAAAGAAATAGCCGACGATCGTGTCGCCGTCGCCGGCGCCGAACGCGGCGGCGACCTCGGCGCTATAAGCGGCCCAGCCCGTCAGCCAGCTGCCGACAAAGCCGTGCGCGTGCGCGGCGTGGAGCAGGTTCATGCCGACCGCGCCCGCCGACATCTGTTGTTCCCAGACGGGGACCTTCGCTCCCGCCACCGGCGCCGAGACGAGCACGAGCAAGGTCGGTGCCTGATGCGCGAACTGGTCGAGCGCCGACAGGTCCATGCCCGCGGCGCCCGGATTCTCTGCGATCCATGCCTTTTTGAGCAGCGCCGCGAACGCCTCGCGCTGATCGTCGGCGACGGTGACGATGCGCCAGGGCGCGAGCTTGCCATGGTCGGGGGTGCGTAGTGCCAGCGCGATGATGCCCCGAAGCTGCGCGGCGTCGGGGCCGGGGGCGATCATGTCGCGCGCCTTGCCCGAACGGCGGGTGGCGAGATGGGCTAGGAGCGAGGAGGTGTCGTTGAACATGGTGC
Source organism: Sphingopyxis sp. BE235 (assembly GCF_031457175.1). Taxonomy (NCBI): domain Bacteria; kingdom Pseudomonadati; phylum Pseudomonadota; class Alphaproteobacteria; order Sphingomonadales; family Sphingopyxidaceae; genus Sphingopyxis; species Sphingopyxis sp. BE235. The sequence goes on from NZ_JAVDWC010000002.1 coordinate 307,983, forward strand.
GCCATGTGGCCTTTCGCGTCACTTTCTGCAAGTGTTGCGAACGGTTCGCAGTAATATTTGGCCCGATCGAGACGGTTTCACGCGCAATTAGATTCTTCCAATACGCAATTTTCGCGCTAGGTTGCCGCATTCGCGCGGCGGGAGGCCGCGCCAGACAATCCTAAAAGGGACGCAACATAATGAAAAATATGGGCTCGTGGGACGAGGGGGACTGGATTGCGGTAATCGCACTTCTGGTCCTCGGCGTCTTCCTCAGCATCGGTGCGCTGATCGCCGGCAGCAAGAAACCCGAATTCGCCGGACACCCCAAGGGCCTCTACATGCTCTTCTTCGCCGAAATGTGGGAGCGCTTCTCCTACTACGGCATGCGCGCGATCCTGATTTTCTACCTGACCCAGCATTGGCTGTTCAACGACAGCAAGTCGAACCTGATCTACGGCGCCTACACCAGCCTCGTCTACATCACCCCGGTGCTCGGCGGCTATCTCGCCGACCGCTACCTCGGGCAGCGCAAGGCGGTGTTGTTCGGCGGCCTGCTGCTCGCCGCCGGCCACAGCCTGATGGCGGTCGAAGGCGTCGGCGGACAGAATGATCCGACGATCAACGTCTTCTGGGCCGCGCTCGCCTTCATCATCGTCGGCTCGGGCTTCCTCAAGGCGAATATCTCGGTGATGGTTGGCCAGCTGTACCGGCTCACCGACATTCGCCGCGATGGCGCCTATACGATCTTCTATATGGGCATCAACGTCGGCGCCGCGCTCGGCACGATCCTTGTCGGCTATCTCGGCCAGCGGATCGGATGGGGCTATGGCTTCGGGCTCGCCGGCATCGGCATGCTCGCCGGTCTTGTCGTTTTCGTTCTCGGCAAGAGCGCGCTCAAGGGCGCGGGCGAAGCACCCGCACCGTTGTCGCGGTCGAGCGAATGGACGCTCTACGCCGTCGGTTTGGCCGCGGTCGCGGTGATCTGGGCGCTCGTCCAGTATCAGGACGTTATCCAGAATCTGCTGCTCGTCTCGGGCATTCTCCTGCTCGGCTACGTCATCCTCGTGGCGACGTTCCAGCTGCCGTACGGATCGATCGGCGCCGGTCCGCGGAGCCGCGTCAACATCGCGCTCGCGGGCCTCGCCCTGATGCTGTTCTTGCCGCTTGCGCTGATCCTCGGCCTCGGCATCGCCAGCGGACCCGTCGCGCTCGGGCTCGCGCCCGCGGCGTGGGTGGCGCTGTTCGGCTTCCTCCTCCTCCTCGGCGTGATGGTGGTCGAGAAGATGAACCGCGAAGACCATGCGCGCGACCGGATGTTCGCGATCCTGTTCCTGATCGCCCTGAATCCGCTGTTCTGGGGCCTGTTCGAGCAGGCGGGCGGATCGATGAACCTGTTCACCGACCGCTATGTCGATCGCGGCGCGGTGCCGGCTTCGATCTTCCAGTCGATCAACCCGATTTACATCATCCTGCTCGCCCCGCTGTTCGCCGCACTGTGGCAATGGCTTGGCAAGCGCGGCAAGGAACCGTCGGCCCCCGCCAAGTTCGGGCTGGCGCTGGCGCAGATGGGGCTTGCGAACCTCATCCTCGTCTGGGGCGCGCAGGCGTTCGGCATCGCGGCGATGACCCCGGTGATCTTCGTCTTCCTCTATTACCTCCTCGCCACGACCGGCGAGCTGTGTCTCAGCCCCGTCGGCCTCTCGGCGATGAACCGGCTGGCGCCGACCTTCGTCGCGTCGCTCATCATGGGCGCGTGGTTCTATATGACCGCGGTCGGCAATTTCGTTGCCGGCAAGATCGGCGAAGCGACCGGCGGGCATGGCGGCGAGATGAGCAAGGCCAAACTGCTCGAGATTTACGAGATGTTTGGCTGGATCGCGATCGGTGCCGCAGTGGCGGTGCTGGCGGTCAGCCCGATCGTCAAACGCTGGATGCACCTCGACACGCTGCGCGACCGCGACGACGGGCTGGCGGGCATCGGCGAGGCCGAGCCGCAGGCGGCCGGCGTTCATCCCGAACCCAAGGGGGCGTAATCGATGATCCGTGGTGTGAAGGGCAGCCTGCTGGCTGCGGTGTCGCTGGCGCTCGTCGGTTGCGCGGCGAGCAATGGAGAGACGGCCTCGGCGGGCGACAAGCCCGCCGAAAAGCCGGTGAAGTTCAACAAGGACCCGTATCCGTCGACCTACAAGGCTTATCCCGGGCAGGTCACGGCGGTCCGTAACGTCACGATCTTCGACGGCGAGGGCGGGCGGATCGACAATGGCACCGTGCTGCTGGCGAACGGCAAGGTTGAGGCCGTCGGGGGTCCCGATACGCCGATCCCGGCGGACATCGCGGTCTATGACGGCACCGGCAAGTTCCTTACCCCCGGCATCATCGATATCCACAGCCACCTTGGCGACTATCCCTCGCCCAGCGTCGAGGCGCATTCGGACGGCAATGAGGCGACATCGCCGACGACCCCCGAAGTGTGGTCCGAGCATAGCGTCTGGCCGCAAGACCCGGGGTTCAGCCGCGCGCTCGCCAATGGCGGCGTGACCAGCTTGCAGATCCTGCCGGGCAGCGCGAACCTGATGGGCGGGCGTTCGATCACGCTCAAGAATGTGCCCTCGCGCACGGTGCAGGGGATGAAGTTCCCCGGCGCGCCCTATGGCCTCAAAATGGCGTGCGGCGAGAATCCGAAGCGCGTCTATGGCGGCAAGGGGCGCGCGCCCTCGACGCGCATGGGCAATTTCGCGGTGAACCGCGCGACCTGGCAGAAGGCGGCGGCGTACAAGAAGAAGATGGACGACGGAAAGGCCGTCGACCGCGACCTCGCGATGGAAACGCTCGCGGGTGTGCTGTCGGGCGAGATCCTCGTCCACAACCATTGCTATCGCGCCGACGAAATGGCGCTCGTCATCGATATGTCGAAGGAGTTCGGCTATAAGGTGTCGACCTTCCACCACGCGGTCGAAGCGTACAAGATCGCCGACATTCTTGCGAAGGAAGGCATTTGCTCGGCGATGTGGGCCGACTGGTGGGGCTTCAAGATGGAAGCCTATGACAGCGTCAACGAGAATATCCCGCTGGTGTACAAGGCCGGGGCGTGCACGATCGTTCATTCGGATGATGCGAACCAGATCCAGAGGCTCAACCAGGAAGCTGCGAAAGCGCGTGCCGCGGGGCGCCGCATCGGCATCGACGTCAGCGATGAGGTGGCGTGGACCTGGCTGTCGTATAATCCGGCCAAGGCGCTGGGTATCGGCGACAAGACGGGCAGCCTGAAGCCGGGCAAGATGGCCGACGTCGTGCTGTGGAACGGCAATCCGTTCAGTGCCTATACGCGCCCCGAAAAGGTGTGGATCGACGGCGCACTGATGTTCGACGCGAACGACCCGAAACGGCGTCCGGTGAGCGATTTCGAGCTGGGCCAGCCGGGCGAAGGAGACGTGAAATGATGCGCGCTCTTCTTCTTTCCGCCGCAGCGCTGATCGCGGTTCCGGCCGCTGGGCAGGATGTCGCGATCGTCAACGCGAAGCTCGTCATCGGCGACGGCAGCGCGCCGATCGAGGGCGGCACCGTCGTCGTGCGCGGCGGCAAGGTGGTCGCGGCGGGTGCGGGCGTTGCGGTGCCCGCGGGCGTCGAGCGCGTTGACGCGCAGGGCAAATATGTCACGCCGGGCATCGTCGCGGCGTTCAGCCGCGTCGGGCTGACCGAAGTCGATGCCGTCACCGGCACGAACGACCGCTCGGCCCCGCGCACGCGTTTCTCGGCGGGGCTCGATATCGCGCCCGCGCTGAACCCGATGGGATCGCCCGTCGCGGTCAACCGCGCGTCGGGCGTGACGCGCGCGATCGTCGCGCCGGGCAGCAGCAGCAATCTGTTCGCAGGCCAAGGCGCGGTCGTCGACCTCGCCGACGATATGGACATGGTGACCAAGCCCCGCGCGCTGCAATATGTCGCGTTCGGTGAGGATGGCTCGGCAAAGGCGGGGGGCAGCCGTGCGGCGACTTTCCTGCTCTTCCGCGAGCAATTGCTCGCGGCGCGCAGCTATGCGAGCAATCCCGCGACGCTCGCCGAATGGGGCAATGACGCGATGATCCAGCGCGCCGACGCCGATGCGCTGGTGCGCGTGATCGACGGCACGACGCCGCTGTTTGTGCGCGTCGACCGCGCCGCCGACATCGTCAACGTCATCAAGCTGAAGGGCGAGTTCCCCGCGCTGAAGCTCGTGCTCGTCGGGGTGACCGAAGGCTGGCTCGTCGCGCGCGACATCGCGGCGGCGAAGGTTCCGGTGCTCGTCTCGCCGCTCACCGACCTGCCGTCGACCTTCGAACAGCTCGGCGCGACGCAGTCGAACGCGGGCCGGCTCAAGGCCGCGGGCGTCGACGTGTCGGTCGGCGTGTTCGACGACGATGACGCGCACAAGATGGGCTATGCGACGCAATATGCCGGCAACCTCGTCGGCCTCGCGCGCGTGCCGGGTGCCAGCGGGATGACGTGGGATCAGGCGTTCGCGTCGATCAGCAGCGTCCCGGCACGCGCCGTCGGCATGGAAGGCAGCATCGGCTCGCTGCGTCCGGGCCGCGCCGGCGATGTCGTGATCTGGGACAATGACCCGCTCGAACTCGGCAGCCGTCCGACGGCGGTGTGGATCGACGGCAAGGCGCAATCGCTGACGACACGGCAGGACCGCCTGCGCGATCGTTATGCAACGCCGCAGGAAGGGGCATTGCCCAAGGCATACGACCGATAGGCGGGGGTAGGCGTTTCGACGCCTGCCCATCGCCTACCCTTTATGTTGACACTGTTATCTTTGTCGCGCAATCGTTGGCGCCCGGCGCATTCCGAGTCGCGCAGCGGCGAGCCGGGCGATAAATGATGAGACATTGTTGGAGGAGGGATTGGTCATGCAGCCCGTGTCGCTTTTGATCACCACCTGCGTGTTGTTCGTGGGGTCGCATCTCGCGCTGTCGCATCCGCTTCGAGACGGGCTCGCGGCGCGGCTCGGCGAGCGCGGGTTCCAGATCGTCTATTCGATCGTCGCGATCGCGACGTTCATCATGGTGGTGCAGGCGTGGCGCGGGATGCCGCCCGAGCCGCCATTATGGGTGGTCGACGATCCGCTGTGGATCCTCACGTCGCTGATCGTACTTTTCGCCAGCATCCTCTTCATCGGATCGCTGATCGGCAATCCGGCGCTGCCCGCACCGCACGCCGCGCGCGATGCGGCGGCGACGCCGCGCGGTGTGTTCGCGATCACGCGGCACCCGATGATGTGGGGCTTTGCGCTGTGGGCTTTTGCGCATGTGCTGGTGATGCCGACCACGGCGCAGATCATCCTGTCCGCGACGATTATCTTCCTCGCCCTCGTCGGTTCGGCGGGCCAGGATGCGAAAAAGGCGCGGCTGATGGGCGGTGCCTGGCGCCAGTGGGCCGCGCGGACAAGTTTCGTGCCTTATGCGCGGCAGGTCGGCGGGGTAACGCCATGGGCCGACACAATCCCGCGCCCGCACGCGCTGCTCGGCGGGATCATACTATGGCTTGTCGCGACCTGGGCGCATGGCGCGCTTGGTTATATGGTCGCCGGGATCTGGCGTTGGGTGGGATAGGAGCCGAATGAACGCGGACACACATCTCAACGACCTGTCGCTGCGGCTGCTTGGCCGCGCGTTCGACGAGCTCGATCCCGAAGAATCGCGTGTGGTCGCGTCGATCGCAAAGCGCGCCCCCAGCAGCCGCGACGCCGCCGATATCGAGGATGCGCAGGCGAGCACCGGCGACCGGCTGGCCGACCGGGTCGCGGCGGTCGGCGGCTCATGGGGCTTCATCATCGTCTTTGCGCTGATCCTGTTCGGCTGGATGCTGCTCAATTCGGAAATACTCCATCGCTTCGGCCTCGCGTTCGACCCCTATCCCTACATCTTCCTGAACCTGATGCTCTCCACGCTCGCTGCGATCCAGGCGCCGATCATCATGATGAGCCAGAACCGGCAGGCGGCGAAGGACCGGCTGACCGCGAGTGTCGATTACGAGATCAACCTGCGCGCCGAGCTGGAGATCATGCGGCTGCATGAGAAGCTCGACCAGATGCGGATCGCCGAGCTGGCGGAGAAGGTCGACGCGCTGTGTGTGCGGCTGGACGGGAAGAGATAGTTACTTCGTCATCCCCGCGAAAGCGGGGATCCCGCTTGGCCGCGGCGAGAAAGAAGCGGGATTCCCGCCTTCGCGGGAATGACGGGAAACGGTCGTTAGCCGTCAGTTCGACGGTGCCCCTACAACCGCACCATCCGCATTCCCACCTCGCCGTAACGCGGCCCGCTCGTCCCGCCCTTCGGTGCCGCCGCGTCGATCGCGGCGAGGTCGTCGGCGGTTAGCGTGACCTCTGCCGCCGCAACGCTGTCTTCCATCGTCGCGCGGCGCTTGGTGCCGGGGATCGGGACGATATCGTCGCCCTGCGCGAGCAGCCACGCCAGCGCGACCTGCGCCTTCGACACCCCATGCTGGTCGGCGACCGCGCCGATCGCGTCGACGATCGCGAGGTTGGCGGGCAGATTCTCCTCCGAATAGCGCGGGTCGTTGCGGCGCCAGTCGGTTTCGGGAAGCTCGTCGCGGCTGCGCACCGCACCCGCGAGGAAACCGCGGCCGAGCGGCGAATAGGGGACGAAGCCGATGCCATTCTCGCGGCACGCGCCGAGGATCTCGTCCTCGATGTCGCGCTCCCAGATCGAATATTCGCTCTGCAGCGCGGTGATCGGCGCGGCCTTTGCGGCGCGGCGGATCGTGTCGGGGCCGGCTTCGGAGAGCGCGATGTGGCGGACCTTGCCCTCCTTCACCAGCTCCATCATCCCGCCGACCGTTTCCTCGATCGGCACCGACGGGTCGACGCGGTGCTGGTAGAAGAGGTCGATCGTGTCGATGCCGAGCCGCTGGAGCGAGCCTTCGCACGCGGCGCGGGCATTGGCGGGCGAGCCATCGACCCCGGTGATCGCCTTGCCCTCAAATTTGAATCCGAACTTCGTCGCGATCACGAGCCCGTCGCGCTTGCCCCTGATCGCCTCGCCGAGCAGCTCTTCGTTGCTGAACGGGCCATAGATTTGCGCGGTGTCGAAAAAGGTAACGCCGAGGTCGATCGCGCGGTGGATCGTCCGCGTCGATTCGTCGAGGTCGGCGGCCTCGCCGTACAGGATGTTGCCGCCCTTGATCATCGGCATGCATCCGATCCCGATCGCTGAGACTTCGAGGCCGTGGCCGAGCTTGCGATATTTCATGGTGTTTCTCCTGCTGCGGGGGCCGCGTCGTCGACACCGTCGGCGGCATATTTGGTGGCCGCTACGTCACCGATGACATTACCTAGGGTTCGGAAGATATCGGGAAAAGTCTCGACCGCGACGAGCAGCCCGAGCGGCGCGACGGGAACCCCCATCGACACCGCGATCGGCGCGATCGAGGTCACAAAGCTGATCGAGCCGGGCAGGCTGACCGAAGAGAGCGCTGCGGCGATCGCGACCGCAAGGCCGACCGCCATTTCCCATGGGGTCAGCTCGACACCGAACAGCCACGCGACATAGACGACGACCGCGAGGTTCATCGCCGGGCTGGTGAAGCGGAACAGGGCGACCGCGAGCGGCAACACGACGTCGGCCTTTTTGGGATCGACGCCAAGCTCCTCCGACGACTTCAGCATCGCGGGCAGACTGGCGAGCGAGCTTTGCGTGCTGATCGCGACTGCGAGCGTCGGGACCATCGCGCGGATGAAGCGCGGCAGCGGAATGCCGACGACGAGCCACGCGAGCAGCAGGCCGAGGAGGAGGCAGCTGATCCCGATCGCCGAGAGGATCAGCACATAATGGATGAGCCCGCCGAACGCCGCGACCCCCGCCTTGACCGCGAGCGCATAGCCCAGCGCGAAAACGCCGATCGGTGCGAGCGCGAGGACCCAGCCGATGACGATTAGCATCGCGTCGCCGAGCGCCTTGAACAGCCCCGACAGCGTCGCGCGCTGCACGGGTTCGAGCTTCGTGATCGCGAAGGCGAAAATCGTGGTGAAGACGATCAGCGGCAGGATCGCGGTCTCGGCCGCCGCGGCGATCGGATTGGTCGGGATCAGCGAGAGCAGGAAATCGCCGAAAGTCGGCGACGGTCCTGTCTGCGTCGTGCCGCCAAGGCCGTGGCGCAGCGCTTCGGCGGCGTCGGGGGAGAGCGGGAAGAGGCGCAGCAGCAGCGGCGCCAGAAACAGTGTCATCAGCCCCGAAAGCGTGATCGCGCCGAGGAAGATCATCACCGCGCGAAAGGCGAGCTTGCCTGCGCGCGCAGCGTCGGCCGTGGCGGTGATGCCGGTGATGAGCAGCGCGACGACGAGCGGGACGATCGTCATCTTCAAGGCGTTGAGCCAGAGCAGCCCGATCGGTTCGACAAAGGGAAGCGAGGCGGTTCCGGCATCGGGGGACACCAGCTCGACGCCGATTCCCAAAAGCATGCCGGCGACGAGCGCCGAAAGGATGAACCAAGCGGATTTCAAGACGGATTCTCCCGGCGTTTTTTCTGGCCTGCTTGCCAAGCAAAAGAGGGTGACTTAGAGCACCTCCCGAAAGAAACGGGAACCGGTTTTTGGGCCGGGAAATGCTCCGCGGGGGCCATCCCGTGGGAAGCCGGGGCAGGCATTTGCCGGGCGATGGTTAGGTAGCTGAGGGAACATGCGCAAGTTTTTCGGAACCGACGGGATTCGCGGCCTGACCAACCAGGTCCCGATGACCGCCGAAGTCGCGATGCGCGTCGGCATGGCGGCGGGCGCGCACTTCCTGCGCGGCGACCACAAGCATCGCGTCGTGATCGGCAAGGACACGCGCTTGTCGGGCTATATGCTCGAAAACGCGCTCGTCGCAGGTTTTACCAGCGTCGGCATGGACGTGGTCCAGGTCGGGCCGATGCCGACCCCGGCGATCGCGATGCTGACGCGCTCGATGCGCGCCGACCTCGGCGTGATGATTTCGGCGAGTCACAACCCGTTTCGGGATAATGGGATCAAGCTGTTCGGCCCCGACGGGTATAAGCTGTCCGACGAGGATGAGGCGCAGATCGAGCATTTGCTGGGGCAGGAACCGAAGCTCGCCGAACCGAGCCACATCGGACGCGCCAAGCGCATCGACGATGCGCGCGGGCGCTATATCCATGCGGTGAAACAGAGCCTGCCCGAATCGGTCCGGCTCGACGGGCTGCGTATCGTGCTCGATTGCGCCAATGGTGCGGCGTATAACAGCGCGCCGACCGTGTTCTGGGAACTCGGCGCCGACGTGGTGGCGATCGGGGTCGAGCCGAATGGCACGAACATCAACGACAAATGCGGATCGACCGCACCCGCGCTGCTGCAGGAAACGGTGGTCGCGAGTGGCGCCGACATCGGCATCGCGCTCGACGGCGACGCCGACCGGCTGATCGTCGTCGATGAAAAGGGACGGATCGTCGACGGCGACCAGATCATGGGACTGATCGGCGCGAGCTGGGCGCGGCAGGGGCGGCTGAAAGGCGGCGGCGTCGTCGCGACGGTGATGTCGAACCTCGGCCTCGAACGTTTCCTCGAAGGCGAGGGACTGCGGCTCGAGCGCACCAAGGTCGGCGACCGCCATGTTCTCGAACGGATGAAGGAGGGCGGCTTCAACGTAGGCGGCGAGCAGTCGGGGCATATGATCCTGTCCGATCATGCGACGACCGGCGACGGCACGCTCGCGGCGCTGCAGGTGCTCGCCGAGTTGATCGCGTCGGGCAAGCCCGCGAGTGAATTGCTGCACCAGTTCGACCCGGTGCCGCAGCTTTTGAAGAATGTCCGCTTTGCCGGCGGCAAGCCGCTCGAAGACAAACAGGTCATCGCGGCGATCGCCGAAGGCGAAGCCACGCTCAACGGCCGCGGCCGCCTCGTCATCCGCCCGTCGGGCACCGAACCGCTGATCCGTGTCATGGCCGAAGGCGACGATGCCGGACAGGTCGAGCAGGTCGTCGACATGATCTGCGACGCCGTGCGCGCGGCGACGGCATAACCATTTGATTTTTTAGAACCGAAAGAGACTTATCATGCTTGAAATGCGACCCGATTGCGAAAAATGCGGACGCGATCTGCCCGCCAACCTTCACGGCGCCTTCATCTGCTCGTTCGAATGCACCTTCTGCGCGAACTGCGCCGACAAGCTCGACGAGATTTGCCCCAATTGCGGCGGCGACCTGCTCGACCGGCCGCTGCGCGAGGGCGCGGCGCTGGCGAAATTCCCCGCTTCGACGGAGCGAAAGCATAAGGGGTGACCGTCCACTTTCACGTCGTCCCAGCGAAAGCTGGGATCGGGTGCGTCATGACGCGGCTTATGCCCGATAGCGGTCCCAGCTTCCGCTGGGACGACGGAGTGGTTCGGTGACCGCGCGCGTCCTGATCATCGCCGGCTCGGATAGCGGTGGCGGTGCGGGTATCCAGGCCGACATCAAGGCGGTCACGATGCTTGGCGGCCATGCGATGACCGCAATCACCGCGATCACCGCGCAGAATACGCTGGGGGTGCAGGGCGTCCATCCGGTCCCGACCGATATGGTACTGCAACAGATCGACAGCGTCGCGTCGGACATCGGCGTCGATGCGGTCAAGATCGGGATGATCGGCAGCGCCGAAACCGCCGCTGCGGTTGCGGAGCGATTGTCGCGGCCCGATCTCGCGCAGGCGGCGCTCGTGTTCGATCCGGTGATGATCGCGACGAGCGGATCGGTGCTCGCCGACACGGCGACGATCGACGCGTTTCGCGCGCTGCTCGATCGCGCGATGGTCGCAACGCCGAACCTGCCCGAACTGGAAGCCTTGGGGGGCGAGGATGCGGTGCTCGCGCACGGCTGTTCGCTGCTCGTCAAGGGCGGCCACGCCGAGGGCGAGACGGTGATCGACCGGCTGCTCGAAACCGGCGAGGGCGAAGTCGCGCGCTGGGAAGCGCCACGCATCGACACGCCGCACAGCCACGGCACCGGCTGCACGCTCGCGAGCGCGATCGCGACCGGGCTGGCACAGGGCATGCCGCTCGAACCCGCGATCGCGCGCGCGCGCGATTTCGTGCGGCTGTCGCTGCACGATGCGCCGGGACTGGGGCAGGGGCATGGCCCGATGGGGCAGCAATATGTGCGCAACGACGGGCTGTTCACCGGCCCGGCGCTGAATCAGGTCACGCTGCCCGCGAACGACTATGCTGTGTCGGTCGCTTTCTACAAGCAGATGGGGCTGACACAGATCGTCGATAGCCCCGACAATGGTTACGCGCGCTTCGAGGCCGCCAACGGGGTGACCCTGTCGATCCACGTCGGCGAGGGCGCGGCGGGCGGGGTGACCGCCTATCTCGAAAGCGGCGCGCTCGATGCGTGGGTCGCCTATCTGGCGCGGCGCGGGGTGCGCTTCGATCAGATGCCCAAGGACGAGGAATGGGGCTGGCGCGAGGCACGGCTGGCCGATCCCGCGGGCAATCGCCTGTGCCTGTACCAAGCGGCCGAATATCGGAGATATCCGCCGTGGCGGATATAGCTCCCCTCCCGCTTGCGGGAGGGGTTGGAGGAGGGCATGTTTCGACAGCGCCGAACCTCGACCGGCCCTCCCCTAACCCCTCCCATAAATGGAAGGGGAACAAGTGATCGTCGGCGTCGACGAAGCCGGGCGCGGACCACTCGCGGGGCCCGTCGTCGCGGCGGCGGTGCTGCTCTGCGAGGGCGGCATCCCCGGCCTCGATGACAGCAAGAAGCTCACCGCCAAGCGCCGCGCCGAACTCGAAGCGCAGATCAAGGCGCGCTGCCGCTGGGGCGTCGGCGAGGCGAGCGTTGCGGAGATCGACCGCGTCAACATCCTGCAGGCGACCTTCCTTGCGATGACGCGCGCGGTCGAGGCGCTGGGGTTCGAGCCCGCCGAGGTCCTCGTCGACGGCAACCGGCTGCCGCGCTGGCGCTACACCGCGACCGCGATCATCGGCGGCGATGCACTCCACCCATGTATTTCGGCGGCGAGCATCATCGCGAAGGAGCATCGCGACCGTTTCATGGTCGCCGCGGCGCGCGACTTCCCCGGCTTTGGCTGGGAAACCAACATGGGCTATGGTACGGCGCAGCATCTCGCGGCGCTGCGCCAACATGGCCCGACGCCGCACCATCGGACCAGTTTTGCCCCGGTCGCACAAATGCAGCTGGTCTGACCGCCCGAAGCCTAAAAGCCTAAGAGGGGAACAGGCGATGAGCAGAGGATTTTCGGCCGACGATGTCGGTACGCAAACAGGGCGGCGTTTCCTTGTTACCGGTGCCAATGCCGGAATCGGGTTTGAAGTTTCCAAAATCCTCGCGGCGCGCGGCGCGCATGTGATCCTTGCCTGCCGCGATGAGGACAAGGCCGAGGTGGCGATGAACCGCATCTGGGTCGACGTGCCAAAGGCCGAACTGTCGTTCCAGTCGCTCGATCTCGCCGACCTCGACCAGGTGCGCGATGCGGCGAAGGCGGTGCTCGCGGGACCGCGGATCGATGTCCTCATCAACAATGCGGGGGTGATGATCCCGCCCCGGACGCTGACCAAGCAGGGGTATGAGCTGCAATTCGGGGTCAACCACCTCGGCACCTTCGCGCTGACCGGGCTGCTCCATCCGCATGTCGACGACCGGATCGTCATCACCGGCAGCATCGCGCACCGCAACGGGGCGATGGATTACAGCGACCTGTCGGCGTCGCGCAGCTACCATAATTGGGCGCGCTACCAGATGAGCAAGCTCGCGAACCTGCTCCATATGTTCGAACTCGACCGGCGGCTGAGCGCTGCCGGACGCGCGACGCAGGCGATCGGATGCCACCCGGGGGTCGCGCTCACTGAACTGACGCGCCACTTGCCGCTGCCGCTGCGCACGATGACCCCGCTAGCCGCGCCCTTTTTCAACAGCGCGGCGCAGGGCGCGTGGCCGACCTTGCAGGCGGCGACGGGCGCGCGCGTGCAGGGCGGCGACTATCTGGGGCCGCAGGGGCTCGGCGAGGTGTCGGGCCGCTCGGGCCCGGCGCGCGCAACGCGCGACGCGCGCGATCCAAAGCTCGCGCGCGAACTGTGGCAGCGTTCGATCGACCTGACGGGGGTCGATCCGGGGCTCTGACCCCGAGACGCAAATTTTTTTCGCCAGTGAGTCTTCATCGCCACACCACCAGTGGTTGAGTCTCCGAGTCGCGGCCGACTCCATATGGTGTGCCAGACTCGTTTCGTTCTCATCGCGTTAACCAGTTAGAGAGGCGGATTCCTTAGACTCCTGCGCTTGACGGCGGACTCCGCTGGACTCATCAGGGCCTTCTTACGAGCAAGGAACGGGGTGAAGCATGGGTGTGATGGAACGGGTCAAGGCGCCGGCGACGAAGAAGCGGACGCCGAAGGTCGACCCCGCGGACCTGCCGCTCGACAGCATTTTGCAGGGCGATTGCGTCGAGATGATGCGCAGCTTGCCCGCCGCGTCGGTCGACATGATCTTCGCCGATCCGCCGTATAATCTCCAGCTTGGCGGCGACCTGCTGCGCCCCGACGGCAGCCAGGTCGACGCGGTCGACGATGACTGGGACAAGTTCGACAGCCTCGCGACCTACGATCGCTTCACCCATGCCTGGCTCAAGGAAGCGAAGCGCATCCTCAAGCCGAACGGCAGCATCTGGGTGATCGGCAGCTATCACAATATCTTCCGCGTCGGCACCGCGTTGCAGGACAATGGCTATTGGATCCTCAACGACATCGTGTGGCGCAAGGCGAACCCGATGCCCAATTTCAAGGGCACGCGCTTCACCAACGCGCATGAGACGCTGATCTGGGCGTCGATGGGCGAAAAGTCGCGCTACACCTTCAACTATCGCACGATGAAGACGCTGAACGACGAACTGCAGATGCGTTCGGACTGGCTGATCCCGATCTGCGGCGGCCAGGAACGGCTCAAGAAGGGCGGCACGAAAGTTCACCCGACGCAAAAGCCCGAGGCGCTGCTCTATCGCGTCCTGCTCGCCTGTTCGAACCCCGGTGACGTGATCCTCGATCCCTTCTTCGGCACCGGCACGACGGGTGCGGTCGCAAAGCGCCTTGGTCGTCACTTCATCGGCATCGAACGCGAGGATGATTATATCGCGGCCGCGCTGGAACGTATCGAGCTGGCGCTGCCGCTCGACGAAAGCGCGGTGAAGACGATGATGGCGCCGAAGGCCGCGACGCGCGTCGCGTTCGGCACGCTCGTCGAATGCGGCATGATCGCGCCGGGAACGATACTGACCGATACCAAGCGCCGCTGGAAAGCCAAGGTGCGCGTCGATGGCAGCCTCGATTGCGAAGGCCAGCCGGCGGGGTCGATCCACAAGGTCGGCGCGGGGTTGCAAGGCGCGCCGAGCTGCAACGGCTGGACCTTCTGGCATGTCGACAATGGCAAGGAACTCCGCGTGATCGACGCGGTGCGGCAGGACTGGCTGCTGGCAAACGAAGCGTAAAAGACCGTCGCCCCCGCGAAGGCGGGGGCCGTAATCGGCTTGCCACGACGTGGCGGCTTTATAATGCCAGCGGCCCCCGCCTTCGCGGGGGCGACGAAGGGACCGGGCATGTTTTCACCTCTAACCAAGCCCGACTTCGGCGCCGCGTCGGCGGATGCGCAAATCTATTGCCGCCCGACCTGCTTCGTCGACCGCCCGCACGAACTTGACGACGATTGCCTGCGGATCGCCGACTCGATGGTATGGTTCGCGGCATGGCACATCAGCCTGCGCGACGGTCTGACCGTCAAATCGGCGATCGTTCCGGTTGCCGAATGGGATGGCTGGATCGCGGCGATGCCCGACAGATTGGCGCAGGCGGCAAATGCGCAGCGTGCCGGTGTCGCGCGGCCGCGCGGCGTGCTGCAACTCGGTGAGCGGAAAATCCGGCTGAACGAGCCGCAGCTCATGGGCATTTTGAACGTCACGCCCGACAGTTTTTCGGACGGCGGCAAGCATGTCGATGCGGTTGCGGCGACCGAAGCCGGTTTCGCGATGGGCGCTGCGGGCGCGGCGATCATCGATGTCGGCGGCGAATCGACGCGCCCCGGCGCGCCGCTGGTGTGGGAAGGCGACGAGATCAAGCGCATCGAAGGCGTGGTGTCGGCGCTCGCGCGGGGCGGCGTTGCGGTGTCGATCGATACGCGCAAGGCCGCGGTGATGGAGGCGGCGCTCGCCGCCGGCGCGCGGATCGTCAACGATATTTCGGCGCTGCGCTACGACGACCGCGCGATGGAAGTGGTCGTGCACGCGGGCTGCCCCGTCGTGCTGATGCACGCGCCATCAGCGAAGAGCGACCCGCACGAGGGCGGCAATTACGCGCACGTCCTGTTCGACGTCTACGACATGCTTGCCGAGCGCGTCGCGGCGTGCGTTGCCGCCGGGGTCGACCCGGCGAAGATCATCGTCGATCCGGGGCTCGGTTTCGGCAAGGGCGTCGGCGACAACCTTGCGCTAATCAACGGCCTCGCGCTGTTCCACACATTGGGCTGCCCAATCCTGTTCGGTGCCAGCCGCAAGCGGATGATCGGCGCGCTCGATAACGAAGCGCCCGCCGATCAGCGGCTCGGCGGCACGGTGGCGCTGCATTATCAGGCGGCGACGCAGGGCGCGCAGTTGCTACGCGTCCACGACATCGCCGAAAACCGGCAGGCGCTGCGGGTGTGGCGGGGGCTTAGGGACGCGGCGCTGACGGTTTGATCTCTTCCCCCTCCCGCTTGCGGGAGGGGTTAGGGGAGGGCATGTCGAGGTCGTCCGCCGTCGAAACAGGCCCTCCCCCGACCCCTCCCTAAAGGGAGGGAAGTTATTCTTCCACCCGCCGCGCCTTCTTCCCGCGCGCCACTTCGGTCGCGAGCGCCTCGAACCTTGGCTCCCACGTCCGGCGGAAGCGTTGGACCCATGCGTCGATCTCGTCGAATCGCTCGGGCGCGATGGCGTAGAGCCGCCGCCGCCCGTCGGCACGCGACGTCGCGAAGCCGCTGTCGCGAAGCACGCGCAGATGCTGCGACACCGCGGGCTGCGAGATGGCGAATTCGGCGGCGATCACCTCGACGATCTCGCCCGATGCGCGTTGGCCGTCGGCGAGCAGTTCGAGGATGCGGCGGCGCACAGGGTCGCCGAGGATGTCGAAGGCGTTGCTCATTGGGGGCTCATTCGGGTGCTTCGGCGCCCGTGTAAAACGCGGTCGTATTGGCGCCAGCGCGGTTCGCGGCCGCCTCCGCGGTGCCGTAGGCGATCGAAGCGGCGGTCCATGCCTCGCTGCTCCATGTCGCGAACGCCTTGCCTTCGTCACTCAGCGCCCAGGTTTCTTCGGCGAAACGTTCGTTGCTCTCGCCGGTTTCGATATGCCAGCCAAGTCCCATCAGCGACAGATCCCAGCCCACGCCGACCGCGCCGGGGCCGAACCTGTCCCAGAATTCCTCCGATTTGTCGTCGAGCGGGGCTATATGCCTGAGCGTGAGGCGCGTCCTGTCGTCGCTCGCCGCAGCCAGCTCGACCTCGACCCAGCTCATCCCGCCGCCGAATTCCCATGTCAGTGCAAAGCTGCGCGGCGGGTCACACGCGGTGACGGTGCCCCCGGCATTGCCCTTGATCTGATATTTCCCCCCGAGGGAGAGGTCGCCGTCGACCGGCGCGAACCAGCGCGGGATGCGGTCCTTTTCGGTGATCGCATTCCACAGATCGGCGATGTCGGTGGGATAGTCGCGCGACGCGATAACCGCGCGCGCGGGTTGGCCCTCGTGCGTGACGTCCTCGACCTTGCGGACGACCATGGCGGCTTGGGCGACGGTATCGAACGACATAATGATTCTCCCGATGGCTTCGGGATAAATATATAAGCTATAACTTATATATCAAGCGTGATCGGACGAGCCGCGCTGACGGCGCGTCAGGCAGCCGTGTCGATCCCCAGGTCGCTCAATTTGCGATAGAGCGTCGAGCGTCCGATCCCCAGCCGCCGCGCGACTTCGCTCATCCGGCCGCGATAATGGCCGATCGCGAGGCGGATGACGTCGGCCTCGATTTCCTCGAGCGGGCGGAGGTTGCCGTCGGGCAGATAGAGCGTGACGCCGATCGCCTCGCCGTTGATCGCGATCTCGCCTTCGCCGTTCAGACTGCCGCCGCCGAGCGTCGCCTCGATCGCGCGGAAATCGGCGCTGGTGAGGACGTCGGTGGTGCTGCCGACCGCGGCGCGGAACAGCACGTCCTGCAGCTGGCGGACATTGCCCGGCCAGGCATAAGCGGCGAGCAGGCGCAGCGCGTCATCGGTCACGCCGATCGAACTCATCCCCGGCAGGCCGCCGATGCGCGCGAGCAGATGGCGCGCGAGCGGGCCGACGTCGCCGCGGCGTTCCGAGAGCGAGGGCAGGGTGAATTGCGCACTCGACAGCGCGTAGAACAGGTCTTCGCGGAAATGACCCGCCTCGATCAGCTTGTCGAGCGGACTGGTGCTCGTCGCGATGATGCGCACGTCGACGCTCTGGCGGATCGAGCCGCCGATCATCTGCACTTCGCCGCTGTTCAGGAATTCGACGAGCTTCGCCTGCGTTTCGAGCGGGATGCATTCGACATGGTCGATGATGATGCTGCCGCCGTCGGCCTGGACGAGGCGGCCGACCTGACGGTCGAACGCGCCCGGGAAGGCGCCGCGTTCGTGGCCGAAGAGGCCTGAGCCGATCAAGCCGGGTGATACGGCCGAACAATCGACCATGACGAGCTGGCCGCGGGCGCGGGGTGACGCGCTGTGGATCGCGCGGGCAAAGACTTCCTTGCCAGTGCCGGGCTTGCCGTTGATCATCACCGGGACGCGCGCGCGCGCGGCCTTGGCGGCGATCGCGAGCGCGCTGCGGAAATTGGGGCTCGACCCGATGATTTCTTCGAACGCGAGCGGCGCGCGCAGTTTTTCGGTGAGCGGGCGCAGTTCGCCCTGCGGGCCGCTGGTCGACACGACGCGGTCGAGCGCTTCGAGCAAGCGGTCGGGGGCGATCGGTTTCTGGACGAAGTCGCTTGCGCCGGCGCGCATCGCGCTGACCGCGACCTCGACCCCGTTGCGCATCGTGATGACGACGAGCGGCAGCGCGGGGCGCCAGCGGCGCAGTTCGCCGACGAATTCGGAAATATCCATACCCGGCGCACCCTGATCGACGAGCACCGCGTCGAGCGCCATGCCTTCCTGGGTGCCGAGCTTGGCGAGTGCGGTATCGGTGTCGGCTGCGATGACGCTGCGCCAGCCGCCACGCGACACCAAGGCCGCCAGAAAGCGCTGCTGGGCAGGCTCGCTGTCGACGATCATCACCATTCGCGTGTCGCGCGTGCTAGTCATCGTATCGAATCTGCCCCCTGAACCGACATTGCTATGGGTTTGTTCTGCTGAGGGCTGCATAACTATCCGATAGGGGTAAAAGGGCGATTAAGGGCATTCGTCTTTTCCTGCAGCGAAGTCTAGGGTCCCTGTCCACAAACCCGCACTTGAGCATCGCGGGGCGCGTGGCTAAGACCGGCGCGATAACCGATTCTAAGGCGCAGCGTTGTGCGTTCGCGCACAGATATGGCCGTTCAAGGGGAAAAAAGATGGCGCAGCAGCAGGAAATGAAGGCAGCCGAAGAAACCTACGCGGGTTTCATCAGCCTGTTCAAGATCGGCTCGATCATCACCGCGGTCGTCGTCATCGGCGTCGTCCTGCTCATCGCGTCCTGACCCGACCGGCATGCGCATCGCTGTCCTGAGGGAGCTCGCCGACGGCGAGACCCGCGTCGCCGCAACCCCCGAAACCGTGAAGAAATTCATTGGCCTGGGGGCCGAAGTTGCCGTCGAATCGGGGGCGGGCGATCAGGCTTCGATCGCCGATGCCGATTATAGCGCCGCCGGCGCGAGCGTCGGCAACCGCGCCGATGCGCTGAAGGGCGCGAACATCATCCTCGCGATCCAGGGGCCCGACCCCAAGGGGCTGTCGGGCTTTGCCGATGGCGCCTGGCTCGCTGCCGGGCTCAACCCGTTCGGTGAGCGCGCGCGCGTGGATGAATACGCAAAGCTGGGACTCGAGGCGCTGGCGATGGAATTCATGCCGCGCATCACGCGCGCGCAGTCGATGGATATCCTGTCGAGCCAGGCGAATCTCGCGGGCTACAAGGCGGTGCTGATCGCGGCGAACGCCTATGGCCGCGCCTTTCCGATGATGATGACCGCCGCGGGCACCGTCAGCGCCGCGAAGGCGTTCGTCATGGGCGTCGGCGTCGCCGGGCTGCAGGCGATCGCGACCGCGCGCCGTCTGGGCGCACAGGTCAGCGCGACCGACGTGCGCGCCGCGACCAAGGAACAGATACTGTCGCTCGGCGCCAAGCCGATCTTCGTCGAGAGTGTCGCGGGGATCGAGGGCGAGGGCGCGGGCGGCTATGCCACCGAAATGTCCGACGAATATAAGGCGGCGCAGGCCGAACTCGTGTCGTCGCACATCGCCAAGCAGGACATCGTCATCACCACCGCGCTGATCCCGGGGCGCCCCGCGCCGCGGCTAATCAGCGACGCGCAGCTCGCGACGATGCGCAGCGGCAGCGTGATCGTCGACATGGCAGCCGAAAGCGGCGGCAATGTCGAGGGATCGGTCTCGGGCGAAGCGAAGAAAATCCACGGCGTCATCGTGATCGGCGCGAAGAATATCGCGGCGTTGATGCCCGCGGACACGAGCGCGCTGTTCAGCCGCAACCTGTTCAACTTCCTCTCGGCCTTCTGGGACAAGGAAGCCGGCAAGCCAGTGCTCGACGAGGAAATCGGCAACGCCGTGCGCCTGACGCAGGGCGGCAAGGTTGTGAACGAGCGGTTGCTGGGTTGAAGGCGAGAGGCGTCTTTGTCTTCGCGGGGCTGCTTCTGCTAACCGCGCAGCCCGTTCGAGCCGCGCCGCCACAGGCCTCTCCCGCTCTTCTGCAAGACGCCAGGTTCAAGATCGTTTTCGATCTGTACTGGCGCACCCGGCTGCTCAGCGTGACCGCTGGAAACCGGCTATGCTCCTTGCCGAACAGCCTTTACGATGATCCGAAATCGCCGTTTCGGCCGCTGGATCAGCGCTTGAAAGCGGCAGGTCGCAAGTTTGAAGCCCGGTACCCACACGCCCTCAATAGCGTTCGCCGCCCCTACATGATGCCTCCGCCGCAATCGCTATGCTCCGATCCCAAGGCGGCGTGGGAGGCGATCTTTGCATTCGGGACGGCCGTTACCGCTTTGGAAGCCCTGTTAGACGACGCCAGCTGATTTCGTCGACGAAACGGCCCTTTTCGGCCTTTTCAGGAAACTTTCTCCGGTTAGAGTGCGTTCAGGGTCTTCCAACCCTGACTATCAACCAACCGGAGAATGATTGATGTTGCCTGCGAAGCTTTTCGCCACTCCCCTCCTTGTGCTTGCCACCCTGTCGCCCGTTTACGCACAGGAAACCGCCGCGCCGGCCGAAGCCGCTGAAGTGGCCGCCGACGCCGCCGCTCCGGCTGAAGCCGCGCCTGCCGCACCCGCGCAGCCCACCGGCATCGCGCTCGAAATCGCCGCCAAGCCCGACCACAAGACGCTGGCCACCGCGCTGACCGCGGCGGGCGTGTCGGACAAGCTCGCGGGCCAGCCGTTCACGATCTTCGCGCCGACCGACCAGGCCTTCGCCGCGGTCCCGCAGCCGATGACCGACTGGCTGATGAACCCGAACAATACCGAATCGCTTGCGAAGGTGCTGACCTATCATGTCGTTCCGGGCCGCGTGACCGCCGAGGATCTTTACGCGAAGATCAAGGCCGGCGGCGGCAAGGCGACGCTCGCGACCGTCGAAGGCGAGACGCTGACCTTCACCGAAGTGCAGGGCAACATCAAGGTCGACGGCACGCAGGGCAGCAGCGGCTTCATCACCCAGCCCGACGTCGAGCAGTCGAACGGTAATATTCACGTCATCAACGGCGTGTTGATGCCCAGCCTCGGCTGATGATTCGCGCCGCTGCGTCCGGCTTTCGAAAGGATAAGGATATGAAAACCCATCTGATCTTGACGGCCGCAGCGGCCGCGCTCGCGCTGTCGGGCTGCGGCGACAAGAAGGAAACGCCGACCGAGACGACCACCGTCGCGGGCGGCGAAACCGCGGTGCCCGCGACGCCCGCTGCCGGCCCGTCGGCGATGCTGGCGAGCAGCACCATCGCCGCCAACCTCGCGGCCTCGCCCGATCACAAGTCGCTGGCCGCGGCGGTGACGCAGGCTGGTCTGGCGCAAACGCTCTCGGGCGCGGGGCCATTCACCGTGTTCGCTCCGAACGACGCCGCCTTTGTGCAAGTGCCGCCGGTGACGCGCGACGGCTGGATGCGCCCGGCGCAGAAGGATGTGCTCGCCGGCGTACTCAAATATCATGTCATTCCGGGCAAGCTGACCGCGGCGGACCTTGGCGCGAAGATCGCCGAAGGCGGCGGCAAGGCCGTGCTCAAGACCGCCGACGGGCAGGATCTGACCGCAACCAAGAGCGGCGACACCATTTTGCTGACCAGCGCCAGCGGCAACAAGGCGACGGTGACGCAGGCCGATATCGGCCAGGCGAACGGTGTCGTCCATGTCATCGACGCGGTGCTCGTCCCGAAAATGTAAAAAACATCGCCGGCTAGCCCGGCAAAGCGATATTTTATGTCGCAAAGCGCCCGCATTTCTCACGCTGAGGAATGCGGGCGTTTCTTTTTGGGAGCTTTGGAGTCGACACATTCGGCGGCGCGCGGCAAGAGGTGCGCGAAACGGAATCAGCAGGGGAGCGAGCCCGTGGATTTTATCGCGATTTTTTCAATTTTCGTACTGGCCTGCTTTGTCGGCTATTTCGTCGTCTGGTCGGTGACCCCGGCGCTGCACACGCCGTTGATGAGCGTCACCAACGCCATTTCGTCGGTGATCATCGTCGGTGCGCTGATCGCCAGCGCCGCCGCGGGTTCGGCCTCGTCCAAATGGCTCGGCCTCGCCGCGGTCGTGATGGCGAGCATCAATATCTTCGGCGGGTTCGCCGTCACCGCGCGCATGCTGGCGATGTACAAGAAGAAGGAGCGCTGAGATGGAATTTCAGTCGATCCTTTCCGCCGCAACCGGCGGCCACGGTCTCGCGGTTAATCCCTGGGCCTCCGTCGCCTATCTGGTAGCGGGCGTTCTGTTCATTCTCGCGCTGCGCGGGCTGTCGAGCCCGGCGACGGCGCAGGCGGGTAACCGTTTCGGTATGGCGGGCATGTTGATTGCCGTCGTTACCACGCTGCTCACCCATGCGCCGGCCACCGCCGAGGGCTTCCTCGATACGGTCGGGCTGGTCGAAATCCTCGTCGCGATCGCGATCGGTGCCGTGATCGGTATCGTGATGGCGCGGCGGATCGCGATGACCGCGATGCCGCAGCTTGTCGCGGCCTTTCACAGCCTCGTCGGCCTGGCGGCCGTCGCGGTCGCAGCGGCGGCCTATCTCAATCCGCAAGCGTTCGGCATTGCAGACGCCGCGGGCGAAATCTTCACCGTCAGCCGGATCGAAATGGGGCTCGGCATCGCGATCGGTGCGATCACCTTCTCGGGGTCGGTCATCGCCTTCCTGAAACTCAACGGCAATATGTCGGGGTCGCCGATCATGCTGCCGGGGCGGCATATCATCAACCTCGGCACGCTCGCCGCGATCATCGGGCTCGTCGCCTATTTCACCTTCGACCAGAGCCCGTGGATCTTCTGGACGGTTACCGGGCTCAGCTTCCTTATCGGTTTCCTGCTGATCATCCCGATCGGCGGCGCCGACATGCCGGTCGTCGTGTCGATGCTCAACAGCTATTCGGGCTGGGCCGCGGCGGCGATGGGCTTCACGCTCGGCAACACCGCGATGATCATCACCGGCGCGCTCGTCGGCTCGTCGGGTGCGATCCTGTCGTACATCATGTGCCGCGCGATGAACCGCAGCTTCATCAGCGTGATCGCAGGCGGCTTTGGCGCCGACGCGGGACCGAGCGACGGCGCGTCGAAAGAACAGCGCCCGTGGAAACCGGGCAGCGCCGAAGACGCGGCGTTCCTGATGAGCCAGGCCGATACCGTCATCATCGTTCCCGGATACGGCATGGCGGTCGCGCAGGCGCAGCACGCGCTGCGCGAAATGGCCGACCAGCTCAAGAAAGAGGGCGTGACGGTCAAATATGCGATCCATCCGGTCGCAGGCCGCATGCCCGGCCATATGAACGTCCTGCTCGCCGAAGCGAACGTCCCGTATGACGAGGTGTTCGAGCTCGAGGACATCAACGGCGAATTCGCGCAGGCCGACGTCGCCTTCGTCATCGGTGCGAACGACGTAACCAACCCGTCGGCGAAGACCGACAAGACCTCGCCGATTTACGGCATGCCCGTGCTCGACGTCGAAAAGGCGAAGACCGTGCTGTTCGTGAAGCGCTCGATGGGCGGGGTCGGCTATGCCGGCGTCGACAATGACGTCTTCTACATGGACCAGACGATGATGCTGCTCGGCGATGCCAAGAAGATGGCCGACGACATCGTCAAGGCGCTTAGCGGCAGCGGGCACTAGACAAGAATCGTCGCCCCTGCGAAGGCAGGGGCCGCTATCGAGGTGGCGCAAAGCTGCCAGCGGCCCCTGCCTACGCGGGGGCGACGTGTTTTCAAAAGGGGCAATATGCGCAAAATCGGCCTGATCGGGGGAATGAGCTGGGCGTCGACCGAGCTTTATTACCGCCATCTCAACAAGGGGGTGCAAAAGCGCCTCGGCACAGCCTGTTCGGCGCCGATCCTGATGGAAAGCCTCAACTATTGCGAGCTCTCGCGCATCACGACCCCTGAAGGGTGGACGCATGCGAAAGAGGTGCTGATCGCCTCGGCGCAGCGGCTTGAGGCCGCCGGCGCGACCGCGCTGATGATCGCGGCCAATTCGATGCACAAGGTCGCCGAGGATGTCGCCGCGGCGATCTCGATCCCGATCCTCCACATTGTCGACGAGACCGGCCAGAAGATGAAGGCCGACGGGGTCAAGTCGGCGGCCGTGATCGGCACGCGCAATGTGACGACCGAACCCTGGTTCCGTCAGCGGCTGGTGCGCCACGGGCTGACGCTCGCACCCTATGACTCGAGCCGCGTCGACGAGATCGACCGCATCATTTACGAAGAGCTGATGCTCGGCAAGGTGAACGAAAGTTCGCGCCGCACGATGAAAACCTTCATCACCGATATCGCCAAACAGGATATCCAGGCGATCGTGCTCGCCTGCACCGAACTGGTGATGCTCGTCGACACCGACGCCAATCTGCTGCCGATCTATGACACCACGCGCATTCACGTCGCCGAGGGCGTCAACTGGATTTTGGGCGAAGGGTGAAGGCAAATCCTCCCTGTCGCGAAGCGATGGGGAGGGGGACCGCCGCCGTAGGCGGTGGTGGAGGGGCGGCGACGTTGCGCCACAGCCCCTCCGTCAGCGCTTCGCGCTGCCACCTCCCCATGCCTGCGGCACAGGGAGGATCGAGTTTATCCCATCTTCGTCCATGTCACCGTGCGGCAGAACAGGCTGACGCAGCCCTTCATCGTCATCTTGCCGCCGTTCACGCGCAGGTGCGCCTTATAATATCGCCCATCCTCGGGGCTATAGCCTTCGCCCTTCCAGCCGTCGCCATGCGGCACGAGATCCCAGTAAATCTGTAGTCCGGTGACCTGGCGGCCGCGTTTCGCCTTGTCGGGATTGCGCTCGTCGCGCTGGCCCCCAGTCGGCTGCTTGATCAGCAGGCGATCGACGCGCCCGCACATCTTGTTTCCGCACGCGGCCATGACGACGACGGCCTTGCCATCGTCGGTTTTCCAGCGCCCGGCAATCGGCGCGGGCGCCGCCGCCATCGACGGCACGGCTATCAAGGCGACAAGCGCCAAACCTAATCTGTGAATCAAAGCGACCTCTCCCCGGGTTAGCTACACATATGTCAGCAACATCGCTTGGCATCCGTCAAGTCTTGCACCATGCTCCCCGAAAATAAGGGGAGAGACATATGCGATTCCATGGCCTGCGCCACGCGGCGACGCTCAGCATCGTGGCGGTCCTTGCCGCCAGTCCGGCGGCGGCGAAAGTGATCAGCGTCAGTGCAACAACGCCCGACGCGAACGAAAAGCTGCAAGAAGCCCTGATCCTCGCGCAGCCGGGCGACACGGTGCAATTGGGCGCGGGCGTGTGGAAGCTCACCGACGGCCTGTCGCTCGACGTCGCCAATGTGACCGTGCGCGGCGCCGGGGCGGGCGAGGGCGGGTCGATCCTCGACTTCGCCGGGCAGCAGGGCGCGGGCGAGGGACTGCTCGTCACCTCCGACGATGTCTTCCTCACCGAATTCGCGGTGCTCAACACCAAGGGCGACGGGATCAAGTCGAAAGGCGCCGACCGTATCGTCTATCACAAGCTGCGCGTCGAATGGACCGCGGGGCCCAAGGAAACCAACGGCGCCTACGGCATATATCCGGTCGAAAGCAGCGACGTGCTGATCGACAGCGTGTTCGTGCGCGGCGCGTCGGATGCGGGCATCTATGTCGGCCAGTCGAAGAATATCGTCGTCCGCGATTCGATCGCGACCGAAAATGTCGCGGGGATCGAAATCGAGAACAGCTACGACGCCGACGTTCACGACAATATCGCGACGAAGAATACCGGCGGCATCCTGGTGTTCGACCTGCCGAGCCTGCCGATGCAGGGCGGGCACAATGTCCGCGTCTTCGAAAATATCGTGAACGACAACAGCACGGCCAATTTCGCGCCCAAGGGCAATATTGTCGCGAGCGTTCCGACGGGCACCGGCGTGCTCGTGATGGCGAACCGCAATGTCGAGATTTTCGACAATGTCTTCGCCGACAATGGCACCGCGAACGTGATGATCGTGGGCTATCGTTATGAGCACAAGGATCCGAAATATCAGCCGCTGCCCCGCGCGATCGTCGTGCGCGGCAACCAGCATGGCAAGGCGGGCTATGCGCCGAAGTTCCCTGGCGGCGACATGATCGCGGCGGCGATGGGCGGCAGCATCCCGCCAGTCCTTTGGGACGGTGCGGGCGATGCGATCGTGCTCGACAAGGTCGGCGTGCTGTCGCTGAACCTGCCCGACGTAAAGACGCCGCAGAGCGAGGCGAAGCCGTCGCCCGCCGACCTGTCGAAGGGCACGCCGCCCGCGGCGCTGCCCGTGATCAAGCTGCCCGACGCGATGGAGGCGAAGGTCCGGTGAGACGCGTTTTCGCCGCGGTCGGAGCGGCGCTGCTGTGCGCGAGCGGCGGGGCGGCATCGCCGCCGCCCGGGGTCGATCAGGCGGTGGTCGAAAGCGATGCGATGCCGGCAAAGCTGTCAGCGTTCGGGTTGTTTCGCGGCAATGATCCGCAAACACCCTCGACCGGCATCGGCTACACGCTGCGTGCGCCGCTGTTTAGCGACTATACCGACAAGCACCGCTTCATCTCGATCCCGGCGGGAAAGAAGGCGAAGGTCGCGGCCGACGGCGTCATCGAGTTTCCGGTTGGAACCGTGCTCGTCAAAAGCTTCGGCTGGAGCGACGTCAACGACGGCCGCCCGGTCGAAACGCGCCTGCTGATCCGCCGCGCCGGCGGCTGGACTGCGCTGCCCTATATCTGGGACGCCGACGGCAAGGATGCGACGCTGGCCTTGGGTGGCCGCCGCGTGCCGGTGACCTTCAAGAGCCCCGACGGCGAGACGCACAGCATCCGTTACGCTGTGCCGAACAAGAACCAGTGCAAGGAATGCCACAGCCTCGCCGGCGAGATTGTCCCGATCGGGCCCAAGGCGCGCAATTTCATCCTCGACCCGGCGGCGTCGGACAAGCTGCGCAGCCTCTATTTCGAAAACCCTGCCGCGCTCAAACCGACGATGCCGGTGTGGGACGATCCCAAGAGCGGCAGCGTCGCGACGCGCGCGCGCGCCTATCTCGACGTCAATTGCGCGCACTGCCACAATCCTGCAGGCAGCGCGTCGAACAGCGGGCTTTTCCTGCGCTGGACCGACGATCCCGCGGGCGTCAATTACGGCATCGGCAAGCGCCCGACCGCGGCAGGGCGCGGCAGCGGCGGGATGGACTTCGCCATCGCGCCGGGCGATCCCGCGCACAGCTTCCTGATCTATCGCCTCGAAAGCACCGACCCCGGCATCGCGATGCCCGAGGTCGGGCGGTCGACGGTGCACAGGGAAGGCGCGGCACTGCTACGGCAATGGATTGCGGAGATGCCGAAAGCATCGCATTAGGCGGGCCATGACCCAGCTCGTCCTCCACGATTATTTCCGCTCCTCGGCCAGCTTTCGCGTTCGCATCGCGATGAACCTGAAAGGGCTCGACTATGAGCGCGTCGAGATCAGCCTGATCGCGGGCGAGCAGCGCAGCGACGCCTATCTGGAACAGAATGCGCAAGGCTTTGTCCCGATGCTCGTCGTCGATGGCGAGCCGATCATCCAGAGCATGGCGATCATTGACTGGCTCGACCGCGCCTTTCCCGAACCGCGGCTGATCCCCGAGGAAGCGATGCCGCGCGCCGTCGCGCTTGCACGCGCGCAGGTGATCGCGAGCGACATCCATCCGCTCAACAATCTGCGCGTGCTTAAATATCTGAAGCGCGACCTCGGCCTCAACGAGCAGACCAAGGACCGCTGGATCGCGACATGGATCAGCCAGGGGTTCGAGGCGCTCGAGGCGATGGCGGGTGACGGCCGCTATCTCGGCGGCGATACGCCGGGGATCGCCGACTGCTGTCTTGTGCCGCAGATTTATAATGCGCGGCGTTTCGAGGTGCCGCTTGACGCGTTTCCGCGGCTCGTCGAAATCGACGCGGCGTGCATGGAGCATGAGGCGTTCCAGCGCGCTCACCCCGACGCGGTAAAACCCGCGTGATCCGGCTTCTGACGGGGACCCTGGCGCTGGCGCTGCCGGCGGCGGCGATGGCGCAGGGAAATGAAACGGCGTTGAACGAAGAAGCGGATGATTATTTTTACTCTCAACCTTCCGCTTCTTCGCTGCGCTCGAAAGACGAGATCGTCGTTATCGGTGCGGGGCAGCTAGGGCCACCTCCCGGCGACAAGGTCCAGAATTCGGCGATCCTTCTGGATCTCGATCCCGGCCTCGGCGCGCGGGTCGAGAACCGGCTGCGCGACGAGGCTGGCATCGTCCAGTTCCGCCGCTCCGACGGCCGTTCGGCGCATCCGACAAGCCAGGGCATCACGCTGCGCGGGCTCGGCGGCAATGCGTCGGCGCGCGCGCTCGTCACGCTCGATGGCGTGCCGCAGGCTGATCCCTTTGGTGGCTGGGTCGCGTGGAGCGCCTATGACGCGATCAACCTTGGCGGCATCATCGTCGCGCGCGGAGGTGGCAGTGGGGCTGATGGCCCGGGTGCACTTGCGGGGACGGTCGGACTCTATTCGGAAATGACCGATGGCGCCGAAGCGAGCCTCGCCTATGGCAGCCGCGATAGTTGGGACGCATCAGCATCGATTGGCGGCGAGGTCGGCAGCGGCCACATCGCGGTGGACGGGCGCTACAGCCGCGGCGACGGATTTGTGCCGGTCGCGAAGGGACAGCGCGGCAGCGTCGATCGCGCCGCGCCCTATGAACAGGGTGGCCTCGGTCTGCGCCTGCGTTTCGATGCCGGCGATGACAGCCGGGTCGAGGCGAGCCTGCGCGGCTTTTCGGATCGGCGCGACCGGGGCACCGATTTTACGCAAAGCCAGGTCGATGGGGTCGATGCCAGCCTTCGCTTCATCCATGATCCGGTTGGCGAAACGCAATGGCTCGCGCTCGGTTATATCCAGCTTCGTGATTTCGAAAGCGGCTTCGCAAGCGTCCCGGCGGGACGGAACAGCGTGGCACCGGCGCTTTTTCAGCGGGTGCCGGCCACCGGGCTGGGCGCGCGCGTCGAGTTGCGGCCGCTGATCGGCGACGCCAACCCGCTTCGCATCGGCGCCGACTGGCGGCGGACAACCGGACGCACCGAGGAGGATTTCTTCTTCAGCGGCGTCACGCCGGGTCGCCACCGCATCGCGGGCGGCAGCAGCGATACCGTTGGCGCCTTCGCCGAATGGACGTCGGGCGATGTCAATGACGGCTTTCTGTGGACGCTCAGCGGCCGCGTCGACCGTTGGTGGCTCGGCGAGGGCTATCGGCTCGAACGCAATATCGCGGGTCCCGTCATCACCGACCTGCGCTTCGCCGCGCGGCAGGGCTGGGAAGGCAGCGGCCGCGCCGGCGTGCGCTGGACGTCGGACGCATTCTCGCTGCGCGCCGCCGCCTATCGCGGCTGGCGCCTGCCGACGCTCAACGAGCTTTATCGGCCGTTCCGCGTCGGCGCCGAAGTGACGACCGCGAATGCCGCGCTGAAACCCGAACGCCTGTGGGGCGGCGAGGTCGGCGCCGATTGGGACAATGGCGACACGAAACTGTCGGCGACACTCTTCGCCAACCATCTGACGAATGCGATCGCCAATGTGACGCTCGCGCCGAACCTCAACCAGCGGCAGAATCTCGACGCGATCGACAGCAAGGGCGTCGAAGTCAGCGCCGAGCAGCGGATCGGCCCGGCGACGCTGCGCGCGACCTATGCCTTCACGGATGCGAAGGTCGATGCATCGGGCGCGGCGCTGGGGCTCGACCGACGCCGCCCGGCGCAGATTGCGAAGCACGGCGGCAGCGTCTCGCTGCGCACCAATAACAATGGTCCGTTCGGCGGCTTCGCGACGCTGCGTTATGTCGGCAAGCAGAACGAAGATGACCTTGGATTGCTCGCGCTCGACGACGCGCTGACGCTCGACGCCGGGCTGTCGTGGCGCTTTTCGGGGGCGGTAAGCATCGAGGCGCGCGGCGAGAATCTCTTCGACGAACTGGTGCCCGCCGCGATCTCGTCGTCGGGCATCGTCGAACGCGCGACCCCACGGACCTTATGGGTCGGCGCGCGCATGTCTTTCTGACTTTCGCGTCATTCCGCCCTTCACAGGCCCGAAACAGGCGATAGGATGGGCGCGCCGGGATTTTTTGAGCGTGTGGGGGTGACCAATTCATGGCCGCGAAGAAGCTGAATCTCGATAATTTCCTGCCCTACCGCCTGTCCATCGCCTCCAACGCCCTGTCGAGCCGGATCGCCGCCGAATATGAGAATCGCTTTGGGCTGAAGATCCCCGAATGGCGGTTGATGGCGGTGCTCGGCGAAGGGCAGCCGAAGACGCAGCGCGAGCTGGTCGAGGCGACGCGCATGGACAAGGTGACGGTGAACCGCGCCGCCAAGGCGCTCGCCGACCGCCAGCTCATCGCGCGCCAGGCGCATGAGGCCGACGGGCGTTCGCACCATCTCGAACTCACCGAAACGGGGCGTTCGCTTTACGACGCGATCGTCCCCGCGGCGCTGGCCAGCGAGACGCAGCTCGAATCGAACATCAGCGCCAGCGAACGCGCCACGCTGATGGCCATCCTTGCGAAACTGACCGCCGCCGCCGAAGATTATGGCTGATCGCACCTATCGCGCCGCACCGGCCGATGCATTGCGCGTCGAGCCGCTGGGCGAACTGACCGCGATTTTCGACCGGCGGTCGATGCAAACGCATCTCGTCGTATCGCCGATGCCCGAGATACTGGACGCGATGGGCGCCGATGCCTGCAATGTCGCCGGTCTCGCCGCGCGCCTTGCCGCCGCGTTCGATCTCGACGCGACGGAGGATGCGCAGCCCATCCTGGCCGAACGGCTGCGCGAGCTCGCGGCGATGGGGTTGGTGGAGCGCGCGTGAGGCACAGCACGCGCATTGCCGTCGGCCCGGTACAGTTCCGGATCGGAAGCGACTGGGCCGAGCCGATCGCGGCGCTCGAACATCTGTACGCGGGATATCCCCAGGACGATACGCGCCCCGCCGAGGCGACGGTGCGGCTGTTCGCGGCGCGGCCGTGGCGGCGCTGGCTTCGGCCGTCGGTCCACATCGGCGGCGATTTCGTCGTTCCCGACGCGCTGCCGCTGCCGCTCTCGATGGGATTGCTCGCCGCCGAGATGGGGATGAACCTGCAAGTCGCGCTTGGCTGGCGGCGGCACATGCTGCTGCATGCGAGCGCGGTGGCGAAGGATGGCCGCGCGCTGATCATGTCGGGCGAATCGGGGTCGGGCAAATCGACGCTCGCGGCGCTGCTCGGCGAGAAGGAGGGTGGGGGCGACTGGCGGCTGATGGGCGACGAGTTCACGCTGATCGACCCCGCCGGCGGCAATGCCTTCGCTTTCCCGCGCGCGGTCAGCCTGAAGAATGAAGCGATCGCCGAGGTCGCGGCCCGCGTCGACCCGTCGCGGCTCGGCCCGTTGCTCGCCGCGACGCCGAAGGGCGATATCCGTCATCTGATCCCGCGCGCCGATGCGATCGCGGCGATGCACGAGCCCGCGCGCCCGGCGCTGCTGCTGTTCCCGCGCTTCGGCGGCGAGGCAAGTGTCGAGCCGATGGGCGAGGGCGAGGCGTTCGTCCGGTTGACCGAGGCGTCGACCAATTATGTCGCGCTCGGCGAGGCGGGTTTTGCGGCGCTGACGCGGCTCGTTCGCGAAACCCCGGCGTTCGCCATTTCCTATCCCGACAGCGCTGCCGGTATTGCGCTGGTCGAGCAGCTCTGGGCGGAGGCGGCGAAGTGAGCGCGGTACGAACCTTCGTCGACCTGCTCGCCGGCCGCCGCGACCCCGCCGCACTTGGCCCGCGCGACTGGGACGGCGTGATCGGCGTCGCGCGCAGCGAGGCGATGCTCGCGACGCTCGCACACCGGCTCGCCGATGCCGGCCTGCCGCCGGCCGTCGCCGCGCTCTTTGCCGATCAGCGCGCCGCCGCGCAAGTCGCGCAGGCGCAGGCCTTGTGGGAGGCCGAGATGGCGCGGCGCGCGCTCGCCCCCGCGGGGATCGAGTTCGTGCTGCTGAAAGGCGCGGCCTATGCCGCTGCGGACATGTCGTGCGCCGCTGGACGCCAGATCGGCGACCTCGACATATTGGTCCTCGCGCCCGACATCCGCCGCGCCGAAAATCTGCTGCTCAAGGCGGGGTGGGAATGGGTGAAGTCCGATCCCTATGACGACGCCTATTACCGCCAGCATATGCACGAGCTGCCGCCGATGATCCACAAGGCGCGCGACCGGATGATCGACGTCCACCACACCATCCTGCCGCGCACCCACCGGATCACGCCCGACGCGCTGGCGCTGGTCGGCGATGCGGTGACGAGCGGCGCGGGGTTCGCGGTGCTGAACCCTGCCGACATGGCGTGCCACTGCGCCGCGCATATGCTCGCCGACGGCGATTTGCAGGGCGGGCTGCGCAATCTGTGGGATTTCCGCACGATGACGCGCGATTTCGCCGCGGCCGATCCGGGCTATTGGGGGCAGCTCGACGGGCGGGCAGCGCTGCATGGGTTGCAAGGCGCCGTTCACCGCGCCGCGCGGCTGTCGCGCGATCTTTATGGGGTGGCGCTGCCGAGCGGGTGGGATCGGCAGGATCCGGCCGACGCGTGGTTCCGCCGCCGCCTCTTCGCGCGCAACGATTGGGGGCGCGTGACGGAGCCGATGCTGGAGCAGGCTTTCTACATCCGCTCACACTGGCTGCGCATGCCGCCT
This sequence comes from Sphingopyxis sp. BE235, assembly GCF_031457175.1. Classification (NCBI taxonomy): domain Bacteria; kingdom Pseudomonadati; phylum Pseudomonadota; class Alphaproteobacteria; order Sphingomonadales; family Sphingopyxidaceae; genus Sphingopyxis; species Sphingopyxis sp. BE235. Next base: position 340,566 of record NZ_JAVDWC010000002.1, read on the forward strand.
GCGATGCTCGCCAGGCATCTCTGGACGAAGTGGCGGAAGCGCTAAAGCGTTTCGAGCAGCGGCACCAGTTCGTCGAAATGATCGATCACATGGTCGGCGCCGAGCTCGCTGGCGGGCCGGTCGAGAAAGCCGAAGCTGACCGCGACGCTCGGCACGCCCGCATTCTTCGCCGCCATCACATCATAGATGCTGTCGCCAACGAAGGCCGCGCGCCCGCCGCCGCATCGCTCGATCATCGCATGGATCGGTTCGGGCGACGGCTTGCGGACACCCAGCGTGTCGCCGCCGATGATCGTCGCCATGCGGTCGGCCAGATCATATTCGCCGAGCAAGACGCGCGCCAGATGCTCGACCTTGTTGGTGACGACCGCGGTGCGCACGCCCAGCGCGCCCAGCCGGTCGAGTGCGGCGAGCACACCTGGAAAGGGGCGGCTGTGGACCGCGATATGCGCTTCGTAGAAATCGAGCAGTTCGGGATAAAGCCGCTCGACCGCGCCATCGGGGACGCCGCCCGACGCGCGCAGCCCTTCCTCGAGCATATGCTTCGCGCCGCGTCCGATCATCGGCCGCACCGCCGCCTCGGCCAGCGGGGCGCGGTCCATCAGCCCCAGCGTATGATTGACCGCCGCCGCAAGGTCGCCGAGCGTATCGAGGAGCGTGCCGTCGAGGTCGAAGCCGACGATCGCAAAAGGAAATCCGTTCATCCGCCGCGCATGGCGCGATGCTCTGGAAACCGCAATGATTTGCTGGCATGGCAGCGCGCATGAGCAATAAAATCGCCGCTATCGTCCTTGCCGCGGGCAAGGGCACCCGCATGAAGTCCGACTTGCACAAGGTTCTGCACCCGATCGCCGGCCGGCCGATGCTGCTGCACCTGATGGCGAGCGTCGACGAACTCAGCCCCGCGAAGAAGGTCGTGATCGTCGGCGACAAGGCCGACCAGCTCGAAGCCGCGCTTGCGGGCAGCGCCGACCTCGCGGTGCAGGATCCGCAGCTCGGCACAGGGCATGCGGTTCAGCAGGCCGAAGCCGCGCTCGCGGGTTTCGACGGCGATGTGCTGATCCTCTACGGCGATGTGCCCTTCGTTCCCGCGGCGACGATGCAGGCGATGATCGACCGGCTGAACGCGGAAGATGCGCCCGCGGTCGTCGTGCTCGGTTTCGAGCCGTGGGACGGATTGCAATATGGCCGGGTCATCAGCTGGGACGATGGCACCATCACCAAGATGGTCGAATATAAGGACGCGACGCAGGTCGAACGCGACTTTCGCGTCTGCAACAGCGGCCTGATGGCGGTGCGCGCAAAGGATCTGTTCGCATTGCTTGCCCGGGTCACCAACGAGAATGCGGCGGGCGAATATTATCTTGTCGATATCGTCAACCTTGCGATTGCCGACAAGCGGCGCTGCGTCGTGATTAAGACTGACCCCTATGATGTCGCCGGCATCAACAGCCGCGGTGAACTCGCCTCGATGGAGGCCGACTGGCAGGCGCTTCGCCGTCGCGACGCGATGGCCAACGGCGTTACGCTGATCGCCCCCGACACCGTCTGGTTCGCGTGGGATACCGAGCTTGGCCGCGACGTGACGATCGAACCCAATGTCTTCTTCGGCCCCGGCGCGAAGATCGCAGACAATGTGAAGATCCGCGCGAACTGCCATATCGAAGGCGCCATCGTCGGCACCGGCTGCGAGGTCGGCCCGTTCGCGCGGCTGCGCCCCGGCACCATCCTCGGCGAGAAGGCGAAGATCGGCAATTTCGTCGAAACCAAGAAAGCGGTGCTCGGCAAGGGCGCGAAAGCGAACCATCTGACCTACCTCGGCGACGTCACCGTGGGGGCCGGCGCGAACATCGGCGCGGGCACGATCACCTGCAACTATGACGGCTATTTCAAATATAAGACCGAGATCGGCGAGAATGCCTTCATCGGATCGAACAGCGCACTGATTGCGCCGGTCAGGATCGGCCGCGACGCGATCGTCGCCGCGGGCAGCGCGGTGACGCTCGACGTCGCCGACGGCGAACTCCGCCTCGTTCGCGCCGAGCAGCTGGTCAAGCCCGGCTGGGCCGATCGCTTCCACGACGCGATGCGCAAGAAAAAAGCGGCGGAAAAGAAATAGCCCGATGTCTGCACCGACGCTGACGACCGCGCGCCTCGTGCTGCGCCAGCTGCGCGACGACGATGCCGCCGCGCTGTTTCCGGTGCTGTCCGATCCCGAGGTGATGACCTGGTGGTCGAGCGGGCCGCATATATCGCCCGCCGAGACCGAGGCCTATGTCAAAGGCAATGCCAGCGAAGGGCAGGGCTATCTGTGCTGGGCGATCACCGCGGGCGATGATGCCGCGCTCGGCTGGGTGATCCTGATCGACGGCAAGCCCGACGTGAAAGAGATCGGCTATATCCTGCGCCGTGACCGTTGGGGCAGCGGTATCGCGCGCGAAGCGGTGACGCGGGTGATCGACCATGGCTTCGGCGAGATGGGGCTGCGCCGGATCTTTGCCGACACCGACCCCGAAAACCCCGGCTCGATCGGGCTGCTCGAACGGCTGGGGTTCCAGCGCGAAGGCCGGCTGCGCGGCGAGTGGGAGACGCATATCGGCGTGCGCGATTCGCTGATCTACGGCCTGCTGCGGGACGAATGGATGATGGAGAAGACGCAATGAGTGACCGCTATACCGACAAGCCCTTCCTGCGCTTTGTCGACGCCTGGGTGCTGAAGGCGATCGGCCATCTCGACGCCGCGACCGAGACTTATTGCAAGGCGATGGTGCCGCAGCTCGAACAGAGCTTCGGTGTGACGGGCAGCTGGGAACAGATCGTCGAGCAGCAGATGAAGTTCGGACCCGAGCTGAAGGCGCAGATCCTGAAAATCTGGACCGACGGCAAGGCACGCTTCGCCGCGGGCAATGGCGAGGCGCCCGATCCGGTGCAGTTCGCGATGATCTTCGTCGACCGGAATTTCGGGCGGGCATGAGCGGCCCGATCGTCCGTCCGGCGGCGCGCGCCGACTATGATCGCTGGCTGCCTTTATGGGACGGCTACAACGCATTCTACGGCCGTAGCGGCGATACGGCGCTGGCGCCGGAGATCACCGCGGCGACGTGGGAGCGCTTCTTCGATCCCTATGAGCCGATGTTCGCGCTTGTCGCCGAACAGGACGGCGCGCTTCTCGGCCTCACCCATTATCTCCTGCATCGCAGCACGACGTCGTTGCTGCCGTCGCTTTATCTGCAGGACCTTTTCACCACCGCCGAAGCGCGCGGAAAGGGCATTGGCCGTGCGCTGATCGAGGGCGTCTATGACGCGGCAAAGGAGCGTTCGCTGCCGCGTGTCTATTGGCTGACGCACGAAACGAACGACGCGGCGATGATACTCTATGATCGGATTGCCGAAAAATCGGGTTTTCTCGTCTATCGCAAGTCGATCGGTTGACATGATATCATGATATGATATCAGTATATCAATGACCCGCATCCTTGCCGATCTGCCTGACGACGACATCAAATGGCTCGACCAGCTCGCGGCCGAGCAGGGGAAGTCGCGCGCATCGGTTCTCCGCGAGGCGGTGGCGGCCTATAGGGCCGAAACGCCAAAAGACTGGCTCGATGTCGGATTCGGAGCGTGGAAAGATCGCACCGATATAGGCGATGCCGTCGAATGGCAGCGGCGCGAACGCGCGTCGTGGACGCGGCCTTGGGATGCCGACTATGCGGAGGTTCGCGCCGAATTTCCTGACCTGTTCGACGAAGACGATGACCGCGAGCATGAAATTCACAAGGCATGGGCGGCCGAAAACGGTGTCGCGTTGGGCACTCTCGAAGCGGCAGATGCCAAGCCGAAGAAAAAGAAGAAGCAAGGCCGAACGTGAGCGGCTTTACTTTCGACAGCAATATATTGATCGACGCGCTGCGCGGTTTTCCCCAAGCCCGCCGCGAGATCGAGCGTGCGCTTCAGCGCGACCGCCTCTGGGTAAGCCGGATGGTGTGGATCGAGGTGATGTCGAAGGGCGAGGGCGAAGGGCTGCGCCGGGCCGAGACGCTGCTTTCGGGTTTCGGCGTCGACGAGGTCGATGAAGAGATCGCAGGGCGCGCCGCCAACCTTCGCCGCGATCGGCCGCGGCTGAAATCGCCCGACGCCATCATTCTGGCGACAGCGCAGTCGCGCGGCCGGGTGCTGGTGACACGAAATACCAAGGATTTTCCGGCCAACATGCCGGGCATTCGCGTTCCTTATACGCTCTAACGAAAGCAATTACCCATGTGCGGAATTATCGGAATCATCGGCACGGCCCAGGTGGCGGACCGCCTGGTCGACGGGCTGAAGCGCATGGAATATCGCGGCTATGACTCGGCGGGCGTGTGCACGGTCGAGGGCGGCCAGCTGATCCGCCGCCGCGCTGAGGGCAAGCTCGGCAATCTCGTCAAGGAACTCGCCGGCAATCCCGCGCCGGGCACCGTCGGCATCGCGCACACGCGCTGGGCGACGCACGGCGCGCCGACCACGAGCAACGCGCACCCGCACGCGACGGGCGAAGTCGCGCTCGTCCACAACGGGATCATCGAGAATTTCAAGCCGCTGCGCGAAGCCTTGCAGGCGCGCGGCCGCAAGTTCGAAAGCGAGACCGATACCGAGGTTGTTGCGCATCTCGTCAGCGAACAGATCGAAGCCGGCCTGTCGCCGCAGGACGCGGTGAAAGCGGTGCTCCCACAGCTCCGCGGCGCCTTCGCGCTCGCGATCGCCTTCCGCCAGCATCCCGATCTGCTCATCGGCGCACGCCTCGGCTCGCCGCTCGTCGTCGGTTACGGCGAGGGCGAAACCTATCTCGGCTCGGACGCGCTCGCGCTCGCGCCGCTGACGCAAAAGATCGCCTATCTCGACGAAGGCGACTGGGTCGTCATCACCCGCGACGGCGCGCAGATCTTCGACGCCGCAAACAACCCGGTGACGCGCGAAATCACCACCTCGGGGGTCACCGCCGCGGCGGTCGAGAAGGGCAACTACCGCCACTTCATGCAGAAGGAGATTTTCGAGCAGCCGACGGTGGTCGCGCAGACGCTCTCCTCCTACATCCGCCCGCTCGAACAGACTGTCGCGCTGCCGCAGATGGACTTCGACTTGTCCAAGGTCGAGCGCATCACCATCGTCGCGTGCGGGACCAGCTTTTACGCCGGCATGGTCGCGAAATATTGGTTCGAGACCTTCGCACGCGTCCCCGTCGACATCGATGTCGCCTCCGAATTCCGCTACCGCGATCCGGTGCTCCAGCCCGGCGGGCTCGCGCTCTTCATCTCGCAGTCGGGCGAGACCGCCGACACGCTCGCGGCGCTCCGTCACTGCAAAGCGAACGGGCAGACGATTGCGGTCGTCGTCAACGTGCCGACGAGCAGCATGGCGCGCGAGGCCGATCTGCTGCTTCCAACCCACGCGGGGCCCGAAATCGGCGTCGCCTCGACCAAGGCGTTCACCTGCCAGCTCGCGGTGCTCGCCGCGCTCGCCGCGCACCTCGCGCTCAAGAAGGGCAAGCTCAGCGCCGCTGAAGAGCGCGAGATCGTCAAGCATCTGATCGAGGCGCCCGCCGCCTTGAACGCGGCGCTCGCCCACGACGAGGAAATCTCGAAGATGGCGCACCTCGTCGCTCCCGCGCGCGACGTCCTCTACCTCGGCCGCGGCCCCGACTATCCGCTCGCGCTCGAAGGCGCGCTCAAGCTCAAGGAAATTTCGTACATCCACGCGGAGGGTTACGCCTCGGGCGAGATGAAGCACGGGCCGATCGCACTGATCGACGAGGCGGTGCCGGTGATCGTCCTCGCCCCGTCGGGCCCGCTGTTCGAAAAGACCGTCAGCAACATGCAGGAAGTCATGGCGCGCGGCGGCAAAGTCGTGCTGATTTCGGACGCCGAAGGCCTCGCCGAAGCCGGCGACGGCTGCATGGCGACGATCGAAATGCCCAAGGTCCACCCGCTGATCGCGCCGCTCGTCTATGCGGTGCCGGTGCAGTTGCTGGCCTATCATGTCGCCGTGGCGAAGGGGACCGATGTCGATCAGCCGCGCAATCTGGCCAAGTCGGTTACAGTGGAGTAGGGCGCCCGCCCATCACTCCGCCGCATTAGCCTGCTCGAGAATCGACGCGGCGATTTCGTCGATCTTGCCGGCGACGAGCAAGGGCGCGCCGCCGACCATGCCGACCTGCGTCTGGCCGTTTTCATAGTCGCGGAGCCAGGCGACATTTTCGGCGACGACGAGGTAATTGCCGCCGCGCGACTTGAGCGAAATGAATTTCATTGGGGTGTCTCCTGATCCCCGATGCTCTAGGCGGGAAATATGAAGAATATCAGATCGACTCCTCCCGCCGCGATCATCTTCGATTTCGACGGCGTCGTCGCCGACAGCGAGGTGCGCGCCAACCTGTCGCTGGCGGAGAGCCTGACCGCCGCCGGCATGCCCGCGACCTATGACGAATGCCTGCGCGACTATTATGGCCACAACTGGCAGGAAACCGAGCGGCGCATCGTCGCGCGTTACGGGCGTCCGCTGCCGGTCGACTTTCGTGAGACGCACCGCGCGCGGGCACGGGCGCGTTATATGGAAGGGTTCGATGCCGTCCCGGGCGTCGCGGATTTCCTCGGCAGCGTGGGTTCCCTGCCGCGCGCGATCGCCTCGTCGAGCCGCGCCGAATATATCGGCTGGGCGCTCGGCCTGTTCGGGCTCGGCCATCATTTCGGCGAACATGTCTACAGCGCCGACGGCTGGGACCGCGGCAAGCCACATCCCGACATCTATCTCGCCGCCGCGAAGGGGCTGGGCGTCGATCCGGCCGCGTGCCTTGCGATCGAGGATTCGCCGACCGGCGCGCAGGCGGCGATTGCGGCGGGGATGACCGTCGTCGGCTTTTGCGGCGCGGGGCATATCGTCGACCGCGCGGGCCATGGCGCGATGCTGCAAGAGGTTGGCGTGCATCATGTGGCGCTGACGTTCGACGAGGTTGCAGCGCTGACGCTCAACCTCAAATGATCCTCCCTGCGGCGAAGCCATGGGGAGGTGGCAGCGCAAAGCGCTGACGGAGGGGCCAATGGCGCGACGTCGCTGCCCCTCCACCATCCTTTGGATGGTCCCCCTCCCCATGGCTTCGCCGCAGGGAGGATTGAAGCTGCAAAAATCTCTGTCCTACTTTGGATCGCTGGATTAGCTTCGCGCCCGGTTCGATCCCGATCGCGGGAGGAAATATGCAATCGCGAGTGAAGTTACGCAGTTTTCCGCGATTTTTCAAAACGCCTTTCGAGGAGAGAGATATGTGCACCGAAAACACCGAAGCCGATCTCGACCGCGCGGGATTGCCCGTCGGGCGGCGTAGTTTTGCCGCGCTTGCTAGTGCCGGTGCGCTGATCGCGGCGCTGCCCGCGCGTGCGATCGCGGGCAAGCCGGTGAAGGGCCGCGATGTCGAGATCAAGACCGCCGATGGCACCTGCGACGCCTATTTCGTCGCGCCCGCGAGCGGCAAGCATCCCGGCGTGCTCATCTGGCCCGACATTCGCGGGCTGCGTCCCGCCTTCCGCCAGATGGCTGACCGGCTGGCGGGCGAGGGTTATGCGGTGCTCTGCGTCAATCCCTTCTACCGCTGGCAGAAGTCGCCCGTCGTGACCGCGACGAGCGATTTCAACGATCCGGCGATCCGCGAAAAATTGTTCGGTTACCTGAAGCTGCTGACGCGCCCGATCGTCGAGACCGATGCCAAGGCGCATCTGGCTTTCCTCGATGCGCAGAAGGAGGTCGATACCAAGCGCAAGATCGGCACGACCGGTTACTGCATGGGCGGGGCGATGACGATCTATACCGCGGCGCTGAAGCCCGATCGCGTCGGCGCGGCGGGCAGCTTCCATGGCGGCGGGGTCGGCACCGACAAGCCCGACAGCCCGCACCTGCTGATTCCGAAAACCAACGCCGGTTACCTGTTCGCGATCGCCGATAACGACGACAAGGAAACGCCGAACGAGAAGATACTGCTCAAGGCCGTTCTCGAACCTCGCAAGCAGTGGCACGAGGTCGAGGTTTACGAAGGCGCGATGCACGGCTGGTGCCCGCCCGACGGCCGCGCCTACAATGAAGCGGCGGCCGAAAAGGCGTGGGCGCGGATGCTGGCGTTGTTCAAAGCCGAGCTCGCCTGACGCCGCTAGCGGGGCAGGGTGTCGAGCAGCGCCCTGCCGCGCGGCGACAGCCGATATCCGGTCTCGAGACTTTCGGTCAGGCCAAGCTCCTTGAGCTTGCGGATATTCTGCTTGAGCCACATCTTTTCGACACGGAGCGACTTTGCGATGTCGGCTGCCGCTTGTCCTTCGTGCGCGGCGATATGGTGCAGGACCGGCCGCGTCCACGGGCTGGCCCCCCGGTCGAACCGGTCGAGCCGCTGCGCGAGCGACGCCGCCTCGTCCGCCGAAAGATCGCCGACCTCGCGAAGCGCGATGCGCGGATCGGGCCGATCGAAACGGAAGGCGATGCGATAGATGTCGCCGTCGGGTCGCGCGTCGAGCTCGGCCAGCAATTCGGCGCACGACGCGAAACCGGCAGAGCGTGCATCGGCTTCGGTAATCGCGGCGGACGCACAGGGCGTCACGCTTTCGATCGCCAGCTCGCCGATCGCGGTACGCAGCCGCCCGCCGGCCTTGACCGTCGGGCGCCGCCAGCGCCGAAAGGCAAGCGTCACCTCGCCGGTCCTGATGCGTTCGAGAAGGACGGCGCGGAACAGCATCGATCCGCCGGCGCCTCAGTGCGCGTGCGCGCCGCCGCTCGCGGCATAGCTCGCATAGACGCGCTGGCCGCCGGGGCCGAAGGTCATGACCTTATAGGCTTCGCGGTGGTCGCCATGCTCCATGCCGGGCGATCCCGTCGGCATGCCCGCGACCGCGAGGCCTTTCACGCCTTTCGGCTTCTCACGGAGCAACCGGCTGATTTCCTTCGCGGGCACATGGCCTTCGATCACATAGCCGCCGACGAGCACGGTATGGCAGCTGCGCAGCGCCTGCGGCACGCCCTGCTTGTCCTTGACCGAATTCATGTCGGGCGAATTCACCACGACCGCCTTCTGCCCGAACGAGGCTTTCACCTGATCGAGCCATTTGAGGCAGCAGCCGCAGCCCGCGTCGCGAAACATCGTCGGGTTCGCGGCGTGCGCGGTGCCGATCACGGCGGAGAAAGCGGCGAGGGCAAAAAACGCGCGGCGGGCAGGTATCATCGCAAATCCTTTTTGAAGAGGTTGCCGCGAACCTATAGGCTGACCCCATGAAAGTCCATTTCATCCGGTCGGGCGAGCGCCGTTACAGCATGCGCATCGAGCGTGCCGGTGCGCCGGTGCTGGTGATGGACCCGGCGCCGGGTTTCGATCCCGACCTGCCACACGACATGGTGCATTTCGTCGTCGAGGCGGCGCTGGGACTCAAGGCCGGCGTGTTCGGCCAGATTGCCGCAGGGGGCAACGCCGGATCCTTCCACATCGGCGGCCCCGAGGGCGGCGACGCCCGCGAGCATCGCCGTGCGGCGCGCAAGCAGGCGGCGAAGGGAAGGAAGTTGATCGAGGGGCAGGGGCGCGATGGCGAGCTGTCCGAAATCGCGGCGTTCCTGTTCGATGTCGCGTGGCGGAGCCAATTGCGCCCCGACAGCGCGGCGCAGCGCGCGGCGCTCGGCGAGGCGGATCGGACGCGGGCGGGCCTCAGTCCCGAGGAGCGCGCGCGGATCGATACCGCGCGGCCGCAAATATTCGAGACGTTCGAGCGGCTTTCGAAGGCATGGCGCGCGCTGCCCGTCGGCGGGGCGCTGATCCTCGAATGGCCGTCCGTTCAGCCCATCGGGTAGAGGATGTCCTTGCTGACCTTGTACAGCGCCTTCATCACATCGTCGCCTAGCACCAGTTCCATCGCGTCGAGGATCCGATCGACCTGATCATAAGCGCTGACCCCGACGATCGTCGAGGCGACGAAGTCGTGCTGCTTCGACCAGGCGGTCGCCATCGTCACCGGGTGCAGCCCGGCTTCTTCCGCAATCTTCAGATAGCGCTCGGTCGCAGCAAGGCTCTTGTCGTTGACGAAGCGGCGACCCATCGCAGCCTGTCGGCCCTCCATCTTCAGATAGCGCGAGAAACGCGCGCCCTCGGGCGTCGCGCCACCCTGATATTTGCCTGACAGAACCCCGCCCGCGAGCGGCGAGTAAGGGATCAGGCTGACGCCTTCCTGCCGGCACACTTGCGCCAGCTCGTCCTCGAAGCGGCGGTTGTTGAGGCTGAAATTATTCTGGATCGTGTGGTAACGCGCGCCGCCGAGCCGATCCGACGCCGCGAGCGATTTCATCAGCCCCCAGCTCGTCTCGTTCGAACAGCCGAGGATGCGGACCTTGCCGGCGCGAACGAGTTCGTCGAGCGCGTCCATCATCTCGTCATAGGGCGCGTCATGGTCGGGCCAGTGCGTCTGGTAGAGGTCGATATAGTCGGTCTGGAGCCGCGTCAGGCTGTCGTCGACCGCCTGCATGATATTCTTGCGGTCGAGCGCGGTCATCCCGCTGCGGCATGGCGACTGGAACCACACATGGCTCGGCCCTGAAACCTTGGTCGCCAGAATGATCGCGTCGCGCGGCTTGGTCTTCAACCAGCGCCCGACGATCTCCTCGGTCCGCCCGACCCATTTGACGTCGGGGGGCACCGGATAGCCTTCGGCCGTGTCGTAGAAGTTGATCCCCGCGTCGAAGCAGCGATCGAGCACGCGGAACGCCTCGGCCTCGTCGGCCTGGCTGCCGAAGGTCATCGTCCCCATGCAGATGTCGGACACATGGATGGCGCTCTTGCCGAGGCGACGACTCTGCATGCTCTTGTTCTCCGGTCAGAAGAGGGGAGCGCCGTCCATAGGTTGCGGGATGCAACCTTGCAATCAGATCAGCAGCGCGAGCGATCCGACGAGCAACGCCGCCATCGTCCAGTTGAACGCCTTGAGCCGCGCCGGGCTCGACAGCCAGCTGCGCATCACCTGGCCCATCACCGCCCACAGGCTGGTCGAGGGCAGGTTGATGATCCCGAACACGACCGCGACGAGCAGCACCGCGCCGAGATTGCGGTCGGGGGCGTAAAGCGCGATCGCAGTCAGCGCCATCGACCAGGCCTTGGGGTTCACCCACTGGAACAGCATCGCCTGCACGAAGGTCATCGGCTTGCCGCGCGCGCCGCTTTCGGTGTCGGGCGCGGCGGCGTTGGCGATCTTCCATGCGAGCCAGAGCAGATAGGCGACGCTCACCACCTTCAGCACCGTGCCCAGTATCGGGAACAGGTCGAACAGACCCATCAGCCCGACCCCGACCAGTATGATCATCAGCGTGAAGCCGATGCCCACCCCCAGCGCGTGCGGCACCGTCCGGCGTAGCCCAAAATTGGCGCCCGACGCCATCAGCATCATATTGTTCGGCCCCGGCGTGATCGACGAGACGAGCGCGAAGGCGGAGAGCGCGAGGAGAGTGGTCTGGTTCATGCGCGCAACATAATGCGTTTTGATGCGCGATGGATTGCAAAGGTGGCCCGCTGCGAGCTAGATTATGCAATCTATGATCAAGATCGACGCCATTGGCCGCAGGATATTGCATGAACTGTCGCGTGACGGGCGAATCTCGAACCTCGAGCTCGCCGAGCGCGTCGGGCTTTCGCCGTCGGCCTGCCTGCGCCGCGTGCAGGAGCTTGAACGCAGCGGGGTGATCAAAGGCTATCGCGCGGTGATCGACCCGGCGAAGCTTGGATTGACCTTCCTTGCCTATGTGACCGTAGGCCTGTCGTCGCACACGAAAAAGTCGCAGGTCGATTTCGAGGCGGCGATGGCGGGCGCGCCCGAAGTCCGCGAATGCCACAACATCACCGGCACGATCGAATATCTGCTGCGCGTCGAGACCGAGGATCTGGCGGCGTACAAGCATTTCCACACCGAGGTGCTGGGCGTGCTGCCGCAGGTGCACTCGATCACCACCTATGTGCTGATGGACTCGCCAAAGGACGAGCGGGCATAGTTTTTCTTCGCCATGCCCGCGAAGCGGTGAGCTTGAACCGCGGTGCCCGCGACCGCATATCGGTTTCATGACGAAACTCTCTTTCCTCGACCTCGTGCCCGTGACCGACGCCGGCACGATTGCCCAATCGCTCGCCAACGCCGCCGATCTCGCCCGCCACGCCGAGGCGCTCGGGTACGGACGCTATTGGGTCGCCGAGCATCATGGCATGACGGGGATCGCGAGCGCCGCGACTTCGGTCGTGCTCGCGCATATCGGGCACGCGACCCACAGCATTCGCATTGGTTCGGCGGGCATCATGCTACCCAACCATGCCCCGATGGTGATCGCCGAGCAGTTCGGGACGCTCGAAGCCTTGTTCCCCGGCCGGATCGACCTGGGTCTGGGGCGCGCGCCGGGATCGGATCAGCGCGTCGCGCGCGCCCTGCGCCGGACGCTCGCCAGCGACGAGCGCCAGTTCCCGCAGGATGTGCTGGAATTGCAGGCTTTCCTCGCCGGTGACGAGCAACTGGGTATCACCGCGGTTCCGGGTGCGGGCACACATATCCCGCTGTGGATCCTCGGATCCAGCACCTTCGGCGCGCAGCTCGCGGCGATGCTCGGGCTTCCCTATGCCTTCGCCAGCCATTTCGCGCCCGACGCGCTCGACGAGGCGCTCGACATCTATCGCCGCCAGTTCAAGCCTTCCGCACAGCTCGCCGAACCTTACGCCGCCGCGGCGTTCAACGCCTTCGCAGCCGATACGCGCGAGGAAGCCGAACTGCTCGCCTCGTCGCAGCAGCAGGCGTTCGTTGCGCTGCGCACCGGCAATCCGGGCAAGATGCAGCCGCCATTGGAGGGCTATAAGGACAGCCTGCCGCCGAATGCGCGCGCGATCCTCGATCATGTGCTGCAATGTTCGGCGGTCGGCACCGCCGACGATATCGCGGCAGGGCTGAAAACTTTCGTCGCGCGCACCGGCGTCTACGAGGTGATCATCGCGTCGTCGATGTACGACCATGATGCGCGCAAACATTCGCTCGCGCTGACGATGGAGGCGGGCAAGTCGCTCTGATAGATCCTCCCCATCGCTGCGCGACAGGGAGGAGCAAGTGCGACCCCCAATGTTGACGTGCCTCGGACTGCGGCAGTATAGGAGCGGCCCGACCAAGGGCGGCCCGCAGAAGGGTCGCCTTTTTACTTTTGACTGAAAGGTGCCTGCCATGACGATCACGCCGCTGATGCCCGTATACCCCCGCTGCGGTGTGCGTCCGGTTCGCGGCGAGGGCGCCTATCTGATCGGCGAGCGAGGCGAGCGCTATCTCGACTTCGCGAGCGGCATCGCGGTCAACCTGCTCGGTCATGGCCACCCGCATCTGACGAAGGCAATTCAGGATCAGGCCGCGACGCTGATGCATGTGTCGAACCTCTACGGTAGCCCGCAGGGCGAAGCCTATGCCGCGCGCCTCGTCGAGAACACCTTCGCCGACACGGTCTTCCTGACCAATTCGGGCGCCGAGGCGGTCGAATGTGCGATCAAGACTGCGCGCGCCTATCATTCGAGCGCGGGGAACGCCGAAAAGCATAATCTGATCACCTTCAACAACGCCTTCCACGGCCGCACGCTCGGCACGATCTCGGCGACCAATCAGGAAAAGCTGCGCAAGGGTTTCGATCCGCTGCTGCCGGGCTTCGCCTATGCGCCGTTCGACGACATCAACGCCGCGCTCGATCTGGTCGACGACAACACCGCGGGCTTCCTCGTCGAGCCGATCCAGGGCGAGGGCGGCATCCGCCCGGCGTCGCAGCCCTTCCTGCAGGCGCTGCGCGACATCTGCGACAAGCGCGATCTGATGCTCGTGTTCGACGAAGTCCAGTGCGGCGTCGCGCGCACCGGCCATCTTTATGCCTATGAACATTTCGGCGTGACGCCCGATATCATGGCGACCGCCAAGGGCATCGGCGGCGGCTTCCCGATGGGCGCCTGTCTCGCGACCGAAAAAGCCGCGCGCGGTATGGTGATCGGCACCCACGGTTCGACCTACGGCGGCAACCCGCTCGCTTGCGCGGCGGGGCAAGCGGTGCTCGACGTCGTGCTCGAGGAGGGCTTTCTCGATCAGGTCAAGGCGACCGGCGAACGTCTGCGCGGGGCGCTCGAGCAGCTCATCCCCAACCACGACCAGCTGTTCGACAGCGTCCGCGGCGTCGGCCTGATGCTCGGGCTGAAACTCAGCTCGGACAGCCGCGCGTTCGTGGCGCACCTGCGCGACAATCACGGGCTGCTGACCGTTGCGGCGGGCGAGAATGTCGTCCGCGTGCTGCCGCCACTCAACATCGACGACAGCCATATCGCCGAATTCATCGAGAAACTGTCAGCGGGCGCGGCGAGCTACACGCCGCCCGAGTCCTGATGTTTTCCGTTCCTGTAGAACGGAGGGCATAATGCGGCACTTCCTGAACCTGTCCGACGCGGGCGGGGACGCGGTCGCCGCGATGCTCGCCGACGCGATCGACCGCAAAGCGGCGCGCGCCGGCTGGCCAAAGGGCAAGGTCGATGCCGATGCGCCGCTCGCGGATCATGTGCTCGCGATGGTGTTCGAGAAGAATTCGACGCGCACCCGCGCCTCGTTCGACATCGCGATCCGCCAGCTCGGCGGCACGCCGATGATCATGGACGCGGGCGTAACGCAGCTCGGGCGCGGCGAGACGATCGCCGACACCGCGCGCGTACTGTCGCGCTATGCCGACGCGATCATGATCCGCACCGACGATCATGCGAAAGTCGAAGAGCTTGCCGAATATGCGAGCGTGCCGGTGATCAACGGCCTGACCGACCTGTCGCATCCGTGCCAGATCGTCGCCGACCTGCTGACGGTCGTCGAAAGCGGCAAGGCGTTGCCGGGGCTCGAACTCGCATGGCTTGGCGACGGCAACAATGTCCTCTCCTCGCTGATCGAGGCGGCGGGACTGTTCGGTTTCCACGTCCGCGCCGGCGTTCCGCAGGGCTATGATCCCGATCCGGACTTTGTCGAAGCCGCGCGCGCCAAGGGTTCGCGTATCGACATCGTGCGCGACGCGCGCGAGGCGGTGGCGGGCGCCGATCTGGTCGTCACCGACACCTGGGTGTCGATGGGGCAGGATCACGCGCACAACAAGATCGCCGCGATGGCGCCCTATCAGGTCGACGAACGGCTGATGACGGGTGCGAAGGACGACGCGATCTTCCTCCACTGCCTTCCCGCGCATCGCGGCGACGAGGTCGTCGATGCGGTGATCGACGGCCCGCAGTCGCGCGTCTGGGACGAAGCCGAAAATCGCGTCCATGCGCAGAAGTCGATCCTGCTCTGGGCGCTCGAAAAATTGTGAGTTCGAAGACGTGAGTGACATCATCGAAACCTGGTTCGACCAGCCCCTGCTGTTCACGATCGCCGAGCGCCATGTGCGCGGGCGACTGGTGCGGCTCGGGCCGACGCTCCAGGCGATCATGGGCGCGCATAATTACCCGCCGGTGGCCGAAAAGCTGCTCGCGGAGGCGCTGGTGCTCACCGTGCTGCTCGGCTCGACGCTCAAGGACGAAAATGGCCAGATGACGCTGCAGGCGCAGACCGGCGGCGGCCCCATTGAGCTGCTCGTCTGCGACTATCGCGGCGGCGAACTGCGCGGTTACCTGAAATTCGATGCCGAGCGGCTCGCCGAGGTCGGCTCCGACCCGACCTTGTTCGCGCTGTTCGGCGAAGGCTTTCTTGCGATCACCTTCGACCAGGCGACGACGGCCGAGCGCTATCAGGGCATCGTCCCGCTTGAAGGCGCGTCGATCGGCGAGGCGGCCGAGCATTATTTCGAGCAGTCCGAGCAGATCCCGAGCCTGATCAAGCTCGCCGCGCGCCACGATCCCGAGGCGGGCTGCCTCGCTGGCGGACTGCTCTTGCAGCATCTGCCCGAGGGCGAAGTCGGCCGCGACCGGTTGCACGTGCGCCACGACAATGCCGAATGGGAGCATGCCAAGACCATCGCGGCGACGCTGAAGGACGAGGAACTCACCGATCCGGCGACGTCGCTCGAGACGCTCGCTTGGCGGCTGTTCCACGAGGATGAGGTGCGCGTCGAGCCGGGCATCGGGGTGTCGCGCGGATGCCGGTGCAGCCCCGGTTATTTCGCCGGGGTGCTCGCGCAGTTTCCGGAGGCCGAGCGTGCCGACATGGCCGATGAAAATGGCCGGATCGTCGTCGACTGCGCCTTTTGTTCGCGCTTCTTTCCGATCCCGCTCGATGAAATCTCGGCTCACAATCGCGCGGAATAGCGATGGAATTTCCGCGAATTTTGGCGACGAAGCGAGGTAATTCGGCGCCAAGTGGTTGAAAACGCATCCCCGGCTTGCTAGCTATAAGGGAACAGGGTCGCATATTCGCTCGCTCGCGGGCGGCCAATGGAACAGGTGGAATGGCGATCTTCTCTCCCACATTGCGAATGTCTCTCCTTGCGCTCGGCTGCGCCGCCGCGAGCGCTGTGCCGGCGCAGGCGCCTTCGCTGGCGATGCTCGACCGCCTCGAAAAAGGCAGCTGGCAGCTTCGCGAACGCGGCAAGGACGACGTGTTGCAGACGATTTGCGTCGGCGACGCGCGGCGGATGATCCAGATCCAGCATCCACGCTCGACCTGTTCGCGCTATGTCATCGAAGACACGCCGAATTCGGTGACCGTCCATTATACCTGCCCCGGCGCAGGGCATGGCCGCACGAGCATCCGCAGCGAGACGAACCGGCTGGTCCAGATCGACACGCAGGGCATTGCCGAGGGCAGGCCGTTTTCGCAGGCGATCGAGGCGCGCCGCACCGGCGGCTGCTGAGCGAACGAAATATTAACCATGCGGCGTTAAACGAGGTGCAGGGCTTCTTCATGAGTGCCCTTCTCCCTAACGGCTGTCATGCCGAACTGGGCCGTGCGGCAAGTGCCATGCGGCCCATTTTCTTTGATGCGGCGCAGCACTTGCGCGCCCCGCGGCGCGGGCCTATCTGGCGCCGATGCAGCAAGTTTCCGGAAAAACGGTGATCGTCCTCCTGTCGGGCGGCCTCGACTCGATGGTCTGCGCGGGCCTCGCGCGCGAAGCGGGCGCGCGGATCGTCGCGCTCACGATCGATTATAACCAGCGCCACCGCGTCGAACTGGAATCGGCGACGCGCATCGCGAACTATATCGGCGCGGCCGAACATATCGTGCTGCCGCTCGACCTTCGCCGGTTCGGCGGCTCGGCGCTCACCGCCGATATCGACGTGCCGAAGGATGGCGTCCCCGAGGTCGAGGGCGGCGGCGATGTCCCGATCACCTATGTCCCGGCGCGCAACCTCATCTTCCTGTCGCTGACGCTCGGGCTCGCCGAAGCGCGGCAGGCGCAGGATATCGTCATCGGGGTCAATGCGCTCGATTATTCGGGCTATCCCGACTGCCGCCCCGAATTCATCCAGGGTTTCGAAAAGCTCGCGGCGCTCGCGACGCGCGACGGCGACAAGGGCGTCGATTTCCATATCCACGCGCCGCTTCAGCATATGACCAAGGCCGATATCGCCGCCGAAGCGGCGCGGCTGGGCATGGACGCGGGGATGAGCTGGTCGTGCTACGACCCGACGCCCGCGGGGCTGCATTGCGGCTCGTGCGACAGTTGCCGCTTGCGGTCCAAGGGCTTCGCCGACGCGGGTCTAGCCGACCCGACGCGCTACGCCTGAGCCGATGACCTACGCCGTCAAAGAGATTTTCCTTACCCTGCAGGGTGAGGGTGCGCAGGCAGGGCGCCGTGCCGTCTTCTGCCGCTTTGCCGGCTGCAATCTGTGGACGGGGCGCGAGAAGGATCGCGCCAAGGCGGTCTGCCAGTTCTGCGACACCGATTTCGTTGGCACCGACGGGACGTTGGGCGGAAAATATAAAACGGCGGGCGCGCTGGCCGATGTCATCGCCGAAAGCTGGGGGCAGGGCCGCGATGACCGCTATGTCGTGCTCACCGGCGGCGAGCCGATGCTGCAGGTCGACGCGGCGCTGATCGACGCGCTGCACGAGCGCGGCTTCACGATCGCGATCGAAAGCAACGGCACCTTCCCGGTCCCGCGCAGCATTGACTGGATTTGCGTCAGCCCGAAGGCAGGGAGCGAACTGGTGCAGACGAGCGGCGACGAATTGAAGCTCGTCTGGCCGCAACCGGGCAGCGATGTCGCGCGGCTTGCGACGCTCGATTTCAAGCATCTGCTTGTCCAGCCGCTCGACGATCCGCACGCCGCCGCCAATGTGCAGGCGTGCATCGATCTGGTGATGGACGATCCGCGCTGGCGCCTGTCGCTGCAGACGCACAAAAATCTGGGGCTGCGTTAGGGTTTATTCGCCCTTTTTCGCGGCGGGATCGGCGGTGATCGCCTTTTTCGCGACGGGCATGTCGACCGCATCGGGATCGTCGTCGGCTTCGCTTGCGGGCGCCGCCTCATCTGCAGTATCCGCTTCGTCGGTCTTCGCCGCATCCTTTTTCGTGCCGTCGTCGGGAACGCTGTAGTCGACCGCCGTGCCATCGCTGACCGCGTCGTCGAGGATGATCATCGAATCGCTCACCGATCCCGGCTGGACCTCGACCGCGTCGAGCTTGGTCGTCGACTTGCCGGCGGTGTCGCCGCCGCCACAGGCAGCGAGCGCGAGCAGGGAGAGCGATGCGAGAAGGGTGCGGTTCATGCGGCGTTCCTAGTCCTTCGGCGAAAGCTTGTCGAGAAAGGCGGGAAACGTTTGCACAAGCGCCGCGTCGACCTCGGCAAAGGATGCGGCCCGGCCCAGCGCGGCGAGGCTCGTCACCGGAAATTCGGCAATGCCGCACGGCACGATGCCGCCGAAATGCGCAAGATCGGGCGCGACGTTGAGCGAAAAGCCGTGCATCGTCACCCAGCGCTTCACGCGCACCCCGATCGCCCCGATCTTGGCCTCGCGGCCGTCGGCATCGTCGG
This sequence comes from Sphingopyxis sp. BE235, assembly GCF_031457175.1. Lineage (NCBI taxonomy): Bacteria > Pseudomonadati > Pseudomonadota > Alphaproteobacteria > Sphingomonadales > Sphingopyxidaceae > Sphingopyxis > Sphingopyxis sp. BE235. Next base: position 359,539 of record NZ_JAVDWC010000002.1, read on the forward strand.
TCCAGATGCCGATGCGCCCCTCGGCGCGCCGCGCCTCGACGCCGAGCAGCGCGAGCGCGTCGATCACCCAGCCTTCGAGCGCGGAGACATAGGCGCGCACGTCGCGCCCGCGTTTCGTCAGGTCGAGCTGGACATAGCCGACGCGCTGGCCCGGGCCATGATAGGTGTAGCGGCCGCCACGCCCGGCATCATAAACCGGAAATTGCGGATTGAGCAGCTCGGCGGGATCGGCGCTCGTTCCCGCGGTATAAAGCGGCGGATGCTCGATCAGCCAGATGCGCTCGCCCGCCTCGCCGGCATGGATCGCGGCGGCGCGCGTCTCCATATCGGCGAGCGCCGCATCATAATCGGTCAGGCCGGGACTGATGGTCCATTCGGGCGGGGAAAGGGGGGGCATTGCGCGGGCTATCTGGCGCGCCGCGGCGCCTCGCGCAAGACCCTCCGTAGCGCTTGCCGACAGGGGTGGACAGGAGCGCCGAAGATCGTCACCTTCGCCGCAACTGGGAAATCGAAAAAATGACGGGGTATCAATGGTAAAATTCGACATGGGCGCCGCGTGGGACGACACGCTGCAACTTCTGAAGTCGCACACGGCGCTGGTCGGCACGATCGCTGGCGTTTTCCTGTTCCTGCCGGCGCTCGCGGTCGCATGGTTCGGCCCGGTGCCGATCGAGCCCGCGGCGGGCGCCGATTTCAATCAGGTCATGGAGAGTTTTCGCGAAAGCTTTCGCCAGATGATTCCGGGACAACTGGCGATCGCGCTATCCGCGCTCATCGGCACGGCGGGAATCCTGCGGCTGTGGCTGTCGCGGACCGGGACCAGCGTCGGCGAGGCGCTGACCTTCGCGCTCATGCTCTTCCCGACGATGATCGCGATCCAGATATTGTGCGGTGTCGCGATCGGTCTCGGCTTTCTCCTGCTGCTCGTCCCGGGCCTCTATCTGGTCGGGCGTCTCGCTCTGGTCGCGCCGGCCGTCGCCGACCGCAGCCTCTACAACCCCTTCGAAGCGATCCGGACGAGCTGGGACCTCACGCGAGGCAATGGTTGGGCGATCTTCTTTTTCCTGTTCCTCGTCGCGCTGGTGATCGTGATCGCGGCGTTGATCATCGGGGGCATCGTCTCGGTCATCGCGGGAAGCGAACCGGGGTTCGGGCGGATGCTGGGCGGCTTCATCGAAGCTGTTTTCAGCGCCGTCGGCAGCCTGGCGTCGATTGCCGTTTCGGCGGCTGCCTATCGCCAGCTTGCATCGTCCGATGTGTTCAAGTGATGCGGGTCACCGCCAATAAGAATGATGTGTCGCAAATGGGCGAAGCCGGTCAGGCTTTTGCCCGCCTTGGATGGAGTGAGTGTCTGGTTTAAAAACAGGGGGAAGTGACATGACGAAAATGAGTATCGGAGCAGCCTTCTCGGAAACCTTCGCGTTTCTAAAGGCGAATTGGATGCAGATGCTGATCTGGATGGGCGGGGCGCTGCTCGTCGTCGGTCTGCTCGGTTATCTGCTCCTTGGATCGACTTTCTCGGCAATGGCGCTGGCGCCCAACGACCCGTCGCTCGTGATGGGCGCGTTCGGCAAGATTGCTCTTTTCGCGCTGATCGCGGCTGTGATTTTTTACGGCGTTTCGATGCTCATCTGGCGCGGCGGCATGTATCCCGGAGAGGCGCCGAATTTCGCCTGGGCGTTTCAGGCCGGGCCGGCGCTGGCCTTTGGCATGTTCGTGGTGATGATCGCCGCCTATATCGTCATCTTCATCATCATGTTCGTCCTGACGCTGATTTTCGGCGCGGCACTCGGCGGCATGGGGGCTTTCTCCCCGGCGGCGCTGGAATCGGGCGGGGCGGGCGCGATCGGCGGCGGCGCGATCTTCCTGATGATCATCCTCTACGTCGCGATGATCGTTTTCCTGCTGTGGGTGCAGGGGCGTTTCCTGGTTGCCGGTCCTGTCATGGCCAATCAGCTGACGCGCAATCCGGTGACGGGCCTCGGTGAATCGTGGCGGCTGACGGGTCCCTCGCAGTGGACGATCGTCGGCTTCTATCTGCTCTTCACGATCGGCATATTCATCTATGCAATGATCGCGGGCCTGATCTTCGGCGGCGTTCTGGGCGCGATTCTCGGCGGTTCGGCGGTGGGCGCGATTTTGACGATGATCGTCATGGCCGCCGTCGTCTACCTGCCGGTCATCATGATTTCCTTCTCGATGCCGGTCGGCGTTTATCGCGCCCTCGCACCGCGCGCATCGGGGGATGTTTTCGCCTGATCTGCGCCAACGGAAATTAGAAAGGGCGCCTCCGGCAACGGGGCGCCCTTTTCTATGTCAGTTCCATTTGGCGAGCGGCGGCAGGCTCATCAGAATCGCGTCGATATTGCCCCCGGTCTTCAGGCCGAACAACGTGCCGCGGTCATAGACGAGGTTGAACTCGGCATAACGCCCGCGCCAGATGAGCTGTTCCTCGCGTTCGGCCTCGGTAAAGGGCAGGCCCATTCGGCGCCGCACGATCTGCGGGAAGATGTCGAGAAAGGCTTCACCGACCGCCTGCGTCAGCTGGAAGTTTCGGTCGAACTCGGCATCGTCGCCGCATTCGAGATGGTCGTAGAAAATCCCGCCGACGCCGCGATGGACGCCGCGATGCGGGATATAGAAATAATCCTCGGCCCATTTGGCGTAACGTTCGTAAACGTCGGGGCCAAAGGGCGCGCAGGCGGCGCGCAGCCGCGCGTGAAAGGCGTCGGTGTCCTCGGCATAGGGAATCGGCGGGTTGAGATCGGCGCCGCCGCCGAACCAGCGCTTTGTCGTCGCAAGGAAGCGCGTATTCATATGCACCGCGGGAACGTGCGGGTTCGCCATATGCGCGACAAGGCTGATTCCGGTCGCGAAGAAGCTCGGGTCTTCGCCCGCGCCATGGATCGACCCGGCAAAGTCGGGGGCAAACTCGCCCGCGACGGTCGATACGTTGACGCCGACCTTTTCGAACACTTTGCCGGTCATCACGCCGCGCACGCCGCCGCCGCCTTCGCCCGGCGCCAGCCCATCGGCCTCGCGGTCCCACGGCGTATAGGCAAAGCGCGCGTCGCTGCCGGCCTCGGCCTCGATCTTCTCGAATTCGGCACAGATTCGGTCGCGGAGCGATTCGAACCAGTTACGTGCCGTCTGTTGCTGCGGGTCGAGCGAGATCATGCCGGAAAGCCTTTCGTTTGCCTGAGCGCTTCGGCGAGCGCGATGCCAGCCGCGACCGCGACATTCAAGGAGCGAAAGCCCTCACGCATGGGAATTGCGACCCGTGCCGTGGCCGCATCATGGACATAAGGCGGCACGCCCGAGGATTCGGCGCCGAGCAACAGCAGGTCGCCGGGCTCGAACGTAAAGGCGGGCAGGGGCGTCGCCCCCGCGGTGGTCAACAGTACGAGCCTCCGAGCCGCCTCGGCGCGCCAGTGCATGAAGTCATTCCAATCGGCGTGCCGGCGCACATTGGCGCGCACCGCATAATCCATTCCCGCGCGCTTCAGCGCGGCGTCGCCAAACGGGAATCCGCATGGCTCGATGATATGCGCGGGCGCGCCGAAGCAGGCGGCGGTGCGCAATATGGTGCCGACATTACCGGCGATGTCCGGCTGAAACAGGGCGATTTCCATGGTGCCCCCATAAAGGCGAAGGCGCCGGGAATCGAGAGGCTTGGCGGCCGTCGCTTGGTACAGTGCGTTATGCGGAAATTGCCTGTTGGCAAGCCCGGACAGTGCGGCTATCAGGCCCGCAATTCCCGGAGGGGCCGCCGGGTTGTGCGCTTTCGTGCGCGTGCAACAGGGCGGCCATAACTTCGAGAACTTTTGTTAGTTCACCCATGCAAGGGCAGTCGAATGGCCAGTGAATCTGAACTCAACGCCGGTATCGAGGATGGCGTACGCCGCCGGGATTTCATCAATATTGCGGCGGTGAGTTTCGCTGGTGTCGGTGCGGTCGCCGTGGTGCTGCCGCTGCTCAACCAGATGAACCCGTCGGCCGACGTGCTCGCGCTGTCGACGACCGAAATCGACATTTCGGCGATCCAGCCTGGCCAGGCGATCAAGACCAGCTGGCGCAAGCAGCCGGTGTTCGTGCGCAACCTCGTCGCCAAGGAAATCGCCGAAGCCAAGGCGGTTCCGCTGGGCGACCTGCGCGATCCCGAAACGATCGACCAGCGCACCAAGCCCGGCAAGGAAAACTGGCTGATCACGCTGGGCGTCTGCACGCACCTCGGTTGCGTGCCGCTCGGTGCGGCCGAAGGCGAGAACAAAGGCGATTTCGGCGGTTATTTCTGCCCGTGCCACGGTTCGCATTATGACACCGCGGCGCGCATCCGTAAGGGTCCGGCACCCAAGAATCTGGTTGTGCCGCCCTATGAATTCAACAGCGACACCGTCGTGACGATCGGCTGAGGAGCGAGATAAGATGAGCTTTCCCTGGGCCAAACCCTATGAGCCGACGCATCCGCTGATGAAGTGGATGGACGAGAAGCTGCCGATTCCGCGCCTCGTCTACAATGCCACGGGCCCCGGCTATCCGGTCCCGCGCAACCTCAACTATTTCTGGAACTTCGGCGTCCTCGCCGGCGCCGCGCTGATGATCCAGATCATCACCGGTATCGTTCTGGCGATGCACTATGCCGCGAACGCGAGCGTCGCGTTCAACTCGGTCGAGCATATCATGCGCGACGTGAATGCCGGCTGGTTCATCCGCTACGCTCATATGAACGGCGCGAGCATGTTCTTCATCGTCGTCTATCTGCACATCTTCCGCGGCCTCTATTACGGTTCGTACAAGGCGCCGCGCGAAATGGTGTGGCTGCTCGGCGTCGTGATCTTCCTCCTCATGATGGCAACCGCCTTCATGGGCTATGTGCTTCCGTGGGGCCAGATGAGCTTCTGGGGCGCGCAGGTGATCACCGGCTTCTTCTCGGCGATACCGATCGTCGGCGAACCGGTGCGCGAATGGCTGCTCGGCGGCTTCGTCCCCGATAACGCGACGCTCAACCGCTTCTTCTCGCTGCACTATCTGCTGCCGTTCGTGATCCTGGGTGTCATCATCCTGCACATCTGGGCGCTGCACATCCCGGGTTCGTCGAACCCGACGGGCATCGAGGTGAAGGACGAACAGGACACCGTCCCGTTCCACCCCTATTACACCGCAAAGGACGGCTTCGGCGTCGGCATCTTCCTGCTGATCTTCGTGGCGCTGACCTTCTTCAGCCCGAATGCGCTCGGCCATGCCGACAACTATATCCCGGCGAACTCGCTTTCGACCCCGGCGCATATCGTTCCCGAATGGTATTTCCTGCCCTTCTACGCGATCCTGAAGGCCTTCACCTTCAACTTCCTGTGGATCGACGCAAAGCTGTGGGGCGTCATCGCGATGTTCGGCTCGATCGCTTTGCTGTTCTTCCTGCCCTGGCTCGACAGCTCGCCGATCAAGTCGTCGAACTATCGTCCGCTGTACCGCTGGTTCTTCTGGATCCTCGTCCTGGACGTGTTCATCCTCGGCTTCTGCGGCATGCAGCCGGCTGAACAGCCCTATGTGATCGCAAGCCAAATCGGCGCAATCTATTATTTCGCGCACTTCCTGGTGATCCTGCCGATCGTGTCGCGGATCGAACGCCCGCTTCCGATGCCGAATTCGATCACCGAAGCGGTCCTCGCCAAACACGCCACCGACACCTCGTCGGCTTCGGCAACGGCCTGAGCGCCGGACTTTAATAGGAGCTGATACAGCCATGGTTCGTCCGCTCGGTTTTCTCGTCGGCCTCGGTTTCATCACCGCGCTGGTGCTCGCGATCTTCACGACGCCGCTCAGCAATGAAGCCAATGTCGCGCACGAGTTTCACAAACGCCCCCGGCATCTGAAGCTGGCCAGCGATGGCATCGTCCTGCCGCATTGGGACAAGGCCCAGCTGCAGCGCGGGATGCAGGTGTACAAGGAGGTCTGCTCGGCCTGCCACAGCCTGCATCTTGTCGCCTTCCGCGACATTGCGGACCTCGGCTACACCGAAGGCCAGATCAAGACCTTCGCCAAGGGCTTCCAGGTTCCGTCGGTCAACCCCGACACGGGTGAACCGGCGACGCGCGATGGCCTGCCGTCGGATTATTTTCCGTCGCCCTATGCGAACGAAGTCGCCGCGCGCGCCGCGAACAACAACGCGCTGCCGCCAGATCTTTCGCTGATCACCAAGGCGCGCGAAGGCGGCAAGGATTATGTCTATTCGCTGCTGACGGGCTTCCAGAACCCGCCGAAGAATCTGCCGGCAGAACTGAAGCCGGGCACGGGGCTGCACTACAACCCCTATTTCGCGAACCTCAACCTCGCGATGGCCCCGCCGCTGGCTCCGAACCAGGTCACATATGCCGATGGCACCAAGGCGACCGTCGACCAGATGTCGAAGGACGTCACGGCGTTCCTCGTCTGGACCGCCGAGCCGAAGCTGATCAAGCGCATCCAGGTGGGTTATGCAGTCTTCTTCTTCCTGCTGATCTTCACCGTGCTGACGTACCTGTCGTACCGGAACATCTGGGCCGACAAGAAACATTGAGGGCATAGGGGAGGGCGGCCAACATGATCGCCCTCCCGCCCCAGCCGGACCTCGACCTCGCGTCGCTCGTCCGCACCATCCCGGACTTTCCAAAGCCGGGCATTCAATTCCACGATATCACGACGCTGATCGGCGACGCCGCTGGTTTCGCCGAAAGCGTGCGCCGACTGAGCGCGCTCGCCACCATCCATCGGCCCGATTTCATCGCCGCGGTCGAGGCGCGCGGGTTCCTGTTCGGCGCGGCTATGGCGACCGCGATGGGGCTTGGCGTCGTTCCCGTGCGCAAGGCTGGCAAGCTCCCCGGCGTCACCATCGGCGTCGACTATGCACTCGAATATGGCGTCGATCGCCTCGAACTGCACGAAGGTGCGGTGCTGCCCGGCCACCGCGTCGTCCTTGTCGACGACCTGCTGGCGACCGGCGGCACGATCCTCGCGACCGCCGCGTTGATGCGGAGCGTCGGCGCCGAGGTTGCGGCGGCACTATTCGTGATCGATCTGCCCGATCTGGGCGGATCACGGCGGCTCGAGGCTGCGGGTCTGACCTGTGAGACGCTGATCGCGTTCGACGGCGACTAAGCGGCGCCCTTTGCCGCCAGGGCGATAGCTTCGATTTCGATTCGAAAGCCGAAATGCAGAGGGCCGGTGGGGACCACGCTTCGCGCGGGGCGCGTCGCCCCGAAAAACTGGCCATAAACCGCATCCAGTTCGTCCCAGTCGGCCATGTCGCCGAGATAAACGGTCGTCTTGATCACCCGCGTCAGATCCGTGCCAGCGTCCTGAAGGACGGATTTCAGGTTTTGGAGCGTCTGTTCCGCCTGCGCTCTGAAGGGGGCATCGGCCAGCGACGTATCGCGGCCCGGCAGCAGCGGCAGCTGCCCGGACACGAAAATGAGGCCGCCACCGACCGCGAAGGGTGAATAATGCGGGCCGCCAGCAGGTTGCGTTGTCATGTCGTCGATCCTCCCGATCAGCTGCGACCACGCCCTATCATCGGCGCAAAGAAAAAGCCCGCGCCGAAGCGCGGGCTGTCGCCCCCGTGGCAAGCGGGTTGTTCTTAAAAGGGCACCCAGTTCTGTTTTTTGCGGAACTTCATATAGCCGGCGTTCACGCCAAGTCGCGCGCCGACGCCGACGCGGATCGGGATCAGGACGACGTCGCCGCGGCGCATATAGCTCGCGTTGAAGCCGCCGACCAGATAGGCGGCGCCTTCACCCGCGGGATAGCGCTTGTACAGATCCTCGCTGTCGAACAGGTTATAGACGAGGACAAAGGTGTTGCCGGCATTGGCGCCGGCGTCGAACCCGATCGACGGGCCGGTCCAGTAAGCGGGCAGCTCGCCCTCGACCTTGTGATGCAGCGTGCCCGAGCCATAGCGCACGCCGAGCACGAGCGCGCCGCCGGCTTCGCGCCCGACGATATAGGCGTTGGGTTCGCCCTGCTTCTTCAAAATATCCTCGATCAGCCCGGCAAGGCCTTGCGCGCCCTTGCCGAACACGCCTTCGGCGGCGCCGATCAGATCGTCCTTCTTGTAGGTCGAGCCGGGTGCCGCCACGACGGTCGCCGCCGAAACGTCGGCGCTGGCTGCGGCGCCGTCCACGGGCGGCGTCTCGCTGGTCTGCTGGTCGCCGGTGGCAAGGTCGCTGTCGTACGATGTGCCGGCCGTCGAATCGCTCGATACCGGTGGCGGCGCCGGGTTGTCGAGATCGGAATCGATCGCCGTGTTGTTGGGATCGACTTCGCGCATCTGCGCGGCTGCCGGAAGCGGCGTCAGCGCGAGGCCGAGCGATGCCATTGCTGCCAAGGCAAGGCTGGTGAACGTTTTCCGCATATTGGACCCCCAAAGATCGAGTGACGCACGCGCGCCGAAATCTGCGTTAATCATGACTCGCTTTCGGCTGCGGGCAATGAACCGGCGATGACTTGAGTCGAATTTACGCCGGACCGAATCATCCGGGCGACGAAATGCCTGCTTCGACCCCAAAATTGCACAATCTTTGCCGTTGCGGGGTGCGAAGTGCATGGCTATAGCGACCCGCCTAGGCCAGACTGTCGTTAGCGCGACAGGCCATGCGGAGACGTGGGTGAGTGGCTGAAACCAACGGTTTGCTAAACCGTCGTACTGGTAAATCCGGTACCGAGGGTTCGAATCCCTCCGTCTCCGCCACTATTTTCCTAATTATAATCCGATTAATTGGGGGCCTCCGTGCCAACTTGTTACGGTTAGTTCCGGTAATCGGATAATTCCGGTTCGCGGAAGGCGCGGCGTTCGCGGTTTGATCGGCGGGGTTCCTGCCAACTGCACCGAGGATGCGAATCCCGGCCTTCTTGATTTCGTGAATAATGAGTTCATACTCACCGGACCGGCAACAGCTTCCCTTGATGCGGGGGTTTGTTTTGGGGGCGTGCCTGGCGATGACCGTGGGGGGCTCCGCTGCCAATTGGTGCGACATGCGCGTCCTGATCATAGAGGACAACGATCGCCTGGCGGGGCTCGTTTCGCATGGCCTGGCTCAGCATGGATTCAGCGGGGACGGCGTCGGGAATCTCGACGAAGCCGAGGTCGCTCTTGCCAGCGTGACATATGATGCGATCATTCTGGACCTCGGGCTACCCGATGGTGACGGGCTCGAATGGTTGCGCCGCGACCGGCCGGGTCATCCCCTGCCGCCCGTCCTGATCCTGACAGCGCGCGACGGAATGGGGGATCGGGTCGCCGGTCTTGATGGCGGGGCGGATGACTATCTGGTCAAACCCGTCGAAATCGAGGAACTGGCCGCCCGCCTTCGTGCGCTCCTGCGCCGGCCGGGAACGCGCAGCCTGCCGATCATCAGGGCTGGGAAGCTGGCATTCGACGTGGCGGCGCGGACGGCGCGGAGCGGCGACAACGCCATCGAACTGACCCGCCGCGAAGCCGATTTGCTGGAACTGCTGATCCGGCGGGCCGGGGCGGTTGTGCGCCGATCGACCATCGAGGAAGCGCTGTACCGGTTCGACGAACCGGTGACGCCCAATGCGGTCGAGGCCATTGTGTCCCGGCTTCGCCATAAGCTCAGCGATGCCGATCATCCCGACCGGCTCGTGACCGTCCGCGGAATGGGCTATCTGCTCCGGGACTACGGGGATTAAAGCGCCGCATTCCGTATCGCGCCGCCTGACGCGCGGCCTGGCATGGACGGGCGCGTTTGGCGGTCTGGCGCTGATCATTTTCGTCAGTTTCGATGTCGAGGTCATGCTCGAGCAAAAGTCGGCGTCGGATGGCTGGCGCGGCGAATGGCTTGAAATCGCTGAACATGTCGTCCTGCCGCTCCTCCTGCTTATGGTGCCGATGTTTTTCGCGGTCCGATGGGTCATCCGGACATCGCTCGCCCCGCTGGGCACGGCGGCTGCCCGCATGGATTCGGTGGTGGGCACCGACCGCGGCTTCCGTGTCAATCTTGAGGAATTTCCGCTCGAAACACAGCCCTTTGCGCGCGCGCTGAACGATCTGCTGGCACGCCTGGACGATGTTGCGGAGCAGCGCGAGGCCTTTGCCGCCAATGTCGCCCACGAACTGCGGACGCCGCTGGCGATCCTGATGATCGAGCTGGACCGGCTGGGTTCGCCCGACGCGCTCAGGCTCAAGAAGGACGTTGCCGCGATGAAGCGGCTTGTCGGTCAGATCATGATGATGGCGCAGGTGGAAGCGCATGTGGCGCGCCCCGTCTCCCACGATGTCGTTTCGCTTTCCGATGTGGCGATGGACGTGACCAACCGCTTTGCCCCGCTGGCGGCCGAGCAGGGCAGGCACGTCGCGTTGGCGGTCGAGGGCGAACCCATGGTTTCCGGAATCAGGGAAACGCTCGCGGCGGCGGTGTCGAACCTGGTGGAGAATGCGCTGCGCGTGACCCCCGAGGGCGGAACGGTCGTGATCGCGGTCGGCCCGGATGCCCGCATTTGTGTCAGGGACGAGGGGGCTGGCTTGTCGGCTGCGGACCTTGCCGCGCTCAGCCCGCGCTTCGCTCGCGCCGATCATGCGAACGCTGGCGGGGCGGGCCTGGGCCTCGCGATCGTGGCGCGAATTGCCGAAATCCACCATGCCAGGCTGACTACCAATCCTCACCGAAAAGAAATTGGCCTGTTATTTCAAGGCGCCCACCAAATTGGTGAACAATCTGATCGTCAGCTAAGTTAACCGTCAGGTTGGCGTCAGCTTAGGCGCATAATCTTAACAGGACCGATTCGTTTCATAACAAAAAGAGTGCCTTCTCGCTCGGGTCGCGGCGGCGGGAAATGGTCAAGCGGGCGTATGTTTGTCGGCGCGTGCCTAGGCAAGTACCCGTGGGGGGCAAATCCGTGACGAATGCAACAGGTGAGATTTTGGTTGCGGATAGTCATCCGCTTTGCCGCGAAGGATTGACTACACTTTTCGCGCGAAATCTCGGCCTGCCCAATCTGATCGAAGCCTGGGACTTTCCGTCTGTCATCACACGAATGGCGGCGCGGCGATCGATCGATCTTGTGACGATCGATCTCGGCCTGCCGGGGATGCACAAGCGCGAAGGCTTGCGCGATCTGCGCGTTAAATATCCCAATGTCCGCGTCGTCGTCGTGACTGCGTCCCGCGACCGCGAGATGGTGCTCGACGCGCTGGCGGCCGGCGTCCACGGCTATATCCCAAAGGATTTTCCGGTCCACGAGATGGCGGACGCATTAAGAAAGGTGCTGGCGGGGCAGATATATGTTCCGCCTTTCCTGTCCGATTTGAATGCCCGGAAGGCGAGCCTCGCCGATGAGGATGGCGCCGCGCACGAGACGGCGCTGACCGGGCGTCAATTCGAGGTTCTGAACCTCCTCGCCGCCGGGCGCTCGAACAAGGAAATCGCGCGGCTTCTGTGCATCGCCGAGGGAACGGTGAAGGTTCATATCGCCGCCGCATTTCGTATGCTGGGTGTACACAACCGGGTCAGCGCGGTCGCCGTGATGCAGGCGCGGGCATTCAATGACAGCGCGGATGAGACATATCTGCCCGGCCTTCTCGAAGAGAAACGCGGAAGGCCGATGTTGCAGCGCAATTTTAACGGGGTTTCCCAAATCTCGTACAGGCGCTAAGCGGCGTTTCATCGCCATTCGCGGGCCATTTTCGCGCCCGCCCCAAACCAGCTTCCCTTCCGTCTTTTGCCTTGCCAGCCTGCCAAGGGCCCCTTGGCCTGCGCCTTGCCCGATCGTCACCTATATAAAAAGTACTATATAGATTGTGACATCGTAATAGAGCGCGTGAATATAGAACGGCGGGAACGTAATAGGTCGCCAGTCCAACTCGACGGCGGCGCTCCTTAAGACTTAGCTTGCAACTACAAAATCCGCAGATCGACCGCGTATTGCGAGTCGAAGCCGAGCCGGTTGGTGGGCGGCGTGTGCGGGTTTACTGCAGGGAGGTAAGCATGGTTACGTACATCCGCAGCGATCTCGAATTCATTCTCGATCAGATCAAGATTGCCGAAGCGCATGCCGCTGGGCAGCCGCTTTACGGGCCGGGTGGGCTTATCCCCGCGTATAATCTTTCCTTCGGATTGCGTGCGGTCGACGGCAGCAACAACCATCTGCTCCCGGGCCAGGAACAATGGGGCGCGTCCAACGTGCAGTTCCCGTCATTGCTCGATCCGGTTTACCGGCCGGCGGACGGCACCGTGTTCGATCCCGACGGGCCTGGCGGCGCGCCGCCGATGCCGACGGCGCCCAACTACAATCCGTCCAACAATCCGAACTCGCTCGTCTTCGACAGCAGCCTGCGGACAATCTCCAACCTGCTCGTCGATCAGACGCTGGGCAATCCCGCCGCGATCCTCGAGGGGCTGGACCGGGCGGGTAGTGCTGATCCGCTGACAGATCTGGCGGCGATTACGGCGATCTATCAGACCTTCAAACCGGCGTCCGACGCCGAATATCAGGCGCGCGTGGTCAAGGAGAACGCACGGGTCGCAGCCAATGAGCTGGACGATGGCGACCCCCTTACGCCGCCGAGTGCGGCGGAACAGGCTGCGCTGGATGCGCTGGCCGCCGCGACCGCCGCGCATGACGTGACCGTCGCCGATCTGGAGGCCGCGCGCGTCGTTCGCGACGCCGCGCTTGTGCCCTATGGTCTCGCGATGGACGGCGACAACGTCCATCTTCCGAATGTTTCGCCCGACGTGGGCCTGTCGGCCTCGTTCAACTCGTGGTTCACCCTGTTCGGCCAATTCTTCGATCATGGTCTCGATCTGGTCAACAAGGGGGGCAGCGGCACCGTCTTCATTCCGCTCCAGCCCGACGATCCGCTTTATGTCCCGGGCAGCCCCACCAACTTCATGGTGCTGACGCGCGCCACGGTTTCGGCGGGCGCCGACAACATCATGGGAACCGCCGACGATGTGCGGCCGGTCAACACGACGACCTCCTATGTCGATCAGAACCAGACCTATGCTTCGCACGCGTCGCATCAGGTGTTCCTGCGCCAATATGAAGTGAACGCGGCGGGCCATCCGGTTGCGACCGGCAAGCTGATCGAGGGCGCCGGCGGCTCCCCCGGCGGCATGGCGACATGGGCCGAGGTCAAGGAACAGGCGCTGATGCTCGGCATCCTGCTCACCGATCAGGACGTGGGCAAGGTGCCCCTGCTGCGCACCGACGCCTACGGCAATTTCATCCCCAACGCTGCGGGCTATGCGCAGGTGATCACGGGTGTCGGCGGCGACGGGATTCCGAACACGGCCGACGACGTCGTGATTTCGGGTACGCCGTTGGCGCCGGTGGGTCTTGCCACCGCGATTCGCACCAACAGCGCCTTCCTCGCCGATATCGCCCACACCGCGGTGCCGAACGGCATCGAAGACGGCGACATCACGATCGGCCTGCTGAACCCCGGCAACAACCCGGCGGTTTATGACGATGAACTGCTCGACGCCCACTTCATGGCGGGCGACGGCCGGGTGAACGAGAATATCGGCCTGACCGCGGTCCACCATGTCTTCCATGCCGAACATAACCGCCTGGTCGAGCACACCAAGGAGGTCGTCCTGGCAACCGGCGACCTTGCGTTCCTCAACGAATGGCTGGCGGATGACGTCGCGGCCCTCCCAACGACGCCGGGGCAGGTCGCTGCGCTGGTGTGGGACGGCGAACGCCTGTTCCAGGCCGCGAAATTCGGCACCGAGATGCAATATCAGCACCTCGTGTTCGAGGAATTCGCGCGCAAGATCCAGCCTCAGGTCGACTTCTTCATCGTGCCCGACGGGTTCGACACCACGATCAACCCCGACATCGTCGCCGAATTCGCGCACGTCGTCTATCGCTTCGGCCACTCGATGCTGACCGAAGATATATCCCGGTTCGGCCCGACCTTCACGCCCGACGACATCAGCCTGATCGATGGCTTCCTCAATCCCACGGCGTTCAACGGGGTTAACGGTGTCATCGCGGACGGGTTGGCAGCGGGCGACATCATCCGCGGCATGACTCGTCAGGTCGGCAACGAGATCGACGAATTCGTCACCAGCGCGCTGCGCAACAACCTGCTGGGCCTGCCGCTCGATCTGGCGACGATCAACCTTGCCCGCGGCCGCGACACCGGCGTCCCCTCGCTGAACGCCGCGCGCCGCGAATTCTATGAGGTGACGAACAACGACGCGCGGCTGAAACCCTATGAAAGCTGGGTCGACTTCGCCGGCAATCTCAAGAATGAGGCGTCGATCATCAACTTCGTCGCGGCTTATGGCACGCATTCGCTGATCACCGGCGAAACGACGGTAGAGGGCAAGCGCGCTGCGGCGATGGCGATCATCTTCGGTACCGATCAGACGGTGCTGGGCGATCCCGACGATCCGCTGGACGATCGCGTCATCCTGGCGGCCGATGCGCCCGATGCGTTCGACTTCCTCAACGGCGAAGGCGCCTGGACCAGCGGTCCGAACGGGGTCACGATCACCGGCCTCGACAATGTCGACCTGTGGATCGGCGGCCTTGCCGAAAAGATCCTGCCCTTTGGCGGCATGCTCGGCTCCACCTTCAACTTCGTCTTCGAAGTGCAGATGGAACAGCTGCAGAATGCCGACCGCTTCTATTATCTCCAGCGTCTCGACGGCCTGCACCTGTTCAGCGAGATGGAAGGCAACAGCTTCGCCGGGATGATCATGCGCAACACCAATGCGACGCATCTTCCCTCCGACGTCTTCTCGACGCCCGGACTGATCCTGGAGGTCGACCGGACGCGGCAGTTCAACGATCTCAATGGCGACGGTGTGCTGGAGAGCACCGACCCGACCGGCGGCGGCATCCTGACCCCGCTTGTCGTCCGCAATAACCCCGGAACCGTCGGTCCCGACACCAACTATCTGCGCTATACGGGCGATCAGCATGTGGTGCTGGGCGGCACCGAGGGCGCCGACATCATCATTGCCAGCGAAGGCGACGACACGATCTTCGGCGATGGCGGTAACGATACGCTCGAAGGCGGCGCCGGCAACGACATCATCAATGCCGGTGCGGGGGACGACGTCGTCCGCGACATCGGCGGTGACGACAATGTCAAGCTTGGCGACGGGCATGACGTGATCAACACCGGACCGGGCCTCGACCTGGTGCTCGGTGGGCGCGGGCAGGACTTCATCGTTCTCGGCAGCGACGCCGGGTCGGAAGTCTTCGCCGGTGAAGGCAATGACTTCATCCTTGGCAATATCACCGCCGAACGCATCCTCGGCAACGAGGGCGACGACTGGATCGAGCATGGCACCTTCGACGGCGCGCCCGGCGACAATTTCGACGAAATTTTCGCGCAGGACGGGGTCGTGGGCCATGACGTGTTCTTCGGGCTTGGCGGCTTCGACGAGTTCATCGCCGAAGGCGGCGACGACATCATGGTCGGCAGCCCGGGTCGCGCCAAGATGGCCGGCATGTCGGGTTGGGACTGGGCGATTTATAAGGATAACAGCGCCGGCACCGATGCCGACCTGACGCGCGGGATCGTGTTCGACGAGAATCCGACGCCGCCGCCAAATGCGACGCAGGACGCCTATGAAAGCGTCGAAGGGCTGTCGGGGTCGCGGTTCAACGATGTCCTGTCGGGCTCCAACATCACCGCGGCAGAACGCGCGCCGTTCGATCCCGATCCGGCGATCAGCGGATCGGAAGGCTATACGGGAAGCAATCTCGACGCCGCGGGCATCGCCCGGATCGCCGGGCTGCAGGCCGTGGTCGGAGCGGGCGTCACGTCGTATAACGCCGGCGATATCATCCTCGGCGGCGACGGCAGCGACCTCATCCGCGGTAATGCCGGCGATGATATCATCGATGGCGATAAATGGCTGAACGTGCGGATCAGCGTTCGCCAGAATGTCGGTCCCGATGGCGGCACCGGTGCGGAAATCGCCACGGCCAACAGCATGAGCGAGCTGGTGACGCGGATGTTCAACCGGACATTCAATCCGGGACAGCTTGTGATCGTCCGCGAAATCCTGACCGACACGACCGCGGGCGACACGGACATCGCTGTGTTCTCCGACCTCAGGGCTAATTACGACATCACCTATAATGCCAATGGCACGATCAGCGTGGCGCATGCGCGCGGCACGCAGCTCGACGGCACCGACAATTTGCGCAACATCGAACGCATGCGGTTCTCCGACGTCGAGATCGCGGTCAACGCGCCGGCGACGGGCCAGCCCGTCATCAGCGACCTGACGCCGAGAGAAGGGCTGCAGCTGACCGTCAATAACGCGGCGATTGCTGACCCGAACGGGCTCGGCGCCTTCAGCTACCAATGGCAGCAGTCGATCGACGGCGTGACCTGGAACAATATTGCCGGGGCCACCGCTGCGACGTTCACGCCCGACGACAATGCCGGCCAGGTGTTCGGCGACCAGGCCGGGCTTCGGCTGCGCGTCGCGGTGAGCTTCACCGATGGCGGTGGCACGGCCGAACAGGTCATATCCGCCGCGACCGGGCCGACCGGGGTCAACTGGGACGGCAATGGCGCCAACAACAGCCTGGTCGGTACGGCCGGCGACGACACCGGCGACGGTGGCGGCGGCAATGATGTACTGTCGGGCAACGACGGCAATGATACGCTGAACGGTGATGGCGGCAACGACACCGTCTCCGGCGGTCTTGGCAACGACGCGCTGACCGGCGGGGCAGGGAATGACACACTGACCGGCGGCGCGGGCAACGACAGCATCAACGGCAATGGCGACAACGACGTGGCGGTGTTCGCCGGACCGGTCGGAAACTATAGCGTCACGACCACCGGAACATCACTTGTCGTCACCGACAACACCGGCGCCGAGGGTGTCGATACGGTGAGCAATGTCGAAACGCTGCGGTTCAATGGCGTCAACTATGCGGTTGTCGCCGGCACCGCTGGCAACAACAACAACCTCAATGGCGCTGGCGGTGCCGCGGGCTCGCAGGCGGTGTTCGGATTTGCGGGCACCGATACGCTCAACGGTGGTGCCGGCAACGACATCGTCAATGGCGGCGACGGGACCGATACCATAACGCAGACCGGATCCACCGGTGGCAGGGATCTGGTCGATGGCGGCGCGGGCACGGATACATTCGTGCTCAACGGCGTGGCGGGAGCGGAAACCTTCCGTATCTATGCCCGGGCCGCAGCCGAAGCTGCGGGCATGACCGGACTGAATGCCAACACCGAAATCGTCGTCACGCGCAACGGCACCGGGAACGCGCAGATCGTGGCCGAACTCGACAATATCGAGGAGATCAACGTCAACGCCCTGAATGTGACGTCGCCCGGAGGCGTCCCGCCGGGCGGTACGGGAGGGAACGGTGGCGACACGATCCTCGTCATCGGCGATTTCAACCCGACCAGCCTCAACTTCAATACGATCACCGTCAACGGTGGCCGGGGCGCCGATACCGTCGATATATCCGGACTGACCTCCGCGCATCGGCTGGTATTCAATACCGGCGGCGGCGCCGATCAGTTTATCGGTGACGCCCGGGCCCAGGACGTCGTCAATTCCGGCAGTTCCGGAAATGGCCACGGTGGCGGTTCCGTCCATCAGCAGGACAACCCCTTGCAGATGATCCGGGCACTGATGGACGACTGGATGGAAGCGAACGGGCGCTCCAGCCTCCGCGATGTCCGGCACTATTTCGACACGGATTATCTCTTTTCATAACCAGCTTGGCGTCGGGACCTCCCCCCCTCCCGGCGCCATTTTTTTCCGATAATAAGGGAGGATTGCATGCGCCTGTTCTGGATGCCCGTTCCACCGGCATTGTCAGAAGCCGTCCGCGCCTGTCGGACTCACTTCATCCTTGCAGCAACATTCAGTGCGCTGATCAACATCCTCTATCTCGCACCGACCATCTACATGATGCAGGTCTATGACCGGGTTGTGCCGACCAATGGCGTATTGACGCTGGTCTTCATCACCGTCGTCGTCGGCGTTGCGATCGCCACGCTGTCGGCGCTCGATGCGATCCGGGTGCGGTTGATGGCCCGTGCGTCGCTGCGCCTCGACCGATTGCTCTCGGGCGAGATATTGGATCGGCTGCTCGCGCGGTCGCGCGCGCGGCCCGGCGACCCTTCGACCCATCAGGCGATGCGCGAATTCGACCTCTTGCGTCAATCGCTTGCGGGACCGGCGGCGACCGCCTTGTTCGACGTCCCGTGGACGCCGCTGTATCTCTTGGTGGCCTTTCTCATTCACCCGATTTTGGGAGTGCTGGTGCTCGGTGCCGGATGCGTGCTGGTCACGCTTGCGATCGCCAATGAAAGGCGCAGCAAGGCAAAGGCCGAAGAGGCGCATCACGCCAATGCGGCGGCCTATGAATCGCACGAAGCGATGCTGCGCAGGGCCGAGATCGTACGCGCGCTCGGGATGCGGCGCGCGCTGGTCTCGCGCCATATCCAGCAGCGCAGCGTCGGCCTGAATGCCGTCGCCGATCTCCAGTTTTCGGGCAGCCGCTACAATTCGCTCGTCAAATTCGTGCGGATGTTCATGCAATCCTTCGCGCTGGGCGTTGGCGCATGGCTCGCCATCAACGGGCAGATTTCGGTCGGCGCAATCATCGCCGCCTCGGTGCTGCTCAGCCGCGCGCTGCAGCCGATCGAGCAGCTTGTTGGCCTCTGGCCGAACATCGTCCAGTCGCGCCAGGCGATTCAGACGCTCGACAGGCTGTTCGATCAAGCGACCGGTCCGGTGGTACGCACCACCTTGCCCGATCCAGAGGGGCAGGTGGAGCTTCAGGGCGTTGTCGTCCGTAATGCCGACGGCAGTGCGATCCTGCTCAAGAATATTTTCCTGAAACTCGCCCCCGGCGAGGTGCTGGGTATTGTCGGCCCGTCCGGGGCGGGCAAGACGACCCTCGCGCGTGTCGTCGCCGGCGCGCTGCCGCCCGACCTCGGCGAAATCAGGATCGATGGCGCCAGCATGGCCGATTGGGATCCCGAAGAGCTTGCGCAACATATCGGTTATCTTCCGCAGGATTGCGGCCTTCTCCCCGGAACGATCAGCGAGAACGTCTCGCGCTTCGGTGCCGCGCGCGGTGTTCCGCAGGCGGAGGTTGACGAGGAGGTCGTAAGGGCCGCGCGCATGGCCGGCGTCCACGAGATGATCCTGCATCTGCCAGGCGGTTACGACACCTGTATCGAAGGCAATGGCCACAGGCTGTCGGCGGGACAGGCGCAACGCGTCGCGCTGGCGCGCGCGCTCTATGGCAGCCCGCGCATCCTCGTTCTCGACGAGCCGAACTCGGCGCTCGACAGCGATGGCGAGGAAGCGCTGTCGCGGGCGATCGGTGCGGCAAAGCTGCATGGCGCGGCGATCATGATCGTTGCCCATCGCGCGGCCGTTCTGGCCAGCGCCGACCGGCTGGCGATCCTCGCCGACGGTGCGGTCGTGGGGGTGGGGCCACGCGACGAAATCCTCCAGGCGCTGCAGAATTCCGCGGCAAAGCAGAATGTTGTTCCAATCCA
Source organism: Sphingopyxis sp. BE235 (assembly GCF_031457175.1). Taxonomy (NCBI): domain Bacteria; kingdom Pseudomonadati; phylum Pseudomonadota; class Alphaproteobacteria; order Sphingomonadales; family Sphingopyxidaceae; genus Sphingopyxis; species Sphingopyxis sp. BE235. Next base: position 379,052 of record NZ_JAVDWC010000002.1, read on the forward strand.
TGAAGGAGCGCGGCCATGACCGACATGACCTGGAAGCCCCCGACGGGTGGCGATCGCCCCTCGGGGCATGATTCCGCCGATCGCCCGCATCGCGAACTGCGCATCGGCGGCCTGATCGTGGCCTTCTTCTTTGTCGGCATGCTCGGCTGGGCGTCGCTGACCCCGCTCGATGCGGGCGCCTATGCGCCCGGCGTGATCGCGGTGTCGGGCAGTCGTCAGGCGGTGCAGCACCGCGAAGGCGGCATCGTTACCGAACTCCATGTTGTCGAGGGGCAAACGGTCAAAAAGGGCGAGCCGCTCCTCACGATCTCGGCATCCGAACTGGTCGCGGCCGAACGCGGACTGACCGGCGAAGTAATCGCCCTGCTGGCGCAACGCGCGCGTCTGGTTGCCGAACTCGGCGGCCTGCGAAGCGTCGCCGAACCGGCGGAATTTGCCTCGCTGGCGCCCGAAAACCGGGAGTTGGCGGCCGAAGCCTTGCGCGGTCAGCGCCAGCTGTTCGAAGCGCGGCGCAATTCGGTGCATACACAGCGCAACGTGTTGCGCCAGCGGATGCGCCAGCATTCGGAACAGATCAACGGCTACAGCTACCAGATGAATTCCAACAAGGTGCAGCAACAGCTGATCGGCGAAGAGCTGGACGGGCTGCGCACCCTGCTTCCGAAAGGCTTTGTATCGATCAACCGGGTTCGCGGCATGGAACGATCGGCGGCTGAACTCGACGGCTCCTACGGCGCGTATCGTGCCGACATCGCCCGCTCCTCCGAAGCGATCGGCGAGGCGCAGATGCAGATGGTCGGCATCGACAAGCAGATGCTCGAAGAGGTGGCGACACAGAAGCAGGCGGGGCAGGTTCGCCTCGACGAACTTCAGCCCAAGCTGATCGCGGTGCGCGAACAGCTGGCCCGGTCGACGGTGCGTGCTCCTGCCAGCGGCCGGGTCGTGGGGCTCAAGGTCTTCACCGTCGGCGGCGTCGTTTCGGCGGGCGACACATTGATGGAGATCGTTCCGCAAGACCGCGCCCTCGTCATCGATGGCAAGGCTTCGCCGACCGATGCCGACGATCTTGCGCCGGGGATGGAGACGCAGATCCGCTTTACCGCGTTGCAGGAACGCAATCTGCCGATCCTCGTCGGTCAAATTTCCAAGATTTCGGCCGACAGCTTCGAGGACGAGCGTTCGGGCATGCGCTATTTCAAGATCGAGCTGGTCGTGCCGCCCAGCGAACTCGCGAAACTCCGGCGTGTTCGCGAGGATGGCGGGCTTCGTGCCGGCCTGCCCGTCGACATCATGATCCCGCTGCGCAAGCGGACGGCGCTCTCCTATCTCATCGAACCGCTCACCCAGACGCTTTGGATGGCCGGGCGCGAGAATTAGGCGCCGGCCCATCGGCCGGAAATCGGCGGCATAATTCTTCATACGGCCGACGATCCGGAATCATATTGTAATTGCGAATCGTTCTCGATAATGGCCATGCATCCTTTTGCTGGAACTTCCGGATGCATGCACCGACAACCCCGCGACCGGCGACGAAGAAAAGCCGGAAAGCCTTTTGGCTGAAACAGCTGCACATGTGGCACTGGATGAGTTCGGCCGTCAGCCTGATCGGCCTGCTGCTGTTCGCGATCACCGGGTTCACGCTTAATCACGCCGCCGATATCGAAGGATCGCCGGTCGTCATCCAGAAATCGGCGCAGATGCCGCCGGCCTTGCTTGCGCGCCTGAAGGCGGCGGTCCCCGACGCCGAAAAGGCGCCGCTGCCCCCCGCCGTCGCCGAATGGGTCGAGCAGAGCTTTCCGGTAAAAGCAGCGAGCGAGGCCGAATGGTCAGAGGGCGAAGTCTATCTCCCCGCACCGCGTCCGGGCGGCGACGCGTGGGTCGCGATCGATCTCGCGACCGGCGCGGCGTCGAGCGAGGTCACCAGCCGCGGCTGGATCTCCTATCTCAACGACCTCCACAAAGGCCGCAATTCGGGCGGCGAGTGGAGCCTGTTCATCGACATCTTCGCTTTCGCCTGCCTCATCTTCGCAATCACCGGCCTTGTTCTTCTCTGGCTGCATTCGGCGAAGCGCAAGAGCACCTGGCCGCTCGTCGGCCTCGGCCTCGCGATCCCGGCCGCCATCGCCGTCATCTTCATTCATTAGGGAGACCCATATGCAGCTTTCCACCCCTGCACGCATCCTCGGCGGGACGATCGGCCTCGGCGCTGTGCTCGGCGCGCCCGCCTTCGCCGCCGATCCGGGCACGATGGACGTGACGATCAACATTCCGCGGCTGAAGGTCGCCGAATATCACAAGCCCTATGTCGCGATCTGGGTCGAGAAAGCCGGCGCGTCGGCGAAGACCGTCGCGGTCTGGTACGATTATGACATGAAGGCGAACGAGGGCACCAAATGGCTGCGCGACGTGCGCCAGTGGTGGCGCGCCGCGGGTCGCTCGATGACCTTCCCCGCGAACGGCATCACCGGCGCGACGCGTGCCCCCGGCGCGCATAAAGTCTCCTTCTCGCGCGCGCAGCTCGGTGCCGCCGCACCCGGCCAATACACGCTGGTGATCGAGGCGGCGCGCGAGGTTGGCGGCCGCGAACTTCTGCGCATTCCCTTCACCTGGCCCGCAAAGGCCGGGGCGGGCGGGCGCGCCGCCGGAACGACTGAACTGGGGGCCGTCTCGGTCGCCTTCCGCTAACGCTTGAAAGGACAGGGATATGAAGAAGCGAATTTGGGGTTTCGCCGCGACCGCCGCGCTGGCGGCACTGGCCGCCGTTCCGGCCTCCGCGCACCGCCAGTGGATGCTACCGTCGTCGACCGTGCTGTCGGGCGACGACGTATGGGTCACCGTTGACGCCGCGGTGTCGAACGATCTCTTCTATTTCGAGCATCAGCCGATGCGCCTCGACGCGCTGAAGGCGTGGGCGCCCGACGGCAGCGAAGCGGCGATCGAGAATAAGGCGACCGGCCGCTATCGCAGCACCTTCGACGTCCACCTGACGCAAAAGGGCACATGGCGCATCGCCTCGGTCGCCGATGGCGTGATGGGCAGCTATGACCTGAACGGCAAGACCGAGCGCCTGCCGCGCGGCACCACCACGACGAACCTCGCCGAGCGCATCCCCGCGGGTGCGACCAATGTGAAGACCGCCGAATCGAACAACCGCAACGAGATTTTCGTGACGGTTGGCGAACCGACGACCACCTTGTTCAAGCCGACTGGCAAGGGCATCGAGCTGGTTCCCGTGACGCACCCAAACGACCTGATCGCGGGCGAGGCGGCGACCTTCCAGTTCCTGCTCGACGGCAAGCCCGCCGCGGGTCTGCCCGTCACGGTGATCCCCGGCGGCATCCGCTATCGCGACCAGCTTGGCCAGATGGACCTCAGGACCGGCGCCGACGGCAAGGTTGCGGTAAACTGGACCGAGCCCGGCCTATACTGGCTGAACGTCACGACGCCGCAGGCCGAGCGTGCCGAAGGCGCACCCGAACCCGCCACCCCGCAGCGCCGCGCGAGCTATGTCACGACGCTGGAAGTGCTCGCGCCCTGACCGACCGCATCCTCATCCCCCGCGCCCTGACGCCCGCGGCTTTCGCCAGGCGCGGGGCGGGGGCGGCCATCGAACGCTTCGCTGGTGAAACGATGGGGACAGGCTGGTCGCTGCAAGCGGTCTCGCCGCCCGCCGCGACGCAGCACGGCGTTCAGGCCGCACTCGACCTCGTCGTCGAACAGATGAGCCAGTGGGAGCCCGAATCCGACCTCTCGCGCTTCAACCGCGCGATGCCCGGGACATGGCGCGAAATTCCAGCCGAATTCGCCCATGTCGTGGAGGTCGCGCTCGACATCGCGCGCGCCAGCGGCGGCGCCTTCGACCCCGGTCTCGGCCGCATCACCGACGCCTGGGGTTTCGGCAGTGCCCGGCGTACCGGGCGGATGCCGCAGGCGGTCCAGTCCGACACGGACCGCACGATCGATTTCGACCCGGGGGCGCGGCGCATCCGGCGCGGCGAGGCGGCGGCGCTTGACCTGTCGGGTATCGCCAAGGGCTATGGCGTCGACCTCGCCGCCGCATGGCTGCTCGACATCGGCGTCCGTCATTTCTTGCTTGAAGTCGGCGGCGAGCTACGCGGCGAGGGGATCCGCCCCGACGGACAGCCCTGGTGGGTCGATGTCGAGATGCCGCCCACCTCGTCCATTCCACCATGGCGCATTGCGCTGCACGACCTGTCGGTGGCGACCTCGGGCAATTATCGCCGCGGCTTTAGCGCGGGCGGCCAGCATTATTCGCACAGCTTCGATCCGGCGACCGGGCGCCCGATCGTCAACGGCATATCGTCGGTCACCGTGCTCCATCGCGACTGCATCAGCGCCGACGGCTGGGCGACCACACTGACGGTTCTGGGCTCCGAGGCCGCGGTCGCGCTCGCCGATGAGCAGGACCTCGCGGTATGCGTCGTTGTGGGCGACCGCGAACATCTGTCGCGCGCCTGGCGCGCTATGCTGGATTAGCTGTCGGCCCAGCGTCGCAGAAGATTGTGATATACGCCGGTCAGGCGGACGACCGTTGCGTCGCCCTGGCCCAGTGCCGCCGCGGCACCCTGCACCCCCATATCGAGATCGAACAACAGGTTGCGCTGCCCCTGATCGCGCACCATCGACTGAATCCACATGAAGCTCGCGACGCGCGCGCCTGCGGTCACCGGCTCGACGCGGTGGACGGTGGTCGAGGGGTAGAGGACCAGATGCCCGGCGGGCAATTTGATCCCCGGTTCTTGCGCAAAGCCTTCGACGACCAGCCCGCCGCCGTCATAGCTGTCGGGATCGGCAAGGAAGAGGGTCGCCGACAGGTCGCTGCGCATCCGGAAATCGCTGCCGCGACGGATGCGGATCGCATTGTCGATATGATCGCCAAAATTCTCGCCGCCGGCATAGCGGTTGAAATAGGGCGGATAGATTTTGAGCGGCAACGCAGCGGCGATGAACAGCGGGCTGCGGCCCAGCGCGTCGAGCACGAGGCGCCCCGCTTCGCCGGCCGCCTCACCGAATTCGGGGAGCTGCTGGTTGCGTTTGGCGAGCGCAGCCTGCGGACCCGATGTCTCGTTGCCGTCGACCCAGTCGGCGGCGTCGAGAATCGATCGGAGCTTTGCGACGCCGTCGGCATCGAGCACGTCGGGAATGATGCGGATCATGGCGCCGCTTCTAGAGCGAAAGGGGCGGGAACGGCAATCGCCGTGCCCGCCCCACCGGGATCAGAAGTTGTAGAAGAGGCTGAACACCGCCGAGCGCGATTCGCCGGGGACCGCCCAACCGCCCGTCACGGCGCCCGTCGTCGCGTTCACATTGTTGCGGACGCCGGTGTAATAATCCTCATTCGTGAAGTTCTGGACGTTGACCTGCGCCACCAGGCCGTTCTTGAAGTCGTACGACACGAACGCGCGGTGGATCAGATAATCGTCGACCGACAGCGGCGCGCGCTGCGCCAGGTTGCGCTGGTGCGTCGTGAACTTGCCCTGATAGGTCAGGCCGTAACCGACCTGCAGCCCGAACGGAAAGACATAGGTGGTGAACAGGCTGCCCGAATGCTTGGGCGTCTGGAACAGCCGATCGCCGCGCTGCGGATCGGGAATGGCGGCGCTATTGCCGCAGCCGGTGCTTCCCGGGTTGGCAAGGCAGAAATCCGAAACGCTCTGCTTCACCTTGCCGTCGAGGTAAGTGTAGTTCGCAAAGATCGCCCATTCCGGAGTGACATTGCCGCTCGCGCCGAGCGCGAAACCGTCGACGCGCGAGCGGCCATCGAGGATCTGAAGCGAAGCGGGTTGCGCCGGGTCGTTCGAAGGCACGCGATAATTGGTGCGCTCGTTACGGAACACAGCCGCAGTCAGCAGCAGCTTCTTATCCATCAGTTCGGCCTTGGCGCCGAATTCGATGTTGCGCGCCCTTTCGGGCGCCGTCGCACAGGGGTCTGCCGCGGTCGGGCTCGCCGGCAGGCCGCAGCCCGCGCGGACGCTGGCCGAAGTCGGCGTCTTGGCGTTGCCATAGGCGGCGTAGAGGCTGACATTCTCCATCGGGTGGAACACCGCGCCGGCGCGGTACGAGAAGAGATTCTCGTCGCTGATCTGGTTGGGGCCGCGCGTGTAGACCGCGCCGGTCGCCGGCGTCGTCACCGTGTCGGCGTGGAAGATGTTGCGCGCATTTTCATAGCGGACACCCGCGTTGATCTCGAACATCGGCGAGATTTCGAGCGTGTCGAACGCATAGATCGCCCAGTTGCGCGTGTCGCCATAGCTGTTGCCCGTGCGGACATAATTGACCGGGCCGGTCCAGACAGTGTTCGGGTTCGACAGGCTGATCGGCGGCAACACCGGGTTCGGCAGCGCGCCGCCGGGATTGCGCAGCAACTGTGCATTCTCGATCGAATAATCTTCCTGGCTGTAAGACGCGCCGATCACCAGCGTATTGAACAGGCCGCCCTTCGCGCCGCTGACGACGGTGAGGTCGGTCTGGTTGTGCAACAGATCGTTGACCTGATCGCGCACGAGGCCGCGCGGTCCCGAAGGATAATAGGTGCCCGGCGTATTCTGGCCGGCGGGGCAGGGGATGCCGACCGTGGCGGCCGCGTTCGCGCCGATCGGCTGGAGGCCGTTCGCAAGACAGAAGACGCCCTGCGGCGCGCTCGTCTGGCTGTACTGGTGGACGCGCTGCCAGCGGGTCAGGTTGCGGATCGAAACATTGTCGCTGAACGCGTGGCGGAAGGTCGCGGTCAGGCGATCGACCTTGGTCTTCTGCTTGTCGAGGTTGACGATCCCGAAATAGTCGCTGTCATCGACACCGGGCAGCGGACCGTTGTTGACGGCGCCGAGAATGAACGGAACGCCATAGATCGGCGTATTGTCGTCGTCCTGATGGATATAGGCGAGCGTCAGGCTGGTATCGCTGTCGACCCCGATCGTGATCGACGGCGCCACGCCCCAGCGCTTGTAGGATTCGACGTCGCGGCCCGGTACGTCATTCTCGTGATACATGGCGTTCAGGCGGACGGCGATCAGGTCGCTGACGCGCCAGTTGCTGTCGACGGCCGCGCGATAATAATTGTCGGTGCCGACCGCCGCCTGCACCGTCGTGGCGCTCCGCGCAAAGGGGATCTTGCTGACGAGGTTGATCGTGCCGCCGACGCTGCCCGATCCGTTAAAGACCGAGTTCGCGCCGTTATAGACTTCGATCTGCTGCAGGTTGAAGGGGTCGGTGCGGCTGTACTGCGCGCTGTCGCGCACACCGTCGACCGTCAGGTCGTTGTTCGCCGAATAGCCGCGCAGGTTGATCGAGTCGCCATAACCGCCGCCGCCTTCGCCGGCGCCAAAGGTGATGCCGGGGATCGTCGCCAAGGCGTCGCGCAGCGTCAGCAGGTTCTGCTGGCGGATCTGCTCTTGCGACACGACCGTGATCGTCTGCGGCGTGTCGACAAGCGGCGCGGTCGACTTCGGCGATTCCACCTCATTGGCGAGTGAGCCGTTGACGATGATCTCGCTGCGGCCACCGGGCGCATCCTGCGCCTCCGCGGCGTCGGCGGCGAAAGCCGGTGCGCTGATCAGGCTGCCGACGCAGGAGAGCGCGAGGAATGAGGCAGATGTCGATGGCTTCACGGTAAACCCCTATTTTGTGATTGGTTGGGGGCGCCGCTATTGAGAGTCGATTGCAAAGTCAACTCTAATGCGAATCATTCGCGACATCGTCGCAATCGATACCAGTTGAGAGAAGGCCGCCTAGTGTCGGCGTTCGAGCCACCAGCTCTGCCGCCAGCCATATTGGCTCGCGACGGGTTCGCCGGCGGCGTTGGTCGCGGGCTTGAAGCGGAAACGTTCCTCGATCAGCTCGCACGTCGTCCGGTCGAGCGAGGTATCGCCGCTGGGCCGTGTCACGCGGCATCCGCGGACGCGGCCGCTGGCTTCGATGGTGAAGCGCACTTCGACCTCGCCGCCCGTTTTCGCGCGGCTGGCTTCGCGCGGATAGTCGCGGTCGCGGATCGTACCGCTGCGCCAGACGGCCTTGGTCCCGCCGCCGGTTCCGGTGCCCGCACCACCCGCGCCGGTGCCGTCGCCGCGCCCGCCTGCGCCCGATCCGGTGCCGGGATTCGGCGTCGCCCCCGCCGACGCGTCGTTCCCGGCGCCCGGGCGCGGCGCGGCGGCAATCGGCGGCGCGATGGGGGGCAGCTTGGGCGGCGGTGCTGCGACCGCGGCGGCTTTGGCATGCTTGTTTGCAGCCGACGCCTTGCCGCTGGCCTTCTCGCTCGGCGCCTTTGCCGGCTGGGCCTCCTCGCGTGGTGGTGGGGGCGCGGGGAGGGCGATCGCCGCGATCGCGTCGCTGGCCTTGCGGACGACATCGAGATCGAGGCCGCTCCCGAGGCCGAGTCCGACCGCACCGACCGCGAGCAGCGCGCCGCCGCCCGATACGAGCTTCTGCTGCCTCGAAACCTGCCCCGTATAGGCCATCGCGCCGCCTCTCATCGCGCATCGCCGCGCGCAACCGGCGACCCGTTTAGAGGAATTCGTCTAGCGTGGATATGAACCGGTCGAACTGGTCGTGGTGCAGCCAGTGGCCCGCATTTTCGAACTCGATCACCTTGGCGGTGTTGAAATGGACGAGGCGCCCGTCCTTTTCGGGATTCGAAGCCCAGCTGTTCGCGCCATAGAGCAAAAGGGTGGGGCAGGTGATCGCGCCCCACAGCGCGGCGATGTCGTCCTGCGGCATGTCGAAGGCGGGCCAGACATTAAGGTAATTGTCGAACTTCCAGCTCCAGGTGCCGTCCTCGTTGCGGCTGATGCCGTGGATGGTCAGGTGGCGCGCCTGCACCTCGGTCAGATAGCTGTTCTCGCCCATCATGCGCGCGAGCGCGTCTTCGAGCGTCGCATAGCGGCGCGGGGTGCGCCCGGCGGCCTGGCGCTTGTCCTCGATCCATTTGCGGAAGCGTTCGGCATAGCCCGTCTTCGCGCGCTCGGCGATCACCTTCGGAGAGGGACCGAGCCCCTCGATCGCGACGAGCTTGCGGACATTCTCGGGGTAAAGGCCCGTATAGCGCAGCGCGATATTGCCCCCCATCGAATGCGCGACGATCGAGAGCGGGCCGAGGTCGAGCTGGTGGACCAACTGCGCGAGGTCATAGACAAAAGTATCCATCGCGTAATTGCCGTCGGGCGACCATGCGCTGTCACCATGACCACGCAGATCGGGGGCAATGATATGATAGCGATCGCGCAATTTCTCGGCGACCCAGTCCCAATTGCGGCAATGGTCGCGTCCGCCGTGGACGAGCAGCAGCGGCGGGGCGCCGCGATTGCCCCAGTCGACATAATGCAGCTTCAGCCGCTGCGAGATGAAGCTGTTCGAGGTCGGGCCGGCACTTGCCATCGGATCATCCTTGCTGTCTGTTCCAGTTTCAAAAGGCGACTGGTTTCGATCCGTCAACCCCGGATCGCTTTCAGTATCGAGCAAGGGAGAGAGACATGACGACATTCCGCGATAATCTGCTGGCCGGTAAGACGGCCTTTGTCGCCGGCGGGACGAGCGGCATCAACTTGGGTATCGCCAAGCGCTTCGCCGAACTCGGCGCCAAGGTCGCCGTTGCCGGCCGCGACCCCGACAAGGCGGCGCGCGCGGCGGCGGACATCGGCGAGGGCGCGCTCGGCCTGTCGGGCGACGTGCGCGACTATGCGGCGATCCGCGGCGTGATGGAACGCGTCGCAGGCGAACTTGGGCCGATGGACATCGTCATTTCGGGCGCGGCGGGCAATTTTCTCGCGCCGGCGCTTGGCATGTCGGCGAATGCGTTTCGTACGGTGGTCGACATCGACCTTAACGGGACGTTCAACGTGTTCCGCGGCTGCCACGATTTGCTCAACCGGCCCGGCGCGTCGCTGATCGCGATCACCGCGGGGCAGGCGGTCAATGCTTCAGCGCTGCAAGCGCACGCCTGCGCCGCAAAGGCGGGGATCAACCAGTTGATTCGCGTGCTGGCGCTCGAATGGGGACCCGAGGTGCGGGTGAACGGCATCTCGCCGGGGCCGATTGCGGGGACCGAGGGCATGGCGCGCTTGGCGCCCGACGCCGCGACGCGCCAGTCGCATTTCGACCGCATCGCGATGAAGCGCTGGGGCGAGGTCGAGGAGGTCGCCGAATCGGCGGTATTCCTCTGCTCGCCCGCGGCGGGATATATCACCGGCACGATCCTCGACTGCGACGGCGGCAGCCAGATCGGCGACGCGTCACGCGGGGATCTCGCGCGCGGCATGGCCTGAAAGCAAAAACGCCGCCAACCCATCGGGGTGGCGGCGTTTTTAATGGTGGGCGTGGCAAGGATTGAACTTGCGACCCCTGCGATGTCAACACAGTGCTCTACCACTGAGCTACACGCCCATCCCTTGGGGTGACGCGCCCCCTAAATGCCTCCGCGCGACTTGGCAAGCCCTTCGCGTGCGGCGGCGTCGTTATTGTTGGCTGGAGCGGTCGCTGCGACCGAACATATTGTCGACCTCGCGCACCAGATCCTTGAGGTGGAAGGGCTTCGACAGCAGCTTTGCCTGCGGCACATTTTCCTCGGCACGCAGCGAAACCGCGGCAAAGCCCGTGATGAACATCACCTGCGTCTGCGGCGCGGCCTTCGCGGTATGCTGGGCGAGTTCGATCCCGTCCATCTCGGGCATCACGATGTCCGACAGCAAAAGATCGAACGTTCCCGAATCGATATAGGGGACGGCGGCGGTGCCGCGGTCGACCGCGGTGACGTGATAGCCGGCGCTGGTCAGCGCGCGCGCGAGATACTCGCGCATCACGTCGTCATCTTCGGCCAGCAAAATGCGAATCATGTTGAAATCTGTTCCCTGGTCCTTCGGCGCAGCCGGTTCCGGTCGGCTGCCCCCTCTGTCACGCCCTGCATAGCGTCAGAGATTTAACAAATTGACGCGCGGCGCTGGATTCGTCCCGCTTTTTTTGCCACCCATCGCTTATGCCGTCCCGCACCATCTCGCCCGCCGCCATCGCTGTCAACCGGCCCGCGGCGAGTGGCCCCGTCGTCGTGTCGGTGCCGCACGCGGGACGCATCTATCCGCCCGAGATATTGAGCGCGGCGCGGGTCGACCGGCCGCACCTCGAACGACTCGAGGATAGCTGGTGCGACCTGATCGCGGCCGGCGCCGCCGACGCCGGCGCGACGGTTGTTCACGCCCTGTGGGCGCGCGCCGTCGCCGACCTCAATCGCGGCGAAGGGCAGATGGCGCCCGGCGAGGTTGCCATGCCGCTGCGCGCGCAATTTTCGGCGCCGGGGCGCAAGGAGCGGGCAGGGCTTGGCGTCGTGCCGACGCGACTCGCCGATTGCGGTCCGCTATGGAAGCGGCCGATCGACGGCGCGGCGCTGGAATGGCGCCTCGAATCCTTCCACCGGCCGTACCACGCCGCCCTCGCCGACGCATTGACCGCGGCGCGCGATGAACATGGCCATGCGATATTGATCGATCTCCATTCGATGCCGCCGATTCCGGCCGGCCAGCCGGGGCACGGCGCGCGAATCATCATCGGCGATCGTTTTGGCGAAACCGCGGGCGATTGGCTGATCGACCTCGCGGTGGCATCGGCCGAACGATTGAACGAGCCCGTCGCGCGCAATCAGCCCTATGCCGGCGGTCATATCATCCGAACGCACGGCCGCCCGGCGGACGCCGTCCACGCGGTGCAGATCGAAATCGACCGCAGCCTCTATCTGACGGCGGAGCGCTTGCCCGACACGGCTCGTATCGCGCGGCTGGCACGCTGGTTCGCGAATCTTGTCGCTGAAGCGGGATATGCCCGACAGGGCGCTGAAATATTCGCGCAAGCCGCTGAATAAAAAACCACCTCGTACCGAAGTACGAGGTGGCCAGGGTCCAGGGAGGACGCGTCCGCGTCAGTGATGACGGGACACTCGCCGCGATGGAAAGGGGGAAAACCACGGCGGCGTAGAAGAGATTTAGGATGTTGCGCGCCGACTTACAAGAAGAGACGGTGCAGAATCTGCAATATGCAAGAAATTGGTCGGGGAGAGAGGATTCGAACCTCCGGCCCCTGCCTCCCGAAGACAGTGCTCTACCAGGCTGAGCTACTCCCCGACCGATCTGCGCGCCGACCGGGGTCGCCGCGAAGGCAGGGCGGTCCTCTAGACGCGCAATTTGCGAACTTCAAGCGCCAATCGGCACATTCAATGCGATTGCCGCGATTACATCATTTCGGCAGTTCGAAAGCTGAAATGACCATCCGCAACGAAAATCAGATGATCGACCAGATCGATGCCCATGGTCCGCAGGAAAAGCGCGGCATCGTGCGTTGCGCCGATGTCGGCATCGCTCGGCCAGGGCGTGCCGGACGGATGGTTGTGCGCCAGGACGACTGTCGCAACGCCGCCGTCCAAAAGCGTGCGCCAAGCGCGCGGCGGGATGACGCAGCGGCCCGAGCTATCCCCGTCGACGCGTTCGAGCCGAACAAGGCGTTCGAAGGCGTCGAATGCGGCAAGGAGCAGGGTTTCGCGCTCGTCATCGAACATCGGGCGCAGCAACAGGCGCGCGAAATCATCCTCAAGCGGGCACGGCACAAAGCCGGCCAGCGCCGACGGATCCGGCGCTTTGCCGAGGGGTTCGAACAGGGTCATCGCCGTTCCCATGCGCTCAGGCTGCGCGATTCCCAACGGGCGACTGCCCCGCATCGGAGGCTTTGTGCCGCCGGCGATATTGCTCCCCATGTTGCTCCCTTGTCCCCTCGCGGCACGAAGCCTAGCACCGAGAGACAAAACCGGGAGCCGAGTCTTGCCTGATTCCATCCATTATGAACTGCAATATCTGGACCTGATGCGCCGCATCTGGGTCGAGGGCGACGAGCGCGTCGACCGCACCGGCGTCGGCACGCGCTCGCTATTTGGCGAGACGATGCGATTCTCGCTGAAGGACGATGCGATTCCGTTGCTCACGACCAAGCGCGTCTATTGGAAGACGGGGCTGCGCGAACTGCTGTGGTTCCTGACCGGTGACACCAATATCCGGTCGCTCGTTTCGCAAGGCGTGAAGATATGGACCGACTGGCCGCTCGACAAATATCGCCGCGCGACGGGCGACCAGATTAGCGCCGAGGATTTCGAGGCGCGGATCATCGCGGATGATGATTTCGCTGCGAAGTGGGGCGATCTCGGGCCAGTTTACGGCCATCAATGGGTGAACTGGCCGCGCTACGAGCCGGCGGGCGAGGGACTCTTCCGGCGCGCGAAGCAAGGTCACAATCAGATTGCGGCGCTGATCGATTCGCTGAAGAATAATCCGGGCTCGCGGCGGCACATCTTTACCGGCTGGAACGTCGCCGATCTCGATCGCATGGCGCTGCCGCCGTGCCACATGACCTATCAATTCCACGTCCGCAGCGACGGCGGCCTGTCGTGCCTGCTGTTTCAGCGCTCGTGCGATCTTGGCCTGGGCTTTGCCTTCAATGTCTTCGAAGCGGCGCTCCTCACGCGGATGGTTGCCGATCAAGCGGGCCTTCACGCCCATGAACTCGTCTGGACCGGCGGCGACGTGCATCTCTACCTGAACCACGCCGAGCTGGTCGAACAGCAGCTGTCGCGCGTTCCGGATGGCGCGCCGAAGCTCCGCATCCTTCGCCGCCCTTCGAGCATTTTCGACTATCGGTTCGAGGATTTCGCGGTCGAGGATTATGCGCCGCAAGCGCATATTTCCGCGCCTGTCGCGGTCTGATGGCCGCCGTTGCATTCGTATGGCTACCGTAATAATATGTCGCCACGTTGAAATATAACTAGGCGCCGATTCGCGCCTTCAAAGGGAAGAAGATATGCCTGAGACGCCTCAGCGCCCGGCGAGCAATTTGCCGCCGCTGTCGCTTCATATCCCCGAACCGCGCTATCGCCCCGGCGATACCCCGGACTTTGGCGATATCGAAGTTCCCGCGGTCGAAGCGACCCCGCGCCCGAGCGAAGCGACCAGGCCCGATGCGATGCGCGAGCTCAGCTATGGCCTCGTCCGCGTCCTCGATTTCGACGGGCAGGCGAAGGGGCAGTGGGATCCGAAGCTGTCGCCCGAGCGGCTGCGCACGATGCTGCGCTACATGATGCTCACCCGCGCTTTCGACGACCGCATGTTCCGTGCGCAGCGGCAGGGTAAGACCAGCTTCTATATGAAGTGTACCGGCGAAGAAGCGACCTCGGTCGCCTCGACGATGGCGATCGATCGCGGCGACATGTGCTTCCCCAGCTATCGCCAGCAAGGCATATTGATCGCGCGCGACTACCCGCTGATCCAGATGATGAACCAGATCTACTCGAACCGCGGCGATCACCTGATGGGGCGCCAGCTGCCGATCATGTATTCGGCGCCCGAGCATGGGTTCTTCAGCGTGTCGGGCAATCTCGCGACGCAATATCCGCAGGCGGTGGGCTGGGCGATGGCCTCGGCGTCGAAGGGCGACAGCCGTATCGCGACCGTCTGGTGCGGCGAGGGCTCGTCGGCCGAGGGCGACTTCCACTCGGCGCTGACCTTTGCGACCGTTTACAATGCGCCCGTCATCTTCAACGTCGTGAACAATCAGTGGGCGATCTCCAGCTTCTCGGGCTTCGCCGGCGGCGAGCGCACGACCTTCGCGGCACGCGCGGTGGGTTATGGTATCGCGGGGCTGCGCATCGACGGCAATGATCCGCTCGCGGTTTATGCCGCGACGCAGTGGGCCGCGGATCGTGCGCGGACGAACAACGGCCCGACTTTGATCGAGCATTTCACCTATCGCAGCGAAGGCCACAGCACCTCGGACGATCCGAGCGCCTATCGCCCCGCCGACGAGGCGACCGCCTGGCCGCTCGGCGACCCGATCGCACGGCTGCGCCAGCATCTCGAAACGCTCGGCGAATGGGATGCCGAACGCCACGAGGCGCAGGCGAGGGAACTCGACGAGCTGGTCAAGACGACGCAGAAACAGTCGGAAAAGCTCGGCATCCTCGGCCACGGGATGCACCAGCCGTTCGAGACGATGTTCGACGATGTGTTCGAGGAGCTGCCCTGGCACCTCAAGGAACAATGCGCACAGATGCTCGCCGAGCAAGAGGCCAAGTTCGGCCCCAATTGGAAGCCCGAATGATGAGCGCCGAGACCCAAACCGCCACCAAGACCATGAACATGATCGAGGCGATCAACAGCGCCATGGACGTCATGCTCGAACGCGACCCGAACATGGTCGTGATGGGCGAGGACGTCGGCTTCTTCGGCGGTGTGTTCCGCGCGACCGCGGGGCTGCAGAAGAAACATGGCAAGACCCGCGTGTTCGACACGCCGATCAACGAATGCGGCATCATCGGCGTCGCGGTCGGCATGGGCGCTTATGGCCTGCGCCCGGTCCCCGAAATCCAGTTCGCCGACTATATCTACCCGGGGCTCGACCAGCTCGTCAGCGAAGCGGCGCGCTTGCGTTATCGTTCGGCGGCCGACTTCATCTGTCCGATGACGGTGCGTACTCCTTTTGGGGGGGGCATCTTCGGCGGCCAGACGCACAGCCAGTCGCCCGAAAGCATCATGACGCACATCTGCGGTGTGAAGACGGTGATCCCGTCGAACCCCTATGACGCCAAGGGTCTGCTGATCGCGGCGATCGAGGACAACGACCCCGTCGTTTTCCTCGAACCCAAGCGTATCTACAACGGCCCGTTCAGCGGCTATTATGACCGCCCGGTCGAACCCTGGTCGAAGCATGACGCGAGCGCGGTGCCCGAAGATTATTATCGTATTGAACTCGGCAAGGCCGCGACGGTGCGCGCTGGCGAGGCGCTTACTATCCTCGTCTATGGCACGATGGTCCATGTGACCAAGACGATCGTCGAGGAAATGGGCATCGATGCCGAGATCATCGACCTGCGCACCTTGCTGCCGCTCGATATCGACGCGATCGAAACCTCGGTGAAGAAAACCGGCCGCTGCCTGATCATCCACGAAGCGACGCGTACCTCGGGCTTCGGCGCCGAACTTGCCGCACTGGTGCAGGAACGCTGCTTCTATCATCTTGAGGCGCCGGTCGAACGCGTCACCGGCTTCGACACGCCTTATCCGCATAGCCTTGAATGGGCCTATTTCCCCGGCCCGGTGCGCATTGCGACCGCGCTGACCAAGATTTTGAAGGACTGACGCCATGGCCCGTTATTCATTCCGTCTGCCCGACATCGGCGAAGGCATCGCCGAGGCCGAAATCGTCGCCTGGCACGTCAAGATCGGCGAGCGCGTCGAGGAAGACGCGCAGCTTGCCGACATGATGACCGACAAGGCGACTGTCGAAATGGAATCGCCCGTTTCGGGGATCGTCGTCGAACTCGCGGGCGAGGTCGGCGACCTGATCCCGATCGGCTCGACGCTCGCGGTGATCGAGACCGATGGCGACGGGGAGGGTGACGTCGAGGCGCCGCCTGCGGACACGCCTGTCGAGAAGCAGATCGAAGCCGAGACGCCGGGGGCCGAAGAGGTTTCGGTCGCCGAGGTTGCTACACCTGCGCCCGTCGCAGCTCCCGCCCCGGCCCCGGCCCCGGCCCCGGCACCTGCGCCGGTCGTGACCGCAGACCACAGCCGCGCCGTGCTCGCATCGCCCGCCGTTCGCGCCCGCGCCAAGGATCTCGGCGTCGACCTCGGTCAAGTCCAGGCCGAGGGCGACCGCGTCCGCCATTCCGATCTCGACGCTTTCCTGCGCTACAGCGGCGGGCAGGGCTATCACGCTCCCGGCGCCAGCCGCGCGCGCGCCGACGAGCCGATCAAGGTCATCGGCATGCGCCGCAAGATCGCCGAAAATATGGCGGCGTCGAAGCGCGCGATCCCACATTTCACTTATGTCGAGGAAATGGACGTCACCGCGCTCGAAGAGATGCGCGCCGACCTCAACGCCAATCGCGGCGGCCGCCCGAAGCTGACGATGCTGCCCTTCCTGATCGTCGCGATCTGCCGCACGATCCCGCAATTCCCGATGATCAACGCGCGTTACGACGACGAAGGCGGCGTGGTAACGCGCTACGGCGCGGTACATCTCGGCATGGCGACGCAGACCGACGCCGGGCTGATGGTCCCCGTCATCCGCGACGCGCAGGACAAGAATGTCTGGCAGCTCGCGAGCGAGATCACCCGCCTCGCCGAAGCCGCGCGCACCGGCAAGGCGAAAGTCGAGGAACTGACCGGCGGCACGCTGACCGTCACCTCCTTGGGCCCGCTCGGCGGCATCGCAACCACCCCGGTGATCAACCGCCCCGAAGTCGCGATCATCGGCCCGAACAAGATCGTCGAGCGCCCCGTCTTCGACGGCGACGAAATCCGCAGAGCAAAGCTCATGAACCTGTCCATCAGCTGCGACCACCGCGTCGTCGATGGCTGGGACGCGGCGAGCTATGTGCAAGCGCTCAAGAAGCTGGTCGAAACGCCGGTCCTGCTGTTTGCGGACTAAGATAGCGACGAAGCAATCCGAGGCGGTGGACGCGCGCCCCGGATTGCTTCGCCCCGCGGGACGGGGTTACAGCCCCAGCCCTTGAAAACTCGTCTGGTCGAACTTCAGCTTGAAAGTCACGTAAGCGCCCGAGCGCGAGAAGCGCGCGTCCTCGAAATCGCGGTCGTGGAAACCCGCGAAATTATAGCCAAAGGTGATGTTTGCATTCTTCATCGGCGCCAGCGTCAGTGTCGGGCCGCCCGCCCAGCTGACGGTATCGGCGTCGGTGCCGACGCGCACGGTGCCCGACACACCGGCATCGACATGTTCGCCAAGGTTGAAGCGGAAGTCGGCGCCGATCAGGTTCGACCATCCCTTCACATCGTCCGCGCCGAAGCGGTCGAAATTATAGCGCGTGCCCCAGAAGAAGCCGATTTCGGCGCGCTCGTACCAGCCGTCGCCGAACCCGCGGTCGCCGAGCGGAGTCCAGTTCATCGACAGGCTGTTGAGGAGGCGGCGGCTTGTCGCGTCGCCGTCGATCGTCAGCGTGCCGCCGATCGGGCCGGCCTGACCCGCGACCGCATCGCGAACCTTGTCCGAACGGAACTCGCTCTTGCTGAGCCACGAAATCCGCGAAGCCGCGGGGCGATGCGCCCAGCTCATTTCGAAATTGATGACCTCGGTCGTCGGCATCGTGCCGCTGCCGCTCGCCTTTGCATAGGTGAAGAGCGCGCCGAGTGCGCGGCCCTCGCCGAGCTGGCGGAGCCCGCCGAGCGTCAAGCCATAGCGATTGGCGAGTTCGCCATCGCGATACTCGGCGCGGCCAGTGAGCGTCCAGCGGTCGGCGCGGTATGTGGCGCCGGTGCTGATCGCGAGGAAATCTTCGGTCAGTGTGCCATTGCCGCCCAGGAAACCGCCCGAGGCGACCGGCTGATCGACGTTGAGCACGTCGCGCGCGCTGATCCCGCCAATCGTACGATTGCCGCCGACCGAGAGATCGACCGACCAGCGTTCGCCGAGCTTCAGCGACTGCGACAGGCCATAAGCGGCAAAGCTGCGCGGGCCATACTCACCGATTTCCTGCTGGTTCGCGGTCGCGAGCAGCCGCGCCCCCGACCAAGGCGTCAGGTCGAAACCCAGCCGCGCGGTGCGCGCCTTGATCGTATCGCCGTCGGCGATCTCGTAGCTGCCGACCAGATTGACGTCGCGATTGATCGCGTAGCGCGCGCCTAGGCGATGCCGCGTCGGGAAATCGATGCTCGCATCCTTGCCGCCCAGTGCGAATTCGGTCTGCGCGTCGATTTCGAGGCGCTTGCCCATCAGCCGCTGCGTTGCGCCCAGCTGGACGATGTTCGAGCGATTGCGGCTGCCGTCGGTCAGGCGATCGTCGGCGTGGGTCAGCCCGGCGCGCGCGACGCTGGTGCCGTTGTCATATTCGACGAGCGCGCGCGCCGCGCGGCGCCGCGCATTGGTGTCGAGATAATCTTCCTGCCACGCGCTGCCGGTCACCGACAGGTTGCGTCCGGCTTTCAGCCGCGCATCGAAACCGAATTTGCGCGTGCCATTCTCGCTGCTGTTGAGCTGGCCGGTGCCGAAACCCGCCTCGCGCTCGCGCACATAGGCGAGGAAATCGGCGTTGCTGCTGTGATGCTCGGCCTCGATCAGCCATGCCTTCGCGGTCCCGCCTGCCGCGGTGCTGCCATTGGTCGCCTTGGCGTCGCTGACCGCGAGTTCGGCGCGGACTTCGGTTGCGATGGTGGGGCGATAGCGTGCATCGATACCGCCGAGGTTGGTCTTGGCGTTGCCATCCTCGTCGTGGATGAACGTCGCGCCGACGCGCAGTTTCTCGTCATTCGACTGATAGCTGACGCGGCCGCCAGCGTTGAGGACGCGCTGGCCGACCCCGTCGACCTCATATTCGGCAACGATGAATTGCGGATCGAGGTTCGACGAGCGGCTGAGCACTGGCTCGCGGAAACGGATCGTGCCCGACAGATAGTCGATATCGTAATCGACGTGGCGCGACAGGCTGACGCTGTCGACGATGCGTTCGCTGTGCAGCCGGTCGCGCGTCTCGATGACGATCCGCTCGCTGTTCGGCAGGATATCTTTCGCACCGAGCTGGTACGGCCCGGTCAGGCCATTGCCCTGGATCTCGTCGCGGCGGAAGCGATAGGGGGTGTCGGCGATGAAAGCGGTCGCCGCTACGTTGCGGCCGCGATATTCGGCTTTGCCGCCGTTGAGCGCGCGCTGGTAGCGGGCGAGCTGCGGTTCCGAAATCCCCGTCTCGATATCGCCGAACATCGCGTAGAATTGCGGTCGTTCGAGGCGGAGATAGAGCTTGCGGACCGAGGCGGCGTCATAGCGTGTCTCGTTGCGGTCGGCGTAGATCGTGTAATAGGCACGCGGATCGATCACGCCGCCGAACCGCGTGTCATCCTTGTCCTTGTCGCTGTCGTACGCCAGCGTCATCAGCCATTTTCCGCGCACGCGGCCCTTGGCATAGAGCGCGAGGCGCGCATCGGCGTTCAGATCGTCGAGCGTCTCGGCCACCGGCTCCATCCGATCTCCCAGCGTGTTGTAGCCAACCGTGCCCGCAGCAAAGCCGACGACGGTCCACGGGCGATTGCCCGGATCGAGCCAGGTTTCGATCGTCTGCTTGCGCGTCACCTTGTCGTCGCGGAAGGTGAAATCCATCGCGAGCGTGCCCGACGCGGTCGTCGGTTCGAGCTCGATAGTGGCGATGCCGTCGTCGCCATCGATCTTCCACACCGGCTGCGCGCGTTCGAGGCCCGCGAGCTGGCGCGCCTGCTGCGCATCGGCTTCGACCGCGGGATAGTATGGCGCGGGGACGCTGAAATCGCCTGTTAGCCCGGCGCGGATCGGCTTGCCGTCGCGATCGGTCAGCCGTACCGCGATCACCGGGCGCGTCACGCCATCGGCGACCAGTACCGACTTTTCGCGGATAAGCGACGCGCGCATCGGGGTGATCGAATAATGGACACCTCGTTCGAGCGTTTCGATCGTGACGCCGTTCGCGTCCTTCACTTCGGCGACGAGACGGTTTTCGCCTTCGCGGATTTCGAGCCCGCGCCACAGGCTGACCGCGACACTGCCGTCGGCCGACTTGCTTACGCCTTCGAACGTCAGCGCGTCGGCGGGCTTGCCGTTGACGCGGAGCGACACCGTCTGTCCCGGCGCGTGCTTGATCGCGGCGCGGATCGCCTTGGCGCGCGGGTTGTGATCGGTTTCGGGGAAGAGCCAGCCGATGCCGGGCGCCTGACCCGCGAGCCAATCGCGGTTGGCGCCGGCAGCGTCGGGGTCGCTCAGCACCTTGCGCGCTTCGATGGTTGCCTTGGCCGGCGCGGCGCGGGGGGCACTCGCGACGGCGCGGAAATCGGCGCGCTTAAGCGCACCGCCACGGCCTTCGACGAAGCGCGAGATCGGGCTGTCGGCGCTCTGCGTCGACCGCGCGCAGTCGATCGCCGCGCGGTCGAGCGGCAGCGTCGACGGGTCGATCTGCACGACATGCAGGCCGGGACGCACGCCTTCGAAATGATAACGGCCATCCTCGTCGGTGACGGTGTAGCTGCCGTCCTGCAGCATTACGCGCACGCCCATGACGCCATCGGCCTTGCTCGGATCGACGCTGCAGCCGCCGTCGGTGATGCGGCCGATGATCGTCATCCGGTCGCCGAGCTGGTCGCGTTTTATCGAGATCGTCGCTTCGGCGATATTGCTCGTCGATCCGCGGTTGTCGGTGGCGGCGGCGCGGTTGAGCGCATTGCCCGGCTGCGCCGACACGATGACTTCGGCCAGATAGGTGAGAAGGACCGAGCGCGATGCCGCGATAGTGGGCAGGGTGACGGCGAACTCGCGGCCGTTGGCGGCGACGTCGGCGGTCACGCGCACGCCATCGACGCGCACCGTATCGGCGCGCAGGCGCATACCCGCGGGCAGCACATCGCGGACGGTTACGGCGCCGGTGTTGCGGCGCGTGTCGCGGTTGGCAACCTCGATCCGATATTGGATTACATCGCCGGGCACCGCGACCTGCGTCGAGGTCGTCTTGCGCAGAACCAGCGGCAGCCCCGGCTGATCAACCGGAATGTCGACGCGAACGGGCGCGGGACTGTTCAGTGTGAAGGCATTGCTATAGCTCGCGCCGGTGATCGTGAACGGCTGGCCGTCGTCGGGACGGCGCAGGCCGGCGAGATCGGCGGCGCTCGATTTCGACGGCGCGGTATAAGGCGCGGGCGGCGAGACGATCAGGCGATAGGTGCCCGGCGCGACAAAGGGAAAGCGATAGTCGCCCGGCGGGAAGTCGTACGTCGTTCCGCCCGCATCGGTGACGCTCTGGCCGGTGACGACGCTCGACGGATAGGCCGAGACGCCGTCGTCGCCGAACACCTGTGCAGGCAGGCCGGTCGCGGTGTCGACGATCGTCACGCGGCTGCCTGCAACGGGCGCGCCGTCGCCGCTGTCGAAGACGATGCCAAACGGATCGACGAGGAAGTCGATCGTCGCGAGTGCGACGAGGCTGGCGTTCGCCTGATCGGTGACGCGCAGTGCCAGGGGAGCGCCCGGATTGACCGACAGGCGACAGTCGCCCGCGACCACGGCGGGCGGAACACCGATCGTGTTGATGATGCCGACGAACTCGCCGCTGCTGTTGGCGGTCTCGGTCAGGATGACTGCTTCGCGGTCGCCATTTTCGAGCTCGAGGACGACGGGCAGGGTGTCACGCGCCTGCGGATCGGCATTGGCCGATGCGAGCGTGACCCCGACGACCAGCACTTCGCCGGCGCGGAAATTATTGGTGCTTTGGAGCGACGCGGGGGCGGTCGAGATACCCTCATAGACGCCGCCGAGGTCGATGGAACTCGTCGCGCTGCGCGCCGCGGGGCGGCTACACTGCGTCGGCGCGAGTGCCACCGATTTGTTGCCGCTGCCATTTGTCAGGCGATAGGTGGTGATCGTCGGCGGCTCGGGCGGACGCGCCGTTACCGTCACGTCGACGCGGTTCGACAGCGCCTGACCGGGCTGCCCGTCGTGCGTCCACTGCGCCGAAGCCGTGTTCGTGATCACCTGTGCGTTCGCCGTGGATATCGCAGGCAGCATCGCTGCCGCGACCAGGGCGGTCACAAGGCCGGAAAATTTCGTGCGGAGTGCCATAACAGCCCCGAAGGGAGCAGCGGGAGGCGGTTTTTGGGCCGCACCCGCTGCTCCACCGGTTATCCGATCAGTTGACCGTTGCGCGGAAAACGAGCGTGCTTGCGGCGCCCGCGGCGATCGACGCGATCGTGCCCGACACGTTCGGCGCCGTGTAACTGCCGCCCGCGGTGCCGTTGAAGTCACACGTCCCGCTAGTCACCGTGCCGCCCAGCAGGATCGTGCCCGCATTGAACGTCAGCTGGCCCGGAACCGGGTCGTTGATCACCACCGAGGTCGCGGCAGCGCCACCACTGTTGGCGACGGCGATGCAATATTCGACCACGGCACCCGGGATCAGCTTCGGATTCGTCGTATTGTTGAACGGATCCGAAATGACGCGGCTGGTCTTGGTGACCGTCAATG
Organism: Sphingopyxis sp. BE235; assembly: GCF_031457175.1. Taxonomy (NCBI): domain Bacteria; kingdom Pseudomonadati; phylum Pseudomonadota; class Alphaproteobacteria; order Sphingomonadales; family Sphingopyxidaceae; genus Sphingopyxis; species Sphingopyxis sp. BE235. Next base: position 402,074 of record NZ_JAVDWC010000002.1, read on the forward strand.
TCGCCGTCTGCACCGTATAGTCGTCGTTGTCGCTATGCGAGCCGTCGCGTGCGACATCGCCAGCCACGCCCGCGATATCGGCAAAGACTGTATCCTTGCCTGCGGTGTTCGCACCCGTGGTCTCGGTGATTGCGGCACCCTGGGTGCCGACAAGCCCGCCTTCGCGCGCGGTGGCACGCAGCGTCACGCCGGCAACCGCATTGTTGGCGAGGCCAGCCGGGATATCGGAGACGACGAACAGGCGAATCGCCGTGTCGACGACGAGCTCGTCGACATAAGCCGTGATGAGCGTGTCGCCCACATCCCAGCTTCCCACGGTGCCGGTCACGCTATTGTCGCGATAGATCCGGACGTTATTGGCGTTGAACGTGTCGGTGCCGCCGTGCGAGGCGGTCCCCCCCACGATCTGCGACGCGACGAGCGCGAAGTCGAGCACTTCGTTCGAGCTGTTGGTCAGCTGGAACGTCGTGACGGCATTCGTCTGTCCGGGCACGACATTGGTCGTGACCGTGCCGACTTCTTCGACGAGCAGGTTGATCTTGCGGTCGACGGTGAAATTGTTCGACGCCGACTGCTGTCCCTGTGCGACGCCACCGACCTGATAGTCGACGGTGGCGGTATTCGTGATCGTGGTGCCCGCGGTCGTCCCGGCGGCAAAAGCCGGCGTGGCGACGACGCTCGAAAGCGCCGCCAGACCGATGACACCCGTATAAGTCAGCTTGCTGGTCATAGCTGAGCTCCTGGGCTTTATGTTGGTTGCCGTTTCCCCACCGCTGGCAACCGTTAAGCGGTTTTATTCCTTCGCTATTTGACAACTCCCCGAAACATGAGCTTGCCCGTGGCACCGACCGGGATCGGTTTCTGGAAAGCCCAACGGACATGCGTGACATCGGCGGGCTGCGCCGCGCGGCGCGTGCCGCCCTCCATCGGAACCGAAAGGTCGGCAAGCAGTCCCCACTGCTTGCCGCCATCCACGGAAACGAACGGGCGCGTGTCGCCGGCGTCAGCAAAGCGGACCGCCGATGGCATCGGGTTGGTGATCACGAACTTGTCCGCCGGCTGCGCGCTGGCGTTGCGATAATTGAGCACGAAAACGAGCCGGTCGCCGGGAACGACGACTTTCGGTTCTTCGAGCAATATCCGCTGCTTGCCTTGGGCATCGGTCGATACGCATTCGACGAACACGGCGTTGTCGAGCGCAACCTGGTTCGCGGCGAACGCCTGGCCGGGTGCGAGCATGACGAGCAAAAGGAAAAGGGCGGTGCGCATACGCATCTCCATCAATCGATCTTGGTCTGGAAGGTGACGGTGCGGGTTTGACCGCCGGCAACGGTGCCGAGCGCGACATTGACTCGCGTGCCGTTGTAATCGCCCGCATCGGCGTCGGCCGCATCGGACAATCCGCTGCCGCCGAGTGTGATCGAGCCGGGCACATAGCTGGTGTCCGCGGGAATATTGTCGGTGATCGCAAGGCCGATGACCGAACCGCTGCCCGCGACGGTGGCAACGATCGTATAGGTGATCGTCGCGCCCGGCACCGGATCGGTTGTGCTCAGCGAATTGGTAACCACCGCCGATTTGACAAGCGTGACGGTCGCGGCCGAAACGACAAACGCTCCCGCATCCTGCCCATCGGCGCCGGTCGAGCCGACGACGGCATCGCCGCCGCCTTCGCCCTGGCCGGCAAAGCTGTCACCGGGATCGCCGGTGCCTGTCTTGGCCGCCGCGACGAGGCTGACGATGCCGCGATTGCCGTCGACCACGGTGCCCGGCGTCGTCGCGAGGACGAAGACGGTGACGCTCTGGTCGGGACTCAGCGACGGATCGTTCGCGCCCGGCGTATAGAGTGTGTCGGTGCCGGCGTCGAAAAGGCCGTCACCGTTATCGAGATAGATTTGTGTGACCGCGGGGTCGTAATTATCGCCGCCCGCGTCCGCGATCGTCGTCAGTCCGAACGCTTCGACACCGTTGCCGTTGTTGGTGACCGAAAAGGTCAGCAGCTGTCCCGTCGCGCCGGGCGTCGTCGGAACGTCGGCGGGATTGCTTGAATCGACCGTGACGTCGAGCAGTTCGTCGACGAGCAGGTCGACGCGGTTCGAATCGACCGTCGTCGTGCCGCCGCCCGTATCGAAGCTCGCGCTCGCGGTATTGCTGATGGTGGAGCCGGCGCGTGTGCCGGCGGCCTCAGCCGGTGCCGGCAGCGCGAGCGCGGCCAGCACGGCAATGATTGAACAAGAGGGAAGAAGCCGATGCTTCGCGCCCCCCACAGGCGCTATCATCATCACTTTGACTCCGAATAGGTTGGTCCTTGGAGCCTTCAGTCGCCGATAAAGGGTAATTTCTGGTTAAAAAGCAGGAAGGAAGACGCCTTTTGACCCAGATAGGGACAGGGATTGTGTCAGGTTTGTAGCAAAACGGGCCGACTGGCGCGGAAACCAAAGGTCGCGTAAGACGAGGCAGTTAACGAGGAGAGCAGGGGTGGCGGAGGAGCGGGGCAGCAAGGATGGGCGTCCGCCGCGCATCAATCCGCTGCACCAGATCGAGATCGACGATTTCCGTCGCGACCGGCTTCTCGCGGCGCTGGCACTGCTTTTTGGCGCCAGCTTCTGTCTCATACTGCCCTTCGCGCTGCAGGCGGGCGCCGAATTCTTCCTGCCGCTGACCGCGGCGATCGTCATTGCGATCGCACTCGTCCCCTTGCTCGAATGGCTCGAACGGCGCGGACTGCCGTCGGCACTCGCGGCTTTCCTTGCGCTTGCGGCCTTTTTGGCGATTATCAATGCGGCGCTCGCGATCATCGTCGTGCCCGCCACAGGCTGGTTCGCGCGGCTTCCCGATTCGATCCCGCGCATCCAGAGCAACCTGGCGCCGCTGATCGATTTTTATTCGACGCTGCAACGCTTCGTCGATCGCACGCTGATGTCGGTGGCCAGCGGGACCGAGGCAACGGCGCAGGCCGTGGCGGCGACCGCGCCGACATCGGTCGTCGACTATTTCATCTCGTCGGCGCCCGCCGCCGCGATCCAGCTCTTTTTTGCCGTGCTCGTGATCTTCTTCTTCCTGTCGGGCTGGACGCGGCTGCGCAAGGGCACGATCCGGCGTCGCGGCAGCTTCGACGGCGCGATGCAGACCGCGCGGGTGATCCAGAATGTCGTCGATGCGACCGCCGACTATCTGGCGACGATCACGATGATCAACGCGATTCTCGGCCTGACCGTCTCGCTCCTGCTCTGGGCGCTCGGAATGCCGTCGCCCTTCATGTGGGGCGGGATCGTCAGCATCTGCAATTTTGTGCCCTATCTGGGGCCGATCGTCGCCGCGGTGCTGCTCGGGCTCGGCGGACTGATGACCTTCGATGCCGTCGGACTCGCGCTGCTGCCCGCGCTGATCTTCATCGGCGTCCATCTGGTCGAGGCGAATTTGATCACCCCGCTGGTGCTCGGCAAGCGCCTGACGATCAATCCGCTGCTGATTCTCGTGTCGCTCAGTTTCTGGGGGTGGGTGTGGGGGACACCGGGCGCGTTGCTCGCCGTGCCGCTGCTGCTCATCCTGCAAACGGTGCTCGCATCGACCGGCACCCCCGATCTGGCGGGTTTCCTGTTCGAACATGGTACTTTGACGACGACCGACGACGTGCGCGATCGATTAAATCGCACGCATGAGGAAAGCGACGGTTGACAGGTCGGGGCGAGCGCCATATTGGCGCGGCTCCCAAGCACACGCGGGTGTAGCTCAGTTGGTTAGAGTGCCGGCCTGTCACGCCGGAGGTCGCGGGTTCGAGCCCCGTCACTCGCGCCATTCCTTCCATTTTCGGACGGAATGGCCACCGCGTCTTGGGACCATTCCATCACTGGAAATCGGGAAAAATGGCGCGGCGTTTCAGCCGCGCCATTTCCCCAATTCCATCCAGCGCAGCAGCGGCTTCAGCGGCAGGATCCAGACAATCCCTGCCGCAAGATAGAAGACCGCCTGCACCAGTACCGGCCATGTACCGACCCATGGTGACACGCTGACGACAATGCCCGTCCACACCGCGATCAACGCGAGAATCAGGAACATGCCCGCAGGCTTACGCCAGCTCGGCTGGGGGCCGGGGGGTATTTGGCTCACAAACGGTCTCCACAGACGATGAATTCTTGTTCGGTCAGGATCGCGTCGAGCGCGATGTCGGTCGATTCGCGCGGCGTCGCATCGATTTCCTGAACTGACCAGCCGATTCCGATCCGCAACGCATCGGGGTGCGCAGCGAAATAGCAATCATAATGCCCGCCACCCTGACCGATCCGGCCGCCCTGACGGTCGAAACCGACGAGCGGGCAAAATATCAGGTTGGGATTCGCCAAAGGCGAATCATCGGCCGGCTGCTGGGTGCCCCACGGCCCTTTCACCAGGGATTCGCCCGGTCGCCAGCGACGAAAGCCCATCGTGTCGACGCGCGCAGCGTGATGGGGCAGGGCGAGCGCTCCGGCATCGGCGAGGCCCGCAAACATCGGCAGGATATCGGGTTCGTCGCCCCACGCGACATAGGCGCCAACGACGGCGTGATTGGCGAGAAGCTCGGAAAGCGGTGCGGGCAGCGCGCGAAAGGCCGCCAACTGCGCCATGCCGTCGAGGTTGTCGGCGAAATGCTTGCGGCGAAAGCGCAATTTTTCGCGCAATTTCTGTTTTTGCTGGACCAGATCGGCGGACAAGTCGGTCATCGCCTCCTCTGGGACTTGCTGGGTGGTTGGCGGGACCGCCGAGGTCGTTTGCTGGAAAGTCCTCTGACGCCAGTAACGTCAGGTGGGGACCATGTACGTCGGACCAGGGTCCGGGCAGGGACAGCCCCCTAGGATGATGTATCGCCTCAGGGATTTTCGCAAAAGCTCGTGCCGGGCAGTACCCGCCATTCCCTATGTAGGGGCGCGGGCCCGCTTGCTCAAGGGAGTTGCTCGACTTTCGCAGCTAGTGCCTCGATCCGGTCGGCGATTTGCAGCAGTGCGCGATCATGCGCGGGTTTCGTGGATGGCGCAGCGGCTGGCCCGGCCTGAAGCACAGCCTCCAGCTCCTTGAGCGCGGCCTGTTCGCGCGTCACCGCCGCGCGCAGCTCGTCACGCGCCGTCGCCTCGCGGCTTTCGGCAAGCGCCACCGCGGCGCGAAGCGAATCGGATTGCGGTTCGGACTTTTCGATCTTGCCCTTCGCGTCCTGCGCATCGTCGGCGAGCATCAGCGCGGCGAAAAGCAGCTGACGAACCTCGGTCCCGCCCGGCATTTCGCGCGCCTTTTCGTCGACGACGGCGGCAAGCTGAAGAAGCTGCGATTCCTGTCCATCCTCGCAATGGAGGTCGTAGGGGCGTCCCGCGATCGTGAGTTTCACGTCAGCCACGGTCGGCCTCCGCGATCAGCCGATCGAGTTCGCCGATGACAGCGGCAACCTCTGCCTTCAATGCCGACTGGTCGGCGGCGGGGGCTGCGCCGGCCGATTCGGGCCGGTTTGCGCGGTCGGCGAGCGCCTTTTCGATGCGGCTCAATGCGCGTTCGATACGGCCGATGGCCAGGCTGGATTCGTCGAGATCGAGTTCCATGACGAAGGGTTAGCAGCGCCGGGGAGGGCGTGCAATTGCCCTGTCGGTCGAAAATGCGCCGATTTTCCGTCACGGGCGGTTGACTCCTGCCCCCGCCGCCGCAAAGGGCTGTCCGCATCCGATCCAGACGCTACGTCCGGCGTCTACCCAGCCATTTCCGGGGGACCAATGACATTGCCTGAACGCCAGCTCGCCAACGCAATCCGCGCGCTTGCGATGGATGCTGTACAGGCCGCAAACAGCGGCCATCCGGGGATGCCGATGGGCATGGCCGACGTCGCCACGGTCCTTTATTCGGATTATCTGAAGTTCGATCCCGTCGACCCCAAATGGGCCGATCGCGACCGATTCGTTTTGTCGGCAGGGCACGGCTCGATGCTCGCTTATGCGACGCTGCATCTCGCCGGCTATGCGCGGCCGACGATCGGCGACATTCGCAATTTTCGCCAGCTCCACAGCCCGTGTGCAGGCCACCCCGAGAATTTCGAGCTCGAAGGCGTCGAAACGACGACCGGGCCGCTGGGGCAGGGGCTTGCCACCTCGGTCGGCATGGCGATCGCCGAGCGGCATCTCAATGCCATCTATGGCGACGACCTTGTCGACCATCGCACCTGGGTGATCGCGGGCGACGGCTGCTTGATGGAAGGCATCAATCACGAAGCGATCGGGCTCGCCGGACATCTCGGCCTCGGCCGCCTGACCGTATTGTGGGACGACAACAAGATCACTATCGACGGATCGACCGACCTGTCGACCAGCGAAGACATTCCGGCGCGCTATGCGGCGACCGGCTGGCATGTCGAAAGCTGCGACGGCCATGATCCTGCCGACATCCGCCGCGCGATCGACGCCGCGCTCGCCGATCCGCGCCCGTCGCTGATCGCGTGCCGCACGATCATCGGTTTCGGCGCCCCCAACAAGCAGGGCACCTCGGCGACGCACGGCGCCCCGCTCGGTGCCGACGAGATTGCCGCCGCGCGTATGGAACTGGGTTGGACTGCCGAACCGTTCGTCATTCCCGCCGACATCGCTTCGGCGTGGGCGGCGTTCGGCGAGAAGGGCAAAAAACTTCACGCAGAATGGAATGATCGACTCGCAAATAGCGATAAGAAAACGGAATTTTCTGATCGCATCGCCGGCCAGATCGTTCCGGGTGACGCCTTCAAAACCTATCTCGACGGTCTGGTTGCCGAACCGCCGAAGGTCGCGACGCGCAAGGCTTCGGAAAACACGCTCGGCGCGCTGACCGCCGATATCGCGGCGCTCGTCGGCGGCAGCGCCGACCTGACGGGTTCGAACAACACCAAAACATCGTCGACCAAGCCGCTGACCAAGGACGATTATTCCGGCCGCTATATCTATTACGGCATCCGCGAATTCGGCATGGCGGCCGCGATGAACGGCATGGCGTTGCACGGCGGCGTTGTGCCCTATGGCGGCACCTTCCTTGTCTTCGCCGACTATTGCCGCGCTGCGATCCGCCTGTCGGCGCTTCAGCAGCAGCGCGTCGTCTATGTGATGACGCACGACAGCATCGGGCTCGGCGAAGACGGTCCGACGCACCAGCCGATCGAGCATCTCCAGTCGCTCCGCGCGATGCCGAACCTGCTCGTGCTGCGCCCCGCCGATGCGGTCGAAACCGCCGAATGCTGGGCGCTGGCGCTCGCGCAGGAAAGCCGGCCTTCGTTGCTCGCGCTGACGCGTCAGAACCTCCCGCCGCTGCGTCATGACGTCACCGAAAATCTTTGTCTGAAAGGCGGTTACCGCCTTCGCGACGCCTCCGCGGCGCGCGAGGTCGTGCTCGTTGCGACCGGCTCCGAAGTGTCGCTCGCGATCGAAGTCGCCGACAAGCTAGAAGCCGCGGGTCACGGCGTCGACGTCGTCTCGATGGTCTCGACCGAACTGTTCGACGAACAGACCGCGGCCTATCAGGCCGATATCCTGCCCGACGACGCGCTGATCGTGTCGATCGAGGCGGGCACGACCTTTGGCTGGGAACGCTACACCGGCCGCCACGGCCTGCGCTTCGGCATCGACAGCTTCGGCGCCTCGGCACCGATTGAAGACCTATTCAAGCATTTCGGCCTTACCGCCGATGCTATCACCCCCCAGATACTGGCAAAGCTCGGCAACTAAGCACCGGCTTATCCCACGCAGAAAGGATTTTTCGACATGGCAGTAAAGGTTGCAATCAACGGTTTCGGACGCATCGGCCGCAATGTGGCGCGCGCGATTCTGGAGCGTAGCGATCACGATCTCGAGCTGGTGTCGATCAACGATCTGGGTGATGCCAAGGCGAACGCCCGCCTGCTCCGCCATGACTCGGTGCATGGCGCCTTCAACGGGACCGTCGAAATCGACGGCAGCGACCTGATCATCAACGGCAAGCGCATCCAGGTGACCGCCGAGCGCGATCCCGCCGCGCTGCCGCACGCCGCGAACGGCATCGACATCGTGATGGAGTGCACGGGCTTCTTCACCAACAAGGCCGGCGGCCAGAAGCATCTCGACGCCGGCGCCAAGCGCGTGCTGATCTCGGCCCCCGCCAAGGAAGTCGACCTGACCGTCGTCTATGGCGTCAACGACGACAAGATCACCGCCGATCACCTGATCATCTCGAACGCGTCGTGCACCACCAACTGCCTCGCGCCCTTTGCCAAGGTGCTGCATGAAGCGATCGGTATCGAGCGCGGCCTGATGACCACGATCCATGCTTACACCAACGACCAGAAGATCCTCGACCAGATCCACGACGATCCGCGCCGTGCCCGCGCCGCCGCGATGTCGATGATCCCGACCTCGACCGGTGCGGCGGTTGCCGTCGGTCTGGTCCTGCCCGAACTCAAGGGCAAGCTCGACGGTTCGTCGATCCGCGTTCCGACCCCGAATGTGTCGGTGGTCGACCTGACCTTTACGCCGCTCCGCGACACCACCAAGGAAGAGGTCAACGCGGTGCTCAAGGCTGCGGCCGAAGGCCCGCTGAAGGGCGTGCTCGGCTTCACCGAGGAGCCGCTGGTTTCGATCGACTTCAATCACAATGCGGCGAGCTCGACGATCGACAGCCTCGAAACCTCGGTGATCGACGGTAAGCTGGTGCGCGTGCTCAGCTGGTACGACAATGAATGGGGCTTCTCGAACCGCATGATCGACACCGCGGGCGTGATCGCCAAGTTCCTCTGATCCAAAAGGAAACGTCGATGACCGCGTTCAAGACCCTCGACGATATCGGTGACGTCACCGGCAAGCGCGTGCTCGTGCGCGTCGACCTCAACGTCCCGCTGTTCGAAGGCGCGGTCAGCGACGCGACCCGGATCCAGGCAGCGATGCCGACGATCCGCGAATTGTCGGACAAGGGCGCGATCGTCCTGCTTCTCGCGCACTTCGGGCGGCCGAAGGGCGCGAAAAACCCCACTCAATCGCTCAGCCTCGTCATGGGCGGCGTCGAAGACGTCCTCGGCCATTCGGTGATGTTCATCCCCGAAGCCGTGGGCGAGGGCGCCAAGGCGGGCATCGCGGTGCTCGCCGCGGGCGACGTCGCGGTGCTCGAAAACACGCGCTTCTATCCCGGCGAGGAAAAGAACGACCCGGCCTTTGCCGACGCGCTCGCCGAGGTTGGCGATCTCTACGTCAACGATGCCTTTTCGGCGGCACACCGCGCGCATGGCTCGACCGAGGGCATCGCCCGCCGCTTGCCCGCCTACGCCGGCCGCGCAATGGAGGCAGAACTCAAGGCACTCGACGCCGCGCTCGGCAATCCCGAGCATCCGGTCGCCGCGGTCGTCGGCGGCGCGAAGGTGTCGTCTAAGATCGACGTGCTGCGCAACCTCGTCAGCAAGGTCGATCATCTGATCATCGGCGGCGGTATGGCGAACACCTTCCTCGCCGCGCGCGGGGTCGATGTCGGCAAGTCGCTGTGCGAGCATGATCTCGTCGATACCGCCAATGCGATCTTCGACGCGGCCGACGCCGCGGGTTGCACGATCCATCTGCCCTATGACGTCGTGGTGTCGAAGGAGTTCGCCCCGAACCCGCCGACGCGCACCGTCAACGTGCACGAAGTCGCCGCCGACGAGATGATCCTCGACGTCGGCCCCGCAGCGGTCGAAGCGCTCGCCGATGTGCTGAAGAATTGCCGCACGCTCGTCTGGAACGGCCCGCTCGGCGCGTTCGAGACCCCGCCGTTCGACACCGCGACCGTCGCGCTCGCCAAGACAGCTGCGGCGCTGACCCGCGAGGGCTCGCTGATCTCGGTCGCGGGCGGGGGCGATACCGTCGCCGCGCTCAACCATGCCGGCGTGGCCAAGGATTTCACCTTTGTTTCGACCGCCGGCGGCGCCTTCCTCGAATGGATGGAAGGCAAGCCGTTGCCGGGCGTCGACGCACTGAAGGCATAGACTTCCCCGTCGCATTGCATCGCGCCCAAGGGGTCGCTATGCGCAGCGCCACATACGTATGCAAACAACCGGAGATCCTATGACCACCGCCAATGCCGCCATGCTCGACCAGATCAAATCGGGGCAGGGCTTCATCGCCGCACTCGACCAGAGCGGCGGTTCGACGCCCAAGGCGTTGAAGGGCTATGGCATCGAAGCCGACGCCTTCTCGAACGACGAGGAAATGTTCGGCCTGATCCACGACATGCGCAGCCGCATCGTCACCGCGCCCTGCTTCAACGGCGAGAAGGTAATCGGTGCGATTCTGTTCGAGCGCACGATGGACGGCGAAGCCGGCGGCAAGTCCGTTCCCGCACTACTCTGGGAGCGCGGCGTCGTTCCGTTTCTGAAGGTCGACAAGGGGCTCGAAGACGAAGCCGACGGCGTTCAATTGATGAAGGCCAATCCGGGTCTCGATGCGCTGTGCGAGCGCGCGGTCGCCAAGGGCGTATTCGGCACCAAGATGCGCAGCGTCGTCAACCTCGCCAACCCGGTCGGGATCAAGGCGATCGTCGAACAGCAGTTCGCCGAAGCCGCGCGCATCGCCGCGCACGGCCTCGTCCCGATCATCGAACCCGAAGTGAACATCAAGAGCGCCGAGCGCGATGCGGCGGATCGCCTGCTGCTCAAAGAAACGCTCGCGGCGCTCGACGCCTGGACCGGCGCGCCGGTGATGCTGAAGCTGTCGCTGCCGACCGAGGCCGGCCTGTTCCAGCCGCTGGTCGATCATCCGAAGGTGCTGCGCGTCGTCGCGCTGTCGGGCGGTTTTGCCCGCCCCGAAGCGTGCGTCGAACTGGCGAAGAACCCGGGCATCATCGCGAGCTTCAGCCGCGCTTTGCTCGAGGATCTGCGCCATCAGATGAGCGACGACGAATTCAACGCGTCGCTCGGCGGCGCGATCGAGGAAATTCACGCGGCCTCCGTGGCCTAGGTGATGGGAGAGCGGTGGCAAGCCGTCGACAACTATATCGCCGCCAAATTGCTTGGCGCCGATGACGCGCTTGCCACCACCCTCGCCAACAATGCTGAACAAGGCCTGCCGCCGATCGACGTGTCGGCGGCGCAGGGCAAGATGCTCTTCCTGCTCGCGCAGATGGCGGGCGCGAAGCGGATACTCGAAATCGGGACGCTCGGCGGTTACTCGACGATCTGGCTAGCCCGCGCGCTGCCCGATGGCGGCGAGCTGGTGACGCTGGAACTCGAAGACCATCACGCGAAGGTCGCTCACCAGAATCTGGAACGCGCCGGGGTATCGGACAAGGTCGATATCCGCGTCGGCCCCGCGGCTGGGAGCCTTGCGGCGATGACCGGCGAAGAGCCGTTCGATTTCGTCTTCATCGATGCCGATAAGCAGAGCAACGCGCTTTATGTCGCCGAAGCGATCCGGCTCGGGCGCCCCGGCACCATGATCATCGTCGATAATGTCGTCCGCGAAGGCGGGGTGCTGGAGGCGGACAGCGACGACGAGCGGATCATCGGCACCCGCGCGCTGTTTGACATGCTCGCCGCCGATTCCCGCCTCGATGCGACCGCGATCCAGACCGTCGGCGCGAAAAAATGGGACGGATTCGTACTGGCGCGGGTGCTTTAGAGCCCGCCCGCGAAGCGGAACGAGAAGCGATAGTCCGCCGGCTTGATCGCCACATTGGTCATCTTTTCCGGCCGCACCGATTCGAGCGTGAACTGCCCATCGGCAAGCTGAGTCGGTTCGCCCAGCGTCGCCTCGAATGGCTGTTTCTCGCCATTGCCGCGGATCCAGACCATCTTCACCCGCACGCGTCCCGCCCACACGCAGCGTGCGTTCATCGGGCAGCGGCTGTCTTCCAGCACCTCGACGGGCTGGACGATCGGACCATCGACATAGGCTTTCTGGCCGAGCGCGACGTCGCTGCCGTCGGGCAGCGGCGCGGCGCGCGTCGTGGCGCAGGCGGACATGGCAAGCGCGGCGGGGAGGGCGAGGATCGCGAGGCGGTGGAAGTTCTGCATTTGCCCGTCTGTGACCTCGCCGCTATGAACGCGCCATGAAAGCACCAACCTGCCAACTTTACCTGATTTCGCCGCTCGATGTCGGCGGCGATTTTCCCGATCGGCTCGCCGAAGCACTCGGCGCCGGCCCGGTCGCCGCGTTCCAGTTTCGCGTCAAGGAGATCGACCAGCACGAGGCCGCGCGGCTCGCCGAACCGCTGCAGGCGATCTGCGCCGCGCACGACGTGGCGTTCATCGTCAATGACGATGTCGCGCTAGCGAAGCGGCTGGGTGCCGATGGCGTGCATCTGGGGCAGGATGACGGCGACCCGCGCGAGGCGCGCCAGCTCCTCGGCCCGCAGGCCCAGATCGGCGTGACCTGTCATGCAAGCCGCCATATGGCGATGGAAGCGGGTGAAGCGGGCGCCGATTATGTCGCCTTCGGCGCCTTTTTCCCGACGACGACCAAGGCGGTCGAGCATCATGCGGAGCCTGAGATTCTCGAATGGTGGCAGGGCATGTTCGAACTGCCCTGCGTCGCGATCGGCGGAATCACTGTCGACAATGCGCCGGCGCTGATCGACGCGGGCGCTGACTTTCTTGCCGTATCGGGTGGCATTTGGGCGTACCCTGAGGGCCCTGCGGCAGCTGTGCGCGCGTTCAGCGTGCTCCTCGAAGATCAGCCCGCCGGGTAATCGCGTCCGGGCGTGTTCGGACGATCTTTGGACGCACGCGGCGGCGCATCCTTGCGCCAGCCAAAAAGGCCGGCGCAAGGTGCCCCGCGCGACGAAGTTGCTGCGTTGCCGCGTGGGGGCGGCGGGGTAGGGTCCGAAAGATCGATACTCATCATGGCGGCGGATATGGCATTGATGTCGCGCGTTCTATTGGATCGATGCGTCAAATCGACTTCGGTTCGTCGCCTTTTCGCTTGCGCAAGGGTGGGCGTGTCGCAACACAGCGGTTGGGGAGAATATTATGACCGAAACTACCGTGGCGCCGACGTCGCGCGGCCGCGAACTCACGATCCGCGCAATCCTGCTCGGCGGGCTGCTCACGCTGATGTTCACCGCAGCGAATGTCTATCTGGGGCTGAAGGTCGGGCTGACCTTTGCGACCTCGATTCCCGCGGCGGTGATTTCGATGGCGTTGCTGCGTTATATGGCCGGGTCGACGATCCTTGAGAATAATATCGTCCAGACGATCGCGAGCGCCGCGGGCACGCTGGCCGCGATCATCTTCGTGCTCCCGGGCCTGGTCATGGTCGGTTACTGGCAGGGCTTCCCGCTGCTGGAGACCACCGCGATCACGATGCTCGGCGGCATATTGGGCGTGCTGTTTTCGGTGCCGCTGCGCCGCGCGCTCGTCGTCGATTCGGACCTTCCCTATCCCGAAGGGCGCGCCGCCGCCGAGGTGCTGCAGGTCGGCGCCGCGAGCGCCGAGGGCGCCGAGGAAAATCGCGCCGGGCTCTCGGCCTTGCTGTGGAACAGCATCGTCGCCGCGGTCTTTACCCTGATGACCCAGATGAAACTCGCGGGCGCAGAGGTCGCGCGCTGGTTCGCGGTCGGCACCGGCGCGACGGGCATCGCAGGCGGCCTCGCCTTTGCGCTGTTCGGCGTCGGCCATCTCGTCGGCCTTTCGGTCGGCATGGCGCAGCTCGTCGGAATGGTCACCGGCTGGTGGGTGCTGCTGCCGATCCTGACGCAGGGCGGAGCGGGCGATGCCGAAACGCTGGCGAACACGGTGTTCCGCGCCGACGTGCGCTTCTTTGGCGCCGGCGTCATCGCGGTCGCCGCGATCTGGACGCTGATCAAGATCGCGGGGCCGGTGCTCGGCGGCATTCGCTCGGCGATGGCGGCGAGCCGCGCGCGCGAAGGCGGGCAGGCGCTCGCGATCGAAGAACAGGATATGTCTATCAAATGGGTGTTCGGCGGCTCGCTGGCGCTGATGCTGCCGATCGGCTGGCTGCTCTGGACGGTGCTCGCGGGCGGGCCGCTTGCGGGATCGTCGATGATCCTAATTGCCGGCGCGATCCTGTTCATCATCATCGTCGGGCTGATGATCGCGTCGGTCACCGGCTATATGGCGGGTCTGATCGGCGCGTCGAACTCGCCGGTGTCGGGGATCGGCATCCTTGCGATCATCGCATCGTCGCTGCTGCTGCTCGGCCTGCTTGGCCGCGGGGGTGGTGAGGAAGAAATCGCCGCGATGGTCGCCTATGCGCTGATCGTCACCGGCCTTGTCTTCGGCATCGCGACGATCTCGAACGATAACCTCCAGGATCTCAAGACCGGCCAGCTCGTGGGCGCGACGCCGTGGAAACAGCAGGTCGCGCTGATCATCGGCGTGATCTTCGGTTCGCTCGTTGTCCCGCCGGTACTCAATGTGCTCAACGAGACCGTCGGCTTCGTCGGTGTTCCGGGTGCGGGGCCTGAGGCCTTGGCGGCACCGCAGGCGGGGCTGATCTCGTCGCTCGCAAAGGGCGTGCTCGGCGGCGATCTTAACTGGACGATGCTCGGCTATGGCGTGCTCGCAGGGATCGGCTTCATCATCGTCGACGCGCTGCTCGGCCGCGCGGGCAAGCTCCGGCTCCCGCCGCTCGCGATCGGCATCGGTATCTACCTGCCGATGGCGGTCATCCTGCCCGTCGTGATCGGTGCGGTCGGTGGCTGGTTCTATGACCGCTGGGCGGCGAAACGTCCGAACGCCAGCTTTGCGCATCGCATGGGCGTTTTGACCGCGACGGGCATGATCGTCGGCGAGAGTCTTCTGGGCGTGTTCTACGCCGGCACCGTCTATGTGACCGACAATGACGCGCCGCTTGCGGTGACCGGCGACGGCTATGCGCCCTATGCGCCGTGGATCGGGCTGATCCTCTTTGTCGTGCTCGTCTGGGCCAGCTATCGGCGCACGCGCCGGCTGGTCGTCGCCACGCCCTGACGCTGCGGCTTGCCCTTCGGCGCTGGCGCGGCTAAAGGCGCGCACCTGATAGCTGTGCCCGGCGGGCGCTGCTTTGCTCTTTCCATCCTTGTCTAGTGAGTGTGCGCGATGAAAATCACCGGCGTTGAAATCCGTCCCGGCAATATTATCGAATTTGAAAAGGGGATCTGGAAGGTCACCAAGATCCAGCACACCCAGCCGGGCAAGGGCGGCGCCTATATGCAGGTGGAAGCCAAGAATCTGATCGACGGGCGCAAGCTCAACAACCGTTTCCGCAGCGCCGACACGGTCGAAAAGGTCCGCCTCGACACCAAGGATTTCCAGTTCCTCTATGCCGAGGGCGACGATCTGGTGTTCATGGACAAGGACACGTTCGAACAGATCAACATCTCCAAGGACGTCGTCGGCGAAGCGCATGAATTCCTGCAGGACGGCATGGACGTCGTTCTCGAACTTTGGGAAGAGCGCCCGATCTCGGTCGAACTGCCCGAAACGATCGAAGCGACGATCGTCGAGGCCGACGCCGTGGTGAAGGGGCAGACCGCCTCGTCGTCGTACAAGCCCGCGATCCTCGACAATGGCGTGCGCGTGATGGTGCCGCCGCACATCACCAGCGGAACCAAGATCGTTGTGCATGTGTACGACCGCGAATATGTCCGCCGCGCCGACTGATGGCTAAGATCGTCACCGACGCGCGGAGCTTTCGGGCCGACCGCGCGTGGGGGGCGCGCGATCTCGTCGAGATCGAAGGCGCCAGCGTCCGCCTGCATTGGACGGACCAGCCTTATAAATGGCATGTCAACGACGGCGCCGAACTGTTTTGCGTCATCGCCGGGACCGTCGACATGCATTATCGAGAGGCGGGCGAGGAGCATGTTGCGCGCCTTGCCGCCGGCGACATGTTTGTAGCCGATGTCGGCGACGAACATGTGGCGCATCCGGTGGGCGAGGCCCGCATTTTGGTCGTAGAACGTAAGGGATCCGTATAGTGGCCGTATCGGGCATCATCACCGTCATGGAACGCGCCGCGCGCAAGGCCGGCACGAAGCTGCGCCGCGACTTTGGCGAAATCGAGCACCTGCAGGTCTCGCAGAAGGGGCCGGCCGACTTCGTGTCGAAAGCCGACCAGGCCGCCGAGCGCACGCTGTACGACGAACTCGGCCGCGATCGTCCGGGCTGGGGCTTTGTGCTCGAAGAAGGCGGCATCATCGAGGGCGAGCCCGGCAAGCCCCGCTTCATCATCGATCCGCTCGACGGCACGTCGAACTTCCTCCACGCGATCCCGCATTTCGCGATCTCGATCGCGGTACAGGAACCGAAACCGGGCGGCGGCTGGGGCGACGTCACCGCGGCGCTGGTCTATCAGCCCGTCACCGACGAAAGCTATTGGGCCGAACGCGGCCGCGGCGCCTGGCTGCATGATCGCCGCCTGCGCGTCGCATCGCGCCGCCACCTCAACGAGTGCCTGATCTCGACCGGCATTCCGTACATGGGCCATGGCAATATGGCGCAGTGGAGCCGCATTTTCGGTGCGGTCGCGCCCGAAGTCGCCGGCATCCGCCGCTTCGGTGCCGCCAGCCTCGACCTCGCATGGGTCGCGGCTGGGCGTTACGACGGTTTCTGGGAAAGCGACCTCAAGGTCTGGGACGTTGCAGCGGGCATGTTGCTCGTGCGCGAGGCTGGCGGCTTCGTGAGCGATTTCCGCGGCGGCGACCGCGCGATCGAGCGCAGCGAATTTATCGCCGGCAGCGCCGCGGTCCATTCGAAGCTGCAGAAGCTGGTGGCGGGCGCACTCCGCAACGCCTGACCTTCTTTTCGTCATGCCGGACTTGATCCGGCATCCCGCTCGGCGACGCTGAAAAGCGGGACCCCGGATCAAGTCCGGGGTGACGAATGATTGGTCAGGTCACTTCTCGAAAACATATTCGCGAAAGCTGTCCATCAGCGACGCCCAGGTGTTGAAGGTCTCGCCGACATTCTCGCGCGGGATACCTGCGAAATCGAGGTCGACGTCCATTTCGAGCACCGGATCGCCCTCGTCATCCTTATAGGCGCGGGCGAAGCGCTTGTCCTTGTTCCACTTGTTGAGCTTGTCGAGCGAGACGTCCTTCGCGTCGCTGAAGCCCATATAATATTGCAGCGTCTTGCACTTCTTGCTTTCTTCGCAGTTCATGAAGAGAACGAGGAATTTCAGGCCGTTGCGATTGCTTTCGAGATAGGGATCGTCGCCGGGCTTGCTGATCAGCGTCGCGGGCCAGCCCTGCGACTCGAGGATCGCCTTGATCGTTGCGGGATTCGACGCGTTGATCAGCTCGGCCTTGGCCGGAGTCGCCGCAAAAAGTGCAGCGACGCCCAAGGCGAGCGCGGCGCGAGTGGTAGTTGGTCCCATGGAAGCTCCCTTTATCCAAGTTGCGCCCTGAAAGCGCGGTACTCCGACCCTTTTCGGGTGGGGTATCACAGCGATAGGGGCTGTCACCAGCGGCCTTTGTGCTTTTGGTCACACGCGATACGAAATTCCTGCCCGCAGCGCTTGCGACACGCGGCTTCGTGGCCTAAAGCGCCCCCGATAAACGGGTGCCAGACACCCCAAAATATGAACAACAGAACTGCGAGCTCCCATGGTCGATCTGACGCAATATTTGCCGATCCTGATCTTTCTGGTCGTCGCCGTCGGCCTGTCCTCCGCCTTCGTGTTTCTTCCGATGGGCGTCGCGCGGCTGACCGGGGCGCACAAGCCCGATCCGGCGAAGCTGACCGAATATGAATGCGGTTTCCCCGCTTTTGAAGACGCGCGCAGCCAGTTCGACGTGCGTTTCTACCTCGTCGCCATTCTTTTCATCATCTTCGACCTCGAAGCCGCCTTCCTCTTTCCCTGGGCAGTGAGCCTTGAGGAAATTGGCTGGGCCGGTTGGGCCACGATGATGATTTTCCTCGCCGAACTGACGCTCGGCCTTGTGTATGCGTGGAAGAAAGGGGCGTTGGACTGGGAATGAGCAGCTCGATCATCCTGCCGCCCGGCCAGATGCCGGTTGCCCCGGGGACGAACCCCGACATGGCGTTCTTTGACGACCTCAACAGCGAAGTCGGCGACAAGGGCTTTCTCGTCACCTCGACCGAGGATCTGTTCAACTGGGCGCGCACCGGCTCGCTCTGGTGGATGACCTTTGGCCTTGCATGCTGCGCGGTCGAGATGATCCACGTCAACATGCCGCGCTATGACATGGAGCGTTTCGGTGCCGCGCCGCGCGCATCGCCGCGCCAGTCCGACGTGATGATCGTCGCGGGTACGCTCTGCAACAAGATGGCCCCGGCGCTCCGCCGCGTCTACGACCAGATGTCGAACCCGAAGTACGTGATCTCGATGGGCAGCTGCGCCAACGGCGGCGGCTATTATCACTACAGCTATTCGGTGGTGCGCGGCTGCGACCGCATCGTGCCCGTGGACATCTATGTCCCCGGCTGCCCGCCGACTGCTGAAGCCCTGCTTTACGGCGTGATGCAGTTGCAGCGGAAGATTCGCCGCACCGGGACGATCGAACGCTGATGACCCATGCCGCACCCCTCGTCGCCCGCCGCGCCCATATCGACGCGGAACTGAAGGCGCTGCTCGGCAAAGACCTGCTCATGCATGTCCATGCCGCCGATGAAGACAGCATCACCGTCGATCGCGAAGCGATCGCGGGCGTGATGATCGCGCTGCGCGACAAGATGGAATATCAGCAGCTGATGGAAATCGCCGGGGTGGACTATCCCGACCGCGCCGAGCGGTTCGAGGTCGTCTATCACCTGCTCAGCGTGACCAAGAATCATCGCCTGCGCGTTCGCGTCTGCACCGACGAAGCGACGCCGGTGCCAAGCATCGTGCCCGTCTGGCCGGTTGCCGGCTGGCTCGAACGCGAAGTGTTCGACATGTATGGCGTGCTGTTCGCGGGCAATCCGGACCTCCGCCGCATCCTGACCGACTATGGTTTCCAGGGGCACCCGCAGCGCAAGGATTTCCCGCTGACCGGCTATACCGAGCTGCGGTACAGCGAAGAGGACAAGCGCGTCGTCTACGAGCCGGTGAAGCTCGCGCAGGATTTCCGCAATTTCGACTTCCTCAGCCCATGGGAAGGCGCCGATTATGTGCTGCCCGGCGATGAAAAGGCCGGCGGCACCGGCGAAGCGCCGGGCAAGGGCGCGCCGACGCCGCTGACCGCGGCCGAGGTCAAGAAGGCCGACGACCAGGCGAAGGCGCCGCCGCCGCCGACTCCGAAGACCACCGAAAAGCCCGAGCAGACCGGGGCAGGGGCGAAGGCCAACATCAAGGCCGCAAAGACGAGCCGCGATGGCGCGAGCGCGAAGCCTTCGACCAAGGCCGCGAAAACGCCGGCGACCGCGAAGGCCGAAAAGGCCCCGCCGAAGCCGCGCGCACCGCGCAAGCCTAAAACTGGAGGTGACGCATGACCGACTCTCCGAACGTCCATCATTATGGTGGCGACCTGTTCGAAGGCTATCCGGTCGACACCGCCAATACGGTGGGCGATCAGGCCGTCACCAACTACACGATCAACTTCGGTCCGCAGCACCCCGCGGCGCACGGCGTTTTGCGCCTCGTGCTCGAGCTCGACGGTGAGATCATCGAGCGCGTCGATCCGCACGTCGGGCTGCTCCACCGCGGCACCGAAAAGCTGATCGAGTATAAGACCTATCTGCAGGCTTTGCCCTATTTCGACCGGCTCGACTATTGCTCGCCGCTCGGGATGGAGCACAGCTATGTTCTCGCGATCGAGAAGCTGCTCGATCTCGAAGTTCCGGCGCGCGCGCAATATCTGCGTACGCTGTTCGCCGAGCTGACGCGCATCTGCAATCACATGCTCAACATCGGGTCGCACGTCATGGACGTCGGCGCGATGACCCCGAATCTCTGGGTGTTCGAGCTGCGCGAGGATTGCCTCAACTTCTTCGAGCGCGCGAGCGGCGCACGCATGCACAGCGCCTATTTTCGTCCGGGCGGCGTCCACCAGGATGTGCCCGAACGACTGCTCTACGACATCGGCGAATGGTGCGAAAAACGCCTGCCGAAACTGTTCGGCGACGCGATGAGCCTCGTCATCGACAACCGCATCTTCAAGCAGCGGAACGTCGACATCGCGACGGTGTCGAAGGAAGACGCGCTGGCGTGGGGCTTCTCGGGCCCGATGATCCGCGGCAGCGGCATCGCGTGGGATCTGCGCAAGTCGCAGCCCTATGACGCCTATGCGTCGATGGAATTCGACATTCCCGTCGGCACCCGCGGCGACTGCTACGACCGCTTCATGGTGCGCGTCGAGGAAGTCTATCAGTCGGCGAAGATCATCAAGCAGTGCCTGCGCGACATGCCGACGGGCCCGATCGCCAGCCTCGACCGCAAGGTCGTCCCGCCGAAACGCGGCGAGATGAAGCAGTCGATGGAATCGCTGATCCACCACTTCAAGCTCTACACCGAGGGCTTCCACGTCCCCGCGGGCGAAGTCTATGTGGCGACCGAAAGCCCCAAGGGCGAATTCGGCGTCTATCTGGTCAGCGACGGCAGCAACAAGCCGTATCGCTGCAAGATCCGTCCGACGGCGTTCAGCCATCTTCAGGCGATGGACATGATGTCGAAGGGCCACATGCTCGCCGACACCACCGCGATCATCGGCGCGATCGACGTCGTGTTCGGGGAGTGTGATCGGTGAGTGCCCTCCAATCCTATCGCGACTGGTTGCGAGGCGACGGCCCTCGAGCCGCGCAGCGCTGGTCGACTCTTTCATGGGCAATTCTGGTTGCGGTGCTTTGGGCATGGGCATTCATCAGCGGCTCGACGCAACCCGGATACGGATCGGTTCAGGCGGTATTCGCTGCGTTTGGGACCCTTCTGTTGACAGTTTTGTACGGAATCACCCGACTTTTCATCGCGCCGACAAATGGTAAGCACAATGGCTGACGCACCCCAAATCCCCGACGAAGCCGAAACCCGCGCGCGCTGGGGCGCTTTTGCGTGGACGGCGGAAAATGCCGAGAAGGCGAAGGCGATCATCGCACGCTATCCCGCGGGGCGCCAGCGTTCGGCGGTGATGCCGCTGCTCGACCTCGCGCAGCGCCAGGTCGGCGCCGAGACGCAGACGCAGGGGTGGCTGCCCGTGCCGGTGATCGAATATGTCGCGGCACATCTCGATATGCCGTTCATCCGCGCCTACGAGGTCGCGACCTTCTACACGATGTATAATCTCGTGCCCGTCGGCCGCTATCATGTGCAGGTCTGCGGCACGACGCCGTGCCTGCTGCGCGGGTCGGACGATGTCATGGCCGCGTGCAAGAACCGCGGCATGGTGAAGGGCAAGACGACCCCCGACGGCCTGTTCACGCTGACCGAGGTCGAGTGCATGGGCACCTGCACCAACGCGCCGATGGTCCAGATCAACGACGATAATTACGAAGACCTCGATTACGACAGCACCGTCCGCATCCTCGATGCGCTCGCTGCGGGCGAACAGCCGAAGGCGGGAACGCAGCTTGCGAACCGCCACACGAGCGAGCCCGACGGCGGCCCGACGACGCTGAAGGAAATGGTCAAGGCCAACCACGACTATCGGAAGGAATGGTAAGCCATGCTGGCCGATAAGGATCGCATCTTCACCAATCTCTACGGCTTCCAGCCGTGGAACCTCAAAAGCGCGCAGGCGCGCGGCGATTGGGACAATACCAAGGATCTGATGAAGCGCGGCCAGGACGCGATCATCGAAGAGATCAAGGCGTCGGGCCTGCGCGGCCGCGGCGGCGCGGGCTTTCCCACGGGACTCAAATGGTCGTTCATGCCGAAGGAACCGCGCGCCGACCGCCCGAGCTTCCTCGTCATCAACGCCGATGAATCCGAGCCGGGCTCGTGCAAGGACCGCGAAATCATCCGCCACGATCCGCACAAGCTGATCGAAGGCGCGCTAATCGCGGGCTTCGCGATGCGCGCCCGCGCGGCCTATATCTACATCCGCGGCGAATTCATCCGCGAGGCCGAGACGCTCTTCGCCGCGGTGCAGGAGGCGTATGACGCCGGCCTGCTCGGCAAGAACGCTGCGAAGTCGGGCTATGATTTCGACGTCTTCGTCCACCGCGGCGCCGGCGCATACATCTGCGGCGAAGAAACCGCGATGATCGAAAGCCTCGAGGGCAAGAAGGGCCAGCCGCGCCTGAAGCCGCCGTTCCCGGCGGGCGCCGGCCTTTATGGCTGCCCGACGACGGTGAACAATGTCGAATCGATCGCGGTCGTCCCGACGATTCTGCGCCGCGGCGCGCCGTGGTTCGCAAGCTTCGGGCGCGAGAATAACAAGGGCACCAAGCTCTTCCAGATCTCGGGCCATGTCGAGCGCCCGTGCGTCGTCGAGGAAGAGATGGGCATCACCTTCCGCGAGCTGATCGACAAGCATTGCGGCGGCATCCGCGGCGGCTGGGACAATCTGCTCGCGGTGATCCCGGGCGGCTCGTCGGTTCCGCTCGTCCCCGCGGCCGAGATCATGGACGCGCCGATGGACTTCGACGGGCTGAAAGCCGTCGGATCGGGCCTCGGCACCGCGGCCGCGATCGTGATGGACAAGTCGACCGACGTCGTTCAGGCGATCAGCCGGATCAGCTATTTCTACAAGCATGAAAGCTGCGGCCAGTGCACGCCGTGCCGCGAAGGCACCGGCTGGATGTGGCGCGTGATGGAGCGGCTGCGCACCGGCGACGCCGACATCAGCGAGATCGACACGTTGTTCGACGTGACCAAGCAGGTCGAAGGCCACACCATCTGCGCACTCGGCGACGCCGCGGCGTGGCCGATCCAGGGCCTGATCAAGCATTTCCGCCCCGAAATCGAACGCCGCATCCGCGAGAATGGCGGCATGGTGGAGGCGGCGGAGTGAATAGGCTCGCCAGCCTTGAACGTGCACGGCATCGCCGGTTTGCGGCGATCGCATGTGCGGCTCTCGCGGCGACGGGTGGCTTTTCGAACGTCGCTAGCGGCAAGAATGTCTCCGACAAGGAGGCGTTGCAGTCGGCCAAGGAATTTGCGGACTGCATCGTGAAGAAGCGGCCCGACCAGGCGCGCGAGGTCGTGTTCCGGAGCTATCTGGACGTCGAAAAACGTTTTCCCAAATTGCTGGACAAGGAATGTCTACCAGACAAGTCCAACGGCTATTACACCAGCCTGTTGCGCTTCCCGGGCGATACGCTGCACCAATTGTTGGCAAATGCGCTGATCCGATTGGAATATTCGTCATCGGGTCCCGACCTTTCGGCGTTGAGTTCGATGGGCATTCCTGCTCCCCGACCGAAAGCGCCCGAAGTTCTGGCCAAAATGTCGGACAAGGAACGCGAGGCGTATGGCGCCAAGTTTAGTGCGTCCCAGAATTGGTACATGCTGATGACGCTCGGCGATTGCGTATCGCGGCGCGATTCGGAATCCGTTCGGTCGCTGGCGTTGACGGACATTGGGAGCGCCGAAGAAAAGGCCGCGATTGGAAAGCTTCAACCGCAAATCGCAGCTTGCTGGCCTTCGGGACAGACGGTTCGCATGAATATCAGTAATTTTCGCGGTCCGACTCTCCGGGCCTATTATCATCTAGCTAGCAGCGTCGCGGAAGCGGACGAGTTCAAAGAGGCTGCGAAATAATGCCTAAAGTTACCGTAGATGGCGTAGAACTCGACGTCCCTCAGGGCGCGACCGTCTTGCAGGCGTGCGAGCTGGCGGGGAAGGAAATCCCGCGCTTTTGCTACCACGAACGCCTGTCGATCGCCGGCAATTGCCGCATGTGCCTCGTCGAAGTGTCGCCGGGTCCGCCGAAGCCGCAGGCGTCGTGCGCGCTGCCGACCGCCGAGGGGCAGGTGATCAAGACCGACAGCCCGATGGTGAAGAAGGCACGCGAAGGGGTGATGGAGTTTCTGCTCATCAACCACCCGCTCGACTGCCCGATCTGCGACCAGGGCGGCGAGTGCGATCTGCAGGACCAGTCGGTCGCCTATGGCCGCGGCGCGACGCGCTATGACGAGAACAAGCGCGCGGTCACCGAGAAATATATGGGCCCCATCGTCAAGACGGTGATGACCCGCTGCATCCAGTGCACGCGCTGCGTCCGCTTTGCGGAGGAAGTCGCGGGCGTGGAAGATGTCGGCGCGATTTATCGCGGCGAGAATATGCAGATCACCTCGTACCTCGAACGCGCGGTCGGCAGCGAACTGTCAGGCAATATCGTCGACCTTTGCCCGGTCGGCGCGCTGACCAGCAAGCCCTATGCGTTCGAAGCGCGTCCGTGGGAACTCAGCAAGACGCTCGGTATCGACATGATGGACGCGGTCGGCACCAATGTGCGCATCGACGCGCGCGGGCGTCAGGTCCTGCGCGTGCTGCCACGCGTCAACGACGATGTGAACGAGGAATGGGCGAGCGACAAGACGCGCCACCATGTCGACGGCCTGACCCGCCGCCGCCTCGATCAGCCCTATGTTCGCGTGAACGGCGCGCTTCAGCCCGCAAGCTGGGCCGAAGCCTTTGCGGCCATCGCGGCGGTCAATGCCGGCTCGTCGGTCGCGGCGATCGCGGGCGACCTCGCCGATTGCGAGACGATGTTCGCCGCGAAGTCGCTCGTGAACGCGCTCGGCGGCACCCTGCTCGAAGGGCGCCAGACCGGCCTCGACTATGACGTCACCAGCCTGTCGGCGGTCAATTTCAACACCGGGATTGCTGAGGCCGAGAATGCCGACGTGATCCTGCTCGTCGGCACGAACCTTCGCTGGGAAGCGCCGCTGATCAACACGCGCATCCGCAAGGCGGTGTGGAAGAAGGGCGCGAAGGTCTTTGCGATCGGCCCCGAAACCGACCTGACGTACAAGGCTGAGTGGCTGGGCGACGACGCTTCGCTCGTTGCGAAGCTGCCCGCGGCGGTGCTCGACGCGCTGAATGGCGCCGAGCGGCCGATGCTGATCTTCGGCGGCGGCGCTTTGTCGGTCCCTGGCGTCCACGGTGCGGGTCTCGCGCTCGCCAAGTCGGTGAATGCGGTCAAGGACGGCTGGAACGGCTATAACGTCGTCCATTTCTCGGCCGCGCGCATGGGTTCGCTGATGCTCGGCTACGGCCTGCCCGGCGGGATCAAGGATGTGATCGCGGCAAAGCCGAAGCTCGCCTTCTTCCTCGGCGCCGACGAGGTCGATTTCGCGGCGCTTCCCGATACGTTCAAGGTCTATGTCGGCCATCATGGCGACAAGGGCGCGCATGCCGCCGATGTCATCCTGCCCGCCGCCGCATGGACCGAAAAGGACTTCACCACGGTCAACACCGAGGGTCGCGTCCAGCGCAGCGAAAAGGCGGTGTTCGCACCGGGCGATGCGCGTGAGGACTGGAGCATTTTTCGTGCTTTGGCCGATGCGCTCGGCGTCTCGCTCGGTTTCGACAGCTTCGCGCAGTGCCGCGAGGCGATGATCGCCGCGGTGCCCGCCCTCGGCGCCGAAGGCCTCGCCGACTATGGCTGGACGGTGCCGAAGCTGCCCGCGAAGCCCGAGGCGCGCGCGATCCCGTCGCCAATCAAGGATTTCTATCTCACCAACGCCATCTGCCGCGCGTCGCCGACGATGCAGCGCTGCTCGGAAGAGCTGATCCATGGCGCAGACTTTGCGGAGGCCGCGGAATGACCCCGGTGCATGCGATTGCCAGCATCCTGCTGGTCGGGATGGGCTATTCGGTCTGGCGCGGGTTCAATCCGCGCAAGTCGGAAAAGCCCGGCCCGCATAACGGCTGGCGCAACCAGGACGGGACCCGGAAATGACCGAGACCTTCATCTCCTGGGGCATGGACCCGAATTGGGCGTGGGGCGTCGCGACGATCGCGGGCATCCTGCTCATCGCCCTCCCGCTGATGCTTGCGGTTGCGATGATCATTTACGCCGACCGCAAGATCTGGGCGGCGATCGCGCTGCGCCGCGGTCCGAACGTCGTCGGTCCCTTCGGCCTGCTGCAAAGCTTCGCCGATGGCCTGAAAGTGTTCCTGCAGGAAACGATCGTCCCGAGCGGCGCCAATAGGGGCCTGTTCCTGATCGCGCCGATCATCACCTTCACGGTGGCGCTGCTCGCCTGGGCGGTGATCCCGTTCAATTCGGGCGCGGTGCTCGCCGACATCAACGTCGGATTGCTCTACATCCTCGCGATCTCGTCGCTTGGCGTCTACGGCGTGATCCTGTCGGGCTGGGCGTCGAACTCGAAATATCCCTTCTTTTCGGCGATGCGTGCCTCGGCGCAGATGATCTCCTATGAAGTGTCGATCGGCTTCATCCTGATCGGCGTCGTGCTTTTCGCCGACAGCTTCAACATGAACGAGATCGTGAAAGCGCAGCAGGGCCACGGGCTTGGCATCGTCAATGCCTTCGGCTTCAACCTGCTGCTCTTCCCGCTCGCGGTGATGTTCCTCATCTCGTCGCTCGCCGAAACCGCGCGCGCGCCGTTCGACCTGACCGAAGCCGAAAGCGAACTCGTCGCCGGTTACCAGACCGAATATTCGTCGATGAGCTTCGCGCTCTTCTGGCTCGGCGAGTACGCCAACGTCCTGTTGATGTGCACGCTCAACGCGGTGCTCTTCTGGGGCGGCTGGCTGCCCCCGATCGACTGGGCGCCGCTTTATGCCGTCCCCGGCATCATCTGGCTGTTCGCGAAGATCCTGTTCTTCTTCTTCGTCTTCAGCTGGGTCAAGGCGACCGTCCCGCGCTACCGCTATGACCAGCTGATGCGGCTGGGTTGGAAAATCTTCCTGCCGATCTCGCTTCTCTGGATCTTCCTGATCTCCGGCTATCTGATGCTGACGAGGTATTCATGAGTACCATTGCCCACCTCATCAAAAGCTTCACGCTGTGGGAGTTTGTGAAGGCGCACGCCCTCACGCTGAAATATTTCTTCAAGCCGAAGGCGACGATCAACTATCCGTTCGAGAAGAACCCGCTGTCGCCCCGTTTTCGCGGCGAGCATGCGTTGCGCCGTTACCCGAACGGTGAGGAACGCTGCATCGCGTGCAAGCTGTGCGAAGCGGTGTGCCCGGCGCAGGCGATCACGATCGAGGCCGAGCCGCGCGAAGACGGTTCGCGCCGCACGACGCGTTACGACATCGACATGACCAAGTGCATCTATTGCGGCTTCTGTCAGGAAGCATGCCCGGTCGATGCGGTGGTCGAGGGGCCGAACTTCGAATTCGCGACCGAAACGCGCGAAGAACTGCTCTATGACAAGGCCAAGCTGCTCGCCAACGGCGACAAATGGGAACGCGCGATCGCGGCGAATCTTGCCGCCGACGCGCCCTATCGATAAGGGCGCGCGCACATGATCCAACTCTTCGCCTTTTACCTGTTCGCGACGATCGTCATTGCGTCGGCCGCGATGGTCATTTTCGCACGCAATCCGGTCCACAGCGTCATGTGGCTGATCCTCGCCTTCTTCAACGCGGCGGGTCTGATGCTGCTCGCGGGCGCCGAATTCATCGCGATGCTGCTTGTCATCGTCTATGTCGGCGCGGTCGCGGTGCTGTTCCTCTTCGTCGTGATGATGCTCGACATCGATTTCGCCGAGCTGCGCGCTGGTTTCGTGCGCTATCTGCCGCTCGGGGCGCTCGTCGCGATCATCCTTGCTGCTGAGTTGATCTTCGCGGTCGGCGCATGGAGTGCGGGCGGGGTCGACCTCGCGGCGCGCGCTGCGCCGGTCGTCAGCGACAAGAGCAATATCCAGCAGATCGGTGAACTGCTCTACACGCGCTACATCTTCCTGTTCGAGGCGGCGGGCATCGTCCTCCTCGTCGCGATGATCGGCGCGATCGTGCTGACGCACCGCAAGCGCGGCGGCGTGCGCACCCAGAATATCTCGAAGCAGAACCAGCGCCGTCCGCAGGATGCGACGCGGCTGGTCGATCCGGGCGTCGGGCAGGGGATGGAACTGTGATTTCGGTCGGCCATTATCTCGCCGTTTCGGCGGTGCTCTTCACGCTCGGCGTGCTCGGCATCTTCATCAACCGCAAGAATATCATCGTCATCCTGATGGCGATCGAGCTCATCCTGCTCGCGGTGAACATCAACCTTGTCGCATTCAGCGCGGCGCTCGGCGATCTCGTCGGGCAGGTCTTCTCGATGTTCGTGCTGACCGTCGCTGCGGGTGAAGCCGCGATCGGTCTTGCCATTCTCGTTATTTACTTCCGCGGCCGCGGCACGATTGCCGTCGACGATGCCAACCGGATGAAGGGGTAAACCGGTGATCCAGGCGATCGTTTTCCTGCCGCTGCTCGCGGCAATCATCGCAGGTCTCGGCCAGCGCGTGATCGGCAATGTGCCGTCGAAAATCTTGACGACGGGCGCGCTGTTCACCAGCTGTGCCTTGAGCTGGCCGATCTTCCTGTCGTTCGTATGGAACACGGGGACGCCGGAAGTTGTCACCGTGCTGCACTGGGTTTCGTCGGGCGCGCTTCAGTTCAATTGGGAACTTCGCGTCGACACGCTGACCGCGGTGATGCTCGTCGTGATCACGACGGTGTCGGCGCTCGTCCACCTCTATAGCTGGGGCTATATGGAGGAAGACCCGGACCAGCCGCGGTTCTTTGCCTATCTCTCGCTGTTCACCTTCGCGATGCTGATGCTCGTGACCGCGAACAATCTCGTCCAGATGTTCTTCGGCTGGGAAGGCGTCGGTCTCGCATCCTATCTGCTCATCGGTTTCTGGTACAAGAAACCGAGCGCCAATGCCGCGGCGATCAAGGCGTTCGTCGTCAATCGCGTCGGCGACCTTGGCTTCATGCTCGGCATCTTCGGCACCTTCCTTGTGTTCGGCACCGTCTCGATCCCCGAGATCCTCGCCGCAGCACCGGGCATGGCGGGTTCGACGATCAGCTTCCTGGGGATGCGTCTCGACACGATGACGATCCTCTGCCTGCTGCTGTTCATCGGCGCGATGGGCAAGTCGGCGCAGCTCGGCCTCCACACCTGGCTTCCCGACGCGATGGAAGGCCCGACCCCGGTGTCGGCGCTGATCCACGCCGCGACGATGGTCACCGCGGGCGTTTTCATGGTCTGCCGCCTGTCGCCGATGTTCGAAACCTCGGACGTCGCGCAGGGCGTCGTGATGTTCGTCGGCGCCGCGACCTGCTTCTTCGCCGCGACCGTCGCGACGACGCAGTGGGACATCAAGCGCGTCATCGCTTACTCGACCTGTTCGCAGCTCGGCTATATGTTCTTCGCCGCGGGCGCGGGCGCTTATGGCGCCGCGATGTTCCACCTGTTCACGCACGCCTTCTTCAAGGCTTTGCTGTTCCTCGGTGCCGGTTCGGTCATCCATGCGATGCACCATGAACAGGACATGCGTTACTATGGCGCACTGCGGAAACAGATCCCGATCACCTATTGGGCGATGATGCTCGGCACGCTGGCGATCACCGGCGTCGGTATCGCCGGGGTTGCGGGTTTTGCCGGCTTCTATTCGAAGGACGGCATCCTCGAGGCCGCTTATGCGAGCGGCGGCGGCGGCGTCATCGCCTTCTGGGTCGGCGTCTTCGTCGCCTTCCTCACCAGCTTCTATTCGTGGCGCCTCGTCTTCCTGACATTCTATGGCAAGGCGCGCTGGGAACAGAGCGAGCATATCCAGCACGCGGTTCATGGCGAGCATGAGGATCCCTCCGAAGAACATTCGGCCGACGATCATGCGCACGCGCACCATCATGAAGCGCACGGCGACGGCACCGCGGGCTATCACCCCCACGAAAGCCCGCTTTCGATGCTCATCCCGCTGGTCGTGCTGTCGATCGGCGCGGTGTTCGCGGGCATGGCGTTCCACCACCAGTTCATCTACCCCGAAGAGGGCTTGGCGTTCTGGAAGGGCAGCCTCGCGTTCGACGCCGAGCTGATGCACCATGCGCATGAAGTGCCGACCTGGGTGAAGTGGACGCCGTTCACGGTGATGGCGATCGGCCTGTTCCTCGCGTGGAACAGCTATATCCGCAACACCAGCCTGCCGGCGCGCTTCGTGGCGCAGTTCAAGCTGCTCCACCAGTTCCTGTACAACAAATGGTATTTCGACGAGCTCTACAACATCCTCTTCGTGAAGCCCGCCTTCGCGATCGGACGCTTCTTTTGGAAGCGCGGGGATGAAGGCACCATCGACCGCTTCGGTCCCGATGGCGCCGCAGCGCTCGTCGCTGGGGGGACCCGTCTCGCGGTCCGGCTGCAATCGGGTTATGTTTATGGATATGCGTTTGTGATGCTGCTCGGTCTTGTCGGCCTCGCCAGCTGGGCCATGGTGAATTTCCTGTGAGCGGCTTTCCGATCCTTTCGCTGATGCTGGCGGTCCCCGCGGTCGCCGCCATCCTTTGCCTGTTCGTCGGCGACAAGATGTCGCGCTTCGTCGCGCTGGGCGCGACGCTGGCGACCTTCGTTCTCGGTTGCGTGATGTGGGCGCAGTTCGATATCGGCGGCGCGCAGTGGCAGTTTACCGAGCGCGCCGACCTGTTCGGCCGTTTCCAATACGCCCTCGGTATCGACGGCATGGCGCTGATGCTCATCATGCTCAGTGTCTTCCTGATGCCGCTCTGCATCCTCGCGAGCTGGGACGCGATCAAGCAGCGCGTCGGCCTCTACATGGCGATGTTCCTCGTCATGGAAACGATCATGATCGGCGTGTTCTGCGCGCAGGATCTGCTGCTCTTTTACATTTTCTTCGAGGCTGGCCTTATCCCGATGTATTTCATCATCGGCATCTGGGGCGGCGCGAACCGCATCTATGCGGCGTTCAAATTCTTCCTCTACACGCTGCTCGGATCGGTGCTGATGCTGATCGCGATCATCGCGATGATCCACGAAGCGGGCACGACCGACATCCCGACGCTCTTGAACTATGACTTCCCGGTTCAGATGCAGACGTGGCTGTGGCTGGCCTTCTTCGCCAGCCTTGCGGTCAAGATGCCGATGTGGCCCGTCCACACCTGGCTTCCCGACGCGCACGTCCAGGCGCCGACCGCGGGCTCGATGATCCTGGCGGGCGTGCTGCTGAAGCTCGGTGCGTACGGCTTCATCCGCTTCATGATGCCGATGTTCCCCGACGCGTCGGGGCAGCTGATGTGGATCGTCTTTGGCCTGTCGATGATCGCGGTGGTCTACACCAGCCTCGTCGCGCTGGCGCAGAGCGACATGAAGAAGCTGATCGCCTATTCGTCGGTGGCGCATATGGCGATCGTCACTGCGGGTCTCTTTGCCTTCAACCAGCAGGGCATCGAAGGCGCGCTGATCATCATGCTCAGCCATGGTGTCGTCTCGGCCGCGCTCTTCTTCTGCGTCGGCGTGATCTATGACCGGCTCCACACGCGCGAGATCGACCGTTACGGCGGCCTCGCCGTGAACATGCCGGCCTATGCGCTGTTCTTCATGCTGTTCACGATGGCGTCGATCGGCCTGCCGGGAACCAGCGGCTTCGTAGGCGAATTCCTGAGCCTCGCCGGCATTTACGAAGCGTCGAGCTGGGTCGCCTTTGTGTGCACCACCGGCATCATCCTCGGTGCCGCTTATATGCTCTATCTCTACCGCCGCGTCGTGTTCGGCGAACTGACCAAGGACGATGTGAAGGCGATGGCCGACCTGACCGCACGCGAATGGACGATCATGGCGCCGCTGGCCGCCGTGGCGCTGTGGATGGGCGTCTATCCCGAAAGCTTCCTCGCGCCGATGCGCGGCGACGTGACGACCGTCGTCGCGCGCCTTGCTCAGGCGAAGCCCGCGGGCGACGCGCACCTTGCCGCCGGCAAGCCGAAGCCCGCCAAGGCGCATGGTGACACCGCCCACGGATCGAGCCACGCAGGAGGCGTCCAATGACCGCCGACCTGATGCTCATCTGGCCCGAACTGATCCTGACGATCGGCGGGCTCATCACGCTGATGCTCGGCACCTTCTTCGGTGACCGCAACGTCGGCCTCTACCAGCTGAGCTCGCTGCTGACGCTCGCTGCGGCCGCGGCCGCGGTCGTTGCGCTGTTCGGCGTCGATGCGACGGTTTTCTCGGGCACGCTGTCGGTCGACAGCTTCGGCGGCTTCGCCAAGCTCTTGATCTATGCCGCGAGCTTCGTCTGCATCGTCATCGCGCCGCGCTTCTTCAATGGCGGGATGCGCGCCGAATATCCGACGCTCATCCTGTTCGCGGCGCTCGGCATGGGCATCATGGCCTCGTCGCGCGACCTGATGACGCTGTATGTCGGGCTCGAGCTCAACAGCCTCGCGGCCTATGTGCTCGCCAGCTTCATGCGCACCGACGAGCGGTCGACCGAAGCCGGGCTCAAATATTTCGTCCTCGGCGCGCTTGCGTCGGGCATGCTGCTCTATGGCATTTCGCTGCTCTATGGCTTCACCGGGACGACCGATTTCGCCGGGATCGCGAAGGTGCTGGGCGGCGAACTCAACATCGGCCTCATCTTCGGCATCGTGTTCGTGCTCGCGGGCCTCGGCTTCAAGATCAGCGCCGTACCGTTCCACATGTGGACCCCCGACGTCTATGAAGGCGCGCCGACCCCGGTGACGACCTTCTTCGCCACCGCACCGAAAGTCGCGGCAATGGCGCTGATGACGCGCGTCGTGATCGACGCTATGGGCCCCGCGGTCGGCGCGTGGCAGCAGATCATCATCTTCCTGTCGCTCGCCTCGATCATCCTCGGCGCGGTCGGCGCGATCGGACAGAAGAATATCAAGCGCCTGCTTGCCTATTCGTCGATCAACAATGTCGGCTTCATGCTCGTTGGTCTTGCTGCCGGAACGCAGCAGGGGGTCGAGGGCGTGCTGACCTATCTGCTCGTCTATATGCTGACGACGCTCGGCGCCTTCCTCGTCGTGCTCCAGCTGCGCGATGCCGACGGCAATCATGTCGAGAGCATCCCGGCGCTCGCCGGCCTGTCACAGCGCCGTCCGGGGCTTGCCGCGGCGATGGCGGTGTTCCTGTTCAGCCTCGCCGGCATCCCGCCGCTCTTCGGTTTCTGGCCGAAGTATCTGGTGTTCGAGGCCGCGGTGAACGCGAACCTCGTGCCGCTGGCGGTTGCGGGTATCGTCGCCTCGGTGATCGGTGCTTTCTATTATATCGCGATCATCAAGACGATGTACTTCGACGACAAGTCGGACACCGAATTCCCCGCGGGCGGCGGCGCGATCGTCGAGGATGCGGTGATCACCGCGAGCGCCCTGTGGCTCTCGGTCATCGGCTATCTCTTCATTCCCGTGCTGGCGGTCCTTTCGGCCAGCGCCGCCGCGGTGCTGTTCTGATACCGCCGATAGAGCGGATCCAGCAGACTGGCTCAACCAACGCCGACCTGCTGGCGCGGCTGGCAGGCGGCGAGCATGTCGGTGAAGGCCATTGGCTCGTTGCCGATCGCCAGACCGCCGGGCGCGGGCGCCTCGGGCGTGGCTGGAACGACGGGCAGGGCAATTTCATGGGCTCGACCGTCGTCCACCTGACGATAGGCGATCCGTCGGCGGCGACGCTCGCGCTCGTCGCCGGAGTGGCGCTCGCCAAGACCGTTGCCGCGCTGGCGCCCGGCGTCGACGCGCAGCTCAAATGGCCGAACGACCTGCTGATCGATGGCGCCAAATGCGCGGGCATATTGATGGAACGCACGGGCAATTCGGTGGTGATCGGTATCGGCGTCAATCTGACCGCCGCGCCCGAACTGCCCGACCGTCCGACCGCGACGCTGGCGGCCAAGGGCGTCGAACTCGACCGCGATCATTTCGCCAATGCGCTCGGTATCGCAATGATCGACGCGCTCTGGACGTGGCGACAGGAAGGTGTGGCAAGCATCGTTCGCGCCTGGCTACCGCAGGCGCATCCGGTCGGCACGCCGCTCCGCGTCTCCGAACAGGGGATCGACGGTTTCTTCGACGGCCTTGCCGACGATGGCGCGCTGCGCTTGCGCCGCGAGGGCGGCGAGACCATGCTGGTCCATGCGGGCGACGTCGAACTACGCCGGCCCGTGGAGGGGAATTGAGATGCTGCTCGCGATCGATGTCGGCAACACCAACGCCAAATTCGCACTGTTCCGCGGCACCGAACTGCTCGCGCGCTGGCGCATCGCGACCGACGACCGGCGCACGGCTGACGAATATATGGTGTGGCTCGATCAGCTGATGCGGATCGAGGGGCACGACCGCGCCGACGTCGAAGCGGTCATCATCTCGACCGTCGTGCCGCGCGCGCTCCACAATCTCCAGCTGCTCGCGCATAAATATTTCGGCGTCGATGCGTTGGTCGCGGGCCGCGAGCCCGTGACCTGGGGGATCGCGCTCAAGGTCGACGAGCCGCAGTCGGTCGGCGCCGACCGCGCGGTCAACGCGATCTCGGCGCAGGCGGTCGAGCCCGGCAAGGACAAGCTCGTCATCAGCTTCGGCACCGCGACGACGCTCGACCATATCGGCCCCGACGGCGCCTATCTCGGCGGGATCATCGCGCCGGGCGTCAATCTCTCGCTCGAGGCGCTCGTCGCGGCGGCGGCGAAACTGCCGCGCATCGCGATCGAAGCACCGGCAACGAGCAGCGTTATCGGGCGCACTACCGAAAGCCAGATGCTGATCGGCGTCTATTGGGGCTATGTCTCGATGATGGAAGGGCTTATCGCGCGCATGAAAGCCGAAATCGGCAAACCGCTCACCGTCATCGCGACGGGGGGCCTGGCGACACTTTTTCAGGAACAGGCGCACCTGTTCGATCGTATCGAGCCCGACCTGACGCTGAACGGGCTGATGTACCTCTATCATCAATGGAAGCCAACAATATGACGACTCCGGGCAAGGAGCTGCTTTTTCTCGCATTGGGCGGATCGGGCGAGATCGGCATGAACGCCAATCTCTATGGCTGCGACGGCAAATGGATCATGCTCGACCTCGGCGTGACCTTCGGCAGCCACGATTATCCGGGCATCGACATCGTGATGCCCGACCTCGAATTCATCGAGGACCGCAAGAAGGATCTGCTCGGCATCGTGCTGACGCACGGGCACGAGGATCATATCGGGGCGCTGCCCTATCTCGCCGCCGACCTTGGCGTGCCGCTCTATGCCAACCGCTTCACTGCGGGGCTGATCGCGCACAAGCTCGCCGAAGAGGGGCTGGAGAAAGCGGTCACGCTCAAGACCGTCGACATCGACGATAATTTCCAGCTCGGCCCGTTCGGCATCCGGCTGATCCCGCTCGCGCACTCGATCCTCGAAATGAGCGCGGTGGTGATCGACACGCCTTATGGCCGCGTCTTCCATACCGGCGACTGGAAACTCGACGAGGAACCGATCCTCGGGGTTCCTGCCACCGCCGCGGCGCTGACCGCGGTCGGCGACGAAGGCATCGACGTTCTCGTCTGCGATTCGACCAATGCCTTCAACCCCGAGGCATCGGGCAGCGAAGGCGGCCTGCGGGCTGGGCTGGAGCAGGCGGTCGGCGCGGCAAAGGGCCGCGTGGTCGTCACCACCTTCGCATCGAACGCCGCGCGGCTTGCGACGCTGGGCGCCGTAGCCAAAGCCACCGGGCGTACCTTGTGCGTCGCGGGCCGCTCGCTCGACCGCATCCTCGGCGTTGCGCGCTCGGTCGGTTACCTCAAGGATTTCCCGCCGACGGTCGATTTCGACGAAGCGATGCGCCTGCCGCGCGATAAGGTGATGGTGATCGCCACCGGAGGCCAGGGCGAACCGCGCGCAGCGCTCGCGCGCATGGCGGCCGACATTCACCAGATCAAGCTCGAGGCGGGCGACACGGTCGTTTTCTCGTCGAAGCAGATCCCCGGCAACGAGGTCGCGATCGGTCGGATCATGAACCAGCTTGCTGCGAAAGACATCCTCACCGTCACCGAAAAACAGGCGCATATCCACGTCAGCGGCCACCCGGGGCAGCCCGAACTCGCCGCGCTTTATGGCTGGCTGCGGCCCAAGCTCGTCCTGCCGGTGCATGGCGAAATCCGTCACATGCACGAACAGGCACGCTTCGCGCTCGAACGCGGCGTTCCCGATGCGCTGGTGCAGGAAAATGGCGATCTGGTACGACTGGCGCCCGGTCCGGCGAAGATCGTCGAACGCGTTCATGCAGGACGTCTGATCCTCGACGGCGACGTGATCCTGCCCGCCGACGGCGAGACGATCAACGAACGGCGCAAACTCTCGCTCCACGGCCATATCACCGTCGCGGCGATCTTCTCCGCAAAGCGTTTCGTCGAAAGCGCGATCAGCTATCGCGGCGTGCCCGTCGAGGACGAGCGCGAAGCCTTTATCGACGAGATGCGCGAAGCCGCCGAACAGGCCGCCACCGGCCCGGCGCGCGACGAGGAAAAGCTCCGCGAGGCGATCCGCCTCGGCGTGCGCCGCGTCGCGACCGACTGGACGGGCAAAAAGCCCGTCGTCGACGTGATGCTCGTCACCATCTGAACGGACCCACGACGATGAAATGGACCTCGGCGCTCGCCATCTACCTGCTGTTCTGGGCGTTCAGCGCCTTCTTCGTGCTGCCCTTCCACGGCCGCCGCGCAAGCGATGACGCGACGCCGCTGGTGCGCGGGCAGGAACCGGGCGCGCCAGCGGCCTTCCGCCCCGGACGCATCCTGCTCCAGATGACGATCGCCGCGACGGTCGCCTTCGTCCTTTATTACGTCGCCTATGTGAACGGCTGGGCCGACCCCGACGTGCTCAGCGGGCGGACCTAAATAGCGGCAGCCCGATTGCCGATCCGACATGCCTGCTTTGGGACGAAAGTCGGACAATGGGTGCCCCGCTAATATTCGCTACAAGCTGGCCACCAGAGGAATGCGGCCGTATACCGCGCCCAGAGGTTGCCCTGCCAATGCAGGTGCCCACATTTCAGTGCGCGCTTTTGTGGACCGTAACCGACGGCCAGAACCCGCGCATTGGGCTTAATGAGAGGCCGTCTGCGGCTGTATGAAATCGCCCGATAAGACTTTAGAAGTTCTAGGCTGGAAGGCCCATTTCCGCGAACAGGTCACTAGCGAGGAAGCCCGGCAATGCCATCCCGTCCGGGTGATGGCCGTCCACCGCGGCAAGATCGACGTTACGGGCGCCGGATTTCAGCGTTTCATCTCGCCCTATATTCCGGGCGCGGGGCCGTCGGACGATCATCCGACAGTCGGGGACTGGCTGCTTATCGACCGCGATACATTTGAGCCCGTACGCGTCCTGCAGCGAATGAACCTGTTCAAGCGGCGTGCACCGGGCGATCCCCGCAAAGAGCAGATGATCGCCGCCAACGTGGACACGCTGTTCATTGTCGCCTCGTGCAACCAGGATTTTAGCGTCGCCCGGCTGGAGCGCTATTTGGTGCTGGCACGCGAGGTTGGGGTGAATCCCGTCGTGGTTCTCACCAAGACCGACCTGGCGGACGACCCGGAGGCTTTTGCGGCGGCCGCACGCGCGATCGAACCGGGATTGCGCGTCGAATCGGTCAATGGCCGCGACCCTGCCAGTGTCGCTCGCCTCGCCGCATGGTGCGGTAAGGGCGAAACCGTTGCGCTTCTTGGATCCTCGGGCGTCGGAAAATCGACGCTCGTAAACACTTTGCGAGGATCGGATAGCATCGCCACCCAAGCGATCCGCGCAGGGGACGGTACGGGCCGCCACACCACCACCGTGCGCGAAATGCATCGACTCGATGGAGGGGGCTGGCTGCTCGACACACCCGGTATGCGCGAGCTGCAACTGTCCGATGCGGCCACCGGAATATCGGAAGTTTTCGACGATTTCATCATTGTGGCGCAGCATTGCCGCTTTTCCGACTGTGCGCATGGCGTCGAGCCAGGCTGTGCCGTCCGGGCAGCGATTGCCGAGGGAAAATTGACGTCTGCGCGCTTCGATCGCTGGCGCAAACTGGCGGCCGAGGACAACATCAACCCTCCACATTTCAAGAAGCGCGCGCCGAACTGACAGATTCGCGAGGAATTCAACAACTGTCTGCTGACGGGAAGAATTCCGGAATCGTCGTCAACGCATTCGCGCAACTTCAGAATGTCCGCTTCCGGACGAAAGCCGCTACGCCGATCCGTTTATTTCAGCCCGCTCAGTTCCGCAGGCGGTCGATCGCCTGCGCGAGCGCGACATAGAGCTTGCCGATATCCGACGAGAGCAGGGTCACGCTGATTGCCGACCCGTCGCGTGCGCCGATGAGCACGCGCAGCATCGCTTCGAAATCGTGGATGAACTGGTTCACCGCGGCGTGGAAGCCATCGTCGGCCTGATAGATGCGCAGGATTTCCTTGGCCTCGCTATTGTCGATCAGCTTGACCGCACGCCGCGCGAACACGCCGCGGTCGCCCTTGAGGTACGCGTCCCATGCGATGTCGCTGACTTCGCTCGACAATATCTTGGTGACGTCGATCGCGGTCGATTTCAGCGATTCGGTCAGCAAGCCGACCTGTTTCGCGAGCGAGTCGCGGTCCGACGCGGCGATCGCCTGTTCGGCTTCGCTCACGCGCTGTTCGACGCTCGCGCTGGTGTCCATGATCGTGATCAGCTGGCGCATCAAGCGGTCGGCGGCGCCGTTGGCGGCGGCGACGGCGCGCGCCGAGGCTTCCTCGATCGCGCTGAGTTGTGCCATGATCTCGTTCTTGAACGCGGCGTCGATCGCATCGGTCGCGGTCGCCTGCATCGTCTCGCGCGCGCTCGTCACCAGCTTTTCGAGCGTCAGTCGCGCTTCGTCGGCCGCCGAATCGGCGGTGGCGCGAACTTCGCCCAGCGTCGCGATCATGCGCGCGCCGCCCTGTTCTGCGAATTCGTCGGCACCTTCGCGCAGCTTGGCGAGCGCCGTCTCGGCGTCGGCGAGCGAGCCGTTGATGCGGTCGACAAGCGCCTGCTGGCTGGTCGCATGACCCGCCATCTGTTCCTCGTTCGCCTTCAGCGTCGCTTGGACGGCGTTGACGTGCGACGCCGTCGATTGCGCGACGAGTTCCGACGCATCGAGGATCGGGCGGAGCTGCGACAGCGCCGTCTGCGTCGTCTTGCCGTGCGAGGTGATACGGTCGAGCGCGTGCGGCAGCGTTTCGTCGAGTTCGCGCGTCACGGCATCGAGCGCGAGGAGCAGCGATTCGGCATGGGTGATAAGCTGATGCGCCGAGGCGTTGCCGCTCTGCACTTCCTGCATGAAGGCGCCGAGCTGCGCTTTGGTATCGTCGATCGAGCGGCCGATGACCCCCGTGCTGGCGCTGACGCTGACATCAAGGATTTCGAGCTGCTTGCCGACTTCGGCGACATGCGCGGTGATGCGCGAGGCGAGCGCGTCGCTGGCGTCGGCGTGCGCCGCGAGCTGCACGCCCATCGCATTTCCGGCATCGCGGGCGAGGCCGAGCTTCGCATCCATCAGCGCGCCGGCGTCGTCGACGCCTTCGCGGAACTGCCGCCAGCTTTGATCCATCTGGCCCGTCATCGCGGCGACGGTCGAGGTCATGTCATCGCGTGCGGTGGCCGCTACCTTTGTCATTTGCGCAAGCACGGCGCCTTGCTCGTTGGCAACCTGCGCCGACGCGGCGAGCAGTTCCGCTTCGGTTTCCTTCGTCTGTTCCTGCAGCGCGACGATCGCCTCGAGCATGGTCGCAGTCGTTTCGGTTCCGGTCTGCGCCGCCTTGGCCGCTTCCTCGCCAAGCGCCGCGAGCCGGGCTTCGAGATTGGCGCCCTGCTGGTGCGCGACGAGACCGGCTTCGCGGAAATTGACCGCGAGCCGCTGCGCGACGTCGTCGATCCGGGGCAGGCCGGCGAGCAGCCCATCCATCCGCTGCAGCGCGACATCGCCCGAGCGTGCGAGCTGGTCGTGCGCATTGGCGATGACCGAGGCATTGCTGGCGAGCTTGTCGCTGCTTTCACCCAGCCGCAATACGGTGTCGAGGCCGAGCTGCTGGACGATCTTCGCCTGCTCGCCGAGCTGCTTCTGCGCATCGGCCAGATGCAAGCCGAGCGAATGCATCGACTGGTTCAGCGCCATATTCTCTTCGCGAAGCGCGGCCGCGACCCGGGCGAAACGCGCCTGTTCGGACCGGCCCGATCGGAGCAAGGCCATCCACAGCACCGCAAGCAGCGTCAGCGGCATCGCGATCGTAGCGACCAGTGTGGGCCAGACGGAGAGGGCCGGGCTGCGTGCAAAGCCGCCTGTTGCGACGGAAAGCGCGAACCCCGTCCAGCCGACCGCCAGAAGGATAAGCAGTGCCGGGGCACCGCGTTCGCGCCAGGCCGGCGCAGCGCGTGGCGCTTCGTCGATATCCCCGGCGTCATCGAGCGAGGACATGTCGAGCCAATTCCGTTCGGTGGGCGCCTCGGTTTCGGGCGCGAGCGCGGGTTCGGGCGCCGCCACTTCTGCCGGTTCCGCGCTGTCCGCTTCCTGGTTTGTCGCGGAATTCCGCCACAATCCAACGATTTTCTTTTCCCCCGTCATCCTGCCATCTTAGCATCAAATGGCCGCCATGAAACGGAAACTTAACTACAAGCTGCCAATCCTGTGGAATGTCTTTCGACAGCGGCCCCCTCGACCGATATCTCAGCGCGGCGTTCGGCGACGATCCGGCGATGGCGATGGATCTGCGCACCGCCTTCACCGGCAGCGCGCGCGACCTGTCCGACCTGATGCGCCGATCGCGCTGCGATGCGAACTGGGAAATGGCGGCAACCCGCCTGAAAGGGCTCGCCGCGACCTTTGGCATCATCCCGCTGATCCAACTCGCCGAAGCGGCGATCGAGGGCGCGCCGGGGGACCCCGCCGTGCTGCGCCGGATCAACCTGGCAATCGACGCGATCGCCTGACCGCCGGCCCTGACGCTGTGCGGCCCGGACCGGCAGACCGGGTTCAATTTCGGTTCAGCCGCTTTTCTCCATTGAAATATCGATACCGCCTGTCTTGCCTTGGCAACGCGACGGGTTTAGCCGCGTTTACGACGCGCGGCCGAACCTGTGTGCGCCAAAGCGCATGCCTGGGCGAAGGCGGCCGAGTAAAAGGAGAGATTTCGATGTTTAACCGTTTCCGCTCGATGCCCGCAACGGCGATGGCCGCCGTGCTGGGCTGCGCGCTGATGGCGACTGCGACCCCGGCTACCGCTCAGAAGAAAGAGAAGCCGAAGAAGGAAGAAGAGGCGAAGGGCAAGGGTCTGTCGGCAAGCAAGGGGTTCGGCCCCGCGCTCAAGAAAATGACCGACGCGACCACCGCAAAGGACGCCGCGGCGTTGCAGGCGGCGCTGACCGAAGGGCAGGGGACCGCCACCGCGCCCGACGATAAATATCTCCTCGGCTTCTACCAGCTCCAGCTCGGCATCCTGAACAAGGACCAGGCGGTTCAGGGACAGGCGCTCGATGCGATGCTCGATTCGGGTCTGACCCCGCCGGAAAATCTCGCGGTCTACAGCTTCTTCTCGGGCAATTTCGCTTATGCGGCGAAGGACTATCCGAAGGCGATCAAGCGGCTCGAAGCCGCGCGAGCCGCGGGTTCGACCGAAGCCAATGTGCCCATTCTGTTGATGGACAGCTATCTCAGCTCGGGTCAGGTCGATCAGGGCATCACGATCGCCAAGGCCGCGATCGAGGCAAGCCGCGCCGCGGGTCAGCGTCCGTCGGACGAACTGTATGTCCGGCCGATCAAGGCTTTGCAGGCGGCAAAGCGCAACGACGAGATGCTAGGCCTGATGACCTTGCGCCTGCGCGACTATAGTCAGCCGCAAGTCTGGCGTCAGACCTTGTTTTCGGTGCTGCAGGCCGGGCCGGCTGCCGGGACGCCGAAGGAACAGGAATCCGTTACGCTCGACGTTATGCGCCTGATGCGCGCGGCGGGCGCGATGACCGAACGCCTCGAATATGACGAGTATAGCGCGCTTGCGGCCAGCGACGGCCTGCCGGGCGAAGCCGTCGCCGTTATCCAGGAAGGCGAGCAGAAGAAGGTTTTCCCGGGCACCGACGCGAAGCTGGCGGCCCGGCGCGATGACCAGAAGGCGCGCGCCGGCAACGAGGCATCGACCATCGTGGCCTATTCCAAGCAGCCTTCGACGCTGACCAACCCCAAGACGGCGGGTGCCACCGCCGACGCGCTGGTCGGCTATGGTCATTATGCCGATGCGATTCCGCTCTATCAGGCGGCGGCAAAGGGCGCAGCGGACAAGGACATGTGGACGTATCGCCTCGGCGTTGCCCAGGCACTTTCGGGCGACAAGGCGGCCGCCAAGGCCAGCTTCGGCCAGGTGGCCGGCCCCCGCAAGCGGTTGGCCGACCTTTGGGTGGTCAAGCTGGATGCACCCGCGGCGGCTCCCGCTGCGGCGGCTACCCCGGCGGCTCCCGCGACGAACTGATCGCGCGCTCCGCACAAAAGAAAAAGGGCGCCGTCCGGTCAGGATGGCGCCCTTTTCTTATGGCCGACCTGCAATCTCAGGGTTCGACGGGAATTCCCGCCAGCTGTTTCGCGGTGCGAATCGTCAGCGAGGTTTTGACGCTGGTGACGTTGGGCGCCGACGTCAGGTGCGCGGTCAGGAACGACTGGAAGCTCTGCAGGTCGCGCGCGACGACCTTCAGCAAAAAGTCGATCTCGCCGTTCAGCATATAGCATTCGCGCACCTCGGCGAGCCCGCCGACATAGTCCTCGAACGCTTTCAGGTCGGATTCGGCCTGGCTGCGCAGGCTGACCATCGCAAAGACGGTGATTCCATAGCCGAGCTTCGATGCGTCGAGGTCGGCGTGATAGGACCGGATGACCCCCGATTCCTCGAGCGCCCGGACACGTCGGAGACATGGCGGAGCCGTCAGCCCCACCATTTGTGCCAGTTCGACATTCGTCATCCGCCCGTTTTTTTGCAGCTCGCCCAGTATCTGCAAATCAATCTGATCGAATTTCTGACTAGCCATCATTGAAACATCCGCTTTCCAAAACTGCGGTGACCATAATATTATTTCAGGCGATTGCAATTGTCCCACAATGCGACGTGGAGGGTTAAGGCACTTTCATGACCGGATGATTCACGCTAGCCGGTAAGCATATGCTAACCAACGACCAAGGCTGTGGGGCTGATTTCGCGTGACTGCTGACTCGATGATTGCGACCATCTTGCGCCAGGCGCCTGCGGATCGCCGTGCGAGCATCACTGCCTGGCGACAACTTACCGATATTCTGGCGCAGCGCGGCAATCAACTGTCCGATGACGATATTCGCCGCAGCCTGCACGCGCTTGCCGTACTCAGGCAGCGTGTGCCCGAATCGGTACGGCGCGACTGCGCGCGCGCCGTCGCGCGCCATGGCCGTTTTGCACCGCTCGTCGCGCTCTATGCCAATGATGTGCCGGCGGTGTCGGCGATCATGCTGCGCGATGCGCGGCTCGCCGAAGCCGACTGGCTGGCGCTGCTGCCGGCGACGAGCGCGATGGCACGGTCGGTGCTGGCGGGACGCTCCGACTTGCCGCACGGTGTTTATCGCGCGCTCGCCAGCCTGGGCAGCGCGTCGGTCGCGCTGCCGCAACCCGAAGCCGCCGCGCACGAGGAACCGGCTCCCACAGCCGAAGCGACGCCCGAACCCGCGAGCGAGGGGCATCCGAGCCAGATCAGCGAACTCGTTCGTCGGATCGACAAATATCAGTCGACGCGCACTCAGCCCGCCCAATCGCGGGCGCCGCGCGCGGCATTCCTGTTCGAAACCGGCCCCGATGGCGTCGTCCACTGGGTCGAGGGCGTGACGCGTGGCGCGGTGATCGGCCTGTCGATCGCCGAGGCGGCCTATGGCGGCGAGCCGGGCACCGACGGCGTTGCCGCGGGCGCCTTTCGCCAGCGCGCCGAAATCATCAACGCGCGCATGCTGCTGGAAGGGACGCCGGCGGAGGCGGGCGAATGGCGGTTTTCGGCGCTGCCCTGGTTCGACCCGGCGACAGGGCAGTTCCGCGGTTACCGCGCGAGCGCGCGCCGCCCGCACCGCAATGAAATGCCCTTTGGGCGGCCGGCGTCGGAGGATTCGGGCGATTCGATCCGTCAGCTCATCCACGAGCTTCGCAGCCCGCTGAATGCCATTTCGGGTTTTGCGCAGATTATTTCGGGACAGATGTTCGGGCCGGTCAGTCACGGCTATCGTGGGATGGCCGAAACGATCGTCGCCGATGCCGCGTCGGTACAATCGATCATCGACGATCTGGAGACCGCGGCGCGCAGCGGCTCGGCGGGCACCGGCGCCCCGTCGGACGAGGTCGTCGATATCGGCGTGGTGGTGACGCAAGTCGAAAGCGAACTTGCCGCGCTCCTCGCTGACCAGCGCGTCGATCTCAGCATCTCGCGCGTCGGGGGACCGTTCCTCGGGCTTGCCGGCGACGCGGATGTCCGGCGGATGGTTGGCCGCCTGCTGACGGCGCTGGTCGATGTATCCGAACCGGGGGCAAT
Organism: Sphingopyxis sp. BE235; assembly: GCF_031457175.1. NCBI lineage: Bacteria > Pseudomonadati > Pseudomonadota > Alphaproteobacteria > Sphingomonadales > Sphingopyxidaceae > Sphingopyxis > Sphingopyxis sp. BE235. Next base: position 446,349 of record NZ_JAVDWC010000002.1, read on the forward strand.
ATTGGTTGGGCAATTGGTGACCGAATCGCGGCACGACGACATGCTCCAGCTGCGGGTCGTCCGCCCCGCGACGATCCGCTTTGCCACGGCGGCGGACCTGCTCGACCCGGGGTTCAGCCCCGAAGGCGAAGCGCCCGGCGCCGCGGTGCTCAGCCTCGGTTTCTCGCTTCGCCTCGTCGACAGCCTCGCGCGCGGTAGCGGGGGACGCCTCGATATCGGGCATAACGCCTTGACCTTGCACCTGCCCTCCGCCAACTCAAAGGCCGAAGTCGAGCTGGAAGCCCAGCAAGGCGAGTAGGTCTGTCGGCCAGCCTTTCGGGGCAAAGGGGAGCATGGTGCAGCCTGCGGGCAATTTCTTTGCGTATCCGGCCGCATCGGACCTGATCGAACTGGACGCCGGTGAGCGCCCCCGATTCTGGGTCACGATCGACACCGAAGAGGATTTCGACTGGGCCGCGCCCTTCGCGCGCACCGGCTATCGTCTCGCGTCGGTTCCCGCGCTCGCCGAATGCCAGAGCTATTTCGAGCGTGCCGCGGTTCGCCCCATCTATCTGGTCGATTGGCCGATCGTCGCCGACGACCGCGCGGTAGGCATCCTGGGTGCGGCGCAGGATGGCGGCCGCTGCGAAATCGGCGCGCAGCTCCATCCCTGGGTAACCCCGCCGCACGATGAGGATGTGAACGAGCGCAACAGCTATACCGGAAGCCTGCCCGCCGCGTTGCAGCGCGCGAAGATGACGGCGCTGCGTGATGCGATCCGCGATCGCTTCGGCATCGCGCCGGTCGTCTACCGCGCCGGCCGTTACGGCCTCGGCTCCGACACCGCCGCGATGCTCGCCGAACTGGGCTTCCGCTGCGACACATCGGTGCGCAGCGGGTTCGATTATCGCGCCGGGCACGGCCCCGACTATCGCGACGCGCCGCTGCATCCCTGGTGGGTTCGGACGGGGCAGGGCGCCGTGCTCGAGATGCCGGTCACCACCGTCTTCGGCGGCTTGCTCGGGGGAGCGGGACGCCGCATCTATCACCGCGTCGCGCGAAACGGCACCCACGCCGGCGCCGCGCTCGCGCGTCTGGGGCTTGTCGAGCGGATCGCGCTGACGCCCGAGGGGATCCCCGCCGAACGCGCGTGCAAGGCGATCGATATCGCGATCGCGGCGCGCCTTCCGGTGCTCAACTTCTCGTTCCACTCGCCGTCGCTGCAGCCGGGAAATACGCCTTATGTCCGCAGTGTTGCGGATCTCTACCTCTTCTATCGCTGGTGGGACATTGTGCTCGACCACCTCGCGCGCCGCGGCGTTGAGGCGACTACCGCCGCGGGAATATTGGCGATGGCCGAACGAAGGGTTCCTTCAAAGCCGGCATCCTGATCGTTGGCGCTTGCCAATGCGGCGCGGCCTCCGCTATCGCCCGCACACCCCCACCGGGTTTCAAAAAGGGGGCCTGTAGCTCAACGGTTAGAGCTGGCCGCTCATAACGGCTAGGTTGCGGGTTCGAGTCCTGCCGGGCCCACCATTTCCTCCACCATTTTCCCTTGCAAATCGAAACCGATACCTCTCCATTGCGCGGGCAGAAGGAGAGGGACATGGGGAAGCGGCGAATGATTTTGCTCGGCGGTCTTGCGATCGTTGCTGTGGTTGCTGGGACGGTGGCGGTACGGACCGCGACCTTCGCGCCCAAGGACATCGCCGACGGCAGCGCCATCCGGCTCGCCGCCGTGCCGGCCTATGATCTCGATGCCGCCGTCGGCCATCTGAGCGCCGCGGCGCAGATCAAGACGATCTCGCACCAAGACCCGGCCGAGAATGACGTCGCCGAATGGGACCGGCTGCATAGCTGGCTCGCGGCGACCTATCCGGCGACGCACCGCGTCATGGCGCGCACGATCCTGCCGAACCGGACGCTCGTCTATCACTGGCCGGGCAGCGACGCGTCGCTCGCACCGATCATCGTCATGGCGCATCAGGATGTCGTGCCCGTTACCGAGGGCACCGAAAAGGACTGGAAATATCCCCCCTTTGCGGGAACGATCGCCGAAAAGGCGGTGTGGGGCCGCGGCACGGTCGACGACAAGGGCTCGCTCATCGGGCTGTTCGAAGCGATCGAGGCGCTGGCGGCGCAAGGCTTCCAGCCCAAGCGCGGCATCTACCTCGTGTCGGGGCACGACGAGGAAGCCGGCGGATCGGGCGCTGTCGCGGCTGCCGCCAAGCTGAAGGCCGAGGGCGTGCGTGCGCTCTACACGCTCGACGAGGGCAGCGTCGTGCTGCGCGACACCCCGGTGATCGACGGGCCCGCCATCCTGATCGGCGTCGCCGAAAAGGGCTATGCGACGCTCAAGGTCACCGCCAACGCACCCGGCGGGCACAGTTCGATGCCGCCCGCCGAAACCGGCGTGACGACGCTGGCGCGCGCCGTGCTCGCGATCACCGAAAGCCCGTTCCCGATCGAAATGCGCGGCCCCGGTGCGGCGATGGTCGAGGCGCTGGCTGCGCACAAGGGCGGCACGACGAAGCTGGCGGTCGCGAACCAGTGGCTGCTCGGCCCGGTGCTGAAAAAGCAGCTTTCGGCTTCGCCTTCGTCGGCTGCGGCGTTCCACACGACGATCGCGCCGACGATGCTTCAGGGAAGCCCCAAGGAAAATGTGCTGCCGCAATCGGCCACGGCGTTGATCAATTATCGTATCGCGCCGTGGAACAGCTCGGCCGACGTGATGGCGCGCGCGAAGGCGGCGGTCGGCGATGCGCCGGTCAGTCTCAGCTGGGTGAAACCGCCGAACGAGCCGTCGCGCGTGTCGTCGACCAGCTCGCAAGGCTGGAAATATGTCGTCGCGGCGGCGCGCGCCGATGCGCCCGATGCCATCGTCGCCCCATTCCTGGTCGTCGGCGCGACCGACAGCCGCAGCATGGGGCCGATTTCCGAGGATGTGTACCGCTTCATGCCGATGCACTTCACGCTCAAGGAAACCGCGATGATCCACGGCACCAACGAACATATGACGATCGACAGTTTCAAGCGGATGATCGATTTCTATGCGCGGCTGATCGCGACGTCGGCCGGGTAAGATTGGGATGCATTTGATACAGCTTCCGGCCTCGGTCTTGGCAATCGCATTGGCTCTATGTGGCATCTTCGCATTTGGTGTTCGTGTCTGGCTAAAAACTTTCATCGAGAGTCGAGTGAAGGTGACCGTCGATATTCAAACTGAAGAAATTCGTAGCCAACTGCGGAACTCCGAAGAGCGTCTTAAAAGCAATCTTCGAAATCGAGAGGCGGAAATCTCTGTACTTCGTGATGGCGCTCTAAGTGGTCGAGCAAGTCGCGCGGCTCAGATTGATAAGAGACGACTTGAAGCTGTCGATCATCTTTGGGACGCCGTTCTGAAACTGAGTAGTCTACAAGGCCCCGCTTTGACGTTGTCTATGTTGAAGCTGGACGCAGTCGCGAAAGAGGTGCCCGAAAACGAGAACCTTCGAGAGATGCTCGAAATGATGATGCTCGTTAAAGATTTCGAGGAGACTATTTCCGGTCTGCGAGCAGAAGTGGAGCGGCCATACGTAGAAGAACCATTGTGGTCTGCCTACTCCGCCTATTCGTCTGTCATAATTGGATCTTGGGCTATTATGAAAATGCTAACAATAGGCATCAAGGACGCAAATCAATTTGTTAAACTAGATCACATGAAAAATGTGCTAAAGGCTGCTTTGCCACATCGCGCTAAAGTGATTGATGAAGGAGATGTCACATCTCACTATCATTTTCTTGATGAGATTAAGCAAAACATTCTAGTCGAAATCAAACGAGAGCTCGATGGTGAGCGCGCAGACGGCGAAGCATTGAAGAAAGCCGCGACTATTATGGACGCAGTAAAAAAGGTTGAGCGGGATGCGTCCGAAATTTCTAACACGCCAGCGAGCAGCGAGAAATTTTAGCTCGACAGGGCCACCTGATTCTATCACGACCTACTTTGAAAGCTAATGTGGTCGGGGAGATAGGATTCGAACCTACGACCCTCTGCTCCCAAAGCAGATGCGCTACCAGGCTGCGCTACTCCCCGACTACTGCCCCGCGCCTTAGACAGCGCCGGGCCGCAAGTCTATACGTTGCTTGTCGCGGGACCCTTGAGTTCGATCAGATTTCCTTCGGGATCGCGGAAATAGATCGACGGGCCTTCGCCCTCTGCGCCGTATCGGGGTCCCGATTGTTCGATAGCGACGTCGTGGCGATCAAGATGTGCGCGGATCGCGGCCTCGTCGAACGGAGCGATGGCGAGTGCGAAATGGTCGACATTCCGCCCCTCGCTGCCTGGAGCCGCGCCACCGGTCGCGCCAAGGCGGCCGTCGATCGTCACGAGATCGATCAGCGATTGCCCGGCGCGCAGCTGAAACAGGCCGATTTCCGCCTGCTCGCGTTCGTCGATACAGCCGACAACCTCGCGATAGAAGGCGAGCATCCGGTCGAGGTTCGTGACCCGCAAAACGATATGATCGAGCCCCCTGAGATCGAAGGGCGGGGTGGGCGTCGGCATCGGATTTTCCTTTCCAACCCGAATGACGCCTGACCGCCCACCGGGTTTCATCTCGCCGTGCAGGCAAAGAAAAAGGCGGCCTTCCCGAAGGAAGACCGCCCCAATCTCGTTTCAGTCAACGCCCCGAAGGGCTGCGACTTACTTCTTTTCTTCAGCCGGAGCAGCAGCGGCCGGAGCAGCAGCGGCGTCAGCCGGAGCAGCAGCGGTTGCAGCAGCGTCAGCGGCCGGAGCAGCAGCTTCTGCACCAGCAGCAGCAGCGTCGGCACCAGCGGCAGCGGCTTCAGCGCCAGCAGCAGCGGCGTCGGCGCCTTCTTCAGCAACCGCTTCAGCGGCAGGAGCTTCGGTGGTGGCTTCTTCAGCAGCCTTTTCACCGCAAGCGGCGAGGGCGAACATGCTGGCAGCAACGGCGATAGCAGCAAACTTCTTCATGATGTGTGGGCTCCCTAAAATGCCTTAACGCGTCCGGGAAAACTTCCCGTACCGCGAGCCGCGGGATTTAGCCGTTCCGCATGAATCGTCAACAAAAATAATTGAGATGGTCGGCGGCGGCGGGATTCTGTCATTTCTCCGTCACACTAGGGAAGCTCGTCGTTCGAGCTGTTCGCCAGAATCGCCAGAGTCGCGGCCCAAACTGTCACATTTTGCCGCAATTGCGCGGGGTCGATCTTGTCGAGCGTATCGTCGGGCGTGTGGTGGATATCGAAATAGCGTGTCCCATCCTGTGCCAGATCGATCGCCGGAACCCCGGCCTGCACGAGCGCGCCGATGTCCGCGCCGCCGTTCGCCGATTGCTTCCCGCGCACGACCCCGAACGGCATCACCGCGGCGGAAATCCGGTCCGAAAGCGCCTTGGCGCTGTCGGGCAGTTTGAAATCGACCCGCCATACGCGGTCGGCACCAAAGTCCGACTCAAGCGCGACGGCGTGCTTCTCTTTCCCATGTGCGTCGAAATAAGCCTTGCCGCCGAACACGCCGACTTCTTCGGCGCCCGCCCACAATATGCGGATCGTGCGGCGCGGCTGGCCGGCCGTCATCACATGCTTGGCGGCGGCGGTGATGATCCCGCAGCCCGCGGCGTCGTCGATCGCTCCTGTGCCGAGATCCCAGCTGTCGAGGTGGCACGCCACGATCACGGGGCTTGCGGCGGGGTCGCTGCCCGGCACTTCGGCGATGACATTGCCCGACTTGCGGGTGCCCAGGTTCTGCGGAGTCAGGATCAGCTTGATCTTGAGGTGCGGCGCCGTGTCGGTGCGCACCGGCTGCGGGCGTTGCCACTGCCGGGCAAGTTGATCGGCATCGGGGTTCGAGATCGCGCCTGCCGGGATCGGCTTCACTTCGGCGTCGAAATTGGTAACGCCGGTGTGCGGGTTCCGGTGGTTGTCGGTGCCGATAGAGCGGATCACGATCGCGATCGCGCCCTTTTTCGCCGCGACATTGGGGCCGGTGAACCGGCCGCGTCCATAATAGCCATAGCCGCTTCCGTCTTGCGTCGGCTTCATGTCATGGTCGATGAAGACGATCTTGCCCTTCACCGCCGCATCGGGCGCCGCGGCCAGCGCATCGAAGCTCTCGAAATAGGCAATTTCGCCCTCGATCCCCTTGGGTCCGGTCGAGGCGCTGTTCCCGAGCGCGGTAATCGCGAGCTTCTGCGGCACGAGACTGCTGGTCAACCAGGCCTCTTCGGCGCCGCGTACCCACACGGGCATGTCGAACGCTTCCTCGCGGACATGAGCAAAGCCCATTGCCTGCAGCCGCCGCACGGCCCAGCGGCGCGCGACGGCTTCGGCGTCGGTCCCGGCCATGCGCTGACCGACGTCTGTCGTCAGGTCGCGCGCGATCGCCCATGCGGGATCATCGCCGCGCTGCGCCAGTTCAGCAGCGCTCTGCGCCGGTTGCGCCGATGCGGCGGAACTGGCGGTGATAAGGAGAAGGGCGGCGATTCCGGCTAAGCGGGTGGAGCGATGGGGGATTTTCATGCCGCTTTCGTAACGGCGCGCCTCGCGCGCGCAAGCGCCGATTGCCAATCGCGCGCCCATTCGCTAACCGGCGCGCAACTCATAACTCTCCCGGCCGCGCGCGCGGCCCAGCCCATACCGGAGCATATCCATGGCCGCCCAATATAGTTTCGTGATGAAAAGTCTGAACAAGACTTATCCCGGCGCGCAAAAGCCGACGCTTAAGGATTTGAGCCTGCAATTTTATCCCGATGCCAAGATCGGCATCGTCGGCCCGAACGGCACCGGTAAATCGACGTTGATGAAGATTATGGCCGGCATCGACAAGGAGTTCACCGGCGAGGCGTGGGCAGGCGAGGGGATCACCGTCGGCTATCTGGCACAGGAACCGCAGCTCGACCCGACCAAGACGGTCAAGGAAAATGTCATGGACGGCGTCCGCGGCGTCGCCGACATGATGGACCGCTTCAACGAGATCAGCACGCTGATGGCCGATCCGCCCGCCGACGCCGATTTCGACGCGCTCATGGAGGAAATGGGCACGCTTCAGGAAAAGATCGACGCGGTCGACGGCTGGACGCTCGATAACCAGCTCGAAATCGCGATGGAGGCGCTCCGCTGCCCGCCCGGCGATTCGAGCGTCGAAAGCCTGTCGGGCGGTGAAAAGCGCCGCATCGCGCTCACCCGCCTGCTGCTCGAAAAGCCCTCGATCCTGCTGCTCGACGAACCGACCAACCACCTCGACGCCGAAAGCGTGGCGTGGCTCGAAAAGCATCTCGTCGACTATCCGGGCAACGTCATTCTCGTCACCCACGATCGCTACTTCCTCGACAATGTCGTGAACTGGATCCTCGAACTCGATCGCGGTCGCTATTTCGTCTACGAGGGTAACTACTCCACCTACCTTGAAAAGAAGGGCAAGCGCCTCGAGCAGGAATCGCGCGAGGACGCCGGTCGCCAGAAAGCGATCAAGGACGAGCTCGAATGGATCCGCCAGTCGCCCAAAGCCCGCCAGGCCAAATCGAAGGCGCGTATCAAAAGCTTCGACCAGCTGGTCGAAGCGCAGGAAAAGCGCATCCCCGGCAAGGCGCAGATCGTCATCCAGGTTCCCCAGCGCCTCGGCGGCAAGGTGATCGAGGTCGAGAATATCTCGAAAGCCTTTGGCGACAAATTGCTCTTTGAAAATCTGTCTTTCTCGCTTCCGCCCGGCGGCATCGTCGGCGTGATCGGTCCGAACGGCGCGGGTAAGTCGACCCTGTTCAAGCTGATCACGGGGCAGGAAACGCCCGACAGCGGCAAGGTGACGATCGGCGACACCGTCCATCTCGGCTTCGTCGACCAGAGCCGCGACGACCTGAAACCCGACAATAATGTCTGGCAGGAAATCTCGGGCGGCGCCGAAATGATGAACATCGGCAAGCACGAGATGCAGACGCGCGCTTACGTGGGCGCGTTCAACTTCAAGGGCGTCGACCAGCAGAAAAAGGTCGGCCAGCTCTCGGGCGGCGAACGCAACCGCGTCCATATGGCGAAGATGCTGAAACAGGGCGGCAACGTTCTGCTGCTCGACGAACCGACCAACGATCTCGACACCGAAACGCTCGCCGCGCTCGAAGAAGCGCTCGAGAATTTCGCGGGCTGTGCGGTGGTCATCAGCCACGACCGCTTCTTCCTCGATCGCCTCGCGACGCATATCCTCGCGTTCGAGGGCGACAGCCATGTCGAATGGTTCGAAGGCAATTTCGAATCCTATGAAGAGGACAAGATCCGCCGCCTCGGCGACGACGCGACGCGCCCGCATGCGACGTCGTACAAGAAGCTGACGCGCTGACCGGGATGAGCGGGGAGGGGCAGTCACCGATTTCGTCGGGCGCGATCCGCATGGATGCGGACGCGCTCAACGAATTTCTGAAGGCGGCCTTTCCGCACTCCGAACCCGGATCGCGCGGTCACGTCGTGTCTGCCGCGCCGGGTTTCATTCAGGCGCGAATGGACCCGACCGACAAGGCGCTCCGCCCCGGCGGGCTGATCTCGGGCCCGACGCAGATGGGGTTCGCCGATATGGCGGCCTATGCGCTCGTCCTCGCGCATATTGGCCCGGTCGCGATGGCGGTGACGAGCGCGCTCAACTACCAGTTCCTGCGCCCCTGCCGCCCCGGGCCGCTGTTTGCCGACGCGCATATGCTGCGCCTCGGCAAAAGGCTGGCGGTGATGGATATCCGCATCTGGACCGACGACGCCGACAAGCCAGTCGGGCAGGCGAATGTGACTTACGCTATTCCCTGAGGGGATTCCGAGCCTCCGCTGGCGATCGATAGCCGACTTTCTTTATCATCGTCACCCTCTAACGAGACACGTGGCTCGTTAGACTTGATCCGGGGTCCACAGCTACCGTCGCGCTAATGGATCCCGGATCAAGTCCGGGATGACGAAAGGAGGAGGAGTCTGCTTCCGACGCGACCGGTAACCGCTCAAAACACGGCTTTCCTACATTGTTCCGGTATGCCAGCGTCGGTTTCGGCTCTTTGAATTCGTCAAAATTCCGCTCCTCCGCCTAAAGCGACAAAGGAGACATTTCCGGCGCGCACATCCGTATCCTTTGTCGCCTTAAAGCCACAAAGGACACAGTTTCGATACGCGCATGCGGGGCTTTTGTGGCTTTAAGCCTCAATATTCCAGCGACGGATACCAGTCGGTGCCGCGGCCCGACGGCGTCAGATCGAGGATATTCCACAGACTCGCGATGTCGGGCGCGTCGCGCGGATCCTGCCCCGGGTCGGCCATGGCTGCAGTCATTTCGCTCTTCCAGAACAGCCGGATGCCGCTGCCGTTACGCTTGAACACCGCGAGCGCCGGGTTTTCACCGCCGTCGGCGTTGAGCAGCCTGAAATCCCGCGCATAATCGTCGCCGACGGTCTGCACGAAATCGAGCGCCTGCCAGCCGCGCTCCTGTGCGAACGCCTTTTGCCGTTCGACCGGGCTGCGCCCGATGATCTTGAGCGCGATGCGCTGCTTGATGTCGTTTCCATTGCCGTTTACCGCGCCCAGCCAGTTGGTGCACATCGGGCAGGGGCGCTCGCGTTCGGGGCCGTACATCCAGAAATACGCGACCAATGTGTCATGCTCGCCGAACAGCTCGGCCAGCCCGAGCTCGGCGCCGTTTGCATCCTTGAACCGGTAATCCTTCATCAGTGGCCCGGGCGGCAGCGCACGGCGCTGTTCGGCCAGCCGCGTCATCTTTCGGCGCAGGTCGATTTCTTCGGCGAGCAGTGATTTTCGGGCTTTGGTATAGGCTTCATCTTCGCCGGGAAAGGCATGTCTACGCGAAGCAAGCGCCGGCGCAGCCGACAGGGTTTGGCGAAGGGCCATCAAGTTCTCCTTTTTTGGAGAACGTGTCATCAACGTCATTGTTGCGGCGGAGTTTCACGGTTGCCCGCAGCCCTGCGTCGCTTCGTCGCGCGCCGCGGCGCCGTCATGCGGGCGCGGCCTCCCACAGCATCAGCTTGGTCGCATGGACATTGTCGCGCGCGCTTTTGGCGTCGAGTCGGGTCAGTTTCACATCGCCCTTGAGCGCACCCATCTCGATCATCGCGTGGATCACCACGACCCCGCCCGCGCCGAGATCGATCTCGAACTCGGCGGGCCGCGCGAGGCTCGCTTTCGCGGTCGCGACGTGGAGATGATGCTTGCCGGGGTCGACGTCGGCCATCAGCATCTGGCCCGATTTGATCTGGCCGCTGGCCGTGCCGTCGAGCGTGACGTTCATGCCCTGGAGTGCGGCGACGAAGCCGCGGCGACAGACATAGATGCGGGCCTTGCCTGTCGGGGGCTCCATCTTCCGGGCATCGGCGACAAGGCCGCCATCCGCTTTTATGCCGCGCTTGTTGCTCGACAGAGCCCAAACGATAACGCCGATGAACAGGATAAGCAGGATGGGCGCGACGATCATCATCGTCTCGTCGCCAATCGCCTCAAAGACTGGCGGGCCAATGAAAGCTCCGAAAACGGCCGCGATCGCAATGATCGTCAGCCACATGGCATTTTTGCCGCTCATCCCGACCTCCCCTGTCAGGCGGGAGAAAATTCTCCCGACGTTTCGTCCATCACGTGCAGCACGCCGTCGCTGATCGCGAAAAAGGCGCCGCGCAGCTTCAGCGTGCCGCGATTTTCCTTTTCCTGGATACAGGGGAAAGTCCTGAGATTCGCTATGCTCACGCGCACAGCTTCCATCTCCATGGCGCGGCCCGCATCGCGATTGTCGAAATCGGGATATTGCGCGCGAATCTCCTCGCTCGCCTCGTCGAGCATTGCGATCCAGTCGGCGATGAAACCGCCGCGTCCTGGTTCGGCGCCTGCCATCGACCGATGCAGTGCGGCGTGGCACCCGCCGCACATGCCGTGACCCATCACGACGATTTCCTCGACCTTCAGAAACTGCACCGCGAATTCGAGCGCCGCCGAGACGCCGTGACGTCCGGGCGTTGTCTCGAACGGCGGCACCAGCGCCGCGACATTGCGAACGACAAAGATTTCGCCGGGATTGGTGTCGAAAATCTGCGACGGTTCGGATCGGCTGTCCGAGCAGGCGATGATCATCACCTTGGGCGATTGCCCCTCGGCCAGTTCGTTCCAGCGTTCGCGCTGTTGCTGCCAGCCGCCGTTACGGAAACGCCGGTAGCCATCGATCATATCTGCAAAGTGAGTCATGTGCCGCCCTTAGCATAGGTAGAGAGGTTGAGAAGAGGCGCGTGCGCGACTATGTGGGCCAAATGAACGCTCCCGCATCACCCGCCGCCACTCCCAGCCAGCGCCAGCGCAAGCCCGACTGGATTCGCGTCAAGGCGCCGACCAGCCCCGGTTATGCCGAAACGCGCAAGCTGATGCGCGAGCTCAACCTGCATACGGTGTGCGAGGAGGCTGCGTGCCCGAACATCGGCGAATGCTGGACGAAAAAGCACGCGACGGTGATGATCCTCGGCGACACCTGCACCCGCGCCTGCGCCTTCTGCAACGTCAAGACCGGCATGCCGCGCCCCGTCGACCTGCTCGAGCCCGAGCATACCGCAATCGCCGCGGCGAAGATGGGGCTCAGCCACATCGTCATCACCTCGGTCGACCGCGACGATTTGCCCGACGGCGGCGCGAGCCAGTTCGTGAAGGTGATCAACGCGCTGCGCCGCGAAACGCCGCAGACGACGATCGAAATCCTGACTCCTGACTTTCGCAACAAGCCCGAAAGCGCGGTTGCGGCGATCGTCGATGCGCGCCCCGACGTCTATAACCACAATCTCGAAACCGTGCCGCGGCTCTATCCGACGATCCGCCCGGGCGCGCGCTATTATGCGTCGCTGCGCCTGCTCGAAAGCGTCAAGCGCCGCGATCCGTCGATCTTCACCAAGTCGGGCGTGATGCTCGGGCTCGGCGAGGAGCGGATGGAGGTGCATCAGGTGATGGACGACATGCGCAGTGCCGACATCGATTTCATGACGATGGGCCAGTATCTCCAGCCGACGCCCAAGCACGCCAAGGTGATCGACTTCGTGACGCCGCAGGCGTTCGACGCTTATGCGCAGATTGCGCGCGCGAAGGGCTTCCTGCAGGTCGCTTCGTCGCCGCTGACGCGTTCGAGCTATCATGCGGGCGACGATTTCGAACGCATGCGCGCGGCCCGCGAAGCGCAGCTGGCACGCGTCAAGGCGGACTGACGAACCTTTGCCGCGGCACCACGAAACCCGCGTCCTGCCGTACAGCGACGAGCAGATGTTTGCGCTCGTCACTGATATTGCGCGCTATCCCGAGTTCCTGCCCTGGGTAATCGCGCTGCGCATCCGCAGCGACAGCGAACATGAGGCGGTCGCCGACATGATCGTCGGTTTCAAGGGGCTGCGCGAAAGCTTTTCGTGCCGCGTCCACAAGCAGCGGCCGAGCGAGGTTTGCGTGAGCTACATCGACGGCCCGATGAAGCATCTGAACAACGAATGGCATTTCCAGCCCGCCGAGGGTGGCGGATGCCGTGTCGACTTCCTCGTCGATTTTTCGTTCCGCAGCCGGATGTTTGAGGCGCTCGCCGGGCAGATGTTTGACAAGGCGCTGCGCAAGATGATCGCGGCGTTCGAAACCCGCGCCGACGAACTTTACGGGATTGTGGCCTGACTTGCCCCCACGGCGTTTTCTTTTTGCGAAATCAGCTCCGGCGACGTAAGACGAGCCCAGCATCAAGAGTTGGGGCGACGCCCAACGCCAACCTGCCGATCCGGGCAAGGTGGCACTCCGCAAGGAGGATGTGGCCGGGCCGGCAACTAAAGCGGATCAAGCCACCAAGCGTCGAACCTGTAAAGAGGAAGCGACGCGCCGTGCCCATAACAATACCCGATCAACTCCCCGCTCGACATACTCTCGAAGCCGAGGGGGTCATGGTGATGGGGGAAGCCGATGCAGTGCGCCAAGACATCAGGCCGCTGCGGATAGGCTTGCTAAACCTCATGCCGAACAAGATCGACACCGAAACCCAGCTGGCCCGACTGCTTGGGGCGAACCCGCTTCAAATCGAATTGACGCTGGTGCGGATCACGGATCATGTTTCCCGCAACACGCCGGCCGATCACATGGCGGCCTTCTATCGGCCGTGGACCGACGTCAGCGCCGAGCGATTCGACGGTTTCATCATCACGGGCGCACCCGTCGAACGGCTACCTTATGAGGACGTTCGCTATTGGCCCGAACTGCGGTCGATCCTTGATTGGACACAGACGCATGTCCATCGCTGCTTCACGATCTGCTGGGCTGCGCAAGCCGCCCTTTTTCACTTTCACGGCGTTCCAAAGCGCAACCTGTCGCGCAAAGCCTTCGGCGTGTTCAGGCATCAAAATCTGGCCCCCACGTCGCCTTATCTTCGGGGTTTTTCAGACACATTCGACGTACCCGTCTCGCGCTGGACAGAGGTTTGCCCTTCCGCTTTGGCCGGCGCGAAAGAGCTGCATGTTCTTGCAGGCAGTGACGAAGTGGGTGCCGGCTTCGTCGACGACCGCGTCAACGGAATGCTGCACATGTTCAACCATCTTGAATATGATACCGGCACGCTCGCGTCCGAGTACCACCGTGACGGACCCGGCCAGCTTCCGAAAAGCTATTTTCCTGCCGACGATCCTGCACGCCCCCCGGAAAACCGTTGGCGCGGTCATGCTCACTTGCTGTTCGCGAACTGGGTCAACGAAATCTATCAAACAACGCCATTTGATTTCACCGGCAGCGTGAACGCGGAACGACCGAAGCCAAAGGCGCCGCTCCTGCGCTCTCAAGCCGGCAGGGCAATATCTTCCGACGGCCGCAACTCGTCCTTGTCGGGTTGAAGCAGGTCGAGCGCGAACAGCGTGGCCGCATGGCGGATCGCCGCGCGATCGGTCGATTCGAACTGCACCCGCTGGGTGAAATAATCGTCGGGATCCTGCCCGCGGAGCGCGCGCGCGAACACGATCAGGCCGACGGGCTTCTTTTCCGACCCGCCGCCGGGGCCGGCGATCCCGGTGATCGCGACCGCGACATCGGCGTCGCTGTTGGCGAGCGCACCCGCCGCCATCGCCCACGCGGTCGCGAGCGAGACTTCGCCAAAGGTTTCCAGTATCTCGCTGCTGACGTCGAGCTGGCTCTGCTTGGCATGGCCCGAATAGGTGACGAAGCCGGCGCTGAATACGTCCGAGCTCCCGGCGATATCGGTCAGCGCGACCGAGACCATGCCGCCCGTGCAGCTTTCGGCCACGGCGACTTTCCGCCCCGCGGCGCGGTTGTTTGCAAGGACGGTTGTGGCAAGGTCGTCGCGCGCGGCAAGGCGCGTTTCAGCATCGGACAGCACGGGTTCAATTCTCCGGAAGTTGCAGGGTCGCGACGGCCTGGGCCGCGATCCCCTCGCGGCGACCGGTGAAGCCCAGCCGCTCTGTCGTAGTTGCTTTGACACTAACCCGTTCGAGCGGAATCGCAAGGATTTCGGCAATCCGTGCCCGCATCGCGGCGCGGTGCGGGCCGATCTTCGGCGCTTCGGCGATGATCGTCACGTCGACATGGTCGATGCGCCCGCCGCGCGTCGCCGCCCGCTCGGCTGCAAAGCCAAGGAAGCGGTGCGACGCCGCGCCGCGCCATTTCGGGTCGCTGGGCGGAAAATGATCGCCGATATCGCCGTCGCCGAGCGCGCCGAGGATCGCATCGGTCAGCGCGTGAAGCGCGACGTCGGCATCGCTATGCCCTTCAAGTCCATGACTATGAGCGATTTCTATTCCCCCGATCCATAACGGCTTGTCCGCCACCAGGCGATGGACGTCATATCCCATGCCAACGGCAGTGCGCGTCATTCGATCGATCCCCAGCAAGCCGTTCAGGATCGCCATATCCTCGGCATATGTCAGTTTATGAAGGCGGGCGTCGCCGGGCACCGCAACGACCGGCAGGCCAAGCCGCCGGACGAGTTGCGCGTCATCGGTCGCGGCCGCCTCGACGGCTTCGGCATGCGCGCGGCGCAATGTGCCAAGATGGAACGCCTGCGGCGTCTGGACGCGCGCCAGCGCGCTGCGGTCGACAACGTCACCGGCGAGATGGGCGGCTTGTTCGACCAGCGTATCGGGAACTGGAAGCGTCGGGATCGCCGCTTCGGCGTTCCCCAGCGCCGCCAGCAGGCGATCGATCACCTCCGCGGTCACGCCCGGCCTCGCCGCGTCATGGACCAGAACAAGCGCCTCGTCGTCCCAGCCTGCCATCGACGCGAGCGCATTGCCGACCGATTGCTGCCGCTCGACGCCGGGATTGGCGGAGATCCAGGTGTTCGGAAGGTCGCCGATGGCCGCCACGACGTCATCATTCGCAACCAGCACGCCGCCCGAAATTGCGGGATGCGCTGCAAAGGCGTCGAGGCTCCACCGGAGGACCGGCTTTCCGCCCAGCGCTTCGAGCTGCTTCGGCTGCCTGAAGCCCGCACGCGTTCCCTGGCCCCCGGCAAGCAGGATTACCGCGACGGGCGGGGCAGGGAGGAAGGCGGACTCGATCATCGTGCGCGCCGGTTAGCGCAGCCGCGCCTTGCGGGAAAGCGGCTTAGCGTGTACGGGCTGCTCAAATTTTAGGCAATGTAAACGAAAGCTCCCCGCCATGGTGCCGCTGCGGCCCATCCAGATCGGCAACATCACCATCGCGGATCCTGTGATCCTCGCGCCGATGACGGGCGTCACCGATCTGCCGTTCCGCAAGCTCGTCCGCTATTATGGCTCGGGCCTCAACGTCACCGAAATGATCGCGAGCCAGGCCGCGATCCGCGAAACGCGCCAGTCGATCCAGAAAGCGGCGTGGGATCCGGTTGAGGAACCCGTGTCGATGCAGCTTGTCGGTTGCACGCCTTATGAAATGGGCGAAGCGGCAAAGCTTAACGAAGATCGCGGTGCGTCGATCATCGACATCAACATGGGCTGCCCGGTGCGCAAGGTGACCAACGGCGATGCAGGCTCGGCGCTGATGCGCGACCTCAAGCTCGCTGCGTCGCTGATCGAATCCTGCGTCAAGGCCGTGTCAGTGCCCGTGACGGTCAAAATGCGCATGGGCTGGTGCCACGACAGCCTCAACGCGCCCGAACTCGCACATATCGCCGAGGATCTGGGCGCAAAGCTCGTCACCGTCCACGGCCGCACGCGCAACCAGATGTACCGCGGCGAGGCCGACTGGGGCTTTGTCCGCAGCGTCAAGGATGCCGTGTCGATCCCGGTTATCGTCAATGGCGACATCTGCTCGGCGGACGATGCGCGCACCGCGCTGGCGCGGAGCGGCGCCGACGGCGTGATGATCGGCCGCGGCGCTTATGGCCGTCCCTGGCTGCTCGGACAGGTGATGGCGGCGCTGCGCGGCGAAAACGCGCGGCCCGATCCGGGCATCGATGAGCAATATGACGTCATTACATCGCATTATCGCGCGATGATCGACCATTATGGTGAAGTGACCGGGGTCAATATGGCGCGCAAGCATCTCGGCTGGTACGTCAAGAGCCTCCATGGCTCGGCCGAATTCCGCAATAAGGTCAACCAGATTCCGAGCAGCCGCGATGTGCTCGACGCGCTCGAGCAGTTCTACACGCCGTTCCTGAGTAAGGCGGCGGCGTGACCACGCTCACGTCGAGCATCCCGAGCTTCGACCATGACGAGCTGATCCAGTCGCATCCCGTCCCAACGCTGCTCATCGACGGCGGCGGGGTGGTGCTGTTCGTCAATGCCGCCGCCGAGCAACTCTGCAATGTCAGCCGCTCGGCGATGGTCGGCCGCGTTGTCTATGACGTCATCGAGATGGATCGCAGCTATCGCCAGCGGATGAGTGACGCTTCGACGTCGGCGCTTTTCGCGCATCGCACCGAGATTTCGGCGGGTGGCCGCCGGTCCTTCTTCGTCGATATGCAGATGGTGCCCTATGGCCAAAGCGGTCACCGCATCCTCGCGCTCGTGCCGTCGCAAAGCGACGCCGAGCTGATGGGCGGCGCGATCGGCCGCTCGGGCCGCGCGGCGGGCGCGGCGGCATCGATGCTGGCGCACGAGATCAAGAACCCGCTCGCAGGGATCAAGGGCGCCGCGCAGTTGCTGGCGCGCAAGACCGACGCGGGGGGCGAGCGCTTTACGACGCTGATCTGCGCCGAGGTCGACCGGATCGCGACGCTGATCGACCAGATGGAACATTTCTCGCGCGGGCAACCGATGGCCTGCGGCCCAATCAACCTCTACCAGCCGATCCATCAGGCAATGGAAACCGCTCGCGCACGCCAGTTTCCGGGAATCCGTTTTGCGGAGGATTTCGATCCGTCATTGCCGCTGGTCCATGGGAACCACGACGCCATGGTGCAGATATTGCTCAATCTCGTGACCAATGGCTGCGAGGCGCTGGGTGGGCGCGACGACGGGGTCGTCCGGTTGACGACCGCTTACCGGCACGGCCTGTCGATCGACAATGGCGACGGGCGCGGACGCATCGCGCTACCAATCGAGGTCAGCGTCAGCGATAATGGCCCCGGCGTTCCCGCCGACATTCGCGGCGACCTGTTCGCGCCGTTCGTGACGACGAAGCGCGAGGGAAGGGGGCTCGGCCTCGCGCTCGTCGCCAAACTGGCGCGCGATATGGGCGGCACCGTCCAGCATATCCGTGATGACGAATGGACGCGCTTTCGGGTCCATCTGCCCGTCGCGCAAAAGGGACGGCCGGCATGAGCAAGGCGAAGACGATCCTGCTGGTGGAGGATGATCCGGCGATCGCGATGATCATTCGCGAAACGCTCGTCGGCGAATGTGGCCGCTTCGCATCGGTCGCCAGCATCGCCGAACGCAATGCCTGGCTCGCCGACAACCGTCCAGATCTCGTTATCACCGATGTCGTCCTGCCCGACGGCGACGGCATCGATTCGCTGCGCATCGACGCCCTGACCCCGGTGATCGTGCTGTCGGCGCAGAACACGCTCGATACCGCAGTGCGTGCAACGGGGATCGGGAGTTATGATTATCTGCCCAAGCCGTTCGATCTCGACGAACTGACCGCGAGTGTCCGCGCCGCGTTGCAGCGAAAGGCGGAACCCGCGGCAAGGGACACCGCGGCGCCGGCTGACAGCCATGGCCTCGTCGGCCGCGCGCCGGCGATGCAGGCGGTCTATCGCACGATCGCGCGGCTCGCCTCGAACGACCTGGCGGTGCTGATCCTTGGTGAATCGGGGACGGGCAAGGAGGTCGTGGCGCGTGCGATCCACGCAACCGGCCTGCGTCGCAACGGACCTTTCGTGGCGATCAACATGGCCGCAATCCCGCGCGAACTGATCGAAGCCGAATTGTTCGGTCACGAAAAGGGTGCCTTTACCGGCGCGCACAGCCGCAATGCCGGACGCTTCGAACAGGCTGCGGGCGGCACACTCTTCCTCGACGAAATCGGCGACATGCCGCTCGAGGCGCAGACGCGCCTGCTGCGCGTCCTGCAGAGCAACGAATATTCGACGGTCGGCGGCAGTCAGGCGCTGCGCGCCGATGTGCGCGTCATCGCCGCGACGCACCGCGATATGCGCACCCTCGTCGCCGATGGCCGCTTCCGCGAGGATCTCTTCTATCGTCTCAACGTCATTCCCGTGACGCTGCCACCGCTGCGCGACCGACGCAGCGACATCGCCGCGCTCGTGCGCCACTTTGTCGAGGCCGGGCGCAGTTCGGGGTTGCCCGATCGCCAGTTCGCGCCCGCTGCGATGCAATGGCTCGAGCGCTACGACTGGCCGGGCAATGTCCGCGAACTCGGCAATGTCGTTCAGCGCCTTGCCGTCTTGTCGCGCGACGTCGTCGTGACCGTCCGCGATGTCGAGACGGTGCTGCACGAAAGCGGCGAGGGCGGCGGCGCGGTCGAGCCCGCTGCGCTGATCGCCCGCGCTGTCGACGATTGGGCGCGCGAGCAGATGGCGGATACGGCAAGCGAAGGCGATATTCACGAACAGCTCGAGGCGATCGTCGAGGCAGCGCTTTTTCGGCGCGTCCTGCGTGACGTCCGTGGTAACCAATTGGAGGCGGCACGGCGCCTTGGCATCAACCGTAACACGCTCCGCAAGCGCCTCGGGCAGCTCGATATCGATCCCGCTCACCCTTGATTGACAAAGACAAACCCGGAATCGGGGCAATTGGGCGACACTTGCGTAGATTGTGTGTTTTCTATGCAACAGGATTGTCGTAGCGTGGCAACAATGACGCAATCCCCCACTCTGGCTCTCGACATGGATTCGGACGGCCAAGAAGTGCGTTCGGGTTTCTGGCGCTTCGCGGCCCCGGAATATTATACGCTCGCCATCATCATCAGCGTTGCCATCGCAACCTACATCTTTGTGACGGGTGATGCGCAGAGCGAGCGGCTGCTGACCCCTGCGCTGGTGGCCGCGATCATGGTCGTCAATCTCGTGCCGGCGATGGCATTGATCGTGCTCATCGGCAGCCGCGTTGCGCGCGCGCGGGCCGTGCGGTCGATGGCGGGCGGCAACGGCCGCCTCCATGTCCGGCTCGTCGCGCTCTTTTCGTTGATTGCCGCGGCACCGACCTTGCTCGTCGTGATTTTCGCCTCGCTGCTGTTTCAGTTCGGCGTCGATTTCTGGTTTTCGGACCGGTCGCGCGGCATGTTCGAAAATGCCGCCAACCTTGCCGAGGGATATTATCAGGAAAACCAGCGCCAGGTCGGCGCGAACACCTATGCGATGGCAACCGACCTTGGCAAACAATTGAGCCTGGTTCCGATCGATAGCCCGGCCTTCAGCAATTATTATTTGCAGCAGGTCGTGGTGCGCAGCCTCAATGAATCGGCGATCATCGAAATCGGCAGGGATGGCGTCGCGCGCACCGCGACGGCGATCAACCCTGACGACAGGGCGGCCGAAGCCCGCCTTGGTTCGGCGATGGTCGGCCGCCTCGATGCGGGCGAGGATGTCGTCGTTGTTCGCCAGCCTACCCGAATCGAAGCTGCGGCGCGGCTGCCCGGCACCGATCGCGCCTATGTCTATGCCTCGCGCGACACCAACGTCCCGGGATTCCAACAGTCGGCGCGCGCGAGCGCCGTGCTGGCGGACTATAACAGCCTGTTCGACCGCTCGCAGCAGCTCCAGCTGCAATTCAACGGCGCCCTCTATCTTGGTTCATTGCTGCTTCTCGCGCTTGCCGTCATAGCGGCGATCGTGGTTGCGGACCGTATCGTTCGTCCCCTCGGCACATTGATCGGAGCGACGCGAACCGCGGCGGGCGGCGATCTGTCGGTCCGAGTTACTCCGCCGGCACGCGACGACGAAATCGCGGTCCTGACGCGTGCTTTCAATCGGATGACCGAGCAGCTGCAGGGCCAGACCGGCGCGCTCGTCAGCGTGAACGAGCAGCTCGAAGCCCGGCGCAGCTTTATCGAGGCGGTGCTGAGCGGCGTGTCGTCGGCGGTGGTCTCGGTCGATGCCGATCACCGCATCCTGCTCGCCAATGCGGCCGCCGAACGCTTGATTTGCCAGTCGGCAGAATGCCTGACGGGCCAACCTCTCGACGATGTCGCGCCCGAACTGGCGCGCCTCCTGATCAGCGACGAGCGCGAGGCGATCGTTCAGCTATCGCGCAAGGATGCCGAACCCGCGACGCTCGCGGCGAAAGCGGTGGCGCAGGGCGATGGCTTTGTCCTGAGTTTCGAGGACATTACGCAGCAATTGCTCGATCAGCGCCGCGCGGCCTGGTCCGACGTGGCGCGGCGCATCGCGCACGAGATCAAGAACCCGCTCACCCCGATCCAGCTCGCGGCCGAGCGCCTCCAGCGGCGGTTTGGCGACAAGGTCGAGGGCGATGCTGCCACCTTCCGCAAGCTCACCGACACGGTGATCCGGCAGGTGCACGACATGCGGCGCATGGTCGATGAATTTTCCAGCTTTGCCCGGATGCCGAAACCGACCTTCGGGGTCGAGGATGTCCGCGATATCCTGCGTCAGACGGTGTTCCTGTTCGAAGTCGCAAAGCCCGACATCGCGTTCGCCGTCAAAACGCCGGCCGAGATCGAACCGCTTGTCTGCGATCGTCGTCTGTTGTCGCAGGCCATGACGAACATTGTCAAAAACGCCGTAGAAGCAATTGAAGAAAAATACAAAAATTCAGATGCGCCTGTCACCGGGCATGTGGCTGCCGAACTTTTTTCCGGTGCGGATGGCGAGATCGTCATTCGCGTCTCCGACGACGGCATCGGGCTGCCGGAAGCGCGCGACGCCATCGCCGAGCCCTATATGACGACGCGCCAGGGCGGGACGGGCCTCGGGCTCGCGATCGTCAAGAAGATCGTCGAGCAACATTATGGCGAACTTGAATTTTCGGACAATCCGGCGGGGCAGGGGACGTGCGTCACGCTGACGCTCCACCCCGACCGGCTGCGGCCGTTGGCCGGCAAGGGCGGGGAACAAGGCATGGGGCATAGTGAATCGGTTCCCGGACGCATCCGGAACCGGCAGGATAGAGAAGATCATGGCGCTTGATATTCTGATCGTCGACGACGAACGCGACATTTGCGACCTCGTCGCCGGCGTCATGGAAGACGAAGGTTATGAGGCGCGCACCGCGTCGGACAGCGATTCCGCGCTGGAAGCGATCCGCCAGCGGCGGCCGTCGCTGGCGCTGATCGACGTATGGCTGCAAGGATCGCGGCTCGACGGGCTGGGGCTGGTCGAAGCGATCAAGGCGTTCGATCCGACGCTGCCGATCATCGTCATCTCTGGCCATGGCGGTCTCGACACCGCAGTCGCAGCAATCCGCCGGGGCGCGTTCGATTTCATCGAAAAGCCGTTCGAAGCCTCGCGCCTGCTCCACCTCGTCGCGCGCGCGACCGAGAATGAGCGGCTGAAGTTCGAATATGAGCAATTGCGCGAGAAGGCAGGCCCGTCGGACGAACTGACCGGCACCAGCGCCGCGATCAACAATGTCCGCGCGACGCTGAAGCGCGTGGCGGGGACGGGGAGCCGCGTGCTGATCACGGGTGCGCCCGGCGTCGGCAAGGAGGTCGCCGCGCGCGTGCTGCACGGATGGAGCGGGCGGCAGAACGCGCCGTTCCGCGTCATTTCGTCGGCGCGAATGGACCCCGAGACGGTCGAGACCGAATTGTTCGGGTCCGAAGCCGAGGACGGCTCGATCCGCGTCGGGCTGCTCGAACAGGCGCATGGCGGCACCCTGTTCCTCGACGAGGTCGCCGACATGCCGCTGACGACGCAGGGCAAGATCTTGCGCGTCCTGACCGACCAGAGCTTCACACGCGTGGGCGGTCGCACGATGATCCGCGTCGATGTCCGCATCATTTCGGGATCGGCCCGCGACCTGATGACCGAAATTGCCGAAAACCGTTTTCGCGAAGACCTTTATTACCGGCTGAACGTCGTGCCCGTCCACATCCCGCCGCTGCGTGAGCGGCGCGACGATATCGCCAGCCTCTGCGATCATTATATCCGTCGTTATGCCGCCGACCGCCGCGTCGCGCCGCCCGAAATCAGTTCCGAGGCCATGGCCGCGCTCCAGGCACATGAGTGGCCGGGCAATGTTCGCGAACTGCGCAACGTGATCGAACGCGTGATGATTTTGGCGCCGAGCGACCGCCTGGCGCGGATCGACGCCGACATGCTGCCGTCCGAACTGGTGCGCGGCGGAACCGACATCTTGCCCCATTCGGAATCGATCACCGCGATTCCGCTGAAGGAAGCGCGCGAGAATTTCGAGCGCGAATATCTGCGCATCCAGATCAACCGCTTTTCGGGCAATATCTCGCGCACCGCGACCTTCATCGGCATGGAGCGCTCGGCCTTGCACCGCAAACTGAAACTTTTGGGGCTTACCGAGAGTTCGGACGGCGAGGGATAGCGGCTTTGCGCTAGACCTTGCGCGCCCTTTGCCGCATATTGCGTTCGCAAAGAAGGTCTTGAAAGCCGGAAAACCGGCGCCGTACCCGCGGTTTAACCGCCAAAAACAGGAGGCAAATGTGTCCGATAAAAATCAGAATCTCCAGGATATTTTCCTCAACGCCCTCCGTAAGAGCAAGACCCCGGTGACCATGTTTCTGGTCAAGGGTGTGAAACTGCAGGGCATCATCACCTGGTTCGACAACTTCTCGCTTCTGCTCCGCCGTGACGGACAGTCGCAGCTTGTCTACAAGCACGCGATCTCGACGGTGATGCCGTCGCACGATTTCGACCTGTCGCTGCTCGGCGACAATCTGCGCGATGCGCCGGCGAGCAAGGGCAAGGCATTGCAGGACGTGTTCCTCAATGCGGTGCGCAAGTCGGACGAGTCGGTGACGATGTTCCTCGTCAATGGCGTAATGTTGCAGGGCGATATCGTTGCGTTCGACCTGTTCTGCATGCTGCTCGAGCGCGAGCGCCAGGTTCAGCTCGTCTACAAACATGCGATTTCGACCGTTCAGCCGAACGGCCCGATCAACCTGACCGACAGCGAGCCGGACGCAGAAGCGGACAACGCCTGATCGACCCGATAATCGACAATGAAGACGAGGTAACGCGCGGCGCCGCCGCGCTTATCGTGGTGCCCGAATGGCATAGCCAGCGCCTCGCGCGCGACCTCGACGCGCGCGCCGAGGAGGCGAGGGGGCTCGCGCTCGCGATCGGGCTCGACGTCGTCGCGGTGCATACACTTCGACTTCGTCAGACGCGTGCCGCGACTTTACTCGGCGTCGGACAGATCGACGCGATCACGCCCGATATCGCGGCAAAGAATGTGCAGCTGGTCGTCGTCGATGCGGCGCTCAGCCCGATCCAGCAGCGCAATCTCGAGACTGCGTTCGGGACGAAGGTGATCGACCGCACGGGCCTGATCCTCGAAATCTTCGGCGAGCGCGCCGCGACCGCCGAGGGGCGGCTGCAGGTCGAGCTCGCGCATCTCGATTATCAGGCAGGGCGGCTGGTGCGTAGCTGGACCCACCTTGAACGCCAGCGCGGCGGTTTCGGCTTCCTTGGGGGACCCGGCGAAACGCAGATCGAGGCCGACCGGCGGATGATCCGCAACCGCATGGCACGCATCCGGCGCAGCCTCGAGGATGCCCGGAGAACGCGCCAACTGCAGCGATCGAAACGGCAGCGCGCACCTTGGCCCGTGGTCGCGCTCGTCGGCTATACCAATGCCGGAAAATCGACGTTCTTCAATCGGTTGACCGGAAGTGACGTCATGGCGGAAGATATGCTTTTCGCGACGCTCGACCCGACGATGCGCGAAATCCGGCTGCCCGGCATTGACAAGGCGATCCTGTCCGACACGGTGGGCTTTGTCTCTGACCTGCCGACCGAACTGGTCGCGGCGTTCCGCGCGACGCTGGAGGAAGTCACCACCGCCGACCTCATCGTCCATGTCCGCGACATCGTCCATCCCGACAGCGAAGCGCAATATGATGACGTGCGCGCCATTCTGAACTCGCTCGGTGTCAACGGGCCGCAGGATGGGGAGGAGGGCGATGCGCCGCCGGTGATCCAGCAAATTGAAATCTGGAACAAGATCGACACCGCCGATAGCGGCCGCCGGGCGGACATTGAAGAAATGGCAGCGCGGCGCCCCGACGTTGCAATCATATCGGCCGTAACGGGCGAGGGCGTCGAAGCCGCGCGTACCCTTATGGCGTCACAATTGACCGCGCTGCACAAGGTGCAGCGCATCTATCTGACCTATAGCCAGGGCGAAGCGGCGGCGTGGCTTCACGCGCGCGGCGAAGTGCTGGCGGACGAGCCCGAAGCCGAGGGGCATGTGTTGACCGTCCGGCTCGATCCTGCCGATAGCGCGCGTTTCGAGCGGTTATGGCCCTCTACGGACGTTCCGACACCTTGACTGCCCGCCAATGGCTTTCCTGCACGTCGAGCGAAAGCCCCGACAGGCTGCCGCCGGCACGCGCTTCCATCGCCGCAAAGCGGCGCGCGAATTTCACGTTGGCGTCGCGCAGCGCGCCTTCGGCATCGACGCCAAGGTGGCGCGCGTAATTGACCACCGCGAACAGGAGGTCGCCGACCTCTTCGTGTCGTTCGGCATCATTGGCTGCGCCCGCAACCTCGACAAGCTCTTCGGCGATCTTGTCGAGGGGGCCCTCTGTGTCGGGCCAGTCGAAGCCGACACGCGCGGCGCGTCCTTGCAGCTTTTGCGCACGCAGCAGCGCGGGAAGCGATAGCGCGACGCCGGAGAGCGCACTCGTTGGCCCGTCCGACGCGCGTTCGGCCGCCTTGATCTGCTCCCACTGCAACCGGAGGTCGGTCGTCTTGCCGCCGCCGAAAATATGCGGATGGCGCCGCTCCATCTTGTTGCTGATGGCATTGGCGACATCGTCGAAACCGAACAGGCCGTCGTCGGCCGCAATCTGGCTGTGAAAGACGACCTGGAGCAGAAGGTCGCCAAGCTCGTCGCAAATCTCGGCAGGATCGCCGCCGGCAATGGCATCGGCGACCTCATAGGCTTCTTCGATCGTGTAGGGCGCGATGGTCGAGAAATCCTGCGCCAGATCCCATTCGCAGCCGCCATCGGGATTGCGCAACTGGCGCATGATGGCGAGCAGGCGGTCGATGGGGGATTGGGCTGCCGTCTCGGCCATAGAGTTATCCGATAATATATATTATGTTAAATGTTCTGGAATTCAGAAGAGGAAAGGCTTCTCGCTACGTCACCGCCTGCCATGTGCGGATGACGAGGAATACGAGCCCAAAGATCGCAACCCACGCCAGCGCCATTTTGAGCCAGTCGGCCATCGGCAAGCGCCGTGCCAGCAAAGAACTCAGGACCAATGCGAACGCGCCCGCGAACCACAGGATCTGAACCGTCGTGTCACCACTCATAGCTGCACCTCCAGCCCGTCATATCCCGGTTCGACACCCGGCGGCAATTCGGCCGCAAGGTCGTCATAATCCATCGTGTTGTCCATATGCGTGATGATTGCACGCGGATTGCCGACCTTGGCAAGACCTTCGAGCGTCATGGCCAGATGCGGATGCGTCGGATGCGGATAGCGGCGCAGCGCGTCGATGACGAACAGGTCGACGCCTTGGAAGAAGTCGACCATTTCGTCAGTAAATTTCGAAAAATCAGTCGCATAGGCGATCTTATGGGCGCCATCGCTGAAGATCAGGCCGCTAGCCTTGATCGGCCCGTGCGGCATTTCGATCGCCGACACTTCAATAGGGCCGATCGACTGATGATCGTGGAGGTCGATTGGATCGACCGACGCCGGATAGCCGGCATTGCCCGCGAAGGCGTAGGTGAAGCGCCATTTGAGGATATCGAGCACATGGTCGCGTGCATAGACGGGAACGGCGGACCTGCGCAGGTGCATGACCTGGCGCAGATCGTCGAGGCCGTGCGTATGGTCGGCGTGCTCGTGGGTCCAGATGACCGCATCGATTTCGCCCACGCCTGCGTCGAGCAGCTGCAACCGCATATCGGGGCTGGTGTCGACGAGGATACGAAAGCCGCCGAGCGACACCATGATCGACGCCCGGCTGCGCAGGTTGCGTGGATTGTCGGGATCGCACTGCCCCCAGTCGTTGCCGATCCGCGGAACACCCGAAGACGTCCCGCAGCCGAGGATTCGCAACCTCATGATGCGTGGAACGTCATGGCCGCGCCTTGTTGAAAAGCGCGTAAAAATTGGCGCTCGTCGCGGCGGCGAGCGCGTCTTCGTCGTCGCCGCGCAGCTTGGCGAGGAACGCGAGCGTATCGGCAACAAAGGCGGGCTCGCCGGTTTTGCCGCGATGCGGGACGGGGGCGAGGAAGGGGGAATCGGTTTCGATCAGCAGTCGGTCCTGCGGCAACCACTTGGCCGTGGCCTGGAGATCGGCGGCGTTCTTGAACGTCACGATGCCCGAGATCGAGATGAAGAGCCCAAGGTCGAGCGCCTTATGGGCAAAATCGTCGCTCGCGGTAAAGCAGTGGATCACGCCGGGAAAAGCCGCCCTGCCCATTTCTTCGCCGAGCAGCGCCAGCGTGTCGGCTTCGGCATCGCGCGTGTGAACGATGATCGGCAGGCCGGTTTGCTGCGATGCGTGAATATGACGGCGAAAGCTGTCCTGCTGCCGCGCGCGGTCGCTCTTGTCATAATAATAGTCGAGCCCGGTTTCGCCGATCCCGATCACGCGCGGGTGCGCCGCGCGTTCGACCAGTTTGGTGGTGTCGACGTCGGGATGATGGTCGGCGTCGTGCGGGTGGATGCCGACGCTCGCCCACACATCGCCATTCGCTTCAGCGGCGGCGAGCACATCGTCCCACTCGCTTTCGCGCGTCGCGATATTGAGCATCGCGGTCACGCCCTTCGCGCGGGCGCGCTCCAGCACCTCGCCCTGCTGCTCGGCCAAGCCCTTGTAGTTGAGGTGGCAGTGCGAATCGACGAGCATTACGCCTCCCCTTCCCCTTCACCCTCGGGCAGTTCGAGACGCGGGAAGATCGGCACGGGCTGTCCGACGGTGAAGCCGCTGGCGGCGAGTTTCATCAGCCAGTCCCGATCGTCCAATGCGGAGAAGTCGCGCGCGTCGGCGGCGATGCCCATCTGGTCGAGCAATTTGTCCGCCGCCGCCGGGACGACGGGCCGGATCGCGATCGCCAGCGTACGCACGGCTTGGAACAAGGTCATCAGCACCGCGCGCATGCGTTCGGGATCGGTCTTGCGCAGCGCCCAAGGCGCTTGCGTGTCGACATATTGATTGCAGGCGAAGACTGCCCGGATCCAGTCTTCGATGCCGATCGAGAAGGCGAGATGTTCGAACTCGCGCGGCAACCGGATTGCTGCCATGTCGCCGAGATCTGCGAGCAGGTCGTTGTCGTCCTGCGCAGGCATATAGTCGGCGGAAAGTTTACCGTCCAAATTCTTGAAAATCATCGACAAGCTACGTTGGGCCAAATTGCCGAAGCTGTTCGCGAGGTCGGCGTTCGCGGTGCGCACGATCGCCTCGGCCGAATAGGTGCCGTCCTGGCCAAAGCTGACTTCGCGAAGGAGATAATAGCGCAGCGCGTCGACCCCGAACTGATCGGCGAGCGCCATCGGGTCGACAACGTTGCCGAGCGACTTCGACATTTTCTCGCCGCGGTTGAGCAGGAAGCCGTGGCCGAACACCTGCTTGGGCAAGGGCAGCTTTGCGCTCATCAGGAAAGCCGGCCAGTAAACTGTATGAAAGCGCACGATATCCTTGCCGATCATGTGGATATTCGCCGGCCAGAATTTGCCATAATCGCTTTCCGGATCGGGGTAACCCAGTCCTGACAGATAGGTGGTGAGGGCGTCGACCCACACATACATCACATGCCCGGGCGAGCCCGGCACCGGCACGCCCCAGTCGAAGCTGGTGCGCGAGACGCTGAGGTCCTTGAGGCCGCCCTCGACGAAGCGCATCACCTCATTGCGGCGGCTTTCGGGGCGGATGAAATCGGGCTGGTCGTTGTAGAGCGCGAGCAGCTTGTCCTGATATTTGGACAGGCGGAAGAACCAGCTTTCCTCGACGGTCCATTCGACCGGCGTACCCTGCGGCGAGAGGCGGACGCCCCCTTCCCCGTCGGTCAGCTCGCTTTCGTCATAGAAGGCTTCGTCGCGAACCGAATACCAGCCCTCGTAGCGGTCGAGATAAAGGTCGTCATTCGCTTCCATGGCGCGCCAGATCGCCTGCGACGCGGCGTGATGCGCGGCGTCGGACGTGCGCATGAAATTATCATAGCTGATATTCAGCCTGGCGTACATCTCACGGAAATATCCGGACATTTCGTCGGCGAGATCGATCGTCGCGCGGCCCTGGTCGCGCGCGGTCTGGAACATCTTCAGCCCATGTTCGTCGGTGCCGGTGATCAGCCGCACGTCGCGGCCGCGCGCGCGCTGGAAACGCGCCATAACGTCGGTCGCGATCGCCTCGTACGCGTGGCCGATATGCGGACGGCCATTGGGGTAGCTGATCGCCGTGGTGATGTAGAAAGGTTCGGTGTTTTCGGACATGCGCGCGCCTTAGCCGCTGGCGCGCGCGAGGGAAAGCGTCAGCGTGCTGCCTGACCCGTCCTCGGCGCCAATTCGGCGAGGCAATTGCCGATTTCGAAGCCGACCATCGCGCCGTCGTAGGAACCCCGGATCGCATCGCGGACGGTGCGCTGGACGCGGTCCCACTGCGCGAGGATCGGTGCGATCTCGGCCACCGGCCGTTCGCGCGCCAGGCGAGCAAGCAGCCCGGGAACAATGTCGATCACCAGTTCAAGACGGGCGCGATTGCTGGTCCCGCCGACCTCGCGCGCAAGCGCCTCGCGCAGCCGGTTTTCGGGATCGCCGCTCGTCGCAATGGCGAGCAGCTTCTTTTCCATCACCGCGACATCGCTGTCGATCAGCGCGAGCGCCTTGCCCGGTACGCCGCCCGATGCGGCGACGATCGCGCGTACCTCGGCCATCTCCAGCATGGGCCGCAGTTCGTGCAGCCACGGGGTCATGACGTCACGCTCAACCGGCTGAAAACGAAGCGTTCGGCAACGCGACCTGATCGTCGGGAGCAAGCGCCCCGGCGAATGGCTGACGAGCAGGAACAGCGTTTTCGCCGGCGGTTCTTCGAGCGTCTTGAGCAGCGCGTTGGCGCCATCGGTTTCGAGATCGTCGACCGCGTCGACAATGATCACGCGCCACTCGCCGAGCGACAGCGAGAGGTGCAGACGGCGGATCATCTGCCGGATCTGTTCGATCGTGATGTTGCGGGCGAGTTCTTTCGCTTTGTCCTTCGGCTGGCGCGCGAGGCGGAGGATCTCGGGATGGTTTCCGGCGTCGACCAGCCGGGCCGCGGCGTCGTCTCCGCGGTCGTCGAGCGTCACCGATTGCCCGTCACCGCCGCGCCCATGGGTCACGAGAAAGCGCGCGACGCGTTCGGCAAATAGGCCCTTTCCCATTCCCAGCGGTCCGGCGAGGAGCCATGCGTGATGGAGGCGACCGCCTTGCCACGCTTCGAGAAAAGCCTTTTCGGCGTCCTGATGACCGATCATAACAGCCATTCGGCGAGTTCGGCGAGGATCGCGGCGGTGACGTCCGATGCCGCCGCATCTGCATCGACGATCCGCCATCGCGCGGGTTCGGCTTTCGCCATTTCGACAAAGCGCGCCGCGAGCCGCGTCTGATAGTCGGCGGGCTTGTTACCCATGCGGTCGCTCCCGCCGCGTTCGGTCAACCGCCGTGCCGCCTCGTCGGCGCTGACGGTGAGCAGGAAGGTACGGTCGGGCATCAAGCCCATCGAACCGAATCCGTGCAGCCTCAGGAGGTCGGCGTCGGTGATTCCGCCACCGCCGCCCTGATAGGCGCGGCTCGAATCGACGAAACGGTCGCAGAGCACCCACGCGCCGCTTTCAAGCGCAGGACGGATCGTCCGCGCGACATGGTCGGCGCGCGCAGCGGCGAAGAGCAGGGCCTCGCTGCGCGCATCCCAGCGGTCGTCGCTTCCTTCCATCAGCAGTGCGCGGATCGCCTCCGCGCCCGCGCTGCCGCCGGGTTCGCGGGTCGCGACGGTTTCGATGCCGCGCGCCTCGAGCGCGGCCGTGAGCGCGCGAATCTGGGTGGATTTACCGACCCCTTCGCCGCCCTCGAGCGTGATGAACCGCCCAGTCACAGCCCGGTCAGCCGGTAAAACCCTGTTCGTGCGCGCGCCCACACGCCGCCCTCGGCGACATCGGTGGCGGCGATTAGCGGCGTCGTTTGTGGCGGCAGGCCGTCGGGCGTGACGACGAGGTCGGCGACCGGCGTCCCGCGAATGAGCGGCGCGGCAATGGGGGCTCGTGTGCGCATCACCGCGCGATAGCTGCCCTCATAGCCCTTGGGAACCGTCATCCGCACCGCGATCCCGGCCTGGGTGGCGACCGCGGGAATCGCTCCCTTTCGGACATCGATCCGGCCGAGGCTGGCGCCTGCGGGGACAAGTTCCCGCCCCTCCCATTCCTCGAAGCCCCATTTCATAAGCCGTTCGGCCTCGTCGCGCCGCGCTTTTTCGCTGCTCATGCCGGCGACCACCATGACCAGGCGGCGGCCGTTCCGCTTCGCCGAACCGAGGAAGCAATAGCCGGCTTCGGCGGTGTGGCCGGTTTTCAGGCCGTCGGCCCCCTCGAAACGCCCGAGAATGGGGTTGCGGTTGGGCTGGATGATCGGCTTGCCCTCGGGCGACTTGCCATGCTGAAGCTTCGGCAGCGAGAAATATCGACTATAACCATCCGGATGGTCGCGGATCAGCCGGTCGGCAAGCGTGATGAGATCAGCCGCGCTGACTTTGGTGATGCCGCCGTCGGGCCAGCCGCTCGGCGTTCCGAAGCGACTCGATGCCATCCCAATTTTGGCCGCTACGACGTTCATTCTTTTGGCGAATGCATCCTCGCTTCCGTCGATGCCGACCGCAAGGACCGCGGCGGCGTCATTGCCCGAGACGGTGATCAATCCTTTGAGCAATTCGTCGACCGAGACTTTTTCGTTCGGGCGCAGGAACATCGTCGACCCGCCGGTGCTGCCGTTCCACTTCTTCCATGTCGCCTCGCTGACGGTGAATTGCTTGTCGCGCGCAAGTTCGCCCTTTTTGATCAGGTCGAGCACGACATAGGCGGTCATCACCTTCGCCATCGACGCCGGCGCGAAGCGCTTGTCGGCACCGCGCGAAAAGAGGATCGCGCCCG
This sequence comes from Sphingopyxis sp. BE235, assembly GCF_031457175.1. NCBI lineage: Bacteria > Pseudomonadati > Pseudomonadota > Alphaproteobacteria > Sphingomonadales > Sphingopyxidaceae > Sphingopyxis > Sphingopyxis sp. BE235. Next base: position 477,983 of record NZ_JAVDWC010000002.1, read on the forward strand.
AATCGAGATCCTTGAGCATCACGATCGGCGCCTGCGTGACGTAGAGCGGGCGGCTGACCGGCGCGCTTTTGGGGCGGGTATCGCCTGCCGATGCTGCGGGAAAAGCCAGCGTCAGCGCGAGCGCGGTCAGGCCCGCCGCCGCGCCCCTCACGATAATGCCTGGCCTCCCCACGCGCAGGCCGTCAGCGGTCGCGCTGGACCACCGCGTCGCGGAAGCCTCTGGCTTTGACTTTGCCGAGGGCGCCTCGCGCTTCGGCGTCGCTTGCGAAGGGGCCGACGCGCACGCGCCACAGATTGCCTGCCTTGGTGACATGGCCGCCGACCGACTTGGCGGCCGCATTGGCACGGGTCTCGCTGCTGAACGCTCCGACCTGGATCGCGTATTTTCCCGCGACCGCGGCAGCGGGCTTGGCGGCCATTGCCGCCGGCGCGGGCTTGGGTGCGGGTTTTGTCGTCCCCGGACCTTCGACGACGAAGCGGTCGTCACCGGGCTTGGCCTTGCCCGATGCTATCGGCGCGGCGGGCTGAGCGGCGACCGGCGTTGCCGCAGCGACCGCGGTCTTGGGCACCGGCAGCGCCTTAGCCTTGCTGCGCAGGATCGCCAGCAGCGATTCGGGCGTCGCAATGCGTTCGGGAACGGGCTTGCCCGAACGAAGCTGCGCGCGTTCGGCCGCGGGCGGATTGGTGCGGCGGACGCGGACCGCGGCGACGCCGTCGGAGAGGCCCAATTGTTCGGCAGCACCGCGCGACAGGTCGATCAGGCGGTCGCCGACCATCGGTCCGCGGTCGTTGACGCGCACGAGTATGGTCCGCCCGGTATCGAGCGCGGTAACCTCGACATAGCTCGGCAGCGGCAGCGTCTTGTGCGCTGCCGATATGCCCGCGGGATCGAAAGTCTCGCCATTCGCGGTGGGTTGCCCGGCGAGTTCCTCGCCATACCAGCTGGCATAGCCGACATCGTCATAGTCGGGGATATCTGCGGGCGTATAGGTCACGCCGCCGACCGAATAGGGATCGCCGACCTTGACCGGCACATCGGCCACGCCCGCGACTGAAGATGCAGGCGTCGGGCTTGCCGTCGGCCCACCTTGGCGCTTGCCATCCACACTACCACAACCGGCGAGCATCAGCATCGCTCCGGCCATCAGGCCCCCGCCCCTAACGATCGATTTCATCCGCCAGCAACCCCACAGACAGTGCGTAAAAGTTGGAACAATTATAGTCCAATATCGCACGATAGTTACCGGTCAGCAAATAAGCGGTTCGACCGGGGCCATCGGGTTCGAGAAGCGTCGCCTGCACATTGCCATCGGGCCAGCGGCCCCCGAGCGGCGCGATGCCGTCGGCGCGCCATTCGGCCATCGAGCGCCAGCGGCTGTGGCGATCGAAAACGCGCGGGCAACGCGTGGGTGCGAGGCGGTTGGCGACCGCGCCGCGGTTGAAGCCCGGGGGAACGGTGACCGCAACGCCCCATGGCTGCCCGGCGCGCCACCCGGCGCGGCGAAGGTAGGAGCCGATCGATTCGATCGCATCGGCCTCGCTCGACCAGATGCGCGCGACGCCGTCGCCATCGCCGTCCTCGGCGACCTGCAAATAGACCGACGGCAGGAATTGCGGATAACCGAACGCCCCGGCCCAGCTGCCCTTGAGGGCGCTGCGCGGGACGCCGCGTTCGACCATCACCATCGTCGCGATCAGTTCGGGTTCGAACAGGCTGCGGCGGCGCCCTTCATAGGCGAGCGTTGCGAGCGCTTCGGGCAGATCGAAATTGCCGGTGACCTGACCATAGGCGGTTTCATGGCCGTAAATGGCGATCATGATGCTGGTCGGAACGCCCGTGCGTTGCTCGATGCGCGACAGGAGCGGGAGCAGCCGGTCGTGGACGCGGCGCCCGCCGCCGATGCGTGCCGCATCGACATGCTTGGTCCTGTACGGCGCAAAGGCCGGGATCGGCGTGCTGGGGCTCGGCGGGCTGCCGAGGTTGTCGCGATCGAGCGCGACAACGCGCGGGTTGTAGGTCAACCCGGCGGTCACCCGGTCGAAGGTCGTGCGCGACACGCCGCGCGCCTGCGCCTTCGGCCAAAGCGACTGGACATAGGTGTCGAAGCCCGACTCGCTACTCTGTGCAAGGAGCGGCGCCGACGCCGTGAGCATCCATGCCGACAGAAACGCCGTGACAAATGTAAAAAGGCGTCCGATTCTGAAACGTATAGCGTGCATCATGTCCCCACCATAAGACGTGTCTCGCACAGATGCGAGCGGCTTGACTAGGTTGCCGCGAGACAAAGCGAGTCATTCGCGGGGCGGGCCGAACGGGCAAGGTTTCGCTTGCCGCAAGGGCATCACGCGCTATGGCGACGCCGTGCGGACAGGTGGCCGAGTGGTTTAAGGCAGCGGTCTTGAAAACCGCCGTGGGTGCAAGCTCACCGTGGGTTCGAATCCCACCCTGTCCGCCAGTCAGGCGAAATGCAGTCGCCGGTACTTCCCGCGGAAATAGAGCAGTGGATCGCGGTGCGGTTCGAACTGCGCGCGCACGACCCGGCCGACGAGAATGAAATGATCACCCGCCTCGTGCAGCGATTCGTGCTGGCATTCGAACGAGACGAGCGAGCTGCCGAGTAGCGGCACGCCGGTCTGGCCGGGCGCCCACGGCTGGTTGGCGAAACGGTCCTCGCCCTTTGCCGCAAAGCGGTTCGACGTTGGCTGCTGGCCGATCTGCAGGACATTCACGCCGAAATGTTCGGCCTCGCGGAGCGCGGGCGCGGTTCCCGCCGTGTTGGCAATGCACACGAGCAAGAGCGGCGGGTCGAGCGAGACCGAGGTGAAGCTGTTCGCGGTGAGGCCGACCGGCGTGCCCGCTGCGTCGAGCGCGGTGACGATCGTGATGCCGGTAGCGAAGCAACCCATCGCATCGCGCAGGGTGCGCGGGTCCGATCCGGCCTGGAACTCCATTGCCTCGCGCGGCTGACGCCGTTCGAGGAATTCGAGCAGCTGGCCGAGCAAGGCTTCCTTGCGGTCGGACGCGAGTTCGAGGTCGCATTCGTTGATGTCGACGCTCTCGCCCATGGGCAGCGCGGCGTTGAACGTGTCGCTGACCGCGCTGCACTGCGCGGGAGAAAAGCCGCCGCGGACGACGAGCGCCGGGACCGCCAGCCGCGCGGGCACGTCGTTTGCGTTTGCATCCTCGTCGACCGGCATGTCCACCAGCACCAACCCGGCAGCGAGGAGGGCGCCATCGAGCGCCAGCGCGCGCGTCGCGATCCATCCGCCGCGCCCGGCGGTCATGACGACGGGACGTGAACCCATTTGCGCGAGCACCGCGCGCAGATCCTCGATATGCGGCGCCAGTCCGTCCGCTTCGCCCGTTTCGCGCAGGTCGAGATTGACGACGCGGCGCCCCGAAAGCACCAGCGCGTCGGCGACGCCGCGCCACGCGGCGCGGCCCTGTCCGACGTCGGGAATGAGCAGCACGGCGGGATCGTTTTCGTCGCCCAGCATGTCGGCCGACAGAGGGACGCCGCCGAAACCCTTATATTCGATGAGACTCAAACGTCCCCCTTGCCGCGCCGGCGGGCGCGGGCGCCGGCGGCTTTCGATGTGATCAAGTTGCGAAGAATCGGATCATATCGAAAGCAGCCGCGCCACGCCAGCACGCCGGGCAAATTACGCGCGCATCGACGCGAGCCGCTGATCGACAATCGCGTCGGCCTCGGCGATGATGCGGTCGATGAGTTGCTGGCATGTCGGAATATCGTGGATCAGTCCCTGTACCATGCCCGCCCAGAACACGCCTTTCGTCAAGTCGCCGGTCTCGAGCAATTCGCGGCCTGCCTTGCCGTTCACCAGTTCGGCGACGTCGGCGAAGGTGGCGTCGGGCACCGCAAGGCGGCGCACCACTTCTTCGCTCACGTCGCTCTTGCCGACGCGCGCAGTGTTCTTGAGGCTGCGGAAGATCAGGAAGCTGCCGCGCTCGTCATTGTCGACATAGGCCTGCTTTACATTGTCGTGGATGGGCGCCTCGACCGTCGCGCAGAAGCGCGTGCCCATGTTGATGCCCTCGGCGCCCAGCGACAGCGCCGCGACGAGGCCGCGACCATCGCCGAAGCCGCCCGACGCGAGCATCGGGATCTTCACCTTGTCGGCGGCGGCGGGGATCAGGATCAGGCCGGGGATATCGTCCTCGCCCGGATGACCCGCGCATTCGAAGCCGTCGATAGAGATGATATCGCAGCCCGCGCGCTCGGCCGACAGCGCGTGGCGCACCGCGGTGCATTTGTGGAGGATCGTGACGCCGTGCGGTTTCAGCATTTCCCAGATTTCGCGCACCGCCTGTGTGCCCGCCGTCTCGACGATCTTGACGCCGCCGTCGATGATCGCTTGGGCATAGGCTTTGTAATCGGGGGCGTTGATCGTCGGGAAGACGGTCATATTCACGCCAAAAGGTTTGTCGGTCATCGACCGGCACTTTTCGATTTCCTCGCGCAGCGCATCGGGGCTCGCCTGCGTCAGTGCGGTGATGATGCCAAGGCCGCCCGCGTTCGACACCGCGCTCGCCAGTTCCGCGTAGCCGACGCTTTGCATCCCGCCCTGGACGATCGGATGCTCGATGCCCAGCATTTCGGTGATGCGTGTTTTGAAAGCCATTTCGATCTCCTGCGCGATACTGCCCTTACGGCATCTTCGCTCCGGTCCATGAAATAACTTGACGCTTACGTCAACGTCGGGTTGACTAAAGGTAATAGTTAGATAGCGAAGGGAATCGGAATGACGGCGGGCGAAGGCATATCGGATCGGGCGCTGGCCATCGCCGCAAAGGTCGAAACCTTCGTGCGCGAAATCGTGGTCCCGTACGAAAGTGATCCGCGCCGCGACCATCATGGCGCACCAACCGACGAATTGGTGATGGAAATGCGCGACCATGCGCGTGCGGCGGGCGTGCTGACCCCGCATATCTTCGACGATGGCAGCCACCTCAACCAGCGCGAAACCGCAGTGGTGCTCATAAAGAGCGGCCTGTCGCCGCTCGGCCCGCTCGCTTGCAACACGATGGCGCCCGACGAGGGGAATATGTATCTGCTCGGCAAGGAAGGGAGCGCCGAACTCAAGGCGCGTTTCCTGAAGCCGATGGTCGAGGGGCGCGTCCGCTCGGCCTTCTTCATGACCGAGCCCGCCGAAGACGGCGGCGCGGGGTCCGACCCGTCGATGATGAAGACGAAGTGCCACCTCGACGGCAATCATTGGGTGGTGAACGGCCGCAAGACCTTTATCACCGGCGCGCTGGGCGCGCGCGTCGGCATCGTGATGGCGAAGTCCGAGCAAGGCGCGTGCATGTTCCTCGTCGACCTGCCCGACCCAGCGATCCGCATCGACCATGTGCCCAACACGATCGACAGTTCGATGCCCGGAGGACACGCGACGCTCACGATCGACAACCTCCGCGTCCCTGCCGACCAGATGCTGGGCGAGGCCGGCGAAGGCTTTCGCTACGCACAGGTGCGCTTGTCCCCTGCCCGCCTGTCGCATTGCATGCGCTGGCTCGGCGCGTGCATCCGCGCGCATGAGATTGCGACTGACTATGCCAACCGTCGCGAGGCGTTCGGCAAGCCGCTGATCGACCATGAAGGCGTCGGTTTCATGCTTGCCGAGAATATGATCGACCTGAAACAGGCCGAATTGATGATCGACTGGTGCGCGGGTGTGCTCGACACCGGATCGCTCGGAACCGTCGAAAGCTCGATGGCGAAGGTTGCCGTGTCGGAGGCGCTGATGCGCATCGCCGACCGCTGCGTCCAGGTGATGGGCGGCACCGGTGTCACCGACAAGACGATCGTTGAGCAGGTATTCCGCGAAGTCCGGGCGTTCCGCATCTATGACGGCCCGACCGAGGTCCACAAATGGAGCCTCGCGAAGAAAATCCGCCGCGACTGGAAGGCCGCGCTCGCCTGACACGGCCGTCAGTTGCGGGGCTGAAAGCGTAGCGTCAAAGTGCTTGACGTTTACGTCAACGTCCGGTTCACTGGCCGCAACGAGATAATGGGAGAAGGAAGGGTGCGCGCATGACCATCCTCTACGACGAAGGGCAGCAAGCGATCGCGACCGAGTCGCGGCGCGTTCTGGAAGCACGGGTCAGCAAGGATGCGCTCCTGCCGCTGCTCGAAGCCGTCGGCGAATATCATCGCCCCTTCTGGGACACCGCGAAGGAGCAGGGCTGGACGGCGCTCGCGCTTCCCGAGGCGCATGGCGGACTGGGTCTTGGCTTGATCGAGCTGGGGCTGATCGCGCACCAGGCGGGGCGCAGCATCAGCGGCGCGCCGTTCCTGACGTCGAGCTTTGGCGCGGCGAAAGCGATCGAGCTTTTCGGCTCCGACGCACAGAAGGCGCGTTGGCTTCCGGGGCTCGCGAGCGGCGAAACGATCGGTGCGATCGCTTTTGCGGCGGGCCCCGATGCCCTTCCCCGCCAGCCCGATGTGACCTTTGCCGGTGACCGGCTAGAAGGCACGGCGCGCGGCGTTTCGGCCGGGTTGGCGGCCGAGGTCGCGGTCGTCCTTGCGAATGGCTCGGATATGCCGGTGCTCGCGCTCGTCGATCTGGCCGGCGTTCAGCGCTCGGCTGTCGCAAGCTTCGATAACAGCCGTTTGATTGCGGACCTCAGCTTTTCGGGAGCGCCGGCCGAAAAGCTCGCCGCCGGCGGCGCCGCGCGCAATGCGGCGCTCCATATCCTGGCGTTGCAAGCCGTGGTGACCGCGCACGAACAGACCGGTGGCGCCGAAGCGCTGATGGAAATTGCGCGCGACTACGCACTGACGCGCAAGGCGTTCGGCCAGCCGATCGGCGCCTTCCAGTCGGTGAAGCATCGGATCGCCGAGCTCTACGGGCTCGTTGAACTGGCGCGCGCAAACTGCATCCACGCCGCGGCGCGGGAAGGCGCCGCCGATATCATCAAAGCGGCGGCGGCGGCGCGCCTGTCGGCGACCGATGCCTATGACACGGCGGCGCGCGATTGCATCCAGATCCATGGCGGAATCGGCGTCACTTGGGAAATCGGGCTGCACCTTCAAATGCGCCGCGCGCGCAGCCTCGCGATCGAACAGGGCAGCAGCCTGTTCTGGGAGGATATACTCGTCGACCGGCTGGCAGGAGAAGCGGCATGAGCGATCTTGAAGCCTATCGCGCCAAGGCGGCGGCGTGGCTTGCTTCGATGGCGCCGACCTTTGGCCGCGACGCGCGCAAAGGGCTGTCCGAGGCCGATGATCTGGCGCTCGGCCGCCGCTATCAGAAGGCGAAGTTCGACGCGGGTTATGCCGGGATTAACTGGCCGGTCGAATATGGCGGCCAGAGCCTCGGTCATCTCGAAAAAGTCACCTTCGACGCCGAGGAAATGAAGCACGGCTTCCCGAGCTTCTATTTCGGTATCTCGCTTGGCATGCCAGTGCCCGTGTTGATGCAGTTCGGCAGCGACAGGGAGTTCGTCAAGGAACGTGTGCTGAAAGCGTTGCAGGGCGAGGAAATCTGGTGCCAGCTCTTTTCCGAGCCCTCGGGCGGATCGGACCTTGCGGGGCTGCGCACCAAGGCCGAACCCGACGGCAACGGGTGGAAGATCAACGGGCAGAAGGTGTGGACGAGCTGGGCGCATTATAGCGACTATGGGGTCATCGTCGTGCGCACCGACCCGACTGTTCCGAAGCACAAGGGCCTCACTTACTTCTGGGTCGACATGAAGGCGCCCGGCGTGACCGTGCGCCCGATCAAGCTCGCGGGCGGCGACAGCCACGTCAACGAGGTGTTCTTCGACGATGTGAAGATCACCGACGATCACCGCATGTCACCGGTCGGCGGCGGCTTTGCGGTCGCCATCGCGACGCTGATGATCGAACGCTATGTCGCGACCGACAGCGCGGGCTTTGGTCCGCACCTTCACCTGTTCGTCGATCTGGCGAAATCGGTGCAACTCAATGGTCGCCCGGCGATCGAGGATGGCCGCATCCGGCAGCAGATCGCGCGCAACTATGCGATGCGGGCCGGGCTCGATTCGATCAATGTCCGCGCCCGGCTGATGATGCAGGCGGGGATGATGCCGGGGCCCGAAGGCTCGCTCAACAAGCTGGTCGCGGTGCGCTCGCGCCAGAAGCTGTCCGAGCTTGCGCTCGACCTGCAGGGCAGCGACGGCTTCCTTTTCGACGAACATGCGTCGCAGAAGGAGGATTGGGCGTCGAGCTGGATCAACGCCCCCACCGGACGCATCGCGGGGGGATCGGACGAGACCTTGCTCAATACGATTGCGGAGAAGGTCCTCGGCCTGCCGCAAGACCATCGCCCCGACAAGGGCATCCCGTTCAACCAGATCCCGGCCTGAGGAGGGCGCGCCCATGAAAATCGATTCCACCTTAGCAGCGGTCGTCACGGGCGGCGCATCGGGTCTCGGCCGCGCCACCGCCGAAGCGCTTGCCGCTTCGGGCGTGAAAGTTGCTATTTTCGACATCAACGACGCGCTTGGCGAAGAGGTCGCGGCGTCGATCGGCGGGCTCTTCGTGCATGTCGATATCACCGACGAGCAATCGGTCCTCGATGGCTATGCCAAGGCGCGCGCCGCGCATGGCCAGGAGCGCGTTTGTGTCCATTGCGCGATGACCTCGCGTCGCGGCAAGACGCTCGCCTATGACAAGGAAACGGGCACGTTCCGTCGCACCCCGACCGAGGATTATGCCTATGGCGTCGCGGGCATATTGACCGCGAGCTATCGCATCGGGTCGATCGCCGCCGAGGGCATGGCGAACCTTCCCGAGATGGACGACGGCGAGCGTGGCGCGATCATCTTCACCGCGTCGGTCGCCGCGCAGGACGCGCAGATCGGGCAGGTCATCTATGGTTCGGCCAAGGCCGGGGTGAACGGCCTCGTCCTGCCGATGGCGCGCGACCTGATGGACCTCGGCATCCGCGTCAATTCGATCATGCCCGGTGTGTTCGGAACGCCGCTGCTCGGCAATATGAACCCGAAGGTGAAGGAGAGCCTCGAAGCCTCCGTCCCCTTCCCCAAGCGCCTCGGCAAGGCCGAGGAATATGCGAGCCTCGCAATGGAGATGGTTCGCAACACCTATTTCAACGGCCAGGCGGTGCGTCTCGACGGCGCGATCAGAATGGCCCCTCGTTAAAACTCGGGGTGGTCGCATGGCCCCCCGCTAACTCCCCGACCGAAAGGAATATTCTCATGGCCGAAGCCTATATCATCGACGCCGTCCGCACCCCGCGCGGGATCGGCAAGCCCGGCAAAGGCGCGCTGTCGCACCTCCACCCGCAGCATCTCGCCGCAACGGTGCTCGCTGCGATCCGTGACCGCAACAATCTCGACACCGCGACCGTCGACGACATCGTCTGGTCGACATCGAGCCAGAACGGGAAACAGGGCGGCGACCTTGGCCGTATGGCGGCGCTGTCGGCGGGTTATGACACCAAGGCCAGCGGCACGACGCTCGACCGCTTCTGCGGCGGCGGCATCAGCTCGGTGAACTTCGCAGCGGCCAGCGTGATGAGCGGCATGGAAGATTGCGTCATCGCCGGCGGCACCGAGATGATGAGCTATACGACCGCCTATGCTGCCGAACAGGCGAACGCCGGCCTGCCGCCGCGCCTGATGGGATCGGGTCACGAAGCGCTCGACGAATTGCATCCGCAGTCGCACCAGGGCGTCTGCGGCGATGCCATCGCGACGATCGAAGGGATCAGCCGTGAGGCGCTCGACGCGCTCGCGCTCGTCAGCCAGCAGCGCGCCGACCGCGCGATTAAGGAAGGCCGCTTCGCCAAGTCGGTGGTGCCCGTTCTCAACCCCGACGGCAGCGTCGCGCTCGACCATGAGGAATTCCCGCGGCCCGAAACGACTGCCGAAGGCCTTGCATCGTTGAAGCCTGCCTTCACCGGCCTCGCTGATTTCGATCTCGGCGGCGGCTTCACCTTCCGCAAGCAGGTCAATCGCCGCTATCCCGACGTCGAAATCCAGCATTTCCATCACGCCGGCAACTCTTCGGGTGTTGTCGACGGTGCCGCTGCGCTGCTCCTCACCTCGAAGGATTATGCCGACAAGCATGGGTTAAAGCCGCGCGCGCGCGTCGTCGCCTATGCCAATATCGGCGACGATCCGACGCTGATGCTCAACGCGCCCGTTCCCGCCGCAAAGAAGGTGCTCGAAAAGGCCGGGCTGACCAAGGACGACATCGACGTCTGGGAAATCAACGAAGCCTTCTCGGTCGTCGCCGAGAAGTTCATCCGCGACCTCGCTCTCGACCGTGAAAAGGTGAACATCAACGGCGGCGCGATGGCGCTCGGCCATCCGATCGGCGCGACCGGCTCGATCCTGATCGGCACCGCGCTCGACGAGCTCGAACGCTCGGGCGGCCGCTATGGCCTCGTCACCATGTGCGCCGCGGGCGGCATGGCACCCGCGATCATCATCGAACGTATCTGAGGAACAGGAGAGCATCATGTCCGGGCCGCTGAAGGGTATCAGGATCATCGAATTTGCCGGCATCGGTCCCGGCCCCTTCTGCGGCATGATGCTCGCCGACCATGGCGCCGAGGTGATCCGTATCGATCGCCCCGGCGGTTTCATGGACCCGCGCGACCCACTGAGCCGCAATCGCACGTCGATCGCGCTCGACATGAAAAATCCCGCGGCGGTGCAGATCGCGCGTGAACTGTGCGAGAGCGCCGACGGGATCATCGAGGGGTATCGGCCAGGGGTGATGGAGCGGCTTGGGCTCGGCCCCGATGTGCTGCTCGCGGACAATCCAAAGCTCGTTTACGGCCGCATGACCGGCTGGGGCCAGTTCGGCCCCTATGCGCAGGCGGCGGGGCATGACATCAATTACATCTCGCTGTCGGGTGTGCTTCACGGCATTGGGCGCGCGGGCGAGAAGCCGGTCCCGCCGGTCAATTATGTTGGCGATTTCGGCGGCGGCGGGATGATGCTCGCGTTCGGCATGTCGAGCGCGCTCGTTCATGCAGCGAAGACCGGCGAGGGTCAGGTGATTGACTGCGCGATGACCGACGGTTCGGCGTTGCTGGCAGGCATGACCTGGGGCTTCCTCGCGGCTGGGCGGCTCAAGGACGAAGCCGGCGTCAACATGCTCGACGGCGCAGCGCATTTCTATGACAGCTATGCCTGTTCCGATGGCAAGTTTATCTCGATCGGGTCGATCGAGCCGCAATTCTATGCGCTGCTGCGTGAGAAGACCGGGCTGACCGACGATGCCGATTTCGACGCCCAACTCGACCCGTCGAAATGGGGTCCACTCAAGGAAAAGCTGACCGCCCTGTTCAAGACCAAAACGCGCGACGAATGGTGCGCAATTATGGAAATGACCGATGTCTGCTTCGCGCCGATCCTGTCGCTGAGCGAAGCGCCGCAGCATCCGCACAATGTCGAGCGCGAAACCTTCCTGACCGTCGGCGGCGCGGTTCAGCCCGCCCCTGCCCCGCGCTATTCGGCAACGGTCAACGACACGCCGCGGCCGGCACCGGCAGTCGGCGCTGATGGCGACGCCGTGCTGGCGGGTCTGGGTTATGATGCAGACAGGATTGCCGCGCTCCGCGAAGGTGGCGCGCTGCGCTGATTGTTCAAGCGCCGCGCGCGGTCATCGCTTCCCAGAGGCCGCGCCCGCCAAAGGTGGCAACCTGACGGCCCAGCCGCGCCGCCCAATAGGCGTCGTTTCCGTGCGCCCCGCGCCAGCGCATCAGCGGCACCGTCACGCGGTGCAGGTCATATTCCTCGGTAAAGCCGATCGCACCGTGCACCTGATGCGCAATCGCGGTGACCACGCCGACGGCGCGATTGGCACGGAGCTTCGCTGCCGCGATTTCGAAATCGGCGGCTGACGGATCGAGGCTCATCGCATCGAGGCGTGTCGCCAGCGCCGCAGCGGCGGCTTCGACCGCGCGCACTTCGCACGCCATCACCGCGAGCGATTGCTGGACCGCTTGGAACTTGCCGAGCGGGCGGCCGAACTGCTGGCGTGTGTTCACATGCTCGATCGAGAGCGCAAGCGCCTGCCCCATCGCACCGGCCATCAGGCTCACCGTCGCCGCGGGCTGATACGCTTCGCCGGCGATCAGTTCGGCAACCGGGAGATCGGGCACGACCACACCGGCGATTTGCAGCACCGCATTCGCGTCGCCCCAGTCGCCGCCGAAACCGCCATCCTCTTCGGGAACAAGCAGCAGGCCAAAGCCCGCTTCCTCGACCGGAGCGATCCCCGCCGTCGCGGCCTCCGCGAAGACCGCGCGCGCGGTATTGCACAGCATGTCGTGCGCCGCGCTCATCGCAGGCCCAATCCGCGTGCGATGATCCCGCGGATCACCTCGCGCGTTCCGCCGCGCAGCGAGAAGCTGGGCGATGCGATGAGCAGCGCGCGAAGAAGCTTCGCAAGATCATCTTCATCGTCCCAACCGCTTGTCACGATCGCCTGCACGCGGCGCGGCATGTCCTGTTCGAAGGCATTGCCGAGTTCCTTGACCACCGACGCTTCGACCATCGGGTCTTCGCCCGCCGCGAGCTTCGCCGCGGTCGACATCGAGAGTTGGCGCAGCGTCCACATCTCGGCGGTGAGTTCGCCGATCAACGCGGCAATCGCTGGATCAGGTTCGGCGCCCGCCGCATCGATCAGCGCGACGAGCAGTGCGTGGCTTGACAGATAGCGTTCGGGCCCCGAACGCTCGAGGCCGAGTTCGGCGGTGACCTGTTTCCACCCCTGCCCGCGCTCGCCGACCAATGCGCCATGCGGTACCAGCGCGTCGTCGAAAAAGACTTCGTTGAAGTCGTGATGGCCCGCCATGTCGATGATCGGGCGGATCGTGATGCCGGGGGTGTTGAGGTCGATCAGCAGCTGGCTGAGCCCGGCGTTGCGCTCGCTCCCTTCTTCGGTGCGGACGAGCGCAAGCATGATGTGCGAGAAATGCGCGCCGGTGGTCCAGATTTTCTGGCCGTTGATGCGCCAGCCTTCGGCAGTTTCGCGCGCAGTCGTTCGTACGGCGGCCAGGTCCGAGCCCGCGCCGGGTTCGGACAGGCCGATGCAGGCATAAAGCTCGCCCGCCGCAATTCCCGGCAGGTAGCGCTGCCGCTGTTCCTCGCTGCCATAGCGCAGGATCAGCGGCCCGGTCTGGCGATCGGCGATCCAGTGCGCGCCGACGGGCGCTCCGGCGGCGAGCAATTCCTCGATCACCACATAACGTTCGAGCGGATGGCGGTCGCCGCCGCCGTATTGCGCCGGCAGCGTCATGCCGATGTACCCCGCCGCACCCAACGCGCGGCTGAAATCGGGATCGAAACTTGCCCAGCAATTCGCCCGCGCAACGACATCGCCTTGCGGTTGGTTATCCGCAAGCCATGCCCGCAAATCGGCGCGCAGTGCGGCAATGTCGCCGGGTGGATCGAACGGATAGAGCGCAAAGCCTTGCATGTCGCACCAGCCATGCAATAGCTTTGGTTAGTCAGCAAAGGATAATTGAAGATGGGCGAATTTCTGAGTGTCGAGCGGCGGGGCAAGATCGCGATCCTGACGATGATCAAGCCCGAGAGCATGAATGCGATCGGCACCCACGAAGATTGCCAGGACATCATCGACACGCTGCGCACCCTCGGCGACGACCGCAGCGTCAGCGCGATCATCCTGACCGGCAGCGGCAAGGCGTTCAGCGCCGGCGGAAATTTGAAAGGCATGCAGGACCGCACCGGCATCGGCGTGCTCGACCAGCCCGATTCCACGCGTGCCAATTACCGCAAGGGCGTGCAGGCGGTAATCCGCGCGCTGATGGATTGCGAGGTGCCGATGATCGCCGCGGTCAACGGCCATGCGATCGGTCTCGGCTGCGATCTTGCTTGTACCTGCGATATTCGCATCGCCGCCGAGAGCGCGAAATTCGCGTGCAGCTTTATCAAGGTCGGGATCGTTCCCGGCGACGGCGGGGCGTGGTTGCTCCAGAAGATACTCGGCTATCCGCGCGCCGCTGAGCTGTTCCTGACCGGGGACCGCTTTGACGCGGTGCAGGCAAAGGAATATGGTCTGGTCACGGACGTCGTGCCCGATGCGGAACTGCTCGACCGTGCAATCGCCATTGCCGAGCGGATCGTCTGCAACCCGCCGCGCGCGCTGCGTCTGACGAAACGCCTGCTGCGCGAGGCGCAGCACAGCCGGATGAGCGATATTTTGGAACTGAGTGCAGCCTATCAGGCGATCGTCCATGAAACCGCGGATAACCGCGAGGCGATCAATGCCTTCGTCGAAAAGCGTCCCCCGGTGTTTACAGGAGAATGATGATGATTGCCGAGCGAGTCCTGCCACTGGCCGGCGTCCACAATTTCCGCGATTATGGCGGCTATGCCGTCGAGGGCGGCGGGCGGCTGCGCGACGGGACGCTGTGGCGCTCGGCGCACCATGAAGCGGCGACCGACGCTGATCTGGACGCACTCGATGCGCTGGGGCTCGAGACGGTGATCGACTTGCGCGGCGATGACGAGCGCGAGTTACATCCGTGCCGGCGCTCCGAGACTTTCTCGGCGCGCGTGCTGTTCGCGGGCGGCGTAACCGCGGGCCTCGCACCGCATCTGCAGGCGGCGGGCGGGACGATCGACGTCGAGACGGCGCGCGAGCGGATGATCGATACCTATGCCGGCATGCCCTATCGCCCCGCGCTCGTCGCGACGCTCCGGCTCTATCTGGCGGCGCTCGCCGAATATGATGCGCCCAGCCTTGTCCACTGCGTTGCGGGCAAGGACCGCACCGGCTTTGCCGTCGCGATCGTTCATCGGCTGCTCGGGGTCCATGAAGACGACCTGATGCAGGATTATCTCCTCACCAACACCGCGGGCAAGATCGAGGAACGCATCGCGCAGGGCGCGGCGCATATCCGCTCGCGTTACGGCGCCGAAATCCACGACGATGCGATCCGCGCGCTGATGTCGGTCAACCCAGCCTATCTCGACGCCGCGCTCGCCACGGTGCGGCGCGACCATGGCGATATCCCGACCTATGCCGAGGCGGTGCTGAACTTCACCCCCGAAATGCGCGAGGCGATCGTCGACCGGCTGGTGCTGTAGGGGCTATTTGCCCCTGACGAGCACCCCGCCCTTCACCACCGCGTCGACGCTTTCGAGCTGGCGCACGTCGGTCAGCGGATTGCCATCGACCGCGACGATATCGGCGTAGCGCCCGATCGCGATCGCGCCGACGTCCTTCTCGCGGCCCAGCGCCTCGGCGGCGTTTTTCGTTGCGGCCTGGATCGCCTGCAGCGGGGTCATTCCATATTCGACCATGACGCGGAACTGGCCGCCGACCTGCCCGTGCGGCATCACGCCCGCATCGGAACCGAACACCATGCGCACGCCGGCCTTCACCGCTTTGCGGAAATTGTCGCGCTGGATCTGCGCAACTTCGCGGTCCTTGCGCAGATTATCCTCGAGCACACCATTCTTCGCGCCTTCGGCCTGCGTATATTCGGTGTTGTAGATGTCCATCGAGAACCACACCGGCTGCTTGCGCGCGAGCGCCATGCGGATGCCTTCGTCGTCGACGAGGCTGACATGCTCGATCGTGTCGATGCCCGCGGCGATCGCGGCGCGGATGCCCGAGGCACCATGCGCGTGCGCGGCGACGCGAAGGCCCCATTGATGCGCTTCGTCGGCGATCGCGGCGAGCTCCTTTTCGGAAACCTGCAACTGGCCGGGCTCGGTGTTGCGCGAAAAGACCCCGCCGGTGGCGCAAACCTTGATCACCTCGGCGCCATATTTGCGCTGGCGGCGAACCTGAAAGCGCAGTTCCTCGGGCGTGTCGCCGATCCCCTCTTCCTTGCCGTCCTTCTTTTCGAGGCTGGGCGGCAGGAAGGTGCTGTCGCAATGCCCCCCGGTCGCGCCGAGCGCATAGCCCGCAGGAACGATGCGCGGGCCCGTCGCATAACCGGCGTCGATCGCCTGCTTCAGCCCGATGTCGTTGCGATTGTCCGACCCGACGTTGCGCACGGTGGTGAAGCCCGCGCCGAGCATGTCGTTCGCATTTTTGACCGCGGTCATGCCCCAGAAGCTGTCGGTGAACTCGAGCCCGCGATAGCCGCCGATGTCGGCGGGGCCGTCGAGATGGACGTGCATGTCGATCAGGCCCGGGACGAGCGTCTTGTCGCCGAGGTCGATATGTTTGACGTTCGATCCCCAGCGCACCGTGCGTGCGTCGGCGATGTTCGTGATGCGGCCGTCGGCGCCGACGAAGATTGCGGGGTATTCGACCGTCTTGCCGGTCAGCACGTCGAGGTATCGCGCGGCGGTGATGACGGTCTGTCCGGCCGTGTCCTGTGCCTTTGCAGGGGCGATTGACGCGGCAAAAAGCGCCGTCGAGCCCAAAGCGATTCCTCGCAGAAAACTGCCTAACTTCACTCGCGATTGCATGTTTACCCCGCCTGTTGTTGGTGCCCGCAAACTAGATGGCAAACCGCCGCAAAATAGGACAGCGGAAAATGCGTCAGGCGGCCGCCCTGTGCCTTGCCACCCACCAGGCGCCAAGCAGCGCGAAGGCGGTGCCGAGCATCGTGCCGCCGGCGATGTCGCTCGCCCAATGGACGCCGAGCATGATGCGCGAGAAGCCGTTGAGGATGATCATCGCCGCCGCGAGCGTCCAGGCATAGGGGCGCCAGCGCGGCGGCGCGAGCCAGGCGAGGAGCAGGTAAACGGTCGCGGCGCTCGTCGCGTGGCCGCTGGGGTAGGAATAGCTTGTCTGATGGTCGAGATGATCGATCAGGTCGGGCCGCGCGCGGCCGAAGCCGAGCTTCAGCAGGCTGGAGGCAAGGTTCGATAGCAGCGACGCGCCGCCGAGTGCGACGGCGCAGCGCGGGCCGCACCAGTGCCAGACGAGCCCGCACAGCAGAATGACGATAACCCAGCGCGGCGTGCCGCCGCCGATCCAGCTTGCGCCTTGCATGAAGGATATGAAGGCGGGGTCGCGTTCGTCGACGCGGATCGCGAGGCTGTGCGAGATTTGCCAGTCGATGCCCTGCGTCCAACCGGCACCGACTGCGAGGCCGAGCAGGATGACGGCGGCGAGGAGCGCGGCTGCGATGGCGGGAAAGCGATAGGATTCGGCGCTCACAATTCCTCCTTCGTCATTCCCGCGAAGGCGGGAATCCCGCTTCCTTGTGCTGGTAAAGCGGGACCCCCGCCTTCGCGGGGGTGACGAGAATGATCAAATATGCAGCGGCCGTCCGAACGCCGCGAGCACGCCCTCGTGCATCGTTTCGCTGAGCGTCGGATGCGGGAAGACGGTGCCGATGAAATCATCCTCGACGAGCTCGGCGGTCTTGCCGATCGTATAGCCCTGGATCAGCTCGGTGACCTCGGCGCCGATCATATGCGCGCCGAGCAATTCGCCGGTCTTCGCGTCGAACACCGTCTTGGTGAAACCCTCGGATTCTCCCAAGGCAATCGCCTTGCCGTTGCCGATGAAGGGGAAGGTGCCGGCCTTGACCTCGTAACCGAGTTCCTTGGCTTTCGCTTCGGTCAGGCCGACGCTGGCGATCTGCGGGCGGCAATAGGTGCAGCCGGGGATGTTGCGCGGGTCCATCGCGTGCGGGTGATTGCCCGCGATCGCCTCGACCGAAATCACCGATTCGTGCATCGCCTTGTGCGCGAGCCACGGCGGCGCGGTGACGTCACCGATCGCCCAGATGCCGGGGACGTTGGTGCGGCACATCGGGTCGGTGTCGATATGGCCCTTGGTCGTCTTCACGCCCAAAGCTTCGAGCCCGATATTCTCGGTGTTCGGGACGATACCGATCGCGACGATCGCGTGGGTGAACTCGGCGCTTTCGGTCTTGCCGTCCTTGGTCTTGATCTTCGCGATGACGCCGGTTGCGGTCGCCTTCAGTTCCTCGACGCCGGCGCCGGTGAAGATCGTCATGCCCTGTTTCTTGAGCGATTTTTCGAGGAAGGCCGAGACATCCGCGTCCTCGACGGGAACGAGGCGGTCGAGCATTTCGACGACGGTCACATCGACGCCCATGTCGCTGTAGAAGCTCGCAAATTCGATCCCGATCGCACCCGATCCGATGACGAGCAGCTTCTTCGGCATTTCGGGCGGGACGAGCGCGTGGCGATAGGTCCAGATGCGTTTGCCGTCGGCGGGCGCGAATGGCAGGTCGCGGGCGCGGGCGCCGGTCGCGACGATGATATTCTTGGCGGAAAGGGTTTCGGTGCCCTTCTCGCCCTTCACCTCGAGCTTGCCCGGCGCGGTCAGCTTGCCCTCGCCCATATGGACGGTGATCTTGTGCTTCTTCATCAGGAAGGCGACGCCCTGGCTGAGCTGCTTCGCGACGCCGCGGCTGCGCTTCACGACCGCGTCGATGTCGGCGCTGATCTGCGCCGCCACGAGGCCATAGTCGCCGGCATGCTGCATATAATGATAGATTTCTGCCGAGCGCAGCAGCGCCTTGGTCGGGATGCAGCCCCAGTTGAGGCAGATGCCGCCGAGATTCTCGCGCTCGACGATCGCGGTTTTCAGGCCCAATTGCGCCGCGCGGATCGCCGCGACATAGCCGCCGGGTCCCGAACCGAGGACGATGAGGTCGTAATTGGTATCAGCCATTATGGGCTCCTTCTAAAGCCCCTCTCCCCTTGCGGGAGAGGGGTTGGGGAGAGGGGGTGGATGCTTCGTCCTGCAGCGCCGCCCATATGGCTTCGCTTACGCCCTCGGTGTTGGTTAGAATGTCGTTGTTCCAGAAGCGCAAAATACGGAAATTCTGACGAGAAAGATATGAATCGCGCGCTTCGTCGTAGGTGTTCTCTGCATGTTGTGACCCATCCGCCTCGATAATCAGGCGATGAGTGAAGCAAATGAAGTCAACGATATAGCGGTCGATTGGAACCTGGCGTTTGAACTTGTAACCCGAGAACCGCTTGGCGCGCAGGAGCTGCCACAATGCTCGCTCTGCATCTGTCGGCTCGGATCGCATGCGCTTCGCTCTTGCGAGTGCGACAGGCCGCCCCCCTCTCCCCAACCCCTCTCCCGCAAGGGGAGAGGGGCTATGGGCCGCGTTGGGCATTTTACGCCACCAGCCCCAGCGGGTTCTCCACCAGTTCCTTGAAGGTCTTCATCAAGAGCGCGCCGTCGGCGCCGTCGATCGCGCGGTGGTCGAAGCTGCCGGTGGCCGACATCACGGTCGCGATCGCGAGCGCGTCGTCGACGATATAAGGCCGCTTCTCGCCCGCGCCGATCGCCATGATCATGCCCTGCGGCGGGTTGATCACCGCGGTGAACTGCTTGATCCCCATCATGCCCATGTTCGAGATCGAGGCGGTGCCGCCTTGATATTCGTTGGGCTGGAGCTTGCCTTCCTTCGCCTTTGCCGCGAGCTCGGACATTTCGGTCGAGATTTTCGACATCGACTTGCCGCCGGCATCGACGATGATCGGGGTGATCAGGCCGCCGGGAATGCTGACCGCGACCGAGATGTCGGCGCGCTTATACTGGCGCATCACGTCGCCGCCGAACGAGACGTTGCACGCGGGGACGCGTTCGAGCGCGACCGCGAGCGCCTTGATCAGCATGTCGTTGACGCTGAGCTTGACGCCGCGGCTTTCGAGGCTGGCGTTGAGCTCGCCGCGGAGCTTGAGCAGCGCGTCGAGGCGGATGTCGACGGTGAGGTAGATGTGCGGCGATTGCTGCATCGACTCGGTCAGACGGCGCGCGATCGTCTTGCGCATGCCGCTGAGCTTCTCATCCTCGTGCGGGATGCCGAAATCGGGGATGGCGCCGGCGGTTGCGGGAGCCGCTGCCGGAGCGGCGGCGGGAGCAGCCGCGCTCGGCGCCGCAGCAGGTGCTGTGGGCGTACCGACCGATGCGCCGCCGAGATCATCCTTGACGATGCGGCCGCCGGGGCCGGTGCCCGTGACGGTCGAGAGGTCGATTCCGCGTTCGGCAGCGAGGCGCTTCGCAAGCGGGCTTGCCTTGATGCGGTCGCCCTTGTCCGTCGCCCCCGCGGAGGCGGGGGCCGTTGGCGTGGGCGCACTTTGGCTAGCGGCCCCCGCCTGCGCGGGGGCGACGTCTTTGGTGGGCGCTGGCGCTTCGGCCTTCGGTTCAGCGGCGGGAGCCGCGGGCGCGGCTGGTGCCGGCGCCGGAGCCGCCTTCGCGCTCGATGCGTCTTCACCCTCACCCGCGATCACAGCGATGACGGTGCCGACCTTCACATTGTCGGTGCCTTCGGCGACGAGAATCTGGCTGACGACGCCTTCGTCGATCGCTTCGAACTCCATCGTCGCCTTGTCGGTCTCGATCTCGGCGAGCAGGTCGCCCGATTTGACCGTGTCGCCTTCCTTGACCAGCCATTTGGCAAGGGTGCCCTCCTCCATCGTCGGCGAGAGAGCGGGCATTTTGAGTTCGATTGGCATATTCAGGCTTGTCCCTGTCAGTCTTGCAGGCGTGGGCCTGCCGCTACGGATTCTTCCTCGCCATAAGCCCTGCGTCGGTCAAGGTCTAGCGGGCCAACTTGCGTTTCATACGAATGTGACGCACTCTTTGCCCCAAGCAAAAACACGAGGGGTCGGGGCGATGCGGACATATCTGGTGGTGATCGACAACAGCCCGGAGGCGACGCTGGCGCTGCGCTTTGCCGCGCGCCGCGCCGCGCGGACGGGCGGCGGCGTGATGGTGCTGGCGATTATTCCGCCGCAGGATTTCGTCGCGTTCGGGGGCGTCCAGGCGACGATCGAGGCCGAGGCGCGCGAGCATGCCGAGGAACTGGTGGCCGCTGCCGCCGATGCGGTGGTGCAAGAAGCGGGCGTCACGCCGCAGATCATGGTGAAGTCGGGCAAACCCGCCGAGGTGGTGCGCGAAGTGATCGGCGCGAGCGACGAGATCGCGGCGCTGGTGCTGGCGACGGCAGCGAGCGGCGCGCCGGGGCCGCTGGTCGCGCATTTCACCGGACAGGATGCGGGGACGCTTCCCTGTCCGGTGATGCTGGTGCCGGGCGGGATCGATATCGCCCGGCTCGATGCGCTGAGTTAGACGACAAGGCTGCGCGGCGCGCCCGCGTCTTTCCATTCAAGGATAGCAAAGCCGAGCACGCCAAAGGCTTGCGCCACGACGACCGCGATGCCGAGGCCGGTCATCTGCGCGGCAAAGGTCGCGACGACCGCGAAACTCGCCGCGACCCAGCCGAGATTGCCGATCGCGATAAGCTTGACCAGCGCCGGATTCGGCACCGCCTGCCGCGCGGCGACGATCATCAGCAGCGCGGCGGCGAGACAGATCCAGCCGCCGATCGCGACGATATTTGCGGGCAGCCCGAGCAGAGCACCGACCGGCGCGGCGGCGAACAGGCCGATGGCAAAAACGCCTCCGCAGGTGAGGGCGTCGGCGACGAGGATATTCTTCAGGTTGAGGATCGACATATGGGTTCTCCTTTCGACCTCCTCAAACTGGACTCGAAAGTGAATGGCGTCGATTACGCCGGAGGTAATGGAAATGCGGAAGGCGGAGGTATAGCTCTCCGGACGAAGGAGACGATCATGCAAGTCGCGACGCTGGGCGAGCAATTGCGCGAATGGCGCACCCGCCGCCGGATGAGCCAGATGGACCTCGCGCTCGATACCGAGATTTCGACGCGGCATCTGAGCTTTATCGAGACGGGGCGGTCGAAGCCGAGCGCACAGATGTTGCAGCGGATCGCCGACTGCCTCGACGTGCCGCACCGCGCGCGTAATGCCATGCTGCTCGCGGCGGGTTATGCCCCCGACTATCAGGAGCGGCCGCTCGACAGCGACGAAATGGCCGGGATGCGGGCGATCGTCGAGCATGTGCTGAAGGGGCACGAGCCCTACCCTGCGCTCGCGGTCGACCGGCACTGGAACATGATTGCGGCGAACGAGGCGATCGCGGTCCTGATCGAACAGGTCTCCCCCGCCCTGCTCGCGCCGCCGGTCAATGTGCTGCGCATCGCGCTGTACCCCGAGGGGCTGGCGCCGCAGATCGTCAACCATGCCGAATGGCGCGCGCATATCCTCCACCGGCTCGACCTGCAGATCGAGGCGAGCGCCGATGCCGGGCTGATCGCGCTGCGCGAGGAACTCGCAGGTTATGCGGTCGAGGCGAACGACAATGGCGGAGGGCATGTGAACGGCATCGCGGTGCCGCTGATCCTCGACACGATCGCAGGGCGGATTTCTTTCGTGTCGACCGTGACGATCTTCGGAACGCCGGTGGATATCACCTTGTCCGAGCTCGCGATCGAGGCGTTTTTCCCGGCGGATGCGGAAAGCGCGGCGTTGTTGCGGAAGCTGGCTGCACGATAACCTATTTTCGTCATTCCCGCGAAAGCGGGAACCCAGTCTGACGTTGCTGCCGGGTTCCCGCTTTCGCGGGAATGGCGAAAGGGTTTAGCGTTTTCGCCCCTTGTGCTTGATATTCGCGGGCCGCCCGCGTTTGCCGACCATATGCTTGCCGGCCCCGTCTTTCCCGGTGCCCTTCGCTTTCACCCCGTCGCGGCGCGGAGGGCGATTGCGGAAGCCGCCTTCGGGCGCATCGGGAAGTTCGAAACGCAAGGCGCCGCTGATCGGGTTTGCGTCCATCAGCCGCAGATCGAGTCGCTGGCCGGTCGTGAAGCTGACGCGGCCATGCTCGCTGTCGAGGCTGCGCGCGGCTTCGTCGTAGAAGAAGCGTTCGCTGCCGAGTGTCGAAACCGGCACCAGCCCGTCGCCGCCGAGCCCGTCGACCGTCGCGAAGAAGCCGAAGGGCTGCACCCCGGTGATGCGCGCCGCGACGATCTCGCCCTTCTTGGTCGACAGATAGGCCGCGACATAGCGGTCGACGGTTTCGCGCTCGGCCTCCATCGCGCGGCGTTCGAGCGCGCTGATCGTCTCGCCGATGCGCGATAGCCCCTTGGCGTCGGCCTCGCCCAGCCCGGTGCGGGTGGGCAGATCCTTGGGCTTGCCGGGCACTTCGAGTTTATAGCTGTCGACGAGCGCGCGGTGGACGACGAGATCGGCGTAGCGGCGGATCGGCGACGTGAAATGCGCGTAGCTGCCGAGCGCGAGGCCGAAATGGCCGGCGTTGGCGGGGCCGTAATAAGCCTGCGTCTGGCTGCGCAGGATCGCCTGCATGATTTCGGGCAACCGGTCGTCTTCGGAAAAGCCGTCGATCAGGCGGTTGAAGACCGCGGGGGTGATCACTTGCCCGAGCGCGAAGCTCCGTTCGAAGGTTTCAAGATAATCCTTGAGGCTGACGAGCTTTTCGCGGCTCGGCGGCTCGTGGATGCGGTACATCACCGGCGACTTCTTCGCCTCGAGCGCCTTCGCCGCCGCGACGTTCGCCGCGATCATATAATCCTCGATCAGCCGCATCGAATCGAGCCGGTCGCGGACGCGGATTTCGGCGATGCCGCCCGCCTCGTCGAGGATGACCTGGCGCTCGGGCAGGTCGAGATCGAGCGGTGCGCGGGCGGCGCGCGCCTTGGCGAGCAGCGCCCAGCAGGCCCACAAATTCTTGAGCGTCGGGAGCACATCGGCGTCCCATTCTGCACGCGGCGCATCGGCGTCATAAGCCGCCTGCGCGTGCTCATAGGCGATGTTCGCACGCAGCCGCACGAGCGCGCGGGTGAAGCGCCATGACGTCACCTTGCCATGCTTGTCGATGACGAGATGGCACGCCATCGCCGCGCGGTCCTGCCCCGCCTTCAGCGAGCAGACGCCGGCGGACAATGTCTCGGGCAGCATCGGCACGACCTGGTCGGGGAAATAGACGCTGTTGCCGCGCCGCCGCGCCTCGCGGTCGAGATCGCCGTCGGGGCGGACATAATAGCTGACATCGGCGATCGCGACGATCGCGCGGAAGCCGCCCTTGTTGGAGCTGTCGTCATCGGGGATCGCCCAGACGGCGTCGTCATGGTCGCGCGCGTCGATCGGGTCGATCGCGACGATCGGCAGGTCGCGCAAATCCTCGCGGCCTTCGGGGGTGAGCGGCAGCTTCGCCGCCCTTTCGGCCTCGGCGAGTGTTTCGGCGCCGAAGACATGCGGGATTTCATGCCGCGCGATCGCGATCATGCTGAGGGCACGCGGCGCAAAGGGATCGCCAAGGCGCTCGACGACCTTCGCCTTGATCGCGGGGCCACGCCCGGTCAGTTCGGCGCGTACGAGGTCGCCGACATTGGCATCGCCCTTGTCGGCGACGGCGAAGTCGTAGCGCGCGCGCTTGTCGGCGGGGCGCAGCCACAGGATCGGCTTGCCGCCCGGACCCATATCCTCGACGAGCACGCCGATTACCGTCTCGCCGCCGGCTTCGAGCCGCTTCATCGGGTGCGCGACATGGCCGCTGCCGCGTTCCTCGGTACGCGCGAGGATGCGGTCGCCGACGCCGAGCGCGCCTTTGCGTCCCTGCTCGATCACGCGCAGGCGCGGCGCGGGCGTGGCGGCTTCCCAGCGCTCGGGCACCGCCCAGACATTGCTGCCCTCGATCGCCGCGACGCGCAGCACGGTGACGCGCGGCAGCCCGCCATGCTTGTGGAACGCGCGTCCGGGCGCCAGGTCGACCAGCCCCTCGTCGGTCATGTCCTTGAGCAGCGCCTTCAGCGCGATCTTGTCGTTGCCGTGGAGCGCGAAATGCTTGGCGATCTCGCGTTTGCCGACCGCCTCCTTGCTCTCTTCGATGAAGCGAAGGATTTGCTCAGGACTAGGCAGTCCGTGATATTGTTTTCGGGCCATTGCCTGCGGATAGGGGGTAACGGTCGGTCCGTCACCCCCATGCACCGATCAATAGGGCGAAATGTCGATGACCTGGCCGGTCGACGAAGCCGTGCAGGTCGAACGATAATGGCCGGTCGCCATCGTGAAGACATAATTGCCGCCGCCGCTGCTGCGCTGGCTGACCGCGACGCTGCTGCCGCCGGGGGCATTTTGATATTGATCGGCGCGGCGTTCGCATGCGGCGCGGGCCGCGTCGGGGCCACCGCGGGCATAGCTGCGGTTCGCGGCGCGGCGATTGGACGCTTCCGCCTCACCCGCCATGAAACCGTCGTGATAGCCTTCGCTGTCGCTGCGGTCATATTGACCGCCATAGAGACCATCGTTGTAGCCGCGCGAATATTCGCTGTCGTGGTTGGCGTCGCCATCGCCATGCTTCTTCTTGTGACTGGCGAGCGCCGCGATCAGGCCGACCGCTGCAATCGCGCCGACGGCTGCCGCTGCACTGCCGCCCCCGCCATGGCCGCAGTTGCTGGAATCGGTCTTGTCGACGTTCGCGTAGCGTCCGTTGGAGACGACGACGCTGACGCAGGTCTTTGTCCCGCTGTTCCACCAATATTGCGCGCCGCCGCTGGTCTTCGTCATTTCATATCCGCGCGATTCCATCGCGGTTTCCGCGCCCGCGGCGCGCGAACCGGGCAGGTCGGATATGTCCGAAGGCGGCTTGGCCGCGGCGGGCGCGATGCTGCCAAGCAACATCGCTGCGATGATCGACGATCCGGCAATCTGTCGTTTCATGACCTTTTCCCCTGTCAAAAATCTAATAGGATGCGCCCGACGCAGGCCGGGTTCATCGCCCGATCCTTGCCGCCGCATCCTACCAGATTAATGACAGGCGCCGAACCGTTTTCACGGCCGTGCCGCGCGATCGCTCAGTAGGTTCGCCCTATGTCAGCCATAGGCGATCCAGCGGCCCGACGCGCCCGCCGCGAGCCACAGGAGCAGCGATGTCCCCGCCATCACCCGTGCTGCGCGAGGCGCCCCATCGGTCCAGCGGGTGATGTGCGTGTTCCAGACCCGCCGAAAGGCGGCCGCGTTCGCCAGCGCCGCGATGACGATGATCAATTTTCGTTCGAAAATAGCCGACCGTGCCAGCGCAGCGCCATCCGCGGCGAACAGGATCACGCCGCTGGCCACCATCAGGATCAGTCCGGCGAGGGCAACCGGCGTCAGCGCGCGCGACAGCTCCGCCACCGGCAGCCGCTGCCATAAACCCACGATCCGCAGGTCGACGACGCCGATTCCACCGACCAGCATGACAAGGCCCAGGAGATGCAGCGTATTGGCAATGGGATAGACTAGCGCCGATCCGCGCGACCACGGCCCGATGCCGGTCGTGTCGAGCCACGCCGCTGCGGCGGTGAGGACGGGCTCCATGCGGCCTCGCTCAGCGGAGCTCGACTGTCTTCTTGCCGACCATCACGCGCTCGACCCGCATTTCGGCGGTGCCGTCGCGCCGAAGATAGCCGGTCAGGCGAAGGCGTTTGCCGGGCTCGATCTCCGCGCGCGTCAGTCCGCGCGTTTCCATGCGGCCGACCGGCGCCAATATGACGTCCCAGACCTTGCCCTGCCAGCGCATCTTCGCGCTGCCATGCGGGTTTCCCCACGACAATTCGGTGAAAGACGCGGTCAGGGTGACCGGTTTGGTCTCGTCATAGGACGACCAGCCATGGTGGGCCGCGGCGGGAGGCGCGGCGAAGGCAAGCGTCGCCGCCGCGATCAACAGGGAAAAGCGCATCGACAGTCTCCTTCGAGCCCCTCGGCACGAAGGCTAAAGGCGCGGCGCCCTTGGCGCAAGGGCGACCGGGCTCAGTAGGTCCGCCCGATCAGCACGCGCTCCACTGCGGGCTCGCCCGTGAAGAAGCAGGCGCCGTCGGCGGGGGCGGCCTCGAGCGGTGTGTTGCGCATCGTCAGCTTGAGCGCCTTGAGCTGGGCAACGATGTCGTCGAGCGCCGCGCCGCTCGGCCGCGACCACTGCACCTCGACCCAGCCGACAAATTTGTCGTCGCCGGCGAAGTGCGCCTTCAGGTCGGTGACGTCGCGGCGGATGTTCGCATGCAGGCGGTCCCTTGCCTCGGCGTGGAGGCTCGACTGGATATCTTCCAGCGTCGCCACCGCCTCGGCCACGAAGTCGCCCTTGGCGACGAACGCCGAATTGAGCTTGCCGTCGTCCTTGTACAGCCGGTCGCGGCGGATCACCGCGACATTGCCGCCGGCGACGTCGCGCGGCCCAATTTCGACGATGATCGGCGCGCCCTTCTTGACCCAGCCCCAGCGCTTGGTCTGCGCCTTGTTCGCGGACGCATCGAGCAGCACACGCACGGGCTCGCGAAACGCATTGAGCGCCTTCAGCTGGCTTTCGAGGTCGCGGCAATAGTCGAGGATCGCGGCGTCCTCTTCATTGTCGCGGAGCATCGGCACGATCACGATCTGGTGCGGCGCGATGCGCGGCGGGCAGCGGAGGCCATCGTCGTCGCCATGCGTCATGATGACGCCGCCGATCATGCGCGTCGACGTGCCCCAGCTCGTTGTATGGCAGAGGCTGTGGCCGCCGTCCTTGTCCTGGTAACGGATGTTCGCGGCTTCGGCGAAGCCGGTGCCAAGATAGTGCGAGGTGCCGGCCTGCAGCGCCTTGCCGTCCTGCATCATCGCCTCGATCGAATAGGTCGCAACGGCGCCCGGGAAGCGCTCATTCTCGGGCTTTTCGCCGGCGATCACCGGCATCGCGAGCACATCCTCGGCAAAGGCGCGATACATTTCGAGCGCGCGCAGCGTCTCGGCCATCGCGTCGGCCTTGTCGGCGTGCGCGGTATGGCCTTCCTGCCACAGGAATTCGCTGGTGCGCAGGAACATGCGCGTGCGCATTTCCCAGCGCACGACATTGGCCCACTGATTGACCTTGAGCGGCAGGTCGCGCCAGCTCTGCACCCAGCGGCTCATTGCGGCGCCGATCACCGTCTCCGAAGTCGGGCGGACGATCAGCGGTTCCTCGAGCTTCGCTTCGGGATCGGGAATCAGCTTGCCCTTGCCGTCTTGAATCAGGCGGTGGTGCGTGACGACCGCCATTTCCTTAGCAAAACCATCGACATGGTCGGCTTCCTTCTCAAAGAAGCTCAACGGGATGAAGAGCGGGAAATAGCAATTCTGAACCCCGGCATCCTTGATCGCTGCGTCCATCACCGTCTGGATGCGTTCCCAGATGCCATAGCCCCACGGCTTGATGACCATGCAGCCGCGCACGCCCGATTCCTCGGCCAGATCGGCTTCGGCAATGACATCCTGATACCAGGCCGCGAAGTCGGCCTGCCGGGTTACGCTGAGCGCATGTTTGACCATGATATTCCGTATTTTCCGTAGCTGGGGCGCCGTGGCGGCCCGATTAATTCTTCTTGGCGAGCGCGGCCTTGAGTTCGGCGACTTCGGCCTTGAGTGCGGCGATTTCGGCATCCTTGGCCTTGCCGCCGCCGCCGGCGCCCGGGATGAATGCTCCAGCGGCCTGCTGGAACATCTCCATATTGCGGCGCGTCAATTCGGCGAGCGGGTTCGATCCCAGCGCGCCTTCGAGCGCCGAGCGGACGTCCTGCTGGTTCTTGCGGAAGGCGGTCATCGAGGCTTCGAGATATTGCGGCACCATCGACTGCATCTTGTCGCCGTACATCCCGATCAGATGGCGCAGGAAATTGACCGGCAGCAGCGTTTCGCCGCGCGTTTCCTCGTCCATGATGATCTGCGTCAGGACATTGTGCGTGATGTCGTCGCCGCTCTTCGCATCGACGACGCGGAAATCGCGGCCGTCGCGGACCATCGTGCCCAGATCCTCGAGCGTGATGTAGCAGCTGCGCTCGGTGTCGTAGAGCCGCCGGTTGGCGTATTTCTTGATCGTGACGACGTCATCTTCCGTCGCCCCCGCCCTGGACTTCGCCATCTTGACCTGCGCTCCCTATATTCCGGTGCAATGGCGACCGCGCCGCCCGGACATTCGAAGCCCCCGCATTAGCATCAAATAATGATGCATCGCAACATGCGCGGATTCGCAGCCTTTCGCGTGAAAGAACCGATTCTTCTTCCGAACCCTGCGCTCCAGATCCGTCGGTTAGAATTTTTTTGGCTTGCTAACCGATCTCGTGACGGCTGACCCGCCTCTACGCAATTTCGTTTCAATCGTAATCAAATCTCTGGTATTTTTTTTGCTTCAAGTCGCTGTTTTGGCTCATTCGTTTCTCGAACTAGCACTTTGATTCCAAACGCCAGGCGCTCGCCCTTGCGTGCCGTGTTGCAAAAATGGCACAGCGCCGCATCGGAGTCTCCCCACTGTCAGAAAATTTACATCAAAAGCTTGTGCCGCCGAAAATTTGCGTCTTTCTAGCGTGCAATCCGTTCTCTCCAATTTTTTGAACGGCCAACCGGGGAAATACACCATGAAAAAGACTAGCCTGCTGGTGCGGGGCTCTGCCCTGACTCTTGCTTTGTTCAGCGCGATGCCCGCGATGGCACAAGAGGCCGTTGCTGCGGACGAAAGCGCCGAAGCGGCTTCGGAAGGGACGATTGTCGTCACCGGCTCGCGCATCCGCCGTCCGAACCTCGAATCGACCGTGCCGATCACCTCGATCACCGGTGAAAGCTTTTTCCAGCAGGGTCAGACCAACATCGGCGACACCCTGAACGACCTGCCCCAGCTGCGCAGCACGTTCGCCCAGCAGAACCCGGGCCTCGGCATCGGTATCGCGGGTCTTAACCTGCTCGATCTTCGCGGCCTCGGCACCCAGCGCACGCTGGTCCTGGTCAACGGCCGCCGCCACGTTCCCGCCGACATTTTGAACAATGCCGTGTCGCCCGACGTCAATACCATCCCGAACGACCTGATCGAACGCGTCGACATCGTCACGGGCGGCAATTCGGCGATTTACGGCTCGGACGCGATCGCGGGCGTCGTCAACTTCATCCTGCGCCGCGACTATGACGGTCTCCAGCTCCGCGCCCAGGGCGGCATTTCCGAAGAAGGCTTCGGCGGCAACCAGTATTTCTCGGCCATGTACGGCAAGAATTTCGCCGAAGGCCGCGGCAACGTGACGCTGCATGGCGAATATTCGCGCCAGGATCGCGTGTTCGCATCGGACATCCCGGCGTTCCAGCGTCAGGATGCCTTCGGTGTGATCGACGGCGACGCCGGCGCCGGTATCGTCAATGGCGGTGACGGCTTCCCGGATCGCGTTTTCATCCGCGACATCCGCAGCTCGACCATCCACTTCAACGGGCTTGTTCCGATCAACCAGCGCAACGCCCCGGGCGCAGCCTGCGGTAACGGCACGCTGGCCAACAACGGCGGCCCGAACAGCCTCGGCACGCCGTACAACTGCACCTATATCTTCACCAACGAAGGCCGCCTGGTCCCGCAGACGGGGTCGCGTTACGGTGCGGGCATTCTCGGCGGCATTGCCGGCGGCAACGGCCAGACGGGCCGCGAAGGCAAGCTGCTTTCGGTGCTTCCGTTCACCGAACGCTACAACTTCAACATGCTGGCGCGTTTCGAGGTCAATGAGCAGTCGGAACTGTTCCTCGAAGCCAAGTGGAACCGCGTCAACGCACTCGGCAACAACGCTGGTCCGGCCGGCATCCAGGGCACGCTGCAGCAGTTCGATTATCGCGAGCGCACGCGCCTCGATAACCCGTTCCTGAACCCCGCGGACCGCACGACCCTGGCCAATCTGATCTCGGCTTCGGGCTGCCGGACCGACCTTCTGGTCACCTGTCCCGCCGGCGGCAACCTCAGCGCAGCAGATCGCGCCGCGATCGCCGATGGGTCGTACCGCTTCGTCCTCGCGCGCTCGCTGCTCGACGTCGGCATTCGTGACGAAAAGTTCCAGCGCGATACCTGGCGCGTTGTTGGCGGCCTCCGCGGCACGTTCAACGATGACTGGAACTACGAACTGTCGATGAACTACGGCAAGTTCCGCGAAGACGTGACCACCACGGGCTTCATCGACCGCCAGCGGTTCATGCTTTCGCTGGACGCGGGCCGTAACCCCGTCACCGGCGCGATCCAGTGCCGTGCGCAGTTCGACCCCGCTTCGGCCGTCCGGTTCCAGAACGCCAGCTTCGGTGACCCGGTCGTCAACCAGAACCGCCTTGCTGCCGATATCGCGGCTTGCGTGCCTTACAATCCGTTTGGCGGCCTCGATAACAGCGGTGCGATCGACTATTTCAGCCGCACCTTCACCGCGTCGTCGGGGCTGTCGCAGTTCATCGCGTCGGGCTTTGTCGCGGGCGACACCAGCGGGTTCTTCAACCTGCCGGGCGGCCCGGTCCGCTTCGCGATCGGCGCCGAATACCGCAACGAGCGGGCGTTCTACGAGCAGGATCCGTTCGTCACCGGTGGCTACACCAATGGCGTTTCGATCCCGTCATTCCGTCCGAAGCCCTTCGAGGTGAAGGAAGCCTATGGCGAAATCCAGCTTCCGCTGCTGAAGGAAGTGCCTTTCGCCTATGAACTGACGCTCAGCGGCGCGGGTCGTGTCGCGAAGTATCAGGGCAATGTCGGCACGGTCTATTCGTACAACGCCGGCATCGACTATGCGCCGATCGAGGATGTCCGCTTCCGCGCCAACTACAGCCGCGCGGTTCGCGCCCCGAACGTTTCGGAAACGGCATTCCCGCTGGTTCCGAACTTCCAGACGATCACCGATCCCTGCAACCCGGGGCAGCGCGGTACGGGCATCCGTAACACCAACTGCACGGCCGCTTTGGGCGCGCAGCTCGGCCTGCTCACCGACGTCAACCAGTCGCTCGGCATCGTCAGCGGCAGCAACCCGAACCTGGTCGCGGAAACCTCGGATTCCTACACCTATGGCGTGGTCATCCAGCCGCGCTTCATCCCGGGTCTGAACCTGTCGGTCGACTATTACGACATCACGGTGGACGGCATCATCACGTCGCTGACGGCGCAGCAGATCCTCAACAGCTGCTATGACTCGGCGTCGCTCGACAATGTGTTCTGCCGTCAGTTCAGCCGCAACCTGACCAATGCTCCGGTCAATGGCGATCAGCCGGGTCGTATTGTGACCAACTCGCTGATCGTGGCGCCGTTGAACTTCGCCCGCCGCAAGCGCGAGGGTATCGACGTCAACCTTGCCTATCGTACAGCCCTGACCGACGATGTCAGCCTGAACACGAACCTGATCTACACGCACAATCTGACGATCAGCAACTTTCAGGACTCGGTGAACCCGGACTTCGAGAACCGTCTTCTCGGCGAACTGGGCGATCCGAAGGACGAGTTCCGCTGGGACGTCGACCTGGGCGTCGGTCCGTTCACCTTCGGATACCGGATGCGCTACATCGGGCCGATGTACCTCGACACCTATGAGAACCTGAACGAACTGAACGGTCTGCCGCCGGCGAACATCGACTATGCCGATGTCGATAAATACCCGCGCGTCTTCTACCACGATCTGCGTTTCGAATGGGACGTCAACAAGTCGTCGGGCGGTCCGAACATCAACTTCTATGCTGGTGTCGACAACGTCCTCGACAAGATGCCGCCGTACGGTTCGACCGCAACGGGCGCGGGTAGCGCGATCTACGGCTTCCGTGGCCGCAGCTTCTATGCAGGTGCCCGCGCTCGCTTCTGATCGCTCAACCTGTCGCAGAATTCGGGGGACGAGAGCTTGCTCTCGTCCCCCATTTCTTAGGCAGGACGGAGAATGCAGCGCGCCGCGCCAACGGTCCGTTGCGCGATGCGGCTATGCCTTAACGATATCGCTGTGCGGCGCGAAGAGCCGCGCGGTTGGGGGAGCTAGCTCCACAGCCTCGCGAACCGGATGCCAAGTCCGGTCAGCAACTCATATTGCGACAAGCCGCTGCGCGCGGCCGCCGATGGCAGGTCGTAATCGAGCGCAAGCCAATCGCCCTCGCCGATCGCGCCGGCGTCGCTGGCATCAAAGGCGATGAGGTCCATCGAAACGCGGCCGATCAGCGGCAGCGCATTTCCTTGCCATGACGCACCGCCGCCCGCCCCGGCGTGACAACGCAGATAGCCGTCGGCGTAGCCCATATTGGCGACCGCGACCCGGCTGTCGCGCGGCGCGGTCCAGGTCGCGCCATAGCCCACCGCTTCGCCCTTGCGCACCGTGCGTAGCTGCAGCACGCGCGTCTCGGGATAAACGACCTGGCGAATATGACCCTGCGCTTCGCCGCGCGGCGTTCCGCCGTAAAGCGCGATGCCGGGACGCGTCAGGTCGAACGCATAGTCGGAGCCCAGGCAGATGCCCGCGCTGTTGGCGAGACTGTATCGCCGCGCGGGAACAGCTTCCCGAATGGCTTGGAATGCCGCGAGTTGCCGCGCATTCTGATCGCTGTCCTCGTCGGCCGACGCCAGATGGCTGAGCAGCGTTTCGATGGCAAGCCCGTCGAGCGCGCCGCCCAGCACCTCGTCGATGCGCAGGCCGAGGCGGTTCATTCCGGTATCGACCATCACATCGCACGGACGTCCCTCGCCCGCTTCGCGCCAGCGCGCGACCTGTTCGACGCTGTTCAGCACGGGGCGCACCGGGAGGGTGCGCGCCGCGACCATGTCGCTCGCCCCGACGCCGTGCAGCACCGACAGCGATACGCCTTCGGGCAAGGGCATCAATGCCGCCGCCTCGGCCCAGGTCGCGACGAAAAAGTCTCGGCAGCTCGCAGCGGTGAGGTGCTGCATTACGGCCCGCGCGCCAAGGCTGTAGCCGTCGGCCTTGATCGCGGCGCCGCACGCAGCACCGCCGCTCTGGCCGGCCAGCCAGCGCCAGTTGGCGATGAGGGCATTGCTGTCGAGACGGAGGCGGAGCGGCGATGGGACGTGGATCATGCCTCGCCCCTATACAGCTTCGCGGGCTGCGCCAATGGGGTGATCAGCGGGGCGCCGGCTTGTCCCACTGCCCCTCGACCGGGTCCTTGAGCATGAAGGCGGTGACGAGAAAAGCGACGAGCACGACGCCCCAGGTGTACCACAGGCCTGAATAGGCATTGCCGGTCTTCGCGATGATGAAGCTCGCGATCAGCGGCAGAAAGCCGCCGAAATATCCGGTGCCGAGATGGTATGGGATCGACAGCGACGAATAGCGGACGTGCGGCGGGAACATTTCGGACAGCAGCGCCGCGACGGGGCCATAGGTGAAACCCGACAGCGCGCTGAGGCCGAGCAAGGCGAGGAAGATCACGGCGATGCTGGCGATGCTCGGGATCTGCTTGGCGAAGTCATAACCCATCGCCTCGAGCGCGGGCTGCAGAAGCGCGGGATCTTCGCTCGCGACTTCGCGGTCGCCGATGCGGATCTTGACGCTGTCGAAGCCGCTATCGGTTTGGGCGACGGTATAGGGAACGCCCAGTTTCGTCAGCTCGCCCAGCGTCCGGCCGCATGCGGTTTCCTGCTTCTGCGCGAACGGGTCGAAGCTGCACTGCGAGCCGGTGACGGTCACCGGTGCGCGTTCGGCGGCGGCGGACAGCGCGGGGTTGGCGACGCTGCCCATCCACCAGAAGAGCGGGAACAGCAGTACCAGCGTAACGCCATAACCCCAGACGATCGGCTTCTTGCGCCCGATGCGGTCGGAGAGGCGTCCCGCCCATATGAAGAAGCCCATACCCACCGCGGCGGCGCAGCCGACGATGATTTCGGCGGCGGTGTCCTCGACCTTCATCGGCCCTTTGAGGAACGACAGGCCCGAGAACATCGCCGTGTACCAGATGACGGTGAGGCCGGCGGCGATGCCGAACAGCGCGATAAAGATGCGGCGTGGGTTGCCGGGGTAGGTGAAGCTTTCCTTGAGCGGATTCTTCGCAAGCTCGCCTTCCGCCTTCATCGCCTGGAACACCGGGCTTTCGGACAGTTTGAGGCGCATCCAGAGCGAAATGACAAGCAGGATGATCGAGAGGAGGAAGGGCACGCGCCAGCCCCAGCTTTGCCAGATGGCGTCGGGCATCAGCGCCTTGCAGCCGAGCACGACGATCAAGCTGAGCACGAACCCGCCGACGACGCTTGCCTGGATGAAGCTGGTGTAGAAGCCGCGCTTTCCGGGCGGCGAATGTTCGGCGACATAGACCGCCGCACCGCCATATTCGCCGCCGAGCGCGAGCCCTTGCAGCACGCGGAGCAGGATGACGATGATCGGCGCGGCGATGCCGATGGTGGCGGCCGACGGGATCATCCCGACGCCCGCGGTCGCGATGCCCATCAGCGTGACGGTGACGAGGAAGGTGTATTTGCGTCCGAGGCGGTCGCCAAGGAAACCGAAGAGGACGGCGCCGAGCGGACGGAAACCGAAACCGACCGCGAACCCCGCCCAGACGAGCAGCGTTTCAAGCGTCGCATTGTCGCTGGGAAAGAAAGCCTTGCCGATGATCGCCGCGAGCGTGCCGTAGATGAAGAAATCATACCATTCGAACACCGTGCCCGCCGACGAGGCGGCGATGACCATGCGGATGTCCTTCGCGGTCGGTTCGTAAACGGCGCCGGGTCCGGCGGCGGCACTCTCGGTCATCAGGCTCTCCCCCACCCCGTATTGCATGGGGCTTTCGCCCTTCTCTACCGGGCAAGCGCCGCCGCGCAAGCCTTCTTGGCGTAGCGTCATTCCGGTGGCAGGATGCGGTGATGCAGTTCATCGACCTTTCGATACCGATCACCAACGACGTCGTGTCCGACCCGCCGGTGATGCGCCCCAACATCACCTATATGACCCATGAGAACACGTGGGAGCAGATCGCGATGTTCTTCCCCGGGCTGACCCGAGAGGATTTGCCCGACGGCGAAGGCTGGGCGGTCGAGATGCTGTCGCTGAGCACGCACAACGGCACGCATATGGACGCGCCCTGGCATTATCATTCGACGACCGACAGCGGCGCGTCGCCCGCCCCGTCGATTGACGAAGCGCCGCTCGACCTCTTCTTCCGTCCCGGGGTGAAACTCGATTTTTCGGATCGGCCGCACGGCCATGTCGTGAGCGGCGGTGAGGTCGAGGCCGAGCTGGCGCGGATCGGGCACGACCTCAAGCCGTTCGACATCGTGCTCGTCGAGTCGGGGGCAGTCTATGGTACCGACAATTTCACCGATCAGGGTTGCGGCATGGGCGCCGAGGCGACGCTGTACCTGACGACACGCGGCGTGCAGGTCGTCGGCACCGATGCATGGAGCTGGGACGCGCCGTTCAGCCACACCGCGAAACGCTGGGCCGAGACGCGCGACCCGTCGATCATCTGGGAAGGCCATAAGGCGGGGCGCATCCGGCCCTATTACCAGATCGAGAAGCTCACCAATTTGGCCGCGATCCCGGCGACGGGTTTCACCTTCAGCTGCTTTCCGGTGAAGATCGAGCGCGCGAGCGCGGGATGGATCCGCGCGGTGGCGCTGATCGACTAAAGGTTCGTCGTCGCCAGCATCCACAACGTCCAGAGGCCGAGTATGAGCAATGTGCCAAAGGTCGCAGCGACGCCGACCTGGCGCCCCAGCGGCGCCTTCCCCGGCTCGGACGGCGTATAGAGCCCGATCACATGCGCTACGCGGCCGACGAGGAAAATCGCGCCGATGACCATAAGCGCCATATGATTGGCGCGCGCCGTCTCCAGCAAGCCGAGCAGGATGATGGTGATCGGCGCATATTCGGCCAGATTGCCGTGGCTGCGGCTGGCGCTGATGAGCTTCGCGTCGCCGTGATCGCCGAACGCAGCCTTCAAGCGCAGCCGCTGGCGCACCGTATCGATCGCAGTCGCAAGCAGCAGCAGCGCGCAAATGGCGGCCACGAACGCGGTTACCGGTAAAGTCATGGTCCCTCTCCCCTGTTTCCCGCGCCCAGCCTAGCCGGTCGTTCGCCGGTTGGCTATTCGCGTGGCTTGTTGCCCAGCCTGGCCTCCAGAAATGCGAGGATGCGCGTCTCCACCGGCGTGCGGCTGACGTCGCTGCCCAGGCTGACCGCGCCCATCGGATAGAAATGGCCGAAGCCCGGCACCCACGCGGTCTCGGCGGCGATGCCCTTGTCGGTCAGCGCCTTGACCGCGAAGCGCGTTCCCGCCTGGATGCCCTCCAGATCGTTCTGACCGACAAAGAAGAGCGCCGGCGGCATGCCCGGCTGGACGGTTTGGGACGGGTTATAGCCGCCGACGGCGCCCGACAGCGCGAACACCGCCTTGACCGGAACGCCGATGCCATAAGCGGTGTTGAGCGCGGTGATCGCGCCCGCCGAAAAGCCGCCAAGCGCGATGCGGTC
Source organism: Sphingopyxis sp. BE235 (assembly GCF_031457175.1). Taxonomy (NCBI): domain Bacteria; kingdom Pseudomonadati; phylum Pseudomonadota; class Alphaproteobacteria; order Sphingomonadales; family Sphingopyxidaceae; genus Sphingopyxis; species Sphingopyxis sp. BE235. Next base: position 514,967 of record NZ_JAVDWC010000002.1, read on the forward strand.
GGCATCGACGCCGTACTTGCCAGCGTGACCGCGGACAAATTCGGTCGCCATCGCCATATCTTCGGCGGCGGCGAGGATGCTGCGCCAATATTGGTCGCGCGCCTGATCGTCGAGCGGCGGCAAGCCCATCCTTTGGCGCACGATTTCGATGCGCGCGGTGGCGGCGGGTGACAGGTTCACCGACTTCGGGACGAGCTTCTTTTCGTCGACGGGTTTCGCGAGGCCGGGGTCCTCCGGCGTCAGCCGATAATCGATCGAAAAGCAGGCATAGCCATCGCGCGCGAAGCGGCGGCAATAATCGGCCATCGAACTGTCCTGCGCGCCATCCTCGGTAAAGCGCTCCTCGCCCTTGTCGCCGCGATGGAAAGCGCCGCCGAACGCCATGATCACCGCGGGGCGGTTCGTGAGCGGCTTGCCGTCGGCGACGGGGCGATAGACATCGACAAGCAGGTCGCGGTCGCGCGGCCGAGCCTTCGAGGCGTCTATCGGGGCGCGGCCGTAGACGAGGTCGCGGGTCAGCTGGACATCATATTCGCGCCGCGGTTCGGCCTCGGCCGCGGCCGATACGGGCAGCAGCGTCGCGCAAGCAGCCGCAAAGAAGGCGGCTTTCAGTGGGTTCATCGTCGCTCTCCCCTGTTTCTTTGCACCAGCCTAGCGGCGAAATGGGGCTGAGCAACAGGCGAGACGATCAGAAGAGGCGCGACCCGTTCGGAACGGGGCGGTCGGGCGCGAACAGGATCACCGCGCCTTCCTCATCGGCGAAGCCGAGCGTCAGTACTTCGGACATGAACTTGCCGATCTGACGCGGCGGGAAGTTTACGACGGCGGCAACCTGCCGCCCCGCAAGCTCTTCCAGCGCATAGCGGTCGACGATCTGCGCGCTGCTCTTCTTCACTCCGATTGCGGGCCCGAAATCGATCTTCAGCTTGAACGCGGGCTTGCGCGCCTCGGGGAAGGGTTCGGCCTCGACGATCGTGCCGATGCGGATGTCGACGCGAAGGAAATCGTTGAAGGTGATTTCATTTGCGGCGCTCGCACCCGCATTGTGATTTACGTGCATTCCAAACCTCCGTCATTCCCGCGCAGGCGAGAATCCAGCTTATCCGTGCTTTAGCTGGATTCCCGCCTTCGCGGGAATGACGAAAGTGGTTATTCCATCTCCAAAATCACCGCGTCGACCGCGAGGCTGTCGCCCTGCGCGGCGTTGACCGTCTTCACGACGCCCGCCTTTTCGGCGCGGAGGATATTTTCCATCTTCATCGCCTCGACCGTTGCGAGCGGCTGGCCCGCCTCGACCTTGTCGCCTTCGCCGACGTGCAGCGTGACGAGCAGCCCCGGCATCGGGCAGATGAGGAATTTCGACAGATCGGGCGGGATCTTTTCGATCATATGCGCGGTGAGCGGCGCGATATGCCAAGGCAACACGCGGACGTCGTGGATATGCCCGCGTGTCGTCATCTTCCAGCCGGTGCGCGTCTTCGCGACCTTTACCGCGAGCTCGGTTTCGTCGATCTCGGCGACGACGAGGCGATCGCCGGGCGTATATTCGAGCGCGATGTCGATCCGGTCGCCTTCGACCTTGATATGCTTCTCACCGACCTTGACCTTGTATGCCGTGCCATCGATCGTGACCTGCCATTTGGCGGGCGGCTCGAGCCGGTCGCCGAGCTGGCCGTCGATGCGGCGCGCGCGATCGGCCTCGGCGCTTGCCATGAAGCCAGCGATCCCGGCAAGCGCGCGGGTGACATCGGCGTCGGTCGGCGCGCCATGGAAGCCTTCGGGATATTCCTCGGCGATGAAGCCCGTCGTCAGCTCGCCCGAGCGGAAGCGCGGGTGCTGCATGATCGCCGAGACGAAATCGATATTATGGCCGAGACCTTCGAGTTCGAACCGGTCGAGCGCCGTGATCTGCAGGTCGGCCGCCTCGTCGCGCGTCTTCCCCCACGTCACCAGCTTGGCGATCATCGGGTCGTAGAAGATCGACACTTCGCCGCCCTCCTCGACCCCGGCATCGACGCGCACGCCGTCGACGCCGCGCTCGTCGCCTTCCCATGCCGGAACGGGGGTGCGGTAGCGCACGAGCCGCCCGGTGGAGGGCAGGAAGCCGCGGTACGGGTCTTCAGCATAGACGCGGTTTTCGATCGCCCAACCGTCGATCTTGATGTCATCCTGCGTCATCTCGAGCTTCTCGCCCGCCGCGACGCGGATCATCTGTTCGACGAGGTCGATGCCCGTGATCGCTTCAGTCACCGGATGCTCGACCTGCAGGCGCGTGTTCATTTCGAGAAAATAGAAGCTCTCGCCCGTCGGATCGGCGCCCGAGACGATCAGCTCGACCGTGCCCGCGCTATAGTAGCCGACCGCCTTCGACAGCGCGACGCACTGCTCGCCCATCGCCTTGCGCATCTTTTCGGTGACGAAGGGCGATGGCGCTTCCTCGACCACCTTCTGGTGGCGACGCTGGATGCTGCACTCGCGCTCGTTGAGGTAGAGGACGTTGCCGTGCTGGTCGCCGAGGATCTGGATCTCGATGTGGCGCGGGTTGAGAATGAACTTCTCGATGAAGACGCGTTCGTCGCCGAAGCTGTTGAGCCCCTCGCGCTTGGTCGCCTCGAAGCCTTCGCGGACGTCTTTTTCGTCATAGGCGAGGCGCATGCCCTTGCCGCCGCCGCCGGCGGACGCTTTCATCATCACCGGATAGCCAATCTCGTTCGAGATGCGCACCGCATGTTCGGTATCGTCGATCTCGCCGACGAAGCCGGGGACGACGTTGACGCCCGCTTCCTTCGCGAGCTTCTTCGACTCGATCTTGTCGCCCATCGCGGCGATCGCCTTCACCGGCGGGCCGATGAAGGCGATATTTTCCTTTGCCAGCGCCTCGGCAAAGCTGGTGCGCTCGGACAGAAAGCCATAGCCCGGATGCACGGCCTCGGCGCCGGTCGCCTTGCATGCGGCGATGATCTTGTCGGCGATCAGATAGGATTCTGACGCGGGCGATGGCCCGATATGGACGGCTTCGTCGGCCATCTGCACGAAGGGCGCGCGCGCGTCGGCGTCCGAATAGACGGCAACGGTCGCGATGCCCATGCGCCGCGCGGTCTTGATGACGCGGCAGGCGATTTCACCGCGGTTTGCGATCAGGATTTTCTTGAACATTTTATTCCGGTCCTTGTTCCGCTGCTGCGGCAATTTCGCTGCAAATTGCGTCGAAGCGCTCAAAGTAGGAGGCTTCCAAGTCGCTCCGCGGAAGCCCAAAGGCTTCGGCTGTTTTGGCCAAGTTCAATTCGCTCGCAATCCGAGCTGCCTCTTCCTGAAATGATGGATGCAAGTCGGCCGCAGTCTCAAGATCGCCTGCGTTGCGCATACCGTAGTCGGCAACCCAAAGATCGTAGGTCAGTTGTTCAAGTCGGGTAAGCGATTGCGTGCCTTCGGCAGCCTTCTTCAGGATCACTCGATCACCCTCGCCTTCAACTAGCCAAGTCTCCCAATCGACCGCACTCACTCCGCCGCCTCCATCCGCATCGGCTCTTCGCTGTCCATCGGGCGCAGCCCCAGCTTCGCGAACAACGCCGCGTCGGCATTGTCGCCGCGGTTGCCGGTGGTGAGCAGCTTGTCGCCGGTGAAGATGCTGTTCGCGCCCGCCATGAAGCAGAGCGCCTGCGTCGCCTCCGACATGCTCTCGCGCCCCGCCGACAGGCGGACCATCGATTTGGGCATGGTGATGCGCGCGACCGCGATCGTGCGGACGAACTCGATATCGTCGATCTTCGCGAGCGGGGTGTCGGCGAGCATGTCGCCGAGCACGGTGCCCTTCACCGGGACCAGCGCGTTGACCGGCACGCTTTCGGGGTGGCGTTCGAGCGTCGCGAGCGCGTGGATGAAGCCGACGCGGTCGCTGCGCGTCTCACCGAGCCCGACGATGCCGCCCGAGCAGACGTTGATGCCCGCATTGCGGACTTCCTCGAGCGTATCGAGGCGGTCCTGAAACGTCCGCGTCGAAATGATATTCTCGTAATTTTCGGGGCTCGTGTCGATATTATGGTTGTAATAGTCTAGCCCCGCGACCGCGAGCGTCTGCGCCTGTTCCTTGGTCAGCATGCCCAGCGTCATGCAGGTTTCCATGCCCATCTGGCGCACGCCCTCGATCATCTCGACGATCGCGGGCATGTCACGCTCCTTGGGGTTGCGCCACGCGGCACCCATGCAGAAGCGTTTCGAGCCCGAATCCTTCGCCTGCGCCGCCGATTGCAGCACCGCGCGGACGTCCATCAGCTTGGTCGCCTTCAATCCGCTGTCCGCGCTCTTCGACTGCGAGCAATAGCCGCAATCCTCGACGCAGCCGCCGGTCTTGATGCTGAGCAAGGTGCAAAGCTGCACCTCGCCGCGCGCATGGTGGCGGCGGTGGACGCCCTGCGCCTCCCACATCAGTTCGTCGAACGGCAGGTCGAACAGTTCGGCGATTTCCTCGCGCGTCCAGTCGGTCCGCGGCTGATCGTCTTGCGTTGCAGGTTGGGAGAGGTTCATGGATTATCGGCCCTTTGATGTTATTTGCAGAAGCGCTCGAGCGCGGCGCCGTAAAATTCGATCGTCGGCGTTTCGCCGGACATGTCCTGATAATTGCCGTCGGCCCATGGCCGGCGGTCGCCGTAGCTGATCGTCACCTGCCGCCCGGTTTCGGCGCCGCCATATTCGCCGACGCCATAGAGGGTGAAGTCGATATCGGCTTCGGGATCGTCGCAGTTGAGGCGGATCAGCCCCTTGTTCACATATTTGTCGCTCGTCTCGAAATAGATGTCGCGCCAAGGGCCGTCGCTCTTTTCGAGGCGGCCGTTCCAGTCGGTGAAATAGACATCGTCGATCTGCTGCCGATAGATGAACTCGACCGCGACATCCTTGCGATATTCGCTTGGACGGCTCGCGGGCTCGGCGTGCGCAGCAACCGCCGCGACGGCGCCAAGTCCGGCGATCATCAGGCGAAACGATCGGTTCAAGCGGCATCCTCCAGCGGCGGCATATTGTGGCCGAGCAGGCGCAGCACGTCGGCGGCGCATTCGACCACATTGCTGCCGGGCCCATAGATCCCCTGCACGCCCGCGTCGCGGAGATATTGATAGTCCTGCGGCGGGATGACCCCGCCCGCGATCACCTTGATGTCGCCCCTGCCCGCTTCCTTGAGCTTGCCGATCAGTTCGGGGATCAAGGTCTTGTGGCCCGCGGCGAGGCTCGACGCGCCGACGACATCGACGCCGCTTTCGAGCGCGAGCACGACGGTTTCGTCGGGGGTCTGGAACAGCGGGCCGGAGACGACGTCGAAGCCCATGTCGCCGAACGCCGACGCGATGACATTGGCGCCGCGGTCGTGCCCATCCTGCCCCATCTTGGCGACGAGCAGCTTCGGCTTGCGCCCCATCCGGCGTTCGACCGCTTTCACCCCGTCGAGCACCTGCTGCCAGCGATCGTCGCCTTCATAGGGCGCCGCATAGACGCCCTTCACCGGAGTCGGCTGGGTGCCGTACCGGTCGAAGCTTTCTTCCATCGCAGATGAGATTTCGCCGAGCGTCGCGCGGGCGCGCGCCGCTTCGACGGCGAGTGCGAGCAGGTTGTTCTCGATGCTCGAAGGCTGCGCCGCACCGTCGCGGAGTGCCTTGAGCGCCGCAGCACATGCCGCCTCGTCGCGGCTTGCTTTGATGCGGTTGATCCGCGCTATCTGCCCCTCGCGCACCTTGGCATTATCGACCTCGAGCGTTTCGAGCAGATCCTCGTCCTTCAGGCGATATTTGTTTACCCCGACGATGACATCGTCGCCGCGGTCGACGCGCGCCTGCCGGGCGGCGGCGGCGGTCTCGATCATCGCCTTCGGCCAGCCCGCGGCGACGGCCTTCGCCATGCCGCCTTCCTTCTCGACGCGCTCGATGATCTCCCACGCCTTGTCGACGAGTTCCTGCGTCAGCGCCTCGACATAGTAAGAGCCGCCGAGCGGGTCGACGACCTTGGTCATCCCGGTTTCTTCCTGGATGACGATCTGCGTGTTGCGCGCGATGCGGGCGGAGAAATCGGTCGGCAACGCGATCGCCTCGTCGAGCGCGTTGGTGTGGAGCGACTGCGTGCCGCCGAGCATCGCCGCCATCGCTTCGATCGTCGTGCGCATGACATTGTTGTACGGGTCCTGCTCGGTGAGCGAGACGCCCGAGGTCTGGCAATGGGTGCGCAGCATCTTCGAGCGCTCGTCCTTGGCGCCGAGGTTGGTCATCACGCGGTGCCAGAGCACGCGCGCAGCGCGCAGCTTGGCGATCTCCATGAAGAAGTTCATGCCGATCGCGAAGAAGAAGGACAGGCGTCCCGCGAACTTGTCGATATCGAGGCCCGATGCGACGCCGTAGCGCACATATTCAGCGCCGTCGGCAATCGTGAAGGCAAGCTCCTGCACCTGCGTCGCGCCGGCTTCCTGCATATGGTAGCCCGAAATCGAGATGCTGTTGAACTTGGGCATCTCGCGGCTGGTGTAGCCGAAGATGTCCGAGATGATCCGCATGCTCGGCTCGGGCGGGTAGATATAGGTGTTGCGGACCATGAACTCCTTGAGGATGTCGTTCTGGATCGTGCCGTCGAGCAGCTTGCGATCGACGCCTTGCTCCTCACCCGCGACGATGAAGAAGGCAAGGATCGGGATCACCGCGCCGTTCATCGTCATGCTGACCGACATCTGGTCGAGCGGAATGCCGTCGAAGAGGATCTTCATATCCTCGACGCTGTCGATCGCGACGCCCGCCTTGCCGACGTCGCCGACGACGCGCGGGTGGTCGCTGTCATAGCCGCGGTGCGTCGCGAGGTCGAAAGCGACCGACAGGCCCTTCTGTCCCGCGGCGAGGTTGCGGCGATAGAAGGCGTTCGATTCCTCGGCGGTCGAGAAGCCCGCGTACTGCCGGATCGTCCACGGGCGGCCCGCATACATCGACGCGCGCACACCGCGCGTGAAGGGCGCGAAACCGGGCAGGCCGGGATCGGTCTGGACGTCCTCGGCGGTGTAAAGCGGCTTGACGTCGATGCCCTCGGGCGTCGCCCAGGTGAGATCCTTGCCCTTCACTTCCTTGTCGGCGGCGGCGGTCCATTGGCCCAGCGTTGGCTTGTCGGTCATATGCAGTCTCTTGTCCCTAACCCCCTCTCCCCTTGCGGGAGAGGGTTGCGAAGACTTGGCGGCCAGCCGCCTAGTCGAAGCTGGGAGAGGGGGCGTGAGCCACCGGCTCGCAACCCGCCCCTCTCCAAGTTCCGGTAGGGGACACGTCCCCAACCTTCACTTTCCTCTCCCGCAAGGGGAGAGGAGAATGTTCAATGCGCTTCCTTCGGCGTCTCCATAATCTCGGTCAGCACCCCGCCCATATCCTTGGGGTGGACGAAGAAGATCAGCGTCCCATGCGCCCCTATCCGCGGTTCGCCGAGGACGCGCTTGCCTTGTCCCTCGAACTCGGCCTTGGCGGCGTGGATATCGGGCACTTCGTAACACAGATGATGCTGGCCTCCTGCGGGGTTCTTTTGCAGGAAAGCCGCGATCGACGCATTGCCCGGCAATGGTTCGATCAGCTCGATTTGTGTGCCGTTGAGGCCGCTGTCGGTGGGCGTATCGACGAAGCACACTTTGACGCCCTGCTCGGGCAGGTCGAACGGCTCATGGATCTGCGTCGCGCCCATCACGTCGCGGTAAAAGACGATGCTGTCGGCGATCGACGGCGTCGCGACGCCGACATGGTTGAGGCGTCCGAGTTTCATGTCACCACCTCGATCGGGAATTTGACGCTGTTGGCGATAAAGCATTGGTCATGCGCGTCGTGGTGCAGGCGTTCGAGCGTTGCGGCGTCGGGCGCCGCGCCCTGCCATTCGATATCGGGGGAAAGCTCGACCCCGGTTATCTGGACGCGCCCGTCATCGCCTTTCGCCATCGTGCCCACCGCGGCATCGCGATAGGATTGAACGGCATAGCCCGCCTTGGCCGCGAGATAGAGGAAGGTCAGCATATGACAGCTCGACGCGGAGGCGACCAGCGCCTCTTCGGGGTCGACCGCGGCTTCGACCGACCAGGGCAGCGGCACGACATGCTTCGACGACGACGCCGGAACGCTCACATTCTCATCGAACGTCCAACGATGGCCACGGCCGTATTTGCCGCCCGGAACATCGTCGGTGGCCGACGCTTCCCATTCGATCAATGCGTGATATTTTGCCATTTTCCTATCCTCGGATCCGCTTTAACACCCCGGAATCTGGTCCTTGCCGACCAGTTCGTACTTGCCGTTCTTGAGCACATATTGCTGCTTGATCGCGCGTGTCCCCGTATAGGTGACGGTAAAGCTCTTGTCGGGAACGGCCGCGGTGATCTGCCCGTCGAAGCTCTGCTCCTTCTGGTTCAGACCGGCCCCCGAGCTCATGCCGTCGGTGAAGCTGCCGCGATCGACCGGTGCATCGGGTGCCAGCTCGGTCAACGTCGCGCTGCTGATCGCGCAGCCCTGCCACACGCCGCCGCCCGAGGTGACGAGATAGGGATTTTTGCCGAGCGCGTCGCTGAAGCCCCACGCGGTTGCCGCATTGCCGACCGAGCCGACCGCACCGAGGTTCAGCCACTCGCCCTTGCGCTGCCAACCCGACGCGCCGCCCTGCAGATAATGGATCGCGTTTATCCCGCCCTCGCTGTGCCCGGCTTCGTCGAGGCTGCCGAGGCTCAACAGCACGCCGACCCGGTTCGGCAGCAGATGGATTGCGGCGGGGCGGAATGTGTAAGTGCGCCCGTCGATCTCGCGCGCGGCCGTCGCTTCGGCCCCTTTCGGAAGCCCGAAAGCCGTCCGGAACGCGAGGCCGATGGTGCTATTCTCGTCGCTGTCCAGCGTCACCGGAAAAGCGGGTTTCGGCTCGCCGACAGGGGTATCGGGGTCGAACGCAAACGCCGCCGGCGAAGCCAGCAGGGCGGGAGCAATCAGAGCACCAAGAAGGAATTTACGCATCTTCAAACCTCTTTCGGAATCAAGGACATGGCGGCCATGTTCTAACCGCCTCCCGTCCTTGCCTCCAGTCCGGTATTTCTCATGTGCCGGGCATCACACACACGGATAATATCCGCGCCCCGCGATCAGAGCGGAATATTGTCGTGCTTCTTCCACGGGTTTTCGAGTTGCTTGTTCCGAAGCTTGCGCAGACCCAGCGCGATCCGCTTGCGCGTATTGTGCGGGTGAATGACCTCGTCGATATAGCCGCGCGACGCCGCGACAAACGGGTTCGCGAAACGGTCCTCATATTCCTTCGTGCGCTGCGCGATCTTTTCGGGGTCGCCGATGTCGCTGCGGAAGATGATCTCGACCGCGCCCTTGGCGCCCATCACCGCGATCTCGGCGGTCGGCCAGGCATAGTTCAAATCGCCGCGCAGATGCTTCGACGCCATCACGTCGTACGCACCGCCATAGGCTTTGCGCGTGATCACCGTGATCTTCGGCACCGTCGCCTCGGCATAGGCGAAGAGCAATTTCGCGCCATGCTTGATGATGCCATTATATTCCTGCGCGGTCCCGGGCAGGAAGCCGGGGACGTCGACGAAGGTGATGATCGGGATTTCGAACGCGTCGCAGAAGCGAACGAAACGCGCGGCTTTCTTGGACGAGTTGATGTCGAGCACGCCCGCGAGCACGAGCGGCTGGTTCGCGACGATGCCGATCGTGCGCCCTTCGATGCGTCCGAAGCCGCAGATGATGTTCGCGGCGTGCGCCGGCTGCACCTCGAAGAAATCGCCCTCGTCGACGGTCTTCCGGATCAGCTCGTGCATATCGTACGGCTGGTTCGCGTTCGGCGGAATCAGCGTGTCGAGGCTCGCCTCGGCGCGGTCATAGGGGTCGCTCGTCGGGCGCACCGGCACGCCGCTGCGGTTGTTCTCGGGCAGATAGTCGAAGAAATCGCGCGCCGCGAGCAGCGCCTCGATGTCGTTCTCGAACGCGAGGTCGGCGACCGAGCTTTTGGTCGTGTGCGTGATCGCGCCGCCGAGCTCTTCCTGCGTCACGACCTCGTTGGTCACGGTCTTCACCACATCGGGGCCGGTGACGAACATGTACGAGCTGTCCTTCACCATGAAGATGAAGTCGGTCATCGCGGGCGAATAGACAGCGCCGCCCGCGCACGGCCCCATGATCAGGCTGATCTGCGGCACGACGCCCGATGCGAGTACGTTACGCTGGAACACTTCGGCATAGCCGCCGAGCGAGGCGACGCCCTCCTGGATGCGCGCGCCGCCGCTGTCGTTGAGGCCGATGACGGGCGCGCCGACCTTCATCGCATTGTCCATCACCTTCATGATCTTCTCGGCGTGGCGCTCCGAAAGCGAGCCGCCGAAGACGGTGAAATCCTGGCTGAAGACATAGACGAGACGGCCGTTGATCGTGCCGCTGCCCGTGACGACGCCGTCGCCGGGGACGATCTGGTCCTGCATGCCGAAATCGGTGCAGTTATGTTCGACATAAGTGTCGAGCTCTTCGAACGAGCCTTCGTCGAGCAGCACGTCGAGCCGTTCGCGCGCGGTCAGCTTGCCCTTGCTGTGCTGTGCATCGATGCGTTTTTGCCCGCCACCCAGAGCGGCGGCGGCGCGGCGGCGTTCCATTTCGGCGATATTGGCGGACAAGGCGACTCTCCACTGGATTTGGAAGAGCGTCGTCTGCTCCGATTGCGCCGCCCACGCAAATGTGAATTTGCAAAGTTGTAAATTGATACTTTGCAAAGAGCCGTATATTGTCCGCTCATTCGTTTTAAGGGTGTCGAGACGTCGCAATACCCCTCCCTAAACCCCCGCGGCGGCTCGACACCCATCGCAATGGAGCGCATTTCGATGGCACGGCAGCGCATTTTTGCCGGAGCAAAGCTCCGCGAACTCCGCATCGCGCGGGGAGCCAAACAGGCCGATTTTGCGGGCGGGCTCGGCATTTCCATTTCCTACCTCAGCCAGATCGAGCATGATGACCGCCCGCTGACGCCGGCGCTGCTCGACCGGCTGCAAAAGCTGTTTCCGCTGGAATGGGAGGAAGTCGCGGCGGACGCCGGCGACCGCCGCGCGGGGGCGCTTCGCGAAGCCGCCGCCGATCCGCTTTTCGCGTCGTCCCCGCTCGCCCCCGAACAGCTCGAACGCGCCGCGCTGCAACAGCCGCAGCTCGCCGACCAGTTCGTCGCGCTCCACGCCGCCTATCGCCGCGCGGGGCAGCGATTGCAGATCATCGACGAGGCGCTGACCGGCGGCACCGCCGAGGGCAGCCGCCTGCCGTGGGAAGAGGTGCGCGACTGGTTCCACGACGCAGGCAATTATGTCGACAGCATCGACCGCGCGGCGGAGGCGCTGGCGGGCCAGCTGCGCGGGCGAGACCCCTCGCCGCCCGTCGAAACGATCGAGCGCAGGCTGCGCGACGCGCTCGGCATTTCGATCGTCTACGGCCAGACGCAGGCGCTGCGCGATTTCGACGCGACGATGCGGCATCTGGTGATCGACCCGTCGCAGCCCGCCGAAAGCCGGCGCTTCCAGCTCGCGCACCAACTCGCCGCGCTTGCGCTCGCGAACGAGATTGCGGCGGTCGTCGAAGCCTCGCCGCTGCGGACGGCGGCGGCGCGGCAATTGCTGCATGTCGGTCTTGCCAACTACGCCGCGGGTGCGGTGCTGATGCCCTATGCCCCCTTTCGCGCCAGCGCGCGCGCGGTGCGGCACGATATCGACCGGCTGCGGATGCAATATGGTGTCAGCTTCGAACAGGCGTGCCATCGCCTTTCGACGCTTCAGCGCCCCGGCGCGCGCGGCATCCCGATGTTCTTCTGCCGCGTCGACATGGCGGGCAATATCACCAAGCGGCATTCGGCGACGCGGCTACAGTTCGCGCGCTTCGGCGGCGCCTGCCCGCTGTGGATCGTCCACGAAGCCGCCGCGATCCCCGACCGCATCCTCTTCCAGCTCGCCGAGACGCCCGACGGGCTGCGCTATGTGTCGATGGCGAAGGGGTTGGTGAAGCCGTCGGGCAGCTATGCGCGCAGCCCGCGCCGATACGCCGTCGCGCTCGGCTGCGAGGCGCAATATGCGGGCGATTTCGTCTATGCCGACGGGGTCGATGTCGCCGCGCCGCAGGCGGCAACGCGCATCGGCCTGTCGTGCCGCATCTGTCCGCGCGACGATTGCGACCAGCGTGCGTTCCCGCCGAGCGACCGGCCGATTTTGGTCGATCCGGATCGCAGGGACGTGGTGCCGTACCGGATCGGGTGATCTTCTCCCCTCCCGCTTGCGGGAGGGGTCGGGGGAGGGCCTGTTACAGTTCGCGCGAGGCAGACATGCCCTCCCCTAGCCCCTCCCATAAATGGGAGCGGGATTCTCAGACCTTCACGATCCCGCGCTCGATCAGACTATGCGCGGTCGCGAGGATCGCCTCCTCGGGCGCATCGTCCATCCCAATGTCTTCATCGCATGGCTGCTGTCGCCGCCGCGGACGTTGCCGAGTTCGGCGACGAGCTGCTTGAGTTCGGGACGCACCAGCGCGAGCAGCTTGAGCAGCCAGTCGGGCATCTTCCGCTTCGGCACTTTTCGCGCCTGTTCGCCCAGGTTCGCGCGGAGCAGGTTCGCGACATCGATCATCTTCAGGAATGGACCCGAGCAGACGTAGCGTTCATCGCGCATATCGGGCGCGGTCAGCGCGCGATAGTGAAGGTCGGCGACGTCGCGGACGTCGATGATCCCGAAGCCGATGTCGGGGCACATCGGCACCTTGCCCTCGAGCAATTGCTTCACCAGCTCGATCGAGGTCGAAAGGTCGTCCGACAGCAACGGCCCGAACACCGCGGCGGGGTTGACCGAGGCGAACTCCATGCCGCCGCCCTCCGCCCTCGCCCAGTCGCGCGCCGCGCGTTCGGCGACGGTCTTCGAGCGCGGATAGGGCATGACCTCGGGATTATCGAGATTGGTCCAGTCGGCTTCGCTATAGATGTCGCGGCCTTTGCCATGACCATAAGCGATCGCCGCCATCGATGAGGTCAGGACGAACCGCTTGACCCCTGCCGCTTTGGCGAAGCGCAATGCGCGGAGCGCGCCCTCGCGCGCCGGAACAATTAGCTCGTCGGCATGTTTCGGCACGTCGAGCGGAAAGGGCGATGCGACATGCGCGACATGGCTGCACCCCGCCATCGCCTCGGCCCAGCCAGCGTCGTTTTCGAGATCGGCGGCGAAGAAGCGTAGCCTCCCGTTGTCGACGCCGAGCCAGCCGCGCACCTCGGCTTCGCGTTTCAGGTTGCGGACGGTCGTGTGGACGGTCCAGCCGTTTTCGATCAGCTGCCGGATCAGGAAGCCCGCGATATAGCCGCTGCCCCCGGTGACCAATGCCGTGCCCGTCATGCGCGCCTCCCCTCGCTCCTTATGCGGGGAAGATAGCGCATGCGGGTTGCGGGCCGAAACCTTATTTCAGCAGCACCAGTTCCTCGGCCATGCTCGGGTGCAGCGCGACCGTCGCGTCGAAATCGGCCTTGGTCAGGCCTGCTTTCACGGCGATTGCCGCCGCCTGCAGGATTTCCGGCGCGTCGGGGCCGATCATGTGCAGGCCGACGACCTGGTCGGTCGCGGCGTTGACGATCATCTTGTACAGCGCGCGCTCGTTGCGGCCCGCGAGGACATTCTTCATCGCGCGAAAATCGCTGGTGTAGACGCGGATCGAGCCGAGCTTGTTGCGCGCCTCGGCCTCGGTCATCCCGACCGCGCCGATCGGCGGATGGCTGAACACCGCGCTCGGGACATTGGCATAGTCGACGACGGTGGGCTTGCCGCCGAACACCGAGTCCGCAAACGCCTGCCCCTCGCGGATCGCGACGGGCGTGAGCTGGATGCGGTTGGTGACGTCGCCGACGGCGAAGATGCTTGGCACCGACGACTGGTTCGTCTCGTCGACCTTGATCGCGCCATCCTTGTCGAGTTCGACGCCGATGTCTTCGAGGCCGAGCCCCTTGCTGTTCGGAACGCGCCCCGCGGCGACAAGCACCGCGTCGGCCTGGATCGGATCGCTATTCCCCAGATGGACGGTCAGCGAACCGTCGTCATTCTTTTCGATCGACTGGAAGGGCGCGTTGAACTTGAACTCGATGCCCTTGGTCATCGAGATCTGAAGCAAGCGGTCGCGGATCTGCTCGTCATAGCCGCGCAGGATCGTGTCGCCGCGGTTGACGATCGTCACCTTGCTGCCGAATTCGTTGAAGATGCCGGCGAATTCGTTGGCGATATAGCCGCCGCCCGCGATCACGACGCGCTTCGGCAGCGTTTCGAGGTGGAAGACCTCGTTCGAGGTGATCGCATGTTCGCTGCCCGGGAATTCGGGGACGTGCGGCCAGCCGCCGGTCGCGATCAATATCCGCTCGGCGCTGATTTCCTGCCCGTCGGCGAGGCGGACCTTCTGCGGGCCGATCACGGTCGCGCGCGTCTTGAACAGCGTGACCTTGTGATTGTCGAGCGTCTGGCCGTAGAGGCCTTCGAGCCGGTCGACCTCGGCGAGCACATTGTCGCGGAGGCGATTCCAGTCGAACTTGCAGTCGGGGACGTCCCAGCCGAATTGGCGCGCGTCCTTCAGATCCTCGGCGAAATGCGCGCCGTAAACGAGCAGCTTCTTCGGCACGCAGCCGCGGATGACGCAGGTGCCGCCGACGCGATACTCCTCCGCCAGCGCGACGCGCGCGCCGTGCGACGCGGCGATGCGCGAGGCGCGAACCCCGCCCGACCCGGCGCCGATGACAAACAGGTCGAAATCAAACTCGCTCATTCAAAACCCCTGATCCTTATGGTCGCGTGTAATTCGCGTCGGCGGCCTATGTGGTTACCCCGGCATGCGATGCCAATCGAATTTTGCGGTCACAGTGATGGAGCGGAGGGCTATTCGCCGCGCGCGGCCTTCATCAGTGCCTGAGTCGCGGCGTCGAATTCGACCGTTCCTTCGGCAAGACCCTTGGCCATTTCCTTGCCCAGTTCGACCCCGAACTGGTCGAACGGGTTGATGCCGAGCAGCACGGCATTGGCGAACACCCGATGTTCGTAGAAGGCGATCAGCGCGCCGAGGCTGCGCGGCGTGACCTGGTCGAGCAGGATCGTGGTCGACGGACGGTCGCCCGGATAGTTGCGCGCGCCATCCTCGCTGGCGCGCCCCGTCATCAACGCCGCGCCCTGTGCGATGCAGTTCGCGACGAGCGTTTCGTGATGCGCATCGTCGAGCAGATGGTCGGGCTCGCGCGCAACGACGAACTCGACCGGGGTCAAGTGCGTGCCCTGATGCAGCAGCTGGAACACCGCATGCTGCGCGTCGGTGCCGACCCCGCCCCAGGTGATCGGCGCGCTTTCGCGGCCGACGGGCTGGCCGTCCAATGTAACCGACTTGCCGTTCGATTCCATTTCGAGCTGTTGCAGATAGTCGGGAAGCAGACGCAGCCGTTCGTCATAGGCAAAGACCGCGCGCGTCTGGCAGCCGAGGCGGTTCGCATAAATCTGGTCGGCGAAGGCGGCGAGCAGGCAGATATTGTCGGCGCCGTCGGCAAGGCGGAAATGGCGGTCCATCTCGGCAGCGCCCTCGAGCAGGTCGGCAAAAGCGTCCCAGCCGAGCGCGAGCGCGGCGGGAAAGCCGATCGACGACCAGAGCGAATAGCGCCCGCCGACGCTTTCGTTGAACGGCAGGATGCGCGTTTCGTCGATGCCCCACTCGATCGCGCGTTCGGGCTTTGCGGTCAGCGCGATGAAGCGGCCGAGGGGGTCGGTAACCCCGGCTTCTTCGAGCCAGAGCAGCGCCGAATTCGCGTTGAGCAGGGTTTCGGTCGTCGTGAAGGTTTTCGAAGCGACCGCGACCAAAGTATGTTCGGGGCTGAACCGGGCGAAGGCTTCGTCGAGCGCAGCGCCGTCGACGTTCGACACCACCGCGACGTCATAACGGTCGCTGTGGCGGCCGAGCGCGTCGATGAGCAGATCGGGGCCGAGCGCCGATCCGCCGATGCCGATGTGGAGCAGGTGGCGGATCTCGCCGAACGCGCCGGCCTCGATCGCGTCGATCATCATCCGCATCCGCTGGTGCAATGCCTGCGCGGCGTGGACCGACTCCGGCGCACCGTCGCCGCGTTCGGCGCTATGCTCGGCGGCGCGGTCTTCGGTCGGATTGGCGATGCCGCCCGAGAAGAGCGTCTTGCGCCGGCCCCCGAAATCCTGTGCGTCGGCGAGGCCCGAGAGAATATCGACAGCCGCCGCATCGAGATGCGTCTTGGCAAAGTCGAAACGGATGTCGGCGACGCTCCGCACCAGCGCCTGCAGGCGCGTTTCGGGGTCGGTGGCGACCAGATCGGTCAGCTTCTGCGGCTGCCAGTTCGAAAGGGCCTGCCAGGCGTCGGATGCGGTTGTCATCGTCTATTGTCCTCGAAGGGGGAGTGAATCGCGGACTTTCTCTAAGCCCACGGCCACCCGCGCGCCAGTGTCGTCCACCGATATTTGCTTGACGTGGCAACCTATTCATCGCCAATGCGCGGCATGACCCAAGCCAGCTTTACCGCCGATGTCACGCCCCCGACCGGACCCGCGCCGTCGTCCCCGACCCCGGCACCGGTGTCCGCCAAGGAAGAGGCGGTCGACACCGTCCGCTTCCTCGCGCTGCTCGCGATCGCGGTGCTGATTTTCCGTAGCTTTTTCCTGTCGCCGTTCAATATCCCGTCGGAATCGATGCAGCCGCGGCTGCTGATCGGCGACTATCTGCTCGTCAACAAGATGGCCTATGGCTATTCGAAATACAGCCTGCCGTTCAGCGCGCCGCTGATCCCGGGCCGAATTTTCGCGCGCACGCCCGAACGCGGCGACGTCGTCGTGTTCAAGGCGCCGCCGGTTGCCGACAATGATTATATCAAGCGCGTGATCGGCCTGCCCGGCGACAGCGTGCAGGTGAAAGAAGGCATCGTCTGGCTGAACGGCAAGCCGCTGAAGCGCGAAGCCATCGCCGATTTCGTCATTCCGGTGACGCCGAACATGGTCGAAGCCTCGCGCATGACGGGCACCCTGCCCTGCTATTCGCCCGAGTTCGAGGAAGTCGCCGCCGACGGCCAGCGCCAGTGCCGCTACAAGCAGTTCAAGGAAACGCTGCCGAGCGGCAAAAGCTATAACATCCTCGACATCACGACGATCCCCGAGGACAATACCCCGCTTGTCGTCGTGCCTGCGGGCCATCTGTTCCTGATGGGCGACAACCGCGACCGCAGCGCCGACAGCCGTTTCCCCGCGATGGAAAATCAGGGCATCGGCCTCGTTCCCGAGGAAAACCTGGTCGGCCACGCACTGGTCGGCATGTTCTCGACCGACGGATCGGCGAGCTGGATCAACCCGATCAGCTGGTTCACCGCCGCGCGCTGGGGCCGCATCGGGGACGGTTTTTGAACGATCCGCTTAACACCGGGGCGCTCGCCGAGATCATCGGCTGCACCCCGGACGATCCGGCGCTCTACGATCTGGCGCTGACGCACGGCAGCACAGGGCGCGCCGATTACCAGCGGCTCGAATTCCTCGGCGACCGCGTGCTCGGGCTCGTCATCGCCTCCGAGCTCTACACGCGCTTTCCCTCGGCGAGCGAGGGCGAGATGTCGTCGCGCCTGCATGTGCTGGCATCGGGCGCGACCTGCGCCGCGATCGCGCAGCGGCTGAAGCTCACCGACCTCGTTCGCTTCGGCGCGCAGGCGCGGAGCGATGGCGGGCGGTATAGCGACAATATCGCCGCTGACGCGATCGAGGCGCTGATCGGCGCGATCTATCTCGACCAAGGCGCCGATGCCGCGCGCCGCTTCATCCTCACCCACTGGGATGATATGATAGACGGGCAGCAGGAAGCACCCAAGCATCCCAAGGCCGCGCTGCAGGAATGGGCGCTGGCGCGCAAACGCCGCCCGCCCGAATATGAAATCATCGCGCGCGAAGGCCCCGACCACGCCCCGCGCTTCCGCATCGCGGTCAGTATCGGCAAGCTCGCGCGCGCCGAAGCCGAAGGCGCATCAAAACAGGCGGCCGAAAAAGCCGCAGCGGCGGCCCTGCTCGCCGAACTCGAAGGAATGAAGTTATGACCCACCGTTGCGGATTTGTCGCCGTCGTCGGCGCGCCCAACGCGGGCAAATCGACGATCGTCAACGCGCTCGTCGGCCAGAAGGTCGCGATCGTCAGCCCGAAGGCGCAGACGACGCGCACGCGGTTGATGGGCGTTGCGATGGACGGCGAAACGCAGATCGTGCTGATCGACACGCCGGGCATCTTCGCCCCGACGCGCCGGCTCGACCGCGCGATGGTCGCGGCGGCGTGGAACAGCCTCGACCAGGCCGAAGCGATCCTCGTGATGATCGACGCCGCGGCAAAGCTCGGCGAGCGCGCCGAGCGCGTGCTGCAGGGGATCGAGGGGCGGCCCGAGAAGAAGTTCCTCGTCCTCAACAAGGTCGACCTGACCAAGAAGGACAAATTGCTGACGATCGCGACGCAGCTCAACGAGCGCGTCAAATTCGACGAAACCTTCTTCATCTCGGCGAGCACCGGCGACGGCGTTCCCGAACTCAAGGCGACGCTGGCGGCGCTGATGCCCGAAGGCCACTGGCATTTTCCCGAGGACGAGGTCAGCGACGCGCCTGAGCGTATGCTCGCGGCCGAAATCACGCGCGAGCAGCTCTATCGCCAGCTCCACGAGGAACTGCCGTACCAGTCGACCGTCGAGACCGAGAAGTTCACGACGCGCCCCGACGGCAGCGCCGAAATCCACCAGCAAATCCTGGTCGCGCGTGACAACCAGCGCGCGATCATCCTCGGCCACAAGGGCGAGCGGATCAAGGAGATCGGCAGCAAGTCGCGCGCCGAGCTGACTGAGCTGCTCGGCCGCAAGGTCCATCTGTTCCTGCATGTGAAGGTCAAGGCGAACTGGGACGAGGACCGCGGCGTCTATCGCGACATGGGGCTTGATTGGGTCGATTGACCCTTTTCTCGTCATTCCCGCAAATGCGGGAATCCCGCTTTTTCCTCGCGGTCGCCGAAACTTGATCCCCGCCTCAGCGAGGATGACGACAGAGGAGTTAAATCCGCCGGCAGTCGTTCGGCGGCGGGTTGCCATCGAAGCGCGAGGTGATCCAGCCGATCGTTTCCTGCGAACTTTCGCGCGCGCTGGCCCCGTGATCGCCCGTCATGTCGATCCAGCGCAGCGGCGTTCCGCGCCGGCAGACCGATTTGGCGAACTTGCGCGTGACCGCCGGCGCGACGATCGTGTCGTTGCGGCTCTGCGCGATCAGCAGCGGTCCCGGCACGCGCGCGGGATCGGCGCTGTTGGTGCGCGCGAAGGAGCCGAAGGGCTCGATCTGCGCGATATCCTTGTTCTTCGTTGCGCGGACGATGGTGAGGATGCCGAGGATGGTGCCAAGCTTCGGCTTCTTGTCGAAGCTCACGCAATTATTCTCGGCGAGCCGATGAATGATGCCCTGGTTCGTGCGGTTGGCGATGGAATCGAGCGAAAAGCCATAGAGCGTCGACCAGCTGTGCAGCGTGAAGGACAAAAGCAGCGCACGCGCATTCTTGTCGCTGCCTTCGCGGAGATTGGCGGCGAGATCGGTTGGCGGGGCGGCCGCTGCGGTCGCGATGAGCCGCAAATCGGGGGCATAGGAACGCGCGGCGATTGCGGTCCAGAGCGCTGCATGGCCTCCCTGCGATTCACCCCAGACCGCAAAATCGGCGCCGGCAGCAGCGCCGGGGATTTCGCGCGCCGCACGCACGCCGTCGAGGACCGACTGCGCTGTGTCCGGGCCGACGAGGAACGGATGCATCGTCGGGTTGGCAAGGCCGATATAATCGGGCGCGACGACGACATAACCGCTGCGCACCGCATCGATCCCCGCGGTGGCGGCGAAGAAATTCGGGCTGAGCGAGGGCGCGCATTTCTCGGCGACGCCCCAGGCGCCGTGGGTCCAGGCGATCACGCGGCGCGGACGCGGCGGAATCGCCTCCATCGGGGCGGCAACGATGCCGGTGACGGCGAAGCGTTGGCCATTGCCGTTGGTGGTCCAATATTGCACGCGCCACGCCTGCACGCCCGGCGGCGCGTCGGTCATGGGCTGGGCGGAGATCAAATATCGGGAAGACTGCGCCGCGGCGGGCAACGAAAATACCGAGAATATGGTAAGCAGGGCGGCGGCAAGCAGGTGGCGCATGGACAGTCTCCCGGATGATCACCGTAACACGGCTTGGCGGCGACGGGAACGCGGACTGTAACGTCCCCCAAAAATTCGTCATTCCCGCGAAAGCGGGAACCCAGCGAGCAACCGATGCAGCTGGGTTCCCGCTTTCGCGGGAATGACGAGATAAAGGGGCGAACGCCTTTCCGCCGGCGTTATTCGGCCGCCTTCTTCTTCGCCGGAGCCTTCTTTGCAGGCGCTTTCTTGGCTGGGGCCTTCTTCGCCGCAGCCTTCTTTGGCGCTGCTTTCTTCTTGCCCTTCGCCGGCCCCTTTGCCGCGCGTGCGTCGATCAGCGCGATCGCCTCTTCGAGCGTCAGCGTCGCGGGGTCGGCGCTCTTGGGCAGCGTCGCGTTGGTCGTGCCGTCGGTGACATAGGGACCGAAGCGTCCTTCCATCAGCTTCATCTCGCCGCCGCTCGTCGGATGCGGGCCGAAGGTGTTGAGCGGTTCGGCCTTGGTGCGCCCGCGCCCGCCGCCGGCTGCCGCTTCGGCGATGCGGACGACCGCGGTGTTCATGCCGATGTCGAAGATTTCGGCGGTGCCGGTCAGCTTCGCATATTTGCCGTCGTGGAGCAGATAGGGGCCATAGCGCCCCAGCCCCGCCATGATCGGCTTGCCGCTTTCGGGGTGCACCCCGACCTCGCGCGGCAGGTTCAAGAGCCGGATCGCATAATCGAGATCGAAATCCTCGCCCGGGATATCCTTCGGGATCGACGAGCGCTTTGCCTCCTTGCCGTCGCCGAGCTGGATATAGGGACCGAAGCGCCCGCTGCGCTTGGTAACCTCCAGCCCGGACTCGGGGTCGGTGCCCATCGCCTCGGGGCCGGTATCGGCACCGTCACTGCCGCCCGGCTGCGCAAATTTCCGCGTATATTTGCAGTCGGGGTAATTGCTGCACGCGATGAACGGCCCGAACTTGCCGCCGCGCAGCGCCAGCTTGCCGGTGCCGCAATTGGGGCAGATGCGCGGGTCGCTGCCGTCGCCCTTGTCGGGGAAGAGATAGGGGCCGAGGAATTCGTCGAGCGCCGCGGTAATCTCCGACGGCTTCTGCTCCATCACCTCGCCGGTGCGCGGCTTGAAGTCGCGCCAGAAGCGTTCGAGCACCGCCTGCCACTGCGCGCGGCCGCCCGAGACGTCGTCGAGCTCTTCCTCGAGCCCGGCGGTGTAATCATATTCGACATAGCGCGCAAAAAAGCGTTCGAGGAACGCCGTCAGCAACCGCCCGCTTTCTTCCGGAATGAAGCGATTCTTTTCGACCGTCACATAGGCGCGATCCTTCAGAACCTGCAGGATCGCCGCCCAGGTCGATGGACGCCCAATCCCCAGCTCTTCCATCTTCTTGACCATGCTGGCTTCGGAATAGCGCGGCGGCGGCTGGGTTTCGTGGCTTTCGACCTCGACCCCCGTCTTCGCGGGGGCATCGCCCTTGGCCATTGCGGGCAGCAGGCGTGCGTCGTCATCGTCATTGCTGTCGTCGCGGCCTTCGTCATACAGCGCCAGAAAGCCGGGAAATTTGATGACCTGTCCGGTGGCGCGCATCATCGTTTTTCCGGTGCCGTCGGTCAGGTCGATGCTGGTCCGCTCCAACCGCGCCGAGGCCATCTGGCTCGCCATCGCGCGCTTCCAGATCAGCTCGTACAGCCGCGCATGATCGCCGCTGCCCGCCTTGTCTTTTGAAAAGTCGGTCGGACGGATCGCTTCGTGGGCCTCCTGGGCATTTTTTGCCTTGGTCTGATAGAGACGCGGCTTGTCGGGGACATAGCCGCCGTCATAGCGGTTCGCGATCGCGGCACGCGCCGCGCTGATCGCGGCACCGTCCATCTGGACGCCGTCGGTTCGCATGTAAGTGATCGCGCCGTCCTCATAGAGTCCTTGCGCGACCCGCATCGTGTGGCTGGCGGAAAAACCCAGCTTGCGCGCGGCCTCCTGTTGCAGCGTCGATGTCGTGAAGGGCGGCGGCGGGTTGCGCGTGAGCGGCTTGGTTTCAACCGCATCGACGGTGAAATGCCCCGCCTTCACATCGGCTTCGGCAGCGCGCGCATCGGCTTCGCTGGTGATCGACAGCCGCTCGATCTTGTCGCCGCGCCATTGCGCAAGGCGCGCCTTGAACGGCGTGCCCGACATTTCGAACAGGCCGGTGATCGACCAATATTGCTGCGCAACAAAGGCTTCGATTTCGCGCTCGCGTTCGACGATCATGCGGAGCGTAACCGACTGGACGCGGCCCGCCGATTTGGCGCCGGGCAGCTTGCGCCACAGCACCGGCGACAGCGTAAAGCCGACGAGATAATCGAGCGCGCGGCGGGCGCGATAGGCGTCGATCAGGTCGTCGTCGAGCGCACGCGGCTGCGCCATCGCGGTGAGCACCGCATCCTTGGTGATCGCGTTGAAGGTGACGCGGTCGACCTCGGCGGGCAGCGCCTTTTTGCTGCGCAGCAATTCCTGCACATGCCAGCTGATCGCCTCTCCCTCGCGATCAGGGTCGGTCGCGAGAATCAATCGATCAGCGGTCTTTGCCGCGTCCTGGATTTCCTTCATCCGCTTCGTCTTGTCGGGATACAGCTGCCACTGCATCGCGAAGCCGTCGTCGGGATCGACCGATCCGTCCTTGGGCGGCAGGTCGCGAACATGGCCGTAGGACGCCAGCACTTTGAAATCGCGCCCCAGATATTTCTCGATCGTCTTCGCCTTTGCGGGCGATTCCACAATTACCAATTGCATGAAAAACCTTTAGTCCTAGCTGTCCCTTACGTACGTACGCGTGAGGGTGGCGCCGACGGGCGCCGCGTCAACCGAAAATTTCCTGTAACGTCGATGCCGGTTGCTCGATGTTCAAGAGCAGCGCCACCGCGGCCAGATAGCTCCCCACAACACCGATCGCCGCGGCCAGGTTCGTCGCCACCAGCCACCCGAACCCATATTCAAACGCCAGAGCCGGCGCCGCGATCTCGACCGCCAACGGCGCCACCGATAGCGCGAACAGGATCAACCCGACGCCAAGCGCGGCGGGCCAATGCACCGCAAGCATATCCCAGCTTCGCTGCATCGCCGCGCGGCGGCCGCCCTCGTCGCGCACGAGCAACGCGCCGGCGAGATACCAGCGCGCAAAGACATAGAGCCCGGGCAATATCAGGAGGACGAGCCCCAACAACACGCCGAGCCCGACCAACAGGCCCTGCAAATAGACGCTCAGCGAATTAGCGGCGGACATGGCGGCGGCAATTCCAGCCTGCGCAAGGGCTTCGCGGGTGATCCAGACCTGAACGAAGGTGATGGCAATGCCATAGACAATCAGGATTCCGCTGCCGTAGCCGCCCGTCCGTTCGATGGCAACATCCGACGCAACCCCCGCTGTCGCGGTTGCCAGCCAGGCAACCAAAACGGTGCCCGGCATGGCGACCGCCATATCCCATGTCCGCCGCAAAGTGGGGACGAGCAAACTCGCATCATATTGCATTTACCGACGTTCCCCCTTCGCCCGACTGCGCGCGAGGGTGGCGGGGATCGTTTGATTCCGTCAAGCCGGATTTTGCATCAACTGCCTGCTATTTGAAATCGGTGGGCAGGAGGCATTTGCCCGCGTCATATTTGCCGACGCTGCGGATGATTTCCCGGCCGTCGGGTCATACGAGCGAAATCTTCGCTCCGGCATGGCGCTCGACGCGCCCCGCCAGTTCGAGTTCGAGCAGGACGAGCTGGACGGTCGCCGCCGCCTGCCCCGACTGCCGCACCAGCTCATCGACCGCGACGGGCGTCGGGCCGAGCAGGTCGATCAGCGACCGGCGTTCGCCCTCGCCGGCATCGACCGGCGCGGGCGCGGCGGCGTAACTCTGCACCGGTTCGCGGACCATGCGCGCGTCGATCGGCCCGACCGCTTCGAGCACATCGTCGACCGTCTGGATCAGCGTCGCGCCCTCGCGGATCAGCAGGTTGCAGCCCTGCGCGCGCGGATCGAGCGGCGAGCCCGGCACCGCCATCACCTCGCGTCCATAGTCGCCGGCGCGGCGCGCGGTGATCAGCGATCCCGATTTGGGCGCCGCCTCGATCACCACCGTCCCGTGCGCGATCCCGGCGATGATGCGGTTGCGCGACGGGAAGTGACGTGCAAGCGGCTCGGTGCCCGGCGGCTGTTCGGCGATAAGCAACTGGTCGCTCGCGATCTTTTCCTGCAGCGCGGCGTTTTCGGGCGGAAAGGCGATGTCGATTCCGCTCGCGATGACGCCAACGGTCGATCCGCCGAGCGCGCCGATATGCGCGGCGGTGTCGACCCCGCGCGCCAGCCCGCTAATCACCGTCACGTCGCGCGCCGCCAGATCGGCCGCGAGCTGGCGCGCGAAGCGGCATGCGATCGCCGACGCATTGCGCGCACCGACGATCGCGACGCATGGGCGGCGTAGCATCGCGGTATCGCCGCGCACGACGACGACGGGCGGCGCGCCCTCGACCTCGCGCAGCATCGGCGAATAGCCGTCCTCGTCGCTGAAAATATGGCGTGCGCCGAGCGCCGCCACGCGCTCGATCTCACGCTCGGCGGCCTCGACCGGTGCGATGCGCGCCTTCCCTGCCCCGCCGCGCAGGACGAGATCGGGCAGCGCATCGAGCGCGGCCTCGCCCGATCCGAAGCGCTGCATCAGCTGATGCCAGCTGACCGGCCCGACGTGCGGCGTGCGGGTCAGCCGCAGCCGCGCCAGCCGCTCGGCGTGGGTCACGCTCCGCCTGCTCCTTTGGGGGCGTCCTTCTTTCCGCCAACCCGCGGCTCGGTCCCGGCGCGCAGCCGTGCGATATTTTCGCGGTGGCGCCACAGCACGATTACTGCGAGGCCGGCAAGGCCGATGGCATAGATCTGATGGCCGAAGGCAAGCGCGGCGAGCGGTGCCGACACCGCGCCGAGCATCCCGCCGAGCGACGAGATACGCAGCAACAGGACGGTGCCGAGCCACACGATGGCGAACACCAGCCCGATCGGCCAGGCGAGCGCGAGCGCAAGGCCCAGCAATGTCGCAACACCCTTTCCGCCGCGGAATTTCAGCCACACGGGATAGCAATGGCCGATCATCGCCGCGGCGCCCGCGATCATCGCGGCATGGTCGCCGAGTTCGGGGACGAAATGGCGCGCGAGCAGCACCGCGACAGCGCCCTTTGCGCCGTCGAGGATCAGCGTCGCCGCCGCCAGCCCCTTGCGTCCGGTACGCAGCACATTGGTCGCGCCGATATTGCCCGACCCGATCTGGCGCAGGTCGCCCGCACCGAACAGGCGCGTCAGGATCACGCCGAACGGGATCGACCCCAACAGATACCCCGCGGCAATCAGCAAATATAAAGTCATGACGCTCCCCGCTCCGTTCGGCGCCAGTGTGGCGATGTTGGACGATGCAATCAACGGATTAGGATGGCTTGGCCGCCAAAACGGATTAACCCGTCGCCCCCGCGAAGGCGGGGGCCGCTGTTGGCCTTGCTCAACATCTCCAGCGGCCCCCGCCTTCGCGGGGGCGACGGGAAGCAATTGAGCACCGCTCTTTGCGCTGCTAGGCGAAAGCCCATGAACGCTCCCGCGCCCGATGCGCCCATTCTCTTCTTCGACAGTGGCCTTGGCGGGCTCACCGTGCTGGGGCCGACGCGCGCGCTGCTTCCGACCGCGCCGTTCGTCTACGCCGCCGATTATGCCGGGCTGCCCTATGGCAAGAAGAGCAACGACGAACTCGCCGCACGGGTTCCCGCGCTGCTCGGCCGCCTCGTCGAACGCTACCAACCGCGGCTTGCGGTCATCGCGTGCAACACCGCCTCGACGATCGCGCTCGCCCATGTCCGCGCCGCACTCGACCTGCCGATCGTCGGTACGGTGCCCGCGATCAAGCCCGCCGCCGAGCTGACCAAGAGCGGCGTCATCGGTGTGCTCGGCACCGAGGCGACAGTACGCCAGCCCTATGTCGACGATCTCAGCGCAAAATTCGCCGCCGGCAAGACCGTGCTGCGCCACGGCAGCCCGGGTCTGGTTACCGGCGCCGAGGCGAAGCTGCGTGGCGAGGCGGTAGATCCCGACACGATCGCGCGCGCGATTGCGGGCCTGCGCGACCAGCCCGGCGGCGACCGGATCGACGTGATCGTCCTTGCCTGCACGCATTTTCCGTTGTTGCAGGACGAATTGCAGGCTGCGGCGGGGCCCGGGGTGACCCTGATTGATGGCGCCGCGGGCATCGCACGGCGCATCGCCTATCTGACCGAAGGCCAGCCGTGGCCCGCCGCGGCCGCCCCCGGTGTCGCGGTCTTCACGCGCAGCGACGACCGTCCACCACCGCCGCTCGCCGCGCTGGCTCCCTATGGCATCGGCTCGATCGAGACGATCTGATAGGACAATTTGTCCCATAAGTTGCGAATCGTTCGCACTGGATTTCAGCCAGATTCGGCGTTATTGGCCCGCCTGTTAATCGCCGCCGGAGGGAGCGGCCCAAGAGCCTGATTGGCACCTGACTGCGGGGCTGAAACGTGAACTATAACGACATCTTCGCTCGGGCCATCGACCGGCTGCATGAAGAAGGACGCTACCGCGTCTTTATCGACATATTGCGCAATCGCGGTGCTTTTCCGAACGCACGCTGCTTTGCCGGCCACAACGGGCCGAAGCCGATCACCGTGTGGTGCTCGAACGACTATCTCGCGATGGGCCAGCATCCCAAGGTCATCGAAGCGATGGAAGGCGCGCTGCACGACGTCGGCGCGGGTTCGGGCGGAACACGCAATATTGGCGGCAACACGCATTATCATATCGATCTCGAGCACGAACTCGCCGACCTGCACGGCAAGGACGGCGCGTTGCTGTTTACCTCGGGCTATATCTCGAACGAAGCGACGCTCGGTACGCTCGGCAAGCTGCTCCCGAACTGCATCATCTATTCGGACGAGCTCAACCACGCGTCGATGATCGCGGGCATCCGCAACTCGGGCTGCGAAAAGCGCGTGTGGCGCCACAACGACCTTGCGCATCTGGAAGAACTGCTCGCGTCCGACGATCCCGAGGCGGCGAAGCTGATCGCGTTCGAAAGCGTCTATTCGATGGACGGCGACGTCG
The DNA here is from genome assembly GCF_031457175.1 of Sphingopyxis sp. BE235. NCBI lineage: Bacteria > Pseudomonadati > Pseudomonadota > Alphaproteobacteria > Sphingomonadales > Sphingopyxidaceae > Sphingopyxis > Sphingopyxis sp. BE235. Next base: position 542,267 of record NZ_JAVDWC010000002.1, read on the forward strand.
CCCCGATCCACGCAATCTGTGACCTCGCCGACAAATATAATGCGCTGACCTATTGCGACGAAGTCCATGCCGTCGGCATGTACGGCCCGCGCGGCGGCGGCATTTCGGACCGCGATGAAGCGGCCGATCGCATCACCATCATCGAGGGCACGCTCGGCAAGGCGTTCGGCGTGATGGGCGGCTATATCGCCGCCGACAAGAATATCATCGACGTGATCCGCAGCTATGCGCCGGGCTTCATCTTCACGACCAGCCTGTCGCCGGTGCTCGTCGCGGGTGTGCTCGCGAGCGTGCGCCACCTGAAGGCGTCGAGCGTCGAGCGCGACGCGCAGCAGGAAGCCGCGGCTTACCTCAAGCAATGCTTCCGCGACGCGGGCCTGCCGGTGATGGATTCGACGACGCACATCGTCCCGCTGATGGTCGGCGACCCGGTGCGCGCGAAGAAGATCAGCGACATCCTGCTCGCCGAATATGGCGTCTATGTGCAGCCGATCAATTTCCCGACCGTGCCGCGCGGCACCGAACGCCTGCGCTTCACGCCGGGTCCGGCGCATGACGAGGCGATGATGCGCGAGCTGACGAGCGCGCTGGTCGAGATCTGGGACCGGCTCGAACTGCAGCTTCAGAAGGCCGCGTGACGACGGCACCCGGTTTCGATGACGTCGTCGTCGGACGCCGCTCGATCCGCGGCTTCCTCGACAAGCCCGTTCCGAAGGCATTGATTACCGAAATCCTCGGGGTCGCGATGCGCGCCCCCTCGTCGTTCAACAACCAGTGCTGGAATTTCTCGGTCGTCACCGGCGCACCGCTCGCGGCGATCCGGCGGGGCAACACCGACGGCATCCTCGCGGGCAAGCCCGACAGCCGCGAATTCCGCCGCTTCGACGGCATCGCCGACGATCATCGTGCCCGCCAGATCGAGATCGCCAAACAGCTTTTCGGCGCCATGGGCATTCAGCGCGACGACAAGGATGGGCGGCAGGACTGGGTGCTCCGCGGTTTCCGCCAGTTCGACGCGCCGGTGAGCGTCGTCGTGACCTATGACCGCGTCCTGCTCGGTAGCGACATCGCACCGTTCGATTGCGGTGCCGTCACCAACGCGCTGGTCAACGCCGCCTGGTCGCGCGGGCTCGGCTGCGTGATCAACAGCCAGGGCATCATGCAAAGCCCCGTCGTGCGCGAGCATGCGCGCATCCCCGACGATCAGGTCATCATGATCTGCGTCGCAATGGGTTGGCCCGATGCCGATTTCCCGGCCAATGCGGTGGTATCGAACCGCAAGGGCGTCGATGACGCGGTGCGCTTCGTCGGTTTCGACGATTAGCGCCCCTTCGACAAGATCGGCATGACTCGATAGGGTGTGGGGCGAATCCCTCCCTGCTCGCGAAAGATTATCATGCCGACACAGCGTTATAGCTATACCGCCATCACGCTTCACTGGCTCATCGCATTGCTGCTGGCATTCCAGATCGCGCTCGGCTGGGCGCTCGAGGGGAATAACAGCCCCGAATTGTTCGCGCGCTACCAGCTGCACAAATCGATCGGCATCACGATCCTGCTGCTCAGCCTTGCGCGCCTTGCGGCGCGCCTGTTCACACCGCGCCCGCCCGCATCCGACGGCCCGGTATGGACGCGCGCGCTCGCCAGCACGGTCCACGGGCTTTTCTACCTGGTGATGATCCTCGGCCCCCTCACGGGGTGGCTGCTCGTCTCAACCGCGCGGGTTCAGGTGCCGACCTTGCTCTACGGCCTCATCCCCTGGCCCCACCTGCCCGTTGCCCGGAGCTGGCATGAGCCCGCGGAATCGATCCACGGCGCGATGGCTTGGCTCGCGATCGGACTGTTCGCGCTCCATATCGCGGGTGCGCTGCGTCACCAGTGGCTGCTCGGCAAGCCCGAACTCCAGCGAATGCTTCCCTTTGCGCGCGGCAAGGCCGCGGGGGTCGCCATCGGCGCGCTGGCGCTCGTCGGTGCTGCTTTTGTCGCGGGCCAGACGGTCTATCCCGAACGGCCCCGGCCCGCTGCCGAAAAAGCGGCGCCGCCTCCGGTCGCCACGCCAACCACATCGGCTATCGTTCCCGTAGCGAAGGATGACGAAACGACGGCGATCGAGGCGGCGGAGGAAGTGCCGGAGGATACAGCCCAGCCGCTCGCCGACTGGACAGTCGCGCCCGGCGGACGGCTCGGCTTTACGGCGCGTTGGAACGGCGAGGCGGTCGATGGCCGTTTCGATCGCTGGCGCGCCGCGATCCGTTTCAGCCCCGACGAGCTCGCCAAATCGACCATTCGCGTCACGGTCGACCTCGCTTCGGCCGACACCGGCGACGGCCAGCGCGACGATTCGCTGAAGAGCAGCGATTTCTTCGATGTCGGCGCGCACCCGAGCGCGGTCTTTGCCGCGCGCGACATCCGCCACCTTGGCGGGGATAAATATGAAGCGCGCGGCACGCTCGACCTGCGCGGCGCCAGCAAGCCCGCGACGCTGCGCTTCACGCTGCGTATCGACGGTGACCGCGCGCGCGTTTCCGGAACCGCGCGGATCGATCGCACCGCCTTTGGTGTCGGCCAGGGCGAATGGGCAGCAACCGACGCGATCGCCGCCGCGGTGGATATCGCCTTTTTCTTCAACGCGACGCGCCCGGCGTCCTGATCGATCAGGATGACGGGCGCATCATGCCCCAGAAATGCGGGCCGTCGGGGACGTCCCACTCCACTTGCGTGATGAAGCCCAGCCGCTCGTAGAGAGGTACATTTTCGGGCGTCGCGGTCTCCAGCCAACAGGGCAGACCTTCGGCATCCGCGACGGCCGTCTGCGCGCGGATGATCCGCCCGCCATGCCCCTTGCCCTGATGCCCGGGGCGGACGCCGACATAATGGAGATACCAGAAGCGCCCCTTGGGCCGGTGGGCATCGATGCTGCCCTGCACCTTCAGCCCGCGCGGCAGAGCGGTGCCGAAGGTCGCAACGAGCGGGATCACGGTGCGCAGGAATTCGACTGGACCGCTATGCGCCTGTCCCGGTGTGCGCCAGAGCGCCGCCGCCTCGTCGCCCGGCGAACGCAGCGCGATCCCGGCACGGGCGTCGACAGGAACGAGGGTCCGAAACAGGCTGCGGAGCGCGCGGGCGCGATGATCGGGATCGGGCAAGATCCACGATAGCGCGGGGTCGGTCTGAAAGGCCTGCGCCAGCGTTTCGGCAATCGACGGCAGTTCGGCGACCCCCGCCGGCAAGATCATATCGGTCATTGCGCCTCCCCCAAATGAGTGGAGCAGCTGTTGCGCCGCTTGGCAAGACTAGCGCGGGCGTTTGTCCAGCCGCAGCGCCCACGCATAGCCGCGATAAAGGCGCGTCACCGCGAGCCGCGCGCCGGCGTCGTTCGCAGCCTCGCGCGCGGCTTCGATCAACAGCGCGCGCGGTTCGACGTGAAAGCGCGCGAGCCAGGCGAACAGCGCAGCGCGGAACCAGTCGGGCATTTCCTCCTGTTGCCCGAAATCGACAATGTGCAGCGATCCATAGGTCGACAGATGGCACATCGCTTCGCGGATCGCGCCCTGCCAGTCGGGGATCATCGACAAGGTATAGCTTTGAAAGATGCGGTCGAAACTGGCGGTGCGGAACAGCGCGTTCGGATCGAAACCCGTCGCGTCGGCCTGCGCTACGCTCACCCTTCGGGTCAGCCCCGCGTGGGCGATCGCGGCGCGCGCGGTCTTCAGCATTTCTTCCGAAATATCGATGCCATGGAATTTCGAGCCGGGCCAGCAGCGCGCCGCCGCGATCAGGTTGCGCCCGGTGCCGCAGCCGATTTCCAGCACATGCCCGCCGACCGGCGGCGTCAGCTCGTCGATCAACCGGTCGCGCCCCAACAGATAATATTTGCGCGTCAGGTCATAGATATGCCGCTGACCGCGATAGACGCCGTCCATGCGCGCGGCGTGCCCCTCCCCCCCGGTCATGGCATCAGTCTTTCAGGATATAGAGATGGACCCCGCCATAAATGGCCGAACGATCGCGCCGCGTAAATGCAAGCGATTCAGCCGCGCGATAATCCCACCGCCGCAGCAGGTCGTCGGGGAGCCGCCCGGGGAGCAACGTCGGTTCGGCAGCGGTACGGAAGAGAACGCGCGCGCCGGGACGCGCGGTGCGCGCGACCTCGCTCCACAGCGCGGTCAATTGCGCGTCGCTCATCCAGTCCTGCGCGTCGAGGAAGATATAGCGGTCGAAGCTCGCGGCGTCGGCGGCGGCCAGCATGTCGGTCATGTTCGCGTGCAGCATCGTGACCCGCTCGGCGCGCGCGCGGACGGCGGCATAATGGACTGCCTGCAAATAGGGCGGCAATGACGCCCCCGCACCCTTTCCATAGCTGCGGCCAAAGGCCTGCCAGGCGAAGTAATTGTCCTCGAGCGGGAAATCGCAGGTTAGTTTTTCGAGGCGTCCGCGCAGAACATCGGCCATCGGCTTTCCGTCGGCCAGCGTGTCATATTGGGCCGGCGGGATGCCGAGCCCGAACAGCGACGATCGCTGGTCGGTGACCCAGCGGATGAACTTGCGGTCGAAGAAGGGCGCGAATTTCGTCTCGAAGATCGCGCGCTGTTCTTCGATCGTCCTGGCTTCGAGGAACTGGCGCGGATCGACGCGGTGCATCCGCGCGACAAGGTGGGCCAGCCCGATAAAGCTGCCGAGCAGCCCACGCTTGTAGAGCCCGTGCGCGAAGCCGTTGATCCGGCGCCGCCCGACGAGGTCGCGGCCTTCCCAATAGCGCCGGCTCGTCTCGTCGAGGTGCGGGCGGACAAAAGCGCGATAATCGGCAATATTGCCGCTGCTATCGGCGTCGGCGAAAAAGCGGCGAAGGCTGGCGTGATCGGGAAGCCGCTGGATCGCCACGCGTTTCAGATTGTTGAGAGCGACATGCGCGGTGTTGAGGTCGACCGCGACGATCTCCGCCGGGTCGGCCGTCAAATAGGAGAAGACGTTGCAGCCTCCGCTCGCGATCGTCGCGATCCGGTTGCCCGGCGCGATCGCCAGCGCCTCCATGTCGACGACCGGGTCTTCCCAGATCTGGGCATAGACGAGACCCTTGAAGGCCAGCGCAAAAGCGCGGTCGAGCAGGCGTTGTTTCTGTTCGCCATCCTCGCGAACGACGGCGGCGGCGATCTTGCGATTGGGTTGGCTGGCCATTCGAATGGGTTCCCCGGACAATGTTGATCCGGGGCCGCGCATGGCAGGCTTTCATGCGATTTCCGTGCCGGTTCGATGACAATCCGGCGACATGGGTGAAATTCTTTCCTCGTCATTCCCGCGAAGGCGGGAATCCCGCTTTTGCCGCATTAGCGGGATTCCCGCCTTCGCGGGAATGACGAAGTTATTTGCTAGTCCCGGCAATAGCCCTCGCCCGACTTCACGATCAGGCATTCCTTCTTGCCAGCGAGATATTTGAGGCCGGTTTCGTCGCCGCTGCCGCGATGCAGACTCAGTTCCTCGGCGCCGCGCTTGAACTTGATGCCATGCTCGCTGTCCTCGCCGTCATAGGTCCCCTTTGTGTCGAGGTCCGACTGCATCTCCAGCTTATACTTGCCCGGTGCGGCGGGGGTGATCGTGGCGTACATGCCCTCGACCCCGGTCCATTTGCCCGCCCAGCTCGCGAAGCGATGCGGCGCGGTCGCGGGATCGGTCGCCTCGGCGCCTTCGGGCGGCATGGTTTCGACCGGAACCTCGGTGGTCGTGGCATCGGTCGGCGCAGGCGCGGGCGCCTCGGCCTTTTCGCAACCGGCCAACAGGACCAGCGCCGCGGCGCTCGCCAAAATTACACTCTTCTGCATCATGCTTCTCCTTCCCCGTTCAAACGCTCGGGCGCGGATAAGTATCCGCGAGCCTATTCGGTGATGATCTCCGCGAACTTCAACGGGTCGACATTGCCGCCCGACAGCGTGACGAGCGTCGCGTCGGTCAGTGGCACCTTGCCCGCGAGTACCGCGGCGAGCGCGGCGGCGCCGCCAGGCTCGACGACGAGGTGCAGTTTCTCGAACACCGTCCGCATCGCATGGCGCACTTCGCTCCGCGTCACGACGACACCGCGCACGCCGCGCGCCTGCAGCACCGCGAAGTTGATCGGCCAGGTCTCGGGGGTCTGGAGCGCGTCGCACTCGGTCGGATAGGCCATATCCTCGACCGACAGGATTTCGCCGGCGGCAAGGCTGCGCGTGACATCGTCCCAGCCCTCGGGCTCGACCGCGACGATCTCGGCATCGGGAAGCGCAAGCGCGAGCCCCGCCGACAGGCCGCCGCCACCGCAGCACGCAACGACCTTGTCGGGACCGCCAATCCCGCGCGCGGCCATCTGCGCCTTCGCTTCGGTCCCGGTGCTGCCCTGCCCCTCGATGATCCACGGGTCGCCATAGGCATGGACAAGCGTCCCGCCGCGCTGTTCGAGCAATTTCGCCGCGACCGCATCGCGCGATTCGGTGACGCGGTCGTAAAGCACGACCTCGGCGCCCAATTGGCGCGTCGCGGCGAGCTTCATTGCCGGCGCATTGCTCGGCATCACGATCGTCGCCTTGATCCCCAGCCGCTTGGCGGCCCAGGCGACGCCCTGCGCGTGATTGCCGCTCGACACGCCGACGACCCCCGCCGCCGCCTGTTCGGGCGTCAGGTCGGACAATCGGTGCCACGCGCCGCGGATCTTGAACGCGCCGACGGGCTGCAGGCATTCGGCCTTGCACCAGATGGTCTTGCCGTCGACTTCGAGCGGCAGCAGCGGCGTTTGCGGGAGCAATGCAGCGACTTTCGCCGCGGCGCGTTCGACCCCTGCAAGCGTGGGTGCGCGGTTCGGATCGAGCAGGGGATCGGGGCTTTGCTGTGTCATGGCTTCGTCCTATAGGGCCGGCCATACAAGACAAGCCACATAGCTAGGCGCAGGAGATTTTTCGATGAGCAAGGTTCTGGTGATCGGCGCAGGCGGCGTCGGTTCGGTCGCGGTGCACAAGATGGCGATGAACCCCGACATTTTTCCCGACATCACGCTGGCGAGCCGCCGCAAGTTCAAGTGCGACGCGATCGCCGACTCGGTGAAGGAACGCACCGGCGTCACGATCAAGACCGCCGAGGTCGACGCCGACCATATCGACGCGACCGCGGCGCTGATCCGCTCGATCGGCGCGACGCATGTCGTGAACCTCGCGCTCCCCTATCAGGACCTCACGATCATGGAGGCGTGCCTGTCGACCGGCGCGCATTATATGGACACCGCGAACTACGAGCCGCGCGACGAGGCGAAGTTCGAATATCACTGGCAGTGGGCGTATCAGGACCGCTTCAAGGACGCGGGACTGATGGCGCTGCTCGGCTCGGGCTTCGATCCCGGGGTGACGAGCGTGTTCACGACCTGGCTCAAGAAGCATCATTTCGACCGCATCGACACGCTCGACATCCTCGACTGCAACGGCGGCGATCACGGCCAGCATTTCGCGACCAACTTCAATCCCGAGATCAATATCCGCGAAGTCACCGCGGTCGCGCGTCACTGGGAAAATGGCGACTGGGTCGAAACCCCGCCGATGTCGGTGAAGCAGAAATTCGACTTCGAGGCCGTGGGCGAAAAGACGATGTACCTCATGTATCATGAGGAGATCGAAAGCCTCAAAACCCACCTGCCCGAAATCAAGCGCATCCGGTTCTGGATGACCTTTGGCGAGGCGTATATCACCCACCTCACCGTGCTGCAGAATGTCGGCATGACGCGCATCGATCCGGTGATCTACGAAGGCCGCGAGATCGTCCCGCTGCAGTTCCTGAAGGCCGTCCTGCCCGAACCGTCGAGCCTCGGTGAGACAACCAAGGGCAAGACCAATATCGGCGTCATCGCGACCGGCATTGGCAAGGACGGCAAGGAAAAGACGCTCTATCTCTATAATATCTGCGACCATGAGGACGCCTATGCCGAAACGGGCAACCAGGCGGTGAGCTATACCACCGGCGTGCCCGCGATGATCGGGGCGGCGATGATGGTCACCGGGACGTGGAGCGGCGACGGCGTGTTCAACATGGAGCAGATGGATCCCGATCCCTTTATGGAGATGCTGAACCAGCATGGCCTGCCGTGGCAGGTGAAGGAACTCGACGGCCCGCTGGATTTCTGACCGATCTTCCATTTTCGTCATTCCCGCGAAAGCGGGAACCCAGTAGCCACGGCGGAACTGGGTTCCCGCTTTCGCGGGAATGACGAGAGGTGGTTGATATGAAATTGCGAATTGCGGCGTTCGCGTTGCTTGCTGCTTTCGCCGCGCCTGCGGCGGCCCAACCCGACGACGCCTATGCCCCCGCCCGCGCGATCGTCGCCGACATCGGCAAGATCGTCACGCCGAACGGGGTACAGGAAACCTTCGAGGTCACGCTGGGCGGCGCGCGGCAGGTTGTGAACGTGCGCGGATCGGACCGCGACAATCCGATCCTGATTTTCGTCCATGGCGGCCCCGGCGCGGTCGAAATGCCTTTTGCGTGGGCGTTTCAGCGTCCGTGGGAAGATGTCTTCACGGTCGTGCAATATGACCAACGCGGTGCGGGGCGCAGCTATCCGCTCAACGATCCCGCGACGCTCGCGCCGACGATGACGGTCGAGCGTTATCGCGACGATGCCATCGAGCTTATCGAACTGCTCAAGAAGCGCTACGCGAAGCGCAAGGTCGTGCTGATGGGTCACAGCTGGGGCTCGATCGTTGGCCTGTCGGTCGCGGTCAAACGCCCCGACCTGCTTCACGCCTATGTTGGCGTCGGCCAGGGCATCGATTTTCGCGAAGGCGAGAAAGCCGGCATGGCGTGGACGCGCACCAAGGCGCTTGCCGCGGGCGACAAGGAAGCCGTCACGGCGATCGACGCGCTCGCGCCCTATCCGCAGGGCGAGTTCACCATCGCCAAGGCCGATGGCTGGCGCAAATATGCGATCCCCTATGGCTCGCTGATCTACAACAAGCCCGACCTCAAATATTATTTCCAGACGCCGCGCCTCTCGCCCGAATACACCGAAGCCGACCGGCAGGCGTGGGGCAAGGGCAGCGAATTTTCGGTGACGACGCTCTGGCCGCGCCTCGCCGATGTCAGCTTCACGAAGGTGAAGAAGGTCGAGGTTCCGCTCGTCTTCCTGCTCGGACGGCACGACTATACGGTCCCTTCGCCGGTGGCGGCCCAGTGGTTCGGACAGGTCAAGGCACCCTCGAAGAAGCTCGTCTGGCTCGAACATTCGGCGCATATGCCGATGGTCGAGGAGCCGGGGCATTTCTTCGCCGCGCTGCTTCGCGATGTGCTGCCGCTGACGAAAGAAAAGAAATGACCGCCTATCTCGCGCCGATCGGCCTGTTGTTCGTATCGAACATCTTCATGACCTTCGCCTGGTATGGACAGCTCGGCGCCGTGTCGCGGCCGATCTGGCTCGCGGTGCTGATCGCATGGGGAATTGCCTTTTTCGAATATTGCCTCGTCGTGCCGGCGAACCGCATCGGTTACGGCGTTTACACGGCCGCCGAACTCAAGACCTTGCAGGAAGTGATCACACTGGTCATATTCGCCGGGTTCGCGGTCTTCTGGCTCGGTGAGAAGCTGACCTCGAACCACCTCGTCGGCTTCGGTTTGATTGCGGCGGGGGCGTTCTTCATCTTCAAGGGACCGATTGCGGTCTGACAGGAATATACAGCGACATGGAAACCCGTGCCGGCGACTCCGGAGCCTTTGCCCGCTTCGACCTGACCAGCGTGCCCTCTCCCGCCTTCGTCGTCGATGCCGCGAAAGTGCGCGCGAACCTGGCGGTGCTCCGCCATATCGGCGATGCGTCGGGCGCGCGCGTGCTCGCGGCGCTCAAGGCGTTTTCGATGTGGTCGCTTGGGCCGGTGGTCGCCGAATATCTCGACGGCGTCTGCGCGTCGGGCCTCTACGAAGCCCGGCTCGGCCGCGGCGAATATGGCGGTGAAGTCGCGACTTATTGCGCCGGATACAAGGAAGCCGACCTGCCCGAGATCGCGGCGCTGTCGGATCACCTCATCTTCAACTCGCCCGGTCAGATCGCGCGTTTCCGCCCGCTGCTCGACGAGCTTCGCGCCAAGGGTGTGACCTTCGACATTGGCCTGCGCATCAATCCGATGCACAGCGAGGGCGAGGTTGCCAAATACGACCCCGCCGCGCCGTGCAGCCGCCTCGGCTTCCCGGTGACCCAGCTGCTCCCCGAGCATATGGAGGGCATCGACGGCGTGCATATGCACAGCCTGTGCGAGCAGGATTTTCCGCCGCTCCAGCGGACGTGGGAAGCGGTGCAGCCGATGCTGCGCCCCTTTTTCAACCAGCTCAAATGGATCAACTTCGGCGGCGGGCACCATGTCACGCGCGCCGACTATCAGGTCGACGATTTGATCGCCTTCCTGAAACAGGTTCGCGCATCGACCGACTGCGACGTGATGATCGAACCCGGCGAGGCGATCGCGCTCGACGCCGGCATTCTCGTGGGCGAAATACTCGACCTGTTCGACAATGGCATGCCGATCGGCATCACCGATATTTCTGCCACCTGTCACATGCCCGACGTGATCGAGGCTCCCTATCGCCCCGCGATGCTGAGCGAAGGCAGCGAAGGCATGCCGACACGCATCGGCGGCCCGTCGTGCCTCGCGGGCGACGTCATCGGCGACTATCGTCTGCCCGGCGGCGCGCGCATCGGCCAGCGCTTCGCCTTCCTCGACCAGGCGCATTATTCGATGGTGAAGACCAACACCTTCAATGGCGTCCCGCTGCCGTCGATCTGGCTTTGGGACAGCGAAAGCGATAAGCTCCGGCTGATCCGCGAATTCGGTTACGAGGATTTCAAGACGCGGCTGGGTTAGCGACGAGCCGCGCGACGGCGGGAGTGGAGCGTTGGATCGACGGCATTTTCTGTGCGCCGGCGCGGGCGCGGCATTGGCACCCGCGATATGGGCCTGCGGCGAGGTGAACGACAATATGGTCCAGGCCGGCACCCGTTACGAAATGCCGCTGGAAGCGGAACCGCACGAGCGGACGCTGATGCAATGGCCGGTCAATCTGGACGTCTATGACCGCGCGTCGTTAAGGCGCGTACAGCGTGCCATCGCACGGATCGCCAACACGATCGTTCGCCATGAGCCCGTCGCGATGCTGGTGGCGAACGCCGATGCGGCGAGCGCACGCGCCCTGCTGGCCGGCGAGGTCGAGCTTTGGGACATCCCGACCGACGACCTTTGGTGCCGCGATTCGGGACCGACCTTTGTTCGCGACGCTTCCGGCAAGCTCGCGGTCGCGCATATCCGGTTCAATGGCTGGGGCAACAAACAGCCGCATGCCAATGATGCCCGGATAGCAGGGCGCGTGGCCCAGCGGCTCGGAATGCCGCTGATCGAAACGGGCCTTGTCGGCGAGCAGGGCGGGGTCGAACATGATGGCGCGGGAACGCTGCTCGCGCATGCAAGCTGCTGGGTGAATCCCAACCGCAACCCGATGAGCCAGGATGAGGTCGGCGAAAAGCTGCTCAAGGCGCTCGGCGGCGAGAAAATGATCTGGGCGCCCGGCATCGCGGGCAAGGACATCACCGACTATCATATCGACGCGCTGGCGCGGTTCGTCGGGCCAGGCAAGCTGCTGATCCAGCTCGGCGACGAAATCGACCCCGATGACCCATGGTCGGTGTCGGGGCACGAAACGCTGGAAATCCTGCGGCGGTCAACCGACGCGCGAGGGAAAAGACTCGAAATCCTTCGCCTGCCCGATCCGGTCGACATCCGGTCGGCCGAGCCCGATTTTGTCGCCAGCTATGTCAATTATTACGTCTGCAACGGCGCCGTCATCGCGGCACAGTTCGGCGACACCGCCGCCGACGGCCACGCGCGCGAAATGCTGCAATCGCTCTATCCCGGGCGCACGATCGAGATGATCGAAATCGATGCGATCGGCGAATCGGGTGGCGGCATTCATTGCGCCACGCAGCAACAACCGAAAGCCTGACCGCACGAACTCTCACGTTCCGGCGGGGTCGATCTCCGCCAGCGCCTGATGGATGTCGCTGACCACCACCGACCCCTCGCCGACCGATGACGCGACGCGCTTCACCGATCCCTTGCGCACGTCGCCGACGGCATAGATGCGCGGCCAGCTCGTTTCGAACCGGCTCGGCATGCGGTCGAGCGACCAGCCCGCCTTGACGAGTTCGAGCGGCGCGATGTCGGTGCCCGTCTTTACGAAGCCGCGCTCGTCGCACACCATTTCCTTGGGCAGCCAGGTCGTGTTCGGGCTCGCGCCGAGGAAGAGGAACAGGAAGCCGCAATCGCAATGCCCCTCGTCGCCCGTTTCGCGGCAGCGATAGGTCAGGCCGGCGAGCCGGTCCTCGCCATGCAGCGCGACGACGTCGGTCGACGGGATGATCTCGATATTCGGATGCTCTTCGAGCCGCTTGACGAGATATTCGGACATCGTCTCGCGCAGGCTCCCGCGGCGGAAAATGACATGGACCTTCTTCGCGACGCTCGCGAGATAGATCGCGCCCTGCCCCGCCGAATTGCCCGACCCGACGATCGTCACTTCGGCGTCGCTGCACAGCTGCGCTTCCATCGGCGTCGCGCCGTAATAGATGCCGCGGCCTTCATAAGATTCGATGCCGTCGATCGGCAGGCTCTGATATTTCGCGCCGCTCGCGACGACCACCGCGCGGCTGCGCAGCTTCCGCCCGTCGGCGAGGTGCAGGCAATAGGCGTCGCCGTCACGATTGATCGATGCCGCGCGCACCGGCGACACCAGCCGCGCACCGAATTTCTGCGCCTGGACGGTCGCGCGTCGCGCCAGCTCGTTCCCCGAAATTCCGGTCGGGAAACCCAGATAATTCTCGATCTTCGACGAGGTTCCCGCCTGTCCGCCGGGCGCGAGCGAATCGAGCGCGATCACGGTCAGCCCTTCGGACGCGGCATAGACCGCCGCCGCGAGCCCGCCGGGACCGCTACCCACCACGAGCACATCGGCGGTCGCGCCGTCGGGCAGCAGGTCGAGCCCGAGCCCCGCCGCGAGCTGTTCGGGTGTCGGCTGGATCAGCACGTCGGCAGCGCCGAGGATCGCTACCGGAAGCTGGTCTTCGCTCAACCCGCGCTCGGCCAGCAGATGCGCGGCGACGGGGCCGTCGGCGGGATCGAACCAGCGATGCGCGACGCCATGCTTCATCAGCAGGTCGCGCAGCGCATAGACGCTGCGGTCCATCGCCGCGCCGATCACAATCGTCACTGCAAAGCCGCGATGCTTGCTGAACTCGCGCCGCGCCGACAGGACGCGAACGAAAATGTCCGAATAATGGCTGTTGCCCCCGATCAGGCGCTGGAAATCGGCGTGGGCGATGCGGATGATCTCGCCGTCGGCGCCCATCTCGACGCGCGATAGGTGCCGCTGGCCGGTCAGCACCGACAGGTCGCCCGCGAATTGCCCATGCTCCATCCAGCCGACACGCTTGCGGCCTTCGTCGGTCGACGCAAAGATGTCGGTGTGTCCCGACAGGGTGATGATGCAATCGGGCGCCATCGCGCCTTCCTCGACAATCAGATCGCCCGCTTTGTGCGATTCGACCGTGCCGAATGCCGCCAGTTCCTCAAGTTCCGCGTCGGTGAAGTTATGATTGACGTCGGCGCGGGAGACCATGCTAGCGAATCCTCTACTTTTCTGACCCGTCACCCCGGCGAAGGCCGGGGTCTCGACGATGCGACATTACGCGATGTTGAGATCCCGGCCTTCGCCGGGATGACGGAAAGCCTTAGCCGCGTCGCTTGGCTTTGTCTCGCATTCGCGCGGTTTGGCGCACGCCCGCCCCGGTTCGCCCTTCATGTTACCGCGCTATTACAAAATTGCGCGATAGGGTCTTTACAGGGGGGACCCCCCTGCATATATCGCCCTCCGCTGCCCCAGGGGGACTTCCAATAACCGCAAGGCAGCCTTTGTGTTGAACGTTATTTTTGGGGGTCCCTTGAGTTGCACCAGCATCATAGCGCCCACGGGCTGATTCAGGCACTTTCGCCGATCGAACCTGTTACGCTTGTCCGCCCGCACGCCGCGCGGCGCGCAGCGCGTTTCTTCATCGAGCGATTTCCCGGCACGACCATGTATGCGGTCAAGGCGAATCCGTCGCCCGACCTGCTGCGCGTGCTGTGGGATTCGGGTGTCACGCATTATGACGTCGCCTCGATCGCCGAGGTCCGGCTCGTCGCGCGTACGCTGCCGCAAGCGACGCTCTGCTTCATGCATCCGGTGAAGGCCGAGGAAGCGATTTCCGAAGCCTATTGGAAGCATGGCGTGCGCACCTTTTCGCTCGACACGCTCGACGAACTCGAAAAGATCGTCCGTGCGACCGAAGGCGCGGCCGACCTGAACCTGCTCGTTCGCCTCCGCGTTTCGTCCGACCATTCGAAGCTCAGCCTCGCCGCCAAGTTCGGCGCCGAGGCCGACGAGGTCGTCGAACTGCTGATGGCGACCCGCCAGGCGGCCGATGCGCTCGGCATCTGCTTCCATGTCGGCAGCCAGGCGATGACCCCGCACGCTTATGCGCAGGCGATGGAACGCGTCCGCGCGGCGATCGTCGCGGCGTCGGTTACCGTCGACATCATCGATGTCGGCGGCGGTTTCCCGTCGTCTTATCCGGGCATGGAACCCCCGCCGCTCGACGCCTATTTCGACACGATCCACCGCAGCTTCGAAAGCCTGCCGATCAGCTATTCGGCGGAACTGTGGTGCGAACCGGGCCGTGCGCTGTCGGCCGAGTACAGCTCGCTGATCGTGCGCGTCGAAAAGCGCCGCGGCGACGAGCTATATATCAACGATGGCGCCTATGGCGCGCTGTTCGACGCCGCGCATGTCGGCTGGCGCTTTCCCGTCACGCTGCAGCGCGACGCGGAGAGCGACGCCGAGATGGTGCCGTTCAGCTTCTATGGCCCGACGTGCGACGATCTCGACCATATGGCTGGGCCGTTCTTCCTGCCCGCCGACATCAAGGCGGGCGATTTCATCGAGATCGGCATGCTCGGCGCCTATGGCTGCGCGATGCGGACCAAGTTCAACGGCTTCGGCGCCGATGAAACCCATGTCGTCAGCGACGAACCGATGGTCAGCCTCTACACCGGC
Source organism: Sphingopyxis sp. BE235 (assembly GCF_031457175.1). NCBI lineage: Bacteria > Pseudomonadati > Pseudomonadota > Alphaproteobacteria > Sphingomonadales > Sphingopyxidaceae > Sphingopyxis > Sphingopyxis sp. BE235. Next base: position 557,399 of record NZ_JAVDWC010000002.1, read on the forward strand.
GAAGTCGAGCAGGAACGCCGCAGCGCGACGGTGACCAAGCTGTTCTGACGGACAGCCACACGAAAAAACCGAGGGCCGGCGCAGCGATGTGACCGGCCCTTTTCCTTTTGGACCAAGGCGCTAGATTGCGCGGCCCATGCAGCCCTTCCATCACCTCCTCGCCAATAATCTGGTCGCCAACATCACCAATTTCACGGTGTGGTTCGCGCTGACCTTCTGGACCTTCCTCGAAACCCAGTCGGTGTTCGCGACGGGGATGATCGCGGGCATCTATCTCGTCCTGACATCCGCGCTCGGCATCTGGTTCGGCAGCCTTGTCGACCATCATGGCAAGCGCAACATGATGCTGGTGTCGAGCCTCGCCTCGCTGACCCTCTACGCGCTCGCGCTCGCGGGCTATATGCTCGACCCCGACATCCGCGGCGCTGAGGTCGCGAGCGTCTCTCTGTGGCTCTTCATTCTCGTCTCGATGTTCGCCGTGATCGCCGGCAATATCCGCATGATCGCGCTGCCGACGCTGGTGACGCTGCTGGTGCCCGAGGACCGGCGCGACAAGGCGAACGGGCTGGTGGGGATGGTCAGCGGGATCGGCTTTCTCACCACCTCGGCGATCAGCGGCTTTCTCGTCGCATGGGGCGGGATGGTCGCGACGCTCGGATTTGCGGTCGGCCTTTCGCTGATTGCGATAGTCCACCTCCTGTTCATTCGCGTCGACGAGCCCCGCGATTCCGAAGCCGAGGATGCGCCACGTCGTATCGACCTTGCGGGGACGCTGCGCGTCGTGCTCGGCATCCCCGGTCTGTTTGCGCTGATCCTCTTCTCCTGCTTCAACAATTTTCTTGGCGGCGTGTATATGGCGCTGATGGACGCCTATGGCCTGTCGTTGATGAAGGTCGAGCAGTGGGGTTTGCTCTGGGCGGTCCTGTCCTGCGCCTTCATCCTCAGCGGTATCGTGATTTCACGCACCGGCCTCGGCGCAAACCCAATCCGCACATTGCTCTTCGTGTGCCTCGTCGAATGGATCGTCGCCGCGGTGTTTACAATCCAGTCGTCGATCCCGCTGCTCGCCGTCGGCTGTTTCATCTGGATGTTCCTCGGCCCCTATGCCGAAGCGGCCGAACAGACGGCGCTGCAGAAGGTCGTGCCTTTCGAGCGGCAGGGGCGTGTGTTCGGCTTTGCCCAGTCGGTCGAGCAGGCCGCCTCGCCGCTCACCGCCTTCCTCATCGCGCCGCTCACCCAATTCGTCTTCGTGCCGTTCATGACCGACGGCGCGGGCGCCGACGCGGTCGGCGACTGGTACGGCCGCGGCCCCGAACGCGGGATCGCGCTCGTTTTCACGATCGCCGGCGTCCTAGGGGTAGCGCTGACGCTGGTCGCGTTCGCTTCGCGATCCTATCGGCGGATTTCGGCAGCCTATGCTGCCGGAAATGGCAGTAGCGAAACGGCGCCGGTTACGGCGTAAGGAAAATCGCGGAAGCCTCTTCCGTTTTACTTTGCAATCATTCTATCCTGCGCGCCGGAAGAGGAGGAGTTATGCCTATGCTGTCGGGGATCCGGATCATCGACCTCACCACGGTCATCTTCGGACCCTATGCGACGCAGATGCTCGCCGACCTTGGCGCCGAGGTGATCAAGGTCGAAACGCCGGGGACGGGCGATATTTCGCGCTACCTTGGCAGCGGGGTTCCCGACCCGACGATGGGGTCGATCCACTTGACGGTGAACCGCGGCAAACGCTCGATCGCGCTCGACCTCAAAAAGCCCGAGGATGCCGACACGCTGCGCGAACTGATCGCGACCGCCGATGTTTTCTTTCATAATGTCCGTGGGCGAGCGATCGCGCGCCTCGGCTTCGACTATGAGGGCTGCAGGGCGATCAAGCCCGATATCATCTATGTCCATGGCACCGGCTTCGGGCAGGACGGTCCGTATGCCGATCTTCAGGCGTATGACGACGTCATCCAGGCCGCGACCGGGACGACCAGCCTTCTCCCGCGCGTCGACGGGAACCCCAGCCCGCGTTATTTCCCCTCGCTGATCGCCGACAAGATCGCCGGCCAGTTCGGCGCGCAGGCGATCCTCGCCGCGCTCGTCCACAAATTGCGCACCGGCGAGGGGCAGGAAGTCGAGGTGCCGATGTTCGAATGCTTCGCATCGTTCATGCTCACCGAGCATCTGCGCGACGCGGCGCTCGACCCGCCGATCGGGCCCGCGGGTTATCCGCGCCAGCTCGACCCGACGCGCCAGCCCTTCCCGACCAGCGACGGACATCTCGCGATCGTCCCCTATACGCCCGAATCGACGGCGCGGCTGATGGCGCTGCTCGGGAGCGCCGACCTGCTCGAAACGCCCGAATATGCGGCCGCGAAAGCGGAGGGACGGCATATGCAGATCATCTACAGCGAAATCGCGCGCAAGACCCCGGCGAAGTCCAGCACCGAGTGGCTGGCGCTCTTCGCCGCCAACGACATTCCGGCGATGGCCGCGCGTGATCTTCAGGACATCAGGGAGGATCCGCATTTCGCAGCGACGGGTTTCTTCCGCCACCGTACGCATCCCGATGTGGGCGCTTTCCACGAAATGCAGCCGCCGGTTCGATATGGTGCGATGCCGCCGCACGATCTGGGCTTCGCCCCGCGCGTCGACGGCGACGGGACGGCGATCCGGGCGGAACTGGCGAGCGACAAGGCCTGAACGTCTGCCGTTGCATTGTCGGCGATGCGCTCTAGCATCCCGGCCCACAAAATAAGGGGGAATATATATATGCCTGAAAGCCTGCTCGCGCCCGGCGCGGTCCTTGCGCTGTGGACGCTCATCATGCTCGGCTGGGTCGCCGCGACGCGGTTTCCGGCGCTCGCCAAGTCGGGCATCGATCTGAAAGCGGCGCCGCCGGGCGGCCGCGGGGCCGACCTCGAGAATATCCTGCCGCCGCAGGTGAACTGGAAATCGCATAATTACACGCATCTGCTGGAACAGCCGACGCTCTTTTATGCGGTGATCATCTTCCTGCACCTGTCGGGCGGAAGCACCGATCTGACGCGCGGCCTTGCATGGGCCTATGTCGTTCTGCGGATCGTTCACAGCCTGTGGCAGGCGCGCGTGAACCGTGTACCCATTCGCTTCGCGATCTTCGGACTGTCGACTTTCTGCCTGCTCGCACTGGCGTTGCTGGCGGTGATTGCCACTTTGGGTTGAAGGGGAAGAGACGATGGAAAATAACGCAATATTGGGGCCGGTCGCGGTGCTCGCACTCTGGTCGATGGTGATGTGGGTTTGGATGTACGCGACGCGCATCCCCGCGATGAGCCGCGCCAAGATCGACGCCGCAAAGATGGTCGGCGGCACCGGCAAGGGGCTCGACGATGTGCTGCCGCAGGAAGTGCAGTGGAAGGCGCACAACTATAATCATCTGATGGAGCAGCCCACGGTCTTCTACGCCGTCGCGCTGGCACTCGCGATCGGCGGTATGGGCGGTGGAATCAACGCGCAGATCGCGTGGGCCTATGTGGCGTTGCGCATCGTGCATAGCCTGATCCAGGTGACGGTCAATCGGGTGCTGTGGCGCTTTGGCGTGTTCGCGCTGGCGAGCCTTGCGCTGCTCGCGCTGTGCCTGCACGCCTTCATCGGCTTCGTGCTGCACTGAAAAATCCGTCGCCCCCGCGAAGGCGGGGGCCGCTGGCAGCATGGCCCAAGGCCGATAGCGGTCCCCGCCTTCGCGGGGACGACGATTATTTCGAAAACTTTGCCGCCAGTTCCACATGGGTTGACCAACGGAACTGGCCGACGGGCTGCACCCAATCGAGCGTGTAGCCGCCCTCGATCAACGTCTTTGCGTCGCGTGCGAAGCTTGCGGGATTGCAACTGACATAGGCGATCACGGGCGCCGCTGACGCCGCCAATTGCTTCACCTGCTCCTCCGCCCCGGCGCGCGGCGGGTCGAGGATGATCGCGCCGAAGCGGTTCAGTTCGGCGGGGACGAGCGGGCGGCGGAACAGGTCGCGATGCTCGGTCGCGACGAGCGCGCGCGCGCGGTTCGCCGCGCCCGTCAGCGCCGCGATCGCATCGCGCGCACCTTCGGCGGCATAGACTTTGCGTCCCGCCTGCACCGACAGCGCAAAGGTACCGACACCGGCGAATAGGTCGGCGACCGCGCCGGCATCGCCGATTGCCTTGGTCACCGCTTCGATCAGGGCGGCCTGTCCCGCGCTCGTCGGCTGCAGAAAGGCAAAGGGCGGCACTTCGACGAGGATGTCGCCAAAGCGCATCGTCGGCGGCTCCGGCTGCCACAGGATTTCTAGCCCGTCGCCCTGATCGATCGCGAAGCGCGCCAATTTATGCGCGCCGGCAAAATCCTGCAGCGCCATCGCGGCATCGAGCCCTTCGGCTTTCACGCCTTCGAGTATCAGCTCGACGCCCTGATCGAGCATCTGCAGCTTGACCTTCACCGGGCGCCGCGGCTGCGCGATCATCACCAGCAGGTCGCGCACCGGCGCGATCAGCGCAAAGAGTTCGGGGAGCAGCAGCGGGCACATCCGCATATCGACGATCTGGTTGCTCTGCGCGGCGTTGAAGCCGATCGCGACCTGCTTGCCGGTACGAAGCGCAGTCAGGACAGCGCGGCGGCGGCTTTGCTCGGATGATAGCACGGCGGGCAAGACCTGAATGCCCATCACTTCCTGCCCTTCCAGCCCGCCTACCACGCGGTCGCGAACGAAGTCGGCGAGCGCGGGTTCGGCCACGTGCTGCAACTGGCAGCCGCCGCATTTGCCGAAATGACGGCACATGGGATCGGTGCGGTTCGGTCCCGGAATGATGATCCCGTCGTCGCGAACGCGGTCGCCCGGCACGCCGCCCGCCACATGGCGGCCGTCGCCCGTCACGCCATCGCCGCGCGCGGCAATGCGCTCGATCAGCGCAGCTTCAGTCATTTCATTCCCTAACCAGATCGTCGGCGACAAGGCCGGGGCCTATACGCGCCGCCTGCGCGATATGCCAGCCCACCGCCGCGACCGCCGCATCGAACGCATCGCCGCCGCGCGCGAGCATCGCGCCGCACGCGCCCGCGAGCACATCGCCCGTCCCCGCCGTCGCGAGCCAGGGGCTGCCCGGCCAGGCGGCGGCGACGCGACCATCGGGCGCGGCGACGATGGTGTCGGCGCCCTTGTAGATCACCACCGCCTGCGTCCGCACCGCGGCCGCCTTCGCGCGGTCGATCTTGCTGCCGTAGAGCTGTGGAAAAGCGCGCGTGAACTCGCCCTCATGCGGAGTCAGGATCGCCTTGCGCGGCGTTTCGGACAGGCGCGGCAGTGCGGCATCGATCGCGGCCGCGTCGAGCACGAGCGGCTTGCCCGAATCGAGCGCCGCCTCGACATCGAACAGCAATTCGTCGCCCGCCGGAAAGCCGGGTCCGATCACGACCGCGCCGACGCGTGGATCGTCGAGCCGCTCGCCGAATTTTTCATCGCTTTCGGTAATGATCGCCGACAACGGCGCGCGCTGGGCGCCGTCGAGCACGACATAGCCTGCGCCCGCGCGCAGCGCGGCCGCCGCGGTCAGTCCGGCGGCGCCGCGCATCGGCCCGGCGAAGACAAGCACCATGCCGCGCGTGAATTTGTGCGCCGTCACATCGGGCTTGGCCGTCTGCGGCGCGGGCAAGCTGCGCATCGCCTTGCTCGCCGATATGCCGATGGGTGCGAGCAAGACGCGTCCGCACCCCGGCGCGGTCGGCAGCAGGACATGCGCGGGCTTGAGCGCGCCCAGCGCCAGCGTCACATCGGCGGCGAGCGGCGGTGTCCAGTCTTCGGCGCCATCGCTCTCCACCCCGCTCGGAAGGTCGACCGCCAATATGCGCCGGTCGGAAAAATGACGGAGGATTATGGCCAGCCCGTCCGGGATCGGCCGCGACAGCCCGACGCCGAACAGCGCGTCGACGATCAAAGGCGCAGACGCAAGACGGCCGTTCAGCGGCTCGACCGGCCCGCTCCACCCTGCCCGCGCAGCCTTCGCCAGATCGGTTGCCGGCTCGGCCAGCGCCGCGACCCGCACGGCGGCACCGCGCGCCGCGAGCAGGCGCGCCGCGACATAACCGTCGCCGCCATTATTGCCGGGGCCGCACAGGATCAGGATAGGGGCCCCCGCCGCCATTCGCCATGCGGTATCCGCGACTGCCGCGCCCGCAAGCTCCATCAGTTCGGAGAGCGATGTGCCCTGGATCGCGCACGCTGCCTCAGCCTCGCGCATCGCCTTGGCGGTCAGGATCGGGGCATCGGCGGGAACGGACATGAGGCGTGCCCTATCACGATCGCGCGAAAGCGCCTACTTCGTGCCGTCCGTATTGGCAGGCAGGCGATAGCGGTCGTTGCCGATCGCGACCTCGATGACATTGTCACCGACGATGCTCACCTTCGCCGGCTCGGCGCCGTCGGCGGACACGACGCCGCGTCCGTCGGTCGTGATCTGCAGGCGGCGATAGCCGACGTTGCTGCGCCCGACGACGAGAACCGCCCCGCCCTCGCCGCTCATCTCCTCGACGGTGCAGGTGCGGTCGAACAATTTGGCGCCCTCGAGCGCGCATTCGATGCGGCCGTTTTCGGCGGCCTCGCGCGATCCGCGCGCTTCGGCTTCGGCAAGATCGCTGTTGTCCGACGTGCGATTGCAGCCCGTGAGGGCAACCAGTGCCAGCAATGCCCCCCCGAGTTTTCTCATCCCTTGCCCTTCAGCTGCGACAGGTCGCGCACCGCGCCGCGCGCGGCACTCGTCGTCATCGCGGCATAGGCTTGAAGTGCTACAGAAACCTTGCGCGGGCGCGGCTTGGCGGGCTGCCAGGCGGCATCGCCCTTCGCTTCCATCGCCGCGCGGCGCTCGGCGAGCACATTGTCGGCGACCATCAGGTTGATCGTGCGCTTCGGAATGTCGATCTCGATCAGGTCGCCATTTTCGACCAGCCCGATCGTCCCGCCCTCGGCGGCTTCGGGCGAAGCATGGCCGATCGACAGCCCCGACGTGCCGCCCGAAAAACGTCCGTCGGTGACCAGCGCGCACGCAGCGCCCAGTCCCTTCGATTTCAGATAGCTCGTCGGATACAGCATTTCCTGCATACCCGGCCCGCCCTTGGGTCCTTCGTAGCGGATCACGACGACGTCGCCCGCCTCGACTTGCCCCGTCAGGATGCCCGCAACCGCCGCGTCCTGGCTTTCATAAACCTTCGCCGGGCCCGTGAATTTCAGGATGCTCTCGTCGACCCCCGCGGTCTTCACGATGCAGCCGTCGAGCGCGATATTGCCCGACAGCACCGCGAGACCGCCGTCCTGGCTGAACGCATGCTCGGCCGAGCGGATCACACCCGCCTCACGGTCGAGGTCGAGATCGTCCCAGCGCCGGCTCTGGCTGAACGCGACCTGCGTCGGCACGCCGCCGGGCGCAGCCATGAAGAATTTCTGCACCTCGGGGTCGTTGGTGCGCGAGATGTCCCATTTGTTGAGCGCATCGCCCAGCGTCGCGCTGTGCACCGTCGGCAGATGGGCGTGGAGCAGCCCCGCGCGCTCGAGCTGGCCGAGGATCGCCATGATCCCGCCGGCGCGGTGGACGTCCTCCATATGCACGTCGGACTTGGCGGGTGCGACTTTCGACAGGCACGGCACGCGGCGCGACAGCCGGTCGATGTCGTCCATCGTGAAATCGACCCCCGCCTCGAACGCGGCGGCGAGCAGGTGGAGCACCGTGTTAGTCGATCCGCCCATCGCGATGTCGAGGCTCATCGCATTCTCGAACGCCTCGAAGGTCGCGATATTGCGCGGCAGCACGCTGTCATCGTCCTGCTCATAATGGCGCTTGCACATCTCGACGACGATGCGCCCGGCGCGCAAGAACAGCTCCTTGCGGTCGGCATGCGTCGCGAGCGTCGAACCATTGCCCGGCAGCGACAGCCCCAACGCTTCGGTCAGGCAATTCATCGAATTGGCGGTAAACATCCCCGAGCATGAGCCGCACGTCGGACACGCCGCGCGCTCGATCTCGTCGACCTCGGCATCGGTATATTTCTCGTCGGCAGCGGCGACCATCGCATCGACCAGGTCGAGCGCGACCTCCTTGCCCTTGATTACGACCTTGCCCGCCTCCATCGGCCCGCCCGACACGAACACCACGGGAATATTGATCCTGAGGGCCGCCATCAGCATGCCCGGCGTGATCTTGTCGCAGTTCGAAATGCACACCATCGCGTCGGCGCAATGCGCGTTGACCATATATTCGACCGAATCCGCAATCAGGTCGCGCGACGGCAGCGAATAGAGCATGCCGTCATGCCCCATCGCGATGCCGTCATCGACCGCGATCGTGTTGAATTCCTTGGCAACCCCGCCCGACGCCTCGATCTCACGCGCGACCATCTGACCGAGATCTTTCAGGTGGACGTGGCCGGGCACAAACTGCGTGAAGCTGTTGACCACCGCGATGATCGGCTTGCCGAAGTCGCTGTCCTTCATCCCCGTCGCGCGCCAGAGGCCGCGGGCACCGGCCATATTGCGGCCGTGGGTGGTGGTGCGCGAACGATATGAAGGCATTTCAAACAGTCCTGATAATTTTATTTCAAAAATAAGCGAAGAGACGCGCCTCTACACGCCTATTTGGCCAGATTCAATGCAACTTTGCTGCACATGCGAGAAAGCCGCTCGGCAAACAGCGCCTGCCCAGCCGCATCACCAACCAGATCCTGCCGCATCTCGATCCCAACATAGGGAATCCCATTGCCCTCGGCATGGCGGTTCATCGTCGCGTTGAGCAGCTTGCCCGAATAGGGCTGCTGGTCGCCGACGATCATGTCTTCGGCTTCCAAGGCCGCAATCGCCGCCGCCGCGAGCCGGTCGTCCTCATTATAGAGCACCCCGACGTGCCACGGCCGCGCCTGATCGGGATGCGCCGCGAGCGACGGGGTGAAGCTGTGCAGCGAGAGGATCATCGCCGGGCGCTGTGCGGCGATCGCCGCGGCGATATGCGCATGATAGGGGCGGAAAAAACGCGCCAGCCGCGCCTCGCGGCCCGCATCGTCCAGCGCATTGCCCGGCACCGCATGCCCGTCGCTGGCGATCGGAAGCACCCCGGGCGCATCCTCTTCGCGATTGCAGTCGACGACGAGCCGCGACACGCCGCCGAGGATCGCCGCATCGACCGCGCGGCTCTCGACGAGGAGCGCTGCAACCTCGGCGACGCCGATGTCGATCGCGATATGATTGGTCAGCAGCGCGTGATCGATGCCGAGGTCGACGTCGCCCGGCACAAAGGCCGAGGCATGGTCGGCGATCAGCAGGATGCCGTCCGCGCGCGCTTCGCCGATCTGCCGCCATGCTTCGCTCATCGCAATGTCCCCGCCATCGACCACCAGCCCGGATGCCGTTCTGCCAGTATGGCGGCTGCGGTATCGCGCGCGGCCGCCGCTTCGAACAGCGCAAAACAGGTCGCGCCCGACCCCGACATGCGCGTCAGCCATGGGCGCAGTCCGCCAAGTTCGAGCAAGATGTCGGCAATCGCCGGGCACTGCGCAATCGCCGGACGCTGCAGATCGTTGCGCGCGCCGAGCAACCCGGCGCGCAGGTCCGCACCGGTGAACAGCGGTCCGCGATCGATCCCGTCCCACGCTGCAAAAACCGGCCCCGTCGCGACGGGCTGGCGCGGATTGACCAGCAGCACCGGCGTTCCGCCAAGCCGCAACTCGGGCACGGCGCTCAATTCTTCCCCGACGCCGACACCCAGACAGGTCGTGCTCGCGACACAGGCGGCGATATCGGCGCCGAGCGGGCCGACGAGCCGCGCCAGCGCCGTATCGCCCAGCTCGGGCAGGAAATGCGTCCGGATCAGCCGCGCCATCGCCGCAGCGTCCGCCGACCCGCCGCCGATCCCCGCCGCGACCGGCAGTTTCTTGGTCAACGTCACCGCAAGCTGCGGCACCCGCTCCGCACCATAGCGTTCGCGCAGCAACGCCAGCACCTGCATCACCAGATTGTCGCCGCCCGTGCTCAATCCCTCGGCGAATTCACCGTCGATCGTCAGCGCATCACTATCGGCGAACTCGGCGGCGATCGCGTCGCCGTCGCCCACAAAGGCGAACAAGGTCTCGATCGCATGGTAGCCATCGGCCCGGCGCCCACGGACGTGGAGCGCGAGGTTGATCTTGGCCCAGCCCGTCTCGCGAAACGCGGTCACGGTGCGGTGGTTGCGGGGGTCAGCCCGTCGCGCAGCTTCGCCTCCAGTCGCGTCGCCATTTCGGCTTCGGCGAGCAGCGCGGCGGCGCGCCAATTGTAGCGCGCCTGAAACTTCTGCCCTGCCTTCCAATAGGCGTCACCCAAATGCTCGACGATCACGGCATTCCCGGGTTCGCCGAGTTGTGCCTTTTCGAGCAGCTTCACCGCATCGTCGGTACGACCGGTCAGGAAATAGGCCCAGCCGAGTGAGTCGGCGATGCTCGCATTCTGCGGCTCCTGCGCCCACGCCGCCTCGATCCGCGCGAGCGACTGCTTCACATCCTTGCGCCGTTCCAGCGCCGAATAACCCGCGAAATTGAGGATCGAGGCATCATCGGGCCGCAGTGCGACCGCCTTTTCCATCAAAGGCGCCGCCGCATCCCACCGCCCCGCTTGCAGCAACAGTTCGGCGCGTGCGATCAGCAACGTGCCACGGAGCATATTGTCGCCCCCGCTGTTCCCCAGCGAAGCTTCGAGGCGCTCATAGGCGCGTGCCGCCGCCGCCGGATCGCCCGATCGGCGCGCGATATCGGCAAGACGGACGAGCATGCTGCGCGCGTCATTATCCTTCGCAGCGGCCTCGGCCAGCTTGGCCGCACCGGGCAGGTCGCCGGCATCGGCCATCAATTCGGCGCGCCGCATTGCGAGAACCGGCGGGAGCGGCGCTCGCACGGTTTCGAGCAGCGCCATGGCATCGCCCCGCTGGCCATTGCGATCGAGCGCCTCGACGAGCGTCGTCCGCACCGCCAGATCCTCCGCGTTGAGCCAATAGGCGGCGCGCGCGAACAGCAGCGGCAGCTTGGCGCTGCCCCCCGGCGTGCGGGCCAGACCATCGGCGAGCAGGCCAAGCCATTGCGCTACACCCGCCTGCGGCGTCGAGACGGGCTGATCGGGTAGCAACAGCATCGGGTCCTCGCGCTGTCCCGACGCGAGCGCGATCCGCCCGCGCAGCCGCTGCGCCGTATCCTGTTGCCCCGCCTTGTCGAGCGTTGCCGCCACGCGCAGCCCGACGAGTTGGCTGGTCCGGTCGGTCAAGGTTATGCGGTCGGTCAGCGTCGCCGCCTCGCCGACCCGCTTGGTCGCGATCTGGACGAGCGCGACCTGCAGCGTCAGCGCCGGTTCGGGACGCGTGCGGCTGTTCACTGCAAGCAAATGCTGTTCAGGCATTTTTTCGCGGGAACCGACATCGATCCAGGCGTTCACCGTGGGCAGGATCAACCGCCCGATCGTGTCGGCCCCCGCCTTGTCGATCCGGCCCGCCGCATAATCGCGCGCGGCCTTCCAGTCCGACCGGCGCATCGCGTCGACCATCAGCACGAGCTGTGCGTCGAAGCGGCGGTCGCCCGCCGTCCATAGGCGCAGCGCCGCGGCGCGTGCTGCCTCCAAATCGCCCGCCTCGATCGCCTGTTCGAGCATCCGTCCGCGCAGGCCCGGCAGGTCGGGCGCGACGCTCGAAACCGCGGTCAGCGCCGACAGCGCGGCAGCGGGCTCGCCGCCTTCCTCCGCGAGCCGCGCCCGCACCAGCGCGTTCAAGGCCGCGCCATTGTCGTCGACGGCATGCGCCGGAACCGCCGCCGCAATCGCGGCGGCGATCAGAAAGAAGCGCGCGGGCTTACATGTTCGGGTAATTGGGGCCTCCGCCGCCTTCGGGGGTGACCCAGTTGATATTCTGGGTCGGGTCCTTGATATCGCACGTCTTGCAATGGACGCAATTCTGCGCGTTGATCACGAATTTGGGATCGCCCTCGGCTTCGCCGACGATCTCGTAAACCCCCGCCGGGCAATAACGCTGCGCAGGCTCGTCATAGAGCGGCAGGTTGTACGCGACCGGGATCGACGGATCCTTGAGCTGGAGGTGGACCGGCTGGTCTTCCTCATGGTTGGTGTTCGAGACGAACACCGAAGACAGGCGGTCGAAAGTCAGCACGCCGTCGGGTTTGGGATAATCGGGTTTCGGCATGATGTCGGCCCGGTACAGGCTCTCATTGTCCGGATGATGCTTCATCGTGAAGGGGACTTTGATCTTCAGCGTTTCGAGCCACATCGTGATACCCGACAGGAGCGTCCCCGCCAAATCGCCATATTTTTCGACGAGCGGCAATACGTTGCGGACGACACTGAGCTCTTTCTTCACCCAGCTGTCGTCGAAGGCGGCCTGATAGGCGTCGAGCGTGTCGCTGCTGCGACCCGCGTTTACTGCGGCGAACGCCGCCTCGGCCGCCATCATGCCCGACTTCATCGCGGTGTGCGTCCCCTTGATGCGCGGGACGTTGAGGAAGCCCGCGGTGTCGCCGATCAAAGCGCCGCCCGGGAAGGCAAGCTTGGGCACCGACTGCAGCCCGCCATCGCTGATCGCGCGCGCGCCATAGGAGACGCGCTTGCCGCCCTTCAGGATTTTCGCGATCTCGGGGTGCGTCTTCCACTTCTGCATCTCCTGGAACGGGGAGATATGCGGATTGCGATAGTTGAGCCAGGTCACGAAACCGAGTGCGACCTGTCCGTTCGCCTGATGATAGAGGAAACCGCCGCCATTGGCGTTTTCGTCGAGCGGCCAGCCCTGCGTGTGGATCACGCGGCCCTCGGCGTGGTTCTCGGGCTTGATGTCCCAGAGTTCCTTGACGCCAAGGCCATAGACCTGCGGCTCGCAATCGGCGTCGAGCGCGAACTGCGGCTTGATCATCTTGGTCAGATGGCCGCGCACGCCCTCGGCGAAGAAGGTGTATTTTGCATGGAGTTCGAGGCCGGGGGCATAATCGCCCTTATGGCTGCCGTCGCGCGCAACGCCCATGTCGCCTGTCGCGACGCCTTTGACCGAACCATCCTCATTGTAGAGGATCTCGGCGGCGGGGAAGCCGGGGAAGATTTCGACGCCAAGACCTTCGGCTTGTTCGGCGAGCCAGCGGCAAAGATTGCCGAGGCTGCCGGTATAGGTGCCCTTGTTGTGCATGAAGCCGGGCGAGATGAATTCGGGAAGCGCGAATTTTTTCGCCTTCGTCAGCACCCAATGCTGGTTGTCGTTCACGGGAACTTCGGCAAGCGGACAGCCCTGCGTGCGCCATTCGGGAAGCAGTTCGTCGAGCGATTTGGGATCGATCACCGCCCCCGAGAGGATGTGCGCGCCGACCTCGGACCCCTTTTCGAGGATGCACACCGACAATTCGCTGCCCGCGTCATTCGCCAATTGTTTGAGGCGGATCGCCGCCGAAAGCCCCGCCGGCCCTGCGCCGACGATGACCACGTCATAGGGCATCGATTCCCGTTCGCTCACCGCAAATACCTTTCTGCCGTCCCCGCGCGGGATCATTCATCGTGTCCCGCGCTCATTCTGTCACGAAATGCGATGCCCGCCAATTGACGCGTCCGTCAACTGCCTGTTTGAAACAAATTCATGGGTGGGCAAAATTCAGCCTTGATGGCGGAAAGCTATAGCGACTGGTGGTCGCTGGCAGGCGTCGACATGCTTGTCGGCGAGGAACCGGCGGGCTGGCTTGCCATGCCGCCGGCAAATGACGCCGCGGCGGCCAAGCCGAAACGCGTCGTCAACGCCGAACCCGAACTGCCCCCGCTCCCCGCCGCGCTCCAACGACAGGAAGCGCCCGAGGTGGCCGAAGCCAAGGGTCCGGTCGTGTTCCCGGAGGATTGGGACGAATTTCAAAGCTGGCTTGCGACGAGCGACGATGTGCCGGGCAGCCAGTGGGACGCGCGCCGCGTGCTTCCCGCCGGCGACGCAGGCGCACCGCTGATGCTGCTCACCGCCTGGCCCGAAATCGACGATCAGCGCGACGGCACGCTCTTCGCGGGGCCGGCTGGCAAGTTGCTCGACGCGATGCTGCAGGCGATCGGCAGGGCGCGCGGCGATTGTTATGTCGCCAGCCTCGCGGTGACGCGCCCCGCCGGCGGGCGCTGCGACGGCGAGGAGGCGGCCGAGCTCGACCGGCTGCTCTGGCATCACCTACGGCTCGCGAAACCGGGACGTTTGCTGCTGATCGGCGGCGACATCGTCCGCATGGCGGTCGGCCTGCCCCTGCCCGATGCGCGCGGAAAGTTACTCAATATTAACCAAGATGGCGGCAAGATGGAGGCCGTAGCAGTCGCCCATCCCGCGATGTTGCTGGCTCGGCCCGCGCAGAAAGCGGCGGCATGGGATAGCCTGAAACTGTTCAACCGGGGACGTTGACGGATGCAGAATATGACCAAAACCCTGATTTCATGCGCCGTTCTGGCGATCTCCCTTGGCTCCGCACCGGCGTTCGCCGCCGATGCCGGCAATCGCGATCTCGCGTCGGCGCCGCAGACGGTGCCCGACATCTTGTCGTCGAAACAGAAGCAGCTCTACACGCAGGTGCTTACCGCGATCCGCAGCGAGCGCTGGGCGGAAGCCAAATCGCTGCTCGATGGCGCGGACAATGGCCCGCTGGGTGATTTCCTGCGCGCCGAGCTACTCACCGCGGCGAACAGCCCGCGCGCCGAAGTCAGCGACATCATGCCGATCCTTTCGCGATCGCCTTTCCTGCCGCAGGCCGAACAGCTTGGCCGGCTGGCGACGCGGCGCGGTGCAACCGACCTTCCGGCGCTACCGTCGCAGTCGCGGCTCGCCTGGTCAGGCAGCGCCCCGCGCCGTCTTGGCGCCGATGCGATCAGCGGTGACCCCGCGGCGGCCGCGCTCGCCCGCTCGATTCCGGACCGGATCAAAAATGACGATCCCGCGGGCGCCGAAGCGCTGCTCAACGCCGTCGGCGACCAACTGAGCCCCGAGGCGCGCAACGAATGGCGGCAGAAGGTCGCCTGGTCCTATTATATCGAGAATGACGACGCCAACGCGCTCCGCCTCGCCAGCGAGTGCAGCGAGGGTCAGGGCGCCTGGTCGACGCAAGGCGCGTGGGTCAAAGGACTCGCTGCGTGGCGCACCCGCGACTATCGGACCGCGCTGACCGCGTTCGACCGCGTCGCGAAGGAGGCGCCCGACAGCGAACTGCGCGCCGCGGCCTATTATTGGGCCGCGCGTGCTGCCGTCGCCGCGGGCGAACCCGCGTCGGTCCAGTCGCGCCTCCGCGCTGCTGCTGCCAACGAGGAGACCTTCTACGGTCTGCTCGCGGTCGAAACGCTGGGCGTCGAAGTGAACCGCCAGCGCGAGAATGTCCGCGCCGACCGCAGCGCCTGGCGCGCACTCGAAGATCTGCCCAATGTCCGCGCCGCAATGGCATTCGCCGAGATTGGTGAGGATAAATATGCCGGGGCGCTGCTCCGCCATCAGGCGCTGATCGGCGACGTGCGGCAGCATGAACAATTGCTCGCGATGGCGGGCGCGCTCAGCTTGCCCGAGACGCAGCTCTATCTTGCGCACAACACGCCGCAGGGCCGCAAGCCTGCCGCCCAAGCCCGCTATCCGCAGCCGAAATGGGAGCCGAACGGCGGCTGGCGCGTCGATCCGGCGCTGGTCTTTGCCCACACGCTCCAGGAATCACGCTTCCAACGCGGCGTCGTGAGCCCGGCGGGCGCTACCGGGTTGATGCAGGTGCGCCCCGGCACTGCGCGCGATATCGTGCGTTGGGAAGGCGCGGTCGCTGCACTGGGCGACCTCAAGACGCCCGCGGTGAACATGGATCTCGGCCAGCGTTATCTGCAATATCTCAGCCGCGATCCTGCGACGGGCGGCCAACTGCCCAAGGTTATCGCCGCCTATAACGCCGGTCCCGCGCCCGTCGCGCGTTGGCAGACCGAAATCCGCGATAACGGCGACCCGCTGCTCTACATGGAATCGATCCCCTATTGGGAGACGCGCGGCTATGTCGGCATCGTGCTGCGCAATTACTGGATGTACGAGGCGCAGCAGGGCAAGCCGTCGGTCAGCCGCGCCGCGCTCGCGCAGGGCAAATGGCCGCGTTTCCCCGATAGTAAGGACCGCACGCGCCTGAGCTATGCCGGCGATCTTACGAATGCCGATTGACGAGAGCCTCGTCTTCAAACCCGTCCGGATCGCGCTGCTGACGATCTCGGACAGCCGCAGCGCCGCGGATGACCGGTCGGGCGACAAGCTTGAGGAATTGCTGACCGGCGCGGGGCATATTCTGGCCGCGCGCGCGATCATCAAGGACGAAACCGACCTGATCGTCTCGCGCCTCCATAACTGGATCGACGACACGCAGGTCGATGTCGTAATCACCACCGGCGGCACAGGGCTGACAGGACGCGACGTGACGCCCGAGGCGCTGCACCGGCTAGACGGCAAGGACATTCCCGGATTCGGCGAGCTGTTCCGCTGGCTCAGCTATCAGACGATCGGCACTTCGACGATCCAATCGCGCGCCTGCGCCGTCGTCGCGCGCGGCACTTATATCTTCGCGCTCCCCGGTTCGACCGGCGCGGTGACCGACGCATGGGAAGGCATTTTGTCGACGCAGCTCGACAGCCGCCACAAGCCCTGCAATTTTGTCGAACTGATGCCGCGGCTGACCGAGTAACCGTCGCCCCCGCGAAGGCCGCTGGCGACGCAGCGCAAGGCCGATAGCGGCCCCGTCCTTCGCGGGGGTGACGATAATGTTCTTTATTTGTTCTCACTGGGCGCGTAGTTTGGCCCGATGGAATCGCCCAAACCCCTCCCCCCGATCGCGGGCCGCGGCGCACCGACAAATCTGCGCCCGAAGCGCACCGGATCGGCCGAGCGCGTCCTCGACGGCGACTGGCTCGACGCGGCGGAGGACATCGACGGCGAAGCCCCGCGGCTGCGCACGACGGTCACGGTCGAGCACCCGAAAACGATCATTTCGCGCAACAAGTCGCCCGACATCGGCTTCGACCGCTCGATCAATCCCTATCGCGGCTGCGAACATGGCTGCATCTATTGCTTCGCGCGCCCGACGCACGCCTTCCACGACCTGTCCCCCGGGCTCGATTTCGAAAGCAAACTCTTCGCCAAACCCGACGCCGCAAAGCTGCTGCGCGCCGAACTGGCAAAGCGCGGCTATACGCCGGCGCCGCTGGCGATCGGCACCAACACCGACGGCTACCAGCCGATCGAGCGCGACTGGGGCATCACCCGTTCGATCGTCGAAGTTCTTGCCGAAACGCGCCACCCGCTGATCATCACCACCAAGTCCGACCGCGTCCTTCGCGATATCGACCTGCTCGCCGACATGGCGCGCGACAATCTGGTCGGCGTGGCAGTGTCGGTGACGACGCTCGACCCTGCCATCGCGCGCACGCTCGAACCCCGCGCACCGCACCCGCGCCGCCGCCTTGCCGCGATCCGCAAGCTGATCGATGCGGGCGTGCCGACGCAGGTCAATATCTCGCCGATCATCCCCGCGATCACCGACCACGAGATTGAGGCCATTATGAAGGCCGCCGCCGAAGCAGGCGCGATCCGTGTGTCCTATATATTGATGCGCCTGCCCTTCGAGGTTGCGCCCTTGTTCCGCGCCTGGCTCGCGGCGCACTATCCCGACCGCGCCGACAAGGTGATGCATATGGTACAGGACATCCGCGGCGGCCGCGACAATGACCCCGAATTCTTCACGCGCATGCGGGGCCACGGCGTCTGGGCGCAGCTCATCCGCACCCGCGTCAAACGCGCCGCCCGCGAACATGGCATGGACCGCAGTTTCCCGCCGATCCGAAGCGACCTGTTCAGGCCACCCGAGCGCGACGGGCAGATGGAGTTGTTCTAGCAGAAACAATCGTCGCCCCTGCGAAGGCAGGGGCCGCTGTGATCATGGAGCTGATTTTGATGGGACGCGCCTATGTCTACATCATGACCAATAAGCCGATGGGCATCCTCTATATCGGCGTAACAGCCGATCTCCCTGCCCGCATCTTTATGCATCGATCAGGGACCGGCTCGGATTTTTGCAAGAAATGGGATCTGACGCGCTTGGTCTATGCCGAGCCATTCGGTCGGATCGACGAAGCTATCGTCCGCGAAAAAGCCCTGAAGAAGTGGAAACGCGGATGGAAGCTCCGGCTGATCTCGGAGGCCAATCCCGAATGGGCCGACCTTTTTGAACACATCAACGGCTGAGCGATGCCGACAGCGGCCCCTGCCTTCGCAGGGGCGACGCCTTTTACGTCGCGCGCTGGATCATGCCCCCACCAGCGACTTAAGCTTGTAATCCTTGTAATCGTCGCGGATCTGGCGCTTCAAGATCTTGCCCGTCGCGGTGTGCGGCAGTTCATCGACAAAGACGATCTCGTCGGGCAGCCACCATTTGGCGACCTTGTCCTTGAGGTATTCGACGATCGCCGCCTCGCTCACCTCGGACCCCGGCTTTTTGACGATCAACAGGATCGGCCGTTCGTCCCATTTCGGGTGATAGACGCCGACCGCAGCTGCCTCCTGCACCCCGGGCGCACCCACCGCAGCATTTTCCAGCTCGATCGAGCTGATCCACTCGCCGCCCGACTTGATCACATCCTTGGCGCGGTCGGTGATCTGCATGACGCCGTCGGGGTGCAGCACCGCGACATCGCCGGTGTCGAACCAGCCGTCGCCATCGGCGGCGTCAACATCGGCCTTGAAATAGCGCTGGATGATCCACGGCCCACGGCATTGCAGCCGCCCGCTGGTCACTCCGTCGCGCGGCAAGTCCTTGTCCTCGTCATCGACGATGCGCAGCTCGACCCCGAACGGCGGGCAGCCCTGGCGGCACACGATGTCGACCTGTTCATCGAAGCTCAGCTCGTCCCAGTTCCACGGCCGCTTGCCCATCGTTCCGATCGGGCTGGTTTCGGTCATCCCCCACGCATGACCGACCGCGATCCCCGCCCGCATGAAGCGTTCGATCATCGCGCGCGGCGCCGCCGATCCGCCGATGATCACGCGTTCGAGCTTGCCGTAACCGATGCCGGTCGCATCCATATGCGCGAACATCGCGATCCACACCGTCGGCACACCGGCGCTGTGGGTAACCCCCTCGTCGTGCATCAGGTCGCACAGCACCTGCGCATCATTGGTCGCCGAGAACACCAGCTTGGCCCCGACCGTCGCAGCGGCAAAGGGCACGCCCCAGCTGTTGGCATGGAACATCGGCACAATCGGCAGAATCACGCTGCGGTTCGAAAGGCCGAAGACGTCGGGCTGGATCTCGGTGATCGCATGGATGACGTTCGAGCGATGTTCGTAGAGCACGCCCTTGGGATTGCCGGTGGTGCCGCTCGTATAGCAAAGCCCGACCGGATCGCGCTCGTCGAGCTTCACCCATTCGAAGCTGCCGTCCTCGGCGTCGATCAGGTCGCGGTACGAGAGATAGCCTTCGCGCGCCGGCGCGTCGAACAGGATGAAATGCTCGACGGTTGGCAACTGCGGGCGCAGCCGCTCGACGATCGGCAGGAACATCGCATCGAACAACAGCACGCGGTCGTCGGCATGGTTGACGATATAGACGAGCTGCTCGTCGAACAGCCGGGGGTTCACTGTATGAAGCACCCCGCCCATCCCCGCGCTGCCGTACCAGCTGACGAGATGATGGCCATGGTTCATCGCCAGCGTCGCGATGCGGTCGCCCTTGCTCATCCCCAACCGCGTCATCGCCGCGGCGAAACGGCGCGCATCCGTCCCGACCTCGCCCCACGTCGTGCGAGTCACGCTGCCATCGGCCCAGCGCGACACGATCTCGCGGTTCGCATGTTCGCGCGCGGCATGGTCGATCAGGCTGGTGACCAGCAGCGGCTGGCTCTGCATTCCGGACATCAGGCATTCCTCTCATTTCTTTGCCCTAGGGATAAGGCGAGGAATGCGGTTTACGCAAGCGTCAACGGATCGGCCGGCGCGAAAACTGCGACGCGATCAGCCGGGAAGCCCGCCGATCTTTGGAACCGTTTCCAGATCGGCGTCCCATCCGGCGCGGCTGTCACAACAGATATGCGCGGTCGGCCGGATATCGATCGCGCTGTCGATGCTTCCGGCCGGGACGACGAGCATCGCTCCCTGCATCACTTCGCGCGGCAGTCCCGACCCGCAGTCGGTGCAGAAGTCTCTTTGATGGCGGGTCGCGGGAAGGTGATAGGATTTCACCTTGTCCTCTCCCGACAACCAGCTGAGCTTTGCCGTTGCCGAGAATAGGTTTGCGCCATGCGCCGACCCGCTGCCCTTGCGACATCGCGAACAATGGCAAAGATAGAAGGCGTGAAATTCGCCGACAATCTCGAAACTGACCGCACCGCAAAGACATGCGCCGGCAATCGTTCGGGTCATTCCGTACCTCCTGTTTCATGCTGGATGGTTACCGAAGGAGCGCGGCGACCGTGGATCGCTAACGCGCCCGAAAATCCTTGGGAGTGAACAGCGACAGCGTCACGTCGCTGACACCCGCGACCGTTTCGAACCGCGCGACGAGATCAGGACCCAGCGCGAAACCGCGGCCGAGGTTGATGCGAAGTTCGTCGCCGGTGTCGGGATCCTCGGTCAGAACGAACACGCGGCCGCGCGCATCGTCGCGCCGCTCGAGCAGGCGCGCCATCTCCGCGATCGCATCGGGCAATGCGACGCGGCATGTCAGTTCCAGCGCCGCGATCGCCGCCATTTCGGCCAGCGGCTGCGCGCCGCGTACCGTGACGCGCGGCGTTTCTTCGCCCTCGAGCAGGTCGAGCTCGACCGACAGGATCGCGCAGCCGCCGTCGGCCGCGAGAGCTTCCAATATCTTGCCGGCCTGTTCGTCGAAACAACTCGACTGGAATTGCCCGCTGCGGTCGGAAAGCGTCAGGTTGAGGAAACGATTGCCGCGCTGCGACACGCGCGGCCGCGCGCTTTCGACCATGCCCGCCATCGTCATCGGAATGCGCGTACCCGGCGTCATTTCGACATTGGCGCAGATGTCGCCATAGGACCGCGCGCCGCGCGCCGCGACGATCGCCTCATATTGCTCGACTGGATGCGACGAGAAATAGAAGCCGAAGGCGTCCTTCTCGCGCGTCATGCGTTCGGCGAGCGTCCACGGCTCGGCGGCGGGCAGCTGCAACGCCGGGGCGATCGCGATATCGCCGCCGAACAGGCCGCCCTGACCCGTCGAGCGTTCGTGCGCCGAGCTGTTCGCGCAGGCGAGCAGGCTTTCGGCGCCGGCAAAGGCGCGCGGACGATCTGGCTCGATGGGGTCGAACGCCCCCGCCCCCGCCAGCGCCTCGATCTGGCGCCGGTTGAGCAGCTTGGGATCGATGCGGCTCGCGAAATCGTCGAGCGACGCAAAATCGCCCTTGGCGCGCTCGGCGACCAGCGCTTCCATCGCCTTTTCGCCGACGCCCTTGAGCGCGCCGAGCGCGTAACGGACCGTCAGCCCATCGTCGTTGCGGCCGACCGAGAAATCCGCCTCGCTGTCGTTGACCGACGGCGGCGCGATTCCGACGTCGAGGCGCCGCATATCGTCGATGAAGATCGACAATTTGTCGGTCTGATGGCTATCGAACGACATCGATGCCGCGAAGAATTCGTGCGGATAATGCGCCTTCAGCCACGCGGTCTGGTACGACAGCAGCGCATAGGCGGCGGCGTGGCTCTTGTTGAAACCATAGCCCGCGAACTTGTCGATCAAGTCGAACAGCTCGTTCGCCGCTTTGGGAGCGATCTGGTTATGCTCGCCGCAGCCCTTCACAAAGGTCTCGCGCTGCGCGTCCATTTCGGCCTGGACCTTCTTGCCCATCGCGCGGCGGAGGAGGTCGGCGCCGCCGAGACTGTAGCCCGCCAGGATCTGCGCCGCCTGCATCACCTGTTCCTGATAGACGAAAATGCCATAGGTTTCGGCAAGGATGCCTTCGAGCAGCGGGTGCGGATAGGCGATCGCCTCGCGCCCGTTCTTACGCGCGCCGAACAGCGGGATATTGTCCATTGGCCCCGGGCGATAGAGCGCGACGAGCGCGATGATGTCGCCGAAATTGGTCGGTTTCACCGCCGACAGCGTGCGCCGCATGCCTTCGGATTCCAGCTGGAACACCCCGACCGTCTCGCCGCGCTGGAGCAGCTCGTAAACCGCGGTATCGTCCCACGCCAGCGTGTCGAGATCGACGTCGATCCCGCGCAGCGCGAGCAGGCGTCGCGCCTCCTTGAGCACCGACAAAGTCTTGAGCCCGAGGAAGTCGAATTTTACCAGCCCCGCGCTCTCGACATATTTCATGTCGAACTGTGTCACCGGCATGTCCGAACGCGGATCGCGATAGAGCGGGACGAGCTGGTCGAGCGGGCGGTCGCCGATCACCACACCCGCGGCATGGGTAGAGCTGTGCCGCGGCAGGCCTTCCAATTGGCGCGCCATATCGAACAGGCGCCGCACCCCGTCGTCCTGCTTATATTCCGTCATCAGCTCGGCGACGCCGTTCAGCGCGCGTTCGAGTGTCCACGGGTCGGTCGGATGGTTCGGGACCAGCTTCGCGAGCCGGTCGACCTGGCCATAGCTCATCTGGAGCACGCGCCCGGTGTCCTTGAGCACCGCGCGCGCCTTCAGCTTACCGAAGGTGATGATCTGCGCCACCGTGTCCCGGCCATATTTCTCCTGCACATAGCGGATCACTTCGCCCCGCCGCGTTTCGCAGAAGTCGATGTCGAAGTCGGGCATCGACACGCGTTCGGGATTGAGGAAGCGTTCGAAGAGCAGGCCGAGCTTGAGCGGATCGAGGTCGGTGATCGTCAGCGCCCAGGCGACGACGCTGCCCGCGCCCGAGCCACGCCCCGGCCCCACCGGAATGTCGTGATTTTTCGCCCATTTGATGAAGTCGGCAACGATCAGGAAGTAGCCGGGGAAGCCCATCTGAACGATGACATCGACTTCGAAATCGAGGCGCGTGACATAGGCTTCGCGTTCCTCGTCGGTCAGTTCAGGATAGTGCGCGAGCCGCGCTGTCAGCCCGGCGTGCGCGTCGGCTTTGAGCTGCGCCGCCTCGCCCTCGCGGTCGCCCGCGAGGCTGGGCAGGATCGGTGCGCGCTTCGGCGCCATGAACGCGCAGCGCTGCGCGAGGACCAAACTGTTGCGGATTGCCTCAGGCAGGTCCGAAAAGGCGTCTTCCATCGCTTCGGCGGGTTTCAGCCAGGCTTCAGGGCTCGAAACGCGCCGGTCCTCGCTCTCGACATAGGCCGACTGCGCGATACACAGCATCGCGTCGTGCGCGGGATGGAAGTTCGGTTCGACGAAATTCGCCGGGTTCGTCGCAACGATCGGCAGCGCGCGCGCATAGGCCAGATCGATCAGCGCCGCTTCGGCCGCGACCTCGGTCGCATCGCCGCGCCGCGACAATTCGATATAGAGCCGCCCGCCGAACAGCGCTTCCAATTGCTCGACATAATCCTCGGCCGCGCTCTTCTGCTCGCCCGCGAGCAATCGCGCGAGCGCACCCTCGCCGCCGCCGGTGAGGCAGATCAGCCCATCGGTCCTGCCCGCGATGTCGGACAGCAGCACATGCGGGTCCTGCTCGACCGGACGGCCGAGATGCGCCGCCGACACGAGCGCGCATAGATTGTCATATCCGGCATTGTCCTGCGCATAGAGCGCGAGCCAGTCGATGATCGGAGCGCCGTTCGCGAGGCGCTGTCCGGGGCGTGCGACGCTCAGCAGCGTGCCGACGATCGGCTGCACCCCCGCCGCCTTGCACGCCTCGCCAAATGCCATGACGCCGTAAAGCCCGTTGCGATCGGCGACCGCGATCGCCGGAAACCCGCGCTCGCGGGCCGCCTTGGCGATCAACTTGGGCTCGATCGCCCCTTCGAGCATCGTGTAGCTGGAAAAGACGCGAAGGGGGACAAAGGGGCTGAAGGCCATCGAATGACGCTACAATGACAGCACCGATTCTGCCAAGGGTTAACCCAACAGTTCCTCAATCTCTTTGCGCAATTGTTCGGGCTTCGTCGTCGGCGCGTGGCGCGACACCGTCTTGCCATCGCGACCAACCAGGAATTTGGTGAAATTCCACTTGATCCCGCTGCCGAGGAGACCGGTCTTTTCCTTCTTCAGATGCTTGAAGATCGGATCGGCGTCGTCGCCGTTGACGTCGATCTTGGCCATCAGCGGGAAGCTGACATCATAGGTCAGCGAACAGAAATTCGCGATTTCCGCCGCATCGCCGGGCTCCTGCGCGCCGAACTGGTTGCACGGGAAAGCGAGGATCTCGAGCCCGCGGTCCTTATAGTCGCGGTAGAGCTCTTCCAGCCCCTCATATTGCGGGGTGAAGCCGCATTTCGACGCGGTGTTGACGATCAGCAGCACCTTGCCGCGATAGTCCGCCAGCGATTGCGTGCCGCCGCCGGGCAGCTTCGCCGAAAGATCGTAGAATGCCATAGTCCGTCCCCTTCTGACCAATCCGTTCGTGTCGAGCGAAGTCGAGACACCCCTCAGCTTGGCGCTTGATCGATGGGCATCTCGACTTCGCTCGATGCGAACGGAAACTGGGTCTGTAATAGCTCTGGCGAGCCTACGCCTCGATCCGCCCATCGTGCAAGCGCAGCACGCGGTCCATCCGCGCCGCGAGCCGCTCGTTGTGCGTCGCGACCAGCGCCGCCGAGCCATGGTCGCGCACGAGCTTGACGAACTGGTCGAACACTCGATCGGCCGTCGCCTCGTCGAGATTGCCCGTCGGCTCGTCGGCGAGCACCAGCAGGGGCCGGTTGGCCAGCGCACGCGCCACCGCGACGCGCTGCTGCTCGCCGCCTGACAGCTTGCTTGGTTTGTGCTGCAAGCGCTCGCCCAGTCCCAGCCGCCCGAGCAGGTCCGCCGCGCGTTCCTCGGCCTCGGCCTGCCCCGCGCCGCGGATCAACTGCGGCAGGATCACATTCTCGATCGCGTTGAAATCGGGGAGCAGGTGATGGAATTGATAGACGAAGCCGATCTTTTCGCGCCGCGTCTTCGTTCGCTCGCCCTGATCGTATCGCGTGACATCATGGCCATCGATGCTGATCGTCCCGTCGAACCCGCCTTCGAGCAGGCCAACGGCTTGCAGCATCGTTGACTTGCCCGACCCCGACGGCCCGAGCAGCGCGACGATTTCGCCGCGTTTCAGATGGGCATCGACCCCGCGCAGCACGTCGATGGTGACGTCGCCCTGCGTGAAGCTGCGCTTCAGTGCGTGAAGCTCCAGAACCTTGTCACTCATAACGCAGCACCTGCACGGGGTCGGTATTGGCGGCTTTATATGCAGGATAGAGCGTCGCGAGGAAGCTGAAGACGATCACCATGATGACGATCGCTGTAATCTCGAACGGATCGGGCTTCGACGGCAGTTCGGTAAGGAAACGGATCGACGGATCCCACAGCGGCTGGCCGGTCAGGAACTCGACCCCGCGCAGCACGCCCTGGCGGAAATAGAGCAGCGAGAAACCGACGATCATCCCGGCGATCGTTCCCGCAACACCGATCGAAAGCCCTATCGCCATGAAGATACGCATCACCGCGTCGCGCGGCGCGCCCATCGTGCGCAATATCGCCATGTCACGCGTCTTTGCGCGCACGAGCATGATCAGCGACGAGACGATGTTGAATGCGGCGACGAGGATGATCAGCGACAGGATAACGAACATCGCGACGCGCTCGATCGACAGCGCCTCGAACAGGCTCGCGTTCATCGAACGCCAGTCGGACACGACCGCCTGCGCCGCGACCTTTTCGGCGAGCGGCCGCAATATTTCGCCGACCTTGTCGGGATCGCTGGTCTTCACCTCGATCATGCCGACCTGGTCGCCGGTTAGCAGAAGCAATTGGGCATCTTCCATCGGCATGACGACATAGGCCTTGTCGAAATCATAGACGCCGATCTCGAAAATCGCGGTAATCCGATAGCTGATCTCGCGTGGCACGGTGCCGAAAGGGGTCGAGCGCCCTTGCGGATTGATGATCGTCAGGTTCGATCCAACCGTCGCGCCCAGATTGCGCGCCAGTTCGCTGCCGATTGCGATATTGCCCGAACCGGGGGTCAGCGTATCGAGACTGCCTTGCAGCACCTTACCATTCAGTGTTTCGTTGTTGCGGATGTCGGGCACCAGCATGCCGCGCACCAATATCCCTTCGACGCGCCCGCTGAAGCTTCCGAGCAGGGGCTGCTCGATCAGCGGCGTCGCCGAAACGACGCCCGGCGTCGCTTTTGCCTGCTTCAGCACGTCCTGCCAGTCGTCGAGCCGCCCGCCGAAGCCCTGCACCACCGCATGACCGTTGAGGCCGACGATCTTGTCGAACAGGTCGCTGCGCACGCCGTTCATCACGCTCATCACGATCACCAGCGCTGCGACGCCGAGCATGACGGCTGTGAAGCTGAACGCCGCCGCGACGAAGATGAACCCTTCGCCGCGCTGCGGAAGCATATAGCGTTTGAAGATGGTGCGTTCGTACGGACGCAGGATCATGGAGCGATGTGCCTTTGCGGCGCATGAGGAATGACACGCATAGCGCCGCTTTAGGCAGCCCTGCCACCGCTGGCAATGGTCGCCGGCATGGCGTCAAACCGCAAATGATTTGCTGAATGTGTTGCCGATAGGTCACAGCGCCCGGCAAAAGCAGGGCCAGCTGCCCGTCAGAGAGTGACAAAGCCCCCCTGCGGACCTACCCACGCTGCTTCTGGTTCAACGCGGCCCAAAGGCCCGGCTCCAGGGAGTGCAGGCCTTTCGCCAGGCCTGCAACAAAGGGGGATGGCGAGTGTTCGTCACAGGCGCCCGGGTTTCGCAAAGCGAGGCCCGGGCGTTGTGATTCCGGGCCGATCATAACGAGCTCCAACATCGTCATTCCCGCGAAAGCGGGAACCCAGTTGTGACGCTGGCTCGCTAGGTTCCCGCTTTCGCGGGAATGACGAGCGTTTGTTACCCCTCGCTCTCGCTGATATCCTCCAGCATATCGGCATCGAGCACGCGCACGCGCCCTTGTTCGAGCGAAATCACCCCCGATTCCTCCCAGCTCTTGAGCTGGCGGTTGATATGCTCGCGGCTCATCCCCGCAAAATTGCCGAGTTCGGTCTGGCTGAGTTCGACGCGCTGCGACGCCTCAACATCCTTGCGAATCAGGCGCTTGAGGTAACGCGCAAGCCGCGGCCCCGACGCGTAAGCCCGGTCGCTTTCGATCGTCTGATCGGCGGTGCGCAGGCGCCGTGCGAGCTGCTGCATCAGCGACCAGGCGAATTCGGGATGGCTCGCGGCGAAATCCTTGAGCGCATTACGCCCGAGCTGGAGCGCGCTGCCGGCGCTCGTCGCGGTCACCGATGCGGTGCGCTCGCCGCCGTCGAGCAGTGCGATCTCGCCCAATATCGCGCCGGGTTCGGCATAGGCGAGCACGATTTCGCGCCCGCCCGAGGTCAGCATCGACACGCGCGCGGTGCCTTCGGTCAGGATCAGCATCATGTCGCCCGGGTCGCCCTGGACGAGCAATTCCTTGCCCTTGACGAAATTGACCTGCACCGCGCGGCTGGCGATCTCGGCCCAATCTTCGACCGAGAGCCCGGAAAAGATGCTGTCGGGGCCCTGCAACTCGGCGAGTCTCGCGTGATCCATGCCCCTACACCCCTTTTTCCCGGCGCTAGACCAGCCGGCTCTGCTTCACCGCCGCTTCGATGAAACCCGCGAACAAGGGATGCGGATCGAACGGCTTCGACTTGAGTTCCGGATGGAACTGCACCCCGATAAACCACGGATGGTCCGGGCGCTCAACGATTTCCGGCAACATGCCGTCGGGCGACATGCCCGAAAAGACGAGACCGCCCTTCTCCAGGCTTTCGCGATAGGCGTTATTGACCTCGTAGCGGTGGCGATGGCGCTCGCTGATGTCGTTCGCGCCATAGACGCTCGCGACATGGCTGTTCGGCGACAGTTTCGCCTCATAGGCGCCCAGCCGCATCGTGCCGCCGAGGTCGGTGTCGGCGCCGCGCTTCTGCAAGCCTTCGTCGCTCATCCATTCGGTGATCATCCCGACGACGGGCTCGTCGGTCGGGCCGAATTCGGTGCTCGACGCGTCGGCGATGCCGCTCGTGTTTCGCGCGCCCTCGATGCACGCCATCTGCATGCCGAGGCAGATGCCGAAGAAGGGCACATTGCGTTCGCGCGCGAAGCGGACGCTCGAAATCTTGCCTTCGGACCCGCGCTCGCCGAAGCCGCCGGGGACGAGAATGCCGTGCATCGGTTCGAGATTCGCGGCGAGATCCTCGTCGCGCTCGAACATTTCGGCGTCGAGCCAGCGGATGTTGACCTTGACGCGGTGCGCCATGCCACCGTGGACCAGTGCCTCGTTCAGCGACTTGTACGCATCGGGCAGCGACACATATTTGCCGACGACGCCGATCGTGACTTCGCCTTCGGGGTGCTGCTTGCGGTCCATGATGTCGTACCAGCGCGACAGATCGGGCGCGGGCGCGTCGTGGATGCCGAACGCGCGCAAAACCTCAGTGTCCAGCCCTTCGCCATGGTACTGGACCGGGACCGAATAGATGCTGTCGGCGTCGAGCGCCGGGATCACCGCTTCCTTGCGGACGTTGCAGAAGAGCGCGATTTTCGCGCGTTCGCTCTCGGGCAGCGGCTTTTCGCAGCGACAGAGCAGGATGTCGGGCTGGACGCCCAGCGACGCCAGTTCGCGCACGCTGTGCTGCGTCGGCTTGGTCTTGAGTTCGCCCGCGGCCGCGATGTACGGCACCAGCGTGACATGGACCGAGATCGCGTTTTCGCGTCCCTCTTCATTCTTGAGCTGGCGGATCGCCTCGATGAAGGGCAGCGATTCGATATCGCCGACCGTCCCGCCGATCTCGCACAGCACGAAATCGAGGTCGTCGATCTCGGCGCGCGCAAATTCCTTGATCGCGTCGGTGACGTGCGGAACGACTTGCACCGTCGCGCCCAGATAGTCGCCGCGGCGCTCCTTGGCGATGATACCCTGATAGATGCGGCCCGAGGTGACATTGTCGCTCTGCCGCGCGGCAACGCCGGTAAAGCGTTCATAATGCCCCAGATCGAGGTCGGTTTCGGCGCCGTCGTCGGTCACATAGACCTCGCCGTGCTGATAGGGCGACATCGTGCCGGGATCGACGTTCAGATAGGGATCGAATTTCCGGATACGGACGCGATAGCCGCGCGCTTGCAACAAGGCCGCGAGGCTAGCCGCCATCAAACCTTTGCCAAGCGAGGAGACCACGCCGCCGGTGATAAAAATGAACCGCGCCATGGGAGGAAAGACTTACTCAACGGGAGGGGGACGGCGCAAGCCGTCGAATCGCATCCGGCGGAAATATTTTCCGCCGGGCGGGTTACAGGTGGAGGCCGAAGCCGCCGGTTATTTCTTGGCGGGTGGTGCCTGCGCCGGTGCCGGTGCGGCTTCCTGGCTCGATGCTGCTGCAGCTGCGGCCGCCAGCGGATCGTCACTCGCAACCGCGGGCGCCGTTCCAGCGGGGGCAGGCTGCACCGGGCCGGTCAGTGACGAAGCCGGAGCCGCGCCGCTCGTCTGCGCCGTTTTCGACAGCGAGGTGTCGATCGTCGAGCCGCTGCGACCAACCGAGGCCATCGCCGCCAGCACGATCGACAGCGCGACAAACGCCGTCGCAAGGACCGTCGTCGCACGGGTCATGAAATCCGCCGCACCGCGCGCCGAAAGCAGGCCCGCGGGGCTGCCGCCGACGCCCAGACCGCCACCTTCCGACTTCTGCATCAATATGACGCCGATCATCACCGCAGCGACGAGCGCCTGCAGGACGAGGATGAAGGTGAAGAGACTGGACATCATATTTTCCCGAACTTGCGCGACCTCAAACGGACCGCGCCCGCGGCGCACATAGAGACGAAGCGGCTTCGCTTCAACCCATACGTCGCCTCAGAAATAATCCGTCGCCCCCGCGAAGGCGGGGGCCGCCATCGGCCTTGAGCAAGGTTGCCAGCGGCCCCGCCTTCGCGGGGGCGACGAATAATGGTCAACCCGGGATTGTCGCCGCCGCCGCGACGATCGGCACGAACTTGGCCGCAGTCAGGCTCGCCCCACCAACCAGCGCGCCATCAACGTCGCCGGCATCGAGCAGTTCGGCGGCGTTCTCGCCATTGACCGACCCGCCGTAAAGAATGCGCATATCACCCGCCGCACCGCCGAACCGCGCCGCGAGCGCGCCGCGGATCGCGCCGTGCATCGCCGCGACATCGGCGACCGTCGGCACAAGCCCGGTCCCGATCGCCCAGATCGGTTCATAAGCGATGGCCAGCCGGTGCGGATCGAAGCTTTCCGGCACCGATCCAGCGATCTGCGCGAGGACATAGTCGATCGCGCCGCCCGATTCGCGGACCTCGCGCGGTTCGCCGACGCACAGGATCACCGACAGGCCGGCGGCAAGGCCGGCTTCGGCCTTGCCGCGCACATCGGCGTCGCTCTCGGCAAAACCTTCGCGGCGCTCGCTGTGCCCGACGATCACGACGCTCGCGCCGATGTCGGCGAGCATCGCCGCGGCGACCGATCCGGTGAAGGCGCCCGATGTGGCGCTATGGCAATCCTGTCCGCCGACCGCCTTGCCCGGCGCCGCGGCGACCAGCGCGCCGATCAGCGTGAAGGGCGGGCAGATCGCTACATCGACGACGGCATGCTCGTCCGCCGCGGCGAAGATCGCCTGCGCTTCGCCGATTGCCGCCGAAAGCCCGTTCATCTTCCAGTTGCCGACCACATATTTGCGCCGCGTCATTTGTCTGCGTCTCCCTCTATTCGAACCTTGCCCTCGCCCTAGCGGCGCATAGGCGCGATAGGCAAGCCGCGTCGCGCACAGGCGATAAAGCCCCTTTCCGGCCTTGATGCGGCCCCGCCTCCCGCCTAAAGCAGCGCGCAATCGCGCGTGACCCGCGCCCTGCCGGAAAGAATGCCCGCTCCATGATTACCGCTATCCGCGCCATGTTTGCCTCGACGATCGGCAAATTCCTTGCCCTCGGCTTCGTCGTCCTCGTCGGCCTCGCCTTCGCGCTGGGCGATGTGACGGGCAATTCGAGTTTCGGCGGGCTCGGCGGCGCCAACGTCGCCAAGGTCGGCAGCGAACAGATCGGCGTCGGCGAACTGCGCGACCGGGCGCGTCAGGCTTATGACCAGGCGCGCCAGCGCCAGCCTGGGTTGACGATGGCAGCGTTCGTCGAAGGCGGCGGGCTCGACCAGGTGCTCGATCAACTCGTCGAAGGCAGCGCGTTCGACCAGTTCGCAACCGGCATGGGGTTCAGCGTCAGCAAGCGGCTGATCGACGGCCGCATCGCCGATCTGCCCGCCTTTGCCGGCGTGTCGGGCAAGTTCGACCAGAAGGTCTTCGAGAATTTCCTGCGCCAGAACGGCCTCACCGAAACCCAGCTTCGCCGCGACCTGCGCCAGCAGCTCCTGATCGAACAGCTCGCCGCACCGATCGCCATGATGCCGCGGATCGCGCCCGGCATGGCGCAGCCCTATGCCGCGCTTTTGATGGAACAGCGGCGCGGGCAAGCGACCTTCATTCCGGCGAGCCCCTTCGCGCCGACCGCCGATCCCGGCGACGCCGCGCTGAAGACGTTCCTGTCGCAGAACACCGCCAAGTTCACCGTCCCCGAACGCCGCGTGGTCCAGTACGCGCTGTTCGATCGCGCCGCGGTGCCGGTTCCCGCGGTCACCGACGCCGAAATCGCCAAGGTCTATAAGGACAATGCCGCGCAATATACCGCGAGCGAGACGCGCCGCTTTGCGCAGGTGATCGTGCCCGATCAGGCGGCGGCGACCGCGCTGGCCGCCAAGGTTCGCGGCGGCACCCCGCTCGCTGCCGCGGCGCAGGCGGCGGGCCTCTCGGCTTCGACCACCGGCGACCTCACCCAGTCGGCCTATGCCGCAACGAGCAGCGCCGCGGCGGCCAAGGCTGCCTTCGCCGCCAAGCCCGGCGACCTGATCGGCCCGACGCAGACCGGCCTCGGCTGGACCGTCGCGCGCGTCGAGGATGTGACCGCGAAGCCCGCGCGCAGCCTCGCCGACGCCAGCGCCGAGATTCGCACCGAGCTTGCCAAGAACAAGGCGAACGAGGCGATCGTCGATTATTATAACGCGATCCAGGATGCCGTGAACGGCGGCGCGTCGGTCGAGGAAATCGCCGCCGACCGCAAGCTTCAGCTGGTCGAAACGCCCGCGATCCTGCCCAGCGGCCGCGCCCCCGCCCAGCCCGCTTTCGTCCCCGCGCCCGAACTGGCGCCGCTCGTCGCGCAGGCTTTCCAGGCCGCCGGCGAAGGTGAAGGCCATATCGCGACGCTCGTCGAGAACGAGAAATTCGCGGTCTATGCGGTGAAGTCGATCACCGCCGCCGCGCCGCCGCCGTTCGCGCAGATCCGCGCCGACCTGCTCAGCGAATGGCGTTTTGCCGAGGGGCAGAAGGTTGCCCGCGGCAAGGCGCGCGCGATCGTCAAGGCGGTCGAAGCCGGCAAGAGCCTGAACGAAGCCGTCGTCGCCGCCGGCCCCAACATCGGCAATGTCCAGACGATCGGTGGTCGCCGTGCCGAACTCGGTGCTGGCGGCAAGCCCGTTCCGCCCGAACTCGCGCTGCTCTTCTCGATGGCGAAGAACAGCGTCAAGACGCTCGAAATCCCCGGCAACCGCGGCTGGATGGTGATCGCGCTCAACGACGTTCAGCGGCCCGATCCGAAGTCGATCGAACCCGCACGCGTCGCCGCGATCGCGCAGCCGCTCGCACCCGCCTTCGGCAACGAGCTGATCGAGCAGCTCGCCGCCGAAGCCAAGCGCCGCGTCGGCGTGACGATTAACAAGGATCTCGTGAACCAGCTGCGTGCCGAGCTGACCGGCACCGCGCCGGTCTCCGAATAAGGGTGAGTCTCGAGGGAAGAGCCGCCGCGCTCGAAGCGCTGGCGCAGGGCCGCGGCGCGGTCGTCTGGCAGCGGCTGATCGCCGACATCGAAACGCCGGTTTCGGCGGCGCTCAAGCTGATCGAGCCGGGGCGCGGCGACTGGGTACTCGAATCGGTCGAGAGCGGCGAGACGCGCGGGCGCTACAGCCTGCTCGGCCTCGACCCCGACCTGATGTTCGAGGTCACCGGCGACGCGGCGCGGATCAACCGCGACTGGCGCCGTGACCGCGATGCGTTCCAGCCGCTGGAAACTCCGGCGCTCCAGGCGCTGCGCGACCTCGTCGCCGAATGCCGCTTCGACGTGCCCGACAGGCTGCCCAAGGCGCTCGCGACGCTTGTCGGCTTCTTCGCCTATGAAACGATCGGCCTCGTCGAGCGCATCCCGCGCGCGCCGGGGCCGGGTCTCGGCTTGCCCGACATGGTCTTCGTGCGCCCGACGACGATCCTCGTGTTCGATCGCCTCGCCGACGAACTCTTCCTGATCGCGCCGATCTGGCCCGACGACGGTGCGCCGATCGACCGGATGATCGAGGCGGCGCAGGACCGGCTCGACACCATCGCCGCGCGGCTGTCGAGCGTCAGCGCGCACACCGACCGCGCGTCGACCGACGCGCTGCCGACCGATATCGCCGCGAACCCCGCGACCACGCCTGCGCATTTTGCCAAAATGGTCGCGACCGCGAAGGACTATATCGCCGCGGGCGATATCTTTCAGGTCGTGCTGTCGCAGCGTTTCTCGACGCCGTTCGACCTGCCGCCCTTCGATCTCTATCGCGCGCTCCGCCGGATCAACCCCTCGCCCTTCCTCTATTTCCTCGACCTGCCCGGCTTCGCGCTGATCGGTTCGTCGCCCGAGATTCTCGTGCGAGTGAGGGACGGCGAAATCACCATCCGCCCGATCGCGGGCACCCGCCCGCGCGGACGCACCAGCGCCGAGGACGCCGAGAACCGCGAGAGTCTGCTCGCCGACCCCAAGGAACGCGCCGAGCATCTGATGCTGCTCGACCTCGGCCGCAACGATGTCGGCCGCGCCGCGATCGGCGGGACCGTCACCGTAACCGACAGCTACACCGTCGAATTCTACAGCCACGTCATGCACATCGTCTCGAACGTCATCGGCCGCATCGCGCCCGACAAGGACGCGATCGACGCGCTGTTCGCGGGTTTTCCCGCGGGCACCGTCAGCGGCGCGCCCAAGGTCCGCGCGTGCCAGATCATCGCCGAACTCGAGGCCGATGCACGCGGGCCTTACGCGGGCGGCGTCGGTTATTTCGCGCCCGACGGCAATATGGACAGCTGCATCGTGCTGCGCACCGCAATCGTCAAGGACGGCGAAATGCATGTGCAGGCGGGAGCAGGCATCGTCGCCGACAGCGATCCCGCCTATGAACAGCGCGAGTGCGAGGCGAAGGCGGGTGCGCTGTTCGCGGCGGCGCGCGAGGCGGTGAAGCTGGCGGGTACGCCGGGGTACGGGCAATAGCTTGACGGGTGCCGAGCGGACGCTAGCGTCCGGCCATGCATAAATATCTTGCCCCGCTCGCCCTGCTGCTCGTCGGCCCTGTCCCCGCTCACGCCCAGGCCGTCGAGGGTGCTGTCGAAGGCGATGCAATTCTCAAGGATTTCGCCTTCGCCAACGGCGAAAAGCTGCCCGAGCTCAAGATCCATTATACGACGCTCGGCACGCCGCAGCGCGATGCCAAGGGCGATGTCACCAACGCCGTGATGATCCTCCACGGCACCGGCGGCACAGGAAAGCAATTCTTCCAGCCGCAGTTCGCAAGCGAGCTTTTCGGCCCCGGCCAGCCGCTCGACACGACGAAATATTACGTCATCCTGCCCGACAATATCGGCCACGGCGGCTCGTCGAAGCCGAGCGACGGGATGCGCATGAAATTCCCGCGCTACGACTATAATGATATGGTCAGCGCCCAGCACCGGATGCTCACCGAAAAGCTCGGCGTGAAAAAGCTGAAGCTCATCCTCGGCACCTCGATGGGCTGCATGCACGGCTTTGTTTGGGGCGAGACCTGGCCCGATTTTGCCGAAAAGCTCGCGCCCTTCGCGTGCCTGCCCGTCGAGATCGCGGGCCAGAACCGCATGTGGCGCACGCTGTCGATCGACGCGATCAAGGCCGATCCGCTGTGGAAGGACGGCAATTACACCGATCCGCCCGCAGCGGGCCTGCGCACCGCGGCCTCGCTCAGCATGATCGCGGGCGCCAATCCCTACGCGCTGCAGGCGCAATATCCGACGCGCGAAGCGGCCGAGAAATACAAGGATGAGGCGTTCGCCCGCACCTATGGCCGCAACGATGCGAACGATACGATCTATCAGCTCGACAGTTCGCGGACCTACAACCCCTGGCCGAACCTCGAAAAGATCAAGGTGCCGGTACTCTGGATCAATTCGGCCGACGATTTCATCAACCCACCCGCCTATGGCATCACCGAAAAGGCGGCCGCGCGGCTGAAGACGACGAAGTTCATCCTGATCGCGGCAACCCCCGAAACCAAGGGCCACAGCACCCACACCTGGGCGAAATTCTGGAAGGACGATCTGGCGAAACTGATGGCCCAATAGGTCCCTTTTTTCCGTCATCCCCGCGAAGGCGGGGATCCCGCTATTGATGCGCGGACGAAGCCGGGAAGGAAGCGGGATTCCCGCCTTCGCGGGAATGACGAAGGAAGAGTTGAACCGTCAAAAGCTTCTTGTTCTTTCCCCACCGCTCCAAAATCGTTACGGCCCGACCCATGATCCTCGTCATCGACAATTATGACAGCTTCACCTTCAACCTCGTTCACTATCTGATCGAGTTGGGGGTCGACGTGCGCGTCGAACGCAACGACGCGCTGACCGCGTCGCAAGCGCTCGCCACCGGCGCCGACGCGATCCTGATATCGCCCGGTCCCTGCACGCCGAACGAAGCGGGAATCAGCCTCGACCTCGTCGCGGCCTGTGCCGAAGCGCGTCGCCCGCTGCTCGGCGTGTGCCTCGGCCACCAAGCGATCGGCCAGCATTTCGGCGGCACCGTCCAGCGCGGCCATTTGATGCACGGCAAGACCTCGCCTGTCTGTCACGACAACAGCGGGCTCTACGCGGGCCTGCCCTCGCCGTTTCAGGCCACACGCTACCACAGCCTCGAGGTCGTCGACATTCCCACAAGCCTCGTGATCAACGCGACCAGCGACGACGGCGCGGTCATGGGCTTCCGCCATGTCGACCTCCCGATCCACGGCGTCCAGTTCCACCCCGAAAGCATCGCGACCGAACATGGCCATGCGATGCTCGCCAATTTCCTGAAAATTGCGGGGTTGCCGGTCGGCGAACGGAAAGCCGCATGAGCCGTTTCGGTCCGTTTCCCGATCCCGCCGGGCTGCTCGAACATGACGAGGCAGCCGATGCCTTTGCGACGATGCTCGACGGCGGTGCCAGCGACGAGAATATTGTCGAATTCCTCACCGCGCTCTCCGACCGCGGCGAAACGATGGTCGAAATCGCCGCCGCCGCGCAGGCGATGCGCGACCGGCTGATTCCGATCGATGCTCCTGCCGGCGCGATCGACGTCTGCGGCACCGGCGGTGACGGCCATCATACGCTCAACGTCTCGACTGCCGTGTCGATCGTCGTAGCGGCGTGCGAGGTTCCGGTCGCAAAGCACGGAAATCGTGCGGCTTCCTCAAAGTCGGGCGCGGCCGATACGCTGGAGGCGCTCGGGCTCGATATGGAGCGCGCCGACAGGCAGGCCGAGGAACAGCTCGCCGACCTCGGCATCTGCTTCCTCTTTGCCGGAACGCGGCATCCGGCGATGAAGCGCATCATGCCGATCCGCAAGGCGATCGGACGCCGGACGATCTTCAACCTGATGGGGCCCCTCGCCAATCCCGCGCGCGTCACGCGCCAGCTCGTCGGCATTGCACGCCCCGCCTATGTCCCCGTCTATGCCGAGGCGCTGCACCGGCTCGGCACCGCGCATTCACGCGTTATTTCGGGCGACGAGGGGCTCGACGAACTCTCGCTCGCGGGCGGCAACGAGGTCGCGGTGGTCTTGCCCGAGGGCGTGCGCATGCAGCGCAGCGTGGCCGCCGATGCGGGACTTCCGACGCGTTCGCTCGCCGAAATCCGCGGCGGCGACGCCGAATATAATGCCAAGGCGCTGCGCCGCCTGCTCGAAGGCGAGCCCGGCGCCTATCGCGACGCGGTGCTTTATAACGCCGCCGAAGCGCTCATCGTCGCGGGTGTGGCCGACACACAGCTCGAAGGCGTCGAGGAAGCCGCCGAGGCGATCGACAAAGGTCTTGCCAACGCGCTGCTCAATTGCTGGATCGCCTATAAATGAACAAGCTGACCCAAATTCTTGCTACCAAGGCCGACGAAGTCGCCGAGCGCCGCGCCGCGCGCTCCTTGGCCGACCTCGATGCGATCGACGCAGGCCCGGTGCGCGGCTTCGCCGCCGCATTGCAGGCAAAGATCGATGCGGGCGACTTCGGCCTAATCGCCGAAGTGAAGAAGGCTTCGCCTTCCAAGGGACTGATAAGGGAGGATTTTGACCCTGCCAATCATGCGCGCGCGTATGTGGCGGGTGGGGCGGCGTGCCTCTCCGTCCTCACCGACGCCCCTTATTTTCAGGGACATGAGGATTATCTGATCGCAGCGCGCGCTGCCTGTCCGCTCCCCGCGCTCCGCAAGGATTTTATGGTCGATCCCTGGCAGGTCGCCGAAGCGCGCGCGATCGGCGCCGACGCGATCCTGATCATCGTCGCCGCGCTCGACGACGGCGCGATGCGCGAGATCGAGGCCGCAGCGATCGAGCGCGGGATGGACGTGCTCGTCGAGGTGCATGACGAGGCCGAACTCGACCGCGCGCTGGCCCGGCTCCAGTCGCGACTGATCGGCGTCAACAACCGCGATCTCCGTACCTTCGAAACCGACCTCGCCGTTACCGAACGCCTTGCAAAGCTGGTCCCGCCGGGCACCCTGCTCGTCGGCGAAAGCGGCATCGCGAGCCATGCCGACTGCGAAAGATTGGCGGAGAGCGGCGTCCGTGCCTTCCTCGTTGGCGAAAGCCTGATGCGCCAGGATGACGTCACGGCGGCAACGCGCCAGCTGCTCACGGGCGCCGCGGCGTGACGCGGCCGACGCACCTCGACGAAAGCGGGGCTGCGTCGATGGTCGATGTCGGCGCTAAACCGGCGACGCAGCGTCGCGCGGTCGCCGGTGGGCGGATCACCATGTCGCCGTCCGCGCTCGACGCAATCCGCAGCGGCAATGCGCCGAAGGGCGACATACTCTCGACCGCACGCATCGCCGGGATCATGGCCGCAAAACGCACCGCCGACCTCATCCCGCTTTGCCATCCGCTCGCGTTGACCAAGGTCGGCATCGATTTCGCGTGGGAAGACAGCGGCATATCGGTCATTGCTACCGCGCAGACGACGGGCCAGACCGGGGTCGAGATGGAAGCGCTCACCGCGGCGTCGGTCGCGCTGCTCACGCTCTACGACATGGCAAAGGCGCTCGACCGCGCGATGATCGTCGGCGACATCCGCCTGCTCGAAAAGAGCGGCGGGCGCTCGGGCGACTGGCGCGCCGAATGAGCGGGCTGCTTCCCGTCGAGGAAGCGCAGGCCCGGCTGCTCGCGCTGCGCGCACCACTCACCAGCGAAAATATCGCCTTTTCCGAATCGCTTGGCCGTTATCTTTCAAGCGATGTCATCGCTGTGCGCGACCAGCCCGCCGCGCCGCTGTCGGCGATGGACGGCTATGCGATCCGTTTCGACGATCTGCCCGGGCCATGGTCGGTCATCGGCGAGGCGGCCGCCGGGGCCGCACCCGACCGCATTGTGAAAGCCGGCGAGGCGATGCGGATTTTCACCGGCGCGATGCTTCCTGACGGCGCCGACACGGTGATCGTCCAGGAAGACGTCACCCGCGACGGCGCGCGGCTAACCCTGAGGGGCGATGGTCCCGGCACGCGCGGCCGCCACATTCGCGCGCGCGCCGCCGATTTCGCCGCGGGCGATTGCCTGCTGCCGGCGGGCACGCGCCTGACCCCGGGCGCCATCGCCGCGGCGGCGATGAGCGGTGCCGGCCAGCTTGCCGTCGGCCGCCGTCCGCGCGTCGCGATCCTCACCACCGGCGACGAACTCGTCCAGCCGGGACACCCGCTCGCCCCCGGCCAGATTCCCGACAGCAACGGCGCGATGCTCGCCGCGATGCTCGTCGGCGAGGTTGCCGAAACGATCCTGCCGCACCATCTCCGCGACGACCGCGCGACACTTGCAAAAATTCTCAAGGAGTTGGCGCGGCGTCACGACGTCATCGTCACCGTCGGCGGCGCCTCGGTCGGCGATCACGACCATGTCCGCGGCGCTCTCGAAGACGCCGGCGGCCAGCTCGATTTCTGGAAAATCGCGATGCGCCCGGGCAAACCACTGATCGCCGGCACGATCGGCGATGCGATCCTGCTCGGCTTGCCCGGCAATCCGTCGTCGGCCTATGTCACCGCGACATTGTTCCTTCTCCCGCTCGTCCGCCACCTTGCCGGCGCGCGCGATCCTTTTCCCGCCGTGCACCGGGCGCCGCTCGCCGCGGCGCTGGCCGAGGGTGGGACGCGCCGCGACTATCTTCGCGCGCGACTCGAGGGCGGGCAGCTCACTCCGCGCTTCGGGCAGGAAAGCGGGCTCACGCTGCCGCTTGCATCGGCCAATGCCTTGTTGATCCGCGACATTGGCGCGGCGGCGCGCGCGGCAGGCGACATGGCGGACTATATCGTCATCGCTTGACAAGTTCCGCTTTGTTCCACTATCGTTCTCAATATGTCCGGAACTGGCATCATGGAGAACGACCGATGTTGACCGCAAAGCAGCATGAGCTGCTCCACTTCATCCAGGAACGTCTCGACACGAGCGGCATCTCGCCCTCGTTCGAGGAGATGAAGGAGGCGCTGGGCCTGAAGTCGAAATCGGGCATACATCGCCTGATAAGCGCCTTGGAAGAAAGGGGCTTTCTCCGCCGCCTGCCCAACCGTGCACGCGCGCTGGAAGTGCTCAAGGTGCCCGAGGCCGCGAAAGCCACGACGCCGGGACGTGAAAATGTCGTCCCGCTCCGCAAGGCGCCCCCGGCACTCAAGCCGATCGCGGCCAACGACATCATCGAGGTTCCGCTGCACGGCAAGATCGCAGCCGGCGTCCCGATCGAGGCGTTCGAGGATCACAACAATCTCGCTGTTCCCGCCGCGTTGCTCGGTTCGGGCGAACATTATGCGCTCGAAGTGTCGGGCGACTCGATGGTCGAGGCGGGCATTTTCGACGGCGATTATGCGCTGATCCAGAAAGCCAGTACCGCGCGCGAAGGCGATATCGTCGTCGCGCTGGTCGACGGGCAGGATGCGACGCTCAAATATTTCCGCCGCGAAGGGCAGATGATCCGCCTCGACCCGGCGAACGCTGCCTATGAACCGCAGCGCTACCCCGCCGACCGCGTCATCGTGCAGGGGCGCCTGTCGGGATTGCTTCGTCGTTACCACTAAGCTGCTGCGGCAAGCGCCAAGGATGCCCGTCGCCCGCTTTGAGCGTGGCGACGGCTTCGGGCTTTTCGCCCAGATAGAGCGCCAGCCCGCCGCTTGTCGCGAGGCTGTCGCGATCGATCGTCATCCAGCGCCCCGCGCACTCGTGCGGTAACCAGCGGTCGCTGATCACGACGTCGGCGGCGGCGCAGGCCGCCGCCATTTCCGCACCCTCGATCCGGTCGCGGCCACGCGAGGCGAGGATGATGCGCCGCGCAGCGCCCTCGCCTTGGCTCCAGCGGCAGAAATCGCGATTGCACTCGACATGATCGAGTTCGGTGAGGGCGGCGAGCGGAGCATCGACCCCGGCGGCCTCGGCCATGCTGTCGCGCACATAGTCGCCCGCCTTGTCGCGGAGCAGCGCGTAGCTGCCATCGGGCATCGCGGCGGCGATATGGCGGCCGTCGCCGGTGACAAGCAGGTCGGGGCGCGGCTGGACAAGCAGCGCCGCCATGCCGATCGCCAGCGGCACCGCGCCGATGCGGCGCCACCCTGTCTTCCAAAGCAGCAACCAAAGCCCTCCGAATACCGCCAAGGCAAAACCCCAGCGCGGAAAGCTCGGCATCATGGCGACCGCACCCGGCGCATCGGCAACACCGTGCGCCAGCCCGATCAGTGCGAGCAGAGCCTGTTCGGTAATCCACCAGAAGGGCGCGCCGAGCCCCACGCTGTCGAACAGCAAGGCGAGCGCCTCGGCGGGCATGATGACAAAGGTTGTCAGCGGTATCGCGACCACATTGGCGAGCGCGCCGTACAGCCCCGCCTTGTGGAAATGGAACAGCGCGATCGGCGCGAGCGCGATTTCGACGACAAGGCCGGTAAGGAGCAATCCCGCCACGCCGCGTCCCAAGCGGATCACCATTGCCTCATCCCGCCGGGCGAGGAAGGCGTGCATCGGCCGACTTTCATGCAGCGCAATGATCGCGGTGACCGCTGCAAAGCTCAGCTGGAAGCTTGGCCCGGCGAGCGACTCGGGGCGCCAGATCAATACGATCAACGCGCCCGCGGCCACCAGCCGCAGCGTCAGCGCCTCACGGCCCATAAGAAAAGCGATGAGCACGAGCAGCGCGGCGATGAACGAGCGCAGGGTCGGTACCTCGGCCCCGGCGAGCAACGTATACCCGCCGCCGGCGAGCGCCCCGGCCGCTGCCGCGAGGGGCAGGACATAGCCCGCCAGTGCGAGCCTCTGGCTGAGCGCGAGGAGCCGCATCGTGAGCAACATCGCAAAACCGACCACGGCGGTCACATGCAACCCGCTGATCGACAGGAGATGCGCCAGCCCGCTGCGGCGCATCGCCTCCTCGTCCGCTTCGCTGATAGCGCCGCGATCGCCTGTCACCAGCGCCGCAGCAATGCCTCCTGGAGACCCGTCGACCTGCCCGTGGATATGCGCGCTGAGCCGCGCGCGCAGCGGCGGGGTTACGGCGCCTTTCGCCGGTACGCGCGAAACTTCGCCCAGCACTGTCCCGACGGCCCCGATCCGGTCGAACCAAGCTCGCTGCGCAAAATCATATCCGCCCGGCAGGCTCGCGGTCGGTGGCGGCATCAGACGCGCCCTGACCCCGATCGTTTCGCCGTCGGTAAGCGTCGCCGCCTGTTCGCTGCGCAACGTCAGTCGCACGCGCGGTGGCAAGTCGGGACGGTTCTGTGGCAAGGCGAGAATGCGAATTTGGCCCTTGGCGGGCAGCGGCTCGGCGCGCTCGACGATCGCGGAAAATTCGGTCACCACCGGTCCCGCCAGAACCGGCGCCGCGACCCAAACGGCGCGTGTCCAGATGAGCAGCACGCCCGCCGCCATGACGCTGCATCCCACGACAACAACCCGTCCGAGGCGGCCTTGCCAGCCGATCAGCAGCCCCCCGCACAAGCCGCCCGCGAGCAAGAGCAACAACCCGATCCAGTGCGCCTTGGCGGGTAGCGCAAACCAGGCAGCAATACCGGCGCCGAGCGCGACCGGCAGCCAGAGCCCGATCCGCTCGCGCTCCGCCTCCAGCCGCGTTTCGAGCGCGTCACCCGCGCCGCGCCGGATACTTGTCCAGCGTGCGGCAATGGGCGTTTGAAGCTGCCTTGTCGCCATGCTAGGGGCTCCCCCGATCCCCGCCCAGAATGGCGGCAAATTGAGTGAAAGAGGCCATGGTGGCAACCGAAAACCAAACCAAAGTGGCAGAAGCGAATCCCGAGGCAAGCGGCGCCGACGTGGTGACGCGCTTTGCCCCCTCGCCGACCGGTTTCCTGCACATCGGCGGCGCGCGTACCGCCTTGTTCAACTGGCTGTTCGCGCGGCATCATGGCGGGAAATTCCTGCTGCGGATCGAAGATACCGACCGTGCACGTTCGACCGACGCGGCGATCGATGCGATCCTCGACGGAATGCAGTGGCTCGACCTCGACTGGGATGGCGAGACCGTGTTCCAGTTCGCGCGCGCGCCGCGCCATGCCGAAGTTGCGGCGGAACTGCTCGCGAAAGGCGAAGCCTATCGCTGCTACCTGACGCAGGACGAACTCGCCGCGATGCGCGCCGAGGCGCAGGAAAAGCGCCTGCCCTTCCGCGTCCGCAGCCAGTGGCGTGATCGGAACGACGGCGATCCGTCGGTGCCGCATGTCATCCGCCTGCGCGCGCCGCAGGATGGCGCGGCAACCATCGCCGACAAGGTTCAGGGCGATGTCACCGTCCAGAACGCCGAACTCGACGATTTTGTCCTGCTGCGCAGCGATGGAACCCCGACTTATATGCTCAGCGTCGTCGTCGACGATAATGATATGGGCGTGACGCACGTCATTCGCGGCGACGACCATCTCAACAACGCGTTCCGCCAACTCGCGCTGATCCGGTCGATGAACTGGCGCGAGCCGGTCTATGCGCATGTTCCGCTTATTCACGGCGCCGACGGCGCGAAGCTGTCGAAACGCCATGGGGCGCTCGGGGTCGACGCGTATCGCGATGAAATGGGCTATCTGCCCGAAGCGGTGAACAATTACCTCCTCCGCCTCGGCTGGGGACATGGCGACAATGAAATCATCAGCCGCGCGCAGGCGACCGAATGGTTCGACCTCGCGCATGTCGGCCGCTCGCCGTCGCGTTTCGATTTCAAAAAGCTCGAGAATCTAAACGGCCATTATCTCCGTGAGGCTGGCGATGCCCGGCTCGCCGATCTGGTGGCGCCGCGGGTCGAAAAACTGGTCGGCCGCGCGCTGGACGGCGCCGATCGCGAACTGCTGACGCGCGCAATGGAGTCGCTGAAACCC
The DNA here is from genome assembly GCF_031457175.1 of Sphingopyxis sp. BE235. NCBI lineage: Bacteria > Pseudomonadati > Pseudomonadota > Alphaproteobacteria > Sphingomonadales > Sphingopyxidaceae > Sphingopyxis > Sphingopyxis sp. BE235. The sequence goes on from NZ_JAVDWC010000002.1 coordinate 601,198, forward strand.
CGCGCCAAGACGCTCGACGAAATCGCCGATGGCGCAATTTTCCTGTTCCAGCCCGACCCGTTGCCGGTGGACGAAAAGGCGGCCGAGGTGCTAAGGGCCTCGCCCGAAGGCCTGCTTGCCGCAGTGACAGAGCGGCTGCGCGGGCTGAACGACTGGACGATAGAAGAGCTGGATGCGGCCGTGCGCGCCGAAGCCGAAGCCGCCGAACTGGGGCTCGGAAAACTCGCGCAACCCCTACGCGCTGCACTAACCGGCCGAACCATTTCCCCAGGAATTTTCGACGTGCTGCTGTTGCTCGGACGAGATGTCAGTCTGGCCCGACTTGACGCAGCGCAACATTATCCGGCAGGGGCGTAGCCACTCTCTCTCCCCGCTGTCAGTACAGGGAATAAAATATGACCGACACCGCGAAAATCACGCTGGGCGACACGACCGTCGACAGCCCTGTCCTGTCGGGCACCGTCGGCCCCGACGTCGTCGATATCCGCAAATTCTACGCCCAGACCGGCGCCTTCACTTACGATCCCGGCTTCACCTCGACCGCGAGCTGCGAATCGCAGATCACCTATATCGATGGCGACGAGGGCGTGCTGCTGCACCGCGGTTATGCGATCGGCGATCTCGCCGAACATTCGAGCTTCATGGAAACCTGTTACCTGCTGCTCAACGGCGAACTGCCGAATGCGCAGGAACTGGCCGATTTCGACACGACGATCACGCGTCACACGATGCTGCACGAACAGCTCGCGACCTTCTATCGCGGTTTCCGCCGCGACGCGCACCCGATGGCCGTCATGTGCGGCGTCGTCGGCGCGCTCAGCGCTTTTTATCACGACTCGACCGAGATCCACGATCCGCACCAGCGGATGATCGCCAGCCACCGCCTGATCGCAAAAATGCCGACGATCGCCGCGATGGCGTATAAATATTCGGTCGGCCAGCCCTTCGTCTATCCCGACAATTCGCTGAGCTACACCGGCAATTTCCTGCGCATGACCTTCGGCGTGCCCGCGGAGCCCTATGAGGTGAACCCGGTCGTCGAACGCGCGCTCGACCGTATCTTCATCCTCCATGCCGATCACGAACAGAATGCGTCGACCTCGACCGTCCGCCTCGCGGGTTCGTCGGGCGCCAATCCCTTCGCGTGCATCGCCGCGGGCATCGCCTGCCTGTGGGGCCCCGCGCATGGCGGTGCAAACGAAGCCGCGCTCAACATGCTGCGCGAAATCGGCCGCCCGGAACGCATTCCCGAATATATCGCGCGCGCGAAGGACAAGGACGATCCGTTCCGCCTGATGGGCTTCGGTCACCGCGTCTATAAAAACTACGATCCGCGCGCGACCGTGATGCAGAAGACGGTGCGCGAAGTGTTCGAAGCGCTCAAGGTCAACGACCCCGTCTTCGAAGTCGCGTTGCAGCTTGAGGAAATGGCGCTCAACGATCCCTATTTCATCGAGAAGAAGCTTTTCCCGAACGTCGATTTCTATTCGGGCGTGATCCTGTCGGCGATCGGTTTCCCGACGACGATGTTCACCGCGCTCTTCGCGCTCGCCCGCACCGTCGGCTGGGTTGCGCAGTGGAACGAAATGATTTCGGACCCCGCGCAGAAGATCGGCCGCCCGCGTCAGCTCTACACTGGCGCGGCGCATCGTCCGTTCGTCCCGGTGGACAAGCGTTAAGCGCTCAAAGATCGGAAATTTCGAGCGGCGGCGCAGGCGACTGTGCCGCCGTTTCGATTCAGGCGTCGCGCGCCGGCAGGCTCAGCGTAAAGCGCGCGCCCTGGCCCGGCGCACTATCGACGGTCAGTTCGCCGTCCATCGCGCGCGCCAGGCGGCGGGCGATATAGAGGCCGAGGCCCGAACCGCCGCTGTCGGTGCGGCCGAGCCGCTCGAACTTCTCGAACACCACGGCCTGCTGCTCGGCGTCGATCCCCTGCCCCTGGTCGGCGACGGTAACCATCGCGCGGTCGCCTTCGCGGTCGACGCGGATCCAGATTTGCGAGTTGTCGGGTGAATAGCGGATGGCATTGCCGAGCAGGTTGAGCAGCACCTGCAAAACGCGGCGGAACTCGCCGGTGGCCGGCGCCCGGTCGTCGGTGCGCGGCGCATCGATGCGGATTCCCTTTTCCTCGGCCTTCATGCCGAGCAGGCCGACCGCGCGGCGCGCGAGATCCCCAAGGTCGATTTCGTCGCGCGCTGCCTTGAACCCGGGCCGCTCGATATTCTGAAGATCGGCCAGATCGTCGACGAGGCCGAGAAGGTGCCGCCCCGCATGCGCAATATCGCCGGCATAGCGCGCATAATCGGCGCGGATCGGGCCGTCGAACTGCCCCGAAATCGTCTCCGCCGTCGCGATGATGCGGCTCAGCGGGCCGCGCAGCGCGCCATCGATGCGGCGGCCGAACTGCGGATCGGACAGCGGGAGCGATCCGAACGCCGGATCGATGAGCGCCCCGCCCCCCTTCGGTTCGGCGGGCACCTGATCTTCGGCAACGACCGCAAGCCCGCGAAACCCCGTGAAACGCCCCGTGGCGTCGAACAAGGCTTCGCCCGACAAAGTCATCGCGATACCCGCCGCCTGCACGCGCTGGCTTTCAAAGCGCGACTGGCGCGCCAGCGCACGCAAGACAGGAAAGCGCCCGTCTTCGTCGGGCTGGAGTTCGAACAGTTCCGACAGCGAGCGGCCTTCCCAACCGCCCGGAATGGCGGGCGCATCGGGCGCGGCGTGCAGCGCTACCAGGCGCAGCTGTTGGTCGCATTCCCACGTCCAGCTTTGCGGTACGGCGGCGCTGTCGGCAATCACAGGCACCTGCGGCTGCATCACCGGGCGTGTACGCCAGTCGCTGATCTCGAGACTCGCGCCGTCGGCATCGGGCGTGATGCGGACGAGCGCGTGGATGTCGCTATGGTCGTCGGCGGCGTATAGGGGCCGGCTGATGTCGCGGTGAAGCCGCTGCGCCAGCGCGACGAGCCGCGCGAGGTGCGGCAGCGCGAGCGGCTTATCGAGCCCCGCGCCCGCACGCTGCTGCAGACGCAACAACGGCGTATCGGCGCTGACCAGCGCCCCCGACCGGTCGACCCGGCCCCGGATGATGCGCTCACTCACCGTCGTTCACATCGCTCACCGCGCGCGCGGGCAGCATAACCAGCGACGCCTCGAGTGGCGCCAGAGCCGCGTGATCGAGGCGCAGCGGCGCGAGCAGCGATGGCAGCGCGGCGGTTTCGGCCGTCAGGAGCGTGATCGCCATGTCGTCATAGGCGCGGCGGTGCGCTGCAGCGGCGAGAGCGATCAGCGTCGGCCAATTGTGGCGTGCGATCGCCGCGGCCGCCGCGGCGGGCAATGCAGCACCCAAAACCTCGTAATAGGCATGTCCGGCGTCCGCCATACCGGTTTCGTCGGCCTGCCGTTCGATCGCGATGCGGACCGCATCGCCCAGATCGGCGGCACGTCGCTTGTCGCCGCTCACCTCGGCCAGCCGCCACGCGGCGATATCGAGCAACAGCGCGCGGAAGGTTTCGCCGTCGAGATCGGCGATCGCAAGCGCGGGATTGCCCAGCGCGTCGAAGCGGCGGCGGTCGGCGATCTGCAGCGCGAGATAGGCGCGATCGATATCGGACAGCGGCACGCTCTCCGCTGGCGCATCGGCGTGGGTTGTTTCGGGTTCGGACAGAACCGGCGGCGGGCTGGTTCGTTGCCCCGATTGCTCGCGCCAGCGATGCTCCTCGGCGCGCGCGAAACAAACGCCCGCCAGCCGCGCCGCACACGGCAATCCGCCGCGAAGCCACTCGTTCCACAGGAGACCCGGATCGATACGGGGATCGAGCCTTGCCGCGACATCGACGACCAGTCGGCGCGCGACGCCCAAGGACAGCGCGCGCTGCTCCTCGGTGAGCCGCCCGGCAGCCGGCGCGGCCAGATAGCCCGCCAGCTCGCGCAGGCGCGCCGACAGCGTCGGCGACGGCGGGTCGATGCCGGGAGAGGAGGCGGATTCACTCATGCGTATCCGCCAATAACAGCATAGCGTTAATAGGCGTTAAACCTTCAAACGCATATGTTTTAACGTGTTTCCGGGCGCCGCGCGAGGCGCAGCCAGAGCAGGATCTGGAACAGCGCGAGCAGAGGCAGGATCGCAAACATCAGCGGTGCGAAGCCGAACAACAGCGCGGGGGCGAGCATGATCCACGCCTGATCGGCGTCGGGAAGCAGCCAGTGGAATCGCCGGCGCTCGCCCGAATCCTCGTAAAGCCAGCGCGCGAGCAGGATCGTCGCGGCGAGGCACGGCGCCATCGCGGCCACCGAAAACAGCGGCATTTTGTGCTCCGGACCGGCGAGCGACAGGAGCCACGGGAAAATGGCGAGCAGCACCCAGGCAAAGGTGCGGATCACCTCGCGGGTCCGGTCCTGCGCCGCGCTTTCGGCGCGAAACGCCGACAGGAAACGCATCGCGGCCAGGCCAAGCCCGCCGAAGATCGCCACCAAAGCGCCTGCGGCGGCAAGCCCGGTCGCCGCCAGCAACCCAACGATCACCCACAGCAACGCGGTGACATAGGGCAGATAGCGCGCGGTGGCGGGCGATTTGACCAGCAAGGGTCCGACAAGCCGGATGAGCGGCATCATGATCGCCGAACGGCCGAGCCCCATGCCGCCATATTCGACCTGTTGCAGGCTCGACTGCTCGATCAGCGCCGCGGTGGGGCGATCGGCGACGATCGCGATCTCGCCCTGTTCGAACAGCGCGGGCTCGCAATAGAGCCGCCGCGCGCCCGATTGCACCGCGAGCCGCAGCAGCGTCAGCATCATGTCCCATTCGCCGGGCATCGCGGCGAGTTCGGCGACCATCGGCTCCGAAATGCACGCAAGTCCGCCCCAGCGGCGGGTCGCGTCGATGCGCTCGAACCCCTGCGTCAGCGGCGTATCGCCGGTCACGAGGATCGCCGGCGATCCGGGCCGGGCGATCGCCGCATAGTGCGTCCCGCCCGCACGCAGGCCGTCGGCGACCAGGATGATACGATCGTCGGGCTCGACCAGCCCCATCAGGTCTGCGGCGGCGCGGACCGCGGTCACCTTCAGTCCGCGGCGGCGGATACGGTCGCACGTCGTCAGCAATTCGGCGGGGACCGCGCCGACCGCTACCGCGATATGCGTCACGCCGACGTCGGAAAGACGCGCCGCCTGCCGCTCGATCAGCGTCTCGCCCGCCACAGTGACGAGCGCGCGGAGCGACCCGTCGGCCAGCGTTTCGCTGGCGCCGACCAGCGCAATCAGGGCCATCGGTGCCGGGGGTATATAACAGCGGTCATCGGCGCGCAGCTTTAGGGACGACGAAGCGATTGGCAAGCCCCGCGATAGGGCCCGATGACGTCACGCCTTCACCCCGTTTTCCCGCACTTTACGCGCCATTTCTGCGCGCAAAAAAATAGCGGAAAAATGACCGAATCGCTGGCCTTTCCACCCACCATCGGCTAGGAAAAAATCATCTCCCGAAAAGCAGAAAAAAGGCCGGGTCTTGACCGAAGAAAATACGCCTACGCCGCCGTCCGAGGATGGCGTTTCGCCGATCAACATCGTCGACGAAATGAAGACGTCATACCTCGATTACGCGATGAGCGTGATCGTCAGCCGCGCGCTCCCCGACGTGCGCGACGGGCTGAAGCCGGTGCATCGCCGCATCCTTTACGCGGCGCAGGAAGGCGGCTTCATCCCGGGCCGCCCGTACAAGAAATCGGCGAAGATCGTCGGCGACGTGATGGGTAACTATCACCCGCACGGCGACAGCGCGATCTACGACGCGCTCGCGCGCATGACGCAGGACTGGTCGCTGCGCGTGCCGCTGATCGACGGTCAGGGCAATTTCGGCTCGATGGACCCCGATCCGCCAGCATCGATGCGTTACACCGAAGCGCGCCTCGCCAAGACCGCGATGGTGCTGCTGAACGATCTCGACAAGGATACGGTCGACTTCCAGCCCAACTATGACGCCAGCCGCGAGGAGCCCACCGTGCTTCCGGCGCGCTTCCCGAACCTGCTCGTCAACGGCGCCGGCGGCATCGCGGTCGGCATGGCGACCAACATCCCCCCGCATAACCTCGGCGAAATCATCGACGCGACGCTCGCGATAATCGACCGCCAGCTCGAAGGTGGTGAACCCGTCACGCTCGAGGAATTGATGGCGATCGTCCCCGGTCCCGATTTCCCGACCGGCGCGATGATGCTCGGCCAGGGCGGCGCGCGCAACGCCTATGCCACGGGCCGTGGTTCGATCATGATGCGCGCGACGCATATCATCGAGGAGGGCCGGAACGACCGCCAATCGATTGTTCTGACGTCGATTCCTTTCCAGGTCGGCAAGTCCGGCCTCGTCGAGAAGATCGCCGAAGCGGCGCGCGACAAGCGCATCGAGGGCGTCGCCGACATCCGCGACGAATCGAACCGCGAGGGCGTGCGCGTCGTCATCGAGCTGAAGCGCGACGCGACCGCCGAGGTCGTGCTCAATCAGCTCTGGCGCCACACCCCGGCGCAGTCGAGCTTCCCCGCGAACATGCTCGCGATCCGCGGCGGCCGCCCCGAAATGATGGGGCTGAAGGACATATTGTCGGCCTTCATCACCTTCCGCGAGGAAGTGATCACCCGCCGCTGCAAGTTCGAACTCGCCAAGGCGCGCGACCGCGCGCACATCTTGCTTGGCCTCGTCGTCGCGGTCAGCAATCTCGACGAAGTCGTCCGCATCATCCGCGGCTCGAACTCGCCCGCCGCCGCCCGCGAAGCGCTGCTCTTGCGCGAATGGCCGATCGGCGAAATCGCCCCCTACATCCGCCTCGTCGAAGCGATCGAGGGCGAGATGGAGGAAAGCGCCACTTATCGCCTGTCCGAAGTACAGGTGAAGGCGATCCTCGACCTGCGCCTCCACCGCCTGACCGCGCTCGGCCGCGACGAAATCGGTAAGGAACTCGGTGAGTTGGCGACCGAGATTGAGGAATTGCTTTCGATTCTCGCCGACCGCGTCAAACTTTATGGCGTGATGCGCGAGGAACTGGTCGCGGTGCGCGAGGAATTCGCGACCCCGCGCCGCACGCTGCTCGCGCCCGCAGCCGACGGCATCGACGACGAGGATCTGATCGAGCGCGAGGAGATGGTCGTCACCGTCACCCTCGACGGCTATATCAAGCGCACGCCGCTCGACACCTTCCGCGCCCAGCGCCGCGGCGGCAAAGGCCGCGCCGGCATGGCGACGAAGGATGAGGATGTCGTCACCGAGCTGTTCGTCACCTCGACGCACACGCCGGTGCTCTTCTTCTCGACCGCGGGCAAGGTGTACCGCATGAAGGTGTGGCGCCTGCCCGAAGGCGGACCCGCGACGCGCGGCCGTCCGATGATCAACCTGCTGCCGCTCGCGCAGGGCGAGACGATCTCGACCGTGCTGCCGCTGCCCGAGGACGAGGCCGAATGGGGCAAGCTGCACGTCATGTTCGCAACCGCGAAGGGCAGCGTGCGTCGTAACAGCATGGACGCTTTCACCAACGTGCCCTCGAACGGCAAGATCGCGATGAAGTTCGAGGGCGAGGATGAGGACGACCACCTGATCGGCGTCGCGCTGCTCGACGAAAGCGACGATGTGCTGCTCGCGACGCGCCAGGGCAAGGCGATACGCTTCGCCGGCGACGACGTGCGCGAATTCCAGAGCCGCAATTCGACCGGTGTGCGCGGCATGCGCCTCGCCGAGGGCGACGAGGTGATCTCGCTCTCGATCCTGCACCGCGTCGGCACCACCGGCGACGAGCGCGAAGCCTATCTGCGCGCCGCACCGTGGAAAGATAATGAAAATGAACCGACGCTCGATGGCGAGCGCATGGCCGAGCTGGCCGCGCGCGAACAGTTCATCCTGACCATCTGTGCCAACGGCTATGGCAAGCTCTCGTCCGCCTATGAATATCGGCGCACGGGCCGCGGCGGTCAGGGCATCACCAATATCGATAATATCGCGCGCAACGGCCTTGTCGTCGCCAGCTTCCCCGCAACCAAGGTGCATCAGCTGATGCTGGTGACCGATCAGGCGAAGCTGATCCGTATGGGCCTCGATTCGATGCGCGTCATCGGCCGCGGGTCGGCGGGCGTACGCCTGTTCGACGTCGCCAAGGACGAGCATGTCGTCTCGGCGGCGCTCATCGAGGAAAGCGACGAGGAAGAGGTCGAAGGCACCGAAGGCGAAGCAACGCCCGAGGCCGAGACCCCGACCGAGACGGCGCCCGAATGACCGCTGCGACGGCCTTCAAGGTGCTGACCCAGCAGCAATGGGCCGATTTCGAGCGCGAACGCGTGTTTCGCGGCGCACCGGTGGATATCGCCGATGGCTATATCCACCTGTCGACCGCCGAGCAGCTCGAGGCGACGATCGCCAAATATTTCGCGGGGCAAAGCTGCCTGATGATCGCCGAGGTGGACCTGATCTGCCTCGGCGACGCGATCCGCTGGGAGCCGGCCCGCGGCGGCGAACTGTTCCCGCATATCTATGCAGAGCTGCCGATACATGCGGTGGTGGGGTTGCAGAAACGCGACCAATAATCGTTGCCCCCTTTTGAAAGAGGGAGACGGCTAGAACGCGAGCGGAACTCTTTTGATCGAACGCTCGTCGGCGTTGGTCGCATCTTGCTTCGCGCACCGAAAAACTCCTACCAGTGTCGGGCTTTGCACCGTCCGTGCATGGGGGAGATAGAAGATGCGCCTCGTTTTGATTGCCGCCCTGCTGGCCTCGGCCGCATCGATCCCAGCGACCGCGCACGAGACGGCCGCCCCCGCTGCACAATCGAAACCCGTCCCCAAGGAAGAGTTGCTGAAGCCGCCCGCCGACGCGGTGCGATATGTGGTCGTGTCCGAAGCCGGCCAGCACGGCAGCCAGTGGCAGTGGCAGCTCCCCGACGGCCGCACCGCCTATCGCTGGTCGCAGGAACTGCGCGGCTGGATCACCGAGATGGATCAGGTGACGACCTTCGGCCCCGGCGGCGCGATCGAGGCACTCACCGTCCGCGGCGTCACGACGTCGGGCGACGCCGCCGAGGAATTTCGCATCGCGAATGGCCGCGCAACCTGGAAAACGGCGAATGACTCGGGCGAAGCGACTGCCGGTGGCTGGTACATCCCCGCCGGCGGGGTCGGCATCGCGAATGCCCCGCTGATCGACGCGCTCGCCGCGGCGGGCGACGCCGGGCTGAATTTCCTGCCGAGCGGCAAGGGGCGGATGACCTTCGGCCCGACACAGGTGATCCAGGGGCCCGGCGGCCCCAAGAAGGTCCAGCTCGCCTTCGTCAGCGGCATCCTGCCCTCGCCGCTTCCCGTCTGGCTCGACGAGAACAAACGCTATTTCGCCGACATCAGCTATATCTCGGTGATCCCGGCGGGATATGAAGGCGCGCTGAAGCAGCTACGCAACGCGCAGGAAGCGGCGACCGCCGAAGCGGTTTCGGGCATCGCCAAACGCTTCCTGTCGCCCGCCGCGAAAGCCCCCGTGCTGTTCGACAATGTCCAGTTGTTCGACGCCGACAAGGGCGTGTTTCTTCCCGCTCGCGCGGTGCTCGCGCAGGGCGGCAAGATTGCCGCCATCGGCGCCGCTGGATCATTAGAGGTACCGGCGGGAGCGCAGGTCATCGACGGCCGCGGCAAGACGCTGGTTCCGGGCATATGGGACAGCCACCTCCACATCGGCGACGATTGGGACGTGCTCTCGAACATGGCCAACGGGATCACCAGCTTCCGCAGCCCCGGGACGACCTTCGACCGCGCGGTCGAGGCGACCAAGCGCCGCGCCGACGGCAGCCTGCTGATGGGCGAGCCCTTCATCTCGGTCATCATCGACAAGAAGGATCCGCTCGCCGCACAGGGCGCCGAGGTGGTCAGCAGCGCCGACGAAGCCGTCGCCGCGGTGCGGCGCGTCAAGGCCGCCGGCCTGTGGGGCGTCAAATTCTATACCTCGATGAATCCGGCGTGGATCGCGCCCGCCGCGGCGGAGGCGCACCGCCTTGGCCTGCATGTCCACGGCCATGTCCCCGCCACGATGAAGCCCAGCGAAGCCGTCGCCGCGGGCTATGATGAACTCACGCACCTCAATTTCGTGGTGATGGAGGCGATGCCGCGCGAAGTGATCGACAAGGCGAACACGCGGCAACGCGTCGAAGGGCCTGCGCGATATTTCAAGGATGTCGATCTCGACGGACCCGTGATGTCGCGTTTCGTGGCCGACCTTGCGGCCAAGAAAACGCTCGTCGATCCGACAATCGTCATTTTCGAGGGCATGCTCACGCAGGACGGCGGGAAACCCCAACCCGCCTACACACCCTATATGGGCATCATCTCGCCCGTCCTCGAACGCTCGACGTTCACCGCCGGCGGCTATCCGCTGGTCGAAGGGCTGACGCGCGACGATTACCGCAAGAGCTATGCGAAAATGGTCGAGCTCGTCGGCCGGCTGCACAAGGCGGGCGTGCCGATCGTCGCGGGCACCGACGGCTGGGGGATCGAGCTCATCCGCGAACTCGAAATCTACCAGCAGGCCGGCTTCAGCCCCGCCGAAGCCATCCAGAGCGCCACCATCGTCCCCGCGCGCGTCGTCGGCGCCGACAAGCGCACGGGCTCGATCGCGGTGGGCAAGGAAGCCGACCTGGTTTTAGTCGACGGCGACCCCTCGACCGACCTCGGCGCGCTCCGCCGCGTGGTGACGGTCGTGAGCGACGGCTATGTGATGGACGCAAACGAACTGCGGAAAGCCGCGGGTTACAGCGGCACCCCAAAGTAGCGGCTGACCGCTATCGACGCCCGAACCCAAATCAGCGCTGCCGGGCCTTCCACGCGCGAACCGCCGCCATCGTCTTTTCGACATGCGCCTGCGGTTTGTTGTCGGTGTAGCTCAGCAGGATCGTTCCGTTCGGCGCGATGACATAGGATGTCCGGTTGGAAAGCGTCGTGCCGTCGGGGCGCCGCATCGTTGAATCATATTTCGCGGCGATCTTCGCACCCGGGTCGGCGGCGACGGCAAATTTGTCGCGGCATTCGGATTTGGAAAATTCCGCGACGCGCTCGATGTTACCGGCGGTGACGCCAACGACGCGGGCGCCCAGCCGGTTGAAGTCGTCGCTCGATTCGGCAAACAGGTGCGCTTCCATCGTACAACCCGGCGTAAAGGCCGCAGGGAAGAAATAGAGCACGACGGGTCCCTTCTTCAGCGCCTGCTTCAATGACAGGACGAAGGGTTTGCCGCCCTGCGCAGCGTTCAGGGTGAAGTCGGGCGCCGTCGCGCCCTGCTTGAGGGCAGCAATGCCCTGCGCCGGAATAGCCGCGAGCGACAGGCCAAGGCCAAACGACATCGCAATCTTCATCACGGTTTTCATCTGCGGTTCTCCAGCTTGGACATGGCGCATGTCCATATTCGCCGGCATGGGGCAAGATCGCGGCGCTGGATCAAGATGATGAAAAAAGTGGCGGCGTCTACATCGATCGTCCGCGCTGCGCGACCGCACCATAAGCGGCCTGCCCGCGACTGGCAATTTTAGCCTTGGCCGTGCGACGCCAATCGCGTTACCGATGATTCTGAAAATAACAGAGAAAGGGGTCCGGTGCGGCTATCACGACGGGAATTCTCATGGGCGTTGGGGGCCAGCCTGGTTGCGGCACCGGCGGCACGCGCGGCGATCCAGAGCGGTACGGGCGACGCGGCGCTCACCGCCTTTCTCGACGCCGCCTTCGAGGCCGAGCTGGCGCTCGATCCCGAACAGCTGACCCAGCTCGGCCGCAAGGAACAGCAGGACCGGCTCACCGACCCCAGCGATGCGGCGGCGGCGGCGCGGCTCAAGTGGCGCCGGGATAATGTTGCCGCGATGAAGCGGCAATTCGATCGCGCGAAACTCGGCGAGGACGCGCGGGTCTCCTACGACATGTGGGTGCTCGAGCTCGAGCGCGCCGAGGCGTCGACGAAATGGCGCGGGCATAATTACATCTTCGACCGCAACGGGCCGCATACCGGTCTGCCCAATTTCCTGATCAACCAGCACCGCGTCGACACGGCGGCCGATATGGAGGCCTATATCGCGCGGGTCACTGCGCTCGGCCCGACGCTCGACGCCTATCTCGAACGCGCCAAGGCCTCGGCGGCGAAGGGCGTGCGCATGCCCGGCTTCGCCTATGACCAGTCGATCGAACTCGTCGGGCGTCTTATCGCCGGGGCGCCGTTCGGCGCTGGTGCGGACAATGCGCTGTTCGCCGATGCCAAGACGAAGGCGACGGGCCTCGTGACCGCCGGAAAGATCGACACCGCCGCGGCCGAGCGCTACATCGCGCAGGCGGCCGCGGCGATGACCGGGTCGATGAAGCCTGCTTACGACCGGCTGCGCGCATGGCTCACCGCCGACCGGTCCAAGGCGTCGGCCGAGCCGCGCGGCGCGGGGTCGCTCCCTGATGGCGTGGCTTATTATAACGCGATGCTGCGCCTGCAGACGACGACCGACATGACTGCCGACGAAATCCACGCGCTCGGCCTGTCCGAAGTCGCGCGCATCCGCGCCGAGATGGAGGCGCTGAAGGCGAAGATCGGATTTGAAGGAAAGCTCGAGGATTTCTTCGTCTTCCTGCGCAGCGACGACCGCTTCTATGTCGCGAATGACGACGCGGGCCGCGCGATCTATCTCAAGAAGTCCGAGGATTATCTCGCCAGCATGCGCGCGCGGCTGCCCGAACAATTCGGACGGCTGCCCAAGGCCGACCTGATCGTCAAGCGCGTCGAGGCGTTTCGCGAGGAACCGGGCGGCGCGGCGCATTATTCGCCCGCGGCGCTCGACGGGTCACGGCCGGGCATCTTCTATGTCCATCTCGCCGACACGCGCGCGACGCCGACCTATGAAATCGAAGGCACCGTCTACCACGAAGGCCACCCCGGCCATCATATGCAGATCGCGCTCGCGCAGGAAATGACGGGCACGCCCGAGTTCCGGAAGAATTATTTTTACGGCGCCTATGGCGAGGGCTGGGCGCTCTATGTCGAACGGCTTTCGAAGGAGATGGGTTTCTACACCGATCCCTACAGCGATTTCGGACGGCTGGGTCGCGAGATCTGGCGCGCCATACGCCTGGTGGTCGACACCGGAATCCACGCCAAGGGATGGAGCGAGGCGGAGGCGCTGGCCTTTTACACCGCCAATTCGCCGCAGCCGATCGCCAAGATCCGCTCCGAAATTCGCCGCTATTTCGTCACCCCGGGTCAGGCGACCTCGTACAAGGTCGGCATGCAGCACATCCTCGCATTGCGCGACCGCGCGCGGAAGGCACTGGGCGCACGATACGACCAGCGCATGTTTCACGAGATCATCCTCGGCCGGGGCTCGGTGCCGCTGCCGGTGCTCGAAGCGCAGATCGACCGCTGGATCGCCGCGCCCGATTGACCCCGCGCCCCGATCGGCGCAGCATCTGACGATGACGCTCATCATCACTCCCAGCGGTCAGGCGTGCGGCGCGCGCGTGACCGGCGTCGACCTGACGCAGCCGCTCACGCCCGAAACCATTGCCGAAATCCGTTCGGTGTGGCTCGACCATCATGTCCTGGCCTTTCCCGGCCAGAAGATGAGCGAGGACGATCTTGAGCGTTTCACCGGCTATTTCGGCGGCTTCGGCGACGATCCGTTCATCCGCCCGATCCCGGGCCACGAGCATATCATCGCGGTGAAACGAAAGGCCGACGAGACCGCACCGCTCTTCGCCGAAAACTGGCACAGCGACTGGAGTTTTCAGGCGCGACCACCCGCGGGCACCTGCCTGTTCGGCATCACCATCCCGCCCGTCGGCGGCAACACCGAATTTTCGAACCAGCACGCCGCGCTCGACGCGATGCCTGCCGACCTTCGCGCGCGCATCGAGGGGCTGCAGGCGATCCACAGCGCCCGCGCCGGCTACGCCCCCTCGGGTATGTACGGAGCGAACGACAAGGATCGGAGCATGGACATACGCTCGGGTGAAGAGGCGCTCGATACGCAGCTTCACCCGTTCGTCCGCGCACATCCGGAAACGGGTCGCCCCGGCCTGTTCGGCTGCGCGGGCTATATCATCGGCTTCGACGGCCTCGACGATAGCGAAGGTCTGCCGCTCCTGTACGAAATGATCCAGTGGCAGGGGCGCGAGGAATTTCGGTACAGCCACATATGGGAACCCGACATGCTGATCATGTGGGACAATCGCTCGGTCCTCCACCGCGCGACCGGGGGCTACGACGGCTACGACCGCCTGCTCCACCGTACGACGATTGCGGCGTGGGACGGATAGAGAAACTTCGGCGATAGCCCATGCGTTGCTTGCCGCAGAAGGAGCAACATCATGACTCTCGCCCCCAACACCCTCGTTCTTGTCGCCGATGGCCGAAAAGCCCTGTTTCTGCGCAATCAAGGCGACGCGCGGCAGATCGATCTGCGCACCACGTCACATCAGGAACGCGACGATCGCAAGGATAGCGACATCAAGACCGATGCCTCGGGCCAATCGCCCGCCCCCGCCGGGACCGGCCTTAGCGGCGGCACGATGGGCGAACCCGATTTCCACCAGCAGGAGGAAGACCGCTTCGCACGCGACCTCGCCGAAAAGATCAACGCGATGGCGCTCGCGGGCAAGTTCGACGCGCTGGTCGTGATCGCGCCCGCGCGCACGATGGGCGAACTGCGCCCGCTCTGGCACAAGGAGGTGAGCGCCCGCCTCGTCGGCGAGCATGTCAAGGCCATGACCGATCGCCCGGTTTCGGACATCGAGGCGCTGCTCGTCGGCGAAGCGGCGCCGCCTTCCTGATCAGCCGCGCGCTTCTTTCGCGAGGGTGCCCACCACGCCCCATGCGATCAACGCCTGCCCCGCGAAATAGAGCGGCCAGACGAGCCACATCGTCACGTCCTTGGACAGCACCGCGCCCTCGCCCGCAAAGATGAAGAGATCACTGGCCAGGAACATCATCGCGCCCATCCCGGTGCGATAGCGCGGAAAGCGGCTGGTCCATGCGGCCGCCGCCATTGCGGCGACGAACAGCGAATAGACGGCGGCGTGCCACCAACCCGGCGCGGGGCTCAGCATCGCCCAAACGATCACCAGCGTCGCGGGCATCGTCAGCCAGCCCAGCAGGCGCTGCGACGGCGTCATCTGCACCCGCCTATTCATCAGATAGAGGGTGATCGCGATGATATGTCCGACCACGAACGCCACCGCCCCGGTCTCGAGCCCCTTCGCATCGAGCAGATAATCGCCGAGCGCGCCAAAGCCGAGGGCGGCCGCGATAAGCCAGCCTGTCTTCTCGCGGGCATTCACCGCCGCCCAAACCGCGAGCAAGCCGACGCCGCTTGTCTTCCAGGCCCAGATTGCGGGGCCGTCGAGCCGCAAGAAAACCGCGACGAAAAAGCTGGTCCCGCCGGCCAGTGCCAACAGCCACAACCAGCGCGCGCGATCCCAACCTTGCTCCCCGCTCATCATCCGTCCCTTTGCATCTTGTCTTCAACGGGCCTAGTGCGCGGCGGATCAAGTGCAAGTCAACGGCCAAGGTTAATTGGAAAGCGCGTAAATGAGCTACGACATTCACATCATCGGCGGCGGCCTCGCCGGATCCGAGGCCGCGTGGCAGCTCGCCGAGGCGGGTTTTCGCGTGCGTTTGTCGGAGATGCGTGGCGGCGGCGACATGACCCCGGCGCATCAGGGCGACGCACTCGCCGAAATGGTCTGCTCGAACAGCTTTCGCAGCGACGATGGCGACAGCAACGCGGTCGGCCTGCTCCACCGCGAAATGCGCACGCTCGGCTCGATCATCATGCGCGAGGCCGATGTCCACAAGGTGCCCGCAGGATCGGCGCTCGCGGTCGATCGTGACCTTTTCTCGGGCGGGGTGACGCACGCGCTCGAAAATCACCCGAACGTCACCATCGTACGCGAACGCATCGATACGCTGCCGTCAGAAGGCCTGACGATCGTCGCCACGGGCCCGCTTACCGCCGCCGGCCTCGCCTCGAGTATCGGCACCGCGACGGGCAAGGATGCCCTCGCCTTCTTCGACGCGATCGCGCCGATCGTCTACCGCGACAGCATCGACATGGATGTCGCGTGGATGGCGAGCCGCTGGGACAAGGTCGGCCCGATCGGCGACGGCAAGGACTATATCAACTGCCCGATGGACAAGGATCAGTATTACGCCTTCGTCCAGGGGCTCGTCGATGGCGACAAGACCGAGTTCAAGGATTGGGAAAAGGACACCCCCTATTTCGAAGGCTGTATGCCGATCGAAGTGATGGCCGAACGCGGCCCCGAAACCTTGCGCTTCGGCCCGATGAAGGGCGTCGGTCTCGACAATCCGCGCACCGGGCGCTGGCCCTATGCGGTCGTCCAGCTGCGTCAGGACAATGCGCTCGGCACGCTGTGGAACATGGTCGGTTTCCAGACCAAGCTGAAGCACGCCGCGCAGGTCGAATTGTTCCGCACCATCCCCGGGCTCGAAAAGGCCGAGTTCGCGCGCCTCGGCGGGCTCCACCGCAACAGCTTCATCCGCTCGCCTGAATTGCTCGACGCGCAGCTTCGCCTCAAATCGGCGCCGCACATCCGCTTCGCGGGGCAGATCACCGGCTGCGAAGGCTATGTCGAAAGCGCGGCCATCGGCCTGATCGCCGCGCGCTTTGCTGCCGCCGAGCTTGCGGGACGCGACCTCGCGCCGCCGCCGCCCGAAACCGCGCTCGGCGCGCTGCTCGGGCACATCACCGGCGGCGCTGATGCCGCGAGCTACCAGCCGATGAACGTTAATTTCGGCCTCTTCCCGCCACTTGCCGAGGATGTGCGCAAAAAGGACCGCAAGCTCGGCTATACCGCGCGCGCCGGTGCTTCACTCGCGGCGTGGATCGAGCAGGCCGACGGGGTCGCTGCCTAGCAACTACACTTCGGTTTCGTCGCCTGCTTCGGCGCCGTCGTCGAGAATTCCGCGCGCGTCAGATCGCCCGACCTGTCGCCATCGGCCCCGGCGAAGCGCTGTCCCGTCGCCGCGGCCCATTCCTCGAAGGTCAGCAGATTATTGCCGTCCTTGTCGAGCTTGCGGAACGCCGCGGTGCGCGACGACATCAGCTCGACGCGGCTGATCCGGTCGTTGCGGTCGCGGTCGAAGCGGTTGAAACGCCGCTCTTCGCGCGACGCCTCCTTGGCGGCGGGCAGCGCCGGCGGCGCGGGCCCGCGCTTGGGTGCCCCCGCTGCCACGACCGGAATCGCCGGCAAGGCGGGCGGCGGATCGGGCAGCACCTCTTCCTCTGCAATCTGCGTATAGCCCTTCCACATGAAGAGCCCGCCGGTCAGCAACAGCGCGCTCGCTACGCCGCCGATCAGAAAACGAGAAACTGCCATACGCCCCTCCGCGCCGGTTGATCGGGGATTGCTATCACGGCGGCGCGGAAAACGACAATAAACGCCGCCATTATGGCCACGAATTTTAATCGGTAAACTTGTTCAAAATCCTCTCAATAATTGCTACATCCGATCAATGCACAATTACCTCCCCTCGTTGAAACAGATGCAATATCTCGTCGCATTGCACGAACACGGCCATTTCGGCCGCGCCGCCGACGGCTGCAACGTCACCCAGTCGACGCTGTCGGCGGGCATCCGCGAGCTTGAAACGCTGCTTGGCCAGACGCTCGTCGAACGCACCCGCCGCGTCGTCCGCTTCACCGGGCTCGGCAACGCGATCGTCGAAAAGGCGCACCGCGTGCTGCGCGAAGCCGAGGAGTTAGCCGACATGGCCGCCGCCGCCGCCGCGCCGCTCGTCGGCGAACTCAGGATGAGCGTCATCCCGACGATCGCCCCCTTCCTCCTCCCCGGCCTGCTGCCGCGGCTCCGCAAGGAACGCCCGTCGCTCAAGCTTTTCCTCCGCGAAGAACCGAGCGCGCAGGCGTGCGAATCGCTGCACCACGGCACCGTGGATTGCGTCCTGCTCGCGCTCCCCTACGCGTGCGGGGACGTCGAAGCCGAGAATTTGTTCGACGACGCTTTGTTCGTCGCTTTCCCGGGCGACCAGTCGGAGGACCTGCCCGCGATGGTCAGCGCCGACCAGATCGATCCCGCGCAGATGCTGATGCTCGAGGATGGCCATTGCCTGAAGGACCACGTCCTCGCCGCGTGCAACCGCCCCGAACTACGCGCCGGCGCCCGAATGATGGGAACCTCGCTCCACACGCTGGTGCAGATGGTCGACAACGGCCTTGGCATCACGATGCTGCCGCAAATGGCTATCGAGGCGGGCATCCTCGACCACACCGACATCGACACCCGCCCGCTCGATTCGGAGCATGACTGGCGTACGATCGCGCTGGTGTGGCGCAAGGGAAGCCCGCGCGCCGAGGAATTCCGGATGCTCGCGGACATTTTTCGCAAACATCAGGCGGATTAAAACCAACCAAACCCGTTCGCATCGAGCGCAGTCGAGATGCCCCTCGGCCGCGCGCTATCCGATGGGTGTCTCGACTTCGCTCGACACGAACGGAAATTGAAGTCAGCCCCAGCGATCCGCGCGAACCTCGTCGCCCTCGCGGGGTTCGACCCAGCGGACTTGCCCGTCGGCAAAGGTCTCGCGCTTCCACAGCATGACGTCGGTTTTCAGCCGGTCGATCAGAAACTCGCACGCCGCCAGCGCCTCGGCGCGGTGCGGACTGCTGGCGAGGATGAACACGATCGTCTCGCCCGGCACCATCGCGCCGACGCGGTGGATCAGGGTCAACGCCGAAAGGTGCCAGCGGTCGGCCGCGGCATGCGCCAGATCGGCCAGCCCCGCCGCGGTCATCGCGGGGTGATGATCGAGGAACAGCTCGGTCAGGTCGCCGTCGCCGCGCACCCGCCCGATAAAACTGGCGCTCGCGCCATGCCCGCCCGCGTCGTGCAGGTCGAGTTCGGCGGCGATGTCGATCGCCGCCGGTTGGACCGCCACGCGGATCATCCGCCCGTCACCGGCGGAAACAGCGCGACCTCGCGCGCCCCGGCAAGCGGCGCGTCGAGGCCCATCATCACGCCGTCGATTGCGGCGCGGATACGCTGCGGTTCGGCAAAAGCGATTTGCCCGCGCGCATCGCGCGCTGCAAGCCATGCAACCAGGCTGCTCACATTGCTTACGCTAGCGGGGAGGTCGACCGTCTCGTCGGCCACTCCCATGCGGTCGCGCACCCAGGCGAAATAGGCGATCTCCAGCGGCATCCGATGCTCAATCCATATGCTTCAGGCCGACGCGCAGATAGTCCCAGCCGGTGATCAGCGTCAGCACCGCGGCGCCCCACAAGGAGGCAAGCCCGACGGTCTTGATCCACGCCATTTGCGGCAGCGCCCCTGCCAGAATCAGCGCCCCGAACGCGACGAGCTGGAACGTCGTCTTCCACTTGGCGAGCTGCGTCACCGGCATCGATACCTGCAGCGTCGCGAGGAATTCGCGAAGGCCCGATACGATGATTTCGCGCAGCAGGATCATCAGCGCAGCGATGACATGATAGCCCGAAATGTCGCGGGTGAAAACCAGCAGCAGGATCACCGCCGCGATCATGATCTTGTCGGCGATCGGGTCAAGAAAAGCCCCCAGCCGCGACACGATCCCGCGTGAGCGTGCAACATAGCCGTCAAAATAATCGGTAATGCCCATCAGGCAGTACAGGCCAAAGGCGAGCGCATAGTCGATCGGCTTCGGCTGGTGCGACCCTTCGACCACCCCGGGCCACAGCAGGAACAGCAGGATCGGCACCGCCAGGATACGCGATAATGTCAGGATGTTAGGAAGGCTGAGCATGATCGCTGTCGGCGTGTCCGTTCCAAAATGGGCTTTGACCCCGAATGCCCTAACCGATAAGCCCCCCCGGCGACAACCGAATTGCCTGAGACGGCAGCCGGTGTTGACATGTCGGGCTGTAAAAATGGATTTTCAATGACCGGTTCCTTTGCGCTGCTGAAACAACGCAGGTTCCTTCCCCTCTTTGTCACGCAGCTCCTCGGCGCCTTCAACGACAATCTGTTCAAGAACGCGATGGTGCTGTTCGTCGTTTACGGCGTGTTCAACGACGAAGCGTCCGAAACATTGTTCAGCGCGGTCGCGACCGGCCTGTTCATCCTGCCCTTCTTCCTGCTCTCGGCGCTCGCCGGGCAGCTCGCCGACACGCGCGACAAGGCGCGGATCATCCGTATCGTCAAATTTTGCGAAATATTGATCATGCTCGTCGGCGGCGCCGGGCTGGTCCTCGCGTGGCTGGGTTTCGCGGTCCATTTGATCGCGATCCCGCTGATGATGCTCGCGTTGTTCGCGATGGGCATCCACTCGACTTTCTTCGGCCCGATCAAATATGCGATCCTGCCGCAGCATCTGAAAAGCGACGAAGTTCTCGCAGGGACGGGGCTGGTCGAGGCCGGGACCTATATCGCGATCCTCGCCGGCACGATCCTCGCCGGAGTCATCGATGTCGAATGGGCCGCGCTCGGTGTCGTCCTCGTCGCCGCGATCGGCTATTGGACCGGTCGAAAGGTGCCCCCGGCCCCGCCCGAACATGAAGAAACCGGCATCGACTGGCATATCGTCCGCTCGTCGATCACGCTCGTTCGCGGCACGATGCACATCCCGCGCCTCTATCTCGCGATCCTGTCGATCAGCTTTTTCTGGACGATCGGCGCGGTGCTGTTCATCCAGTTTCCGCCGCTGGTGAAGAATATCCTGCACGCCGACAAGAGCGTCGCCAGCCTTTTCCTCGCAATCTTCTCGATCGGTATCGCGATCGGCTCGGTCGCGGTGAACCGGCTGCTGAAGGGGCAGGTATCGGCGCGATACAGCCCCGCCAGCGTCATCGTCATGGGCGTGTTCGTCGTCGCCTTCTATTGGGTCTGCCGCAACTGGGAGCATGATCCCTCGGGCGTGATGTACGGCATATCGGGCTTCCTGAACCACGCCGACGTCATTCCGCTTCTGCTCAGCCTGCTCGGCATCGCGATCAGCGGTGGCATGTTCGTCGTGCCGCTATACGCCTTCCTCACGACCACCGTGCCCAAAGACCAGACCGCACGCACCGTCGCCGCGAACAATATCGTCAATTCGGGCGCGATGGTCGCGGGATCGCTGCTCGCGATGGGGCTGGGCTTCGCCGGCGTCGGCGTCGTCGACCAGCTCTTAATGAGCGCCGCGATGTGCCTGGTGTCCGCCTGGCTCGCGCAGAAGCTGCACCGCGCCTGCGATTGATCGAATTCAGAGCAGGAACATCATCGTCGCGGTGAAGAAGATCGCGAAGCTCTGAAGAAACAGACGGAAATCATTGGCCGAAAAGATCGTGACGGGCTCGCGATGGGCCGCGAGCGCGGCGCGGAGCTCGCCCTGCCAGTCCGCCGGCGCGCTGAGCCGCGCGATGACCAGCTGCCGCTTGCCATGATCGCGAACGCGGCCGCGAATGTCGATCTGATCGCTCGAGTCCATGCAGGGAAGCTAGGGCCATGTTAACGAGTCGATAAGGTTAAAAGAGAGTTAACGCGGCGCCGTCCCGCACTGGCACGCTTTTCGGGATTCGCCCTAACGCGCGGGCATCGGTCGAACGCGGATCTGGCGGCCGTCTTTCGCTCCGCTCTGGAATGGCTTGCACCTTGTCGGCTTCATGCGCGGCCCCAGGCACAGCCGCACCTCGTTCAGCCATCCCTGCCGGTCGACCGACACGGCGATCATCGGCGCGGTCACGCCCGGATTGACAGCGGAAAAAGCGCGGCGGACGCTGGCCGCGGTTTGCGGTTTGGCGGCGAGCACCTTCATGTCGGGAAAGCGGACGGCGCGGAACAGGATTTCGGCCGAGCGAAAATAGGCCGCGGGATTCGGACTCATGCAGGTGCCGTGCTTCGCCCATTCGTGCTGGAGCAACTGCGCCGACGGCGTCATGCACATATGCTTTTTCAGCACCGGCTGCGGTACGATCTTCGCCGGGCGGCACCATTGCGGATAACCCGGATTATCGGTTTCGGGCCATAGCCCGTGCAGCACCCAGCCGAAACGGCCATTCTCGCCCGAACATTGAAAGCGATCGCGTACGTCCTTCGGATTGCGGACGTCGGCGCAATGCTGAGGCGACCAGCTCATGGCCAACAGATAGCCGGTGGTCGCCGGATTACGGACGGGTTCGCCGCGCTTTGGCTGTTCAAGGCGCGGAACCGGAATCCGGTCGGTTATGCTGCACGCCAGCGCTTGCGCCTCGGCCGCCGTCGGCGACAACAGCAGGCCGAGAACGGCGAGACTAGGCCAGCGCAAAATCGAGCCCGATGTCCGCCGCTGGCGCCGATTGGGTCAGCCGCCCGACCGACACATAGGTCACACCGGTCTCGCCGATCGCGCGGATCGTATCGAGTCGCACCCCGCCCGACGCTTCGGTCGGCACCTTGCCAGCGACCAGCGCGACGCAGTCGCGCAGCTGATCAAGACCCATATTGTCGAGCAGCAGGTGCGTCGCTCCGGCGTTCAGCGCCGGCCCGACCTGCGCGACGCGATCGACCTCGACGATGATGTCCGCGATTCCTGCCGCGACCGCGCGGCGCACCGCTTCCTCGACCGAGCCCGCGACCGCGACATGATTGTCCTTGATCATCGCCGCGTCCCACAAGCCCATGCGGTGGTTGGTCGCGCCGCCCATGCGCGTCGCATATTTCTCGACCACGCGCAGGCCCGGGATCGTCTTGCGCGTATCAAGCAGCGTGGCGCCGGTTCCGGCGAGTGCGTCGACATATTGGCGAGTCATCGTCGCGATACCCGACAGATGCTGGACGGTGTTGAGTGCCGACCGTTCCGCCGTCAGCATCGCGCGCGCATTGCCCGACAGGCGCATCAGGTCGCTGCCCGATGCGACCTGCGCGCCCTCCTCGACCAGTATCTCGATCTCCATGGCGGGTTCGAGCGCACGAAAGAATCGCTCGGCAATCGGCAAGCCTGCAACGGTGATCGCGTCGCGGCTGTCCATCACCCCGCCAAAACGTGCATTGGCGGGAATCGTCGCCATCGAGGTGATATCGCCCCCCGCCCCCAGATCCTCGGCCAATGTGGCGCGGACGAAGGCATCGAGGTCGAAATCGGGCAAGGAAAACTGGGTCATGAACCCCGCGATAATCCGCCTGCCCAGCAAATCAACTTGACGTTTACGTCAACTGACGCTGACATGGGTGCAAATAGACAAATGGAGAGGTCCCCAATGCAATCCCCGATCTGCGCAATGCTCGGCATCGAATTTCCGTTGCTCGCCTTCTCGCACTGCCGCGACGTCGTCGTCGCGGTGTCGAAAGCCGGGGGCATGGGCGTGTTCGGCGCCGCATCACTGCCCCCCGAGCGACTTGAGGAAGAGCTCGCGTGGATCGACGAGCATATTGGCGGGCGCCCCTACGGCGTCGACCTGATCGTCCCCAACAGCTTCGTCGGCAAGGGTGAGGCGCCTTCCTCCGCCATCGCGAAAGTGCCGGAGACGCATCTGAACTTTGCCGCCGGCTTGCTCGAAAAACACGGCGTCGATCCAGCGGGCTTGTCCGAGGCGATGGCGGGTCGGCAGAGCTTCGGCGACAATATGCATGAGGACGGCGCCGCCAAATTGCTCGAGGTCGCCTTTCGTCACCCGATCGCGCTGATCGCCAACGCGCTCGGCGTGCCCCCGCCGTTGATGCTCGAACTCGGCAAGCGCCACGGCGTGCCCGTCGCGGCGCTCGTCGGGACGCGCGATCATGCGCTGACACAGGTCCGCGCCGGGGTCGATATCCTCGTCGTCGCGGGCGGCGAAGCGGGCGGGCATTGCGGCGAAGTCGCGACGATGGTGCTGGTGCCCGAAGTCGCAGCGGCGGTCGAAGCCGTCGGCGCTAGCACGCCGATCCTCGCCGCGGGCGGTATCGTCACCGGGCGCCAGATGGCGGCGGCGATGGCGATGGGCGCGCATGGCGCCTGGACGGGTTCGGTGTGGCTCACCACCGCCGAGGCCGAAACCAATCCTGTCGTGAAGGAAAAGATGCTCGCCGCGTCGTCGCGCGACACCATCCGGTCGAAGAGCCGCACCGGCAAACCCTCGCGCCAGCTCCGCTCGCCATGGACCGACGCATGGGAAGCCGAAGACGCGCCGAAACCGCTGCCGATGCCGTTGCAATCGCTGGTCAGCGAACCGGCGCTGCGCAAGGTCGATAAATTGTCCGAAGGCGGCCACGAAGGCGCGAAGGCGCTCGCCACCTATTGGGTCGGCCAGGGCGTTGGCCTGATGAACGAGGCGATGGGCGCCGGGCAGGTCGTTCAGGAGTTCAAGCAGGACTGGGTCGCGGCCTGCGAGCGGCTTAATGGCTTTATCGGCGACTAGGCAAAAAAATCCCCGCCGAAGCGGGGATTTTCGTAGATCAGCTGACGGTCGCCTTGACGATCTTGCCGGGCTCGCGCGGCGGCTCGCCCTTGGGCAGCGCATCGACATTTTCCATGCCTTCGATCACTTCGCCCCAGACGGTATACTGCTTGTCGAGGAAGCGCGCGTCGTCGAAGCAGATAAAGAACTGGCTGTTCGCGCTGTTCGGGTTCTGCGCGCGCGCCATCGAGCAAACGCCGCGGACATGCGGTTCGCTGCTGAATTCCTGCGGCAGGTCGGGAAGCTCGCTGCCGCCCATGCCGGTGCCCGTCGGGTCGCCGCCCTGCGCCATGAAGCCCGGAATCACGCGGTGGAACACGACGTCGTCGTAAAAGCCTTCGCTGGCGAGGCCGGTGATGCGCTCGACATGCTGCGGCGCGAGGTCGGGACGAAGGCGAATGACAACATCGCCGGTCGACAGCGAAAGGGTGAGAGTGTCGGACATGGTAGAACTCCTGCGGTCTATGTTGGCGGTCCCATAGCCGGGGCGGCCGCCAAAGCCACGCATTAAATCGCGAAAAGGCGTTCGCGGCGTTGCTATCCGCGGGCCGCAGCACTAGGGGAAAGCTCGAACGCCGCAACTTTCAGGGAGGACCGCGCGATGGACAAACGCGAAGAATCCCTGCCGCCGGAAGATGTTGTCATCGCCGATGACCGCGACCGCGAACAACCGGCACGCGAAACCGACACCGAACTCGACGAAGACGACCGGCTGAGGCCCGAATTCGTGCGCGACGTGATCGAGTTGGCCGAAGCCGGCGAAGGTGAAGCGGCGCGCGAACGGATCGGCCGCCTCCACCCCGCCGACATCGCCGACCTGTTCGAACTCGCGCGCGCCGACGAGCGCCCGATGCTCGCCGCGGTGCTCGGCGACATGCTGTCCGCCGACGTGCTGGCGGAAATGAACGATTATGTCCGCGAGGAACTGATCGATCTTCTCGCGCCGGAGCAAGTCGCCGAACTCGCGTCCGAACTCGATACCGACGACGCCGTCGCAATCATCGAGGATATGGAGGAGGACGAGCAGCAGGCCGTTCTCCAGGCGATGGAGCCCGAAGATCGCGCCGCGATCGAGGATGCCCTCTCCTTCCCCGAGGAATCCGCCGGGCGCCTGATGCAGCGCGATCTGGTCGCGGTGCCCGAACATGTGACCGTCGGCGACGTGATCGACCGGCTACGCGAAGATGCAGACCTCACCAGCGACTTCTGGGAAATTTACGTCGTCGACCCCCGGCACCGCCCGGTCGGCACGTGCCAGCTGAGCTGGATCCTCCGCACGCCGCGCGATATCGCGATCAGCGACGTGATGAAACGCGAGCAGACGCTGATCCCGGTCGACATGGATCAGGAAGAGGTTGCGCTGCGCTTCCAGAAATATGCGCTGATCTCCGCCGCGGTCGTCGACAAGGGCGGCAGGCTCGTCGGCATGATCACCGTCGACGACGTCGTCCACATCATTCAGGAAGAGGCGGGCGAGGATATTTTGCGCCTGTCGGGCGCCGGCGACGGCGACATCAACGAACCGATCCGCGAGACATACAGCGCGCGGGTGCGCTGGCTGATCGCCAACCTTGGCACCGCGCTGCTCGCTTCGTCGATCGTCGGATTTTTCGGCGGCGCGATCGAGCATATGGTCGCGCTGGCGGCATTGATGCCGATCGTCGCGGGCGTCGGCGGCAATGCGGGCACGCAGACGCTGGCGGTCACCGTGCGCGCACTCGCGATGAACCAGCTCACCGACTCGAACAGCTGGCGTGCGATCTGGCGCGAAATGAAGATCGCGTTGCTCAACGGCGGGACGATAGCCCTAATCGCGGGGACCGCGACTGCGCTATGGTTCGGCAATCCGCAGCTTGGCGCCGTCATCGCCGCGGCGATGGTCGTGAATATCTTCGTTGCCGGTGTCGCCGGGGTCGCGATCCCCCTGCTGCTCGATCGACTTGATCAGGATCCCGCGGTTGCGAGTTCCATTTTTGTCACGATGACGACCGATTCCATGGGATTTTTGGCCTTCCTGGGCCTCGCCGTGCTCAGCGGATTGACCTCTCTCTGAAGGCAAGTCGCTGAAATTCAAGCGATTCAAAAAGACCCGAAAAAAAATTCATTATCGCAATTTTTTTTCGGAACTTATCCGCCGCTTTGGTCGTTTCCCATTTCGAGCAGCGGTCATCGCCCCCCCGCAGCGCTGCTCAGCAACATTGGCCCGGCCCGCATTCCCTCCCCCCCCTCGAAAGCGTGCCGGGCCATTTTGCAACAAATCCTGAGAGGTAGAAATATGACGAGTTACCGCGCAATCCTTCTCGCCCTGATGGCAAGCTTTCTGGTCGCTGGCTGTAACACGGTAAAGGGTGCCGGTCGCGACATCGAATCTGTCGGTCAAGCTGGCAGCGATGCCATCGACTAATCGGGACTGAGACTAACTTACCCTAAGCCTCTTCGAGAGGCTCGACAGGCGCCTCTTCGGCGCCTGTTTTGCGTCGGCGCTGAGTAAACCAGATCGCGAGCAGCGACATTTCGTACAGGAACACCAAAGGCACCGCGAGCAGCAGCTGGCTCAAAATATCGGGCGGCGTGAACACCGCGGCGATCGCAAAGGCCGCAACGATCATATAGCGCCGCGCCGAAACCAGTTGCTCGCGCGTCACCAGCCCCGACCGCTCGATCAGCATCAACAGGATCGGCAGCAGGAACGCGATGCCGAACGCCATGATGAATTGCATCGTGAAGCTCAGATAATTGCCGACCGAGGGCAGCGCTTCCTGCGTAATCCCGCCAATGTCGCCCTGATATCCGAGCAGGAATTTGAGCGCGATCGGGATGGTGATGAAATAGGCGAAGCTGGCGCCGATTGCGAACAACACCGGTGTTGCGAGCAGGAAGGGCAGCAGCGCGCGCTTTTCCTGCTTGAACAGCCCCGGCGCGACAAATTTCCACAGCTGGTTCGCGATCACCGGAAAGGCGATCATCATTGCCGCGAACAGCGCGACCTTGATCTCGACGAAAAACGCCTCGAACAGCTGGGTATAGATTAGCTTCCCCTGCCCCGCACGAACGAGCGGCTGGACGAGAATGCCGAAAATCGGCTTGGCAAAATAGAGGCACACGCCAAAGGCGAGGCCGATCGCGATCAGCGATTTCAGCAAGCGCGAGCGCAGTTCGATCAGATGATCGAGCAGCGGCATCTTGCCGCCGGCGCCATCCTCATCTGTCGCGGTTTCTTCGGTCACGGCAGCGGGCCGTCCTTCGGCGGTATCGCATGCGTTTCGGGCGGATTGGCCGCAGCCGCTTCGTCGATCCCGGCTTCTGTCACGGGCTCGGTCTTCGTGGGTTCGGTCGATGCTGCATTCGAAGGTGTTGCCGGCGATGCGTTCACATCGTCGATGCGCGGGAATTCGCGCATGATCGCGTCATTCTGTTCGCGCCATTGCTTTTCAAGCTCTTCGAGTTCGGCTTCGCGCATCATCGTGTCGAGCCCGGAGCGGAAATGGCGCGCCATGCCGCGCGCTTTCGCCATCCATTTGCCGACAAAGCGCATCGCCTTGGGCAGATCCTTGGGGCCGATAACCACCAAGGCCACCAACACGACGAGCAGCAACTCGGTCGGCGCGACGTCAAACATGACCTAAAACTTCCCCCGCAGGCAGACGGCGATCAGAGCTTGTCGTGCTCGGCAGTCGGGGTCGAAATCGGGGTGGCATCGGGCGCGCGCTGGCCCTCGATGTGCTTGGGTGCGGGCGTCGTCGGCGCGTCGTCTTCCGACATCCCCTTCTTGAAGCTTTTGATGCCTTTGGCGACATCGCCCATCATGTCCGAAAAACGGCCCTTGCCGAACAGCAGCAGGACAAGAATCCCGACCACGAGCCAGTGCCAGATGCTGAAGCTACCCATCTTAAATTCTCCTTGAGGCCGTCATCTAAGCCTCTTCGCCGTCTTTTACTAGGTCCAGTTCGCCCATCGCTTCCTCGAAAGCGAGATCGACCGGGTCGAGCAGTCCCGCCGCACGCAAATCCTCGATTCCCGGCAGGTCCTTGCGGCTCGTGAGGCCGAAATGTTGCAGGAACGCGTCGGTCGTCTTGTAAATCAGCGGCCGTCCCGGCACCTCGCGGCGCCCCGCGGGCGCGACCCATTCGGCCTCCATCAGCACGTCGAGCGTGCCCTTCGATGTCTGAACGCCGCGGATCGCCTCGATTTCGGCGCGGCTGACGGGCTCGTGATAGGCGACGATGGCGAGCACTTCGGCCGCCGCGCGCGATAGTTTGCGCGGATCGTCGCGTTCGCGGCGGAGCAGGTGCGCGAGATCGGCAGGTGTCTGGAAATGCCAATGCCCGCCGCGCTCGACGAGTTCGATCCCGCTTCCCGCATGGCGTGCGGCGATCGTCTGGATGATCGCGCGAACCTCGCCCGGCGTCATTTCATCGCCCAGCCGCCCCGCAACCTGCCGCGCGTCGAGCGGCGTGTCGCTCGCGAACAGCATCGCCTCAATCGCGCGTTCGAGATCGTCGATCATGCCCCGGATGCCTTCAGATAAAGAGGTTCGAACGCGCCGTCCTGTTTCAGGTCGACGCGCCCCTGCCGCGCGAGTTCGAGCGCGGCGACGAAACTCGACGCGATCGCCGAGCGGCGCAGCGGGCCGTCATAATCGGGCGGCAGGAAATCCGACAGTTCGGCCCAGTCGAGCTTTACGCCGATCATCCTCTGCAGATGATGCAGCGCCGCATCGAGCGTAATCACCGGGCGCCGCGACACCATATGCACGACGGGCTCGGAGCGCAGCTTGACCTGGCCGTAGGCCGAAAGGAGATCGTAAAGGCTGGCGTCCCAGCGCCGCACCTTGATGTCGCGCAGCCCCTCGGGCTTCGCGCGCAGAAAGACGTCGCGGCCGACGCGGTCGCGCGCGAGCAGCCGTGCCGCCGCCTCGCGCATCGCGGCCAGCCGCTGCAGCCGCAATTGCAGGCGCAACGCGAGTTCGTCGGGCGACGGGTCCTCAAGCGGGTCCTTGGGAAGCAGCAGCGCCGATTTAAGATAGGCGAGCCACGCGGCCATGACGAGATAATCGGCCGCGACTTCAAGCTTCAGCTCGCGCGCCTCGGCGATGAAGGTCAGATATTGCTCTACCAGCCCCAGGATCGAAATCTGCTTGAGATCGACCTTCTGGCTGCGCGCGAGCGTGAGCAAAAGGTCGAGCGGCCCTTCCCAGCTTTCGAACGAAAGCTGCAAGGCGTCGTCGCGCTCGGGCGCTGCCGGTACGATTTCGAAATCGAGCGGCAGTTCCTCCATCGGCGATCAGGCCGTCGCCAGCAGCGCGTCGCGCTGGTCGACCAGCGTCGCGAACGCGCGCGCGTCGCTGTCGCCCGAAATCCGGTCCATCGCGCCTTCGAGGCGCGCGCGCGACACGGTGCTGATCGGGTCGAGCGCGCTGGCGATGCCGACCATATCGTCCATCTTCGCCCAGCAGTTGAGCGCGATGTCACACCCTGCAGCAATTGCATCGGCGGCGCGCGAAGGCACGTCGCCCGAGAGTGCCTTCATGTCGAGATCGTCGGTCATCAGCAGCCCGTGAAATCCGATACGCTGGCGGATGACGCTGTCGATGACGATCGGCGACAGCGTCGCGGGCCGGTCGGGGTCCCACGCCTCGAATATGACGTGGCACGTCATCGCCATCGCCGCATCGCGCAATGCCGCAAAGGGCGCGAGATCGGTCTGGAGATCGCGGTCGGGCGCGGCGACGATCGGCAACGCTTCATGCGTGTCGAGCAGCGCGCGGCCGTGGCCCGGGATATGCTTGACGATGCCGACGACGCCGCCGGCCTGCAAACCGCCGAGGATCGCGCGGCCAAGCGCGGCAACACGCATCGGCTCGCTGCCGAGCGCGCGGTCGCCGATGACATCGCTCGCACCCGGCTGACGCACGTCGAGCAGCGGCAGGCAGTCGACCGTAATCCCAACCTCGGACAGCATGGCAGCAAGCGCCATTGCGTTGAGCCGGGCGGCTTCGATCGCACTTGCGGGCGCGCGATCGTACAGCGCGTCGAACGCCGCACCGCTCGGGAAAAGCGGCCATTCGGGCGATCGCATGCGCGCCACGCGCCCGCCCTCCTGATCGATCAGGATCGGCAGATTGGCGCGCCCGTCGAGATCGCGCAGTTCATCGGTCAGCCGCCGCAGCTGCTCCCGATTTTCGATATTGCGCCCGAACAGGATATAGCCCGCGGGATCGCTATCGCGAAAGAAAGCGCGCTCGTCGTCGGTGAGGGTCAGGCCCGACAGGCCGAAAATTGCCGGTATCATCGTGCATCAAACTCCATCGATCGCCGACCCCTCAGGCGATGACCAAGCGGCAACCATGCCATGGCGACGGATTTGCACCAACAGAGTCTGCGGCCAAGCGGGCCGAATCAGCGAACGACGACGCAATTTTCACCGGCAACGCGCAATTTTCCGCATAAATTCTTGGCATTGGCGGCTGTCCCTGCCGAGACGCGCAGCCGATAGACGGTGCCGTCGCCGACTTTCGCGGGCGAAACCGATTTGTTGAGTTCGGCGAGATAGGCAAAGCGCTTCGACAGGTTCGTCCATGCCTTCGCCGCCGCGGCGTCGCTGCTGAACGCGCCGAGCTGGATCATCGCCGCCCCCGATGCCGGAGCGGCCTTGGGAGCGTCGGCGGTCTTCACCGGCGCTGCGGCGGGCTTCGCCTTGTCCGCCGGCACCCCCTTAGTGGCAGCGGCTTTCGTGGCGGCGGCCTTGTCTGCTGCGACCTTCTTTACCGCGGCCTCGCGTTCTTGAGGCGTTACAGCGGGCTCTTCGGGCATGCGCGTCGGGTCGACTTTGCCCGCGGGTTCGGCGCCTTCGCTGGCGGAGAAGCTGGCATCGCCTTCGCCCTCGAACGCCTTGGCGCCGTCATTCTTCGGCGCGACCTTATAGTCGCCGTCCTGCGCCGCGATCAGTTCGCCGTCGCTGCGCGTGCCGCCATTCTGAACCCACCACAGACCGCCGAGGACCACCCCGATCAGCAAGAGCCCGCCGAGCACCATCACGAGCAGACGGGCGGGCGAAACCTCGCCATCCTCCTCGAATCCGTCGGCGGCTTCGAGCCAGGGCAGACGATCCTCGTCATCGAGACCGAGACCTGCATCCCCCTGCTCTGCGTTCTTGTCGCCGGCCATCAGTTCATCTCCTCGAGCGCCTCTACCCCCATCAGGGACAGCCCGTTACGGATGACTTGCCCGATTCCGTCGGCCAAATAAAGGCGCGTCGCGGTCAATTCGGGGTCATTGTCGAGAACGATGCGCAAACTGGGGTCATCGTTGCCGAGATTGTACCAGGCGTGGAACGCCGCCGCGACATCGGCAAGGTAAAAGGCGATCCGGTGCGGTTCGCGCGCCGACGCGGCGGCTTCGAGGATCCGCGGGAACTGCGCGAGCAGTTTCACCAGCCCCAATTCATGCGCATTGAGGCGCGCGGGAGCGGGCTCCGGCAGCACGATCCCAGCATCCGCGGCTTTTTTGCGCAGCCGCGAAATCCGGGCATTGGCATATTGCAGATACCAGACGGGGTTGTCGCGCGAAGCCTCGACAACCTTGGCGAAGTCGAAATCCATCTGCGCGTCGGCCTTGCGCGTCAGCATCGTGAAGCGCACCGCGTCCTTGCCGACCTCGTCGACGACATCGGCGAGCGTGACGAAATTGCCCGCGCGCTTCGACATTTTGAACGGCTCGCCATTTTTAAGCAGCCGCACCATTTGCACCAGTTTGACGTCGAAACGCGTCTTGCCGCCGGTAAGTGCGGCGACCGCGGCCTTGATCCGCTTGACCGTCCCCGCGTGGTCGGCACCCCAGATGTCGATCAGTTCGTCGGCATTCTGGCTCTTCTGGAAATGATAGGCGAGATCGGCGCCGAAATAGGTCCAGCTGCCGTCCGACTTCTTGATCGGTCGGTCCTGATCGTCGCCGAACTGCGTCGAGCGGAACAGCGGCAATTCGACCGGCTCCCAATCCTCGGGCGTCTCGCCCTTCGGCGCCTCGAGCTGTCCGTCGTAGACGAGGTCATGGTCGCGCAGCCATTTTTCGGCGGCGGCGGGTTTGCCCTCGGCCTGCAATTCGGCTTCGGACGAGAACAGGTCGTGATGGATGCCGAGCTTGGCGAGGTCGGCGCGGATCATGTCCATCATCGCGCTGACCGCCTCCGCGCGGAACAGGCCGAGCCACGCGCTTTCGGGCGCGCCGACGAAGCGCTCGCCATATTCGGCCGCGAGCTTGCCCGCGATCGGCATCAGATAATCGCCCGGATACAGCCCCTCGGGGATCGCGCCGATATCCTCGCCGAGCGCTTCACGATACCGCATGTGCACCGAGCGCGCGAGCACATCGACCTGTGCGCCGGCGTCGTTGACATAATATTCGCGGATCACCTCGTGCCCGGCATATTCGAGCAGCGCGGCGAGCGCATCGCCGACGACCGCGCCGCGGCAGTGGCCGACATGCATCGGGCCGGTCGGGTTCGCCGAGACATATTCGACGTTTACGCGCCGTCCCTGTCCCATCGTCGAACGCCCATAGTCGCCGCTCTCGCTGAAAATCAGCGCGAGCTCGTCGCGCCAGCTGTCATCGACGAGGCGCAGGTTGATGAAGCCCGGCCCCGCGACGCTCGCCTCGGTCACTTCGTCGAGCGCGCCGAGTTCGGCAACGAGCAAATCGGCGAGCGCGCGAGGATTCATGCCTGCGGGTTTCGCCAGCACCATCGCGGCGTTGGTCGCGACGTCGCCATGCGCGGGGTCGCGCGGCGGCTCGACGCTGATCGCGCCGCGGTCGAGGCCGCCCGGCAGGGCATCGCGGGCGGCAAGCGCGTCGAGCGCGGCGCCGATATGGTCGGAAAAGCGGCTGAACAGGGTCACGGGCTGGCCTATCTTCGATCAGGAAAGTCTTGCGCGCGCCCTATAGCAGCTGGGCGGGCGCGAAAAGCCCCGCGTCGCCGATCGGCGCGCGGGGCGTGAAGATGCGAACGGCGCCGCAGCGCCGCCGCGGCCCTATCGTCGGACGTTATATTCGAGCTGTTCCTGCGTCAGCTGGAAGCCCACGAGCAGTTCGAAGCTCGACCGCTGCACCGCGGCGCGCACTTCGGGAAGGCTCAGCGGATCGACCGCTGCGTCCTGGTCGCCCGCCTTGCGCTTGCGGGTGATGCGTTCCTGAATGTCGGCGGGCAGCGTTGCCGCGGCGCGATCGACATAGGCCGAAGCCTGCGCACGACCGGTGCCGCGCACTTGGCCTTCCGCGAAGGTCACCGCGACATTGCCCAGCCGCTTGGCGACAACCGCGGTGCCGCCCTGCAGAACCGTGGCGTAATAGGGCAAGGTCACGGTGCGCGCGGGTCCGGCATCGCGGCGCGTCGCGACCACGTCGAAGCTTGCGAGCTGGTAGACCTTTTCCGCGGCGTCGTTGCATACCGGCGTCACATTGGTGATCGCGGCGACGACATCGACAGCGCGCGCATCACGGCTCGTTGCGGGGTCGAACAGCGTGATGTCGCCGGTGTGCAGCGGCACCGCGACCGCGGGACATGCGGTGCGGGTGGAGGTGATGCCGACGCCGCCTGCGAGGTCGATTTCATTGTCCTTCGCGCAGCCCGCCACCGTCGCCATGGCCGCCGTGCCGCACAGCACGGTCAGGAACTTACGGGACGGAAACGAAATGGACATCATGATAAACGGGCTTTCCAAACAGGCGCTTTGACAGGCGTCGGGACAGTTGATCCCGCTTCATGCGCGCCGCTTCTTATCGGTGCGATGAACGCGGCGCAACAAAGAGAACAAGAATGCGAAGGGGGACGAAGCGGCTTTACCCCGGATGGCTTGCTGCGCTAGAGCGCGCGCATCATGAACGCTACCCATCCGATGACGCAAGCTGAAGGCAGCGAAGCGGCAGAACTCAAGGTTTTGATCGCGGCGCCGCGCGGGTTCTGCGCCGGGGTCGATCGCGCGATCCGCATCGTCGAACTGGCGCTGCAGAAATATGGCGCGCCGGTCTATGTCCGGCATGAAATCGTCCACAACCGCTATGTCGTCGACTCGTTGAAGGCCAAGGGCGCGATTTTCGTCGAATCGCTCGACCAGGTTCCCGATGGCGTGCCCGTCGTGTTCAGCGCGCACGGCGTGCCCAAAGCGGTGCCGGCGAAAGCCGAGATGCGCGGGCTCGACTATATCGACGCGACCTGCCCGCTGGTGTCGAAAGTCCACCGACAGGCCGAGCGCGCGCACGAGACGGGACGCCATATCGTCTTTGTCGGCCATGCCGGCCATCCCGAAGTGATCGGCACGCTGGGTCAATTGCCCGAGGGCGCGATGACGCTGGTCGAATCGGTCGACGACGTCGCGGCGCTGTCGCCGCCCGATCCCGAGATGCTGTCCTTCCTGACCCAGACCACCCTGTCGGTCGACGACACGCGCGACATCATCGCGGCGCTCCAGCATCGTTTTCCGGCGATCACGGGCCCGCGCGGCGAGGATATTTGTTACGCGACGTCGAACCGCCAGGATGCCGTGAAAGCGATCGCAGGCGAATGCGATCGCATGATCGTGATCGGTGCACCCAACAGCTCGAACAGCCTGCGGCTTGTCGAAGTCGCCGAGCGGCTGGGGACCCCGGCGCATCTCGTCCAGCGCGGCACGGACATCGACCCGGCGTGGCTGCACGACATCGCGACACTCGGGATCACCGCCGGCGCGAGCGCGCCGGAAACACTGGTCCGCGAGGTGATCGACGCCGTCGCTTCGGTTCGTCCCATCATCGAAGACGTGGTCGTCACCGCCGAAGAGAATATGGTCTTCAAACTGCCGCGCGGGCTCGAAGCCGCCTGATGGCTGTCTACACACACGTCGAGCCCGACGATCTTGCCGCTCTCGTCGCCCGATACGACATCGGCACCGTCGTGTCGTGCAAGGGCATCGCCGAAGGCGTCGAGAACAGCAACTTCCTGCTCGAAACGACGGGCGGGCGTTTCATCCTGACGCTTTACGAAAAGCGGGTCAGCGAGGGTGACCTGCCCTTCTTTGTCGACCTGCTCAACCATCTCGCCAGCCAGAACTGCCCGGTCCCGGCGATGATCCGCGACCGGGGCGGCGTCGCGATACAGCAGATCTCTGGCCGCGCGGCGTGCGTCATCCAGTTCCTGCCCGGCATTTCGCTGACGCAGCCGACCCCGGCCCAGTGCGAAGCCGCAGGCGCTGCACTCGGCGCGATGCACCGTGCGCTCGAGGGCTATACTGGTGCGCGCGCGAACAGCATGGGCCATACTCACTGGCGCGCCGTTGCCGAAGCGACCGGCGACCTTGATGTCGTGTTGCCGGGGCTGCAATCGATCGTCGATGACGAACTGGCATTTCTCGACGCGCATTGGCCGGGTGACCTGCCCGCGCATGTCATCCACGCCGACCTGTTTCCCGACAATGTGCTGATGCTCGGCGACCGGGTCACCGGCCTTATCGACTTCTATTTCGCCGCGAGCGACTTCCGCGCCTATGACCTGGTCATCACGCATGCGTCCTGGGCCTTTTCCGCCGACGGAAAGCAATGCGACCCCCCGCGCGCGGAAGCACTGATGCGCGGCTATGCGCGCGAAATCACGCTGTCGGACGCTGAGGTTGCTGCGTTGCCGCTGCTGGCGCGCGGCGCGTCGCTGCGCTTCCTGCTGACGCGCGCGCACGACTGGGTGCATACGCCCGCCGACGCGCTCGTCACGCGCAAGGATCCGTCGCCGTTCCTTGCCCGCTTGCAGCGCTACAGCGCTCCCGACGCCGCCAGCCTGTTCGCAGCCGGATGAACGAAAACACCGGCAAGACCGTGATCGTCGCCACCGACGGCGCGTGCAAGGGCAACCCCGGCCCCGGCGGCTGGGGCGCCGTACTGCGCTGGGGCGACGTCGTGAAAAAGCTGTCGGGGGGCGAACCCGACACGACGAACAACCGCATGGAATTGATGGCCGCGATCGAAGCGCTCGCCGCGCTCAAGCGCAGCTGCAACGTCGAGTTGTCGACCGACAGCGTCTATGTCCGCGACGGCATCACCAAATGGATTTTCGGCTGGCAAAAGAACGGCTGGAAAACCGCGGCGAAAAAGCCGGTCGCCAATGCCGATCTGTGGCAGCGTCTCGTCAAGGAAAACGCGCGGCACAAGGTCGAATGGATTTGGGTCAAGGGTCACGCGGGTCACGGCGACAATGAACTCGCCGACCAGCTGGCGAGCGACGCCGCCCTCGAAGTCGCGCGGGCGCGCAGGGCACCCGCGCGTTAGGGTTGAGACCTACTAATTGCGCGTTCGAGGCGTCGAAATGGCGAAGATATCGGGTTCGGGTGGCCGCCGCGGGTAGCATCGCTACCCGCAAGGCCGCGCGGGCCTGAGATCGAAGCCATTTCGGCCTCCCTTCGGGATTTGACCGATTTTGTCCATTGCGTCGTCGGCAAGTCTGGAAATATCGACATATTCCTGCGCCTTGCCTCCTCGCACTGAACAAAATCGCTTCAAACCTCGATCGCGCAATTAGTAGGTCCCGACCCTGGGCATCACTCGGCTTCGCGGACTTCGGCGCCCGGGCCGTTCTTCAGGATTGAGTCGATGGCATTCTGTGCGGAGGCCTTGCTGCTATAGCCTTCGGTCCAGAAGATGGGTTCGCTATTATATTTGAAATAGGCGACAAATTCGCCGGCCTTGTTCTTCTTGATCTCGAAATAATGGGCCATGCCATCCTCCACAGGTCGGGCCGTGCCGGGGGTGGTACGGCCAAGCCCATGTTAATGCGGTCGTTTCGCTGTGCAAGCGGCTAGATGGTTCAGGCGAAGCGCGATGGCGCGAAGGGCGTCGGATCGACGCGGCCAATGGCGCCGCCGGGCGGCGGGGCGCCAAGCTCAGCCGCAAGCAAAGCGGCGATCGCCGGCGAAGTCTGAATCCCGAAGCCCCCCTGCCCTGCGCACCAGATGAAGGCGCGCTCATGCCGATCGGCGCCAAAAACCGGGATGCGATCGGGCGCGAAGCTGCGCAGCCCCGCCCATTTGCGCTCGACCGCAACGACCGGCCAGTCGACCACCGACTGCATCCGGTCGATCGCGAGCGCGACGTCCAGCTCTTCCGGCGCCGCGTCGTGCGGTGCGGTCGGCGTCTCGTCGTGAGGGGTCAGCCAGACGCGCCCCTCGCTCTGACCCTTGAAATAGAATTCGCCGCCGACGTGGATGACGAGCGGAAGGTCGGCGGGAACCGGAACGCCCAGCCGAACCTGCATCACCGTGCGGCGATAGGGCTGGATGCCGACCGGCGCGATGCCGCACGCGGCCGCGACCTCGTCCGCCCATGCCCCGGCGGCATTGACGATCAGCGCCGCGCGGACCTGCCCGCTGCCCAGTTCGACGTCCCAGCCGTCGCTGACACGGCGCGCCCGCCGCAACGGCGCGCGCGTGACCAATGTTGCGCCGGCGCGCTTTGCCGCGCGAAGATAGGCCGCATGCAGGCCGCCGACATCGATGTCGCGGCACGCCGCCTCATAGGCGGCTTCGCTCCATTCGGGACGAAGACCCGGAACCATGCGCGAAACCGCATCGCCCGACATTCTTGCAACATCGACGCCCTGCGCCGCGAATTCGGCAACGAAGGCGTCGACCGCCGCGGCCTCGGACCTCTGTCCCAGCGTCAATGCGCCGCGCGGCGACAGGAAGCCATGATCCGAGAATTCGGGCGGCGGACTGTTCAACATCTCCAGCGATGCGTGGGTCAGCGGCTGAACCCCCACCCCGCCATAGCTTTCGTGCCAGAAGGCCGCTGACCGGCCCGTCGCGTGATAGCCGGGCGCGTCCTCCGCCTCGACCAGCAGGACGCGGCGCCAGGGGGCGAGCGCCGCCGCGAGGCTTGCACCCGCGATTCCGGCGCCGACAATCAGCACATCAGTGGCGGAAGGCGGCGCATCGGTCATGCCCGCCGCATATCGGTTGGACCGCGGAATGCAAGCCGCAGCGTCCCCGCCGACATGGTTACGCTTTGGTAAGCCATGTTGCGTAGGAGAAAACCGATGGATAACGGCACAATCTCGCTCGGCCTGATGGCCTTACTCGGCCTGCTGATGATTGCCGCGGCGATCAGCGACGTCCGGTCGCGCACCATTTCCAACGAGCTCAACGCCGCGATGGCGCTGCTTGCAATCCCGTTCTGGATTACGAGCGGCCTCGCTCTCTGGCCCGATGTGCCGCTTCAGTTCGGCGCCGCCTTCGCGGTCTTTCTCGTCTTTGCCGGCCTGTTCGCGATCGGCGCGATGGGCGGCGGCGATGTCAAGATGATCGGCGCGGTGATGCTCTGGATCCCGCTTCCGCTGTTCATGCCGACCCTGATGGTCATGGCCATCGGCGGTGGCATCCTGTCGGCTGTGATGCTTATCCATATGAAATTGCGCCCTTCGGACAAGCCGGTCGAGGTTCCCTATGGGGTTGCCATCGCCGCTGCGGGCCTTTGGGCGCTTCACCAACAATATCTTAACCAGTTTCAGGTTATCGGATGACCTGAGGGAAAAGCACGACCGTCTCTGGTGGGTGCAGGAGGGCGACAAATCGTCATGGATACGCGAAAGATTATGCTGATCGTCGGCGCGTTGGTGATTGCCATCAGCGCAGCGTTCGGGGTCAACCAGATGATGCGCGGAGCAGCCACTCCGCAAGCGCGTGCAGCCGCGGCGCCGGACATTACCGGTCCGATGATCCTTGTCGCGACGCGGCAACTGCCCGTCGGCACGATTGTCGGCCCGGACAGCTTCCGTTTCCAGCCCTGGCCCAAGGAATTGGTCGAAAAGGCCTATTTCATGAAGGACAAGACCGACGTGAACACGTTGGTCGGCACCGTCGTGCGCTATCCGATCACCGCCGGCCAGCCGCTGACGCAAGGCGCACTCGTCCATCCCGATGATCGCGGCTTCCTCGCCGCGGCGCTTGGCCCGGGCATGCGTGCCGTTACCGTCAAGGTCAGCCAAGAACAGGGCGTCGCCGGTTTCGTCTTTCCGGGCGACCGCGTCGATGTGGTGCTGGCTCAGACGATCTCGGTCGACGAAGGCAGCAGCTATCCCGACAAGCAGATATTCACGGCCGAGACGATCGTTCGCAATGTCCGCATATTGGCGACCGATCAGCGTTATGACGCCGAGGATGAAACCGGAAAGACCCCGGTTCGCACCTTTGGCTCGGTAACGCTCGAAGCCACGCCGGAAATTGCCGAGAAGATCGCCGTCGCGCAGGACATGGGCAAATTGTCGCTCGCACTGCGTCCGCTGGCCGAAAGCGCCGGCGAACTCGATGCGGCCATCGCGTCGGGCGACATCAATGTGCCGGCCAAGGGCGGCTCCGCGGCGGAAAAACGGATGCTCGCCGAAGCCGCCGCACGTCCGGTTGCCAGCCGCTCGACGGTGACCACGGGCGGCGACGTGTCGCGCTTCTGGATCCCGGTACGCGGCCGCGTGAACTCCTCGCGGGCGCCGCAGGCTGCGACGAATGGCGGCGGCTTCATGCCGTCTAATGGGGGCGCCGTGTCCGTTCCGACCGGTCCGGTCGTGCGCGTGACCCGCGGCGACAAGATGACCGAAGTTCCGGTTGGGGGTAAGTAAGATGAACAGCACAGCCAAATTCAAGGCGGCGGCTCTGGCCCGCACCCTGGCCATCGGCCTGGTGGCAGCCACGCTGGCAGCGGCACCTTCGGCGCCCGCCATCGCCCAGGCCGTCCAGAATGCCAGCAGCAGCATCGAACTCTCGGTGGGCCGTGGCCGCCTGGTCAGCCTTCCGGCCTCGATGTCCGACGTCTTTGTCGCCAACGACGAAGTCGCCGACGTCCAGGTGCGTTCGGGCCGCCAGCTCTATATCTTTGGCAAGAAGCCGGGCGAAACCAGCATCTATGCCACCGACGCCAGCGGCCGTGTCGTTTTCTCGACAGTCGCCCGCGTCGGCAACAATATCGAGACGATCGACCAGATGCTGTCGCTCGCCATGCCCGACGCCAGCATTTCGGCAAACACGATGAACGGCTTCGTGCTGCTCACCGGTACGGTCCAGTCACCCGACGATGCCGCCGAAGCCGAACGGCTCGTCCAGGCATTCGTCGGCGAGCCGACCAAGGTCTTGTCGCGTCTTCGCACGGCCACGCCGCTACAGGTCAACCTGCAGGTCCGCATCGCCGAAGTAAACCGCTCGCTGGTCAAGGAAATCAGCGGCAACCTGCTGACGCGCGATACCGATGGCCCGCTGGGCAACGGCTTCCTCGGCGGCGTGTTCGGCGGCCGCAGCCCGGGTGAGATCACCAGCATCCCTGCCCCGACCGCGGTTTTCCCGGGAAGCCCGGCCGCGCGGCCTTACGATCCTTCGACCGGCCTGCCGCTTCCCCCTGGCCAGACAACGCTGGGCACCAATTACCGGTTCGACACGCCCGCCGGCAAGCGGAGCCTGGCCGGTGCCGGCCGCCTGTTCGGGCTCGACCTGATGGCTTCGCTCGACATCGGCGAGCGATCGGGTCTGGTCGCGACGCTGGCGCAGCCCAATTTGACCGCCATTTCCGGCGAAACCGCCGACTTCCTTGCCGGCGGCGAGTTCCCGGTTCCGGTCCCCGGCAATTTTGCCGGTACGACGATCGAGTATCGCAAATATGGCGTCAGCCTCGCGTACACGCCGACCGTGCTGTCGAATGGTAGGATCAGCCTGCGCGTTCGCCCCGAAGTATCCGAACTGTCGACCGAAGGCGCGATCGTGATGCAGGGGTTCCAGGTTCCCGCGTTGACGATCCGCCGCGCCGAAACGACGGTCGAACTCGGCTCGGGCGAAAGCTTCATGATCGCCGGGCTGATGAACAATCGTTCGATCGGCGCGATCGACAAGATGCCCGGTCTCGGCGACGTTCCGCTGCTCGGCATGCTGTTCAAATCGGACAGCTTCCGCCGCGGCGAAACCGAACTCGTCATCGTCGTGACCCCCTATCTGGTCCAGCCGGTGTCGGCGAACGACATCAAACTGCCCACCGACGCCTTTCAGGATTCCGACGACCTGCAGCGGATTCTGCTCAACCAGACGAGCAACGGCGTGACGGGCGGGGACCGGCCGAAACCGCGGCTCGACACCTCGGTCGGCGACGCCGATCGCCCGCGGGGCAGCGGCGACGCGTCGCCCGGCTTCAGCATCAAGTGACGCGCTGGATTTCAGGAGCAAAGTGATGAAAAAAATCGCAACTTGGACGATCCTGGCTCTGGCCACGTCGCTCGCCGGCTGCACTGGCGCGGCGGTCAGCAACCGCAGCCTCGATTCGGTCCACCAGCCCGTCGTGCGGAACGCCATCTATCAATTCGATGTTGCCGCTTCGAACGGCGAGCTGCCGCCCAGCGAACAGGGCCGCCTGCAAGGCTGGCTCGATTCGATGGGGGTCCGCTATGGCGACCGCGTCGCGATCGAGGATCCGTCGGCCTATGGCGCCGGCTCAGCGCTGGCGACCGTTCGGTCGATGGTCGAACGCCGCGGGCTGCTGCTCAGCAGGGATGTCCCGGTAACGACCGGTGCCGTGCCGCAGGACCACCTGCGCGTCGTCGTGACGCGGGCGACGGCATCCGTACCCGGCTGCCCCAATTGGGAAAGCAAATCGTCGATCAACCCGACCAACTCGACGTCGTCGAATTATGGCTGCGCGGTCAACAGCAATCTCGCCTCGATGGTCGCCGATCCGAACGACCTGATCAAGGGCGCCAGCAACACGGGCAGCGATCCGACGGCGGCGACGCGTGCGATCCAGACCTATCGTACCAAACCCCAAACCGGTGCAGGCGAATTGACCAAGGCACCTACCAGCGGAGGCAGCCAGTGAACGCTCCTTTCAAATCAGCAGGCGCGCGTGATCCCTTCAACGCCTTCGTTTGCGACGACGATACGCTGGAGCTGATCCGCGCCGCGGTCAACGACATGGGCTGGCCGATCGAAAAATGTAACAAGGGCGGACTGCGCAACGCTGTGCAATCGCTTTCGGTCTCCGCCAGCCCGAACATCCTGTTCGTCGACATGTCGGAATCGGGCGATCCGATCAACGACATCAATGCGCTGGCCGAAGTCTGCGAACCCGGCACGGTCGTGATCGCCGCGGGCCAGGTGAACGACGTTCGCCTGTACCGCGACCTTCTGTCCAGCGGCATCCAGGATTATCTGCTGAAGCCGCTGTCGCTCGACCAGGTCCGCGAATCGTTCACCATGGCGCAGGCCATGCTGTCGGCGCCGAAACATGCCGACATGCACGACGACAAGCCGCATCATATGATGGGGGTTGTCGGTGTACGCGGCGGCGTCGGGGCGTCGCTGGTGGCGACCTCGCTCGCCTGGGCGATCAGCGAACAGGCGGGCCGCCAGACGGCGCTGCTCGATCTCGACATCCATTTCGGCACGGGCGCGCTGACGCTCGACCTCGAACCGGGGCGCGGCCTGATCGACGCGATCGACAATCCCAGCCGCATCGACGGGCTGTTCATCGAACGCGCGATGGTGCGAGCGTCGGACAAGCTTAGCCTGCTGTCGGCCGAAGCGCCGATCCATCAGCCGGTGATGACCGACGGTTCGGCCTTTTTCCAGCTGGAAGAAGAGCTGCGTTCCGCCTTCGAGATGACGATCGTCGACATCCCGCGCCAGGTGTTGATCCCCTTCCCGCACCTCGTGTCGGAAGCCGGTACAATCCTGCTCGTCAGCGATGTGACGCTCGCCGCGGCGCGCGACACGATCCGCCTACTGTCCTGGTTCAAGCAGAACATCCCGGGCGCGCGTGTCGTGCTCGTCGCGAACAAGTTCCAAAACGCCATCGGCGAGCTGTCGCGCAAGGAATTCGAATCGTCGATCGAACGACCGATCGACATCGTCATCCCGTTCGACCCGAAGCTGGTCGCCCAATCGGCAAAGCTCGGCAAATCCTATGCCGAAACCTGCAAGGGCACCAAGTCGGCGCAGGTGTGGAGCAACCTGATGCGCATCATCCTCGACGGCGCGGATGTCGAAGCCGAGGAAGCGCAGATCGTCGCCGCGAAGAGCAAATCGGGCGGCTCGCTGCTCGGCAAGCTCGGGCTGACGAAAAAGGGTGTGAAACAGGCAGCGTGACGGTGCGCCTGACGGGCCGTCATCACCTCCAGCGATAGAAGCGGACATCAGCTGACCATGAATCTGCCAGTCATCCTTATCATCGCCGGAGCTTTCCTGGCCTTTTCGATCCTCGTGATCCTGCTTGGCGGGCCTTCGTCCGGCAAGGCAAAGACGCGGCGACTGGCAATGGTCAAGGACCGCCACGCAGCCTCGACCGAAGCGGTGGTGGCAGCACAGATGCGCAAGACGATCCAGTCGGGCCGCAACGGCGATTCATCGCTGATCGCTTTGTTGCCGCGCCGGGACGAGCTGGAAAAGCGCATCCGCCGGACCGGCAAAAACTGGACGCTTACACAATATATGTTCGCGTCGATGATCGTGTTCGTCGTGGCAACCGGCGGCATGCTCATCGTGCGCGCGCCGTTCCTGATGGCCGCGTTGGTTGGATTGCTCCTCGGGCTCGGCTTGCCCTATCTTGTCGTCGGCATGACGATCAACAGGCGTGTCAAGGCGTTCAACGCCCGCTTTCCCGATGCTATCGATTTGCTGGTACGTGGCCTGAAATCCGGTCTGCCGGTCACCGAAACCTTTCAAGTGGTGAGCCAGGAACTTCCCGGGCCGGTCGGGGAGGAATTCAAGGGCGTCGTCGAACGCATCCGTATCGGCAATACGATGGAAGCGGCGTTGCAGGAAACGGCGGAAATGCTCGGCACGCCCGAATTCCAATTCTTCTGCATCACGATCCAGATCCAGCGCGAAACGGGTGGCAACCTCGCGGAAACGCTGGCCAATCTGTCCGACGTTCTGCGCAAGCGCGCGCAAATGAAGCTCAAGATCCGCGCGATGTCGTCCGAAGCAAAAGCTTCCGCCTATATCGTCGGCGCACTGCCCTTCTTTGTGTTCGGCGTCGTCTGGACAGTGAACCCCGGTTATCTGGCGGGCTTTTTTGTCGAAGAGCGCCTCATCATTGCGGGGATAGGCGGCCTGATCTGGATGAGCATCGGCGCCGGCATCATGGCCAAAATGGTCAACTTCGAAATCTGACGGGGGCATAGAAATGAACAGCGGCCTCCTTCTCTCTTCGGCTTTCTCTGGCGCACAAGCCGGACCGAAAATCCTTGGTATCGACGTCGTATGGGCCGGTACAATGCTCGCGGCGGTCGGCGTCTTTGCCGTCCTGTTCGCGATCTACAACGCGTTGACCGTTCGCAATCCGATGACCAAGCGCGTCAAGGCGCTGAACGATCGGCGCGAGCAGTTGAAGGCGGGCATCACCGCCTCGACAGCGAAACGCCGCGCACGGCTTGTCCGCAAGAACCAGACCGCCGACAAGATGCGGACCTTCCTTGGCCGGCTCCAGGTGCTGCAGGAAGAACAGGTCAAGGAGGTTCAGCAAAAGCTGGCGCAGGCCGGTATCCGGTCGAAGGATCTCGCCGTGGCGGTCATTTTCGGCCGCATGGTCCTGCCGATCCTCTTCGGCGGCCTCGCTCTTT
Source organism: Sphingopyxis sp. BE235 (assembly GCF_031457175.1). NCBI lineage: Bacteria > Pseudomonadati > Pseudomonadota > Alphaproteobacteria > Sphingomonadales > Sphingopyxidaceae > Sphingopyxis > Sphingopyxis sp. BE235. Next base: position 646,170 of record NZ_JAVDWC010000002.1, read on the forward strand.
TCCTGATCTATTGGGTCGATATGTGGCCCGACCTGACGTCGTTCAAGCGGTCCATGTATACGATGGGCGCCTTGATACTCGGCTACAAGGCACCCGACCTTTTTGTGGATAATAAGCGCCAGAAGCGTACCCACGCAATCCGCAAAGGCTTGCCCGACGCACTCGACCTGCTCGTCATCTGCGCCGAAGCCGGTTTGACGGTCGACTCCGCCTTTTCACGCGTCTCGAAGGAGCTGGGCCGGGCGTATCCCGAACTCGGCGAAGAATTCGCGCTGACGTCGATCGAGCTCGGCTTTCTGACCGAACGCCGCCAGGCTTTCGAAAACTTCGCCTATCGCGTGAATCTGGAATCGGTAAAGGGCGTGGTCACGACCATGATCCAGACCGAGAAATACGGCACGCCGCTCGCCAGCGCGCTTCGTGTCCTGTCGGCCGAATTCCGCAACGAGCGCATGATGCGCGCCGAGGAAAAGGCCGCGCGCCTGCCCGCTATCATGACGGTGCCGCTCATTCTGTTCATTCTGCCGGTGCTGTTCATCGTCATTCTTGGCCCGGCGGCCTGTTCGCTGAGCGACGCCATGGCCGGCGGCAGCCTCGGCGCCAAATAGCCGGGCAACACCGGCACGAGATCGGGAGAGGGCGGAAGCAATTCCGCCCTCTTTTGCTATCAGCCCACGCTCTGTTCGATTGCGCCGAAGATGCTGTGATGCCGGTCGTCATCCATCCAGATGCGAACCGTGTCGCCCTTTTGCATGAACGGAGTCTTGGGCTCGCCCTGCTGGATCGTTTCGACCGTCCGCACTTCGGCGAGGCAGCTATAGCCGAGCCCGCCGGCGGCGATCGGCCTGCCCGGCCCACCATCGGCATCGCGGTTCGACACCGTGCCCGACCCGATGATCGTGCCCGCACCCAGGTCGCGTGTCTTTGCCGCATGGGCGATCAGCGCGCCGAAATCGAACGTCATGTCGACGCCGGCGTCGGCGCGGCCGAGCGGCTGGCCGTTCAGATCGACCGACAATGTGCCGTGCAGCTTGCCGTCCTTCCAGCGATCACCCAGTGCATCGGGCGTCACGAACACGGGCGACATCGCGCTCGACGGCTTCGACTGGAAAAAGCCGAAGCCCTTGGCGAGTTCCGCGGGGATCAGGCCGCGCAGCGACACGTCGTTAGTCAGACCGACAAGCAGGATCGTCTCGCGCGCCGCGGTGGCATCGATCCCCTTGGGCACATCGCCCGTCACGACCACGACTTCCGCCTCCATATCGCAGCCCCAGGCGGGGTCGCCGAGCGGAATCGGGTCGCGCGGAGCCAGAAACGCGTCGCTTCCGCCCTGATACATCAGCGGATCGTGCCAAAAGCTGTCGGGCATTTCGGCGCCGCGCGCCTGCCGCACCAGCGCGACATGGTTCACATAAGCGCTGCCGTCGGCCCATTGATAGGCGCGCGGCAGGGGCGACGCGGCGTCATGTTCGTGAAAGCGGTCTTTCGGGATCGCGTCGTGATTGAGATCCTCTGCCAGCGCCGCGAGGCGGGGAGCGGCATAGGCCCAATTGTCGAGCGCCGCCTGCATCGTCGGGACGATCTGGCCGGCGTCGGCGTACCAGGCAAGGTCGTCCGAAACGACGACCAGGCGTCCGTCGCGGCCCTGTTTGAGCGAAGCTAGTTTCACGAGAACTCCTTTGGCTGACGATGCGGCTGAACCGACATCGCCTCAAAGGAGCGAAAATCAGCGCGTCATCGTGATCGATGCGAAACAGGTAAAGCCGCTCTGCCCCGCCTGCAAGCGCCGGATATACTGGAGATAGGCTTGCGACTGGTTGTACGTCGTACCGGGCAGCGTCTGCCCACGGAATGCCCGCTTTACTTCCTCGCCCGTGAAGGGGCGGACCGAGCCCGGAAACGCGCCCTTGGTGCCCGGTGGGACCAGTTTGCCCGCGGTGCTGATATATTTGCCGGCGCCCGTCGGGCCGGGAACGGGAATCTGGCAGTTCATCACCGACACCGCAGTCTGCGCAAAGGCGGGACGGATCGTCAGCGCGGCGGAAACGCCAACGGCACCGAGCGCGAGCATCTTGCGCCGCGACGGGATGGCTTCGTCCGTCTCCATGGCGTTTTCGGCGGGAATGTCGCTATTTTCCATGTCGCGCGCATAACCCAATGAAGCGCCAAGGAAAAGCAAAAGACGGGTCGCCGCCTTGCCCTTCCCGCTTTGGGACATTCGCGGCCAGGACGTTAATTGCCGTAAACATCCTTGCGCATCGTCACCTCTTCGTGCGAGGCGCAACGGCGATGTTCGATCGCCTTTCCAGCCTGGTCATCGCTTTGACGCTGGTCGCCATCGCAGCGATTTTCGCCACGCTGACGGGCGGCGATCCGCTGTCGATCGCCATCATGGTGCTCGCGGGCTTCCTCGCCGCCGCGACGGTTTACGGCGCGCTTCCCGTCGCCTTGCCCGACACGAAGGGCGCCGGGCCCGAACCCGCGGCCGCCCTGCCCGTCTCCTTGCTCCGCCATCCCGATTTTGCCCATTGGGTCGATCAGGAAAAGGAGCCTTTGATCGGCACCGCCGACAATATCGTCACGATCGCCAACGACGCCGCGATCCGGCTGCTGGGCCGGCATATCGTCGGCGCCGACGTCCGCACCGCGATCCGCCATCCCGCGGCGACCGACTGGCTGTCGCGGATCGACGGGCAAGATCCGCTCGAAACGGTCAATCTGGTCGATTTTCCGCGCCCCGGCCAGCGCTGGACGATGCGCATCGCCGCGCTGTCGGGCAGCGAATATATCATCTTCCTGTCCGACCGGTCGGCAATCGATGCCGCGGACCGCATGCGATCCGACTTCGTCGCCAACGCCAGCCACGAACTGCGCACGCCGCTCGCCGCGATCCTCGGCTATGTCGAAACGCTCCAGGAAATGAACGGCGAGGCCGACGCGCCGACGCGCAATCGCTTCCTTTCGATCATCGATCGCGAGGCGCGGCGGATGCAGCAACTCGTCATCGACCTTTTGTCGATTTCACGCGTCGAGGCCGACCGCTTTCGTCGCCCGACGACCCCGGTCGACCTTGCCGTCATCGTCCAGACCACGATTGCGCAGCTGCGCGATAGCGAACAGCCGCGCACCAAAGACATCGTCGCGCGGCTGGGCGACGATCCGCAACCGGTGCTGGGCGACGAAGCGCAGCTCGGACAGCTCGCGCACAATATCATTTCGAACGCGATGAAATACGGTCACGCGGGAACCCCGGTGACGGTCGAGCTGGCGCGCGAGGGCCGCCGTGTGCGGCTGTCGGTCAGCGACGAGGGCGACGGCATCGCCGCCGATCATCTGCCGCGCCTGACCGAACGTTTCTATCGCGTCGACGAGGCGCGCAGCCGCTCGGTCGGCGGCACCGGCCTCGGCCTCGCCATCGTCAAGCACATCAGCGAGCGTCATCAAGGACAGCTCGATATCGACAGCGAAGTCGGCAAAGGCACCCGCGTTTCGGTGACTTTTCCGCTGCTCGCACAGGCATGACGGCGCGCGAATCCAAGCCTATCCTTGACTTTTTATAGCTCAAGCCCCATCTTCGGCAGGCTATCGTCGCCTACGACGGATTTTTTTGCCTGCTTGGCGGACACTTCCATCCTCACGCTACCTGGCGCCATCGGCACATGCCGGTGGTAAATCCGATTCCGTGAAAGGAACGACCCCATGCCGATCGGCACCGTAAAATTCTTCAACACCGAAAAAGGTTATGGCTTCATCGCGAACGAAGACGGTTCGGGCGACAATTTCGTCCACATCACCGCCCTCGAACGCGCCGGGATGACGACGCTGAACAAGGATCAGCGCGTTTCCTATGACCTGGAAACCGACCAGCGCGGCAAAGTCGCCGCCGTCAACATCCAGTCGGCCTGATCTTTTGGCCAAAGAGGAACTACTGACCCTCGACGGCCAGATCGATGAAATCCTTCCCGATGGACGCTTTGGCGTCGTTCTGGAAAATGATCATCGGATCATCGCTTATACGGCAGGCCGGATGCGACGTTTTCGCATCCGGTCGGTCGTCGGCGACGCCGTACGCGTCGAAATGACGCCTTACGACCTCACCAAGGGCCGCATCATCTATCGCGATCGCGGCGCCGGTCCGGCGGGAGGCGGCCCCCGCAAGGGCAATCGACGCTGAATACCCAACCAGAATAAAACAATCATTACAGGATATTATGAACTTTAATTTGAATGCTTTTCCTTCTCTTCTTCGGCCCTATTCCGCGATCGATGCGCGGGCCGATAAGCCAGCCCGGCGATCGCCGACGCTGACGCGGCGCGAACTTCGCCGCCTGATTGCCCAAATGGTCGACTGACTTTTCCGGTTCAGACCTTCAACCACCTCTACCCTAAGGATTTCCGCCATGTCGAACACCAGCGATTTCTACCTGATCCAGGCGGACAAATGCGCGGCCGACGCGGCGGAAAGCACACTGTCGCAAGTCCGCGACCGCAATCTGCGCGCCGAACAGGCGTGGCGCACAATGGCCGAACGCCTGATCCAGACCGAAGCCACGCGCGCGCGGCAGGTCGCTGCAGCGGCAGCCAAGGCGGAAGCCAACGCCGACGCCGACTGACGGGCATTCCCGTCAGTCGATGCGGGCCAGCAATTCGGCAATCTTCCCGAACATCTCGTCGATCTGCGCCCTTTCGACGATCAGCGGCGGCGACAGCGCAATGATGTCGCCCGTCGCGCGAACAAGCAAACCATTGTCGAAGCAGGCGTGGAACAATTCCATCGCGCGCGCGGTCGGTGCTCCCGCACGCGGCTCAAGTTCGATGCCCGCGACCAGACCAATCGTGCGAATATCGATGACATGGCGCGCGCCTTTCAGGCTGTGCGCAGCATCCTCCCAATAGCTGCCGAGTTCATTCGCGCGGTCGAACAGGCCATCGCGCGCATAGAGATCGAGCGTCGCAAGACCCGCCGCGCTGGCGAGCGGATGGCCCGAATAGGTGTAGCCGTGGAACAGTTCGATCCCGCCCGGCACGCTGTCGATCACCGCATCGTGGAGTTCGCGCTTCACCGCAACGGCGCCCATCGGCACCGCGGCGTTGGTCAGCCCTTTCGCCATCGTGATGATGTCGGGCGTCACGCCCCATTGCCCTGCCGCCGTCGCGCCGCCAACGCGGCCGAACGCGGTGATCACTTCATCGAAAATCAGGATGATACCGTGTTTGTCGCAGATTTCGCGCAGGCGCTGGAGATAGCCGACCGGCGGGACGAGCACCCCGGTCGAGCCCGCCATCGGTTCGACGATGATCGCCGCAATGGTGTCGGCACCATGCAGGTCGACGAGCCGCTGGAGGTCGTCCGCCAGTTCCGCGCCATGCTGCGGAAAGCCGCGCGTGAACGCGTTGCGTTCGACGTCGTGCGTGTGACGAATATGGTCGACCCCGGGCAGCCCGCCGCCGAAGGCGCGGCGGTTGTTCACAAGGCCGCCGACGCTGATCCCGCCAAAGCCCGTGCCATGATAGCCACGTTCGCGCCCGATCAGCCGCGTCCGCGTTCCCTGCCCCTTCGCACGCTGGATATTGAGTGCGATTTTTAGCGCAGTATCAACCGATTCGGATCCGCTGTTGGTAAAGAATATCCGGTCGAGCCCATCGGGCATCAGCGCGGCAAGTCGCTGCGCCAGTTCGAACGGCAGCGGATGACCCAGCTGGAAGGTCGGGGCGAAATCGAGCGTCGCCGCGGCGTTCGCGATCGCCTCGGTGATTTCGGGCCGGCAATGCCCCGCGTTGCTGCACCAGAGGCCCGACGTGCCGTCGAGGATGGTCCGCCCATCGGCGCTTTGGTAATGCATGCCGCTCGCGGAGACAAGCTGGCGCGGGTTCGCCTTATACGCGCGGTTGGCGGTAAACGGCATCCAGAAGGACGCTAAATGGTCGTTTTCTCCCCGCATCGCCTCAATCTCCTTCCAGCATATTCGAATGCGACTATCGCGCGGCGCCGAGGATGCGGCGGATGCAGGGTCAAGTCCAGTATGACGAAGATGACGGGGCGCCGATTTCGCGCAAGCAAAGAATCCGGCATGAAATGATACCCGAGATGGCCGGATAACGGCCCCCTCTGGCGCTTCCTTCAACCTTGCGATACGCTGCCCATTCCACAGACGGGTCGAGCCTCGGCCCAATCGGGGGCGCATGTCAGTCAATCTGGAACAATGGATCAGCGACCATAAAATCGACGAAGTCGAATGCATCGTCCCCGACATCAACGGGGTCCAGCGCGGCAAGGTGCTGCCGGCCAAGAAGTTCCTCTCCTCGGTCAAGGACAAGTCGCTCCGCATCCCGGGCAGCGTCTTCATCTGCACGATCGACGGCCATTATCCCGAGGATATCGACGATATCTGGGACAAGGATCCTGACAAGATATTGATCGCTGACCCGACCACGATCTGCGTCGCGCCGGGGTTCACTTCGCCGACCGCATTTGTGATCGCCGATGCCTATAATGGCGACGGCAGCGAGGTCGACATCGCGCCGCGCACAATCCTGAAAAAAGTGCTCGGCCTCTACGCCGAAAAGGGCTGGAAGCCGATCATCGCGCCCGAGGTCGAGTTCTACCTCGTCTCGCAGAACGCCGACCCCGATTTCCCGCTGACCCCGCCGGTCGGCCAGTCGGGACGCAGCGAAACCGCGAGCCAGCCCTATGGGCTCGAGGCGATGAACGAATATGAGGATATCATCGATCATATCTATGACGATTGCGAGCTGATGGGGCTCGATATCGACACAATGATCCACGAAATGGGCGCCGCGCAGCTCGAAGTGAATTTCGAGCATGGCGACCCGCTGCGGCTCGCCGACGAGGTGTTCCTGTTTAAGCGCGTGGTGCGCAACGTCGCGAAGCAGCACAATGTCTATGCGACCTTCATGGCGAACCCGATGGCGGGCCAGCCGGGCAGCGCGATGCATATCCATCAGTCGGTGGTCGATGCGGTGACGGGCAAGAACCTGTTTTCGGTCGCCAACGGCCGCGATAGCGCGATGTTCCGCAGCTATATCGCCGGGCTCGTGCGCTATATGCCGCAAATCTCGCCGCTGTGGGCGCCCAATGTGAACAGTTTCCGCCGCATGCGGCCCGACAGCGCGGCGCCGATCAACGTCCAGTGGGGCGAGGACAACCGCTCGTGCGGGTTCCGCGTGCCCATCTCGGACAAAAACAACCGCCGCGTCGAAAACCGCCTGCCGGGCGCCGACAGCAACCCCTATCTCGCAATCTCCGCCTCGCTGATCTGCGGCTATATCGGGATGGTCGACCGCATGGTGCCGGCAAAACCGATCACCGGCAGCGCGTATAACCGCGCCCGCACCCTGCCGCGAACACTGGAGGCGGCGCTCGATCGCTTCGCTTCGTGCAAGAAGGTTCGCAATCTGCTCGGCGACGATTTCTTCGAAATCTTCTTCGCGGTGAAGGATTATGAGCTCTTCAACTATCAGTCGGTGGTGTCGAGCTGGGAACGCGAACATCTGTTGATGCGGGTCTGACCCGCGCGCCGGCCATGACCGATCCGCTCGCCAACAGCTATTATGCCGCGACCGCGCACCGGTGGCGTTCGGCATATGAAATAGGCGAAGAGCTTTCGTTCGATGTCGCAGTCATCGGCGGCGGCTTCACGGGGCTGTCCGCTGCCCTCGCCTGTGCCGAGCGCGGCTTCTCGGTGATCCTGATAGAGCGCGAACATGTCGGCTTCGGCGCGTCGGGCCGAAACGGCGGGCAGTTGATCCCTGGCCTTCGCTGGTCGGCGTCCGAGCTTGAGGGTGAATTCGGTCGCGAGCGCGCCGAGGCGCTGTTCAACCTATGCTGGCGCGCGAATCCGGTGAAAGCGCGCATCGAAAAGCACGGCATCGATTGTGTTCTCAAGACCGGGCATCTTGAGGCCGCGTGGACGCCGAAGGATTTCGACGCGATGAAGCGCGAGGCCGAGTTTCTGGCGACGCGCTTTGCCTACCAGAGCCACGTCATCGAGAAGAACAACATGGGCGCGCATATTGCCAGCCCGCTTTACCACGGCGGCATCCACGATCCGCAGGGCGGGCATTTCCATCCGCTGAACTATGCGATCGGATTGGCTAAGGCGACCGAGGCTGCGGGCGTCCGCATCTGGGAGGGCGAACGTGCCTACAGGATCACCGACACGCCCGACGGCATCGGTCTGCTGACCGACCGCGCGCATATCGCAGCGCGCTATGCCATCGACGCGACCGATAGCTGGATAGGTCAGGTCGAACCCGACCTCGGCCGCTACACCGTGCCGATCATGAACTATAATATCGCGACGGAGCCGCTCGCAAACGCCGACGCGCTATTGCCCAGCGATGCCGCGGTTGCCGATAGCCGCTTCGTGCTCAACTATTTCCGCCTCTCGGCCGACAAGCGTCTGATCTTCGGCGGCGGCGAGCGTTATTCGCAGACGCCGCCACGCGATATCGCAGCCTTTGTTCGCCCGTTCATGGCAGAGGTCTTTCCGCAGATCGCCGATGCGAAGATCGACTATGGCTGGGGCGGCGCGGTCGCGGTGACGATGAATCGGCTGCCGCACATCGGGCGGCGCGGGAACGTCTTTTACGCGCATGGCTTTTCGGGGCATGGCGCGCTGGTCACGACGCTCGCGGGCGAATTGATTGCCGAGGCGATGGCGGGCACCGCCGAACGCTTCGACGTGCTGGCGAACCTTCCTTCGAAACCCTTCCCCGGCGGCAAATGGCTGCGCCAGCCGCTCGCGACGCTCGGGCTGCTCTATTATGCGATGAAGGACAAGCTCGGGTGATATCCGATGCTGCTATCGCCCGCGTTGCAAGCCGCGAGGCCGAACGTTTCCGCGCCGCCAACCGCCAAGCCTTCACGCATCACGCGGCCGCGACGGGCTGGTTTCAGTCGGTTCCGTTCCACTGGATGCGCGACTGGCCCAGCCCCGTGCCGATCGTCGCCGCATCGGCGAAACACGCGACGCTGACCAGCATCGACGGGCAGCGCTACGACGATTTCTGCCTCGGCGACACGGCAAGCCTGTTCGGCCATTCGCCGCCAGCGCTCGCCGCCGCGCTAGCAAAACAGGCCGGCGAAGGGCTGAGCTATATGTTGCCGACCGAGCGGGGTGCGGCGCTGTCGCAGCGCCTCGCGGCGATGTTCGGCCTGCCTTTATGGCAGGTCACGACGACCGCCAGTGAGGCCAATCGCGCGGTCATCCGCTGGTGCCGCGGGATCAGCGGACGGCCTAAAATCCTGACGTTCAATGGCGCCTATCATGGCGCGGTCGACGATGCTTTTGTCGATCTGAAGCATGGCGCACCCGTGATGCGGGCCAGCCTGATCGGCCAGGTTCACGATTTGCGCGACACGACCACAGTGATCGAGTTCAACGACGAGGCCGCGCTGGCGGCGGCGCTTCGCGGCGGCGACATCGCCTGCGTACTCGCCGAGCCGGTGATGACCAACGTCGGCATGGTGCGCGATGCGCCGGGCTTTCTGGCGACCCTCCGCCGGCTTTGCGATGAGAGCGGCACCTTGCTGATCTTCGACGAAACGCACACCATCTCCTCGGGATATGGCGGCCATGGCGTCACGAACGGCCCCACCCCAGACCTCATCGTCGTCGGCAAGTCGATCGGCGGCGGCGTGCCCTGCGCCGTCTACGGATTCTCGGCGGCGGTCGCTGATCGCATGGCTGCGCTGAACGCCTCGCGCCCCTCCGGGCATAGCGGCATCGGCACCACATTGTCCGCCAACGCGCTCGCCATCACCGCGATGGATGCGATGCTGTCGGACGTCATCACGCCCGCCGCATATGACCACATGCTGCGCGGTGCGGCGCGGCTCGTCGCCGGGTTGGAGCAGGAAATCGCCATCGCCGGTCTCGACTGGCACGTCATGCAGGTCGGCGCCCGCGTCGAATTCCTGACCTGCCCTACCCCGCCGCTGAGCGGCAGCGAGGCGAAGGCGGCGATGCATCCCAAGCTGGAGGCGGCAATTCACCTGTTCCTCGCAACCCGCGGGATTTTGCTGGCGCCGTTTCACAATATGATGTTGGTGAGCCCGGTTACCACCGGCGATCAGATCGACCGGCTGGTCGGCGCTTTCGCCGATTGCGTGCGTGCATTGAAGGAGTAGTGGGGCGATGTCGAAGTCATCGGGCGTGATCGCGCCGCGTTCGGAGGCCGAGGCCTTTTTCAAGGCCAATCCCGACGTCGATTCGATCGAGATGATCTACACCGACTTTGGCGGCGTGCCGCGCGGCAAGCGACTGCGCCAGCATGAGGTGCTTGCCGTCTACGAAAGCGGCCGCATGTTCCCCGGCTCCATCACCGTCGTCGACATCACCGGGCAGGATACCGTCGAAACCGGCCTTGTGTGGGAGGATGGCGACGCCGATCGTTCCATGAAGCCGATCCCCGGCACCCTCGTCCGCACCCCATGGGGCGGCGACCATGCCGCGCAGTTCCTCGTCGATTTCTACGAGCTCGACGGCACCCCGCACGACCTCGATCCACGCCATGTGCTTGGCGGCGTGATCGACGCCTTCACCGCCGACGGGCTGGTCCCTGTGCTCGCGGTCGAACTCGAATTCTATCTCGTCGACCCGCGCCGTGCCCGCGATGGCAGGGTCCGCCCCGCGCGGCCCGGCTACAGCCGCGACACCCCGCGCAATGTCGAGGTCTATGGCCTGCGCGAACTCGACGACTTCCGCCCCTTCTTCGACGCGCTTTACGCCGCGACCGACGTTCAGGGCTTGCCGCTTGAAAGCGCGATCTCGGAATTCGCGCCCGGCCAGTTCGAACTGACATTGCGCCATAAGCCCGACGCGCTGCGCGCCTGCGACGATGCGATCATGTACAAGCGTCTCGTCAAGGCGATCGCGCAGCAACAGGGCCTCGAGGCGACCTTCATGGCCAAGCCCTTCGCCGAGCAGGCGGGCAGCGGGATGCATATCCATGTGTCGGTCAACGACGGCAGCGATACCAACATCTTTGCCAGCGACGATCCCGAAGGCACGCCCGCGCTGCGCCACGCGATCGGCGGGATGATCGGCACCGTCGGCGACGCTTTTGCGCTCTTCGCGCCGCACGCAAACAGCTATCGCCGCTTCAAGGCGAACAGCTATGCCCCCGTCGCGCCCACCTGGGGCGTCAACAACCGCACCGTGTCCTTCCGTATCCCCGCCGGCCCGCCGCCGAGCCGCCATGTCGAGCACCGCGCATGCGGCGCCGACGCGAACCCCTATCTGGCGGTCGCGGCGGTTCTTGCGGGCATGCATCACGGCATGACGAACAAGATCGATCCCGGCGCGGCGGTCGTCGGCAACGGCTATGACCGCGACAACAGCGGCGATGACAAGCCGCCGTCGAACTGGTTCGCCGCGGTCGACCGCTTCCATGCATCGACCCTGATGCGCGACTATCTGGGTGCGCGCTTCGTCGACATGTTCAGCATCGTGAAGCGCGTCGAGCAGGATCGCTATTTCAGCGTCGTCCCGACACTCGATTACGATTGGTATCTGCGCAACGCATGAAAGTTTCAAAGAAACTTGGTGCAGCGCAAAAAAGCTCTTCCCAAGCCGACCTTATTGAGTCAGCTTGACGTCACATACAGGGAGGCTGCGACATGGACCCGTTCGAACTGATCAAGCAAACCCGCGGGCGCCGCTCGCTTCTGCAAGCGATGGGGGTCGCGGCAATCGGCATCAGCTTCGGCGGCCTGGCGGCGTGCAGCAAGGAGGGCGGCAAGAAGCTCTCGAACGGCGAGGAAGCCAAGCTCAACTTCTACAACTGGGACACCTATATCGGCGAGAATACGCTCGACAATTTCAAGGAAGCGACCGGCGTCGACGTCACGATGGACCTGTTCGACAGCAACGACGTGCTGTTCGCGAAATTCAAGGCGGGCAATCCCGGCTATGACGTGATCGTGCCGTCGAACGACTTTGTCGAGCGGATGAGCAAGGCGGGCATGCTGCTGCCGCTCGACCATGCGCAAATCCCGAACAAGAAGAATATCGATCCAGCCTACATCAACGTCGAATATGACCTGCAGCGCAAATTTTCGATGCCCTACACCTGGCTCGCGCTCGGCATCGGCTATCGCAAATCGAAAGTGTCGGCAAAGCCCGACAGCTGGAAGGTCCTGTTCGACAGCCCCGAATATGCGGGCCGCATCGCCTGGCTGTCGGAAGCCGGCGACATGTTCCGCCTTTACGGCAAATATCTCGGCAAATCGGTCAATGCGCTGACCCCGGCGGACATTGCGACGATCGAAAAGATGATGATCAAGCAAAAGCCCAATGTGAAGAAATTCCACGAGGACGACGGGCAGGATTTGCTGCTCAAGGGCGATGTCGACGTCGTGCTCGAATATAATGGCGACATCGCGCAGGCGATGCTCGAGGACAAGGATATCGATTTCGTCATCCCGAAAGAAGGCAGCCAGCTCAATTCGGACAATCTGTGCATCCCGAAGGGGGCGCCGCATCCGAAGAATGCGCACGCCTTCATCAACTATATTCTCGACGCCAATGTCGACAAGGAAATCACCGAGACGATCCTCTACCCGACACCTAATGCCGCCGCGAAGAAGCTGATGCCCGACAGCTACAAGAACAATCCGGTGATCTTCCCGCCCGCCGAGGCGCTGGCGAAATGCGAATATGCTCGGTTCAATCCGGAACTGCAGCCGCTTTACGAGGAAGCCTTCACACGGGTCCGGGCGGCCTGATGGCCTGAAGGAGGCATCGGGGGGTGGCCGAACAGGACTGGAAAACGAACAAAAGAGTCTTTGCGGCGGTATCGCTGCCGACGCTGTTCTGGATCATCCTCTTCTTCCTCGTGCCCATGGCGATCGTCTGGCTCTACAGCTTTGGCGAGAATAAGGGGCTGACCGAAATCGACATTTCGGGGACGCTCGACAATTACAAGCGCGCGACCGAATGGCTGTACCTGACCATTTTCGGCAAGAGCTTCGCGGTTGCGGCGCTCGTCACCCTAATCTGCCTGATCATCGGCTTTCCCGTTGCGATGGCGATCACTTTCGCCAGCGAAAAATGGCGGCCCTGGCTGCTGCTCGGCATCATGCTGCCCTTCTGGACGAACCTCCTCATCCGCACTTACGCGCTCATGATGCTCCTCGGGACGCAGGGGTTCGCGAACAAGGGGCTCGGCGCGCTGTGGGAAGGGACGAGCTGGATCAAGACGCTCGTCGGGCTGCAGCCGCTCCCGACATGGGAGCCGGTGCAGCTGCTCTTCAACAATTTCGCGGTCGTCTTCGGGCTTGTGTACGTCCATCTGCCCTTCATGGTCCTGCCGCTCTACGCCGCGCTCGACCGGCTTGACCGCAGCCTGATCGAGGCGAGCCTCGATCTCGGTGCCGGGCATTTCCGCACGATCATGCGCATCGTCGTGCCGCTCGCCGCGCCGGGCATCGTCGCGGGGGTGATGATCACGCTGATCCCCGCGCTCGGCGCGTATCTCACCCCCGATCTGATGGGCGGAACCGACAGCCAGATGATCGCCAACGTCATCGAACGCCAGTTCAAGAAAGCGAACGACTGGCCGTTCGGCGCCGCCCTCTCCTTCCTGCTCATCTATGCGATGTTCGCGCTGATCGCGATCCAGTCGATGCGCAAAAAAGTGCCCGAGGTTCGCTGATGGCGCTCTTCGCCCGCACGCCCGTAGCGCCGCTCGAATATAGCCGTACCTTGTGGATGCGTCTCTGGGTCGGCGCGGTGATGGTCTTCCTCTACGCGCCGCTCGTCGTGCTGGTGATCTTCAGCTTCAACGACAGCAAGCGCAACGTCGTGTGGCGCGGTTTCACGACCAAATATTACGAGAAAGCAATGGGCAATGACCAGCTCGTCGAGGCTTTGCTCAACTCGCTGACCATCGCGGCGCTCGCAACGATCGTCAGTCTCGTTCTCGGCGCGGTCGCCGCGGTGATGCTGTGGCGCTTCCGCTTCCCGCTCAAAAGCGCGATCGACGGCACGATCTCGCTGCCGATCATCGTCCCCGAAATATGCCTCGGCGTCGCCTTCCTGATGTTTTTCGCCGCGGTGAACTGGCCAACCGACCTCATCTGGCCGTTCAACCTCGGCGCGATCACCATCGCGCACATCACCTTCTGCTTCCCCTTCGTGACGATGGTCGTGCGCTCGCGGCTCGCGACCTTCAACCGCGAGCAGGAGGAAGCGGCGAAGGATCTCGGCGCGAGCGAATGGCAGGTGTTCCGCGACGTGCTGATCCCGCACATCAAACCCGCGCTTGTTGCCGGCGCGCTTCTCTCCTTCACATTGAGCCTCGACGATTTCGTGATCACCTATTTCACCAGCGGCCCCGACACGATCACCTTCCCGGTGAAAGTCTATTCGATGGTCCGCTTCTCGGTGACGCCCGAGGTCAACGCCGCCTCGACGCTGCTCATTCTCCTCACCGTCGCCCTGACCTTCGTCGCGCTCAAGCTTCAGGGCGTGAAAGCCATTGCGGAAACCCACTGACCATGACCGAAACCGCACGCCCGATCATTCAGATCCAGAACGTCTCGAAACGCTTTGGCAAGGTGACAGCGGTCGACAATGTCACCCTCGACATCAATGCCGGCGAATTCTTTGTGCTGCTTGGCCCGTCGGGGTGCGGCAAGACGACGCTGCTGCGGATGATCGCCGGGTTCGAGCTGCCGTCCGAGGGCAAGATATTGATCGACGGGCATGATATGGCGGGCATCCCGCCGAACAAGCGCCCGGTGAACATGGTGTTCCAGAGCTATGCCGTGTTCCCGCACATGAGCGTTGCCGACAATGTCGCCTATGGCCTGAAGATTGCGGGCGTGAAGGGCGGCGAGATCAAGGACCGCGTCGCCGAGGCGCTCGAGCTGGTCAAGCTCGGCGGGTTCGAAACGCGGATGCCCGACCAGATGTCGGGTGGCCAGCGCCAGCGCGTCGCACTCGCGCGCAGCCTGGTGATGCGGCCGAAAGTGCTGCTGCTCGACGAACCGCTGTCGGCGCTCGATGCCAAGCTGCGTGCACAGATGCAGTTCGAACTCAGCGATCTGCAGGAAAAGGTCGGCATCACCTTCGTCACCGTCACCCACGATCAGGACGAAGCGCTCTCTATGGCGTGCCGTATCGGGGTGATTAACAAGGGCGAGGTCGCGCAACTCGCGACGCCGTCGGACCTCTACGAATATCCCGCCAACCGCTTCGTCGCCGATTTCGTCGGATCGGTGAACATCTTCGAGGGCAAGCTGACCCTCGACGATCCGGACAAGGCCGCGGTCGATTGCCCGGGGCTCGGCAAGGTGTATCTCAACCACGGTGTCACCGGCCCGCACGGCGCCGATGTGTGGATCGCGCTACGCCCCGAGAAAATCTACCTCCACGTTCCCGGCGAGGGCAAGGCGGTCAAGGCCGCGGCGCAGGACGCGCCCGACGGTTATAATTTTGCGCGCGGCAAGATCAAAGGGATGAGCTATCTCGGCGACATCACCCTGTTCGAGATCGAGCTGGAATCGGGTGCGTGCCTGCGCGTATCGCGCCCGAACCTGTCGCGCCACGACCAGGAGGATTTCACCTGGGGCGACAAGGTGAGCATGCACTGGCGCGCGGATAGTCCGGTGGTGTTGCTTGGCTGACGCGCTCGGCAAAAGAAGCTTTCCTACATTGCGGTCGTGTGAGAGCCTCTCGCTTCGGCTCTTTCTACCCGTTCATATTTCGCTTTGCCAAACGGGGCTTACCCGGCCTTAAAACCACAAAGGACACAAATGCAGTGTCTCCATGCGGGGCTTTTGTGGCTTTAAGGCTCGTTCGGGAACGGATTCCACTTTCGTCACCCCGGACTTGATCCGCGGTCGATGACTTCGGCGCCGCAATGGATCCCGGATCAAGTCCGGGATGACGAGGTCAATGGGCCTTCTTGCCCGGCAACAAGTGCAGCAGGCCGACGATCACGCCGCCGAGCAGCAGCCCGAATACGCCCGCACCGCCCGCGTTGATCAGCCATTCCCAAACCCCCGCGCCCGGCAGGTTCCCCGCCACCGCATGCGCGAAATCGTGGAGCCCATGCCCGATGTTGCCGATGTGATATTCGTCGAGGCCGTGAATGAAAATCTGGCCGCCGACCCACAGCATCGCCGCGGTGCCGATCAGCGCGAGCGCCGCCAGCAGCTTCGGCATAAAAGCAACCAGCCCGCGCCCGATCGACCGCCGCGCTGCATTGCCCTCTTTCGCCATATGCAGGCCGATGTCGTCCATCTTCACGATCAGCCCGACGACGCCGTAAACCGCGATGGTGATCGCGATCGCAACCACCGCGAGCGTCGCGGCGCGCATCGCGAAATGCTCGTCGAGCACTTCGTTCAGTGCAATCACCATGATCTCGGCCGACAGGATGAAGTCGGTGCGCACCGCCCCCTTCACCATCGCCTCTTCATGATCCTGATCGGCGACGATCGCGGCGTCTTCGGCAAGGCTCGTCTTGTCCTTCTGCAGCGAGTGCAGCACCTTTTCGGCGCCCTCGAAGCAAAGATAGGCGCCGCCGATCATGAGCAGCGGGGTGATCGCCCATGGAACAAACGTCGACAAGAGCAGCAGCGCCGGCAGGATCAGCACCAGCTTGTTGAAGATCGACCCCTTCGTGATCCGCCAGATGATCGGCAGTTCGCGGTCGGGGGTGAAGCCGGTGACGTAACGCGGCGTGACCGCGGTATCGTCGACCACCACGCCCGCGGCCTTGACCCCGGCCTTCGACGCCGCGGCGCCGATATCGTCGATGCTCGCGGCGGCGACCTTGGCGATCGTCGCAATATCGTCGAGCAGGGCAAAAAGGCCGGAGGGCATAAGGTCTTGGTCTTTCCTGTTTAGAGCGCGCGGAGTTTCGGCAGCACCTCATCGAGAGATTTGCGGATGATGGCAACCATCTCGTCGATCTGCTCGGTCGAAATGATCAGCGGCGGGCACATGACCAGGCTGTCGCGGATGCCGCGCACCATCAGCCCGTTCGCGATACACGCATCGCGCGCCATCGGTCCCGCTGCCCCCTCGGCCCCACCGAAACGCGCGCGCGTTTCCTTGTCGGCGACGATCTCGACCGCCCCGAGCAGCCCGATCGAGCGCGCTTCACCGACGAGCGGATGATCGTTCAACGTGGCGAGCGCCTTCGCAAGATGGGGTCCGGTGATGCTCCCGGTGCGCTCGACCAGTCCTTCGCGCTCGATGATCTCGATATTCTTGAGTGCGACCGCGGCCGCGACCGGATGGCCCGAATAGGTGAAGCCGTGGACGAAATCGCCGCCGGTCTTGAGCACTTCGACGACATGCGCCGCGACCGCGGTCGCCGAAATCGGCAGGTAACCCGACGACAGCCCCTTCGCCATCGGCATCAGGTCGGGGGTGAAGCCCATCGTCTCATGCCCCCACATCTTGCCGGTGCGCCCGAACCCGCAGATCACCTCGTCGGCGACGACGAGCAGGCCATATTTGCGCGCCACCGCCTCGACCTTGGGCCAATAGCCCTTGGGGGGAATGATCACGCCGCCGGCACCCTGCACGGGTTCGCCGATGAAGGCGGCGCAATTTTCGGGGCCGACCTCGAGGATCTTGTCCTCGATCGCCTGGACGCACGCGTCGCAGAACTCCTCCTCGGTCATCCCCTGCCCTTCGCCATAAGCATAGGGCTGGCGGACATGCTCGACGCCGGGGATCGGCAGGTCGCCCTGCACGTGCATCGCCTTCATGCCCCCGAGCGAAACGCCCGCGACGGTCGAGCCGTGATAGGCGTTCCAGCGGCTGATGAAGACGGTGCGTTTGGGTTCGCCCTTCAGCTTCCAATAATGGCGAACCATGCGGAACACCGTGTCGTTCGCCTCGCTGCCCGAGGCATTGAAGAAGATATGCGGCAGGCGATTGCCGGTCAGGCTCGCGATCTTCGCGGCAAGCGTCACCGTCGGCGGCGTCGCGGTCTTGAAGAAGGTGTTGTAGAAGGGCAGCTCGCGCATCTGCGCCGCCGCCGCCTCGACCAGCTCCTCGCGGCCATAGCCGACGTTGACGCACCACAGGCCGGCCATCCCGTCGAGGATGCGGTGCCCGTCGCCATCGTGGATATAACAGCCCTCGGCGTGCGTGATGATGCGGCTGCCGCCAAGTTTTTCGATCTCGGCCCAGTCGGCTTGTGCTGGAAGATGGTGCGCGACGTCGAGGCGGCGCAGTTCGGCGATGTCGTGATTGCGGGGCATATTTCTGATCCTGATCTCCCCTCCCTCATAGGGAGGGGTCGGGGTGGGTAGGCGCGAAGCGCCGAGAACGTCGAAGGGAAGAGCGCTCGCCTTTGGCGAGCCACCCACCCCTAACCCCTCCCTTTTGGGGAGGGGAATCCAGGTCAGGGAGAGAAGCAGAGCCGCGCGAGATAGCGATCGTAACGGGTGACGCGCCGGTTCATAGCTCGCCCCGCAGCGCCTGTCCGAGCAGGCGGAAATAGGTCTGGCTCTCTTCATTGCCGTCGACCGCCCATTCGGGGTGCCACTGGACTGCCAGCAAGGGTGCGCCGTTTGGCCGCGCGCTGAAAGCCTCGACCAGTCCGTCGGGCGCGCGCGCCTCGACCGACAGGCCGTCGGCGAGCCGTCCGATGCCCTGATAATGGACCGAATTCACATCGAGCGATTCCGCCCGATAGGCCGACGCCAGCATGCCGCCATCGACGAGGTCAACATGATGCCGATGATCGAACATCGCATCGAACAATGTCCCGTCAGGGGTATGGTGGCGCAGCAGTTCGCCGTTCGTCGCGGTGTCCCGGCGCAGCGTGCCGCCAAGCGCGACATTGATGTCCTGGAACCCGCGGCAAATGCCGAATAACGGCCTCTGCGCCGCGATCACCGCCTCGACCAGATCGCGCATCATCCGATCGCGATCGGGATCGAACGGCCCCTCCCCTGCATCTTCCTCACCATAACGTGCCGGCTCGACGTTCGATGGCGAGCCGGTGAGCAAAACGCCGTCGAGCCGACCGACGATCTCGTCGGCGCGCATATAGTCCGGAAGCGACGGAATGAGCAGCGCGGCACAGTCGGCATGGCGCATCGCGGCCTTCGCATAACGGTTCATCACCGCCTGCGCATATTCGGAGCCGACCTGCCGGTTACAGGCGATGATGCCGAGGACGGGACGGGCGGACACGAGCGATGGAATCCTTCAGAAATCGAAGTTCCATTGCTGCCGATTTTCGCCGCCCGATGCCAGCGGTATTTGCGGATTCAGGTGTATTGGCGCGCGAACGCCGCCGCGGCACCAAACAGGCCGGGCTGTGGATGGGTGATGAGCTTTACCGGCAGCGCGGACATAAAGCCTTCGAAACGCCCCTTTTCGATAAAGCGTTCGGGGAAACCCGAACGCACCAGACTGTCGCGGATGCGCAAGCCCAGCCCGCCCGCAACGACCACCCCACCGGCACCTTGCGCCAATGCAAGGTCGCCCGCGACGCTGCCGAGCGACAGGCAGAAGCGATCGACCGCCGCCGCCGCCAGGCTGTCCTCGCCGCTCAGGGCATTGGTCCAGATCGCCTTGTCGTCGAGCCGCGGGATCGCGCGCCCTTCAAGCGCCGCCAGCGTTTCGTAGATGTCGACGATTCCCGGTCCCGACACGATGCGTTCGATCGACACGCGCCGATGGCGTTTGCGCAGCCGCGCGAGGATCGCATCCTCGATGCTGTCCAGCGGCGCGAAGTCGATATGTCCACCCTCGGTCGCCTGGACGCGATAGTCGGCACCGTCGCGCCAGACATGCGCAACGCCAAGGCCGGTGCCGGGGCCGATGATGGTGATCGTCCCGGTCGCGGGAAGCTGCTCGTCAGGACCCGTCAACCGCTCGAAATAGCTGTCGTCGGCCTGCGCGACGGCATGACCGACCGCCTCGAAATCATTCACCAGCGCATATCGATCGACGCCCAGCTTCTCGTTGATCAAAGCCGGGCGGATGATCCACGGGTTGTTCGTGAAGCGGATGATCTCGCCGCGTGTCGGCCCCGCGATGGCTATCGCAACCGCCCGCGGCAAAGTTCCGCCCTGCTGACGTTCGAAATCCTGCCAGGCGGTTTGGAAACTTGCATGGTCCTTTGTATGGAGCGTCGTCGCCTCGCCGAGCGCCAGAACGCGCCCGCCTTCGATCTCGGCAATCGCAAAGCGCGCGTGCGTGCCGCCGATGTCCACCGTGACGATCTGTTCGCTCATGACTCTCCCTTGCCGGTCCCACGCGGCCGGTCCTGCCGGTGGAATGTCGCATGGCCGGGAGCGATGCAACAGGGCATAGCTATTCGGACGAGCCTTGCGCTCGGCCGGAGATTGGCGTAGTTGCGAATTATTCGCAATAAAGGAGCAAGCGCATGTCCGATGTCGAGACCGTCCCCACGCATGACTGGAACGGCGACAGCGGAACACGCTGGGCCGCGAACCTGGCGCGGCTGGATGTGATGCTCGAGGACTTCGGCAATGCCGCGATCGCAGCGGCCGATGCGCGGCCCGGCGAACAGGTTCTCGACATCGGTTGCGGATCGGGCACCTCGACCTTTCCGCTTGCAGAGCAGGTCGGAGCCGGCGGCCACATCCTTGGCGTCGACATATCGGAACAGCTCGTCGAGATCGCCCGCGCCGCCGCCCCTGCTGGCGCGCCCGTCGAATTTCGATGCGCCGATGCCGCGACCGCCCCGCTGCCCGCAGGAAAGTTCGACCTTCTCTTCTCGCGCTTCGGCGTGATGTTCTTCGACGAGCCCGTTGCGGCCTTCACCCATATGCGCCGGACCCTGAAACCCGGCGGACGGCTGGCGTTCGTGTGCTGGCGCGGGGCGCAGGAGAATGACTGGGTGCGGCTGCCGATGGCGGCGATCCGCGACATCGTGCAGCCGGTGCCCGCCGATCCGAATGCCCCCGGACCCTTCGCCTTTGGCGATCGGCAAAAGGTCGCGGATATTCTCTCGGCAGCAGGCTTTACCGCGATCGACATCACGCCCTTTGACACGAGTATTTCCTATGGTCGCGGCGCAACGCGCGAAGAGGCGATCGACGATGCACTCGACATGGCGTTCCAGGTGGGTCCGCTATCGCGCGCGCTCGCCGACCAATCCGACGATATTCGCGCGAAATCAGCGGCAGCTGTCCGTGCGGCATTCGTGAAACGCCTTGGCGAGACGTCTGTGCAGATCGACGGCGCGGCGTGGATTGTGACCGCACGGAATTAGCCGCGCTTAGACCGCGCGCGATTGAGGTGATTTTTTTCCAAGGCTGCGCCGACACCGCTCCGTCTTGTGATTGTCGCCGGGAAGACATCCCGGCCCCGATCTCAAGAGGAACCCGATGCGCAAAACCTTGCTGGCCTCCACCTGCCTGGCCACCCTCATTTCGACCGCCGCCTATGCCGAGACGACGATCAGCACCGCCACTACGGCGCCGGTGCGGACATCGACGATCAAATCGGGCGCCGCCGACGACATCAAGATCGTCGCAGCGGGTTCGATCAAGCCCACCGTCACGGGCCCGGCAGTCACCATCGACAGCAATCACAAGGTCGTTAACGAAGGCACGATCGAGTTCAGCAACGTCGACGGCGCCACGGGCATTCTCGCGAATGCCGGCACGTCGGGCGGAATCACCAACAGCGCGAGCGGCAAGATCACCATCGGCGAAACCTATGCGCCGACCGACATCGACAATGACGGCGACATCGACGGCGCGTTCGCTATCGGCAGCAACCGCGTCGGCATCGCGACCGCAGGCGCCTTTACCGGCAATATCGTCAACTCGGGCGCGATCGCGATCGAGGGCAATAATTCGGCGGGCATCCGCCTCGGCGGGCCGCTGACCGGAAATTTCACCAACGACGGCACTATCAGCGTCATCGGCGACCGCGCGCTCGGCGTCGGGATGCAGGATGTGACGGGCAACGTCCGCCTTGCCGGCACGATCAGCGTGCAAGGCGTCGACGCGATCGGCGCGCGGCTCGCCGGCAACATCAACGGCGCACTGGTCGTCCAGGGCAATCTGACCGCCACCGGCTACCGCTTCACGACGCCGCCTGCCGATCCCTCGAAGCTCGACGCCGATGACCTGCTGACCGGCGGCAACGCGCTATCGATTGAAGGCAATGTCACCGGCGGCATCGTCCTCGCCGCCGCGCCCAAGGACACGAAGCCCGACGACAAGGACGAGGACAAGGACGGCATCGACGACGACAAGGAAGGAAACGCCGTCGTGCGCTCCTTCGGTTCGGCCGCCGCGATCCGCATCGGGTCAGCCGACCGCGCCGTCACAATCGGCCCCGTCGCCGGAACGGGCACCGGCCTTGGCCTCATCATCGACGGCGCCGTGCTCGGCAACGGCCTCTACGCCGGCAAGGACGGCAACGGCATGCAGATCGGCGGCCTCGGCGGTGCGGTCACCATCGCGGGCGGCATCGGCATCGGTGCCACCGGCAGCGTGACGGCATTGTCGAAAGACACGGCGGCAACCGCAATCCGCTTCGGCAGCGGTGCGACCACCCCCGAACTTCGCAATGCGGGCAAGATCGAAGCGACGACCGGCGGCAATGCCGCGGGTGCAGTTGCAACCGCGGTGCTGATCGAGGCGGGCGGCGACGTCCCGCTGATCCGCAACAGCGGTTCGATCACCGCCAAGACGGGCGGCGACAATGGCACGGCGCGCGCCATCCTCGATCTGTCGGGCAAGGTCGGCACGGTCGAAAACAGCGGCACGATCAGCGCCACCGGCGCCCTCGCCTCCTCCGACCGCAACATCGCGATCGACCTGTCGGCGAACAACAACGGCGCGACGGTCAAGCAGACCGCGGTCGCTGCGGGCATCACCGCCCCCAGCATCGTTGGCGACGTCCGCTTCGGTGGCGGCAACGATGTGTTCGATATCGCCGATGGCTCGGTAAAGGGGAACGGCTTCTTCGGCGCCGGCAACAACAAACTCGCGCTGTCGGGTGACGCGACCTACGCCGGCAACGCCCGCTTCGGCGCTGGCAGCGACACGATGACGCTGGCCGGCACTTCGAAGTTCACCGGCCTGGCGGACTTTGGCGGCGGCGCCGATACGCTGACAATCGGCGGCACCTCGATCTTCTCGGGCACGCTCGCCAATTCGCAGGGTCTGGCGGTTTCGGTCGCTGGCGGCACCTTTGACGTCGGCGGCGCCGCGACGATTTCGTCGCTCGCGATCACCGACAAGGGCACGCTTGGCGTGATGCTCGATACCGGTACCACGGGCACCAACCTTCAGGTCAGCGGCAACGCCAGCTTCGGGGCTGAATCGAAGCTCGCGCTCAAGCTGTCGAGCCTCGAAAAGGCCGAGGGCCAGCATATCGTGCTGACCGCGGGGACGCTCACCGGCGCGAGCAACCTCACCGCATCGCAGACGTTGCTGCCCTTCCTCTACAAGGGCACGCTGACATCGAACGCGACCCAGCTGATCGTCGACGTATCGCGCAAGACCACAACCGAACTCGGGCTCAACCGTTCGGAATCGAGCGCGTTCGACGCGGTGCTCGACGCGGTGGTAGCCGACCAGAAGATCGAGGACGTCTTCCTCGGCATCACCGACGGCGAGCAGTTCCACAACCAGCTTGGCCAGATGCTGCCCGAACATGAAGGCGGCGTCTTCGAAACCGTCACCTCGGGCTCGCGCGCGCTGTCGCGCTACCTGCAGGACCCCAACGCACCGTTCCAGGACGAGGGCAAATGGGGTTATTGGGTCAACCAGGCCGTCTGGGGCACGTCGAAAGGCGTCGGCAACACCGCGAGCTATGACGTCAGCGGCTGGGGCATTTCGGGCGGCGCCGAAATCAAGAGCAACTTGGGCAACTTCGGCGGCTCGATCGCTTACCTCAGCGGTAAGGATGGCAACGGCAGCAACGCCAATGAAGTCAGCACCAGCCAGTTCGAAGGTGCGCTGCACTGGCGCCTGCGTTCGGACGGTTTTATGGCGAGCGCCCGTGTTTCGGGCGCGCCGATCAGCTTGAAGGGCACGCGCATCTTCCGCGCTGAAGCCGGCGCCGATGACATCGAAAAGACGATGAAGGGCAAGTGGGACGGCACTTTGTGGTCGGCCTCGGGTTCGGTCGCTTACGACACGCGCGTCGGCGGCCTGAGCTTCCGCCCGATGGTCGCGGTCGATTACTTCAAGCTGAAGGAAGACGGCTATCAGGAAACCGGCGGCGGCGACGCGCTCGATCTCACGGTGCTGAGCCGTGATAGCGATGAGCTTGCCGTGTCGGGCACTGTCGCCATCGGTCTCGATTTTGGCGGTGCCGACGAATATGACGGCTGGACGCGTTTCGAACTCGAAGGCGGCCGCCGCCAGATCGTCAGCGGCACCCTCGGCACGACGACGGCGTCGTTCAAGAACGGCACGCCTTTCACCCTTGTTCCTGATGATCGCACGAGCGGCTGGGTCGGCCGTTTCCGTGGCATCGCCGGAAATTCGGCCTTCCAGGTCGCTGGCGAAGTGTCCGCGGAAGAACAGCAAAGCCATATCGGCTGGGCTTTCCGTGCGAGCTTGCGGGTCGGCCTCTAGCCCCCCGGCCGGCCCCGCCCGCAAGGGGGAAGCGTAACCCCTACCCACGCTTCCCCCTTGCCTAGGGTCAGGACCTACCAATTGCGCGATCGAGGTTTGAAGCGATTTTGTTCGGTGCGAGGAGGCAAGGCGCAGGAATATGTCGATATTTCCAGACTTGCCGACGACGCAATGGACAAAATCGGTCAAATCCCGAAGGGACGCCGAAATGGCTTCGATCTCGTGTCCGCGTGACCTTGCGGGTAGCGATGCTACCCGCGGCGGCCACCCGAACCCGATATCTTCGCCATTTCGACGCCTCGATCGTGCAAATGGTAGGTCCTGACCCTCGAGAAATGAATGAACGAACCGATGCTTGCACTTGCCACCGCTCCTCTCTTTCCGCCGCAGTTGCGCGGCTGGGCAATGGCGCTATATGACGGCGTCATCAGGGGGACGTATGGCGCAGGGCGAAGCGGCGCTTACCGACAGAAGATGGCGTTCCAAAGCAAGCAATCCATGACCGAGTCGCGTGATCGAACCGACGCCGCCCAAGGCATCGAAGGCGTATTGCTCGCCAACCGGGATCGTATCGTCCGCTTTCTGGAAGTGCGCGGCGCGGGCGACGGCGCCGAGGATTTGTTCCAGGATTTGTGGATGCGGTTGACCGACCGCAAGACTGGGCCCGTCGCCGAGCCAATGCCCTATATCATGCGCGCCGCGAACAATTTGATGCTCGATCGCTATCGGTCGGCGCGCCAGAGCGATCTGCGCGACAAGGCATGGGGTGAAGCCGCCGCGACGCAAAGCCCCTCGACCGAAACCTCGTTGATCTCGCGCGAACAACTCGCGCTCGTCGAAACGGCGATCACCGCGACCGGCGAGCGGCCGGCACGCATCTTCCGCCGGTTCCGCGTCGACGGCCAGAATCAACGCGATATCGCCAGTGAAATGGGGGTCAGCCTGAGCACCGTCGAAGCCGATCTGCGCAAGGTCTATGCGGCGCTCGCCGTGATCCGGAGGCAGTTCGATGCAAGCTGACGCGACAAACGCCGAAGCGCGCGCCATCGACTGGCTGATCCGCCAGCGCGACCCCGCTTTCGACGACTGGGACGGCTTTGCCGACTGGCTTGCCGAGGATCCGGCGCACAATGCGATCTACGACGCGGTCGCGAGCCTGGACCGCGATCTCGACGCCCTGCCCGCGGCGCCCAAGCCATCGGTCGTGATTGTGCCCGATGCGCCGCGCCGCCCGTCGCGGCGCGCCTGGTTTGGCGGGGCAATGGCCGCGGCACTGGTCGGCGCTATCAGCCTGTCGGGCCTCGGCCTGTTCGGAACCGAAGGCCGGATCGAAACCAAGGCCGGCGAGCATCGCACCATAGAGCTGGCCGATGGCTCGAAGATCGAGGTCAACGGTGCCTCGGTGATCGAGATCGACAAGGAGCGACCGCGCTTTGCCCGGCTGGAATCGGGCGAGGCGATGTTCCATGTCGTCCACCGCGACGATGATCCGTTCGTGGTCGAAACGGGCGGCGCAAAGATCGTCGACCTCGGAACCGCGTTCAATGTCGTGCGCCGTGACCGCCAAACGTCGGTCGCAGTGTCGGAAGGCATCGTCCTCTACAATCCCGACCGCGACAAGGTCCGCCTCGTTGCCGGCAAGGGCATCGAAGCGCGCGATGGCGACCGTCAGCCCCCGGTCGTCCAGGATGTCGACGTGGCCAGCATCGGCGGCTGGCGGAGCGGCCTGCTCGTCTACAACGGCACGCCGCTCGCCGTCGTGGCCGAGGATCTGAAGCGGACCGCCGAGATGCAGGTCCGTATCGCGCCCGAGGCAAGCGATCTGTCGTTCCGCGGCGCCTTGATCATCGACAAAAACCGGAACCGCACGATCGCCGATCTTGCCGCGCTGTCGGGAACGAAGGCCGAGCGCCAGGGCGATGGCTGGATATTGACCCGCTGAGCATGCACCCGCGCCTTTCCCTCGCCGCAGCAGCGATAGCGCTGTGCCTGCCCGCGCAGGCGCAGGCGGCGGAGGAACGCGCGTTCGACGTGCCCAAAGGCAGCCTGTCGACCGCGCTGCCCGTCATCAGCCGGCAGGCCGGGGTCAGCATCAGCGTCGGCGATGCGAAACTGTGGCAGGGCCGCGTCAAACCGGTGCGCGGGCGGATGAGCGTCGAAGAAGCGATCCGCCGCCTGCTCGCGGGGTCCGACGCGCGCGCCGTAAGGGTCAGCGCGACGAGCTGGCGTATCGAGCGTCGCCCTGCCCCCGCCCGTGTCGCGCGGGCGGCACCGGCACCGCGACACGCACCGCAGCCAAGGGCACGCGAGCCATCGCAAGATGCGGTCGCGGCGGCGCAGGACGAAATCATCGTCACCGCGTCGAAGACCGACTTGCCCCTTTCGCACTTCGCCGGCGTCGTCACCAAATTGGATGGCGGCGATTTGGCGTTTGGCGGCGAGCGCGGGATGGATTCGATCCTGTCGCGGACCGCGACCGTGTCCTCGACCCATCTGGGTTCGGGGCGCAACAAGCTGTTCATTCGCGGGATAGCCGATTCAAGTTTCACCGGACCGACCCAATCGACCGTCGGCCAGTATCTCGGCGATATCCGGCTCAGCTATAACGCGCCCGACCCGGACCTGCGCCTCTACGACATCGACAATGTCGAAATCCTCGAAGGGCCGCAGGGCACACTCTATGGCGCCGGGTCGCTCGGCGGGATCATCCGCGTCATCCCGAAAGCCCCCGACCCGCGCGAGATGACGGTGCAGGCGATTGCCGGCGTCTCGATCACCCAGCATGGCGACCCCGGCGGGGATATCGCCGCGATCGCCAATATCCCGGTCAGCGACAACGGGCACGCGCTGCGCCTCGTCGGCTATATGCTCACCGACGGCGGCTATATCGACAATCCGTTGCGCGGGCAGAACGACGTCAACCGCGTGCATGTCCGCGGCGGGCGCGGCACTTTCCGGTTCGAGGCGGGTGACGACTGGACGGTCGACCTGGGCGGCGTCTATCAGGCGATCACCTCCGACGACGCGCAATATGCCGACAAGGATGGCGCGCCGCTCACCCGTAATTCAATGGTCGAGCAGAATGCGACCGCGCGCTATGGCATGGGCACCGTCGTCGTGATGAAGGACTGGGACGATCTGCATTTCCAGTCGTCCAACGCCTATATCGATCACCGGCTGTTCGAACGCTTCGACGCCAGCCTGCCCGAAGCGCGGCAAGGGACCGATATGTCCAGCGGCGGCGTTCCCGCGCCGCCTTCGGTTGGAAGCGTCGATGTCGAGCGCCTGTTCGCGCCGGTCCAGGTCATTCCGCTGAACGATGTTCCGCGCGTGCTCGACCAGCATAATGCGACGCGCATGTTCGTCAGCGAAAACCGCCTGTCGCGCCCGTATCGCGACGGCCTCGGCTGGGTGATCGGCGCCAGCTTTATCGACAATCGCGCGCGGCAGGACCGCGAATATGGCTATGGCCCGCTTCGTGCGACCCTGCCCGGCGTGACCAACAAGATCACCGAATTCACCGGCTATGCCGAGGCGACCGTCGAGGTGATGCCCGACCTGATCGCATCGGGCGGCGTTCGCCTGTCGCACGCCAAACTGGGCGGCGCGGCCGAGGGCGTCTCCTATGCCCTCGCGCAGGCCAACCGTGCGGCGACCGCATCGCGTAAAGAAACCGATTTGCTGCCGTCCTTCTCGCTGCTCGCGACGCCGCTCCACAATGTCCGGCTCTATGCGCGCTATCAGGAAGGTTTTCGTCCTGGCGGGCTCGCGGTCGACGGCAATTTCGTGCGGCGTTTCCTCAACGACCAGGTCCGCACATGGGAAGCGGGCATGCGGTTCAGCGACAAGGGGCAGAGCCTGCTAGACGCCAGCATTTCGATTTCGCACAGCCGCTGGCGCAATATCCAGGCCGATTTCATCGACAGCACGGGCTTCCCGACGACCGCCAATATCGGCGATGGCCGCATTACCAGCCTGTCGGGGGCGGTCGCGATGCGGCCGACCGCTGCGCTCACCTTCGAACTCGGCGCGGTTTACAATCATAGCCGGGTCGACGATCTCGCGCCGCAGATCCTGCCGGTGTTCGACGCCGCGCCGGGCCGCCTCGGACGCATTCCCAATGTCGCGAGCCATGCGGTGCGCGGGTCGGTCAATTACGCCACCGTCATCGGTGACGAGGATTTCCGCGTGAACGGCTGGGCCAATTATATCGGCCCGTCGCGGCTCGGTATCGGGCCGGTACTCGGCGAAAGTCAGGGCGACTATGTCGATACCGGGGTTGCGATGCGCGTTGGCAACGAACGACGCGGCCTGTCGCTGACGCTCACCAATCTCTTCGATTCGCGCGGCAATCGCTTTTCGCTCGGAACGCCGTTCCTTGAGGGGAATGAGGGCTTCCTCACGCCGCTCCGCCCGCGCACGCTCCGGATCGCCGTCGACGTCGCTTATTGAGATCCTCCCTGTGTCGCAGGCATGGGAAGGTGGCAGCCCCGAAGGGCTGATGGAGGGGCTAAGGACGCGACGTCGCGGCCCCTCCACCATTCGCTTCGCGAACGGTCCCCCTCCCCATCGCTACGCGACAGGGAGGATAGGCGGTCAATCCGCCAGCGTGATCCGCTCGTAGCGGTCCATATGATGGTCGGCGCTGCCGAACTGGCCTTCGATCATCGTCGCGCGCTTGAAATAATGGCCGATCGCCAGTTCCTGCGTGATGCCGATCCCGCCATGCGTCTGGATTGCATTCTGCCCGACAAAGTTCGCGCCGCGCGCGACCTTCGCCTTGGCGGCCGAGACCGCCGCCATGCGCTCGTTCGCGGGCAGACCCAGCTTCAGCGTTCCCATGATCGTCATCGAGCGCGCCTGTTCGACTTCCATGAACATGTCGACCATGCGGTGCTGGAGCACCTGGAACTTCGCGATGGGCACGCCGAACTGCTTGCGCTGCTGCGTATATTCCAGCGTGCCTTCGTGCAGCTTCTGCATCACGCCGGTCGCTTCGGCGCAGACTGCAACGGTCGCCTCGTCAACGATCTGTTCGATCAGCGGCAGGCCGGTGCCCTCGCCGCCGAGCAGCGCATCGCCGGGGATCGCGACATTCTCGAAATAGATTTCGGATGCGCGGCTGCCGTCGACCGTCGGATAGTCGCGGCGGACGATGCCCGGCAGGTTCGCGTCGATCAGGAACAGTGACACACCATCACGGTCGCGCGCATTACCGCCGGTGCGCGCGGTGACGAGCAGATGCGTCGCCCAAGGCGCGGCATAGACGACCGATTTATGTCCGCTCAGCACATAGCCCGGGCCGTCCTTCTTCGCGGTGGTGCGCAGGTTCGCGAGGTCATAGCGGCCCTGCGGCTCGGCGTAAGCGAAGGCGATGATCGCATTGCCCGCGATGATCTCGGGGATCATCGCATCGGCCTGCGCGCCGCCGACGGCCTTGAGCGCGCCGCCCGCGATGACAACGGTCGGCAGATAGGGCTCGACCCCGATGACCTTGCCGAGTTCCTCCATCACGATCGCGTTTTCGAGCGCGCCGCCGCCAAGGCCGCCATGCTCTTCGGCAAAAGGCGCGCCAAGCATGCCGAGTTCCTGCGCAAGCGCCGTCCAGATCGCTGGATCGCGACCCGCGTCGCTATTGATGAACTTCTGGCGCGTTTCGAAATCATAGGTGTCGCCGAGGAAACGGGCGAGCGTGTCGCGGATCATGTCCTGCGTTTCGGTGTAGGTGAAATCCATTTTTTATCCCCGTCGCCCCCGCGAAGGCGGGGGCCGCTGTAGGTTTATGCTGCGGCGTCAGGTCAGGCCGATGCGGCCCCCGCCTTCGCGGGGGCGACGCGTTCAGAGACCCAAAACCATCTTCGCGATGATGTTGCGCTGAATCTCGTTCGACCCGCCATAGATCGTCGTCTTGCGCATGTTGAAATAGGTCGGCGCGGCGCGATGCGCATAGTCCGGCCCGATCGGATGCTCGTTGTCGCCTTCGCCGAAACCGCGGAAATAGGGCGCGCCATAATGGCCGACGGCTTCGAGCGTCAGCTCGGTCAGCCGCTGCTGGATTTCGCTGCCCTTGATCTTGAGCAGGCTCGATTCCGGCCCGGGACCGCGATTTGCGTTGGGGCCGGCAAGGCTGCGCAATTCGGTGAATTCCAGCGCCGCCAGATCGACTTCCAGCTCGGCGACCTTGCGCTTGAAAAAGGCGTTGGCTAGCAGCGGCTTGTCGCCGTCGAGTTCGGTGCGGGCGATCGCCTTCACCTTCTCAATCCCGCGCTTCGACGCCGCGACGCCGGCGATGCCGGTGCGTTCGTGCGCAAGCAGGAACTTGGCGCAGGTCCAGCCCTTATTCTCTTCATAAACGCGCTGCGATTGCGGCACGCGAACATCTTCGAGCCATACTTCGTTGACTTCATGCTCGCCGCCCAATGTGATGATCGGGCGCACGGTGATGCCGGGCGATTTCATGTCGATGAGGAGGAAGCTGATGCCTTCCTGCTGCTTCGCTTCCTTGTCGGTGCGGACGAGGAAGAAGCCCCAGTCGGCGTGCTGCGCCAGCGTCGTCCAGGTCTTCTGCCCGTTGACGATATAGTCATCGCCATCGGCGACCGCCGTCGTGCGAAGCGAGGCAAGGTCGGAGCCCGAACCGGGTTCCGAATAGCCCTGGCACCACCAATCCTCGCCCGACAGGATGCGCGGCAGGAAATGGGCTTTCTGCTCGGGGGTGCCAAAGGTGTAGATCACCGGGCCGACCATCGCGAGGCCAAAGGGCATCAGGCGAATGCAATCGGCGCGCGCGGTTTCCTCGGACCAGATGAAGCGCTGCGTCGGGGTCCAGCCGGTACCCCCATATTCGACCGGCCATGCGGGTGCGATCCAGCCCTTTTTATACAGGATCTTGTGCCAGGCGAGGAAATCCTCCTTGGACATCTCTTCGCCCTCATCCTGCTTGTCGCGCAGGTCGGCGGGGTAATTTTCGGCGATGAAGTCGCGCACTTCCTGCTGGAAGGCGAGATCTTCGGGGCTGAATTCCATGTCCATCACGAATCTCCCATTGGGCAATGGCGCACTTATACTGAGCGCTCACCTTTACGTAAACGGAAAGTTGTCGCTTGCAACCTTCCTTCCCCGATGATTGCGCTTAACATCCCGGCTTGTCCAGCATGCGCAGCCGCCCCCTTCAGCGCCGCTATCGAACGTGGAAGCTGGTTTCAGTGGCGCGTGACGAGCACCACCGCGCCGTCGCTGGCATAAGGCCCGCGAACCTCGGCTATCGTCAGGGCAACGTCGACGACCGAGCCGTCGCGCGTCACCATCTGCGATGCGACGTGTGCGGGGACGCCCGACCGAAAAACCGATTCGAGCGCCTCAACGAACGCCGACCGCTGCCCAACCGCGAGCAGCGCCGAAAAGCGGACACGCCGGATCGCAGCCGCATCGACTCCGAGCAGGTCGGTGAGCATGGCGTTCGCCGCCTCGACTGTTTCGCGCACCGAGATGCGGGCGTGGCCGATGCCGCCATCGATCTCGACGGCATCAAGCATCGCCTGCCGCATATCGCCGGCGGCAAAGCCCTCGATCGCGTCGCTGACATCGCGCAGGACGATAGCGCCCCCGACCGGCAGGGGAACAAGGTCGACATGCAGCCATTGGCGCGGACGAAGCATGCCGGGGACGTCGCCAGAAAATCGCTCGCGATGGTCGAGCAGCCGGTTGATGTGATGAAAGATCAGGCTATCGCGGAGACCCGGAATTGCGGCCATCAACTCTTCCCCGATCAAACCGGCGGCCGCGGTCTCCAGCATATCCGAAGCCGCGGGGTTGAGCGCGGCGATACGCCGCTGGCGGTCGATCAGGATCACGCCATCGCGGACCGATTCCACCAGACCGGCAAGCGAGGATTGCAATATGTCGGATGCCGCCGCGACCTCTCGCGCCACATCGCGGTCGAGACGGCGGTAGTCGTCGAGCGAAATAAGCACATGCGCATCCTTGCCGTGATGCGTCACGACGACGGGCTTGCGCGCCGACTGCAATCGCCAATTGGCAAAGCCGCGGATGAAATCGGCCGCCGATACGCGCTGTGGTTCCTGTGCCGTTGCCACCATATCCCCCTGAAAACCGGTCAGTCCCTTGCCCCTATAGCGCGGCGCCGGCCTGCTTTCGGTCGGGAAGGGATCAATCGGCGGGCGGTCATGTCCAGAACGGCGCCATTGCGCGGGAGATCAGACCAGTCGCGCTTTTCCGCAGCGCAGCGCGTTGACCCGCGTATCGGCCTGCCCGACATGAACCCCGAGCAGGCCGGTGAGGTCCGACAACACGGTGTCGAGCACCGGCGCAGCCAGCGCCACCGTCTCGCCGATCACCGTCGTCAGTGGCTTCAGGTTCAGGCCTAGCCCGAGGACGTTGACGTCGAGGTCCATCCGGTCCGAAAGCGATTTCGCGGCGCCCGCGACCAGGCCGGTGCTCGACACGGTCTTCACCTTGCCGTCGTCGATCTCGGCGCGCGAAAATGCGACCGGCTTCTCATTGAGGTCCGACAGGATGAGTTCGGCCTCCGCATCGACGCTGACGAGCGGCAAGGTGACGACGCGCGCCGGCGCCGGATCCAGCGGGCGCTTCATGTCCTGAAAATCGCTGTCGGGAACCGTCCCGATCGCCACCATCGCTGGGGAAGTCACGACGCCAAGCGACACCGCAGCGCTGCTGTTCGGCCGGCAGTCGATGTCGGTGACCCGCGCCGACGCCGACCCCAGTTCGGCGAGCACGGGAAGATGGACGCTGGCGAGCGGCGTCGCGACGCGCGTGTCGATTTTCAGCCGCACCTGCGCAGTGCGGACGACGACATCATTGGTGTCGGTCACCGCGATCAGCGGCGAGCCCACCGGCGGCTCGCCAATCATGAGCGCGATATTGACCCCCGATCCGCCCGGCAGGCTGCCCGCCAGCGACAGGTCGACCTGCCGGTTCGCATTGCCGAGCAGCAGCATCGTGCGCAGCAGGCCGAGCGCGTTGACCTTTACCGGGTTCGCCGCATCGACCCGGATGCTCGACGACCGCGGGCCGAGGTCGATCGCACGCGACGGCAGCAGGGTGCGCGGCAGCGCGCGATCCGCGATATGCTCGAGCGCGGTCGCCGCCTGTCCGTCCGACGCGCTGGCGAGCGCCGCCACGACTTGCGGCAACGTCGCCTGCGTGTCGAGCGTCTGGCCAAAGGTCAGCACGTCGGCGTTAAGTTCGGTCCGCAGCGCATCGGAGAAAGCCAGCAGATCGATATCGGTGCTCGCGAGCGCATTATAGTCCATCACCGACAGGTTGACCTGGCTGCCGGTGAGGCTCGACAGCAGCGCATTGGGAAGGCCGCCGTTCACCGCTGCGACCCGCGATCCGAGCGAAAAGGCCGCATAGCCGCGCCGGGCGCCGGTCGCGGTCGCGCGAATGATGCTGTCCTGCCGGCCCGTCAGAAAGCTGCCGAAGAATAGCGGGCGATCGCGCGTCAGCGTTATGCGCACGGCGTTCGGCGACGCACCGCCGCCCGTAAAGCGCTGTTCGGCCTGGATCGACGGATCGGCGGTGTAAGTGCCGGAGTCGAGCACCGCGATACGGATGCCGCAATCGCAATTGGCGGCGATGATCCGCTCCGCCGCCGCGCGCTCCTCGCCGGGCCGCCCCGCCGCCGCCATCGCCGCAGCATCGGCGATGCCCTGCAATTTGCGGCGGTCGAGATAGAGCGAGCCGAGATCGACCGCAAATGCCGCCGACCCGATCAGCATCGTCATGCCGAACGCCGTCGTGATGCTGATGCTGGCGCCGCGGTGGCGGACAATACGGCGAAGAAGGGACAGGATCGCCATGATCAATCGACCGGCAATTCGAACGTCGCGCGGGCACGGATGACGTTGCCCGGCGACGGAACGAAGCTTGATCGCAAGAGGCTGTCCTGCGGAACGGTGAAGGTCACAGCGACGGTGATCGCCTCGGTCGTTTCGGATACGGCGACACTGTGCGTGCCGTCGACCGCCTGCAGGCTGCGGCCGACCGCGCGCGATGCGACCGCGCTGCGGTCGGCCGCGTCGAGACCGACGATCGACGCGCGGGCGCCGTCGTTGGCCGCCTGCTGCACGCTATGCGCGAGCATGAAATATTGGCCATAGACCAATATCCCCATCAGCAACGCGAGGAGCAGCGGCAGCACCAGCGCCATTTCGACGATGGCGGCGCCACGCTCCCCGCGTGCCAGGGTAAGACCCGTCAGGGCGATTTTGCGGACGCGCCGCGAAAGTCGGATGGAAGCTGTCATGCCGGCAGAATGGCCGCCCGCAAATGAAAGCGGCGTCGAGAGAGCCCGACGCCGCTTTTGCGTATTTTGCAGGATTATTCGGCGCCGGAACCGGGCGGATTTGGTGATGGGCTGCCTATCGTTGAAGAACCGCTAATTTCGGCGCGGCGCCTCCAAACGAATAATGTGAATTATTCGGCGGCCTCCAGCTTGTCCTGCGTGCGCAATTCAAAGTCCGACGCGTCGTGCCGCTCGCGCAGCTTGCTCGCCGGATCGCCCGTCACGCGGTTGACCATCCGCCCGCGCTTGACCGCCGGGCGCGCCGCGATCTGGTCGGTCCAGCGCTGGACATTCTTATAGTCATCGACCTGCAGGAATTCGCCGGCGTCATAGACGAGCCCCTTGGCGAGCGCGCCATACCAAGGCCAGATCGCCATATCGGCAATCGTGTAGTCGGCACCCGCGATATATTCGCTTTCCGCGAGGCGGCGATCGAGCACGTCCATCTGGCGCTTGACCTCCATCGCATAGCGATTGATCGGATATTCCTGCTTCGTCGGCGCATAGGCATAGAAATGGCCGAAGCCGCCGCCGAGGAAGGGCGTGCTGCCCATCTGCCACATCAGCCACGACAGCGCCTCGGCACGCTTCGCGGTTTCGGTCGGCAGGAAGGCGCCGAATTTCTCGGCGAGATGGATCAGGATCGCGCCAGATTCGAACACGCGGATCGGCTCGGCGCCGCTGCGGTCGACGAGCACCGGGATCTTGCTGTTCGGATTGGCCGCGACATAACCGCTCGAAAACTGGTCGCCTTCGCCGATATTGATCAGCCATGCGTCATATTCGGCGCCGCCATGTCCCGCCGCGAGCAGTTCCTCGAGCATCACGGTGACCTTCACGCCATTGGGCGTGCCGAGCGAATAGAGCTGTAAGGGATGCTTGCCGATCGGCAGCTCCTTGTCGTGCGTTGGTCCCGCGACCGGACGGTTAATATTGGCGAAACGCCCGCCGCTTTCCTTGTCCCAGGTCCAGATTTTCGGCGGCACATACTCGCTATTATCGGTCATGGAGAACTCCTGGGCTGATTTTTGTACTGACCGGTAACTTAAGCGGCGATTGCCGTTTGTCCACCCTTCCCGGCTCAAATAATCTTTGCCCCGCGCAAAGCCGAAATGGCTTTGGCGTCATATCCGAGTTCGGCGAGGATCGCGTCGCTATGCTCGCCGACCTGCGGCGCGCGCCGTGCGGTGCCTTTGTCGCTAGCTGAAAGGCGGATCGGCGCGCGGATCATGGGAACCTCGCCCAGCGCGCCCGGATAACCCACCGGCTCGACCAGTCCCATCGCCGCGACCTGCGGCTGCGCCAGCGCCTCGCCCGCGCGCAGAACCGGGGCAGCCGGGACGCGACCCGCGGCGAGCTCATCGATCGCTTCCGCGCTCGTGCGCTCGATGCACCAGCGCTGCATGATCGCGCTCAGTTTCGTGCCATTATCGCCGCGTAAAATGTCGCTGGCATAAAGCGGATCGCCGACCAGATCGGGCCGCCCGACCAGTTCGGCCCAGCGCGCGAAGATGCCATTGCCGACAATCTGGGTGATGATCCATCCGTCGCGGGTGCGGAAGATGTCGGTGGGTCCCGAACTAAAGGCGCGGTTGCCGATCGGCTGGCGATCGATGCCGTTCAGCGCATGGTCGATCGTCAGCGCGTTCGACATCGCGAGCGCGGTGCCGAGCAGCGATCCCGAAACGCATTGCCCCTTCCCCGTCGCCTCGCGCCCGCGCAGCGCGAGCATGACGCCGAACGCGCAGTGGAGCGCGGTTCCGAAATCGACATAATTGACCTGCGCGCGATAGGGCTGGTCCGGCGTGCCAGTGAGGTGCACCGTCCCCGACATCGCCTGCCCCACCGCGTCGAACCCGACGCGGCTCGCGAGTGGCCCCTCGCTGCCGA
Source organism: Sphingopyxis sp. BE235 (assembly GCF_031457175.1). Taxonomy (NCBI): domain Bacteria; kingdom Pseudomonadati; phylum Pseudomonadota; class Alphaproteobacteria; order Sphingomonadales; family Sphingopyxidaceae; genus Sphingopyxis; species Sphingopyxis sp. BE235. Next base: position 682,967 of record NZ_JAVDWC010000002.1, read on the forward strand.
ATGCCGATGCGGTCGCAAGGATAATGCGCGGGTTTATCGCTACCAGGCTGTCGTAATCGAGCCCGAGTTTTACGAGGGCATCGTGCGGCATGTTCGCGATCACGACATCGGCGGTTTCGACCAACCGGCGGACGATCTCCCGCCCCTCCGGACTTCCGGGCTTCAGCGTCAGGCAGCGTTTGGCGCGGTTCATTTGCATGAACATCGCGCCCGACCCATCTTCGGCGACCGGCACTGAATAGCGATCGTCATTGCCCCCCGGCGCCTCGATGCGGATGACATCGGCGCCATAATCGGCGAGCAACGCCGCGCAATAGGGGCCGGCGATATAGCGACCGAAATCCAGTACCTTGATTCCCTTGAGCGGCACGCTTTGCTCTCCCAATCCCATTCTTTCGACCGGGCTAGCAGCCGCTTGTCGACCCTGCCAGCTCCTTCGTCGAAAGCTGCCGCTTGCATGTTCGCGGGCGAACCATATGGTCGGCACATAATTTCAAACGGGGATAATTTCATGGCGCGCTTCGCTCTCGCCCTCGCGGCGACTTTGGCTTGTTCAACCTCGGTCTGGGCGCAGAGCGCGCCCGCCTCTCCTCCCGCCGCCGACGCGAAACCCGACAAATGGGACGTCAACGCGCCCCCCGGCCTCGCAACGCGCAAGGTCCAGCTGTCGGTCGACGAGGGCAGCTGGATGAACGTCGACGTCGCGCCCGACGGCCGGACGATCGCGTTCGACATGCTCGGCGACATTTATACGATGCCGATCGAGGGCGGGACGCCGACGCGGATCGCCGAGGGGCTCGCCTATGAGCATCAGCCGCGTTTCTCGCCCGACGGCAAGCGTATCGCCTTCGTCTCCGACCGCGCGGGCGGCGACAATATCTGGCTGATGAACCGCGACGGCAGCGACAAAAAGCAGATCTCGAAGGAAGATTTCCGCCTGCTCAACCAGCCGAGCTGGTCGCCCGACGGCCAGTTCATCGTCGCCAAGAAGCATTTCACGACGGGCCGCTCGCTCGGTACCGGCGAGGTGTGGATGTACCATGTCTCGGGCGGCGCCGGCGTGCCGCTGGTCAAGAAGCCGAACGAACGCCACCAGAAGGAACTCGGCGAGCCGATTTTCGCCGCCGATGGCAAGAGTGTCTTCTACACGCGCAACGTCACCCCGGGTCCGATCTTCGAATATGCGCAGGACAGCAACACCGACCTCTTCCACATCGAACGCTACAATCTTGAGGATGGCAAGGTCAGCACTGCGGCGTCGGGACCCGGCGGCGCGGTGCGCCCGACCCCCTCGCCCGACGGCAAGCGCCTTGCCTTCGTGCGCCGCGAAGGAACGCAGTCAAAGCTCTATGTGAAGGACCTCGCCTCGGGCACCGAGAAGAAGGTCTATGACATGCTCGACCAGGATGTGCAGGAAACCTGGGCGGTCACCGGCGTCTACCCGAATATGGCGTGGACCCCCGATAGCCGCGACATCGTCTTCTGGGCCGGCGGCCAGCTCCGCCGCGTCAGCGGTGCCGGCGGCGACGCGCGGATCATCCCGTTCAGCGTCAACGACGACCGCACGATCGTCGATGCGACGCACCCGGCGGTGGAAGTCGCGCCCGACAGTTTCGCGACCAAAATGCCGCGCTGGGCCGAAGTGTCGCCCGACGGGCGCAGCATCGTGTTCGAAACGCTCGGCAAGCTGTGGGTCAAGCCCGCGACCGGCGGCAGCGCACGGCGGCTGACCGCGGCGAAGGACGACGCAATGGAGCTGTGGCCGAGCTGGTCGCGCGACGGCAAATCGCTCGTCTTCGTGCGCTGGACCGACGGCGGCATGGGCGAGATTCATGTCGTTGGCGCGGGCGGGGGCGCCTCGCGCAAGCTGACCACCTCCCCCGGCCATTATGCCGAACCGCGTTTCTCGCCCGACGGCAAGACAATCGTATTCGAACGGCGCGGCAGCGGCGGGCTGACCTCGGCGCGCTGGAGCGAGGATCCAGGCGTCTATCGCATCGCCGCGGGCGGCGGGGCGGCCGAGCGGATCAGCAGCGACGGCGCCAAACCGCAGTTCGCGTCGACCAGCGACCGCGTCTTCATGGTCACGGCGGGCGACGGCAAAAGCCAGCTCGTCAGCACCGACATGAGCGGCCAGGACAAGCGCGTCCACGCCAATGGCGAGCTCGTCAGCGATTATGAAATCTCGCCCGACGGCCGCACGCTGGCGTTCCGGCAGAACTACGACGCCTATGTCACCCCGCTGATGCCCGGCGGGCAGGATGTATCGCTCGGCACCAAGAGCGGCGCGCTGCCCGTCACGCGAGTGAGCGGCAGCGGCGCCGAATATATGAACTGGTCCGACGGCGGCCGCCGGCTGCACTGGAGTCGCGGCGCGACCTTGTTCAGCGCCGACCTCGCCAGCCTCTTCACGAACGCCCCCGCCGACGAAAAGGCACCGAAGTTCACCCCGCCGACCGACGGCGTATCGCTGTCGATGACGCAGGCGGCATCGAAGCATAAGGGCATCGTCGTCATCACCGGCGCCAAGATCGTGACGATGGCCGACAAGGACGGCGGCGTGATCGAGAATGGCGCGATCGTCATCGACGGCGACCGCATCACCGCGGTCGGCCCCGCAGGCGCGATCACCGTTCCCGCGGGCGCGGTGACCGTCGACGCAACGGGCAAGACGATCGTCCCCGGCTTCGTCGACGCGCACGCGCACGGCTCGCACGGCGACGACGAGTTGGTGCCGCAGCAGAACTGGTCGGAGATCGTCAATCTCGCGATGGGCACGACGACGAGCCATAACCCGTCGTCGCGCGCGTCGGAAATCTTCGTCTCGTCCGAAATGCAGCGTGCGGGGCTGATCCTCGCGCCGCGTATCTTTTCGACCGGCGAGGTCATCTATGGCGCCAAGGCATCGGGGGTTTATGCCGAGATCAACGGCTATGACGACGCGCTCGCGCATGTTCGCCGCCTGAAGGCGCAAGGCGCCCACAGCGTCAAAAATTACAACCAGCCGCGCCGCGACCAGCGGCAGATGGTCGTGAAGGCGGCGCAGGTTGAGGGTCTGACGGTGGTGCCCGAGGGCGGATCGCTGTTCACGCAGGACGTCACGCTGATCCAGGACGGCAACTCGACCGTCGAGCACAACATCCCGCTCCACACCTTCTACAAGGATCTGGTGCAGTTGTGGGGACAGACGCAGGTCGACTATACCCCGACGCTCGTCGTGACCTATGGCGGCCCCGCGGGCGATCCCTATTGGCGCGCGCATACCAATGTGTGGGAGCATCCGATCCTGTCGCGCCATGCCCCGCCGGCCGAACTCGCCGCAAACAACAAGCGCCGCGTGATCGCCCCTGAAAGCGATTATGTCGATGATGATTCGGCGCGTGAGGCGGGCAAGATCGCCGCGGCGGGCCGCATGGTGTCGATCGGCGCCCACGGTCAGCAATCGGGGCTCGGGGCGCATTGGGAAATCTGGTCGTTCGTACGCGGCGGGTGGAGCAACATCGATGCGCTGCGCGCCGCGACGATCATGCCTGCGACCTCGCTGGGCTATGCGAAGGATGTGGGATCGCTCGAGGCGGGCAAGCTCGCCGATCTGCTGATTCTCGACGCCGATCCGACCGAAAATATCCGCAATACCGAACAAATCCATCGTGTGATGCTCGGCGGGCGGCTCTACGATCCGCTGACGATGAACGAGGTCGACACGGGGATGCGCAAGCGCCAGCCCTATTGGTGGGAAGCCGACAAACCCTGAGCGATCCTTATAATCCCGCGGCGGGCCGTAATTTTGTGACGAGAGGGTTGCAAGACGTTCGGACCGCCGCTAGGGGCGTCTCCTCTCAGCGAGGAGAGTTGGCTGAGTGGTCGAAAGCGTCGCACTCGAAATGCGAAGTGCCGGCAACGGTACCGAGGGTTCGAATCCCTCACTCTCCTCCATTTTTCTACAATTTGACCACAGCAAGCAGCCCCGGCGCATCACCGGGGCCGCTCGCGTGCGCGTTACCTTATGGTAGCGAATGATGGCGCGGCGAGCGCCGCGACGACAGCGCCAACGATCAGGAACAGCACGATGTAAACGATGACCACGACCACCGTGTAGCCCAGCGCCTTGTCCTGCGGCACCTTCATCAGCACCGGCAAGCCGAGATACAGCAGATAAAGCCCGTAAAGCGCAAACAAGAGGCCGATGATGGCGAGCGCGGGCAGGATCCCGAAAATACCGCCGACCCAGCCAGCGGTCGCCGAATAGGCCGCAACCTTCAGCGCCTGGACCTGATCCTTTTGCCCGCCGAAGTTCGGTGCGAGGCCGTCGATGACCAGCGCGAGGATGAAGATCGTCGCCAGCGACAGTCCGTAAGAGACGATCGCCGACACAAGCGCGCCCACCAACGGCGGATGATAGGTCACACCGAGCATGGTGAACCCGAAAACCTGCCCGCCGATGAACCCGGCGAGCGGGCCGATCGCCGCCAGGATCAGCACATAGGGCACATAGATCGATTGCGTCGTCGCCGGCTCGGCGGCGATGACCGGCCATGTCTCTTTCGGCTTGAGAAGGATGTCCTTCGCGCGCTGGATAATGCCCGAAGCCGGGCCGGAGATATTGGGTGGTAAGTCCGTCATAATGCGTCTCCCCTGATCGTGCGGCCCACAACCCGAACGGGATATGCAAAAGCCAGAAGAGCTATTTAGCCCGCATCGCCAATGCATCTGTAACGCTGATCACAGCCCGATTCGGCAAACCACAGCCGAATTGGAATGTAACGGACTTGAAACGTGCGTAAACTGCCATAGATTGGTCCTATGACGCCCGAATCCACTTCCGAACTTCCCGCCACCGTTACTGCACCGCTCATTGGTCGGGCGCGTTTCGCGCCGGGCGATATCGTGCGCCACCGGATGTTCGACTTTCGCGGAGTCGTATTCGACATCGACCCCGTCTTTGCGAACAGCGACGAATGGTATGAGGCGATCCCCGAGGATATCCGCCCGGCGAAGGAGCAGCCCTATTACCATCTGCTCGCCGAGAACGGCGATTCATCGTACATTGCCTATGTCAGTCAGCAGAATCTGGTCGCCGACGGCGACGGCGGGCCGATCGACCATCCGCAGATCGACGCGATGTTCGAGGGGCTGGAACGCGGCCGCTACCGCGTCCGCGCCATCCATCGCCACTAAGAGCGATCAGGCTTTCAATTTCCATCCCGAGGCAAGCAGGCGATAGGTCAGCAGGCCCAGTCCGATATTGACCCCGACCAGCACCAGCGCCGCAGTCAGCACAGGGTTGGCGATCGTCGAATCGACCGTGCCGATGAAACCGTAGCGAAAACCCATGATCGCATAATAGACCGGATTGCCGTGCGCGATCGTCTGGAACCATGGCGCGAGCTTGTCGACCGAGTAAAAGGTCCCCGACAGCAGCGCGAGCGGGGTGACCACAAAATTGGTCACCGCGGCGGCATGATCGAACTTCTCGGCCCAGACCGAGGTGATGAGGCCGAGGAACCCGAGCATCGAAGCGCCAAGCACGCCAAAAACCGCGACCGCCCAAAGATGGTCGGGCATGACATGCACACCGGGCCACAGCAGCATCGCGAGCCACAGCGCCAGGCCGACGAGGATCGAGCGCGTGATCGCGGCGCCAACCAGCGCGATGATCAATTCGCCCACCGCGAGCGGCGGCATCAGATAATCGACGATCGTCCCCTGGATCTTGCCAACCAGCAGCGAAAAGCTCGAATTGGCGAAGCTGTTCTGCAGCATCGCCATCATGATCAGGCCGGGCGCGATGAAATCGGCGAAGGGCACCCCGATGACCGTCCGCCCCGCCCCGCCCAGCGCGACGGTGAAAATGACGAGGAACAGGAGCGTGGTAATCGCGGGGGCCCAGATTGTTTGCAGCTGGACCTTGAAAAACCGCCGCACCTCCTTGACATATAGCGCGTGCATGCCGGGCACGTTCAGCGTTCGAATATGGGGAACGCCGGGTTCGGCAAAAGTTGGAGTCGCGGCGGAATTTGTCGAGTCGGGGCGCGAAATTTGGGGCTGGTCGTTCATGGCGTTCTCGCCTATCGCCTCCCCGATCTTACCGCAAGCTGGGCAACGACTGAATGCCGGTCCCGAAAGGATCGACAATCGGATCGTCTAACCGCCCGCAGCGTGAATGATGAGGAATAGATTATGTCATGGACCGACGAGCGCATCGAAAGCCTGCGCACCATGTGGGAAAAAGGGCTGACCGCCAGCCAGATCGCCGATGAACTCGGCGGCGTGAGCCGCAATGCGGTGATCGGCAAGGCGCATCGCCTCGGCCTGAAATCGCGCCCGTCGCCCGTCAAGGCGACCGAGAAAGCGAAGCCGGTCAAGGTGGCAGCGCCCGCCACGCCGAAACCCGCCGCCCCCGTTTCCGCGCCGCGTGCTGCCGCACCGGTGGCGCCGCGCCCGGTGGCACCTGCCCCGAAACTCGATGCCAAGCCGGCCGTCGACACGCCGAACGCCGACGGCGGATTGGGTGATCCGACGCCGAAGGCCGACGCACCGCGCATCGTCTCGATCGGTCCCGGCGGTTTCATCCGCCAGGGACCCGGCGATCAGCAGGCGCCGATTCCGCCCGCGCCGCCGCGCCGGCTGGTGCCCGCCAAGCCGAGCCCCGAGATCGCCGACAAGACGACCTTGCTCGACCTCAACGACCGCATCTGCCGCTGGCCAATGGGGCATCCGGGCGAACCCGACTTCCATTTCTGCGGCGAAGCCGTGAACCCGGGCTTCCCCTATTGCGTCGAGCATTGCGGCCGCGCCTATCAGGCGCAGCTGCCGCGCGGCACGCGCCGCCCGCCCCCGCCGCCGCCATTCGGTGGTCCCCGAGTTCGTTAAGGCGCGTCCGGTGAGGCCTTTCGGCCAGGATTTCCAGTTCGCGCGCGCGCTTGGCCTGCAAATGGTCGAGCGCGGCGACGGGCGCTGCACGATGGCGATCGACATCGAACGCGAACGCCACTTCAATCCGAACGGCGTGGCGCACGGCGGCGTTGCCTATTCGCTCGCTGACACCGCAATGGGCGGCGCGCTGATGAGCATGCTCGAAGACGGGCTGGTCTGCGCGACGCTGGAGATCAAATTCAACTATCATGTCGGCGTGCGCGAAGGCCGGCTGACGTGCGAGGCCACCGTCCTTCACCAAGGCAAACGGATCGCCAATATCGATGCGCGGCTTTATCAGGACGGCCGCCTCGTCAGCAGCGCGAACGGCAATTTCGCAATTTTCGCGGCGCCATCGGCCCGATAGGCGAAAGGCGCCGGGTCCTTCGACCCGACGCCTCCCGTTCCCGCTCCCAAGAGGTCAGAAGCGGTAACTGATGCTCCCGCGGACACTGTGCGTCCGGAAGTGCGAACCGCTGCGCTGAATATCGGTGCCCCCGCCGTTCAGCAGGAAGGGATTGGTCGGCGGCGCGGTGCCCGGTCCGACGTTCACTCGGTAATCGTCGTCCTTCACGTCGGAATAGAGATATTCCAGGCCGACCGCGATCTTGTTGGTAAGCATCAGCTCGGCGCCGCCGCCGGCGGCGTAACCCCAAGCATGCGTCTTGCCATTGTCGGCAAAGCTGTTCGCGGTGTTCGAGGTCACGAACTTGTTGTCGAGGCGCGCGTAAGCCGGGCCGCCGGTGACATAGAAGAGCGCGCCGCCGCCGGGCGTGTAGCCGGCGCGGACGCGCAGGCTGCCCTGATAATCGGCCTCGCGGCTCATCGTATAGCTCGCGGGCGTGGTCGAAAAGCCGCTCACGCTGTCACGCGCGACGCTGCGACCGCCTTCCAGAAGCGCGCCGACAACGAAATTACCCATGCGCTGGTCGAGGCCGATGCGGCCGAAGAATTCGGGGCCATCCTTGTCGTTGCGGCAGCCGAGGTTCGCGGTGCCTGTCGCGGCGCCGTTACAGAATCCCGGCGAAAAGGCGTTGGCGCCCCCCGACGTGGTGACCTGGTCGCCATAGCTGCCGTCGCGGTTGGTGTCGAAGACGAGCGTTTCGCCGCGGTCGTTGCCTTGAAGCGTGCCGCCGCCGCCGATGCTGATATAGGGCCCGTTGAAATCCTGCGAGGTGTCGCGGCCTTCCTGCGCCATCGCGGGCATCGCGATAGCGGTGGCCGCAAGCGCGGTGAGGAGAGAGAGGTTTTTCATTTTTTACTCCACTTTTTGAACGACTTTGCAGTCGAAACCCCAACCCTTCGCATCCGACCAAGGTTCCCTCTTGTCTCGAAAATGGGGTGAACCGGGCTATGCACTGTCGCCGAAAAGCGCCCTTGCCAGCCGCCTTGGCGGCCCCCTATAGCTGGCTCATGAGTCACGATTTGTTCGACGCCGCGAACCCCGCCACCGACAGCTATAACGCTTCGCAGATAGAGGTGCTGGAAGGGCTCGAACCCGTCCGCCGGCGTCCCGGTATGTATATCGGCGGCACCGACGAGCGCGCGCTGCATCACCTCGCCGCCGAAGTCATCGACAACAGCATGGACGAAGCGGTCGCGGGCCACGCGACACGGATCGAGATCGAACTCGACGTCGGCAACCGGCTGACCGTCGTGGACAACGGCCGCGGCATGCCGGTCGATCCGCATCCGAAATTCCCCGGCAAGTCGGCGCTCGAGGTCATCATGACCATGCTCCACTCGGGCGGCAAGTTCGAGGGCAAGGCTTACGCAACTTCGGGCGGCCTGCACGGCGTCGGGGTCAGCGTCGTCAACGCGCTGTCGGTCGAAACCGAAATCGAAGTGGCGCGAAGCAAGCAATTGTATCGCCAGCGCTTTTCGCGCGGCACGCCGCTCGGCGGGCTCGAGGAACTCGGCCCCACGCCGAACCGGCGCGGGACAAGTGTCAGTTTCGTCCCCGACCCCGAGATTTTCGGCGATCACGGACGGTTCAAGCCGCAGCGCCTGTATCGTATGGCGCGCTCGAAAGCCTATTTGTTCGCCGGCGTCGAAATCCGCTGGAAATGCGCGCCCGAACTGATCGGCGACGACACGCCCGCCGAGGCGACGTTCCAGTTCCCCGGAGGTCTCGCCGATCATTTGAAGGAACAGATCGGCACACGCGAATGCGCGACCGCCGAACCTTTCGTCGGACGCCAGGATTTCCCGGGCGACCAGGGCCGTGCCGAATGGGCAATCGCCTGGCCGCTCTGGTCCGACGGATCGTATAGCTGGTATTGCAACACCATCCCGACCCCCGCGGGCGGAACGCATGAAGCGGGCCTGCGCTCGGCGCTGACCAAGGGTCTGCGCGCCTTCGGCGAGTTGATCGGCCAGAAAAAGGCCGCACAGATCACCGCCGAAGACGTCTTCAACGGCGGCGAAATGATGCTGTCGGTTTTCATCCGCGATCCGCAGTTCCAGAGCCAGACGAAGGACCGGCTGTCGAGCCCCGAGGCGGCGCGCTTCACCGAAAACGCCGTGCGCGACCATTTCGACCACTTCCTGTCCGACAATATGGACCGCGGGCGGGCGCTGCTCGGCCTCGTCCTCGACCGGATGGACGAGCGCCTCAAGCGCAAGGCCGAACGCGAAGTCAAACGCAAGACCGCAACAAGCGGGCGCAAGCTCCGCCTGCCTGGCAAGCTCACGGACTGTGCGAATGATGGTCCCGAAGGCACGGAATTGTTTATCGTCGAAGGCGACAGCGCGGGCGGCAGCGCCAAGCAGGCGCGCGACCGCAAGACACAGGCGATCCTGCCGATCCGCGGCAAGATCCTTAACGTCGCGAGCGCCAGCAACGACAAGATCCGCGCTAATCAGGAAATCGCCGATCTCGCGCTCGCGCTCGGCTGCGGGATGCGCAAGGATTGCGACGCCGACCGGCTGCGCTACGAAAAAATCGTGATTATGACCGACGCCGACGTCGACGGCGCGCATATCGCGACCTTGCTGATGACCTTCTTTTTCCAGGAAATGCCCGACATCGTGCGCCGCGGCCACGTCTATCTGGCGCAGCCGCCGCTCTATCGCATCACCTCGGGCAACACCTCGGTCTATGCGCGCGACGATGCCCATCGCGCCGAGATCGAGGCGACACAGTTCAAGGGCAAGAAGGTCGACGTCGGGCGTTTCAAGGGTCTCGGCGAAATGAACCCGAACCAGCTCAAGGAAACGACGATGGATCCCGCGACGCGTTCGATGCTGCGCGTGACGCTGCCGCAGGAATATGAAGAGCGGCATTTGGTCAAGGACCTGGTCGACCGGCTGATGGGCAAGCACCCCGAACACCGTTTCCAGTTTATCCAGGCCAATGCCGCGACGCTCGACGAGGCGGCCATCGACGCCTGATTTTGAGCTTTGACCGATAACTTCCTGCGTTCGGGGAGGATTTATGAGCGGGCGGCGGGCAGAAATTGGAGAAGGGCGCTGGTGAGCAAGCGATACAGCGGCGGATGCCTGTGCGGTAGCATTCGGTTCGAAGCAGCGGGAGCCGCCGCCAAACCCCATACTTGTTCGTGTAAAATATGTCAGCGGCACACGGGGGCGCTGACCGCGGCCTGGGTCGAATTCCCTACCGACGAAATAAGCTGGACCGGTCCCGGAGGGCCGCCATCCACTTGGCGATCATCGGATTTTTCCAGCCGGACCTTCTGCCCGACCTGCGGGAGCAGCTTGGGCGCGATCGATGACGAACCGATTGTCGCCTTGCTTATCGGGGTGTTCGACAAGCCGGACGACAAGGCGTTGATGCCGATTTCGCACGCCTTTCGCGACTGCCGTCCCAAATGGTGGTGTGCTGACGTAAAAGCCGCGCTTCCCCAAAACGACCCGTCCGCCGGGGCACCGGATTGAGGAGAAGGCCTTGATATCCGTCTTCAATAGGCTCGCCGTCGCAATGCTTGCGGCCGCCCTGCCCGCTTCCACCACGCTGGCCCAATCGCCCGAAACGACCGCACCGGCTCCGGCTACCGCCTTCGACCGTCGCGCTGCCCAACTGGTCGATCTCCTCGCCGGCAGGATCGCCTTTGCTGACTATTTCGACCCATCATTCCAGAAGGCCGTCCCCGAAGCTCAGTTCAAGACGTTCATCGCCGGCCTGATTGCGCAATATGGAAAGCCGGTCGCCATCGACAGCGCTACCCCGACCAGCGGCCGTTCGGGAACGGTCCTGCTTCGCTTCGAAAGGGGCGTCGCAACCGTTCTGCTGGACGTCGGCGTAGCGGCCGGTGAGCGCGTCACCGGGCTGCGCGTCACCGGCGTCACCGTGGCCAACGACAGCTTCGACAAGGTCGCGGCCGAAATCGCCGCGCTGCCGGGGCAAACGGGTTTCCTCGTCGCCGAACTGGGTGACGCCGGCGTCCGGCCCCTTGCCTCCGCGAACCCCGACCGGCAGTTCGCGGTCGGATCGACGATCAAGCTCTATATCCTCGACGAACTCGCGGCGCAGGTTGCCACGGGCAAGCGCAAATGGTCCGACGTCGTGCCTCTGTCGCATTTCAGCTTTTCATCGGCGGGGACCGCGAACTGGCCCGCCGATACGCCCGTGACGCTGCAGACGCTCGCCAACTGGATGATCTCGGTCAGCGACAATGGTGCGACCGACACGCTGATCCACCTGCTTGGCCGCGCGCCAATCGAAGCGCGGATGAAGGATGCGGGGCACAGCGATCCGTCGCGCAACATCCCGCTGCTCACGACGGTCGAAGCCTTTGCTCTCAAGGGAAATAATTTCAATGATTTGCGTCCCGTATTTATCAAGAGCGAGGATGCCGCGCAGCGGAAGCTGATCGAGAGCAACCAGAACCGCCTCACCCTCGCCAATGTCGACGGGATCAGTTTCACCGACGGCCCGCGTTTCATCGACAGCCTCGAATGGTTCGCCAGCCCGAACGATATCGCACGGCTGATGGTTGACCTACGCGCACGCCAGTCGAAAACCCTGCTCGCCGCGATGGCGATCAACAATGGCGTCGGTCCGGTCGCTGCGGCCGACTGGACATATCTCGGTTACAAGGGCGGGTCGGAAAATGGCGTTTTGTCGATGAGCTTGCTCGGCCAACGCAAATCGGACGGCAAATGGTTCGTCGTCACCGCAAGCTGGAACAATCCCGATGCCAATGTCGACACCGGCCCTTTAATCGGGCTCGTCACACGCCTGCTCGCGCTGGCCGCGAAAACCGCTTCCTGAGTCAGGCCGCCGGTCGGGCGTGCGGCGTTTCCCGCAATGCATGACCGGCGTGAAGCGCCAGTGCCAGACAGGCGGCAAGCAGGACGGCATCCTTGAACAGGAATTGTGCGGTCGACCCCATGAATGGGAAACCATAGCCTTCCTCCCACAAGGTCGCGCCAAAGCTGAAGCTGAGCGTCACGAGAAAGGTCGCCATACCCATCAGGCCGCCAAGCAGGCCCGCACGATGCGACCATGCGCCGAGCGCGATCAGCGCGCCGGTCGACAATTCGATCGTCCCGATCACATTGCTCGTCCCCTGAACGCCGATCAGCGGGTACATCCAGGCGAACAGCGGATAGTGCATCGCCGTACGCGCGACGCCTTCGGCTTCATAAGCCGCAAATTTCGCGATCCCGAACAGGGCAAAGATGAAGACCATCGACCAGCGAAGAGCGCCGACGGCGAAAGTCTGAGCCGGCAGCTTGTCCAGAATTTTGCGCATATATCCCCCTGAATGACTGTTGCGGGGGTATTCGTGCGCGATCCCGGTTCGGTTACATCAGGCGGCCGTCAGCGCCGCGACCAGCGCCTTGACTTTCGCCTGCCGCCACTGCGGTGTCGGGGCAACGAGCCAGTAGCCCCGCTTCACCGCGACCGTTTCGCCGACCTGCCGGACACGTCCCGCCGCGATATCGGCCTCGGCGAGCATCGCGGGGACATTCGCCTGTCCGAGTCCGTTGGCAGCCGCGTCGATCGCGAGCCCGGCGTCGCCGAGGCGCAGCGCGGGTTCGCCGTCGGCCACGGGGCAGCCCGGCCACGCGATGCGTGTGTCGCTGGTGCTCCCCGGGCCGATGACGGTGACCATCGACGCGTCGGCGAGTGCCACGCCTTCATGTTCGCCCGCACCGTCGGTCCAGAAGATCGCGAGATCGAGGTTCGCTTCGGTGAAATCGATGCCGCTGTCGGCCGATACCAATGTGAAGCGCACATCGGGCGCCTGCTGGCTGTAGCGCGCGAGGCGCGGCGCGAGCCATTTCGCGGTCAGGTCGCGCGGCGCGGCGATCGTCAGCGACTGCGACGATTGCCCCGCCTGCATCGCGCGCACCGACTCTTCGAATTGCAGGAATCCCTGCCGCAGCGCGTCGAGCCCGGCATCGGCCTCGCCCGTGAGCTCCAGCCCCTTCGGCGTTCGGCGGAACAGCACGACGCCCAGCATATCCTCGAGCGCACGGATCTGCTGTCCGACCGCGGCGGGGGTCACTGCCAGTTCGTCAGCGGCGCGCGTGAAGCTCAGGTGCCGGGCAGCGGCGTCGAACACGCGCAGGGCGTTCAGGGGCAGATGGGTGCGTTTCATGACGCGGTCGCAGGCGCCACGAGCGGAAAATGCGGGATGGCGACGAGCAATTGCGATCCGTCGCCGAGTTCCATCGTGTAACTCCCCACCATCGACCCTTCGGGGGTCGGCAGCGGGCAGCCCGAAACATAATCATAGGCGCCGCCGCGAACGATCAACGGCTGCTCGCCAACGACGCCCTCGCCCTCGACTTCGCTGATCTGGCCGCGTCCGTCGCTGATCCGCCAATGACGGCTGATCAACTGCACCGCGCCCTCGCCGTGATTTTCGACACGGACATGATAGGCCCAGAACCAGCGGCCGAGCGCCGGATGCGATTGTTCGGGCAAATAGCTGACCGCCACGCGCACGGTGATCGACCCGGTGGTCGCCGCAAAGGGGAAAAAGGAGTCGATCATCGTGCTCATGGCGCCAGCGTCGCTCAAAGCCCGACCTTGGTCAATGCCTGGTCCAGATCGACGATCACGTCGCGCGGATCTTCGAGCCCGATATTGATGCGCAGCATACCCTCGACGACTCCCATGTCGATACGCGCTTCTTCGCTCACGCCATAATGCGTCGTCGACCAGGGATGGCAGCAGAGGCTGCGCGAATCGCCGATATTGTTGCTGATGTCGACGAGTTCGAGCGCGTTGAGGAACGCCATCGCCTGCTCGCGGCCGCCGTCGAGCACGAAGGAGAAGATCGGGCCGCACGCGCCCGATTGGCTCATCGCCAGATTATGCTGCGGATGGCTCGCGAGCCCCGGATGGAGCATCCGCGCAACGCGGCCTTCGATCGCCTTGCCGACCGCGAGCGCATTTTCCGACTGGCGCCGCGCGCGCAGGTCGAGCGTCTCGAGCCCCTTCAGCACCACCCACGCGTTGAACGGCGACAGGTTCGGCCCCGTGTTGCGCTGGAACGGCAGCAGCACGTCGTTGATGAATTTCTCGGTTCCGCACACCGCACCGGCGAGGACGCGCCCCTGCCCCTCCATCAGCTTCGTCGCCGAATAAGCGACGACATCGGCGCCGAAATCCATCGGGCGCTGGAGCACCGCGGTGGCAAAGGCATTGTCGACCACGGTCGTGATACCATGCGCCTTCGCGAGGCTGCACACATGCTTCATGTCGACGATGTCCATCGTCGGATTGGCCGGGGTTTCGAAGAAAAAGACCTTGGTGTTCGGCTTGATCGCCTTTTCCCACGCGTCATTGTCGCGGCCATCGACGACGGTCGTCTCGATGCCGAAGCGCGGACAGAGATGGTCGACGAGCCAGCGACACGACCCGAAGGCGGCCTTCGCGGCAACGATATGGTCGCCCGCCGAGAGCTGGCAGAGCAAGGCGGTCGTCATCGCGGCCATGCCGGTCGCCTGCGTGCGGCACGCTTCGGCGCCTTCCATCAGCGCGATACGCTCTTCGAGCATCGCAACGGTCGGGTTCTGGAGGCGCGAATAGGTCATGCCCTGTTCTTCGCCGGCAAAGCGCGCCGCGACTTCCTCGGCGCTGTCATAGGTATAGCCCGAGGTGAGGAAGAGCGCTTCCGACGTCTCGCCATGCTCGCTGCGCCAGGTGCCGCCGCGCACCGCCTGCGTCGCGGGATGCCAGCCCTTTGTTTTGCTGCGGTCGAAACCCGTCGTTTTTTTCATCTTATCTATCCGTTCAAAGCCGAAACAACCGCATCGCCCAATGCCGCCGTTCCCATATTGCCCCCCAGATCCGCACCGCGGCACCCATCCGCCAGCACCTTTGCGACCGCCGCCTCGATCCGCACCGCGCTCGCCTCGTCGCCGCCCGAATGGCGCAGCAGCATCGCGAGCGACAGGATCATCGCCAGCGGGTTGGCAACGCCCTTGCCCGCGATGTCGGGCGCGCTGCCGTGGATCGGCTCGTACAACCCCAGCTTGCCGTCGCTGAGCGATGCCGAGGCGAGCAGCCCGATCGACCCGACGCACATCGACGCCTGATCGGACAGGATGTCGCCAAAGAGGTTGCTGGTGACGACGACGTCGAACTGGCCGGGGTTGCGCACAAGCTGCATTGCGGCGTTATCGACATACATATGGGTCAGCGCCACGTCGGGGTAATCGGCGGCGACCTCGATCACCACATCGCGCCAAAGCTGCGAGGTTTCGAGCACATTCGCCTTGTCGACCGAGCACAGCCGCTTTTGACGACCCTGCGCCGCGCGGAACGCGACATGCGCAATCCGGCGCACTTCGCTCTCGCTGTACGACATGACGTCATAACCTTCGCGCTCGCCGCCGGGCGTCGTGCGCGTGCCCTTCTCGCCGAAATAGACGTCGCCGTTGAGCTCGCGGACGATCAGCAGGTCGATTGCCGACGCGACCTCAGGACGGAGCGCCGAGCTGTCCTCGAGTCCGGTGAACAGCTTGGCGGGGCGCAGGTTGGCAAACAGGCCGAGTTCGGCACGCAAGCCGAGGATCGCCTGTTCGGGGCGCAAATGGCGTTCGACATTGTCGAAGCGCGGATCGCCGACGGCGCCGAACAGGATCGCGTCGGCCGCTTTCGCCTTGGCGAGCGTCTCGGGGGGCAGCGGGTGGCCCGTCGCTTCATACGCCGCCCCGCCGACAAGCGCGCGGTCGAGCGTCACCGGCAGCGCGAGCGCGGCAAGGACCTTTTCGGTCTCCGCCATGATTTCCGGACCGATACCATCGCCAGCCAGCAGCAGGATTTTCAACGTGTCGCCCTTTCGTGTCTCGCCAGCCGCTTAGACAGCGGCGGCGCGTCACGCAACCGCCCTGCCTAGCCGGGAGACCAATCTTTCCCTCACGGTCAGCAAGTCGCGGTTGCGGCCGTCGAGAATGTCGCGGTCGAGGAAGTGGCCGGTAATAATCAGGCCGTCGAGGACATCGGCCATCGACGGGCTCGCATCATGGCCCCGCAGAAACGGCGGCAGGCGAAACAGCCGTTCTTCATAACCCGCCGCAGCGCCGGCGCTCACCGCGCCGCCCGATTTGGGGCTGATAAAGGCGAGATTGTCGGGCGAGCCGGTCACGACGCATTCCTCCAGGTTCAGCCCAAAGCCCAGTTCGGCGAGCAGCAGCAACTCGTAGCGCGCCAGCGCCGCAGCCCATTGCCGCGCCGAAGAGGCCACTCCAATCGCCTCCAGAACGGCCGACAGCGCCGAGTAGAGCGCCGGATAAGGTTGGCTTTCGGGTAGAGTCGACGCAGTGAGGCTCGTCGCCCAGTCGATCGCCGCCGACGCCAACGGCCCGGCGAGCAAAGGCGCGCGGCTTTCCAGAAGCTCCACGGTTGCACCGCCAAGCTGTTCCTCGGTACGCGCGCGCAATTCGAGCGCGATCAGATTGCCGGGCATGAGGATCGGCCGCAGCCGCCGCGAGCGTCCGCCGCGCACATAGCCCGCGATCAGCCCCGCTTCCTCGGTCAGCGCGCGCAGAATCGCGCCATGCTCGCCATGCGCGCGGACCGCGCAGACGATGGCATCGGCGGTCAGGCTGGCCAAAGCACCATCTGCGTCTGCGTCACCAGCGCGACTTCGGCGCCATCCTCGGTGCGGATGCGTGTCTGCCACACCGACAGGCGCTTGCCGATCTTCACCGGGGTGGCCTCGCCGATCAGCACCGATCCGACCGGCCCGGCGCCGAGGAAATTGGTTTTGCTCTCGATCGTCGTCGTGCCGTTGGCGCCCTCGGGCAAGGTCAGGAAGGCCCCAACGGCGCCGAGGCAGTCAGCAAAGGCCATGATCGCTCCGCCATGAACGATCCCGCCCGCGGTGCAGATTTCGGCGCGGACCGGGAGCTTGCCCGCGATACGATCCTTGCTGCCTTCATGAATCGTGACGCCCAGCGTTCCCGCAAGCGGCATGGCTGCTGCAAAATCCATAATACTCCCCTCACCGTCCAGAATGATAGAAATCATGCACCGCCTGCGCGACCGCTGCGCTGACCCCCGGCGCTTTCTGCAAATCCTCGAGGCTCGCGCCGCGCACCGCGCGTGCGGTGCCGAAATGCATCAGCAGCGCCTTCTTGCGCGACGGTCCGATCCCCGGAACCTCGTCGAGCGGCGATGCCCCCATCGCCTTCGACCGCTTCGCCCGGTGCGCGCCGATCGCGAAACGGTGCGCCTCGTCGCGCAGCCGCTGGATGTAGAAGAGCACGGCATTGTTCGGCGGCAGCGTGAATTCGCGCCCGTCGGGGTGGTAAAATGT
This sequence comes from Sphingopyxis sp. BE235, assembly GCF_031457175.1. Classification (NCBI taxonomy): domain Bacteria; kingdom Pseudomonadati; phylum Pseudomonadota; class Alphaproteobacteria; order Sphingomonadales; family Sphingopyxidaceae; genus Sphingopyxis; species Sphingopyxis sp. BE235. The sequence goes on from NZ_JAVDWC010000002.1 coordinate 700,624, forward strand.
TTCACGCCCGGCGTTGCGGTCTGGCCCCTTGGCGACCCCGACAAAGGTTAGATCGTCGATCCCCAGTTCGGCAAACACCGCCGCGACCGCCGACACCTGCCCCTTGCCGCCGTCGATCAATACCAGGTCGGGCCATTCGCCCTTCGTCCGCTCCGGGTCCTCCTCGATCGCGCGCGCGAAACGGCGCTCGAACACCTCGCGCATCATCGCGAAATCGTCGCCCGGCTGCGTCTCAGCGCGCTTGATGTTGAACTTGCGATAGGCGCCCTTGATCCAGCCTTCGGGACCCGCGACGACCATCGCGCCCAGCGCATTGGTGCCCTGGATATGGCTGTTGTCGTAAATTTCGATGCGCCGCGGCGGGTTTTCGAGATCGAAGAGCTCGGCGAGCTCGCGTCCGAGTTTCGCCTGGCTGCTGCTCTCTGCGAGCCGGCGGTCGAGTTCCTCGCCCGCGTTGCGCACCGCCTGTTCGAGCAACCGGCGACGATTGCCGCGCTGCGGTACACTGATCTCGATCTTGCGGCTGCCGCTCTCCCCCAATGCCTCGGCAAGCAGCGCGCATTCCTCGGGCTCGCGGTCGACGAGGATCAGCTTCGGCGGCGGCACGCCTTCGTAGAATTGCATCAGAAAGCTCGCCATCACCTCTGCCTCGGGTACCCCCGATACATGCGCCGGAAAAAAGCTGCGATGCCCCCAATTCTGCCCGCCACGGATGAAGAAGCCCGCGATGCACAGTTGCCCGCCCTTCGCCGCCAGCGCGAACACGTCGGCGTCGCCGAGCCCGTCGGCATGCACCGACTGGCTCCCCTGGATGAAGGTCAGCGATTTCAGCCGGTCGCGCAGCACCGCCGCCTGCTCATAATCCATCGCCTCGGCCGCCTGCGTCATCGCCGCCCCCAGCCGTTTCTGGACTGCGGTCGAGCGGCCCTCGAGGAAATCCTGCGCGTCGCTCACCAGCCCGGCATAATCCTCCTTCGAGATGCGGTCGACGCACGGCGCGCTGCACCGCTTGATCTGGTAGAGCAGGCACGGGCGCGACCGGTTGGCGAAAAAGCTGTCGGTGCAGCTGCGCAGCAGGAAGGTTTTCTGCAGCGCATTGAGCGTCTGGTGGACCGAGCCGGCACTGGCGAACGGGCCATAATAGCGCCCCTTCGCGCGCCGCGCACCGCGATGCTTCTGCACGCGCGGGAAAGCGTGATCGGTGCGCAGAAGGATGAAGGGAAAGCTTTTGTCGTCGCGCAGCAGCACATTGTACGGCGGGCGATAACGCTTGATCAGTTGCGCCTCGAGCAGCAGCGCCTCGGCCTCGCTCGTCGTCGTGACGATCTCCATCGCGCGCGTCTGCGATACCATGCGCTGCAACCGCTGCGGCAGCCGCGCGACCTGCGTGTAATTGGTCACGCGGTTCTTCAGCGCCCGCGCCTTGCCTACGTACAGCACGTCGCCGCGCGCATCGAGCATCCGGTACACGCCCGGGCGCGTCGGCAATTTGCGCACCACGCTGCGGATCGCCTCGGCGCCGCGTTCGAGGTCGGGCTGATCGCCCTCCCCGTCGCCGCCGCGGATAACATAGGTCGCTTTTTCTTCGTTGAATCGGTCGGGAGCGTTCGGGCGAGCCATGATTTTGCATGTAGGCGATGGCGGTGCGACCCGCCATAGTGCGCGAGGTAAAACATAGGAGGGGTCTTATGGAACTACGTGGAAAGCTCGCGCTGGTGACCGGCGGCAGCGACGGCATTGGGCGCGAGATTGCGCTGCAACTGCAGGGTGCGGGCGCCAACGTCATCGTCACGGGCCGCTCGGCCGACAAATTGCAGGCGATGGCGGCGCTTGGTTTCGGCACGATCGCGGGCGATTTGTCGACCTCCGCGGGCATCGATGCGGTCGTAAGCGGTGTGGCGGGCAAGCCGCTCGCACTGCTCGTCAACAACGCGGGCGTCGGCAGCGAATATGAGCTCGACGATGCCGCGACGTTGGAGAATGCGGCGCATTGCATCCGCACCAATCTCGACGCGCCGATCGCGCTCTGCACCCGGCTGCTGCCGGGGCTGCGCGCCCAGCCCGAGGCTACCATCGTCAACGTCACCTCGGGCCTCGCGATCGCGCCGCGCGCCGGCGGGTCGATCTATTGCGCGACCAAGGCTGGGCTGCGCAGCTACACGCAGGCGATTCGGTATCTGCTGAAGGACAGCAATGTCAGCGTGATCGAGGCACTGCCTCCGGTGGTCGAGACCAACATGACCGCGGGCCGCGGCGGCAGGAAGATGCGTGCACACGACTGCGCCGCAGAGATCGTGCGCGGCATTCGTACCGGCAAAAGCGAGGTCGATGCGGGGATGGTGAAGATGTTGCGGCTCGTGCACAGCATCTCGCCCGCGCTGGCGCGGCGCATCATGATCCAGTTCTGAGGATTGCAGGCATGATCACTCTATACGGCGAAGGACGCGGCTTCCGTGTTGCCTGGTTGCTCGAAGAAATGGGGCGCCCTTATCGCGTACGGCCGGTCGATCTGCTCGACGGTGTCGAACAGGATACCGAATTCCTGGCGATCAACCCTGCCGGATTCATCCCTGCGATCGTCGACGGCGACACGGTGATGGTCGAATCGATCGCGATCATGGAATATCTGCTCGCGCGCTACGGACCGGGCCCGCTTGCGCCGACGCCCGACGACGCGGCGTTCGCGACCTATCAGCAATTTCTCCATATGGGTGAGGCGGGCCTCGCGGGTCCGATCAACGCCATCGTCGCGACGAACATACTCGCCCCCGAAGCCGAACGGGAAAACTGGACCACGGGCTGGGCGCTCGGCATTTTCAAGAGCCGCCTCGGCCTCGTGAGCCGCCAGCTTGCGCGTACGCCCCATATCGCAGGAGACCGCTTCACCGCCGCCGACATTTCGGTGACCTACGCGCTCCAATTCGCCCAGCGCACGATCGGCTTCGCGTTGGGTACGGTGGAACTGGACTATGTCGAACGAACCACGGCGCGCACGGGATATCGGCGCGCGATGGACAATTTCCCCGCGACAAAGGCGTGGGTCGCGGGATTGGCCGGAGCGAACTAGCCCCAAAGCAAAACGCCCGCGGAAATCCGCGGGCGTTTCGGTAATCGGCGATGGAAAGGCTCAGCCCTTGGCGACGCCCGCGATAGCCTGATCGACCAGCGCCTTGTCGGCCGTGGCGTCATGCTTTTCGGCGATCAGTTTCGCCGCCGCGTCGGTCGCGGCCTTGGCAGCCGCGGTGCGGACTTCGCTAAGCGCGGTTGCTTCGGCCGCGGCGATGCGGTCTTCGGCCATCTGCTTGCGGCGGCCGATCAGCGCGGTGGCGTCGGCCTTGGCTTTGGCGACGAGCGCTTCGGCCTCGGCATCGGCGCGGGCGCGCATCTCGTCGGCTTCCTTGGCGGCGTCGGCGAGCTTCGCCTCATATTCGGCCTTCAGCGATTCGGCGTCGAGACGCAGCGCTTCGGCTTCCTTGAGCTGCTTCGAAATCTCGGCAATCTTGTTGTCGAGCATGCCCGCGACCATCGCCGGCACCTTCTTCCACAGCAGGATCGCGATGAAGATCGCCATGGCGATCGAAACCCAGACGGTCGCATCGATGAAGCCGAACGAGGCCGGCTCGACATGCACTTCGCCCGCGGCTTCGGACAAGATGGTCAGAACATTAGCCATGGAGCACCGCCTTCACCGCCGCCTTGGCATCCGCCGCAGCGACCTTCACGCCCGACAGCTTGGCGACGAGGTCACCCGCTGCTTCGGCCGCGACCGATTCGATTTCAGCCATCGCCGAAGTGCGCGCCGCGCTGACGTCGGCTTCGGCCGCCGACAGCTTGTCGGCGAGTTCGGCGTCGACCTTTGCCAGACGCTTTTCGGCGTCTTTCGCGGCCTTGTCTTTGGCGTCGGTTACCGCCTTTTGCGCAGCGGCGCGGCTTGCGTCGCTTTGCTGGCGGTAGCTTTCTTCGAGGTTGTCGGCGGCGGCATGCGCGGCTTTCGCCGCGGCCAGATCGTCCGCCACCTTGCGGTCGCGTGCGTCCACCGTCGCCTCGATCTTCGGCAGCATGCCGCGGCCGATGACGAAAAAGACGAAGCCGAAGGTCAGCAGCACCCAGAAAATCTGCGATGCGGCGTACCAGCTTTCAGCGAATTGGCTGATTTGAGGCATGGATTTACTCGACCGACAAAAGAAAAGCAGTCGCGGGGCCGGCTTTTAGCGAGCCGGCCCCGCAGACGAAATCAGGCTGCCTTGAGGTACAGCAGGATCGCGATCAGGAACGACAGCAGGCCGAGAAGTTCGGCAGCCGCGAAGCCGATGAACAGGCGGCCCTGCTGGCCGTCGGCAGCAGCCGGGTTACGCAGCGCGCTTTCGAGGAAGCTACCGAAGACGTTGCCCACACCGATGGCGGCCATACCGGCACCGATAGCGGCCAGACCGGCGCCGATGAGCGAAGCAGCTTGAACGTCCATTTTATACTCCTTGGGAAAAACGTTGATTATACAGTTGAAATATCAGTGCAGATTGACCGCGTCGTTCAGATAGAGCGACGTGAGCAGCGCAAAAACATAAGCCTGGATACCCGCCACCAGCAGCTCGAGGCCGCTGATGCCGACCATCAGCGCCATGCTGGGGATGCCGACGCCCAGACCGACAGCCGGACCGGCAGCGATCCCGTCGATGATGAACGAGGCGAACACCTTCATCAGCACGTGGCCCGCGGTCATCGCGACGAACAGTCGGAGAGCAAGGCTGAACGGGCGGACGAGGAACGACACCAGCTCGATCACGGGGATCAGCCACAGCAGCCACCAAGGCGTGCCGTGCGGGACGAAAAGCGAGAAGAAATGCAGGCCGTGGCGCCAGAAACCGACGATCAGGACGATCGAAAAGCTCAGGATCGCAAGGAAACCGGTGATCGTGAAGTGGCTCGTCACGGTAAAGGGATGCACGCCGAACAGGCCAAGCGGCATCAGTCCGATCACGTTCAGCATCAGGATGAACATGAAGAGCGAGAAGACATAGGGCGTATATTTGCGGCCTTCGGGGCCGATATTCGCGTTCATCATGCCCGAAATGAAGCCGGTAAAGCCTTCGACGGCGACCTGCCAGCGACCGGGAACGAGCTGACGCTTCATCCCGCCGATCATGAAGACCCACAGCAGCAGGCCGGCGATGACCATCCACATCGCACTGGTCGTAAAGGCAACCTCATGATTGCCGACATGGAACATGTCGAACATCTTCTGCACCTCGAACTGGTGCATCGGGTCCACTTTGCCTTGATCCGCCACGCGATACCTCGCCTAAATCCCAGTAATTCAGCTTCAATCCGGCTTGGAAGGCCGGATATTCGCTATACGAAATATGCTTCTGAAGGCGACGACTATTCCAAGGAACAGCACCACCAACAGGCCCCAGGGTGCGGTGCCGGCAAAATGATCGATCGTCCAACCGACCAAGGCGCCGCCACCGATACCGCCCAGCAGTTCAGCCAGAACGCGGTTACCGAGCTTATAGTTAGCATCGGTCTCCGGTCCGGCGTTCACTGCGGTCCGTTTTGCTTCTGCGGCTTCGGCCCGGTCCAATCGCTCTTCGAGCGAGACCAGGCGCGAATCCTCCGAAGCTGGTTCCGGATCGCTGCCATTCCCCGTCATTTGTGCCATCCTCCTGAAACAGAGCCGATATCGATCGATTCCGCCTGCGAAAAAAGGCCCGAAAATTCGGGGGACCCCTAAGGCGCGGTCCGTTTAGGAACGACACCCGATTAAGTCAATGCTTGTGCGCAGGTGCACAAAATTGACGCCGCGGAGGCGCGCAAAAATGCCGCCGCGTTTAGGGGCGCGGCGGCATCTGAGGACCCGCAGGCCCCTATTATGCGGCTTGTTCGGTTACGGGCAGCGTGCGTCGCGTTCGGGCGGGCTGCCGTCGCGGGTTTTCCAGGCGCCGCCGGGCGTCTGATATTTTTCGCCCGGCTTGGTCTGCGCGATCAGGTTGCAGCCGCTGGTAAAGGCGAACTGCTCGACCGTGCTGCCGGTCGACTGCGCGCTCGCGGTATAGGCGGCCTTGCGCTTGATATTGAGGTCCTGCACCAGCGCGCGGATCGCCGGGGTCGGCGTGGTCGCGAACCCCAGATAGCCGTCGACCTGCTCGCCGATCTGCCCCGCGGCACGCGCGGCGGCATAGGCGGGATCGCGCTGCGCCATCGCCGACGGCACGGCCAGCGCAACGGCGGCGGTGGCCGCAATCGCAGCAAGTGCCAGTCCGGTCGGTTTCCACATCGTCTTGGTCATCTTCTTGTTCCCCATCAGAATATCTCGCTATTCTGCTCGATGAGCTTCTTGGCGTCGCCATCCAGCCTGTACACCACTTCCTGACGGATGTTGATATTCAGGTTGATTTCGATCGGCTTGTCGGGAGTGTCGATCTGGACGCAGCCCGCAAGCGCGGCCGCCCCGATCGTTACTGCAACATACCTATAACCTATGGCCAGCCTCCTAGCTCCAGTCTTGGGTATCTTCATTGCACGGGCTCGCTTTCTGGGGGCTGAACGGGGACGATTGTTGCTTTTTTCGCGTCTTCCTGCGCGCGAATCAGCGCGGGCAGATTCTGTTCGATCAGCAGCGACGGGTCGTAGAAGCCCTTCGCCGATGTCAAAAGCTGGCGGAACGGCGCCCGAATCTTCACGTTGAAGATCAACGGCAGTTTCGCGACCTGATTGGTCAGGAAATTACGCGTCGCGCCTTCCCCCTGCCCCACGCCGCCAAAGCGGATATCGGTCACCATTTCGCCGTCGAGGTCCCCGTTCAGGATGATCGTCAGATCGTCATATTTGAGGCTGCGCAGCGCGCCAAAGGCAAAATTGGCGATGACACCCAGATTGCGGTTCGACAATTCGCCGACATAAGCGAGCGTGCCGCCGCCGCCCCGCGAATCGATGCGGCCACCCACGATGCGCCCGCCCATCCCATCGAACTCGACCGGCAAGGTTCCGTCGAACACGCCCGTCGCGTTGATATTGTCAAAGCCGAAGCTTTGCAGGAACACCGCCGCATCGACCCCGACGATATCGAACGACAGCCGCCGCGCTTTCTCCGTGCCGAAATCGAGCGTCGTCGGATGGAGGAGTAACTGCCCGCCGCCAAAGGGCCAGCTCCCGCCCTCGACCCGGACACGATTATTGTCGAGCAACTGATATTCGATCTCGCCGTCGACGACCGGAATACCCGGGTTGATCTCCTTGATCTTCGCGATCTGACCCGGCGCCGATCTAAGGCCAATCAGGTCGTCGAAACTGAGCGTCGTCGTCAGCCCCGTCACCGGTCCAAACGCCGCGGCGAGGCTGGCGTCAGCGGTCGCGAAGGTTCCGCGGCTCGTGACGCCGTCGGCGGTCCATTCGACACGGCCGTCGCCGACCACTGAACCTTGCACGTTGGCCACGACGCCGAGCGCGAGACTGGTCAGCTGGTCGGGCTGGAACGCCTCGTTGAACCGCAGCTCCTTGACGACAAGGTCAGCCGAACCGCTGCTGTCGGAAAGCCGGTGGCGGATCAACGTGTCGAGGATTTTTGTTCCGGTCTTCTGCTCGCTGAAACCCGCCTTCGCTTCGATCATCCCGTTCGCGAAGCGCAGATTCGCTTCATTGCTGACCAGCGGGAAGAAGCGCGGATCGGGCGCCGCGTCGGTGAGCCGCAACCCGCCGTCGAGCGTCAGCGCGCCATTCGCGAAGCGCCATTGCCCCGCAATCTCGCTCATGTTCAGGGGCACCGCGCCGATCTTGCTGCTCGCACCGTTGAGATCGCCCACCATACCTTGCGGCGTCGCACGCCCGGTCAGGCTCTCAGCGGCAAAGCGGGTCACGCTCTCCCCCTCGCCCAGCCGGATATCGGCACGCGCCAGCGACCAGCGCATCGCGGACAGGTCGATGTTCGCCGGGCCGCTTTTCAGGCTGAACGGCGAACTGCCGCTCGTCCCGCGCAGTGCAATACCGGGAATGCGGATATTGCCGCGAAGCCCGTCGGGCCCGGCGCTGAGCAGCGGCGCGCCCGGGCGACTGCACAGGTCGATCGCGCTGCGGCCTAGCCGGAAGCCGCTGACCTCGATCCGGTCGGCCGCGACGCGGCTGCATCCTCCGTCGAACGCGAGAGCTCCGGTCGGGGCGAGAAAGCCGTTCAACGGCACCGTCAACCGCTCGACGCGCCCGCCCGCGAGCGGCCCCGACAGCGTCGCGGCCGTTGCGAAGCGCAGCAACCCGCCCGCGCCGCCCGAAAAACGCACCGGCGTCAACGCCAGCCGCGCGCCTTCGGCGCCATAAGGATTGAAGCTGGCGAGCCCCGTCACCCTTCCCTCGGCGCTGCGATCGATACTCAGCGTTCCCGACGGCAGGTCACCGCCCGCGATGCTCCAGCGTCCCGTCGCAATCACCGCGGGCTCGTCCGCGCCATAAAGATAGCCGATGCGGCTGTCCGCACTGCCGGTGAAATGCGCGCCGCTCGCGCTCGTCAGTTCGGGCGCGATCAGGTCGACGCGCGCCGTTGGCCCTTCGCCCGCGAGCGCGAAGCCCGCGCTACCGCTCGCATCGGCGAGCACGCGGCTCAGCGCGCCGACGGCCTTCACCGCGAGAGGCCCGACCGGCGTGCCCGCCAGCCCGCGCGCGCTTTCGGCGAGCAAGCGCCGCAAATCGGGGCTGCCGCTGGCGCGGGCAAAACGGATCCGCCCGTCGAACTTGGGCGCCGCGCTACCGACGCTGCCCCTGGCTTCGAGGTTCACCGTCTCGGCCGCGAAATCGGCGCCGCGAAGGCGCGCCATGTCGGCATCGACGTCTAGCTTCGTCAGCACTGCGGTGCCGTCGAAGCGGGCGACCACGCCCATCCGGTCGGCCGCGACGGGTCCGGCGGCAAGGCGCGCGATGCTCGCGTCGGCCTTGCCCTTCCAGCTTTGCAGATCCTCCGACAGCGAGAGGTCGAGCGCGACTTGCGGCGAAGCCGCACTGACACTGCCGTCTGCGCAGCGCAACGAACCACCACGCAAGGGACCGACGAGCTGCGGCCGGACGTCGCGGACGAGAAGCGTGCCGTAGAAGCTGATATCGTCACCGCTGCACCCCGCCGCCGCAATGCGCGGCGCGACGAGCGCGAGCTTGCCAGTGAAATCGCGGCGCAGATTGCCGCCGCCGCTCAGCGCCGCACCGATATTGCCCCACGGCGTTTCGACGCGGGCTCGCGCATCGCGCAGCGCGACCGACAGGTCGGGCAAGGCGAACGGATCCTTGCTCGTCGGATCGCGGAACTTGTCGAGCGAGCCGAACGACAGGCGGCCGTCGACGAAGCGGCCATAAAGCCGAACGCCCTCGGCATTGATTCCCGAAACATAGGGACCGCGCCAGCCATAACCTAGCAGGACCTCGACGCGCTTCGCGGTCAGGTCGGGATGCTTCGGGTCGCCGATGACAATGTCGGATAGTTGCTCGCTGCGAAAGCCGATCCGGTCGATCCTATAGCGCGCAGGAACATCGCGGCTTTCGAGCTGGTCGCGAATGAATTCATCGGCGATCGGCTCGCGCGCAATCCAGACCCCTGCGATGAGGATGATTACGGCGCCAGCGGTCAGCCAGCGCTTTTTGAACAGCAGCTTTCGATATTTCCACCGCGGTTTTACGCCGTCTTCCGTGTCAGTCATGGAATATGGCCGATGACGTCATGGCGGCAAAATCTCGTCCCTCGGCCCGAACCCCGTTCAGGGCACAAACGCCGGAAATCCCGTTTCGATGCAGGAATTTGATCCGGTTCGCCATCTTCCTTACCCTATGACCGTTGAGTGCGCCTCACAAGGCGGTTATTGCCGCGTCATGGGGGATACGCCGGACCATCTTGGGCATCGCGCGCGGTTGCGGGCTCGCCTGCTCGACGACGCCGAAGGCTTGGCCGATTACGAGCTGGTCGAATATCTGCTCACGCTCGCAATCCCGCGCCGAGACACCAAGCCGCTCGCGAAAGCGCTGCTCCGCGAATTCGGTTCGCTGGCGCAGCTGGTCAGCGCCGACCCCGAATCGCTGCGCCGGGTCGACGGGCTCAGCGATACCGGCATTGCGGCGGTGAAGATCGTCCAGGCCGCGAGCCTGCGCCTGCTTAAAGGCGAATTTCGCGACAAACCATTGTTGTCCAGCTGGGACGCGCTGCTCGACTGGCTGCGCGCCGACATGGGGCCGATCGACGTCGAGCGCGTTCGCGTGCTCTATCTCAATTCGCGCAACATGCTGATCCGCGACGAACTCGCGAGCGAAGGGTCGATCGACCAGTCGGCGATCTATGTTCGCGAAGTCATCAAGCGCGCGCTCGAACTCGGCGCTTCGGCGATCATCCTTGTCCACAACCACCCCAGCGGCAGCCCCGAACCGAGCCGGCAGGATATCGCGATCACCAAGGATATCGCCGGCGCCGCCGCGAAACTTGGAATCGCGCTCCACGATCACATCATTATCGGCGGGTCCGATTACCGCAGCTTTCGCGCGATGGGACTGCTCTAGCCAAATTTGACTTCCGCCGCGCGGCGCCACATCATTAGGGTCATGCAGATTCGGCGCAGCCTTCTCCATTTCCGCCATCACGGGGGACAGCTTCTCGCGGGCATTTAGCCCCGGGTTCCGGCGCGCTCGCCCCGAACCCGGGGCACCTTCCGTCCAGACATTGCCGCGCGTGGCCAGCCGCCGCGCGCCAGCCGGAAAGTCCGCGCCATGACCAAGAAGAAAAACGGGGCCGCGATGCCCCATATCCGCATGATCGACAGCGAAGCCGACGTGCTGACCGAACTGACCCTGCAGCAGCAGCGCGATTCGGTTCGCTTCTATGAATTGCTGCTCGATGAGATCGATCGCGCCGCGATCTGCGAACGCACCAGAATCCCGCCCGACGTCGTGACCATGGGCTCCAACGTCACGTTCATCGATGAAAAAAGCGACGCCGAACGGACAGTGCGCCTCGTATATCCCGCCGAAGCCGACATATCGGCCGGGCGGATGTCGATCCTGACGCCGATCGGGGCGGGCCTGATCGGCCTCAGCGTCGGCCAGTCGATCAACTGGCCCGATCGCGGTGGCATCGAACACCGGTTGACGATCGTCGCGGTCGAGCAACCCGCTTAGCTGGCTGCAAACGGCTTAGCTTGCTGCAAACGGCGATGCAGCCGCCGGATCGCTCCGACGGCTGCACCACCCCGCGGGACGCCGTTTAGGCGCCGCGCGACAGGAAACCGGTCAATTCGGTCTTGTTAACCGCGCCCGACTTGTCGCCATCAGCCGATGCGAAAGCCTGACCAATCCAGGTCTTCACTTCGGCAGATTCGACGTCGGCGCTCGGATCGGTCGCTGCACGCAGCTTCTTCATCCACGCGCCGAACTCGGTTTCGTTCAGGTCGCCATTCTTGTCCCCGTCATAGGTCGGGAATTCCTGGTCGACGATCTGCGCAATCTGGGTCGGCGTTGCCGCTCCACCCGAAGGCGCGGCCTGGCCCGAAGCCGGCGGGGTCGACGCATCGGGTGCCGGGGCGGGTTCAGCCGGGGGCGTCGATGCGTCGGGTGCCGGAGCCGGCTCGCTCGCCGCCGGCGGTGTGGTCGGGTCCGACGCTGGGGCAGTCTGAGCCAGGGCCGGGAAACTCACGGCAGCGGCGCCGATCAAAAGCATCTGTTTCAACATCGTCTATCTCCTGTGTGCGGGGTTATTCGGGTTCCGATTCGGGCTTTTCTTCGGAATCCGGAGCAGGCTGGTCAGCCGGAGGGGCGGGCTCAGCCGCGGGGGGCGTATCGCTCGGGGTCGCGTCCTCGGTGGGCGCCGTTTCATCCGTCGGCTTCGTTTCGTCCGTCGGCTTGCTATCGGGCGCGGGGGCCGTGGTGTCGGTCGGCGCCGGCTGCGACTGCGTCGTGGGGGCCGGCTCTTCGGCCGGGGCAGTCGTCTGGGCCAAAGCGGGGAAACTGACAGCCGCCGCGCCGATCAAAAGCACTTGTTTCAACACATTTATTCTCCTGTAACGGCGACTTCGATGGTCACTGCGACCCGTCGCCTTTCTGATGGGGCATAGGAGCAACCCATCGTCTTTCCGCAAAGTTGCGCGCCCTCGGCATTTGGCGAAACGCCCCGTCCCTGCTACGGGGCGCCCCATCGTGGTTCCGCGTGGATTCCGCGATAAGGCGCCCGAAAAGGAAGGAAATTCAATGGTTCCGCGTTACGCACGGCCGGAAATGACCGCGATCTGGTCGGCCGAGAATCGGTTTCGCATCTGGTTCGAGATCGAAGCGCACGCGACCGACGCCCTTGCCGAACTCGGCACCGTGCCGAAATCGGCCGCCAAGGCGCTCTGGGACTGGTGGGCAACGAACCCGGTGATCGACGTCGCCGCGATCGATGCCATCGAGGCCGTCACCAAGCATGATGTCATCGCCTTCCTGACGTGGGTTGCCGAGAATGTCGGCGACGAAGCGCGCTTCATGCACCAGGGCATGACCAGCTCGGACGTGCTCGACACCTGCCTCGCGGTTCAGCTCAGCCAGGCGGCCGACATATTGCTCGCCGATCTCGACGCGCTGCTCGAGGCGATCAAGCGCCGCGCCTATGAGCATAAGCTCACCCCGACGATCGGCCGCAGCCACGGCATCCACGCCGAGCCGGTGACCTTCGGGCTCAAGCTCGCCGAAGCCTATGCCGAATTCTCGCGATGCAAGCTGCGCCTCCAGGCCGCGCGCGCCGAAATCGCGACCTGCGCCATTTCGGGCGCGGTTGGCACCTTCGCCAATATCGATCCGCGCGTCGAGGCGCATGTCGCGGCCAAGCTCGGCCTCGCGATCGAGCCCGTTTCGACGCAGGTGATCCCGCGCGACCGCCACGCGATGTTCTTCGCGGTGCTCGGCGTCGTCGCGTCGTCGATCGAACGGCTGTCGGTCGAAGTCCGCCATCTCCAGCGCACCGAAGTGCTCGAGGCCGAGGAATATTTCTCGCCAGGACAGAAGGGCTCGTCGGCGATGCCGCACAAGCGCAATCCGATCCTGACCGAGAACCTTACAGGCCTCGCGCGCGTCGTGCGCAGCGCGGTCACACCCGCGATGGAGAATGTCGCGCTGTGGCACGAGCGCGACATCAGCCACTCGTCGGTCGAACGCTTCATCGGCCCCGACGCGACGATCACGCTCGACTTCGCGCTCGGACGCCTGACCGGCGTGGTCGACAAGCTGCTCGTTTACCCCGCGCGGATGCAGAAGAATCTCGACCGCATGGGCGGGCTCGTCCATTCGCAACGCGTCCTGCTCGCGCTGACGCAGGCAGGCGCGAGCCGCGAGGAAAGCTATGTCCTCGTCCAGCGCAACGCGATGAAGGTCTGGGATTCGGACGGCCAGCTCTCGCTGCTCGAACTGCTCAAGGCCGATACCGACGTCACCGCAAAGCTCTCGGCCGACGAGCTGACCGCGCTGTTCGACCTCGGCTATCATATGAAGCACGTCGACACGATCTTCGACCGGGTGTTCGGGGCGGCATAGCTCCCGGACTGGAATCGCGCGGCAATCTGTCATAGGGTCGGCGCCAGACCGACAGAGGAGCAAGACGAAGTGGGCATCCTGCGAACGATCATCTGGGTCTCGTTGACCGCCATCCTCGTCATTTTCGCGATGGCGAACTGGATTCCAGTCACCGTCACGATCTGGCCGGGACAGGTGCTCGACACCAAATTGCCCGTGTTGATCCTCACAGCGTTCCTTATCGGCAGCGTGCCGATGTGGATCGCGCTGCGCACGACGCGCTGGTCAATGAAGCGCCGCCTCGACGCCAGCGAGCGGCAGGCGGCGGATTTGCGCGCGCTCGCCAACCGGCCCGTCGAGGTCACGCCCACTCCTCCGGTCAACGACATCCCGCCCGCCCCATCCGACCTTTTCTCCACGGACAAGCCATGACTTCACCGCTTTATCTCGCCATCGACACCACGCACCTCGATGCCGCGCTGACGCTGGCGCAAAAGGTGCGGCGCCACGTCGGCGGGCTGAAGCTCGGTCTCGAATTCTTCTGCGCCAACGGGCACCACGGTGTGCATGAAATGGCGAAGCTGGGCCTGCCGATCTTTCTCGACCTCAAGCTCCACGACATTCCCAACACCGTCGCCAAGGCGATCCAGGCGCTGCGCTCGCTCGAACCGGCAATCATCACCGTCCACGCCGCGGGCGGCCGCGCGATGCTCGAAGAAGCGAAGGCATCCGCGGGCACGAACACCAAGGTCGTCGCGGTGACCGTGCTCACCAGCCTCGACGCGCCCGATCTGGAAGACATCGGCGTCGGCGGCAACCCCCACGATCAAGTCGTCCGCCTGGCGGCGCTCGCCCGCGAAGCCGGCCTCGACGGCATTGTCTGTTCGGGACAGGAGGTGAAAGCAGCGCGCAAGGCTTGGCCCGGTGGCTTTTACGTCGTCCCCGGGGTGCGCCCCGCGAACGGCAAGATCGGCGATCAGAAACGCGTCGTCACGCCGGCACAGGCGATGGCCGACGGCGCCTCGATCCTCGTCGTCGGCCGCCCGATCAGCCAGTCGGCGGACCCCGACCTCGCCGCGCGCGAGATTGAAGCGACGCTTTAAAGCCCTTTCCCATTCCCGTTCGTGTCGAGCGAAGTCGAGACACCCATCGGAGCAGCGCAAGATCGAGGGGCCTCTCGACTTCGCTCGATGCGAACGGACAAATTAGAGTCTGACCATGCCCCCACTCGTCAAAATCTGCGGCCTCAAGACGATCGAAGAGGTCGATGCCGCCATCCGTCACGGCGCGACGCACATCGGCCTCAATCACTATGAGCCGAGCCCGCGCTATGTCGACCTCAAGACCGCGGCCGAGCTGCGCAAACGCGCGGGCGCGGCCGACATCAAGGTTGCGCTGCTGTTGGTCAACGCACCGCAGCAACTCACCGGCGACGCGCTCGGCATGGTGCGCCCCGACATCGTCCAGTTCCACGGCACCGAAACCCCCGAATGGCTGGGTGTCGTAAAGCGGCTGACACCCGCCGAAGTGTGGAAGGCCATCGGCCTTAAGGACGCCGACACGCTCGCGCGGATGCAGAAATATCATGGCGTCGCCGATCGCATCCTGTTCGATGCGCCCGCCGCCGCCATGCCGGGCGGCACCGGCACGCGTTTCGACTGGTCGCTGCTCAAAAACCATCGCCACAGCATCGACTGGGGGATCGCCGGGGGGCTTACCCCCGAGAATGTCGCGCAGGCCATCGCAGAAACCGGCGCGCCGCTCGTCGACGTTTCGTCGGGCGTCGAAAGCGCGCCGGGCGTCAAGGATGTGGACAAGATCGCGGCTTTCCTTAAAGCGGCGGGTCGATGACCGACTTACCCAACAGCCTTCGCTCCGGCCCCGACGAACGCGGCCATTTCGGCCAGTTCGGCGGCCGCTATGTCGCCGAAACGCTGATGCCGCTGATCCTCGACCTCGAGCGCCACTATCGCGCGGCGCAGGCCGATCCCGCGTTCAAGGCCGAGTTCGACTATCTGCTCAAACATTATGTCGGCCGCCCCAGCCCGCTGTGGTTCGCCGAGCGGCTGACCGAGCATCTCGGCGGCGCGAAGATTTACCTCAAGCGCGAGGATCTCAACCACACCGGCGCGCACAAGATCAACAATTGCATCGGCCAGATCCTGCTCGCCAAGCGCATGGGCAAGACGAAGATCATCGCCGAAACCGGCGCCGGCCAGCACGGCGTCGCGACCGCAACCGTCGCCGCGCTGTTCGGCCTGCCCTGCACCATCTTCATGGGCGCGGTCGATGTTGCACGCCAGCAGCCGAACGTGTTCCGCATGAAATTGCTCGGCGCCGAAGTCGTCGCAGTCGAATCGGGCGCCAAGACGCTGAAGGATGCGATGAACGAGGCGCTGCGCCATTGGGTCGCGAACGTCCACGACACCTTTTACATCATCGGCACCGTCGCAGGCCCGCACCCCTATCCCGAGCTCGTCCGCGATTTCCAGTCGGTGATCGGCGATGAAGCGCGTGAACAGATCCTCGAGGCCGAAGGTCGCCTCCCCGATATGCTGATCGCTCCCGTCGGCGGCGGATCGAACGCGATCGGCCTCTTCCATCCCTTCCTCGACGATGCAGACGTCGAAATCGTCGGCGTCGAGGCCGCGGGCGAAGGGCTCGACAAGAAGCACGCCGCCAGCCTCGCGGGCGGGCGCCCAGGCATTCTCCACGGCAACAAGACCTATCTGTTGCAGGACGAGGACGGCCAGATCACCGAGGCGCACAGCATCTCGGCGGGTCTCGACTATCCCGGTATCGGCCCCGAACATAGCTGGCTCCACGAAATCGGCCGCGTCCGCTACGAACCCGTCACCGACGACGAAGCGCTCGCGAGCTTCCAGAAGCTCACCAAGCTCGAAGGCATCATTCCGGCGCTCGAATCCGCTCACGCGATCGCCGCCGCCGAACGCATCGCCCCGACGCTGGGCAAGGACAAGATCATCATCGTCAACTGCTCGGGCCGCGGCGACAAGGATATCTTCACGGTGGCGGATGCGCTGGGGGTGGAGCTGTAATGCAATCGAAGCCGGTTCGGATTTTTACCGATTTCTGCCTCTTTCTGGTCGTCTTGTCGTTCGCCGACCTGCTGTTTCGGCATGGCTTGAATTTCGACGCCTGGAATCTCGCCTCCGCAAGACTGGCCTATAATGCGAGCATTGCTGCCGTGTTCGCGATTGTCTTTTATTTGAGGGCGCCTTCCCGATGACCCGCTTCGCCGCCTCCTTCGCCAAGCCCCATCCCGCGCTTGTGGCCTTCATCACCGCGGGCGACGGCGACACCGCCGCGAACCTCGACGCGCTCGTCGCGGGCGGTGCTGATGTGATCGAGCTTGGCATGCCCTTCACCGATCCGATGGCCGACGGCCCCGCGATCCAGGCCGCGAATTTGCGCAGCCTCGCGAAAGGCACGACCACCGCCGACATCTTCGCCATCGCGTCAGCTTTCCGCCAGCGCCATCCCGAAACGCCGCTCGTCCTGATGGGCTATGCCAACCCGATGACGATCCGCGGGTCCGACTGGTTCGCCGCCGAATGTGCCAAAGCAGGCGTCGACGGCGTGATCTGCGTCGACATTCCGTCTGAAGAAGACGCCGAACTCGGCCCGAGTCTTCGCGCCGCTGGCGTTGACCTGATCCGTCTTGCCACGCCCACCACCGATCCGGCGCGCTTGCCCGCCGTGCTCGATGGCGCGGGTGGTTTCCTTTATTATGTCTCGGTCGCCGGGATCACCGGCCAGCAACAAGCGGCGCAGGCGAGCATCGACGAAGCTGTTGCACGCCTCAAAGCCGCCACCGACCTTCCCGTCGCCGTAGGGTTTGGCGTCCGCACCCCCGAACAGGCCGCCCCGATCGCCAAGGTCGCCGACGGCGTAGTCGTCGGATCGGCCTTCATCGACATCATTGCCGAGCATGGCGACGCCGCCGCGCCTTATGTCGAGACCTTCACCCGTTCGCTCGCCGATGCTATCCACGGCGCAAAGGAGATCGCCGCATGAGCTGGCTCGACCGCGTTCGCAACGCGCTGCCCTTCGGGGCGAAACGCGACACCGCCGACAATCTCTGGCACAAATGCCGCCAGTGCCAGCAGATGGTGTTCGTCAAGGAATGGGAAGATAATCTCAACGTCTGCCCGCGCTGCGATCATCACGACCGCATCGGCGCGACCGAGCGTTTCGCGCAGCTGTTCGACGGCGGCCTCCACGAACTGATCAGCGCACCAGCGGCGCCCGAAGACCCGCTGAAGTTTCGCGACACCAAGAAATATGTCGACCGCATCAAGGCGGCGCGCGCGCAGACCGGCGACCGCGATGCCTATCAGAATGCGGCGGGCAAGATCGACGGCCAACCCGTCGTGATCGGCGTCCAGGATTTTGCCTTCATGGGCGGATCGATGGGCGTCGCCGTGGGCGAAGCTTTCGTCGCCGGGGTCGAGGAAGCGATCAGGCGCGGCTGTCCCTATCTCGCAATCACCGCCGCCGGCGGCGCGCGCATGCAGGAGGGTACGCTGTCGCTGATGCAGATGCCGCGCGCCACCGTCGCGCTCGCGCGCCTGCGCCGCGCCGGCCTTCCCTATATTGTGCTCCTGACCGATCCGACCACGGGCGGCGTCACCGCCAGCTATGCGATGCTCGGCGATATCCAGATCAGCGAGCCCAAGGCATTGATCGGCTTTGCGGGTCAGCGCGTGATCGAGAATACGATCCGCGAAAAACTGCCCGAAGGTTTCCAGCGCGCCGAATATCTGCTCGATCACGGGATGATCGATATGGTCGTGCATCGCAAGGAATTGCCCGAGACGCTGGGACGACTGATCGGCTATCTCGCGCCCGAGAAGGCGGCATGAGCACGGCAACGTTGCTCTCGCCAGCAACAAACTATGCGGTTGTCCAACTCCCCGGCCGGAATTTTCCGGGCGTTGTTGTCCAAGGCGATTCCTTGAACAATTTGGTCAGCCTGTTGGATTCAGCTTTGCTCGATGAAAATGAGCGAATGGATTTGATTGCGGAAGCGTTGGACATACTGAAGGGCGCGCGAAATAGGTACGAAGAAACCTGTGTGAACGCAGGCATACCGCTTCCCTACTGATATGGCAGATCACGCTCGTTCCAGCGACCCTGCGGTGCAGGCCCAACTCGATCGCCTCGCAGCCCTATCACCGGGCCGCGACATCCTCGGGCTCGAGCGCATCGCCGAACTTTGCGCGCGTCTCGGTAACCCTCAGCTCCAGCTGCCGCGCACCTTCCATGTGGCGGGCACCAACGGCAAGGGATCGACCTGCGCCTACCTACGCGCGATCCTCGAGGCGAGCGGACGACACGTCCACGCTTACACCAGCCCGCACCTCGTGCGCTTCAACGAACGCATCCGCCTCGCCGGAACGCTGATCGACGACGCGCTGCTGGCGGCATTGCTCGAAGAGGTGCTCGACGAGGCGGCCGACCTGCAAGCGAGCTTCTTCGAAGTCACCACCGCGGCCGCTTTCCTCGCCTTCGCGCGCATTCCCGCCGACGACTGCATCATCGAAGTGGGCCTCGGCGGCCGCCTGGACGCCACCACCATCATTCCGCCGCCCGCCGTCTGCGGCATCGCCTCGCTCGGCATCGACCATGAAGCCTTCCTGCTCGCTCCCGAAACAGGAACGCCCGACGATCCGGCGATACGCATCGCGTGGGAAAAGGCGGGAATCATCAAAGCCGACACGCCCGTGGCAACGTTCGACTATCCGCCGGGCGTGCGCGACATCATAGCCGCCAAGGTCGCCTCCGTCGGCGCCACGCTATTTCCCGAAGGGAACGGGTGGGCGATAGAGGCCAGCGGCGACAGCTTTCGCTGGACCTCGAAACTGGGTTCGGTCGCGGAGCCGATGCGTCCGCGCATGGCCGGGCCGCACCAGATGCGCAACGCCGGCCTCGCCATCGCGATGCTGCGCCTCGCCCCCGGTCCGCAGCCGACCGACGAAGCGATCGCGCACGGCGTCGCGGACGCCTTCTGGCCGGGCCGCATGCAGCGCCTCGGCACCGGCCCCCTCGCCGCGTTGTTGCCCGGCGGCACTGAAATCTGGCTCGACGGTGCGCATAATGTCGATGCGGGTCTCGCGCTCGCACGCCAGTTCGCGGACGAACCGCGGCGCGTCCACCTGATCACCGGCATGCTCGCGAACAAGGATCCGGCGGCGATCGTCGCGCCGCTGGCCGACCGCCTCGCCAGCCTGACCGTCGTCCCCGTCCCGGGGCACGAGCATCATGGCGCCGCCGCGTTCGGCGCCGATGCAAAGGCGGCCGCTTCGGTTGCCGACGCGCTGCGCGATCTCGATGTCGATCCCGCGCGCGAAATCGTCCTGATCGCGGGCTCGCTCTATCTCGCCGGCGAAGTGCTCAGCGCGAACCTGCAGTTTCCGGACTGACGGCCTGAGGCGACGCTTCGGGTATCTCGACCTCGCCCGCCGTACCGATCGAGCGATCGACCAGTCCCGACCGCATCATCCACCAGAAGATAAGGATGCCGGGAACCGCCAAAGCAGTCGTCAGCAGATAGAAATCGACATAGCCGAACTGTTCGATCAGCTGGCCCGCGCTGGTTCCGGTGAGGAACCGCCCGAGGATACTCGCGGCGGCCGAGAAAAGCGCGAAGTGGGTCGCGGTAAAGCGCAGATCGGCCAGTGCCGACAGATAGGCGACAACGCAGACGCCGCCGATTCCGCTGGCAAAATTCTCGAACCCGATCGCGCCGGCCATGCCCCAATTGCTGTGCCCGGCGGCGGCCAGGCCCGCAAAGCTGAAATTGGAAATCGCCATCAGGACAAGGCTGAGCAACACCGACTTTTTCATGCCGAGCCGCGCGTAGATGATCCCGCCGACGAACACCCCGGCGAGCAGCGCCCAGAAACCCAGGCCGACATCGTAAAAGGCGATTTCGTCATTGGTGTAGCCGAGATCCTCGAACAGCAACCTGAAGGTCAGGTTGGCGAGCGTGTCGCCGATCTTGTGGAGCAGCAGGAAGAAGAGGATCAGGATTGCCCCCTCGCGCGAGAAAAATTCCGCCAGCGGCCCGACGGCGCCCTTGTCGGCGGCCTGCCCTTCGCGCGATTTAGTCGGCAGCGCGAGCAGCGCCCCGATGACGAGCGCTCCCACGGCAAGGACGACCCAAAGAAGCGTCGACCCGACATAAGCGGCGATCGTCCCCCAATCCGCCGCCAGCACCGCGACCAGCGCCAGCGCCGGCAGCGCGATGATCCAGTTGATGTGCCCGCTCCACCCGATGTCGCGCGCGCGCCGGGCACTCAGGTCGAACAACGGGAACAAATATCCGACCAGGACCATCAGCGTCAGGATGTCGACGCCGAGCCATAGGTCGATCTGCCGCGCGATCAGAAACGCGACCGGGAAGCTGCCAATGAAGAGCGCGTAGTGGGCACGCGACAGGAACGCCGGCCAATGCCGCTCGATCTTGCGTTCGGGCTCGCCCATCACCAACCCGGTGATGATTGCCGGGAGGACCAGCGCCGCGCAGACCATATAGGCAACGCCCCAACCGGCGCGTTCGGCGACAACGAGCGCCAGGGCACCCGCCACCGCCGCACCGATGCGCCAGCCATATTGCGACATGCCCGACCCCGTGCCCAATTGTTCTGGCGCAAGCAGTTCGATGCGATAGGCGTCGATTACGATGTCATAGGTCGCGCCGGCGAGCCCGACCGCGATCGCCGCGAGCGCGACGACCGCAAGCGAAGCCTTTGGATCGAGATTGCCCAGCACCGACACAGCGACGAAAACAAGCGCGCCGACAAGGATCAGCCACGATCGCCGCTGGCCGATCCGCCCGAGGACAGGGATGCGGAATCGGTCGATCGCGGGCGCCCATGCCCATTTCAGATTATAGGCGAGAAAGGTCAGCGCAAAGGCGGTGACGGATGACTTCTCGATACCGTCCTGTGCGAGCCGTGTCGTCAGTGTCGCGCCGATCATCGCGAACGGGAAACCCGACGATATGCCAAGGAACAGTGCAGCAAGGGGCGCAGGCTCCAGATAGGGTCGCAGACTGTCGCGCCACCCCTTCGGTGCCGGCATCGCCGCATCTGTCGCCATCATATTCCCCCTTTTGGACCTGTGACGGGCCGCGGCCGGTCATATCTTGGCCTAAAGCGTTGGGGACAAATTGGAAGCGGCTAATTGGCTGCCGATCCGCCGTGCGCGGTCGGTCCGTCGCATCTCACGCCGCTTCGGGACGCCAAAAGGTCGTGAGGCCGCTGACCTTGCGCGGCGCCTGATTCTTGCATGCCATCGTCTCGACCGCACGCAGCGCCGCGACGAGCGCAGAGGCGCTGTGCGGCTTGCCGAGGCAGGCGACCGCGATGTCGGCGCCGTCCTCGGGGCATTGGCCGGTCACCAGCAGCACGGCAATACCGCGATCGCGTGCGAGACGCGCGACCTCGCGCCCCGTCATATGGCCCGCCAGTCCCAGATCCAGAACGACCGCGTCGATCGGCTCGGCGGCCATAATCGCCACCGCGGCCTCGCCCGAATCGACCGTTGCGACGATGTCGTACCCGCTGAGTTTCAACGTGTGCTCATTGTCGAACGCGGTCAGCGGATCATCCTCGATGATCAGCAACCGCTTGATGCAGGTGGGGCGGTGGGCGAAGAGCATGATGACTCCCTTTAACATCGCCATGACTCGCTCCGCGCCGTCCTGCAAGATTGCTTCTGCTTGCCATCGACGAAGCGAGTCTTTTCCGGCTATGAGCGTGATCACAACGCAACACTATTTTCCTTGAAAACGACAAGAAAGCCGCATCCGTTCCGATGACGACACGCCGTCCACCCCGCTCGACGCCTCGCCCCACCGCAGACCGCGACGCCCCCAAGGGCCGCCGCGCCGCACGCGGCGCCGCAACCGCGCTCAAAACCAAACCCGCCGAGGCCGAGCGCGAGGACGGACCGCAGCGCATCGCCAAACTGCTCGCGCGCGCCGGCGTCGGCTCGCGCCGCGACGTCGAACGCATGGTTGAAGAAGGCCGCATCGCGCTCAACGGGCAGGTCATCGTCCATCCCGCCCCGCTGCTCACCTCGCTCGAAGGATTGACCGTCGATGGCAACCCCGTTGCCAAGCCCGTCTCGACGCGCCTCTACCGCTTCAATAAGCCCGCGGGCTGCATCACCGCGGCCCGCGATCCCAAGGGACGCAAAACGATCTACGATCTGCTGCCCAAGGATCTTCCGCGCCTGATGCCCGTCGGCCGTCTCGACTATAATACCGAGGGGCTTTTGCTCCTCACCAATGACGGCGAATTCAAGCGCCAGCTCGAACTGCCCGCGAGCGGCGTCGAGCGCACCTATCGCGCGCGCGCGTTCGGCGACATCAGCCAGGCGCAGCTCGAGGAGCTCGCGATGGGGATAGAGATCGACGGCGTCCGCTACGGCAAGATCGACGCGAACCTCGAACGCCGCACGGGCCGCAACCAGTGGGTCGAAATGACGCTGACCGAAGGCAAGAACCGTGAAGTCCGCAAGGTGCTCGAACATTTCGGGTTGCAGGTCAGCCGCCTGATCCGCACGCGTTACGGCGCGTTCGAACTCGGCGGCATGCCGCTCGGCGCGGTCGATGTCGTCCCGCGCGACGAATTGTTCAAATTCCGGCGGCACCTCGGCTGATGCGCGTCATCGCTGGCGAATGGCGCGGCCGCAAGCTGCTCGCGCCCAAGAATGACGCGACGCGCCCGACCGCCGACCGCACGCGCGAGACGCTCTTCTCGATGTTGACGAGCCGCGTCGGCAGTTTCGAGGGACTGGTCGTCGCCGATCTCTTCGCGGGGTCGGGCGCGCTCGGGATCGAGGCGCTGTCGCGCGGCGCCGAACAATGCCTGTTCGCCGAGCAGGATCGCGACGCGCTCGACGTGTTGCGCAAGAATCTGGGCGCATTGGAGGCCACCGCACGCGCCGACATCCGCGCCGGCTCGGTGATGAGCCTCGGCCCCGCCAAGCGCACCTACGATCTGTTGTTGCTCGACGCGCCTTACGACACCGGAGCGGGCAGCGTCGCGCTCGATAAGCTCAACCGCCTCGGCTGGATCGGCGCCGACAGCTGGGTGTCGATCGAGACCGCGCACAATGAAGCGGTCGACGTCGCAGGCTTCGAGATCGATGCCGAACGCAAGGTCGGCAAGGCGAAGCTGACGCTGCTGGTCCGGGCGGGCCGGCTTTGACCGCAAGAAGCGGGATGCTTCGCCGTTCCGTTCGCCGCTAGGGTCCCGTCATGACAGCACCGATCAACTTCCGGATGGGCGCCGCCGAATGGGGCATGTTGATCCTGCTCTCGATCCTGTGGGGAGGCTCCTTCTTCTTTCTGGGCATAGCGCTGCGCGAGGTTCCGCCCTTCACCCTGGTCCTCGCCCGCCTTGGCCTCTCATCGTTGCTGATGCTGGGCTTCATGGCCGCTACCCGCCGCGTTATGCCGCGCCGCGCCGGGCTCTGGCCCGCGCTTTTTCTTCTCGCCCTGCTCAACACTGCGCTCCCCTTCTCGCTTTTCGCCTATGCGCAGACCCAGATCGCAAGCGGCCTCGCCTCGATTCTCAACGCGACCACCCCGCTCTGGGGCGTGATCGTCGCGCATCTTTTCACCCCCGATGAAAAGGCCACGCCCGCGAAACTCGTCGGTGTCGGCGCGGGCATCGCCGGGGTCGCGGTAATGATCGGCGGCGGTGCGCTGTCGGGGGTAGGCACCAACCTCTCCGCACAACTCGCCTGCCTTGGCGCGACCTTCTGCTACGCGCTCGCCGGGGTTTACGGCCGCCGGTTCCGCGCTTGGGGCGTCGGCCCGCTCGACGTCGCGACGGGGCAGCTTGTCGCGGGCACACTGCTCATTTTGCCGGTCGCGCTGTTCGTCGACGCCCCGTGGCAGCTTGCCCTTCCCGGCACGATCACGCTCTTTGCGATCAGCGGGCTCGCGCTGCTTTCGACAACGGTCGCCTATTTCCTCTATTTCAGCCTGATCGCGCGCGCCGGTGCGACCAACGCGCTGCTCGTCACGCTCCTCATTCCGGTCACCGCGATCCTCCTCGGCACCCTGCTGCTCGGCGAAGTGCTACTACCGCGGCACTGGATCGGTATGGCGCTGATCGCCGCAGGTCTCGTCGCGATCGACGGCCGCCTCTTCGACCGTTTTCGCGTCAGGCGTCCCGCCTGATCCCCCGCCGCCGGACCATCAGCAGACCCAGCCAGCTCACCACGCCCGCGATCGCGAGATAGAAGCCAACCGTCGCGGTCCCACCCCATTCGGCGAGCGCCTGCGCGATGATCGGCGCCATCGCGCCGCCCAATATCCCGCCCGCATTGAAAGCGACCGACGCGCCGGTATAGCGGACATGCACAGGAAACAGGCCGGTCAGCCAGCTGCCGAGCGGGCCATAAACGAGCCCCATCACAAAGAGCGCCGTCGCGAGGCCAAGGAAGATGAGCAGCCAGCTTCCCGACGCCAGCGCCGGCCCGAACACAAACCCCATGAGCACCGTCGCGCCGCAGCCCCAAGTCAATACGCGCTGTTCGCTCGACGCGTCGCTGACATAGCCTGCGAAAATGATTCCCGCCGCCATGAACAGGATCGCGCCGAGCTGGATCAGCAGGAACTGCTCCTTGGGATATCCAAGCGTCTGCGTCCCGTGCCCGAGCGCAAAGCTCGTCGCTAGATAGAAAATCGCGAAACAGGCGACCACCGCGAACGTCCCTGCGAGCGTCGCAACCAGATGATGCCGGAACAGGTCGCCGAGCGGCACCGCGACCGGCGCCTTATTCTCCAGCGCCTCGGCAAAGTCGGGCGTCTCGGTGATCTTGAGCCGCACCCATAGCCCCAGCCCGACGAGCACCGCCGACAGCAGGAACGGAATGCGCCAGCCCCACGCCGCGAAATCGGCGTCGCTGAGGCCCAGGCCCAGTAACAGGAACAGCCCGTTCGCCGCGATGAAACCCACCGGCGCCCCCAATTGCGGGAACATCCCAAAGCGCGATTTCCATCCCGGCGGCGCATTCTCGACCGCGAGCAGCGCCGCCCCGCCCCATTCGCCCCCGAGCCCGAAGCCCTGCCCAAAGCGCAGGATGCAGAGCAGCAACGGCGCAACCCAGCCGACCATCGCATAGGTCGGCAGGAAGGCGATCAGCAACGTCGACGCGCCCATCAGCATCAGCGAAGCGACAAGCGTCGACTTGCGCCCGATCCGGTCGCCATAATGGCCGAAGACGATCGCCCCCACCGGCCGCGCGAAGAAAGCGAGGCCAAAGGTCATGAAGCTGTACATCAGCTGCGCCGAGTCCGAACTCTTCGGGAAAAAAAGCGGCCCGAATACAAGCGCCGCCGCGGTGCCATAGATATAGAAATCGTAAAATTCGACCGCGGTGCCGACAAGGCTCGCGGTCAGGATGCGCCGATGCGCGCGATAGGGTGCCAGATCCAAGGTGAACGCCTTTCGATATCGGCGCCGCTTTGAACGCGTTCCCCGGTCCGGCGCAAGCCGGAATGCGCTCCGCCTAGCGCTCCTTCACCGGAAGCTGTGCCCTAAGCCGTTGCAGTTCCTCCCCCGACAGAGGCCGGAGCCCCGCGGCGGGCTTGCCCTCGCGAAGCCGTTTGCGGTCCTTTTCCGACGGTTCGACCCGGCGCACGCGCACCGGGGCGTGGCCCTGTGCCTTGATACCGAGCTCTTCGGCGGCGCCGCGCGAGAGGTCGATGATCCGCCCGAGCGCAAATGGGCCGCGATCGTTGACGCGCACGATGACACGGCGCCCTGTGTCGAGCGCGGTCACCTCGACATAGGTCGGCAACGGCAGCGTCGTGTGTGCCGCGGTGATCCAGCCCGGACGGAATTGTTCGCCATTAGCGGTGCGGTTGCCGGACTCGCTCCCGTACCAGCTGGCATAGCCGACCGCGTCATAGGCCGGGGCGGCGGCGGGCACATAGGTCGTGCCGCGGATCGAATAGGCTGGCCCGATCCGGACCGGCGCGTCGGCCACGGGCCGGAAATTGCCGCCGGCACAGGCCGAAAGAATCGAAATTGCCGCGGCGGCGCTCGCCAGCCGGATTGTGGGATATGCGTGCATCGCCCGACCGTAGATGCAGAGAATGTCGAGATAAAGTCCCGACCGTCGCTAAAGGACGGCCATCAAAGATATCACCCCCGTCGTTCCAGCATTGGCGTCTCGTCGCGGCGCAGCGTCAGGACCTCGACGCCACTGCCTGTCACCGCGACCGTATGTTCGAATTGGGCGGAGAGTTTCCGGTCGTTGGTAACGACGGTCCATCCGTCACGTGCCGTCGTGACCTTGCGGGTGCCCTGGTTCACCATCGGCTCGATGGTAAAGACCATGCCCTCGCGCAGCTTCAGGCCCGTTCCCGGCCGTCCGTAATTCAGCACCTGCGGCTCCTCGTGCATCTCGCGGCCGATGCCGTGCCCGCAATATTCGCGCACAACCGAATAGCCGTTCTTTTTGGCATGCCGCTCGATCGCGAAGCCGATGTCCCCCAGATGTGCCCCGGGGCGCACCTGACCGATGCCCTTCCACATGGCTTCCTGCGCGACGCGGGCAAGCCGCCTTGCCGCCGGCGGAACATCGCCCACCAGATAGGTCTTGCTCGAATCGGCGATGAAGCCGTTCTTTTCCAGCGTGATGTCGAGGTTGATGATGTCGCCGTCGCGGATGATCTCGTCCGGATCGGGCACGCCGTGACAGACAACATGGTTGATCGAGCAATTCAGGACATATTTGAAGCCATACTGCCCCTTGCTCGCCGGGCGCGCGGCAAGGTCCACGCTGATGAAGCGATCGACGAGGTCGTTGACCTGCATCGTCGACATGCCGGTCAGGTCCAGCCCGTCCAGCATCTCGAAAACCGACGCCAGCAGCTTGCCCGATACGCGCATCAGCGCCAGTTCGTCCGAGGTCTTGACCATGTCAGGCGGCGGCCACATCCACGAGACGCACCTGCGCCGCAACGAGTTGCGACTGCACGATATCGTTGAAGGACAGGGTCGGATTGGCTTCGGCCAGCATACCGATCTTCATCCAGAACTCGGCCTGCGCATTGATCGACCGGCACATTACCGTGCTGGCCCGCCGCGCTTCCTCATGCAGGTCGTCGTCGATTTTCACAATGCCCATGGGCTTCTCTTCCAGTTGACCGATATACGAATCATATATGATCCGTATGCACTTCGGTCAATCGAAAGCCGTGACGAAAATGCCCGTTCGCCAAGCGTTGGCGAAACCGCTGCGGACACGTTACAGCGCTGGCATGGACAATCCCCCATCCCGCCAGTTCGGTATCATGGGCGCGGG
The DNA here is from genome assembly GCF_031457175.1 of Sphingopyxis sp. BE235. Taxonomy (NCBI): domain Bacteria; kingdom Pseudomonadati; phylum Pseudomonadota; class Alphaproteobacteria; order Sphingomonadales; family Sphingopyxidaceae; genus Sphingopyxis; species Sphingopyxis sp. BE235. The sequence goes on from NZ_JAVDWC010000002.1 coordinate 728,479, forward strand.
CCGCGTCGCGCAGGCGCTCGCCATCGCGTTCGCAGCGCATTCGGCCGCCCCGCCGCTGCTCTGGAGCCGCTCCCCCGAACGTGCGCGCGCTGCCGCGGCGCGGATCGGCTGTGCCGACGTCGCCGCGGGCGCCGATCGCGTGATGGCCGCGTGCGACATCATCGCTATCGCGGTGTCGGACGACGCCTTGGCAGAGGTTGCCTCTGACATTGGAAAAATGCTGCCGACGGACCGCACGCCCTTCGTCTTCCACGTCAGCGGGCGCAGCGGCGCGGCGATTCTCGAACCGGTCCGTGCGGCGGGCGGGCTGACGGCTGCGGTGCATCCCGCGATGACCTTCACCGGACACCCCGAAAGCGAGGCGCGGCGCATGGCCGGGGCGCGGTTCGCGATCACCGGCTCGACACCCAAAGCCACCGGTCAGGCCAAACATGTTGTCGGCCTATTGAACGGCGTCGCCGTCGAAATCGCCGAGGAACGGCGCGCGCTCTATCACGCCGCATTGTGCCATGCGTCCAACCATCTGGTGACGCTGATCGCCGGCGCATCGGACGCGCTGGCCGACGCCGGGGTCGACGATCCGGCGGCGTTGCTCGCTCCGCTTGTCCGGGCAGCACTGGAAAACAGTCTCGATCAGGGTTTTGCAGGTTTATCGGGGCCGTTGCTGCGCGGCGATGACCGGACGATAAGCGACCATATCGACGCGCTCGCCGCCTATTCGCCGAAGCTTCTGCCCGCCTATCGCGCAATGGCGCTCGCCACGATCGACGAGTTGAGGCGCACCGGAACGGGCGCTTCTTCTCGCCTCACCGCACTGGACAGCCTGCTCGCTGTTCCCTAATCGTTCGCGCGTGAACGATACCCCTGCCTCCCTGCCCGACCTGACCCGCCCCGACCCGTCGGACCCGCCCTATCTGCAGGGCCTCAACGGCCCGCAGCGCCAAGCGGTGCTGACCACCGAAGGCCCTGTGTTGATGCTTGCGGGCGCGGGAACCGGCAAGACCGCCGCGCTGACCGCGCGCCTCGCGCACATCATGGCGACGCGCCGTGCGTGGCCGTCCGAAATCCTCGCGGTGACCTTCACCAACAAGGCGGCGCGCGAAATGCGCGAACGCATCGGGCGGATGGTCGGCGACGTCGTCGAAGGCATGCCATGGCTCGGCACCTTCCACAGCATCGCGGCCAAGATGCTGCGCCGCCACGCCGAGCTTGTCGGCCTGCAGAGCAATTTCACCATCCTCGACACCGACGACCAGCTGCGCGTCCTCAAACAGCTGATTCAGGCCGAGGGACTCGACGAGAAACGCTGGCCCGCGCGCCAACTCGCCGGCCTCATCGACAAATGGAAAAACCGCGGGCTCGTTCCTGCCGACCTCAACGCCGCCGACAAGGAATCCTACGCCGACGGCAAAGGCCAGCATTTCTATGCGCTGTATCAGGCGCGGCTGAAGACGCTCAACGCCTGCGATTTCGGCGACCTGCTGCTGCACATGCTGGTGATCCTGAAGACGCACCGCGACGTGCTCGCGCAATATCAGGACCGCTTCAAATATATCCTCGTCGACGAATATCAGGACACCAATGCCAGCCAGTATCTCTGGCTCCGCCTGCTCGCGCAGCAACGGAAGAATATCTGCTGTGTCGGCGACGACGACCAGTCGATCTATTCGTGGCGCGGCGCCGAGGTCGCGAACATCCTGCGTTTCGAGAAGGATTTCCCCGGCGCCACCGTGATCCGCCTCGAACAGAACTACCGTTCGACGCCGCAGATTCTCGCCGCCGCCTCGGCGCTGATCGCGCAGAATTCGGGGCGCCTCGGCAAGACGCTGTGGACCGACCTCGAACCCGGCGACAAGCTCCGCGTCGTCGGCGTGTGGGACGGGCCCGAGGAAGCGCGGCGGATTGGCGAGGAGCTGGAGACGCTCCAGCGCCGCCGCGTGTCGCTGGAGCGCGCCGCAATCCTCGTCCGCGCGCAGTTCCAGACGCGCGAGTTCGAAGACCGCTTCATCGCCATCGGCATGCCGTACCGCATCGTCGGCGGCTTCCGCTTCTATGAACGCGCCGAAATCCGCGACGCGCTCGCCTATCTACGCCTCGTCCAGTCGAGCGCCGACGATCTCGCCTTCGAACGGATCATCAACACCCCCAAGCGTGGGCTCGGCGCCAAGGCGCTCGCGCGCATCCACCAGTTTGCGCGTATCGAGCAGGCGCCGCTCCTTCATGCCGCGTCGCGCATCACCGAAACCGACGAGCTGACGCCGCAGGCGCGCCGCCAGCTCGCGAATTTCATCGCCCAGATGCGCGGCTGGCAAACCAAGGCGAACGAGCTGTCGCATCCCGAGCTCACCCAGCTGATCCTCGACGAATCGGGCTATACCGCGATGCTCCAGGCCGACCGCAGCGTCGAGGCCGCGGGCCGGCTTGAGAACCTCTCCGAACTCGTCCGCGCGATGGAGGAATATGAATCGCTCGAGGCCTTCCTCGAACATGTCAGCCTCGTCATGGACCGCGACAACAACGATACGACCGAAACCGTTACGATCATGACGATCCACGCCGCCAAGGGGCTTGAGTTCGACCATGTCTTCCTTGCCGGATGGGAGGATGGCGTCTTCCCGTCGCAACGCTCGATGGACGAAGGCGGAGTGCAAAGCCTCGAAGAGGAGCGCCGCCTCGCCTATGTAGCGATCACACGCGCCCGCGAACGCGCGAGCATTTATCACGCTGCCAACCGGCGCATCTATGGCCAGTGGGTGAGCAGCATCCCCAGCCGCTTCATCGCCGAAATTCCGCCCGAGCATGTCGACAGCGAGAACAGCTTCGGCGGCGGCCAGAGCCTGTGGCGCGCCAACTGGTCGGCGCAGGGCGATCCCTTCGCGCATGTCGCCGAACGCCAGCCCGCGCGCACGATGACGCGCGGCCCGGCATGGCAGCGGGCGGCGGCGCAATCGTCGACGATAACCCGCGCGCCCGCGCCGTCGGAACGCGGCCCCGCCGCCTCGGTCGGTGCGAAGGCACGATCGGACCTCGCGATCGGGATGCGCGTGTTCCACGAGAAGTTCGGCTATGGCGACATCACCGACATCGACGGCAACAAGCTCGAAGTCGAGTTCGAACAAGCGGGCAGCAAGAGGGTATTGGACAGCTTCATCAAGCTCGCTTGAAATTTATTGTCTACTCTTTCAATTATGATATTTCATATCATGCGACCATGAGTCGCATGTTGGGAGAGACTTCATGAAAACCAAGCTCTTAGCGGGCGCGATGGCGCTCGCCCTGGTCGGCTGTTCGGAAAAAAATTCGGAATCGGTGAGTGTCCAGGGATCTCCTGCCTATGACATGGCCCCGGTCGATGCCGCCGCGGAAGCCACGCCGCTGTCGATCCCGGCTCCTTCGGATAGCTCGGCACGGGCCGTGCGTCCGCCCAACGTCGGGGTCACGTCGGCGCCCGGCGTCGCTTTCAACTATGCCTATGCTTTCCGCCTCGACGACAATCGCATTGCCAAGGTGCAGGAGGAACATGCCGCCGCGTGCGAAGCGCTGGGGGTCAACCGTTGCCGCATCGCCGGCATGACCTATCGCCTCGTTCGCGAAAACGAGGTCGAAGCGCAACTCCTCTTCAAGCTCGATCCCGCAATAGCCCGCAAATTCGGCCGCGATGCCCTCGCAAGCGTCGAAAAGGCGGAAGGCGTGCTCGCGGCGACGCGGATCAGCGGCGAGGATGTCGGGACGCAGATCAGTGACTCGCAGCGCCGCAGTGCCGACCTCAACGCTGAGATCGCGCGTCTCGAAACGCGGCTCCGGCAGGGTGGTCTCGGCGATCGCGAGCGCGCCGAATTGCAGCAGCAGATCGCGGGAATGCGCCGCCAGCTCGACGGCGAACGCGACACGCGCCGGACCGACGAGGCCATGCTCGCCACGACGCCGATGCAATTCGATTACGTCGGCACCGGCGGGCTGCCCGGCATCGGCTATGGCAACCCGTTCAGCGACGCGTTGAACATGCTCGTCCACAGCGGCAGCGTAATGCTGTCCTTCATCCTTGTCGTTGGGGCCGCCGTCCTGCCGTGGGCGCTGTTCTTCGCGCTGCTGATGATGATCTGGCGGACCCGGCCCATGCTCGTCGCCCGGAAATGGCTCCGCGGCGCAACCAGGCCGCCCGAAGCTTCCCCTACTGCAGCCTGAGGCACGCGGGGCGTCGCTTGCAAAGGTCCGATGCTGCGTTATGGCAAGAGCCATGACGCAGCAGACGACATGGCTGGACCGGGCACGCGACGCCCATCGCCGCGGCGATATTGCGGCGGAAACCGCGGCGCTCGACGATGCGATCCGCGCCGACCGCGGCAATATCGCGGTGCTGCTCGCCATGGCCGAACTCAAGCGCCGCCTCGCCGACGATCGCGCGGCGGGGAGCTTTTACCGGTTAGCGCTCGGAACCGCAGCACAGGCCCGGAGCGTCCCGCCTGCCCTTCATCCCGGCCTCCAGCGCGCCGAACAATTCCTCGCCGAAACCGACCGCGCCTTTGCCGAGCATCTTCTCGGCCAATTGCGCGGTGCCGGGATCGACGCCGGCACCGCAACACCGCGGGTCGCCGAGGCCCTCCGAATGCTTGCGGGCGAACAGCCGCTTTATTTGCAACAACCCAGCATGTTTTACTTCCCGGGCCTCGCGCAGCGCCCCTTTTTCGACCGGGCCGACTTCGATTGGGTTCCCGCAGTCGAAGCAGTGACGGGGGCAATCCGCGCCGAACTCCGGGCCTTGATCGACAATTCGTCCGATCGCTTCGGTCCCTATGTGACCGCCAGCCCCGACCGACCGCCGCCCAACAACCCCCTGCTCGACAAGCCCGACTGGGGCGCCGCGTGGTTATGGAAGGACGGGGTCGTTGCCGACGGGATGGACGAACGCTGCCCCGCCACCCTCGCCGCGCTCGAACTGGCGCCGCAGCCGGTGATCCCAGGCGGCGCACCGATCGCACTCTTCTCGCGCCTCACGCCCGGCACACATATCCAGCCGCATCACGGCCTGCTCAACACGCGCCTTATCTGCCATCTGCCGCTGATCGTCCCCGATGGCTGCGGTCTGCGTGTCGGCGCGGAAACGCGTGCGTGGCGCGAGGGCGAGATGCTGATCTTCGACGACAGCTTCGAACATGAAGCCTGGAACCGCGGCACCAGCGACCGCACGATCCTGCTGTTCGAAATCTGGCGCCCCGACATCGACGCCGACGAACGCGAGCAACTCACGCGTATTTTCTCGGCGATCGACACCTACGCCGAACAATAATCAAGGGACGGGAAGACGATGACCAATCCGGGAATGGACGCCGATATCTATGAAGCCTTCATCGAACAGCTGCAGCGCTATGTCCGCGAGCGGTTGATCCCGGCGGAAGACCAGCTCGAGGAACTCGGCCGCGTTCCCGACGATATCCTTGCGGAAATGCGCGACATGGGCCTGTTCGGGGTTACGATGCCCGAGGAATACGGCGGCGCGGGCATGAACGTCAGCCAATATGTCGGCTTTATCCGCGAGCTCGCCTACGCCTCGCCCGCCTATCGCTCGATCGTCTCGATCAACATCGGCATGGTCTGCAAGTCGCTCGTCGGGTTCGGCACGGCGCAGCAGAAGGAGCATTGGCTGCCCAAGCTCGCCGCCGGAGAAATCGCGGCATTCGGCCTCACCGAGCCCGACAGCGGATCGGACAGCGCCGCGATGAAGACGCGCGCCGTGCGCGACGGCAATGGTTATGTCCTCAATGGCACCAAGCGTTACATCACCAACGCGCCCTTCGCCGACGTCATCCTCGTCATGGCGCGCACTAACGCCGAGGCGCTTCCGAAGAACGCCCATGTCAGCGCCTTCATGGTCCCGCGCAACGCGCCCGGCGTTTCGATCGGCAAGCCCGACGGCAAGATGGGTCAGGCCGGATCGCAGATCGCCGACGTGATCCTCGAGGATGTGCATGTCGACGGCGATGCGCTGCTCGGCGGCGAGGAAGGCATCGGGTTCCGCGCGGCGATGCAGAGCCTCGATAACGGGCGCCTGTCGGTCGCGGCGGCGAGCGTCGGCTATGCCAAGCGCATGCTCGACGCCGGCCTGAAATATGCGATGGAGCGCAAGGCGTTCGGCGAGCCCATCGCCAACTTCCAGCTGATCCAGGCGATGCTCGCCGACAGCAAGGCCGAAATCTATGCCGCCGAATGCATGCTCGCCGATGCGTGTGCGCGCGCCGACCGCGGCGAGAAAATCCTCGTCGAAGCTGCGGCAACCAAGATGTTCGCCAGCGAAATGTGCGGGCGCGTCGCCGACCGCGTCGTGCAGATCCACGGCGGCGCGGGTTATCTCAAGGAATATCTGGCCGAACGCTTTTATCGCGACTGCCGCATTTACCGCATTTATGAGGGGACGACGCAGATCCAGCAGCTAGTGATTGCGAAGAATATGATTCGCGATTTTGCGGGCTGATCGGTCGGGAAGGTCGCTGGTGGAGCCGAGGGGAATCGAACCCCTGACCTCTGCAGTGCGATTGCAGCGCTCTCCCATCTGAGCTACGGCCCCGCGACCGGCAGCGTATTAACGACGCTGATTGGCAGTGGCAACGGCTTTTCTGACGATGACCACCGTCGCCGGCGAAATTGGGAATGGGGGGATTCCGATGGCCAAGGCATGGCATTTGACCAGTCGTCCGCAGGGGCTGCCGACGATCGACAATTTCGCGTTGCGCGAGGCGCCCGACGCGCCGCTCGAAAAGGACCAGCTTCGCATCCGCAATCTCTGGCTGTCGGTCGATCCGTACATGCGGGGGCGAATGAACGACGCCAAAAGCTATGCCGCCAGCTTCCAGATCGACCAGCCGATGACCGGCGGTGCGATCGGTGAAGTCATCGAAAGCAGGATGGAGGGCTTTGCTCCGGGCGACCTTATCCTCCACATGGGCGGTTGGCGCGACGGCGGCGTCATCGGCCTCGACATGATGCCGAACAAGCTGCCCGGCGACATGCTGGCCGCGGGCCTGACCCCGCAAACCTTCCTGCACAATATGGGCCTGACCGGCGGAACCGCATGGATCGGCTTACTCCGCATCGCGGCGGCCAAGCCCGGCGATACGATATTCGTCTCGGCGGCCGCGGGTGCGGTCGGTTCGGCGGTCGTACAGATCGCCAAAGCGCGCGAAATGACCGTAATCGGCTCGGCCGGCGGCGCGGACAAATGCGCGTGGGCCCTTGATCTCGGCGCCGACGCGGCGATCGATTATAAGGCTGGGCCGGTGCTCCCCCAACTCGCCGCCGCGCTCAAACGCCTCGGCAAGCCGGGCATCGACGTCTATTTCGACAATGTCGGCGGCGAGCACCTCGACGCGGCCTTTGCGACGGCGAATGATTTCGCGCGCTTCGCGATCTGCGGCATGATCGACGTCTACAACGACGCGAAGCCGCAGGAGATGAAATATATAATCCGGGCTATTCCGGCCCGGATCCGCATGGAAGGCTTCATCTACACCGACCAGTTCATCGACTGCATGGAAGAATTCTATGCCGACATGGGCGGCCTGATCGCCAGCGGCGCGGTCACGATGCGCGAGACCGTGCACGACGGGTTGACGTCGGCGCCCGACGCCTTCCTCGGCCTGTTTTCTGGCAGCAATATGGGAAAGATGCTGGTCAGGGTCTGACCAGCAACCGCTTTCCGCCCGGCGTCAGCTGTCGAAACCGACCGACAGGAAGCCCGGCATCGGGCCGTTCCAGCCATCGTCGGGGCCGTCCAGATCGTCACGCTTGGCGGGCGCCGGTTTGCGATCGCTGCGCGGCTTCCTGTCCTCGCGCGGCTTCGCGGGCTGCGCTTCGGCGGCGGGTGCGGCCGGCGCCGGACGCGCAGGTGCCTTTTCCGGCTTCGCAGCAGCTTTGCCGCGCCCGCCGCGCGCCGCACGTCCGCGCCGCGGCTCGCCCTCTTCCGCATCGCGGTCGGGCTTGGCGACATCCGCCGCCGGCGCGCCGCCGCCATGGATCGGAATCTTGTAGCCGGTCAGCTTCTGGATATTGTCGATCGCCTCGTCATCCGACGGCGTCACCAGAGTGAAGGCGCGCCCCTGGGCGCCTGCGCGGCCGGTGCGGCCGATGCGGTGGACATAATCGTCGGGGTGCCACGGCGCGTCGAAATTGAAGACATGGCTGACGCCTTTGACGTCGAGCCCGCGCGCCGCGACGTCCGATGCGACCAGGATGTTGATCGTGCCGTTCTTGAACCGTTCGAGTTCGGCGGTGCGGCTCGACTGGTCCATGTCGCCCTGGATCTCGCCCGCCTTATAGCCATAGCGTTGCAGCGATTTAGCCAACTCGCGCACGGTCGTCTTGCGGTTGCAGAAGATGATCGCGGTGCCGACCTTCTCGGTCTCGATCAGGCTGCGAAGCGTATCGCGCTTGCTGCGTTCCGACGTCTTGACCAGGAACTGCTCGATATTCTCGTTCCGGCTTGCCGGACGCGCGACTTCAATCGTCTTCGGGTTCGACAGGAACTTGTCGGCCAGCCGCTTGATCGGCGCCGGCATCGTCGCCGAGAAGAGCAGGGTCTGCCGAGTCGCCGGCAGCTTCGTACAGATATTCTCGATGTCGGGGATGAAGCCCATGTCGAGCATCCGGTCGGCTTCGTCGATGACGAGCAGGTTGCAACCGGTGAGCAGGATCTTGCCGCGTTCGAACAGGTCCATCAGACGGCCCGGCGTCGCGATCAGCACGTCGACGCCCTTTTCGAGCGCCTTGACCTGGTCGCCCATCTGCACGCCGCCGATGAGCAGCGCCATCGAAAGCTTGTGATATTTGCCGTATTTTTCAAAATTTTCAGCGACCTGCGCCGCGAGTTCGCGCGTCGGTGCGAGGATCAGCGAGCGCGGCATCAGCGCACGGGCGCGGCCATGAGCGAGGATGTCGATCATCGGCAGCACGAACGACGCGGTCTTGCCGGTGCCCGTCTGGGCGATGCCGATGATGTCGCGCATCATCAGGACCGACGGAATAACTCCCGCCTGGATCGGGGTCGCTTCGTTATACCCCGACTCGTCGATGGCGCGCAAAAGTTCGTCGGAAAGGCCGATGTCGGCAAATTTCATAAGATCATCATGTCCGGAAAAGAGTTGGCGCCCAGCCTCCCACGCAGGCGGACGTTGCCGCGGCCATTGGGCAAATGATGGGGAAAAGTCAAGGAAAGGCCGCGATAAACGCGATTAATCGTCTTCGCGGACCGGAACCATCAGCTTGAACTTGTCGATCTCGCACTTTGCGCCGGTCCGAGCGTGGATCTGATCACGATCCTCGCACAATTTTCCGTCCTTGCTACCTTGCATGTAGAAACCGGCATAAAAATCGAGCGCGCGGCAACCGCGGTTGAGTTGCGCGCGTAGCCGCTGCTTCTGCCGCGTGATGATATCGATGCTGTCGCGCTGGACCGCCTGCATCCCCAAAATATTGCGCATCGATACGCATTTGGGCGCCTTTTTCTCTTTCCAGACGACAGGCAGTTCGGTCGCGCGTTTGGACATCGATGGGCCCGCCGCGAAATTGTTGAGCTGCGAACGCTGGGCGGGCACGCGGATGATCAGCTGCTGCTCGATCACCACCTGCCAGAAGGAAGAAACCTGTTCGGGCGTCGGCGAGGAAATTGCGACCAACGGTTCCGGCGCGGCAACGGGCACCGCCGCGTCCGCCGCTGGCGCCGCGGCCACAAACCACAGGAATGCCGCCGTCAGCACAGCCCCGCTGCCGCTCCTTTGGCGTTCTGACCGAAGATTTCGCTCACCTATGGCTCCCGCGTCCATGCCCGCTGGACGAAAAGATACTATTCGTCCATCGCTCCCTTTAACAAGGATGATTGAACATCAAATGAACTGCTGTCACCCCCTGCCCGCTTGTGGAGCAGGAAATTTCCGGAGTGGACCGGCATGACGCGCCCGCCATCTGCATCGCTGCTCGACGCATTCGCAAATTTGCTCGGCCCCAAAGGCTATAGCGCCGACCCGGATGCGATGGCGCCTTGGCTGACCGACTGGCGCGGCAAATATCACGGCCGTGCCGCCGCGATGCTATCGCCCGCGAGCACCGACGAAGTCGCTTCCATCGTGCGCCTGTGCGCCGAGGCCGAGGTCGCACTGGTCCCCCAAGGCGGCAACAGCGGCATGGTCGGCGGCGCGACCCCCGATGCCAGCGGTGATCAGCTGCTGCTCAGCCTGCGACGCCTGAACCGGATACGCCATATCGACGAGGCGGGGCAGCTTGCCGTTGCCGAAGCCGGCGTGATCCTGGAGAATTTCCACAACGCCATCCTCGCGCACGGGCTCCGTTTTCCGCTCACTCTTGGAGGCAAGGGCTCAGCAACGATCGGCGGGCTGGTGTCGACCAACGCCGGCGGCACCCAGGTGCTCCGCCACGGATCGATGCGCGCGCTGGTTGCAGGCATCGAAGCGGTTTTGCCCGATGGTAGCATTTTCGACGGGCTGGCCCCGCTCAAAAAGGATAACCGCGGTTATGACCTGCGGCACCTGTTCTGCGGGGCCGAAGGGACGTTGGGGATCGTCACCGCCGCATCGCTGCGCCTCGTCCCCGCGGCCGCCGCCCGGCGGACGGCGTGGATCGGGATCGATTCGCCCGAAAGCGCGCTGCTGCTGCTGCGCCAAGTCGATGCCGCGATCGGGCGCGAGCTCGAGGGGTTCGAGCTGATCCCGGACGCCTGCCTCGACGCGGTGTTGCGCCATATTCCCCAGACGCGCGCGCCGCTTGCGACCGCACAGCCGTGGTATGTCCTGCTCGAACTCGCCGGCGAAAGCGATCAGGCACTGGGTGAAGCCTTGGAACGGCAACTCGCTGCGGCACTCGACGCCGGGCTGATCCGCGATGTCGTGATCGCCAAAAGCGACCGCGAGAGCGAGGATTTCTGGCGCCTGCGCGATTCCATCTCGGAAGCGGAACGCGCGGAAGGTCCGGCGCTCCAGCATGACATCAGCGTACCCGTCGATCTGATGCCAACTTTCATCGCCGAGAATCCGGCGCGATTGAATTCGGTCTTTTCGGGTGCTCGCGCGCTATCTTTCGGGCATCTTGGCGACGGCAATGTCCACCATCATGTCCAGCCGCCCGCCGACGCCGATGGCGCGGCATGGCTCGCCGAGCATGGCGCAGCCGTCAGCCGGCTGGTCTATTCGCACGTTCTCGAACTCGGAGGGTCGATCTCGGCCGAACATGGCATCGGCCAGATGAAGCGCGACATCCTGGCCGAACTGGACAGTCCGGCGCGCTTGTCCGCGCTGCGCGGGGTCAAGGCCGGGCTCGACCCTGCGGGCATCTTCAATCCCGGCAAACTGGTCGCCTGACCACCGCTCCGTCCCGTCGCGCCGCATATCACCCGCTTGCATCATCCCCCTCTTGCGCCGCGCGGCGCGGGTCAATAAGGCGCTTTATCCTTTTCGTCCCGAGCTTCGGGACTTTTACCGGAGTTCAAACATGGCCACCGCGCCCGCACCTGCCAATCTGCCGCTGTTCTACAAGGACCTTGCCCCGCTTTCGAGCGTCGAGCACGCCGATTTCCACGCACGTCCGCTCGACAGCGCCGAATTCCTGGTGGGCCAGCACGCCATCCCGCTGACCTCGGACGAATTCGTGTCGGCATGCCGCTTTTTCCCGATTGTCTTTTCGGCCGGCGACAATCCGGTTCCGCTCGCACTGATGGGTCTGAACGAAGGCATCAACACCTTCGTCGACGACGAAGGCAAGCTGATCAATCCGGTCTATGTCCCGGCCTACATCCGCCGCTACCCCTTCCTCCTCGCGCGGCTCCAGCCCGATTCGGAAGATCTGTCGCTGTGCTTCGACCCGACGTCGGGCGCGATCGGCAAGTTCGACGAGGGCGATGCGCTGTTCATCGACGGCCAGCCGTCGGAACAGGTTCAGGCCGTTCTCGAATTCTGCAAGAATTTCGAAGAAGCCGGCCAGCGCACCGGCATGTTCATGGACGAACTGAAGAAGGCCGACCTTCTGATGGACGGCGAAGTCGCCATCCAGCAGGAAGGCAATGACAAGCCTTTCGTCTATCGCGGTTTCCAGATGGTCGACGAGAACAAGCTGCGCGAACTGCGCGGCGACGTGCTGCGCAAGTTGATGCAGAACGGCATCCTCGGCCTGATCTTCGCGCACCTCTTCTCGCTGCAGCTTATGCGCGAAGTGTTCGCCGAACAGGTCAAGAGCGGCAAGATGCCCCTCAACACCGAGCTTCCGGCCGTCTAATCACAAAAAACTGTGGCCGTCCTTGCTCAGTGCAAGGGCGGCCATTCAAATTCCGGCGCTATCTCTAGATTATCGGCCGAACCGCGGCGACGCCCCGATCAGAAGTCGACCGCGACCCCCTTCAACTCCCAGTCGCCGTAGCGCACAGGGTTGCGCCCACCGGGTTGATCCTCGGCCTTATCCTCGCGGATGGGTTCGGGCGACGGCACCGCACTGTTCGTCCAGCCCGCGGGAGCCTTCACATGCGCTGGGCGCTTTACAGCGCGCGGCGTTCCGCCGATGGTTCCATTTTGGCTGCTGTCGGTCATGATGCCCGCCCTATAGGATTTTTCATGCGTCACGCCAACCACGCCGTTACCCATCATGGCTGATCGCCGCCCGCCCCGGCGCCCGCGATCGTCCGGCGGCGCCGATCCCGCGGGCACGGCGACGCGACGCGCCGCATTGCGGCTGATCGACGCGATCCTGCGGCGCGGCGATCCGCTGGATGTCGCAATGCATGCCGCCACCCAGGGCCTGACAGCCACCGACCGCGCCTTCGCGGTTGCGATCGTGTCCGAAACGCTGCGCTGGATGGTCGATCTCGACGCGCTGATCGACGGCGCGACGGCGCAAATCCTCCCTGACGACGTCAAATCACGCGCGGTTTTGCGGATTGCGCTGGCGCAGTTGCTGGTGCTCAAAAGCCCCGGTCATGCGGTCGTGTCGACCGCCTTGCCGCTCGTCGATGGCGGGCCGCGACGACTGGTCCACGCGATCCTGTCGCGCGCGCAGCAAGAAGAATGGCAACTTCCCGACCGGGCAACGCTGCCCTTGCCCACCGCCGAACGCTGGGCCGAGCAATGGAGCCTGCCGATGGTCGAAGCGGCAGAAGCGGCGTGGAGTGCGCCGCCGCCGATCGACCTCAGCTTCGCCGCCGAACCGGGTACGGAAGAATGGCCCGACGCCGTTTCGCTCGCACCGCGCCATCGCCGCCTGCCCCGCGGTCAGGCGGTCGAGACGATGCCAGGCTATCGCGAAGGCGGCTGGTGGGTGCAGGATCTGGCGGCCAGCCTGCCCGCGCGCCTGCTCGGCGCCGGCGAAGGCCGGACCGTACTCGACCTCTGCGCCGCGCCCGGGGGCAAGACAATGCAGCTCGCGGCGGCGGGATGGAACGTCGTCGCGGTCGATTCCAGCGCCAAACGCCTCGAACGGCTGCGCGCCAATATGGAACGGACCGGCCTGTCGGCCGACATCGTCCAGGGCGACATCCGCTCGTGGGCACCCGAAGATCAAGCCGACGCGGTGCTCCTCGACGCCCCCTGCTCGGCTACCGGTATCTTCCGCCGGCACCCCGATGTGCTCCACCGCATCGAACCGCGGCAGATCGCCGAAATGGCAGAGCTTCAGACCGAACTGCTGTCGCGCGCGGCGCGCTGGGTCAAACCGGGCGGGACGCTGATCTATGCGACCTGCTCGCTCGAGCAGGCCGAGGGCGAGGATCAGGTCTCGACCTTCCTCGACCGCCATGCCGGATGGAGCATCGATCCCGCGCGCGCCGACGAACTGCCCGAAGCGGTTGTCGCCGACGACAAGGGCTTGATCCGCACGCTCCCCGCCATGCTCGCCGACGCGGGCGGTCTCGATGGCTTTTTCGTCGCGCGGCTGCGCGCGCCATCAGGCTGAGCCGCGCGACAAGCGATAGAGGGCAAGCTCGCCATAGTCCTTGGCAAGCTGCACCTTGCCGACATAATCGCAATCGAAATCGCGGGCGTTGCGAAGTGCGAGCATCGCGGCGAGCGGCTGCGTGCAATAGACCTGCCCCACCAGTGTGACCGGCTCGATCCGCGCAGTGCGGGTCACCTCGGTGCCGTACCATAGCTCGTTCCCGACGACGGGATCGACGCCGCGATAGATCGGCCCGAAATGAATGCCCGTCCGCATTCCGGCCTTTTGGCCGTCGAGCCCGAGCCCCGGTGGCAGAATATCGAGCCGCTCCTGCATAGCGAGCGCGATCCGCGCCGCCGTCGCCGGGTCGTCGATAATCGCGTAGACTGCATCGCCCCAGGTATTGCGGAACAATACCGCATCACCGAAATCGTCGAGAATGCGGCCGATCCCGCCCATCACCTCGCTGGCAAAGATCGGCAGTTCAGCTTCGCCCAGCTTCGAAAAGCCCGCGAAATCCGCGAACAAGATGGCGTAAAGCCCGCGGCGCGTCCCGTCCGGCGGCGTTGGCGCTGCGGGAAAGTCGAGGTTGCGGTCGAGAGCGCCAACAGAAATCGTCAGGGTCTCGCCGCCATGCTCCTGCCACAACGCAATATCGGCATTCGTCCCGGCGATTGCGGCCGAGGGACGCGCCGCGACGTCGGGATCGACCGCCGCGAGCTGGATCGCGGTCGTTTCCAGTTCGCGCGCGCGCAGCTTCGCGAGGCCCATCATCGTGTGCGAGCCGAGGACGAACTGGCAATCGTCGCTGACATAGCGCGCACCGCTGGCGAAATGGACCATTGCGGCCCGGTCGCGGCACGCGACATAACGCGCCAGCCAGGCCTCACCGCCCGACAGCACCGACTGGGCAATGAAGTCTTCCTCGGCGAAGGGCAGCACGACAGTCAGGTCGATCCCGCGCGCGAGCGCTTCTTCGGCGAACAGGATGTCGGCGCCGCAAGCCAGCGGGCCGATCAGCGCCGAAAGCGGCTGCGTATCGAGCGCGGTGGCGATGGCGGTGCGGGCATTGACCTCGCCGGCGCCGCCCGCACGGAACATCCGCCCGCAATAGACCCCGACCGGGGGCGGACGAAGCAGGTCGACGATCGCACCGGCATGACCTGCGTCAATCGCACCGCTTGCGGCAAGGCGCGACAGCTGGCGGCACGTTGAGGCGCGGTCTCCGGCGCGTGTCCCCGCCTGATTATTGGCCACTTGTGCGGGACGCAGCGCTTCCTCGCCGCGGTTCAGCAGCAGCAGTGCCTCGACCAGCGTCACCAGGTCCCAATAATTATCGGCGGCGCCATTTGCGGCGATCGGCCCCGCCAACGCCGCGGCGCGCTCGCGCTCGCCGAGCAGCGCATAGAGGCTCGCGGCGTTGATCGCCGGAAAGGCGGCGCCCGAAAGCGTCCATGCGTGATGATAGGCTGCCGCGGCCTGCCCCAGCAGCACCGCGTGGCGGTCGCCGCTTTTGTCGAAGGCGGCATCCTTCCATATCCGCCCCGCCAGCGCGAGGCTGTCGACGTCGCCCGACGCGGCGAGGCCCAGCTGCTCATAGAGGTGCATCGCGCCCAGACTGTCGCCCGAGGCGGCGAGTGCGCGCACCGTCAGGTAGCGCAGGCGCGGGCTGTCGGCCCCATCGCGCCGGGCCGCAGCGGCGCAATCGAACGCACTCAGCGCATCGCCCTCCGCCAGCCGGTGTTCGACCTCGGCTTCGGCGGCCGCGACCCGGTCCGCCGATCTCGTCATCGCGCGGCTGTTTCGGCCGATTTCAGCAACGCGACATTCGCTTTCTCGGTGGCGGACAGCTCGACCGTGTCGCTCGTCGGGCGATACCAGTCGAACTGGCCGAAATGCGCGCGGAGCGACGGGTCGCTGAAACGGAACCCGTTGCGTGCGAAAATCTCGTTGCGCGCGATCCGGAGTTCGAGCGCGCTGTAATTGCCCAACTCGTCGGTCGAAAGCAGCCGCTCCGAGGAATCGGGAATGACGACACCGCTGCCACCGACGCCGGTCGGCGCGGCACCGGCGGGGATCGCCGGCGTGCGGCCTTCGACGAGCCGGATATATTTGCGGAACATGAAGCCCGTCGTGCCGTCGGCCTTGCGCACGCGCCACCACGTGCCGGACTGCTTGTAAGTCAGGAATTTTTCGCCCTCAAGTATTTTGCCGACGATCGCCGTCTTCGCGCTCTGCCCCGACCGGATGTTGGTGAAGCCCTCTGGGTCGTCGATGACGGCGGCCAGAGTGAAGGCTTCGGCCGGCTCGCTCGGCGCGGCCTTGGCTTCATCGGCCGGAGCAGGCGCGGCATTGGCCCCCGTCGAAGTCGCAACCACGGTCGCTTCGGGCGCCGCCGCCGGCTGCAACAACTTCCACGCCAGCAGTGCGACGGCGATCACGGCCAGCCCGAGCAGGGCCCAAGGGAGGAATGATGGCTTTGATGGCGGCGGTGCTGCCTGCCAATCACCCGAAGCGATTGGTGGAGGCGCGACCGGCGCCGGTGCGTGATTTTCCACCGGCGCGGGCGCCGCTTCGCGCCCGCAAAGCTCTTCGAGGCTCATCAGAACCTTGCGCCAGCCACTGTGCGCCGGATCGCCGTTCCAGTCGCGCAAATCGGCGAACTGGATCTGGTTGAAGGGCAGCGGGGGCATCACATCGTCGATCGCGGTCTGGACCAGCTTCTTCTGGTTACGTGCGACGTCGGCCTCGGCGCGTACCCATTCGGACTGCGCCGAAGTATGCGACCAGACGACAATCGCGGCCTTTGCACTGCCGATCTTTTCGGTGATCACGTCGCCGTACGAGCGGTGCGGCGGCAACTCGGCATCCCACCAGACATCATAGCCCGCCGCGGTTACGGCCGCGGCGATGTCGGCGACGCGCGCCTTGTTGTCGCGCGAATAGGAAATGAACACGTCAACCATCGGCTAGCCCCCTGTTTTGAAGAGGCTAGCCGTCGGTCGTTCGATTCGCCAGCCTCAGAAGACCGCCTTCGGCGCCTCTTCCTTCATCATCGCCGCGCGAACCATCGGGATCGGCGGGCCGCCGTACGACAGGAACTCGTCGTGGAACGCTTTCCACCTCGTCTTGTCGCCCTTGGTCCAGTCTTCGCGCAGCTTGCGGATCATCAGCTTGCCCATCGTGTAGTTGAGATAGGCGGGATCATAGGTGCCACGCGCTGCCTGCTGCCGCGCATTGCCCTCGTCCTGATAGCAATGCTCCTTGAACAGCTTTTCGGAGTCCGCGACGGTCATGCCCTTGGTGTGCAGGCCGATTGCCGACAGGTAACGGCAATCGCGCAGCAGCGCGTTCGAAAGCTGGCCGATGTGCGTTTCGGGATCGCCCTCGCCGAGCCCCGCGTCCCACATCATTTCCTCGGTATAATGCGCCCAGCCTTCGGCGAAGGCATAGCCGACGAACAGCTTGCCGAAGATGCTTTCGGCGCGGTTCGAATGGAGGAAATTGAGGAAGTGGCCCGGCCATACCTCGTGAACCGAGGTGAACATCAGATCCTTGCGACCGGGGACGAAATCAGCCTGCGTCTTCCCATCCCAGCTCGGGTCGGGCGGCGAGATATAATAGACCGACGGCAGGCCTTTCTCATACGGCCCGGGGATGTCGATATAGGCGCTGTTCTGACGGTTGTACGGCGGCGATTCCTCGACCTGCGCCTGCTCGGTGCCGGGGATCGTGACGATGTCCTTTTCGATCAGGAAGGCGCGCAGCGTCGGCAGCTGGCGGCGCGCTTCGGCGACCGGGCCGTCGGCGGGCTTATCGGAATTCATCTTCTTCATGCAGTCGGCGATCGTCATCCCCGCGGCGTAAGTCGCACAGGCGGCCTTGAGCGCGTCCTGATTGCGCTTGAGATCGGCCTGACCGATGCGCTCCAATTCGTCGAGCGGCGTGTCGACACCCTCGTTGGTCAGGATCATCTTCGAGAATTTCGCGGCGCCGAGCGCATAGCCGTCGGGCGTGCCCGGCTGCGATCCGACATATTTGGCAAGGTCGGTCATCGCCGCGCCGGCCTTCGCGGCGGCTTCGTCGAACTGCTTCTGCAGCGCTTCGTCCTTGACCGAGGCGAAGGCGGCTTTGGCGTCGCCCTTATAATAGTCGGCAAAACCGCCGAAGCCTGCGGTGCCATATTTGACGAAGGTCGCGGGCAGCGGAAGCTTGAGGTTGGCCTTGATCTGCGCAGCAGCCGCGGGGACCTTTTCGGCGTAAGCGATAAAGGCCTTCATCCGCGTCGTCGCGTCGGCATAGGGGCGCGCGATATAGACGTTGGGGTCGAGCGCGCCAGTGTAGAAGGACGGGTTCTTCTGCGCGAAATCGGTATCGCGAAGGAAGAAGAGCTGCCCCTGCGCAACATGGACCAGGTAATCGCGCTCGAACTTTTCGGCATCGGTCATCTCGCCGTCGAAAGCCTTGGCATCGGCAATCGCCTTTTCGAGATAGGCCGCCTGCTTTTCGAGTCCCTCGGGCGACCAGTCGGGCAATTGCCCGTCGAACTCATGCTTGCCCTGATAGACCGCGAAATTCGGATTGAGCGGGAAATAGCCTTTCAGGAAATTATCGCGGAATTCGGTCCAATTCTTCGCGCTCGGGGCGGTTGCCGACTTGTTGTCGGATGCGTTGCACGCGGTGAGAACCAGCAAAGTCGCGGCCATTGCAGCGCCGCCGAAGCGGGCAAGTTTGTTTTTCATTCGAGTGTCTCCCTGACTCCTGTGGGGGTGCTTCTGCCAGCGGCCCCGATCAATGACATCCGATAATCGACGAACGGCAAAGCTATGCCATCTGGACAGTCCCGAAAAGCGGGCTACGGCGGTCTTCAATGGCGACGATCCCTCCCCCCGAAGGCGAAGACCCGGTATTGCCGGAAGCAACGCCCAAAGCCCCCTCCCCGCTCAGCTTTCCCGATTTCCGCTATTTCTGGCTCGCGCGCTTCACCGCGGTGATGGCGACGATCGCGATGGTCGTCGTGATCGGCTACCAGCTCTATGACACCGCGCGCACCGACTATGGCATGTCGATCAAGGAGGCATCGTTTCAGCTCGGGCTGCTCGGCCTCTTCCAGTTCGTTCCGCTCGCGATCCTGACCCCCGTCGCGGGATGGGCCGCCGACCGGTTCGAGCGGCGCAGCGTCGCGATCTTTTCGAACCTCATCGATCTCCTCATTGCCGCCACGCTCGGCTGGTTCACCTGGCACGACCAGTTGACGCTGCCGTTGCTCTTCACCCTCGCCGCGCTCCACGGCGTCGCACGCGTCTTCTCGGGGCCAGCGATGAGTGCGATCGCGCCCAATATCGTCCCGCCCGCGGTGCTGCCCCGCGCGATCGCGATGAGCAGCATCGCGTGGCAGTCGGCGTCGGTGATCGGCCCCGCAGCGGGCGGCCTCATCTACGCGGCGCATCCGGGCGCCGTGTATGTTTTCTCGGCCATCCTCCTTGCCATATCGGCCTTCACGCTCAGCCGGGTGCGGCGGGTCCAGCCGCCGCCCGCCGAAGTCCGCCGCCATCCGCTGCGCGAGATGGTCGACGGTTTGCGCTTCGTGTGGATCGAGCGTTTCCTGCTCGGGACGATCACGCTCGACCTGTTCGCCGTGCTGCTCGCAGGCGCGACCGCGATGTTCCCGGTGTTCGCGCGCGATATATTGCACGCCGGACCCGAAGGCGCCGGATTGATGCGCGCCGCCGTCGCCTTTGGATCGGTTGGCGTAGCGGTCGGCCTCGCCATCCGCCCGATCGAGCGCAACGTCGGGGTGAAGATGTTGTGGGCGGTCGCCGCCTTCGGCGCCGGGACAGTGGTGTTCGGGCTCTCGACCAACCTGTTCCTGTCGCTCGGCGTCCTTGTCCTGATGGGCGCCGCCGACATGTTCTCGGTCTTTGTGCGCGGCACGCTGATCCAGCTCAACACGCCTGACCATATGCGCGGCCGCGTCAGCGCCGCGTCGGGGCTTGCCATTTCCGCTTCGAACGAGCTCGGCGAAATGCGCGCTGGGGCGATGGCGGCGGCGCTTGGTCCGGTCAGCGCGGTTGTCGTAGGCGGTGCCGCGGCGGTCGGTGTGACCGCGCTCTGGGCCTGGATATTTCCTGAACTGCGACGTACGCGGACGTTCGAGCCGCAGTTCAGGCAGACCAACGGATAAGATAAAACCATTCGCCGTACCTCGTGCTCCTTTCGTCAAAAGCATATTGTCAATTTAATCAGTTGAGTTAAATAAGGCTCACCCGTCACCGCGGTTCCCCTCTCTCCCCCGATGGAGCGACCGCCATGCACAATTCGAATATCCGCCACAAAATCCTGACCATTCCCGGGCTTTACAACAGCGGCCCGACCCATTGGCAAAGCCTGTGGGAGCGAAGCTTCGCCCGCTGCGAACGAATCGAACTCGGCGGGTGGGACGAACCCGTGAAAGACGAGTGGGTCGAGAAGATCGCCGCCGCGATCGATGCCGAACATGAACCCGTCCTCGTTGCGGCACACAGCCTTGGCTGCCATGCCTTTGCCCATTGGTTCGCCGCCGCCAGCAGCGTCGCACGCGACCGGATCGCCGGCGCGCTGCTCGTCGCGCCGCCCGACCTGACGCAGCTCAGGCGCGACACGCGGGTCGAAAGCTTTACCGACTCGCCGCCGCTTTCGTCGCAGACGCCGATGATCGTCGTAGCCAGCGATGATGATCCTTATGCCAAAACCTCCTATGTCTGGCGCCTGTCGCGGCACTGGGACGCGCGGTTCGTCAACGCCGGGCCGTTCGGCCATATCAACGCGGACTCGGGCATCGCGGACTGGCCTTATGGACAGTATCTGCTCGCCTCGTTACAACCCGCGACCACGCCGGCGCTGGCGGACGAGGCGCTCTGGCTGCGTGCCGGAGACTGGCCAAATCGTGTCCGCCGCGACCCGCGGTTCGAATTCAAGGAAAGAGCGCACCGATCATGAAAGCCAATTCGATCCTCGACACCATCGGCAACACGCCGCACATCCGTGTCGCCAAGCTGTTCCCCGACGCCGAAGTCTGGGTGAAGTCGGAACGCAGCAATCCCGGTGGATCGATCAAGGATCGAATCGGCCTTGCGATGATCGAGGCCGCCGAAAAGGACGGCAGCCTGAAAGCCGGCGGCACCATCGTCGAGCCGACGTCGGGTAACACCGGCATCGGCCTCGCGATGGCCGCCGCGGTCAAGGGCTACAAGCTCGTGCTCGTCATGCCCGAAAGCATGTCGGTCGAGCGCCGCCGCTTGATGCTCGCCTATGGCGCGACCTTCGACCTGACGCCGCGCGAAAAGGGCATGAAGGGCGCGATCGAGCGCGCGATCGAACTGGTGGAGACGACCCCCGGCGCGTGGATGCCGCAGCAGTTCGAGAATGAAGCCAATATCGACGTTCACGTCCGCACGACGGGTCCCGAAATCCTCGCCGATTTCAAGGACAGCCCGATCGATGTGCTGATCACTGGCGTCGGCACCGGTGGGCATATCACGGGCGTTGCGCAGTTCCTGAAAGGACATTGGCCGAACTTGAAGGTCTATGCTGTCGAGCCCGATCTCTCGCCGGTGATTTCGGGTGGGCAGCCCGGACCGCACCCGATCCAGGGCATCGGTGCAGGCTTCATTCCGCGCAACCTGCACACCGACCTGCTCGACGGCGTGATCAAGGTTGACGCCGCCGACGCCAAGACTTTCGCACGCCGCGCCGCGACCGAGGAGGGCATGCTTGTCGGCATCTCGTCGGGCGCGACGCTCGCGGCGATCGCACAGAAGCTCGCCGAACTTCCCGCGGGGAGCCGCGTGCTCGGTTTCAACTATGACACCGGCGAGCGTTACCTGTCGGTCCCCGATTTCCTCCCGGAGATCTGAGGACCGCTCGTGCATCCCCCAGACGATCAAACGGCGTTGCCCCTGCGGCGCGACTGGACGGGCTGGTTGTTCGTCCTGATCGTGGTCGCGGCGGTGGTGGCGGTGATCTATGCGAGCCATTCGACCGGCACGCGAAAGCATGCGGCGCATCGGCAACCGGTGGCGCCGCCCGCCGACATCGTGCCCGAAGTCGAGCCGATGGTGCTGGCGCCGGTCACCGAAGACGACGCGCGCGCGCAGAACGCCGAGGTCGCGCTGATTACGAAGGGCTTCGTCGCGGCGCGACCGTTCGTTTATGCGGGCGGCGGCGACGCGAAGGCCCGCGCCCGCGACTGCCTTGCCGCCGCGATGCTTTACGAGGCGGGCGACGACGCCAAGGGACAGCAGGCGGTCGGTCAGGTCGTGATCAACCGCGCCCGGCATCCCGCCTTCCCCAAATCGATCTGCGGCGTGGTGTTCCAGGGTTCGGAACGCACGACGGGGTGCCAGTTCACCTTTACCTGCGACGGGGCATTGAACCGCCGCTATTCGGACGCGGCGTGGCAGCGCGCGCGGGGCAATGCCGACATGATGCTGTCGGGCGGCACCTATCCGCCCGTCGGCCTCGCCACCCATTATCACACCGACTGGGTCCGCCCCTATTGGAGCGACAGCCTCGAGAAGATCGCGATCGTCGACACCCACCTCTTTTTTCGCTGGCCGGGCTATTGGGGCACGCCGGGCGCTTTCCGTGGCGCGGTGTCGGGAAGCGACGGTCCGGTGGCGAAGCTCGCGGCGATATCGCCGCTGCACGCGATGGCACTCGGCTTGCCGGTCGAAATGGCGGGCGTCGATGCCAATGCCGCGGTCGGCGAAGCGCGCGTCGTCGCCGGCGCGGGCGAGAGCGCGGGCCGCGACACCATCTACACCCAGCTCGACCGCAAGGCCGCGCCCGAGAGCTTCGTCACCACCGCGCTCCGGCTGTGCGGCGACAAGCCCTATTGCAAGTTCATGGGCTGGACCAATCCGGTGTTGAAGCCTGACAGCGACGCGATGAGCGACACGCAGCGCGCGGCGATGACCTTCTCCTACCTCCGCGACGACAAGGCCGGGTTCGAAAAGGCGCTGTGGAATTGCAGCGAATATAAGCGCGACGATGTGCGCCAGTGCATGAAACGCTGATTCAGGAAATGGCGGAATTCCGCCTAACTTCACTCTGAAATCGCACTTCGTTCGGCGATAAAGCCACAAAAGCCCCGCATGCACGCATGCGAATTGTGGCTTTTGTGGCTTTAAGGCGGCAAATGATACCAATGCGCGCGTCGAAAATATCGCCTTTGTCGCACGCAGCAGACCGAGTTTCTACGAAATCAAAGAGCCAGAGCCGACGCTGACATATGGAAATAATGTAGGAAAGCTGTGTTTTGTGGGTCGTGACCGAGCGGGGATGGGAAGCGGTCCGCGCACCCTTTCCCTTCGTCACCCCGGACTTGATCCGGGGTCCCGCTTGAGACCGACGCCAGCCGACGCATAAAAAAGCGGGATCCCGGATCAAGTCCGGGATGACGAGAGTACGGGGTGTCCGCTTCCGGTCGTGACCGGACGCAACCCCATCCTACCCGTGCGGCTTGATCAGATATTTCTCGCCCGTGCGCTTCGCATTATACGCCTGCGCCGTATCGACATTCAGCGCCTCGGTCAGCGAGATTTCGTGGCTGTAGTGGCTCTTGAACGTCGTCGTCAGTTCATCGACGACGCGTTTCCGCATCCGCCCGACGGTCTCCATCCCCGCCTTCGCCATGAACGGCGTCAGCAGGAAGCCGCCGAGCGCCCAGGTCAGACCGAAGCTCCGCGCCGAGAAGGTCGTCGGCGACAGGTCGAGCGCGCCATAGATATAGACCTGCTTGAACGTGTCCGAGCCATAGCGGCTGTAGGTCGTCATGCGCTTGACCGCCGCGGCTTCCATCGCGGTCAGGATCTGGCCCGCGAGCTTGCCGCCCCCCGTCGCGTCGAAGCCGATCGTCGCGCCGGTCTCGACGATCGCGTCGACCAGTCGCTCCATGAAATCGTCGGCGCTGCTGTTGACGATATATTTCGCGCCGATGCCTTTCAGTATCTCGACCTGCGCGTCGCTGCGCACGATGTTGACGAGCGGGATGCCGTCCTTGGCGCAAATCTTGACGAGCATCTGACCGAGGTTCGAGGCCGCGGCGGTGTGGACGATCGCGCTGTGATTCTCCATCCGCATCGTCTCGGTGAACGCGAGCGAGGTCAGCGGATTGACGAAGCAGGAGGCGCCGTCGGCGGGATCGGTGCCGTCGGGGAGCGGCATCACCATCTGCACCGGCAGGCAGCGATATTCGGCATACATTTCGCCGCCGAGCAGCGCGACGGTCTTGCCCAGCAGCGCCTGCGCCTCGGGCGTGTCGCCCGCTGCGACGACGGTGCCGCAGCCTTCGTTGCCGATTGCGAGGGCATCGCCGATGCGGCCGCCCATTGCGCGCATGCCCGCGGGCGGGACGTCAGCGGTGATCAGCGGCTGGCCGTCCCTGGTCGACGCACGCGCGGTCGACATGTCGGCGCCGCCGAACAGCAGGCCGAGGTCCGACGGATTGATCGGCGCGGCGAGCACCTTTACCAGCACCTCGTGCGGTTTCGGCGTCGGCATCGGGCGCGGTTCAAGCGACACCTCGAGCTGCCCTTCGGGCTTCACAAGCGTCAGCATGGTGAGGTTGGTTTCAGGCAGGTCGGTCATCGCGCATCTCCCGTCGCTTTTCGGTTTCTCGATGCAACGGATTAGGATGTTGAGCCGAGGCTGGCAATCACGAAACCTTCCCCCTCGATGGGGGAAGTTGGATGGAGGTGACGGCGCGTCGTTGAACGGTCGCCTCAGGCCGAGACCGCACCCCGACCGCTGCGACTAGCCAGCAAGCTGGCAAGTCTCGCTGCCTCCCCCATCAAGGGGGAGGGAAATCGTCAGTCCGGCGAAAACTCTGCCGCGAGCCGCAGCACCTCGCCCGCGAGTTCGGCGCGGCAGATCAGCAGGTCGGGCAGATAGGTGTCAGCGTTGTTGTAGCGCAGCGGCGATCCGTCGACCCGGCTGACGTGCAGCCCCGCCGCCTGCGCAACCGCGACGGGCGCACAATTGTCCCATTCATATTGGCCGCCGGTGTGGAGATAGATGTCCGCCTCGCCGCGCACCACCGCCATCGCCTTGGCGCCCGCCGAGCCCATGGCGAGCAGTTCGGCGCCGATCCGTTCGGCGACGAAGACGGCTTCGGCAGCGGGGCGCGTGCGGCTGACGAGCATCTTGAGCGGGTTGTTTGCAGGCTGGAGCGATGCGGGTGCGGCCGACGTCAGCGTCAACCCAAGGCCCGGCAGGGCAACCGCGCCGACGCTTGCCATGCCATCGACCGCAAGCGCGACATGCACCGCCCAATCGTCGCGGCCCTCGCCATATTCGCGCGTGCCGTCGAGCGGGTCGACGATCCAGACGCGGCTCTGGCCACAGCGCGCCACATTGTCCTTTTCTTCCTCGGACAGCAGCGCGTCGTCGGGACGCGCGGCGCGGATTTCGCGGCACAGCATCGCGTTGGCGGCTTCGTCGCCCGCTTGACCCAGCGCTTTCCCGTCGAGGTCGCCCTTTCCGCGCAGCTCGAGCAGGATCGCGCCCGCGGCGGCCGCGAGCCTTTCGGCGAGTTCGGCGTCACTTTCAGCCATATTGTTCCAATTATCCCAGCAGGCGATCGATGATGAGGTCGGCCGCTTCCTCGGGCGTCATCGCGGTCGTGTCGATGCGAATTTCCGGGCTCTCGGGCGCCTCATAAGGGCTGTCGATGCCGGTGAAATTCTTGAGCTGCCCCGCGCGCGCCTTTTTATAGAGGCCTTTGACGTCGCGCTTCTCGGCCTCGGCCAACGGTGTATCGATGAAGACTTCGATGAACTCGCCCTCAGGCAACATGCTGCGCACCATTTCGCGCTCGACGCGGAAGGGCGAGATGAAGGCGGTGATGACGATGAGGCCGGCGTCGCTCATCAGCTTCGCAACCTCGCCGACGCGGCGGATATTCTCGATCCGGTCGGCCTCGGTAAAGCCGAGGTCGCGGTTAAGGCCGTGGCGGACATTGTCGCCGTCGAGCAGGAAGCTGTGCCTGTTCATCCGGTGCAGCTTTTTCTCGACGAGGTTCGCGATCGTCGACTTGCCCGATCCCGACAGCCCGGTGAACCAGAGCAACGCGGGCCGCTGGTTCTTGAGGCTGGCGCGCATGTCGCGGTCGATGTCGGTCGCCTGCCAATGGACATTCTGCGCGCGGCGGAGGCTGAAGTGCAGCATGCCCGCGGCGACCGTCGCATTGGTGAGCTTGTCGATCAGGATGAAACCACCGAGCGTCCGGTTGTCGCCATAGGCCTCGAACACGATCGGCTTGTCGGTCGACAGCTCGACGACGCCGATACCGTTAAGGTCGAGCGTTTTCGCCGCGAGATGGTCGAGCGTGTTGACGTTGATCTCGTACTTCGGCTGCTGGATCGTCGCCGAGACGGATTGTGTCGCGAGCTTGAGCCAATAGGCCCGGCCCGCAATCATCGCCTCGTCGGCCATCCACACCAGCGTTGCCTCGAACTGGTCGGCGGCCTCGGGCGGCGCGTCGGCGGCGGCGATGACGTCGCCGCGCGAGCAGTCGACCTCGTCGGCGAGCGTCAGCGTCACCGACTGGCCTGCGACGGCTTCGCCCAAGTCGCCATCGAGGGTGACGATGCGGTCGACCGTCGTCGTCTTGCCGCTCGGCAGAATGCGCACGGCGTCACCGGGCCGGACCTTGCCGCTCGCGAGCTGGCCCGAGAAGCCGCGGAAATCGAGGTTCGGGCGGTTGACCCACTGCACTGGCAAGCGGAAGGGCTTGGCTTCGTCGGCGGCGGCTCCGATCTCGACATTTTCGAGATGTTCGATCAGCGCCGGCCCCTTGAACCACGGGGTGTTGTCCGAGAGCGCAGTGATATTGTCGCCCTTGAACCCCGAAATCGGGATCGCGGTGAAATTGGTGATGCCGATCTCGCTCGCGAAAGCGCGGTACGCCAGCGTGATGCGGTCGAACACACTCTTGTCATAGCCGACAAGGTCCATCTTGTTCACCGCGAGCACGATATGCTTGATGCCGATCAGGTGCGCGAGGAAGCTGTGGCGGCGCGTCTGCGTGAGCACGCCCTTGCGCGCGTCGATCAGGATCACGGCGAGGTCGGCGGTCGAGGCGCCGGTGACCATGTTGCGCGTGTACTGCTCATGGCCCGGGGTGTCGGCGACGATGAACTTGCGCTTCTCGGTCGTGAAAAAGCGATAGGCGACGTCGATCGTGATCCCCTGCTCGCGCTCGGCGGCGAGGCCGTCGACGAGCAGCGCAAAATCGATCTCCTGCCCCTGTGTGCCGACGCGCTTGCTGTCGGCTTCCAATGCGGCGAGCTGGTCCTCGAAGATCATCTTCGAGTCATAGAGCAGGCGCCCGATCAGCGTCGATTTGCCGTCGTCGACCGAACCGCAGGTGATGAAGCGCAGCAAAGATTTCTGCTGATGCTGTTCGAGATAGGCGTCGATATCCTCGGCGATGAGGGCGTCGGTGACGTAGATGGGGTCGGTCATCAGAAATACCCCTCCTGCTTCTTCTTCTCCATACTGGCATCGCCGCCATCCTTGTCGATGATGCGGCCCTGCCGTTCGCTGGTCGTGGTCAGCAGCATTTCCTGGATCACCTCGGACAGCGTGCTGGCCTCGCTCTCGACTGCACCCGTGAGCGGGTAACAGCCAAGGGTGCGGAAGCGCACCGAGCGTTCCACCGGCGTCTCGCCGGGCAGCAGCGGGAAGCGGTCGTCGTCGACCATCAGGAGCAAGCCGTCGCGCTCCACCGTCGGGCGCGGTGCGGCGAAGTAGAGCGGGACGATCGGGATGTTTTCGCGCGCGATGTACTGCCAGATGTCGAGCTCGGTCCAGTTCGAGATCGGGAAGACGCGGATGCTCTCGCCCTTCGCCTTGCGGGCGTTGTAGAGGTTCCAGAGCTCGGGGCGCTGCTTCTTCGGATCCCAGCCGTGGGTCGCGGTGCGGAACGAGAAGATGCGCTCCTTCGCGCGGCTTTTTTCCTCGTCGCGGCGCGCACCGCCGAAGGCGACGTCGAAGCCGTGGAGGTCGAGCGCCTGCTTCAACCCTTCGGTCTTCCACATGTCGGTGTGGAGCGGACCATGGTCGAACGGGTTGATCCCGCGCTCCTTGGCTTCGGGGTTCTGATAGACGAGCAACTCCATCCCGCTTTCGGCGGCCATGCGGTCGCGCAGCTCGTACATCGCCTGAAACTTCCATGTCGTGTCGACGTGGAGCAGCGGGAACGGCGGCGGCGAGGGATAGAAGGCTTTGCGCGCGAGATGCAGCATGACGGCGCTGTCCTTGCCCACGCTGTACAGCATCACGGGCTTGGCCGCGTCGGCCATCACTTCGCGCATGATATGGATGCTCTCGGCCTCGAGCCGGTCGAGATGGGTCAGCTCCAGTGATTTTGTCTGTAACTCAGACGACAACAAACTCGCCTCCTCGCGCTTCCGCCGTGGAGAGCGGAATAGGGTATTTTTCATCTAGTCATACGTCCAAATGGACGGGGTGAAGGACGTCGCCGTACCGCTGCGTGATGCGAGGGGGCAAACGTTATGGCCTTTGGACGCTGCAAGCCAGACTTGGGGGTGCGGGTCTTGGGGGCGCGGGTCATGCGGCGGTATCGACCTTCATCTGCCGCCATTCGGCCGCGATCGCGCCGATCGTTTCGAGCGCGTGTGCGAGACGCGGCGCGATTTCGGGGAGCGTGCGCCAAGCGGGGTCGGCGATCAGCCCGAGTTCGCGGCGGAAATCATAGCCCGCGACCTTGAGCGGAACGATGCCGTCGATTGCGAGCGAGACGGGCGCTGTGGTGATCCCGATCCCCGCGGCGACCATGCGCAGGCAACGCTCGTCGCTTTCGCTGCGCAGCGCGAAGCGCGGACGGACGCCGTGGCGCGTGAAGAAGCGGCTGGTCGCATCGAGGAATTCGCACGAGCGGCGCGCGATCATCGTTTCGGCGGCGAGTTCCTCGGGGCCGACCTCGATGCGCCCGGCGAGCGGATGGTCCGATGCGATGAACATCGCGAGCGGTTCTTCATAGAGCGGCATCACATGGTCGCCGCGCTCGCCCGGCCGCAGCGGGACGAGCGCCATGTTGATGCGGCCGCTGCCGAGCGCGGCGCGCAGTTCGGAGTCGCTGTTTTCGACGAGTTCGATCGCAAAGCTCGGCCGCAGCGCGGCGGCGATCGCCTGCAGCAATTCGGCGGGTGCCGAGCGGATCACACCGAGCTTGAGTTCGCTCGACCGGGGGTCGCTCTCGCGCTCGAAGCTGTCGGCGGCGCGAAAGCCGCGCTCGAGATCGCGCGCGATCGGCAGGAAGCGCCCGCCCGCCTCGGTCAACCGGATCTGGCGGCGGTTGCGAATGAACAGTGCGGTCCCGACCAGCTTTTCGAGCTCGGCGATGCCGGTCGACAGCGCCGGCTGGGTGACGCGGATGCGCAGCGCCGCCTGCGTAAAGCTGCCGGCGTCGACGACGGCGAGGAACTGGCGGATATGCGTGCGCTTTATCATAAATTTTCCTTATGCCAAATCTCACCTCGTTTCAATTTCCCTATGCTGATATTTTGATGCACACTCGCGCGCAGTCCTGCCCCCTCGATCGATAGGTAATCCATGCGCGCCACCCCCGATTTCGATTTCGCGCTCGGCGAAACCGCCGACATGATCCGCGACACCACCGCCCGCTTCGCCGATGAACAGATCGCGCCGCTCGCCGCCAGGGCCGACGCCGACGACTGGTTTCCGCGCGACGAATTGTGGACGCAGATGGGCGACCTCGGGCTGCACGGCATCACCGTCGAGGAAGAGTTCGGCGGGCTCGGCCTCGGCTATCTCGAACATGTGATCGCGGTCGAGGAAGTGAGCCGCGCATCGGGCGCGATCGGCCTCTCCTACGGCGCGCATTCGAACCTTTGCGTCAACCAGATCCGCCGCTGGGGCAACGCCGCGCAGAAGGCGAAATATCTTCCCAAGCTGATCAGCGGCGAGCATGTCGGCAGCCTGGCGATGTCCGAGGCCGGCGCGGGCAGCGATGTCGTGTCGATGAAGCTGAAGGCCGAGCGCAAGGGCAGCGGATACGTCCTCAACGGCACCAAATTCTGGATCACCAACGCAACGCACGCCGACACGCTTGTCGTCTATGCGAAGACCAGCCCCGAGGCGGGATCGCGCGGCATCACGGCGTTCCTGATCGAAAAGGACATGCCGGGATTCAGCATCGGGCAGAAGATCGACAAGGTCGGCATGCGCGGCTCGCCGACCGCCGAGCTGGTGTTCACCGATTGCGAAGTGTCCGAAGAGCAGGTCATGGGTCCTGAGAATGGCGGCGTCGGCGTGCTGATGTCGGGGCTCGATTATGAGCGCGTCGTGCTCGCGGGGCTGCAGCTCGGGATCATGCAGGCGTGCCTCGATACCGTCATTCCCTATGTTCGCGAGCGCAAGCAGTTCGGCAAGCCGATCGGATCGTTCCAGCTGATGCAGGCGAAGGTCGCCGACATGTATGTGATGCTCCAGTCGGCGCGCTCCTATGTCTATAACGTCGCGAAGGCGTGCGACGCGGGGCAGACGACGCGCTTCGACGCCGCGGGCTGCATCCTGCTGGCGAGCGAGAATGCCGTGAAGGTCGCGGGCGAAGCGATCCAGGCGCTGGGCGGCGCGGGTTACACCAAGGACTGGCCGGTCGAGCGTTACTGGCGCGACGCCAAGCTGCTCGACATCGGCGCGGGCACGAACGAGATTCGCCGCATGCTGATCGGCCGCGAACTGATCGGCGCCGGCGCGTGATCTGGCTGTGGCTGTCGGCCGCCTTCATGGTGACGACGGCCATTGTGCATGGCGCTTTGGGCGAACGGCGGTTGATTGGACCGCTGATGATGCTCGATCAAGGCATCATGGGTGTCGATCTCGCGCGCAGGGTGTTTCGCCTCGCATGGCACGCGCTGTCGCTGCTGATGCTGGTATCGGCGGCCTCGGTCATCTGGCCGGGGACACCGCGCGAGCTGATCCTGCTGATCGGCGGCGCCTGGACCGCAACCGGATTGTTCGACGCGATCTACACGCGCGGCCGCCATATTGGCTGGCCTATCCTCACCGCTTCGGGCGTCTTCGCACTGCTGGGGGCGGCATGAGCGCGCGCGGGCTGGTCCATCATATCGACCTGACGGTCAGCGACCTTGCCCGTTCGCGCGTCTTCTACGAAGCCGTGCTCGGTTTTCTCGGCTACCGGCGCTCGGCCGATCACGACAATGGCAGCGACTGGGACCGCGTCGGCGAGCCCTTCCATTCGATCGGCATCGTGAAGGCGCGCGGCGACGGCGCCGGGCGCACGCATGATCGATACTCGCCAGGCCTCCATCATCTGGCGTGGACGAGCGACAGCCGTGCGGATGTTGACCGGCTGCACGCGCTGTTGCTGGAGATCGGCGCGACGATCCTCGACGCACCCGCCGATTATCCGCGCTATGGCCCCGATTATTACGCCCTCTTCTTTGCCGATCCCGACGGGCTGAAGCTCGAATATGTCCATGGCGCAACGGCGAGCGAGCGATGAGCGGGTTTCGCGTCTCAGGTTTCGACCATATCGTGCTGTGCGTCCGCGACGTCGCGGCGACGCGCACCTTCTATGAACGCGTGCTCGGCATGACTGCACGCGAGGAACGGCCGGGCAAATATTCGCTGCAGTTCGGCGCGCGCAAGATCAGCCTGCAGGATGCCGCGACCAGCCCAGCCATAGCGCGCGACACCGTGCCGGGCAGCGGCAATTTCTGCCTGCTCAGCGATACGCCGGTTGCCGAATGGCGCACGCATCTGGAATCCCAAGGCGTCGCGATCATCGACGCGGGATTGCGCGATGGCGCGACCGGGACAATCGACTCGCTCTATTTCCACGATCCCGACGGCAATCTGGTCGAGGTCAGCAATCTCATCGAGCCGCGATGAGCGATACATTGCTCACCGCCCTGCAATATTATGGTGCCGGCGCGGCGACCCTCGCGGCACTCGTTGTGTCGCTCAACCTCGGGCGGCGCTGGACCGGCTGGGCGTTCGTCGTCTTCGTAACGAGCAGCGCCGCGCTGATCGGCTGGGGTTTCCTGCAGCCCGATAGCGAGGGTATCGGGTGGCAGAACATCGCGCTGCTGATCATCAACGCGATCGGCGTCTATCGCTACCTGATCCTGAAGGAAAAGCCCGGCGCGCCGTCCGGTGAGGGCGAGGCGAAATGACGCCCCGCCCTTCCCGTTTCTCAACCCCAGACGCGGACGCGCTTGTCGGGCGCAAGGTACAGCTTGTCGGTCGGCTGGACGTTGAACGCCTTGTACCATGCGTCGAGGTTGCGCACTGTCAGCGCGCGGTACATGCCCGGCGCATGACCGTCGGTCGCGACGCGCGCGCGCAGCGCCTCGGCGCGCATCTTGGTCGCCCAGGTCTGCGCAAAGGCGATGAAGAAACGCTGATCGCCGGTGAAGCCGTCGATCACCGGCGCCTCCTTGCCACCCAGCGAGGCGCGATAGGCGTCGTACGACGCCTGCAGCCCCGCAACGTCGGCGATATTTTCGCCGAGCGTCAGCTTGCCGTTGACCGCGAGGTCGGGGAACGGCTTGTAGGTGTCGAACTGCGCCGCAAGCGCATCGCCCGCGGCGTCGAATTTCGCCAGATCCGCCGGGGTCCACCAGTTGCGCAGCGCGCCGGTCGAATCGAACGCCGCGCCATTATTGTCGAAGCTGTGGCTGATCTCGTGCCCGATAACGGCGCCGATCGCACCATAGTTGAACGCCGGGTCGGCCTTGGCGTTGAAGAAGGGCGGCTGCAGGATCGCGGCGGGGAAGTTCAGCGCGTTCTGGACGGGCAGGTTCACCGCGTTGACCGTCTGCGGGACCATCCACCATTCACCCTTGTCCATCGGCTTGCCGATCTTGGCGAGCTGGTGCGCATATTCGGCCTGTTGCCCCGCGACCTCGTTCGCATAGGCATTGGCGCTGACGGTGTAGCTGCCGTAATCGCGCCAGGTATCGGGGTAGCCGACGCCGACCGCGATCGTTTCGACCTTCTTGATCGCTTCCTTCTTGGTTTCGGGCGCCATCCAGTCGATCGTGTTCACGCGGGTCGCGAAGGCCGCCTTGATGTTCTTCACCATGTCGCCGACTTCGGCCTTGGCCGAGGCAGGGAAATATTTGTCGGCATAGGCTTTGCCCACCGCATCGCCGAGATAGGTGTCGAGCGCGTCGAGCGCGCGCTTGTCACGGCTGCGTTGCTGCGGCGTGCCCGCCATCGTCGTGCCGTAGAAGGTGAAGTGCGCGCCATCGATCGCGCTCGGCAGCACGTCTGCGTGGCTGTTGATCTGGTGGAAGGCGAGCCAGTCCTTCCACGCGTCGAGCGGTTCGGACGCGACGAGCGCCGACAGACCGGTGATCGCGTTCGCGTGATAGGCGCCGAACTTTGCCGCGCCATCGAGCTTCGCGGCGCTCATGAAGGCGGGCCAGTCGATGCCGGGTGCCTTCTTGGCGAAATCGCCCTTGGCCCAGACGTCGGCCGATTTGGTGAAGTCCTCGCTCTGTTCGCGGGTCGCATGCGCCTTGGCGATCTTGACCTCGAGATCGTAGATGCGCTTCGCCTTCGCGGCAGCGTCGCTCTGACCCGCGGCGGTCAGCAGCTTGGCGATATAGGCTTGGTACGCGGTGCGGATGCTCGCCATCTTGGGGTCAGCAGACAGATAATATTCGCGCTCGGGCATGCCGAGCCCGCCCTGCAGCAGATAGGGGATCACTTCGCCCGGGGTCGCGAGCCCCTGCGTCACGAAGACGCCGAAGAGATTCTCGGTGCCGAAATCGGTCGCGTTCAAGGGGTCGACGTCGGCGCGGAGCTGCTCGCCGAGGACCTTCGACAGCGCGGCCTTGTCGGTGATCGCGGCAAAGCGTGCGAGGTCGGCGGCGACGGGCTTCATGCCCGCGGCGTCGATCGCCTTGGTGTCGGTGTAAGCTTTATAGAAAGCGGCGATGCGGCCCTCGTTGGTATCGGCGGCTGCGTCGCTCTTGACGATCGCATCGACCAGTTCGCGGTTCCGCTTTTCGGTTTCGAGCTGCGCCACGTAAAAGCCACCGATCGACGAGCGGTCGGCGGGGATTTCGGTCGTCTTGTCCCAATTGCCGTTGGCATAGGCGTAGAAGTCGTCGCCGGGCTTCGCGGCGGTGTCCATCGCGGCCTTGCTGATCCCGATTTCGGTGCCCACGGTGTAGGCGGCGGAGCTGTCCTTGCCGCTGCTACAGGCGACGGGGCCCGCGAGAACCGCGGCGGTGGACAGAAGAACGGCAAAGACAGCTTTTTTCATGGAAATGACCTTGTTTTGTCACGGACAGGCAGGCGGCCGAGGCGTGCGAAAAACTGGTTTCAACGCCAACCATTTTCGGCCTGCTGCGCTTTTCAATCGACGAGCGACGGGTTAGTTCCGCACCGACTTCCAGGAGAGATGATACAGTGAGCGCACCGGTTCTTGGCACCAGCATCAACGCGGACAGCGACGAATATCGCACCCGCAGCGCGCACAACCGCGCGCTGACCGACGCGTTACGGACGGCGGTCGCCGAAGCGGCGCTCGGCGGCAACGAAAAGTCGCGCGAGCGGCACACGAGCCGCGGCAAATTGCTGCCGCGCGAGCGCGTCGAGCGGCTGCTCGATCCGGGCTCGCCCTTCCTCGAAATCGGCCAGCTGGCGGCGAACGACCTCTACCATGGCGAGGTGCCGGGTGCGGGCCTCATCTGCGGGATCGGACAGGTGTCGGGACGCCAGTGCATGATCGTGTGCAACGACGCGACGGTGAAGGGCGGCACCTATTACCCGATGACGGTCAAGAAGCATCTCCGCGCGCAGGAGATTGCCGAGGCGAACCGCCTGCCGTGCATCTACCTCGTCGACAGCGGCGGCGCGAACCTGCCGCATCAGGACCAGGTGTTTCCCGACCGCGACCATTTCGGCCGCATCTTCTTCAACCAGGCGAATATGTCGGCAAAGCGCATCCCGCAGATCGCGTGCGTGATGGGCAGCTGCACCGCGGGCGGTGCTTACGTGCCCGCGATGTCCGACGAGACGGTGATCGTACGCAACCAGGGCACGATCTTCCTCGCCGGCCCGCCGCTGGTGAAGGCCGCGACGGGCGAGGAAATCAGCGCCGAGGATCTGGGCGGCGGCGACCTGCACGCGAAGAAATCGGGCGTCGTCGATCATCTCGCCGAAAATGACGAACATGCGTTGACGATCGTGCGCGACATCGTCAGCCATCTGGGTGAGGACAAGGGGTTCGAGGTGCCGATGAAGGCCCCGCGCCCGCCCAAATATGACGGCGAAGAGCTATACGGCGTCGTCCCCGACGATGTCCGCGCGCCGTACGACGTCCACGAGGTGATCGCGCGGATCGTCGACGCCAGCGAGTTTCACGAGTTCAAGGCGAATTACGGCGCGACGCTCGTCTGCGGTTTCGCGCATATCTGGGGCATCCCGGTCGCGATCCTTGCGAACAATGGCGTGCTGTTCAGCGAAAGCGCGGTCAAGGGCGCGCATTTCATCGAGCTGGCGCAGCAGCGGCGCATTCCCCTGCTCTTTCTCCAGAATATCTCGGGCTTCATGGTCGGCGGCAAATATGAGGCCGAGGGCATCGCCAAACATGGTGCGAAGCTGGTCACCGCCGTCGCAACCGCAACGGTGCCCAAGATCACGGTGCTGATCGGCGGCAGCTTCGGCGCCGGCAATTACGGCATGTGCGGCCGCGCCTACTCGCCCCGCTTCCTGTTCAGCTGGCCCAACAGCCGGATCAGCGTGATGGGCGGCGAACAGGCGGCGAGCGTGCTCGCGACCGTCCACCGCGACGCCGACAAATGGACGCCCAAAGAAGCCGAAGCCTTCAAGGCGCCGATCCGCCAGAAATATGAGGACGAAGGCAATCCCTACCACGCCACCGCGCGCCTCTGGGACGACGGCATCATCGACCCCGCGCAGACGCGTGACGTGCTCGGGCTGGCCTTTTCCGCGACGCTGAACGCCCCGGTCGAGGACCGCGGGTTCGGCGTGTTCCGGATGTGACGATGCGCGACCGGCTCTTCCTTCTCGATCCGCTGTTCGAAGACCCGGCATTGCCCGGGCGGAATTTCTATTGCCGGGATTGCATTACCGTCGACGGGTTGCTCGCGGCCTATCCCGAACAGACAGCAAAGCTCGACATCATCCGCATCGGCTATCCGCGTCCACGAAATGCCGTGATCGCCGCGATCGGCGCGGCGAACCAGAATCTGCCCGTGCTGGTGTTAGCCGATGACGCGCCCGGCGAGCTCGCCGACGGCGAGCATCAAGGCACGCGCTTCGTGGGCGATTTCAAACGGCTGCTGCACGCGCTCCACGCCCGCCACGGTTTTCCGGAGGCGCATCCATGATCGCGCGGCGCTGGCACGGGATTGTCCCCAGGGACAAGGCCGAAGCCTATTTCAGGCTGATGCTCGACGTCGCGATTCCCGACTATCGGTCGGTCGCGGGCAATCGCGGCGCCTGGTGCCTTCGGCGCCCCGACGGCGATGTCGTCCATTTCGAGATGCTGACCTTCTGGGACGATCTCGAGGTGATCGAGGGTTTTGCGGGCACCCCGGTCGACGCCGCCAAATATTATGATTTCGACGATGACTTCCTGATCGAAAAGGAAGCGCATGTCCTGCATTTCGAAGTGAACGGAACCCTATGATCCAGTCCCTGCTTATCGCCAATCGCGGCGAAATCGCCTGTCGCATCATCCGCACCGCGCGCGCGATGGGCATAAGGACCGTCGCCGTCTATTCGGACGCCGATGCGAAGGCGCTGCATGTGCGCGAGGCCGACGAGGCGGTGCATATCGGGCCGTCGCCGGCGCGTGAGAGCTATCTGATCGGCGAGAAGATCATCGCTGCGGCGAAGGCGACGGGCGCCGAGGCGATCCATCCCGGCTACGGCTTCCTGTCGGAAAATGCTGAGTTCGCGCAGGCGGTGGCCGATGCCGGGCTGGTGTGGGTCGGACCGAAGCCTTCGTCGATCACCGCGATGGGTCTGAAGGACGCCGCGAAGAAGCTGATGGCCGATGCCGGCGTGCCGGTAACGCCCGGCTATATGGGTGAGAATCAGGACCCCGCCTTCCTCGCCGAACAAGCAGCCGAGATCGGCTATCCCGTGCTCATCAAGGCGGTCGCGGGCGGTGGCGGCAAGGGGATGCGCAAGGTCGATGCGGCAGCGGATTTCCTCGACGCGCTCGCCTCATGCCAGCGCGAGGCGGCGGCGTCGTTCGGCAACGACCATGTGCTGATCGAGAAATATATCCTGACCCCGCGCCATATCGAGGTGCAGGTGTTCGGCGACACGCACGGCAATGTCGTCCACCTGTTCGAGCGCGATTGCTCGCTGCAACGCCGTCACCAGAAGGTGATCGAAGAGGCCCCGGCCCCCGGAATGGACGAAGCGACACGCGCCGATCTCTGCGCCGCCGCGGTGCGCGCGGCGAAAGCGGTCGACTATGTCGGTGCGGGCACGATCGAGTTCATCGCCGACGCGTCGGAGGGTCTCCGCGCCGATCGCATCTGGTTCATGGAAATGAACACGCGCCTGCAGGTCGAGCATCCGGTGACCGAGGAAATCACCGGCATCGATCTGGTCGAATGGCAGCTGCGCGTCGCGTCGGGCGAACCGATCCCGCTGGCGCAGGACGAGCTTGCGATCAACGGCTGGGCGATGGAGGCGCGGCTCTATGCCGAGGATCCGGCGAAGGGCTTCCTCCCGAGCATCGGCATGCTCGAACTCTTCCAGCTCCCCGAGCATATCGGCCGCGTCGATACCGGCGTTTATGAAGGCGCCGAGGTCTCGCCCTTCTACGACCCGATGATCGCGAAGGTCATCGCCTGGGGCGAGGACCGCGAGGAAGCGCGCGAACTCTTGTCGGAGATGCTGGAGGACAGCGCGATCTGGCCAGTGAAGACCAATTCGGCGTTCCTGATCAACGCGCTCGATCATCCCGATTTCGTCGCGGGCACCGTCGATACCGGGCTGATCGGCCGCGACGGCGATGCGATGACCGAAGAGCCGGTGCCAACGGCGCAGGCGCTGACCAACGCCGCGATGGCGATGGTGCCGCGGTCGTTGCAGTCGGGCTTCCGCCTCAACGCACCCGATGTGCGCTCGGCGCCCTTCCTGCTCGACGGCAAGCGCGTCGAAGTCGAACTGCACGGCCCCGGCGCCGAGGAGCCGTCTCCAGCGATGCTCGTTGCGGAGGGCGGTTCGGTCTGGCAGCTGACGCCGTGGCGTGCCGAAGCCAGCGCGGGCGTGGGCGCAGGCGACGGCGCGATCCTGTCGCCGATGCCCGGCAAGGTCATTGCGGTCGAGGTCGCGGCGGGCGACAAGGTGACCAAGGGGCAGAAACTGCTGACGCTCGAAGCGATGAAGATGGAGCACAGCCTGACCGCCCCATTCGACGGCGTTGTGGCCGAGCTGAATGCGACCGCAGGCGCGCAGGTTCAGGTCGAGGCGCTGCTGGTGCGGATCGAGGCGGCGGAGTGAGCAACCTCGTCCTTCGCGACGCGGCGGTGGCCGACCTTCCCGCCATCCTCGCGATGCTCGCCGAAGAGACGATCCCTCCGGGGCGCGAAGCCGATCCGTCGGACCCGCGCTACCTTTCGGCTTTCGCGGCGATCGACGCCGATCCGAACCAGCGCCTGATCGCCGCCGAACTCGACGGACGCGTGGTCGGGACGATGCAATTGAGCTTCCTTCCCGGGCTGTCCTTCATCGGCAGCTGGCGCGGGCTGATCGAAGCGGTCCGCATCGTGGCCGACCTGCGCGGGCAGAAGCTCGGCGAGCACATGATCCTGTGGGCCGTCGAGCAATGCCGCGCGCGCGATTGCAAGCTCGTCCAGCTCACATCGTCGGCGACCCGCACCGACGCGCATCGCTTTTACGCCCGACTCGGCTTTGTCCAAAGTCATGTCGGCATGAAACTCCATCTAAGGGACTGAACATGGCAGGACGCTTTTTCGACGAATGGGCCATCGGCGATACGCTGACCCACGACATCCGCCGCACGGTGACCGAGACCGACAATCTGCTGTTCACCGTGATGACGCACAATCCGCAGCCTTTGCACCTCGACATCGAGGCGGCGAAGGCGTCGGAGTTCGGGCAGATCCTCGTCAACGGCACCTTCACCTTCAGCCTGATGGTCGGGCTGTCGGTCGGCGACACGACGCTCGGCACGCTCGTCGCGAACTTGGGGTACGACAAGCTGGTGATGCCGAAGCCGGTGTTCATCGGCGACACGCTGCGCGCGACAAGCGAAATCATCGGCCTCAAGGAATCGAAATCGCGGCCGAATGCGGGGATCGTCACCTTCCTCCACCGCGCGATCAACCAGCGCGATGAACTTGTCTGCCAGTGCGAGCGTTCTGCCCTTGTTCAGCGGAAGGCCAGCTAATGCGACTACGTTCCCTCCTCTTCGTCCCCGGCGACCGTCCCGAGCGTTTCGCCAAGGCTGCGGCGTCGGGCGCCGATGCGATCATCCTCGACCTGGAGGATTCGGTGTCGCTCGCAAACAAGGATGCCGCGCGCCACGCGATCGCCGACTATCTGGCGGGAACGCGCGAAGTCGTGACGCTGGTGCGCGTCAACCCGCTCGACGGGCATCTGACCGCCGCCGATGTTGCCGCAATCGCCGCGGCGCGGCCCGACGCGATCATGCTGCCCAAGGCCGAAGGCGCGCCGAGCATCGCACAGCTCGACACGATCCTGCGCAGCGAAGCCGCGCGCGATGCCACGCTACCGCCGATCCTGCCGATCGCGACCGAAACCGCTGCGGCGATCTTCACGCTCGGCAGCTATCGCGAGGCGAAGGACCGGCTGCTCGGGCTGACCTGGGGCGCCGAGGATCTGCCCGCCGCGATTGGCGCGACGACGAGCCGCGAGGCCGATGGCAGCTACACCTCACCCTATGAGGTCGCGCGCGCGATGACGCTGTTCGCCGCCCATGCCGCGGGCGCCGCGGCGATCGACACAGTGTTCCCGGCGATCAAGGACGAGGCGGGACTTTCTGCCTATGCGGCGCGCGCACGACGCGACGGCTTTACAGGGATGATGGCAATCCATCCCTCGCAGGTCGAGGCGATCAACGCCGCCTTCACGCCGTCGGCGGAAGA
Source organism: Sphingopyxis sp. BE235 (assembly GCF_031457175.1). Classification (NCBI taxonomy): domain Bacteria; kingdom Pseudomonadati; phylum Pseudomonadota; class Alphaproteobacteria; order Sphingomonadales; family Sphingopyxidaceae; genus Sphingopyxis; species Sphingopyxis sp. BE235. The sequence continues at coordinate 768,582 of NZ_JAVDWC010000002.1, forward strand.
AGCCGCGCGCGCGCAGGCGATCGTCGACGCCTTCGCCGCCAATCCCGGGGTCGGCGTGTTGCAGGTCGACGGCAAGATGGTCGACGCGCCGCACCTCAAGCAGGCGAAGCATATTCTTTCGCTCGCGGATTAGGGGCTGACGGCTCCGTTCCGCCGCTTACGTCATCCCGGCGAAGGCCGGGATCTCACCGGTGCGGCTAACCCTCGACGTCGAGATCCCGGCCTTCGCCGGGATGACGATATGGAAGGGCTGACTCAGGTTTTTCTCCGCCCGAAGGGCCGGTGGTGCTTCATCCAGTTGCGGCCACGGTGCCAGCTCTTCTTGAGGCCGCGTTCGGTGAAGCCTTCGAACATCGCATCGGGACTAGTCGGATCGAGCACCTCGTTCTCGGCAATGAATTCGTCCATCGGCCCCGGGGGCACGAGGTCGAGCAGTTCGAGCGAACGCCCCTTGCCGCGCAGCGCCTCGATCGTGTCGATCAGCGAGCCGGTGCGCTTGAACGTCGCCGCGACCTCTTCTTCCTTCACATCGAGATGCTCGGCGATCAGCGACGTGCGCAGCCGTGCGATCGCGGGTTCGATGTCTTTATTTGCTGGCAGCGCGGCGTCGATCGTCACGTCGCACTCGCTGTCGAGCCCCATCGACCGGTTGTTCATATTCGCCGAACCGACGCGAATCATGCGGTCGTCGACGATCGCAGTCTTCGCGTGGACATAGATCGGCTCGCCGTGCCGGGTGCGCGGATAATAGACTTTCAGGCGGTCGCCATGCTTCGCCTTCGCAATCTCGCGCACCAGTTGGACGCGCGCGGCGTCCATCGCCATCTGCTCGAGCCAGCCGTCGGCGGTCTGCGGCATCACCATCACGAATTCGGGCGGATCATCCTCGTTCAGCCGCGCCGAGAGGGCGGCGGCGATCTTGCCGGAGGTGAAATATTGATTTTCGAAATAGATGAAGCGTGTCGCAGCCGCGATCATGTCGAGATAGAGCTGCTCGATCTCGTGGATTTCCTCATAGCCCTCATATTCGGCGCGCGTGCGCGAGATCGCGACATCGACGCCCTCGAAATCGGGTTCGAGATCATCGGGCCAATTCTCGCCATCACCCTTGACGTCGCGCAGCGGCTTTTTGGTCGCACGCTGCCAGCGCTCGTTGCCGAGCTCGGCGAGCGCGTTGCCGACGGGACCGGCGAGGATCATCGTCGAATCGTGCCAGGGCATATAGGCTTTACCGTCGGGCGCGGTGCGGTGCGCGTCGCCGTCCTTGTGATCGCGCGTATCCCAGCGGCGCGCGCCCACGTCGATCCCGCCGCAGACCGCGAGATGATCGTCGAACACCGCGACCTTCTGATGATGGCTGCACCCGACGGGATGCGCGCTGTCGAGGCGAAAGCTGATCGCGCGCGTCAGTTTCCAGCGTGCGATCATCGACAGGATGCGCGGCATCGCAAATTGCTTCAGCCCGCCGAAATTCCAACGCAATATGTCGATGTCGCGGTCAGGTTTTTCCTTGGCGAGCCGCAGCAGATAATCGCCGAGCGGTTCACCCTTGCCCTGCTTGTCGGGCTTCAGCGCGATGCGCGGATCGAAATCCCAGCCGATGAGCAGGATGCGCTCCTTCGCCTCGGCCATCAGCCGTTCGAGCAGCGCATAATAATCCGCGGCATCGACGATCATCCGCGCCTTTTCGGCGCGTTCGATGCGCCAGCAATTGCGGCCTTCGACGACGATTGGTGATAGCTCTGTCCCCATCGCCGCCACCACGCATGATGGCGGCGATAGTTGCAAGGGCTAACGTCAGGCTGCGACGAACTGTTCGGGCGTCAATGCCATCATCGCGTCGCTGCCCGCCTCGATCTTGCGGCGGAGCGAGCCCGCGTCGGGCAGGAAGCGTTCGGCGAAATAGCGTGCGGTGACCAGCTTGGCTTCTAGGAAACCCTTGTTGCCGCGGCCTTCGGCGAGCGCCTTGCCCGCCGCTTCGGCCATCATCAGCCACATCGAGCCGAGCGCGACGATCCCCAGGATATGCATATAGTGATGCGCGCCGGCGCCGACATTGTTCGGGTTCGCCATGCCATTCTGCATGAACCACATCGTCGCGGCCTTGAGCTCGCCGTTGGCTTTTTCGAGGCGTGTCGCGAAATCGGCGAGCGCCTCATTGCCCTTGGCGCGCGTGCATTCCTCGTCGACGATCGCGAAGAAGGCCTGGATGGCGCGACCGCCATTCTGCGCGAGCTTGCGGCCGACAAGGTCCATCGCCTGCACGCCGTTCGCGCCTTCATAGATCATCGTGATGCGGGCATCGCGGACATACTGGCTCATGCCCTGCTCTTCGATGTAACCGTGGCCGCCGAAAACCTGCTGCGCGTTGGTCGCGACTTCATAGCCCTTGTCGGTGCCAAAGCCCTTGATCACCGGCGTCAGCAGGCTGACGAGATCGTCGGCGCGCTGGCGTTCCTCCTCGCTCTCGGCGACATGCGCGAGGTCGACCTGGAGCGCCCCCCATGTGCAGAGCGCACGCAGCCCCTCGACCGTCGCCTTGCCGTCCATCAGCATGCGGCGCACGTCGGGGTGGACGAACAGCGGGTCGGCCTTTTCCTGCGGATCCTTGGGGCCGGTGAGCGCGCGGCCCTGACGGCGGTCCTGCGCGTACTGGACGGCGTTCTGATAGGCGACGTCGGCCTGGCCGAGCCCCTGGATACCGACGCCGAGGCGCGCGGCGTTCATCATCACGAACATCGCCGCGAGGCCCTTATTTTCCTCGCCGACCATCCAGCCCCTGGCGCCATCATAGTTCATGACACAGGTCGAGTTGGCGTGGATGCCCATCTTGTGCTCGATCGACCCGCACGAGAGCGTATTGCGCTCGCCGAGCGATCCGTCGTCGCCCACGATGAACTTGGGCACGATGAACAGCGAGATACCCTTGACGCTGTCGGGCGCGTCGGGGGTCTTTGCCAGCACAAGGTGGATGATATTGTCGGTGAGGTCATGCTCGCCCGACGAGATGAAGATCTTCGTGCCGGTGACCGCATAGCTGCCGTCGCCGTTCGGCACTGCGCGCGTGCGGATGAGGCCGAGATCGGTGCCGCAGTGCGGTTCGGTCAGGTTCATCGTCCCGCCCCATTCGCCCGCGATCATCCGGGGGACATAGGTCGCCTTCTGCTCGTCCGATCCTTTGACAAGGATCGCCGCGGTCGCGCCCTGCGTCAGCCCCGGATACATGGCGAACGCCTGATTGGCGGCGTTGCGATATTCCTCGACCGGAAATCCGATGACGTGCGGCAGCCCCTGCCCGCCGAATTCCTCCGGCGCGGTCAGCAGACCCCAGCCGGCTTCGGAATAGGCCTTATACGCTTCCTTGAAGCCCTTGGGCGTCGTCACCGAGCCGTCGTCGTGGCGCGTGCAGCCTTCGAGGTCGCCCGACTGGTTGATCGGAAACAGCACTTCCTCGCAGAACTTGCCCGCCTCGGTCAGCACCGCCTCGATCATGTCGGGGGTCGCGTTCGCGAAACCGGGCAGGTTCGAATAACGCTCGATCCCGAGCACGTCGTTGAGAAGAAAGAGGGTGTCCTGCACGGGAGCGCGATAGACGGGCATGGGTTATCCTTCTGAAAAGCAGCTAACAATGTCATACTTGCCCGGGGAGAGGCTCAGGCCGGCTTATTGGCCGGCGTCGACTTTTTTCACCATGTCGATGAAACGTGACAGCTCATCTACAGCGCTGTCAATATCGTCGCGCTGGCGTTGCAGCAAGCCGATGCGCTGTTCGCATTTCTCGATCGTCACCTGCCGCTGCAGCTTGCGGCCATCGCCGACGTCGTAGAGGTCGATCATCTCGCGAATGTCGGCGAGGCTGAAACCCGTGCGCTTGGCGCGGAGGATCCACGCGAGCCGCGCGCGGTCGCGTTTCGAATAGATGCGCGACAATCCCTTGCGCGACGGGCTGATCAGCCCCTCATCCTCATAGAAACGCAGCGCGCGGGCGGTGACCCCGAACTCGGTCGACAAGTCGGTGATGCTGAATTGTTCGCGCCCCAGATGGTCGGGCGTATCGATATGGGCGTGGCCATATTGTTCGGTCATGCCGGTGAAACTAGTTTCCGTTGACGTGAACGTCAAGCCCGGCAGAGCGGGTCAATTCGGGGCAGGTCAGCCCTCGCAAGGACGCTGCATATTGCCGTCTCGATCGGTAATCCGCAAGTCCCCCGCGTCGCTTGCCGACCAGCTCGCGCGCGGCAGGCGGAGCCCCGCGAGCGAGGCGCGGCCGGGGCACAGGCGGCGGCATTGCGGCGGCAGCTTTCCGGGCAAGCGAAGCTCATCCTCTTCCTCATGCACAAATGCTTCGCAGCCATCGATCCCGGCGAAGCGCATCCGCCAGCCGCGACCCTCGCGAACCATCGTTCCGCTGGCGGCGCACGAGAGGCCGGGACCGAAGGCGGCGGTGACGGCGAAGCGCCATTTCCCGGCGCCATCGGGAACCACGCACATCGCATCGCGGCCGAGATCGTGCGCGCGCTCGAACACGCCGACCGGCGTCGCGGCTGCGGAGTGCACGACGCCGCGCTGACGCGCGGTCACTTCTAGCGGGTTGCCAGTGTCGATCCCAGTGGCGCGCTCGTCCGGCGCAGGCCGCCCGCACGCCGCGAGCAGCAGAACCGCAAGCGCGGCAGCGTCAACCTTGCGCATCGTCCGCCAGGAAGGTCAGGCCGCCATCGGCCTCGACACGGCGATAAAAGCAGGATCGGCGACCCGTGTGGCAGGCGGGGCCCGCCGGCTTCACGCGGAGCAGCAGCGCGTCCTGATCGCAATCGACGCGCATCTCTACGACCGTCAGGCCGTTGCCCGACGTCTCGCCCTTGCGCCACAACGCAGCCCGCGACCGCGACCAGAAATGCGCCAGCCCCGTCGCGCGAGTCTGCTCGATCGCCTCGGCGTTCATATGCGCGACCATCAGCAGGATATGCGTATCGGCGTCGACGACGATCGCCGTCACCAGTCCGGCGGCGTCGAAACGCGGAGAAAATCGGTCGGTCGTGTCGCGCTGATCATCCATAAACCGGGCTTTAGAGCAGGTTTGAAGCCACTGTCACGCCGTTGTTCGCATCCACTGTGACAAATCGGTGATTAGGGGGGCGACATTTGCGATTGCCGTCCCTATATGCGCCCCAGTCACTGCCCCCCTGCCCCTGGAATGACATGCTGACGACCCACCCTTTTGATGACGACAAGCTCCGCGAGGAGTGCGGCGTATTTGGTATTCATGGCGCCGATAGCGCTGCCGCGGTAGTCGCGCTGGGGCTTCACGCCCTGCAGCACCGTGGACAGGAAGCCGCGGGCATCACTGCCTTCGACGGCAAGGAATTCCACACCCACCGCGCGATGGGCCATGTCGCAGGCAATTTCGACCGCGACGACATCATGCGCCAGCTGCAAGGCGGATCGGCGGTCGGCCATGTCCGCTATTCGACGACGGGCGAGACCGCGCTGCGCAACGTCCAGCCGCTGTTCGCCGACCTGTCGACCGGCGGCTTCGCGGTCGCGCATAATGGCAATATTTCCAACGCGGCGGCGCTCAAGAAGGTGCTCGTCCGCCGCGGTTCGATCTTCCAGTCGACCAGCGATACCGAGGTGATCATCCACCTCGTCGCAACATCGGCCTATCGCTCGCTGCTCGACCGCTTCATCGACGCGCTGAAGCAGGTCGAAGGCGCCTATTCGCTGATCTGCCTGACCGCCGAGGGCATGATCGGCTGCCGCGATCCACTCGGCATCCGCCCGCTCGTGATCGGCAAGCTCGGCGACGCGCATATCCTTGCGTCGGAAACCGTCGCGCTCGACGTCGTCGGCGCCGAATTCGTGCGCTCGGTCGAACCGGGCGAGCTCGTCATCATCCGTGATGGCCAGCTCACCTCGCACCGCCCCTTCGCCGACCATGCGGCGCGGCCGTGCATCTTCGAATATGTCTATTTCTCGCGCCCCGATTCGATTGTCGACGGGACGAGCGTCTATTCGGTGCGCAAGGCGATTGGCGCCGAACTGGCGCGCGAAAATCCGGTCGACGCCGACCTCGTCATCCCCGTCCCCGATTCGGGTACGCCCGCGGCGATCGGTTATGCCCAGGAATCGGGCATTCCGTTCGAACTCGGGATCATCCGCTCGCATTATGTCGGGCGCACCTTCATCCAGCCGGGCGACAAGGTCCGCCATCTCGGGGTCAAGCTGAAGCACAACGCCAACCGCGCGCTGATCGCGGGCAAGCGCATCGTGCTGATCGACGATTCGATCGTGCGCGGCACGACCAGCCTGAAAATCGTGCAGATGATGCGCGATGCCGGCGCGACCGAGGTGCATATGCGCATCGCGAGTCCGCCGACGCAGCACAGCTGCTTCTATGGCGTCGACACGCCCGAACGCGCCAAACTGCTCGCGGCGCAGATGAGCGTCGGCCAGATGGCGAATTTCATCAACGCCGACAGCCTGTCCTTCATCTCGATCGACGGTCTTTATCGCGCGCTGGGCGAAGCGAAGCGCAGCGACGACGCGCCGAAATATTGCGACGCCTGCTTTACCGGCGACTATCCGACCACGCTGACCGATTTCGACGAGCATGGGCTGGAAGATCAATTTTCGCTGCTTGCCGAACGGGTTGTCTGACAGAATGAATACGACGTCTAAAGAACTGGCGGGCCAGGTTGCGCTCGTCACCGGGGCGAGCCGTGGCATCGGCGAAGCGATCGCCGAATCGCTCGCGGCGCGCGGCGCGCATGTCGTGATCACCGCACGCACCGCAGGCGGGCTCGAAGAACTCGAAGACCGCATCCACGAAGCCGGCGGCAGCGCGACGATCGCGCCGCTCGACCTGACCGACGGCGACAGCATCGCGCGCCTCGCGAGTGCAATCGCCGAACGCTGGCAGCAACTCGACATGCTCGTGCTCAACGCCGCGATGCTCGGCACGCTGACCCCCGTTGCCGCGATCGACGGCAAGGAATTCAACAAGCTGCTGACGCTGAACCTGATCGCGCAGCAGGCGCTGATCGCCAATTTCGACCCGCTGCTGCGCCGCGCCGCGAACGGCCGGCTGATCGCGCTGTCGAGCAGCGTCGCACGCGAACCGCGCGCCTATTGGGGCGCCTATGCCGCGTCGAAGGCGGCGTTCGAGACGCTGGTCACCAGCTATGGCGCCGAAATGCGCAACATCTCGACCGTGCGCACCGCGATCCTCGATCCCGGTGGCACACGGACGCAGATGCGCGCGCGCGCCTATCCGGGCGAAGACCCGCAGAGCATCAAGGATCCGGCGGCAGTCGGCGAATTTGTCGCCGGCCTGATGGTCGACGGCTTCGACAGCACCGCCTTCCACGCGCTGCCCAAGGTCATGGAAAAAGCTTAACGCCATCTTTGTTTTCCTGCGCTAAGACGCTCGCATAAGAGGGTTTGCGAGGGCGCGGGAATGACCAAGGATATTTTGCGGACGGCGATTGCGGCGGTGATCGGCATCGTCGTCGCGTTCGGGCTGATCTGGCTCGCCCAATATGCCGGCAGCGAAATTTCGCCCGATGTCTATGATCCGGACAGCGGCGAAGTCCTGATCCCGATCGGATCGACAATCGCGCTGATCGTCGGCTGGTTCATCGGCACCTTCGGCGGCAGCTGGTTCGCGATGCGCATTTCGGCGGGCACCGGAGCCGGGTGGATCGTCGCCGGCGCGGTGATCGGCGCGGCACTTTACCGCGCCGTCACGCTCGCCGACGCATGGTGGATCATGGCGCTGGGCGTCGCCGTCCCGCTTGTCGCGGTGTGGCTGGCCCAGCGCGCGACGGCAACTGCCGTCGATTAATGCACGTCGCCCCCGCGAAGGCGGGGGCCGCTGGAAGCCTTACGCTACATCGCCAGCGGCCCCCGCCTTCGCGGGGCGACGGCTTATTTCGCCTCCTTGTCCACCGCCGCCTGCACACTCTTATAGAACGCCTCACGCGCCGCGCCGACACCCTCGGGATCGGTGGCGGTCGGCCAGTTGCCGTTCGACGCGATCACCAGTTTGCGTTTCGGGTCGATGAAGATGCCCTGCCCGAAGATGCCCTGCGCCGCGAAGCTGCCGTCGTCATTGGTCCACCACTGATAGCCATAGCCGCGGCCCGGCAGGTCGATGCCCGCCTGCTTCGTCGTCGCCGCGGGCAACCAGTCGTCGGGCAGCACCTTCTTGCCGCCCGCGACCCCGCCGTTCAGGATGAACTGGCCGAAGCGCGCATAATCCTTGAGGCTCGCCGACATACAGCAGCCACTGATCTCGTGCCCCGTCGCGCCGAGCATCCACACCGCGTCCTGCTCCATGCCAAACGGTTTCCACACCTTTTCGGACAGATAGGCCGACAGCGTCTTGCCCGTCGCGCTCGAGACGAGCACGCCGATCAAATTGGTTTCGCCAGTCTTGTACACCCACTTCGAACCTGCTGGCGCTTCGCGCGGCAAGGTCTTCATGTAGCTGACCGTTATGTCCTCGCCGGCAACGGGCTTCTGCATATTGAACAGCGCGACGTCGGACTTGGGATCGGTATAATCCTCGTTCCATTTGACGCCCGAAGTCATCGTCAGCAGCTGCTTCACCGACACATCGTCATAGGCCGAGCCCTTGAGGCCCGGGATATAGACGGTGACCTTGTCGTCGAGGCTCTTGATATAGCCGTCCTTCACCGCAGCGCCGACAAGCGTCGAGGTAAAGCTTTTCGCGACCGAGAAACTCGTCCAGCGGCCCGCGGCGCCATAGCCGAGCGCATATTTCTCGAGCCGGATCTTGCCGTCCTGCACGATGATCAGTCCGGCATTGCGCTGCTTCGCCATATGGGCATCGATATCGCCGAGGTCGATCGGCTTGCCCTGCGGCAGCGGATAGACGGGCCCGCCCGCCTTCACGGTGTTGACGACAACCTTGGGGACCGTCTCCATCGTACGGAAGGCGGCGTCGCGTTGATCCTGGGTCCAGAACAGCACATTCAGATCCTTTGGCAGTTTATCGGTGGTCTCGGTCGGTGCGGGCGCGCTGCACCCCGCCGCCGCGGTGCACAGCAGCACCGCCGCCAAAAATCTTCGCATGTACGTCTCTCCCCCTGTTTTCAGGCTGTCTTTTCGAGTGTGACTTGCGCGACGTCGATGCCGCCGCCACGAAAGCCGCCTTCGCAATATTGCAGATAATAGCGCCAGAGCCGGACGAAGCGCGCGTCGAACCCCGGCGGAAGCTGGTCCGCTGCAACCGCCGCATCGAAGCGCTCGCGCCATTGGCGCAGCGTCTCGGCATAGTCGCCGCCGAAGCGGTGCACGTCGCGCCACGCAAGGCCGCGCGCCTCGGCAAGCGCGCGAAAGCGGCTTTCCGAAATCAGGCAGCCGCCCGGAAAGATATAGGCCTGGATGAAATCGCTGCTCGCGGCGTAGCGGTCGAACAGCGCGTCGTTGATCAATATATATTGGATCGCCGCCTTGCCGCCGGGGCGCAGCAGCCGCGCGATCGCGTCGAGATAGGCGGGCCAATAGGCCTCGCCGACCGCCTCGACCATCTCGACGCTGGCAATCGCGTCATAGGGGCCCTGCGCGTCGCGGTAATCGCAGATTTCGATGCGAGAGCGATCCGACAGATCGACCGCCGCGAGCCGCGCGTCGGCGATTTCGGCCTGCGCGGGCGACAAGGTGATGCCGGTGTAGAGCACGTCGTGGCGTTCGACCGCGCGCTCGGCGAGCGCCCCCCAGCCGCAGCCGATCTCGAGCAGCCGGCTTCCCGACCGGAGATCGAGCCGGTCGAGGATCGCGTCGACCTTTGCCGCCTGCGCCTCCTCGAGCGACTGGCCGGGATCGGTGAACAGCGCACTCGAATAATTCATGCTCGGATCGAGCCACAAGCGATAGAAATCATTGCCCAAATCATAGTGGGCGTGGATGTTCCGCTTCGCCCCGCGCCGGTCGTTGCGATGGAGCGCGTGGATCGCCTTATTAAGCCATCGCCATGGCCCATGCGCGCGCGCGACATTGCCCAGCGCTTCTCCGTTGCGCATGAACAAGTCGAACAAAGGCACCGGATCGGGCGACGACCATTCGCCGGCTTCCCACGCGCGATACCAGCCCACTGAGCCCGAAAGCGCCAGTCGTGCGAGCGAGGCCCAGCTGTGGAGATGAACGACCGCAACCGGCCCTTTGCCGCGCCCGCCGAGCAGGCGCACGCTGCTATCGGGCAGATGGCTCTCTATCGTTCCGTGGGCGAGCCCCGCATCGATCCGGTCGAGCATGCGGTGAAAGAGACTCGCGGGCGCGAGCGCGATCAGCCGCGCCATGCCGCCGCCCGAGCGATAGGCACGGTCGGCGCGGAGCAGTTCCTTACCGCGGCGCGGGCTGACATGCGTGTTCATTGTCACCTTCCTGCCTCAAACGCATCGCGCTGACAATCGGTTGAAACACGCGGCGCCATGACGTCACGCGGGCGCGCTCATTCGGGATGGCTGGCGGTGTCGGGCGCGGTCAGGCGAACCTGAAACCGGTCCTGCGCGAGCGGGTGCATGAAACGCTGGTCGCGGAGCAGGATCGCGTCGCCATCGCGTTGCGCCACGGGCATCCGCGACCAGAACAGGAAAGCCCGCGCCGCGGGATCGGCCTTGACCCAGGTCGCGAGGCGCGGATCGTCCATGCCGGTCGGTGCGCCGGTCAGATCGACTTCGCCGCCGACACCCGGAACGAAGCTTGCGGTGCCGTAGCGGTCGGCGGCGCGCCAGAATATATCGCGCTTCCAAAAGGCGAGCGGCGGCGGGCTCGCAACGACGAGCGCATCCTTCTGACCGCTCGCCTCAAGCGCGCGCGAGGCCATGCGCTCGGCAGCGCCGGTGATGAGGCCGTTAACGAAGATATAGGCACACACGGCGGTGAAACCGATCCACGCCGGGCGCCACCAGTTCGCCGCCCCGCGCCGCTCGCCGCGCAGCGACAGCCAGAGCGACACCGCAAGCGCGATCCATATCCACAGGTCGATGATGAAGATGCTGTCGCCGTAGAACCAGCGATGGCTGAACGGTTCGAGCAGGCGAATGCCGTAATTGTTGAGCCAGTCGAGCGCCGGATGGCTGAGGCAGCCGACATAAGCGAGCGCGAGCAACCAGCCCTTGTCGATCGGGAGGCGCGCCGCCGGCCGTTTTCCGCGCCGGCCCTGCCAGCGGTCGAAGGCGAGCATCAGCCCCCACAGCAGGATCGGCAGCACCAGCAGCGCGATCGGCCCGTGGGTGATCCCGCGCCGCATCGACAGCGATTCGATGCCATAGACCGCGCAGGCCGCGTCGATATCGGGCAGGTTCGCCGCGATGATCAGCGTCGGCATCGTAAGGCCGGTTTTCTTCTTGAGCCCCATCTGGCCAAGAACCGCGCCGACGAGGCTGTGAGTCAGGTTATCCATGCCGAGCTATAGATCCGGCGCGCGGTGCCGCGGCAGGATCAGAGCTCGGGCCCGCCCTCGGTCACCGTCCAGGTCTGTCCCTTTTTGAGCAGGCTCTGCAGGTCGGCCGTCTTGCCTTCGGCAGCCGCCTTGTTCTGGCGGACGACGTCGGCCTCGAAGGTCGGGCGCGGGTCGTCGTAGAGGACGCCCAAGGCCATCGGGAATTCGCCGAAGCGCATTTCGACGAGCATATGCGCGACGCTGCGGTTGGTGACGTCGTGGACGATGACGCCGGCCGCCTGCCAGTCGCCGTCGACGACATCGACGGTCTTGAGGTGCAGCGCCTCGGCGTCGAGCGCGATGCCCTTGGTCCCCTTGGCATAGACCATCGGTTCGCCATTCGTGAGCCAGAGCTGGCGATCCTCGGCGCCCTTCGGCGCGGCGAAATCCTCGAACACGTCTTTGTTATAGACGATACAGTTCTGGAAAATCTCGATAAAAGCGGCGCCCTTGTGCGCGTGTGCCGCCTTCAGCACGTTCGGCAACTCCTTCGACACATCGAAGCCACGCGCAACGAAGCGCGCGCCGGCACCGAGCGCGAAGGCCGCGGGCTGCGCGGGGCGGTCGACCGAGCCATAAGGCGTCGACGGGCTGGTCGTGCCGACGCGGCTGGTCGGAGAATATTGCCCTTTTGTAAGGCCATAGATCTCGTTGTTGAACAGCATGATCTGGCAGTCGAGATTGCGGCGGATCAGGTGCATCGTGTGATTGCCGCCGATCGACAGCCCGTCGCCGTCGCCGGTGACGATCCAGATGTCGAGGTCCGGGTTGGCAAGCTTCAGCCCCGTCGCGAACGCCGGCGCGCGGCCGTGGATCGTGTGAAAACCATAGGTTTCCATATAATAGGGGAAGCGCGACGAGCAGCCGATACCGCTGACGAACACGGTGTTTTCGGGCGTCGTGCCGATTTCGGGCATCGTGCGCTGCACCGCCTTCAGGATCGCATAGTCGCCGCAGCCGGGGCACCAGCGGACTTCCTGATCGGTTTCCCAATCCTTGAGCGTCGTCGTCCGCGCGATGGTGGTCATTTCATTCACTTGAGTGCCTCCTCGATGGCGGCTTCGATTTCGGCGATGGTGAAGGGCTGGCCCGACACCTTGTTCACCGGCTTCGCATCGACCAGATACTGGTCGCGCAGCACGGTCTTGAGCTGACCGGTGTTCATCTCGGGGACGATCACCTTGTCATAGCTTTTCAGCAATTCGCCGAGATTGGCGGGCAGCGGCCAGATGTGGCGGATATGGACGTGGCTGACGTCGAGGCCTTCGGCGCGCTTGCGGCGCACGGCCTGATGGATCGGGCCGAAGGTCGAGCCCCAGCCGACGACCGCGAGCTTGCCGCCCTCGGCGCCGAGTTCGACGACCTGGTCGGGAACCTTGATGCCGTCAATCTTGTCCTTGCGGATATCGGTCATCGCCTGATGGTTTTCGGGCGCATAGTTGATGTGCCCGGTGTCGAGTTCCTTCTCGATCCCGCCGATCCGGTGGAGCAGGCCCGGCGTACCCGGCTTCACCCACGGACGCTTGAGATTTTCATCGCGGCCATAGGGCTTGAACCCGCCCTCGGGCGCTTCGGTGAGGAATTCGACCGGGAAGGCTTCGTAGGTCGTGAGATCGGGCACTGCCCACGGCTCCGCCGCATTGGCGATATAGCCGTCGGTCAGCAGCATCACCGGGGTCATATATTGCACCGCGATACGCACCGCCTCGATCGCGCATTCGAACGCATCGCCGGGCGAGCGCGCAGCGACGACGGGCATCGGCGCATCGCCGTTGCGGCCATAGACCGCCTGATAGAGATCGGACTGCTCGGTCTTCGTCGGCAGGCCCGTCGAGGGGCCGCCGCGCTGCGAGTTGACGATGACGAGCGGCAGCTCGGTCATAATCGCAAGCCCCATCGCCTCGCCCTTCAGCGCGATGCCGGGTCCCGACGAGCTGGTGACGCCGAGCGAGCCCGCATAGCTCGCGCCGATCGCCGAGCAGATCGCGGCGATTTCGTCCTCGGCCTGGAAGGTCGTGACGTCATATTCCTTGAGCCGCGACAAGTGATGCAGGATCGCCGATGCCGGCGTGATCGGATAGCCGCCGAAGAACATCGGCAGCTTGGCCAGCTGCGCGCCCGCAACGAGGCCGAGCGCGATGCCCTCGGCGCCGGTCAGCGTGCGATAGAGGCCGGGCGCCACCGGTGCGGGGTCGACATGATGCTGCTTGAGCGGGCCCGCGAGTTCGGCGGTCTCGCCATAGGCGTGCCCTGCATTGAGTGCCGCGACGTTCGCCGCGGCCAGATCGGGCGCTTTGGCGAATTTCGCGTTGAGCCAGTCGATCAGCGGCTGGCGGTCGCGGTCGAACATCCAGAGCGCGAGCCCCAGCGTCCACATATTCTTGCAGCGCAAAGCTTCCTTGTTGCCGAGCCCGAAGGGCTTCACGGCATCCATCGTCAGCTGGCTGATGTTGAGCTTGAGCAATTGCCACTTCGCGAGGCTGCCGTCGTCGAGCGGGTTCGCCTCATATTTCGCTTTGGCGAGATTGCGGTCGTTGAACTCGCCCTCGTCGGCGATGATCAGGCCGCCCTGCTTCAATTGCGGCACATTGGTCTTGAGCGCTGCGGGGTTCATCGCGACGAGCACGTCGGGCGCGTCACCCGCGGTGTCGATCGCCGACGATCCGAAATTGATCTGGAACGCCGACACGCCGAACAGCGTGCCCTGCGGCGCGCGGATTTCGGCGGGGAAATCGGGGAAGGTCGCAAAGTCGTTGCCCGCGAGCGCGGAGGACAGAGTGAATTGACCGCCGGTCAACTGCATCCCGTCGCCACTGTCCCCGGCAAATCGTACAACTACCGCATCCGAAAGGGGGGACTGCCGTTTGTCGGCCTGGTCCACTACCGCTGTCGCCATTATCTCTTCTGCCTCAAATCTTGCGAACCTGTGACATCGGCCTAGGCCGGTGTGCGCCAAGCCGCAATTGAGAAAAAATTGTACCCTGCAAAGCGTGAAGCGCAGGTGAGTTTCATTTCGGGATTGAATTTGCCCCGCCGATCCCGAATAGCATGGCGAAAATGGCGATCAGGGAGAGACGCAGATGACCGACGGCACCACCCATTTTACGCGCCCCGACGTGGCGGCTTTCCTTGCTTTCCTGAATGCGCAGGAAGGCCCGAAGATGGAAGAGATGCCACCCGAGGGCGCGCGCGCGATGTTCCGCATGATGGGCCAGCTCGCCGATGTGCCGCGCGGCGAGATCGCGCATGTCGAGAATCGCACCATCCCCGGCCCCGCCGGCGAGATCGCCATCCGCATCTACGACAACCGCCCGGCCCGCGAAACCGGCCCGGTGATGGTTTTCTATCATGGCGGCGGTTGGGTGATCGGCGACCTCGACACGCATGACGCCTATTGCGCGGAAGCGGCGCGGCTGCTCGACATGCCCGTAATCGCGGTCGATTACCGCCTCGCGCCCGAACACCCCTTCCCCGCCGCGCCGATCGATTGCGAGGCCGCGACGCGCTGGGTCGCCGACAACATTCCCTGCACCGGGCTTGTCCTCTCGGGCGAAAGCGCCGGGGGCAATTTGACGATCGCAACCGCGCTCACCCTACGCGACAAGCCGGCGTCGAAACCCGTCATCGCGATCCACCCGATCTACCCCGCCGTGACGACGCACGACGATTGGCAGAGCTATCGCGATTTCGGCGAAGGCCATCTGCTGACGCAGGGCAGCATGACGTGGTTCGGCAATCATTATGCCGCCGATCCCGCCGACTATCGCGCCTCGCCGCTCGATTTTTCGGCCGCGGGGCTGCCTCCGACGCTGCTAATCACCGCCGGGCTCGACCCGCTGCGCGATCAGGGGCGCGCCTATGCGGCAAAGCTGATCGAGGCCGGGGTGCCGACCACCTATCGCGAGGCGACGGGAACGATTCACGGCTATATCAACCTCGCGCAGGGGATTCCGAGCGCCAAAGAAGATATTCGCGGGGCATTGACCGTATTGAAAGCGCTCGTCGCTGAAGCTACCGGGGCGGCATGATCGACCATAGCTCTCTCCCTTACCGCCCCTGCGCGGGCGTCATGCTCGCCAATCGTGATGGCCGCGTCTTCGTCGGCCAGCGGCTCGATACGTCGAGCGAGGCGTGGCAGATGCCGCAGGGCGGGATCGACGATGGCGAAGATGCCGAGGAAGCGGCAATCCGCGAACTCGGCGAGGAAACCGGCGTCCATGGCGGGTTGGTCGAGATCATCGCGCGCAGCCGCGAGGAATATTTCTATGACCTGCCCGACCATCTGATCGGCAAGATGTGGGGCGGCAAATATCGCGGCCAGCGCCAGCACTGGTTCCTGATGCGCTTCATGGGTGAGGATGGCGACGTCAACATCCACACCAAGCATCAGGAATTCCGCGCGTGGAAATGGGCCGAGCTGAACGAGATCGAGAAACTGATCGTCCCGTTCAAGCGCGTCCTTTACCGCGGGCTGGTCGAGGAATTCGGCCCGCTCGTCTGATCCTTGAGCGTCAGCGCGGTGCGGAAGACATCGGCGAACATTTCGGGCGTCAGCCGCCCGGTGTTCGTGTTGTAGCGCGAGCAGTGGTAGCTATCGATCAGATGCCGTCCATCGGGCAGCATATGCACTGCGCCATGGCCGAAGGGGGAGTCCGCGAGGCGCGCGCCAGCCGCCCTTAGCGTGGCGTCATGCGCGATCCGTCCCAGCGCGATGATCACGCGAACCTGAGGCAAGGCCGCCAGTTGCGTTTCGAAAAACGGGCGACAATTCGCGATTTCGGCGGGCGCGGGTTTGTTCTGGGGCGGCAGGCATTTGACGCTGTTGACGATAATCGCGCCGTCGAGCGTCAACCCGTCGTCGATGCGCGCATCGTAGCGGCCCCGACTCAGCCCGAATTCGGCGAGCGTCGCAAACAGCAGATCGCCTGCATAATCGCCGGTGAAAGGCCGGCCGGTGCGGTTCGCGCCATGCTTGCCCGGCGCGAGTCCCGCAAAAGCGAGCCACGCATCGGGATCGCCGAACGCATGGACCGGGGCATTCCACCAATCGGGATGCTCGGCTTGGCATTCGCGGCGAAACGCGACGAGCCGCGGGCAGCGCGGGCAATCGCGCGGCGGCTCGGTTCCGGGCAATGGGCTGTCAATTTCCACGCATCTGCGATAGGCGCGGGGCCATGAGCAACGCAATGCCGCTTCCCCTCTACGCCATCGGGCTCGGATCGAATCGGCGCCATGCGCGGTTCGGCGACCCGCGCGCGGTGCTGCTCGCCGCACTGGCGGCGCTGGAGAGCGCCGATATCGAGGCGGTCGACGCGAGCCCGATCATCGCGAGCGATCCGCTCGGCCCGTCGCGCCGCCGCTACGCGAACGCCGTCGCGCTCGTCGCCTCGCCGCTCAGCCCTCCCGAAATGCTCGTACGGTTGCAAGCGATCGAGGCGAGCTTCGGCCGCCGCACCGGCCAGCGCTGGAGCGCACGGACGCTCGACCTCGATATCCTGCTCTGGTCGGGCGGCGCCTGGTCCGACGGCACACTGACCATCCCGCATCCCGCCATCGAAGAGCGTGCGTTCGTGCTCGGCCCGCTGCGTGCGATCGTCCCCGAATGGCAGCATCCGCTGCATGGTCGCAGCGTCCGCCAACTCGCCGCGCGCCTTGCGCGTCCAAAGCCGGTTGACCGGACCGCATCGGCGCACTAGGGCGGCGGCTCACTTCGCAAGCCCGCTTCGGCGGCGCCGCGATGGGCCCTTAGCTCAGTCGGTAGAGCAACTGACTTTTAATCAGTAGGTCGCTGGTTCGAACCCAGCAGGGCTCACCATTTTTCAAAGGCTTGATTACTTCATTCAGAACCAGGAATGCTCCAGGCAACATTCCTTCCCTTCACATCGGCTATGGCAAGCGCTCGCGCTCAACCTGATTATCCTGACTTTAGAGGCAGTAGCCTGCATGCCACCGGAGCGGGCTGCCAGCCCTGCGTCGGATTTTCTCCAGGAGCTTTCCCAGATGAAGCAGCTTGTCGCATTCGATCTCGACGGAACTCTCGCTGAAAGCAAACAGCCGCTGTCCGACCGGATGGCGGAGGCGTTCGCCGATCTTCTGCAGGTGGCCCAGGTCGCCGTCATATCCGGTGGCGACTGGCCCCAGTTCGACAAACAGGTAGCCAGCCGATTGCCGCAGCGCGCTAGTCTCGCGCATCTATGGTTGATGCCGACAACGGGAACCAAGCTTTATACCCACGGCGACGGGAAATGGTCCCCAGTCTACGCCGAACTCTTCGATGAGGCGCAAAAACAGTCGATATTTGCGGCTTTCGACGCTTCGCTCGAAGCTACCGGCTTCGTACCTCAGGAAACATGGGGAGAACGGATCGAAGATCGCGGCAGCCAGATCACATTTTCCGCCCTCGGCCAGCAGGCGCCGATTCACGCCAAGGAAATCTGGGATCCCGATTTTGCGAAGCGGAAGATCATTCAGGCAGATTTGCGCACGCGCCTGCCGGGGCTGTCGATCAACATGGGCGGCGCGACCTCGATCGATATTACGCGCGAAGGCGTCGACAAGGCTTATGGCCTCAAGAAACTGCGCGACGCGAGCGGCATACCGCTCGACGCGATGATGTTCATCGGCGACGCGATCTTTCCGGGCGGGAATGATTATCCTGCGAAACAACTCGGCCTGGACACCGTCCGCGTTCGCGATCCAGAGGAAACACTGGCTGTGATCGGAGCGATTGTCGCCTGCCAAAAGAGGTAAAATCCCGCCGATTTGATGGCAGCCCCAATCATGTGGTTCGCATAATTCCCGCCGCCTGCAGGGTATCGATGATCGATGCAATCGACTTGAGAGCCGTGGCAAGGTCGACGGGATCAGCGACTTTCGGCAGCATCGGGAGCGGCAAAATCGACGCGATCTGCCGGCCATAGCCAGCCTCGAGCAGATGGATATCATAATGCCAGCCGGCGCGGGGGTTGACGATAGCATAGGCGGCGTGGCCCTTGCTGTTGGTGCTCACCGCCGCCGATTTTACAAAGCCTTGGTTCGCGTAGATGCGCCCCTGGTTGACGCCGAAGCCGGTTTCGCCCGGGGCCATGAACGATTTGTCGGTAACCCGTCCATTGCTGCCGATTTCGGCGGTCATGGCATAAGTGATCGCCCGATCGGCGAAGTTGCCAGCAATGGTCTGCATGACATAAAATATGCCATCAGTGTCGGAAGCCCACGTTAGGCGCAGGATTTGACCGTCAGATATTGCCTTATTGCCTGCTATCAGAGTGGCGGTCGCACCAGCGGGGATGGTCCAGCCAGCCGTGCCGTCAACAAACGCAGGGTTCTTCAATAGATTACCCATCACGTTCATCGCGACAACATCGATCATCGGCTCCGAGGCAGAGACGTTCTGAATTTCCTTGACGGTGATATCCTCAAGGATCGGTAGCACCGCCGAGTAATAGGACCGCAAGCGGCTGATGCGGATGGGGCACTTGCCAGACCGATCATATTCATCCCACCACCTATTCGCGGCCGCCTCGTGGACGTCCCTTCGAAGATCGCTATTGACCATCTTTATTAGGCCATCGGTCCGCGAGGATACGAAGATAGGTCGGCGCAACTCGGTGCCATAGCTCTGCTCCACCAGCAGCATGGTCTTAAAGGCGCTCAGTTCGTGATGGTATCCGTCGATCAGCGTGTTCTTGGCGTTAACGACGTGGAGACTGTCTTTCCTGGCGTTGCCATTGAGGTCGAGGACCAGATTCTGGAATGTAACGTGGGTGGTGGGGTTCTTGTTGGTGGGATCGCCAACGCGAATCAGGGGGGCACTGTTGGTACCCGTGAATCCCGTCTTGTCGATGTCCCGAAACATCAGATGGTGCCCCTGGACGTTGATGAGCTGCTCCGCCCGGCCGACGAAACGGATGCGCTCGAAGGTGGCGCATTGGCTGTAGCAGTCTCCCAACGCGATCCCATAGGGGGCGGCAATGTCGACGTCGGCGATGCGATAGTTGGTCAAAAAGGACCCACCCGATGTGTCGTGAACATGGGCGATATCAGGGTGCTTGCGCACAAATGCTCCGCCCGCCTTGAGAACGCTGTAGGCGCCGCCCTCGATCCTCCATTCGTTCGCCCAGCCCGTTTGCAATTTCGAGCCACCCACACGGAAAATCTCGTCTCCGGTGGCATCTTTCGCGAGCGTGAGTCCGCTGGCCAAGCCATTCAATCCCCGTACCGCTGTCTTGGCCCATAGCGTCGAGGGGGCCTTAACGGTGTACTGCCTCGGCAGGGTGACGCTCTTGACCGCATCCGCCGCGACGGCGCCACCATCGGAATAGGTGACGGAGTTCACCTGCTTCTGCGCATCGAGCAATCTACCGATTACGGCGGCGTTGTCGGCGGCTGTAGCGAGAGCTCCTCCGTCCTCGACACTAACCGCATTGTCGAGCAGCGTTTCATGCACGCTGCGGACTACCATTCCGTCGCCGGATCGTTTGAAGGGCACCTTGGCCGAACTGCGATAAGAGTGGGGCTGCCAAGTCTGCTCCGTCGTGCCGACGGTGATCATACCCTTGGTGGCCAAAGCCCAAGCACCGGCCTGATCGCCCCCGTCGACCTGAACGAGCGCCCCGGTAACTGCCGCACCGCTGCTATTGAAGTCCGCTGCGCGCGACCAAGCGCCGCTAGCGGCGACATAAACGCCGTTCTCACTACCGCTGTTCTGGTTCTTCACCAGCACGCGGTCGGTGGGAACCACTGCTACATCATCGATTGTCTGCGCACCGGAGAGCAAAATGTTTGTAGTGGTAGCGGCGACTACGGGGTCTATGATCGAGTAACCTGCTGCAGCGGCGACTTCATTGACCGCCTGGTTCAGGAGTTCAATCATCTCAGAACTGGTGGCATTTGCAGGCACGGGAACGCCGGCAATCAAGCCGGCACGACGGGCGATATCTTCGACGGAAGCTCCACAAAGACCGCCACTTGCAAGCTGGATGAGCTCGCGGCGGTTCGGCAAATTATCGACCATTTGGTATTCCTTCTTACTGCGCCAAGCGGCTTACGTTCATCCATCCCCCTTGTATCACCCTTTGATCATTACCGAGTAGGCGCTCCAGAATATCTTAGCGTTTTCAGTTACAACAGCTTGGCGACCGCGCACCGTGCGATGTCGGCCAGCGATCTGAGCCAATGGCAGCTTTCATCAGTTGGAGCCTGCAGGCGCAATTTGCACGGAGCAAAACACCGATGCGTGTATATTTTCCGCTCGCTGGGCACGCGCTTTCAAGCGCGCCGCGCAGGGCCACCATCATTCCATCGATATAATGGCAGTTCGGTGCCGGCATGGCACCCAAAAGGCCAGCCTTCGGGACGCTTTGCCCGCAAGCCGGCCTTTCGACTATCCGCCCGGCTGAACCGGGCGAAACCTCACCATTTGTAGCGCAGAGACCCCACGACGGTCCGCGACGCGCCGAAATAGCAGCTGTTCGAGAAGAAGCAGGACGAGACGTGCTGCTTGTCGAACAGATTCTGTGCGTTCACCGCGACGCTGAGGCCGCCCAGCGCCGGGCTGGCATGGCCAAGGTCGTAGGCGAGCATCGCGTCGAACAAAGTGAAGCTCTTCGTCTTGAACAGCTCGAAGGTCGTCACGCTGTTCACGACCTTGTAGCTCGTCGAGCCGAAAGAGCCGCCGACATAGCGGAAGCCCGCGCCGAGACTCAGGCCGCCAAGCGGGCCTTCGCCCGCCCCGCCGCGGCCGAAATCGTACGACAGGAAACCCGATGCCTGCCACTCGGGCACGCCGAGCGGGACGGTGCCCGTGGTCGAGGGCGTGCCGGTGCTGCCCAGCCGGGTGAGCGTCGGCGCCGACGCGGGAACGGCGGGGGCGCCCTGCGTGATCAAAGCATCGGTGTAGGTGCCGGCAAAGATGATATCGAGCCCCGGGCGGAGCTCGCCGCGGGCTTCGAGTTCGACCCCGCGGACGCGCGTTTCGCCGATCTGGATCTGCGAATTCGCCGGCCGGCCGCCGGTGCCCGCGAGCGGATCGCCGACGGGGACATTCTGCCGCTTCAGCTCATAGGCCGACAGCGTGATGAGCGCGTTCAGGCCGCGCGGCTGATATTTGAGTCCCGCTTCATACATATTGCCCGTGGTCGGCGAGAAGGGATTGCCGAGATAGTCGGCGCCCGCCTGCGGCTCGAAGGATTCGGTGTAGCTCACATAGGGCGACAGGCCGAATTCGAACTCATAGAGCGCGCCAAAGCGCATCGTGAAGGCGCTTTGCGAGAGCGGCGTCAGCACGCGGCTCTTCTTGTTGAGCGTGCGCTGGTCATAGGAGTCCCAACGGCCGCTCGCGATCAGGTGGAGCCCGCCGATTTTCACCTGGTCCTGGATATAGATGCCCGTCTGGTCGCGCGTCGTATAGCTGTTCGTGTAGGCAGCCGAGAGCAGCTTCAGGTCGAGGCTGGGGATGCCGACACCATAAACGGGTGCGTAGAGGTTGAGGTTCGGGATGCTCGTTAACGGGTTGGCGGTCTGCCCGGTATTGAACTGCTGGAAATTCTCGCCAGTGATCCGCAGATAATCGAGGCCGACCAGGATGTCGTGCTCGATGCCCGCGGTTTCGAACTTCGCGTTGAAGCTGCTGTCCATCGTCAGCGTGTCGAAATCCTCGTCGGCGCCGCCGCCGCCGCGAATGATCGTGCTGTAATCGGTGTTGATATTGAGCCCGGTGCCCGTCGTCGCAAAGCCGCCCACATAAAGCTGGCGGTAGCTCAGCTTGTTGTTCTGGAACCGGACGTTCGACCGGAACGCCAGATGTTCGTTGAACTCGCGCCGGAACAAGAGCGCGACCGACTTCTGCTTGTGATCATAGACCTCATAGGCCGGATCGCCGGTGTTGATATGATATTCGACCGGGCCGGCGGGGCTGGGCAGCACGCTGCCATAGGCCGGCACACCCGAATAGCCGCTGCCCGACGGCGCATGCTGATAGGATGCGATGAGCGTGATGTTCGTCTGGTCGTCGGGCGCGAAGGCGATCATCGGGCTGATGTGATAGCGCTCGCTCTCTGTGCGCTTGGTGAAGCCGTCGGCCTTCTGCCACCCGCCGACAAGACGCACGCGCCACTTGCCCTCGGCATCGAGCGGCTGGTTGATGTCGCCGACGAAGCGCAGGCTGTCATAATTGCCGACCTGCGCCTCGAAGCGGCCGAACGCTTCGGCTTCGGGCTTCTTGCTCGACAGGTTGATGAGGCCGCCCGGGGTGCCATTGCCATAAAGGACCGATGCCGGCCCCTTCATGATGTCGATCTGCTCGATCCGGTTGAAATCGGTTTGCGGGGTCGAATAGGGGCCCGCGATCAGCCGCATGCCGTCGAGGAAGAAGCCGGGCGAAAATCCGCGCAGATACATCTGGTCGTAGCGCGACACCGTGCCGCCGCGCTGGTTCGCCGCGACGCCGGCGACATAGCCGACCGCCTGGTTGAGCGAGATCGCATTGCGGCGCTCCAGTTCTTCGCTGTCGATCACCGTGATCGTCTGCGCCGTTTCGATCAGCGGGGTTCCCGTCTTGGTCGCCGACGAGACGCTGGCTTCGCGGAGGCCGGTTACGACGATCGTCTCGCCCGCCCCGCCGCTCTCGGCCGCGTCTTCGACGGCCCAGGCGGGTTGCGCGCCCACAAGCATCGCCGCGGCAAGCGCAGCGCGCGACAGATTCGACCGCACGACGGCGCGCGAGTTCGGCTTCATGATAACCCCTTATTGCTATTGCTACAGATTCGCAGTTGCAGCTAGTCGCATAATCTGTTTAGGGCAAGCCACGGTCGGACGATTGACGATGAAGGGGAAAATGGCGGGCTCATCTATCGCGAACGGCCGAATGGCCGCGCGGGCATTTACCGCGATCGTCGGCGGCTATGCCGCGGCGGCGGGCTTCGTCTCGCTGCTCGCGCGGGTCGCGCCGGTCGACCGCGCCGAGGCGACGATATGGGCGATGACGCTGTCGTTCCTTGTCTATGCGGGCCTCCTCCTCTGGGCCTTTCATGAAACCCGGCTTGCCCGCGTCGCGGTCGCCATCTGGGGTCTTGCGTTCGGGACGGTCGGAATTCTGTGGCTGCTCGGACCAGCAGTATGAGCAAAGTGGCATCGAACGAGGCGCCGGGCGTTCGCCAGTCGATGGCGTGGATCCACGGCTGGCTCGGGCTGCTCGCGGGGTGGATCCTGTTCGCGATGTTCCTCACCGGGACCGCGAGCTATTTTCGGCCCGAAATCACGCGCTGGATGCAGCCCGAGATCGACCTGCACCCGGTCGCGCCCGCGACCGCCGCGGACACCGCGGTCGCGCACCTGCAAAAGGTCGCGCCGACCGCCGAGCAATGGTTCATTACCCTGCCCGATGCGCGCACGACCGCGACGCGCATCTTCATTCGCGAGCGCCCGAACCCCGATCCGAATGCGAAACCGGCACCGCGCCGCCCCGAACTGCGGCTCGATCCGGCGACGGGCGAAGAAGTGACCGCGCGCGACACGCGCGGCGGCGAGCATTTCTATCGCTTTCACTTCCAGCTCCAGATCCCGCATCCGTGGGGGCGCTGGCTCGCCGGGCTTTGCGCAATGGCGATGCTGGCGGCGATCATCTCGGGCGTCATCACGCACAAACGCATCTTCGTCGATTTCTTCACGCTGCGATGGAGCAAGGGGCAGCGCAGCTGGCTCGATGCGCATAATGTATCGGCGGTGATCGCCCTGCCCTTCCACGCGATGATCACCTACACCGGGCTCATCACGCTGGTCGCGATGTATATGCCGTGGCCGATCGAGGCGAACTACAAGGATCCGGCGACGTTCGAGACCGCAATCTTCGGCGCCGAGCCCGACGCCGAGGCCTCGGGGCGCTTTTCCGCGCTCACGCCAGTCGCGCCGCTCGTCGCCAAGGCATCCGAAGAATGGGGCGGCGGCCGGCCCGCGACGATGGTTGTTCGCAATCCGAATGACGAGACTGCCACCGTCACCCTGTTCCAGAGCGCGAAGGACCGGCTCAATGCGCGCGGCGGATCGATCGTCTTTTCGGGCGTCGACGGACGGCGGCTATCGGCATCCCCGCCTCCCGGTCCGGCTGCCGAGACGAGCGGGGTCATGCTCGGTCTGCACATGGGCAGCTTCGCCGGTCCCGTGCTGCGCTGGACCTATTTCCTGCTCGGCCTTGCGGGTACGGCGATGGTCGGCACGGGCCTCATGCTGTGGACGGTGAAGCGCAAGCGTCCGGGCGCGGCGCCCTTCTTCGGAATAAGATTGGCCGAGCGGCTGAACGTCGGCGCTATCGCCTGTCTTCCCGCGGGCATGGCCGCCTTCCTCCTCGCCAACCGCCTGCTGCCGGCGACTCTGCCAGCGCGTGGGGACGTCGAGGTGAGCATCATGTTCTGGACCTGGTTCGGACTCGCAGCGCTGGCCTGTGTGCGGCCGATCCGCCGTGCCTGGACCGAAACGCTGGCGATTGCGGCGGTCGCTTTCGTTGCGCTGCCGCTGGTCAACGCGCTCACAACCGATCGGGGATTTGTCCGGTCGCTCGCGAACGGCGACTGGTTGTTCGTCGCGTTCGATCTCGCGATGATTGCGACGGGCGCGTTGCTTGGCTTCGGCGCCTGGCGGGCCGCGCAAATATCGTCGCACCCGGTACGGAAACCCCACATGGCGCCACGCCCCGCCAGTGCCTTGCGCGAGGCCGTCGATGCGCGTTGAGCCGGCCCTTCTCTCCTATGCGGCGCTCGCGTGCCTTGCATTGAGCACCCACCGGTTGCGGCGGGACGTCGCGGTCGAGCGCCTTCCGACTGTCGCCACTCTGCGCACGTTCGCCGTCGTGCTGCTCATTCTCGCGGCATGGCGCGCCGTCCATGACTTCGGTCCCTATCAGGGGCCCGTCGCCTTCATCGGCATGGTCTCGATCGCCGGGCTGCCGCTCGTGCTGCTGCTTTCACGCTGGCCGAGGGGTACGTTGGTCACGGGACTCGCCACCGCGGCGGTGGCGCTTGGCATGTTGATACCGCTCGGCTGACGCTTACCAGCGCAGGAAGCGGGGCAGGATCAGCCGGCCGGCGATCGCCGAGAAGGGCACCGCCGACGCATGCCAGAGCGTGATGTGGACAAGGTCGTCGCTCGAGCACAGCAGCGCGACGATCGTTGCCCCCGCCGCGCCCGCCGCAACCCCGATCACCCAGCCCGCGCGCGTCGGCGAGGTCGGCGCGCTCGCCCGGAGCCAAAGGAACAGCGCCGCCCCGACGCCCAGCCCCGAAACCACGCCTTGCGCGAGGCAGTGAATGTCGAAGCCGCGCCGCGCGGTGTCAGCGGGGCCATGCGCATCACCGAAAAACACGAACAGCGCCGCGAGCGGCAACGCCAGCAACGCCCCGACCGCCCAGCGCCAGCCGCCATAGTCGCGCCCGACGCCGGGCAGCCCCATGCGCAGCGCGCTCCATACCGCGGCGACACCCGCGGCGGCGAGCAACCAGAAGGCGAGCATCGAAAGCGGCGGCATCGCGCCAGCGGCGAGATCGTGTCGCCTCCCGAACAGCCCGACCAGCAAAGCGCCGACGCCCAGCCATCCGGCCGCGACCCACAGCGACCCGCGCACGACGCGCCGTGGGCGAACGGGCTTCAGGTCGCTTGCCAAGCCGTCGATCAGATCGTCGATCGATGCGTCCTTCATCTCACTCACTCTCGATCAGTTCGGCGAGCTTTTTGAGCCCGCGATGGATATTCACTTTGACGAGCGATTCGCTCTGCCCCGAAATCTGCGATGCCTCGGCGATCGAGGCGCCCTCGATCTTCACCAGCGTGATCGCCTGCGCCTGCCCCGGCGGCAGCAATGTCAGCAGATGGTCGATGCTGAGCTTTGCGTGCACCGCCTCGTCCTCGGCGCCGACCGCGGCGTCGTTGTCGCCCAGTTCGGCCTCGTCGCGCTGGCGGCGGAGCATGTCGATCCAGCGATAGCGGGCGATCGCCGCAAGCCATGGGAGGAAAGCCCTGCTGCTATCCCATGTCGCCAGCTTGCGGTGCATCGACACCAAAGTTTCCTGGACGAGATCGTCGATATGGTGCGGCGCAATCCGCCGCGCGAAATAGCGCATGAGCCATTTGCGGCTGTCGCCGAGCAACGCACGATAGGCCGCGCGATCCCCCCGCTGCGATGCCGCCATCAGGCGCGCCAGCGAAGGTTCGTCGATGCTCAATTGGCGAATCCTAACAAAAGCGAATGACGGCGTTTGAAGACCTGTTCGCCGATATCGCAGCGAAGGTTACACCAAAACCGGCGAATGGCCGGCGGACAATGATTTGGCAGGATGTCGCGGATAGAATAGGTCCATCCGCGACAGTCGCTGCGCGCGAATGGAGATGATCGAGCGATGAATATTCTACTGACCGGCGGCGCAGGATATATCGGCAGCCATGTCGCGGCGCCGCTTGTGTCGGGCGGCCATCATGTGGTGTGCTTCGACAATCTGTCAAACAGCGATCCCTCGGTCATGGAGCGGCTTGAGGCGATCACGGGCCAGCCGATTCCGCTCGTCACCGGCGATATCCGCGACGGCGATGCGCTGCGCCGCGTGATGCAGGACCATTCGATCGAGGCCGTCATCCATTTCGCCGGGCTGAAGGCGGTCGGGGAATCGGTCGCCGAGCCGATGAAATATTACGACAATAATGTCCGCGGCACATTGTCGCTGCTCGAAGCAATGGCCGATTGCGGCGCGAAGACGCTCGTCTTCTCGTCGAGCGCCACGGTTTATGGCCAGCCCCAATATCTGCCGCTCGACGAAAATCACCCAACCTCGGCGACCAATCCCTATGGCCGCACCAAGCTGATGATCGAGGAAATGCTGGCCGACGTCGCCGCCGCCGATCCCGAATGGCGGATCGCGATCCTGCGTTACTTCAACCCGGTCGGCGCGCACGACAGCGGGCTGATCGGCGAAAATCCGAACGGCATTCCCAACAATCTGATGCCCTTTGTCAGCCGCGTCGCCGCCGGGCGGCTGAACGAGCTGTCGGTGTTCGGCAACGACTATGACACGCCCGACGGCACCGGAGTGCGCGATTATATCCATGTCGTCGACCTCGCCGACGGCCATGTCGCGGCGCTGGCCGCAATCGCAGAGGCCGACCAGCCGCTGTCGATATGGAACCTCGGCACCGGCCAGGGCTATTCGGTGCTCGACATGGTCGAGGCGTTCGAGCGCGTGAACGGGGTGCGCATCCCCTATCGCATCGCGCCGCGCCGCGACGGCGATGTCGCAAGCTGCTTCGCCAGCCCCGACCGCGCCGCGCGCGAACTGGGCTGGAAGGCGAACCGCGGCCTCGACGCCATGTGCTCATCGAGCTGGAATTTCGAGCGCACCCTCGCCGGGCGCAACGCCGACTAGCCCAGCCAGCCCGCGGTTTGCACCAGCACCCACAGGCCGATCACGAGGAACAGGCCCGCAGCGACCTTGCGAACCTTCGCCAGATCGACGCGCTTGAGCAGTTCGTGGCCGAGGAAGATCGCGGGGACGTTGGCGATCATCATGCCGAGCGTCGTGCCCGCGGTCACCGAAACGACGTCGTGATATTGCGCGCCGAGCGCGATCGTCGCGACCTGTGTCTTGTCGCCCATCTCGACGAGGAAGAAGGCGACGAGCGTCGTCAGGAACGCCCCGAACCGCGGCTTTGGCGCGTCATCGTCGTCGAACTTGTCGGGGATCAGCGTCCACGCCGCCATCGCGATAAACGACAGGCCGATCGCATAGCGGAAGATCGGGCTGTCGAGGAAAGCGGCGGCCGATGCGCCGAGCAGCGCCGCGAGCGCATGGTTGGCAAGTGTCGCGACCAAAATGCCGAGAATGATCGGCACCGGGCGGTTGAACCGTGTCGCGAGCAGGATCGCGAGCAGCTGCGTCTTGTCGCCGATTTCGGCGAGCGCGACGACGGCGGTCGAGGTGAACAGGGCTTCCATGGGGTACTCCGGGGCCGAGCGGCTTCGCGATTCCAATAGACATCAAACCCGCCGCCCGGCCCGGACGAAGGTCGATGCCATTGGTCTCGCCCAAGCGGTCTCCCGCTTCCACCGCACCACGACCTCTCGGCCGAGTATGTTGACACGGTGGCCCGTCGCGAACGACGGCTGGCTACTCCCCAGATGACGGAGGCGCGTTAGACGGCTTGGCCGCGGGTTGCAAGCCTTCCGATGCGGCCGACGCGGCAGCGTCGGACTTGGCGATGTCGGCGTCCATCGCCTTCGCGCGCGCCTCGATCTCCTTCGCGGCCTTGTCGTAGCGTTCCTCGAAACGCGGCTCGTCCTTGCACGCCGCGAGCAGCAGCAGCGGGACGAGCAGGACGGCGGCGCGCATCAATAATCCTTGCGGTAACGGATGCTGAGGTTCGATCCGCCCGACCCACCCGCCTGACTGAGCAGAGACAGCGCCGGGGTCAGGCTGATTTCGAGCTGCGTCGCCGTATAGCCGCGCGCGTCGGTGATCACCTCCAGATAAATATCCTTGGTGATATATTGCCCGGCCGCCAGCGCCGCGCCGCGCCCGACGGTGTCGTCGGGACCGAGCACGCGCAGCCGGTCGATTCCCGTCGCCGACTGCAGCGAGCCAAGCGGGCTCAATCCGCCGCCGCTGCCGCTGAGCGTGTTGAGCGACGAGGCGAGCTGCACCGCCTGCAGCGGCGACAGCGTGGTGATCGAATCGCCGAACAGAATGCGCGAGACGATTTCGTCCTGCGGTAGCCCGGGAACGCTCGAGAAGGCGATTTGCGGGTTGCTCGCGCGGCCCGTCACGCTGATGCTCACCGTCACCGTCTCGATCGTATCGCTCGCGAGCAGGCGGATCGCGGGATCGAAGGCTTCGCCCGTCGGGAAGGTTACCCGGCCCTCCTGAAGCTCGAACGAGCGCCCCGCAAAGCCGAGCGTGCCGCGGACCAGCTCGATTTCGCCCGTGACGCGCGGATCCTGCGTCGTGCCGCGCAGCACGACATCGGCCTTCCATTCGGATTCGAGCCCCATGCCGCTGACATAGATTTCGTCGGGGGCTTTCAGCGCGATGTCGAGACGGATGAGGTCGAACAGGCTGCCGCCGACCGCGGCGAGCCCGTCGCCACTGATCCGCTGGCGCCCCGCGGGCGGCTTGCGCCGTACCCCCGTGAGCACCGGAACCTGCGCCGCGCCCTCGCGAATGATGCGATAGCGCGTTTCGGGCAAGCGCAGGCTCCCCGACAGGAGCGCGGTCTGCCCCGCGACCTTTTCGAGCGTCAGATTACCCGTCGCGCGCGCCGCGATATTCTCGCTCTTGGCGAGGCGCGCATTGTCGAGCGTCGCCGAGATATTCATCGGATAGCCGTCGGCCGAAGCAAGGCTGATATAGCCCTTGGCCTGGACGGTGCCTTCACCGGCGGTCGCGGTGAGCTGTTCGATCTCCAGCCGGTTGCCGGTGAAGCGGCCGTTCACGACCATATTGGTCAGCCGCGTGCCATAGGTCTGATTTTCATAGACCATGTCCTTGCCGCGAACGACGCCCTGCAGGCACGGATCGGACACGCTGCAGCTGAAATCGGCGGCGACCGCGATCGGTCCCGACACATGCTGCGTCGCGGGGCCGAAAAAGGAGTAGAGCGTGTCGGCGGGACCATTGTAGCGAATGCCGCCACCCAGCGGCGCCGCCATCAGCCGTTCGGTCCAAGTGCCTGCGCCAGCGCCGAGCGGGCGCAGCGATGCCTGCATTCGCCCGATGACGCTGCCGCGCTTGCGCATCACCGCGCGCGCCTCGCCGCCGTCGGCCAGCAATTTGCCGGCGAAATTGACGTCGACCGGCTGGCTGACCGACGCCGCGGTGGTGCGGGTGAAGTCGGTGATCGTCAGCCGCGCGTCGGCGCGCGGGAAGCTGTCCGAATTGGCCTGCTCGAAATCGAGGCTGCCCGTCGCGCGGCCGCCGAGCCCCATGTCGGGATAGACTGCGTTGAGGATCGCCATGTTGACGCGTTCGAGCCGGCTCTGGAGCATGATGCCGTCGCCGAAGCGCCCCGCAATCCGCGCGCGGCTGCCGCGGCCGAGGGTGATGTTCGTCGGCAAAAGTTCGTAGCCGTCGGCGCCGGGGATGATGCGCGCGGGCGTAGTCGTGCGGAAATTGATCCCGGTCGCGCGCCCCTGCACCGCCGCGCGCCAGAGCTTGGGCTGGAGGTCGGCGTTGGCGGCGATGCGGAACGGCACGCCGCTCGTGCCCTCGACCAGCGCCTGTGCCTTGCCGGCGCCGCCGCGATAGTCGATCTTCACGCGGCCAACCGCAATGTCATAGTCGCGGATCTGCGTGTCGGCGATCTGGATGTCGGCGACGATATGCGGCGTATCGTAAAGCGTCACATCGGCATCGACGATCGCCGATCCGACCGCGAGTTTCGCCGCACCGGGGAGCACGACATCATTGGCGCGGACGTTGATCGCCGCGGCCTGATATTGCCCCGCGGCAGTCAGGCGGACGAGACCGCCGAGACCCTGCCCCGACGCGTTGAGCTGGCCGACGAAGGGTCCCGCGTCGCTCTTGACCAGCCGGCCGTTGAACCCGATCCCCGACAGGTCGCCGCGCTCGACATCGATCGTCAGCGGTCCTGACGCGGTGAGCAGCACGACGTCGGCCGACAGCGGGCCATAATCGGTGTCGCCGGTCGCCGCGAGGCGATAGCCGTTTTTCGCGCCGTTGATCTTTGCCACCAGATTGGCGAGCCCGATCCCGAGTCCCGGACGCGCGGCGGTTACGACCGCCCGCGGATCGGTGATCGTCCCGGCAAGCTGAACCCCGACGGGACCATAGTCGGTCGAATTCGCCCGCGCCGTCAGCCGGATCTGGCCGTTGGGCGCATAGCTCCCCTGCCCGCCCGTGACCCGCAGCCGCGGCGCCGACATCCGCAGATTGGCAAAGCGGATCATGCCGTCGGTGCCATAGCGCACGTCGCTTGACGCGGTCGCATTGCCGCCGAGGAAATCACGCACGCCCGAGTTGAACAATTTGGTCGAACGCGCGCGGACGCGGCCGACGATCTCGAACCCGCCGCGCGGCGCGGTCTTCAGATCGGCGTCGGTGTCGATGTCGAAGATGCCGACGCTTTCGATGCGATAATCGTTGATCCGCCCGTCGATCGCGCCGGTGTAGAAGCCCTTGTTGAGGTCGGCGATGATGATCGCCTTGGCATCGATTCGCGGGGAGCGCAGGCGCAGATTGTCGCTGAGGATACGGCCGTTGCTGTAAGCGAGGTCGCCGTCGAGGCGCACCTGCACCAGCGTGCCGCCCGCGACGGTATCGAGCCCGCGAATGCGCGCGGCACGGCCCGCGACGGGAATGACGATCTGGTCGGCGTCGACGCGCGCCTTGCCCGCGAGGCTGATCCCCTCGACGACAATGTCGTTGAACGCGAGGCTGTTGGCATCGGCGCGATAATCGACCGTCGGCAACGCGAAGGCGCCGTCGAGCGTCGCCGTCGCACGCAGGCCGTTGGCGCGTACCGCCGGCGCGATCGCACTCGGGCGGAGGATATTGGCCGCGAGTTTCAGCCCTTCATAGCGGCTGTTGCCAAGGTCAATGCCGCCGCTGATCCCGAGCTGCGCGGCATCGGACGACA
This sequence comes from Sphingopyxis sp. BE235, assembly GCF_031457175.1. Classification (NCBI taxonomy): domain Bacteria; kingdom Pseudomonadati; phylum Pseudomonadota; class Alphaproteobacteria; order Sphingomonadales; family Sphingopyxidaceae; genus Sphingopyxis; species Sphingopyxis sp. BE235. The sequence continues at coordinate 800,677 of NZ_JAVDWC010000002.1, forward strand.
GCCGCCCGTCGATCGCGGCCTTCCGCTCCTCAAGCCGCGCGGTCAGGTCGATCGCGGTTTCGGTGCCCAATATCTCGGTCATCGGCCCGGTCAGCAGCCGCGAGGCCTGCGCCGTCCCCTTTGCGGCAAAGGTGCCGTCACGCCCGGTAAGCGCGACGCGCGCGAGCGGCGCCGTGCCGAGGTTCGCGGTCAGGTTGCCGTTCCACGCCTTCCAGTCGCCGCGCCCGTCGAGCTTCGCGGTCAGCGTTTCCTTGAAGCCGCCCATCGCCGCGAGCACCCCGCCCTGCGGCGCGGTGAGGTCGAGCTTGACCGCGAACCGGTTCGCCTCGGGCACCGCGTCGAGCACCAGTTTCAGCGCATCGCCCTGTCCGCCGCCGCCCGCGATCGTTTCGGCATTGGCGGTGACCTGTGCACGGCGATCGGCGATCGCGATCTTGCCGTTCAATTTCGCGACCTGACGCTCGCCCGCCACCGGGGGCTCGAAAACGAAACGGTCGACGCGCACCAGCCCGACGTCGATATCAAGATCGGGGAGCAGCGGCTCGCCAGTGTCGGGAACGACCTTGAACTCGGGCAGCTTGCGCATCGTCATCGTCGCGGCGGTCGCCGAGCGGACATCGACATGGTTCGCCAGATAGCGGATCGGCCGCCAGTCGACCCTGACCTCGGGCGATGCGAGGAACACACCCTTGGTGTCCGACAGCGTGAAATTGCGGATGATCATCTGGCCATAAAGCGAGCCGTCGAGCCGGCCGATGCCGATCTTCATCCCGTTTTCGAACTCATATTTCTCGATCTGGGTGACGACGAAACGCCGTCCGGCGTCGCTGTTGAGCCCGACGAGGAACAGTGCAAACAGCAGCACAAGCCCGAGCAGGGTCAGCCCGACCCAACGCAATATGGTGAGCGGCCACGAGCTCGAGGCTTTCGCCGGCGCGGCTCCCTCTTCGGCGAAAGGCGCGTCGTCCGCCATCAGAACGCCTGCCCGATCGAAACATAGACGCTGACGCGCGCCTCACCCGGCTTGCGCCCGATCGGGGTCGCGATGTCGAAACGCATCGGGCCGAAGTTCGTATAATAGCGCGCGCCGATCCCCGCGCCGAAACGCAGATTCTGGAAGGTCGGCGCCGACGAGCGATACACCTGCCCGGCGTCGACAAAGCCGACGACACCGAAATTGCCGAAGCGATAGCGCGCCTCGAACGCCGCCTCGGCGACGCTGCGGCCGCCGATCGGGTCGTTGTTCGGATCCTTTGGCCCGAGTTCCTGATAACCAAAGCCGCGCACCGAGCCGCCGCCGCCTGCATAAAAACGCCGCGACGGCGCCAACTTTTCGCGCGCCGCACCAAGGATCGACCCGACGCGCACGCGCCCCGCGACCACGATGCTGTCGGTCACCGGATAATAGCCGCTGACGTCGGTCCTGAGGCGCGCATAAGGTGAGAAGCTCCCGGCGAGCGAGCCTTCGGGCTGGATCAGCGAGGTGATGCGGAAACCCTTCGTCGGGTCGAGCAGGCTGTCGGTGCGGTCCATCCCGACCTGTCCCGTCAACCCGAGGATGGTGTAGAAATCGTACGAGCGCGTGCCCGTCGTGAAATCATAATCATCCTCGCGCGTCGCGATCAGCTCGGCGCCATAGGCATAGGTGAATTTCTTCTGCCAGATCGGCGTCGAATCATAGCTGACGCGCACGCCCACACGGCCAGTGATCGCATTGAAGGCATCATAATTGCTGCGCGTAACCTCGGTGACGAGCTCCATTGTGCGGTCGCGGCGTCCCCAGTTCGAGCGGCGCAGCGTCGCCCCGATCCCCTGTTCCTGCGTCCCCAATACACCGCGGAAGGTCAGCGCGCCTTCGGGCGGCAGAAGGTTGCGATGCGTCCAGCTGCCTTCCAGCCTGATGCCCTCGCCCGTCCCATAACCCGCGCTCGCAGCCAGCGTGCGCGGCGGGCCAGCCTGCTGGGTCACCAGCATCGTCACATATTCGGTATCGTCGCCCGCGCTTTCGCCCGTCGGCTGCGGTTCGGCGGCGACGGTCGCGAACAGCCCGGTTGCGACCAGTGCCTGTCGAAGGTCGTCAACCATGCGGCTGTCGTAGAGGTCGCCGCGCTTGAAGCGCGCCAGCACCTCGACATGCTCGGCATCGAAAGCGAGTTCGCCCGTCGTCTCGATCCCGCCAAAGCGCGATCGTTTCCCGATATCGACGGGCAAGGTGTAGACGCCGTCGCCCGTCGCGCCATCGAGCAATATGTCGCGCTGCCCGACCTTGGCAAAGGGATAGCCTTCTTGCGGCAGCTTGAGTGCGATCGCCGCCTCGGCGCCCTGTATCCGCTGCGCGACGATCGGCTCGCCGACCGCGAGCGGGAAATTGTCGGCGATCAGGCTCGGCGGGACCGTCGGCGCGGCGTTGATGACGATATCGGCCAGCGTGTAACGCTTGCCCGGCTTCACATCGATGACGGCGGTGATCGACCGGCGCTGGCCTTGCTGACCTTGCTCGCCCTGCTGGCCTTCCGGCCCTTCCTGCCGCTCGCCGCGGTCGATCCGCGTATCGACGACCGCATCATAATAGCCCTCGGACGCGAGGATACGGTGCATCAGCTCGCCGTCGGCGGTCAGGCGCGCACGGATCATCGCCGTATTGTCGGCCTTGCCGTCGCCGTCGTACAGCGCCGACAAGTCGCCGAACAGATCGGCTAGGTCGACATCGGTGCTATCGTCGGCGGCATCCAGCCCGTTGAGCTTGACGGTATAGGCGACGCTGACATTATCCTTGTCGTCCTCCGCCTCGGCGAACTGGACGGGCTCGACGTCGAAGTTTTCGAGCGGCGGCAGCGGGGCCGCAAGCTCGCTATCGCTTATGGGAGCGTCGCCGATCGCCTCGACAGTGTCCCCATCGGCCAGCGCCGGCACGGGAACGCCATCCACCTGCGGCGGCTGCGTTTCTACCGTCGCTTCTGCGGTTCCCTCCGCGGCCGGTTTTGCGCCTTTCGCGGCGTCGGCCGCCTGGCGTTTTTCGAAATCGGCGATCGATTCCAGCGGGCGGTCGAGCTCGGCGTCGTCCTCGGCGCTGATCGGCGGGATCGCCTTCTCGAACTCCTCATCCTCGATGATCGGCGCCACTTCGGGCAGCACGGCATCGGGCGGGGGTGGCGAAGGCGCTGCGATCGGGTCGGTCTTGGTGGTTTCGACGGTCCGGACGACCTGCGGCGGTTCGACTTGCTGGGCATGGGCAGCGCCGGCCCAGGCGAGGCAAAGAAAAGAGGTCGCACCGATCAATAGCGGCCGCACCCGCGAGGATCGGCTGCCTGACGATACACAGGAATTTTCAGATTTTTTCATTCGCTGGCCACCGGTACGCACTTGTGGCTTGCGAGATATGGCTGTGCAACCCGTTTCTCCCCATTTGACAAGCTAACTCTCCGACAATGGGACAGTTCCCGGCGATGCGGCGAGTTGCGGCGATGGAGAAAGCTCAGGAATCGGCGCCGAACAGGTCGCGGCTGTAAACCTTGTCCGCGACATCGGCGAGGTCGTCGGTCACGCGGTTCGCGATGATGACGTCGGCCTCCGCCTTGAACGCCTCGAGATCGCGGATCACGCGCGAGTTGAACAGGCGGTCCTCCTCGACCAGAGGTTCATAGACGATCACCTCGATGCCCTTGGCCTTCACGCGCTTCATCACGCCAAGGATGCTGCTGGCGCGGAAATTGTCCGATCCCGCCTTCATCGCGAGACGGTGAATGCCGACAACGCGTGGGGCCCGCTTGATGACTTCGGACGCGATGAAATCCTTGCGCGTGGTGTTCGACGACACGATCGCCTGGATCAGATTCTGCGGCACTTCCTGATAGTTGGCGAGCATCTGCTTGGTGTCTTTGGGCAGGCAATAGCCGCCATAGCCGAAGGACGGGTTGTTGTAGAATTGCCCGATGCGCGGATCGAGGCACACGCCCTCGATCACCTGACGCGAGTCCACACCATGCGACGCGGCATAGGTGTCGAGCTCGTTGAAGAAGGCGACGCGCATCGCAAGATAGGTATTCGCGAACAGCTTGATCGCCTCGGCCTCGGTATTGCCGGTCTGCAAAATCTCGGCATCGGGCTTGAGCGACCCTTCGAGCAGCAGGCGCGCGAATTCCGCCGCGCGCGGGTGCGTGTTGCCGACGATGATGCGCGAAGGATGGAGATTGTCGTAGAGCGCGCGTCCCTCGCGCAGGAATTCGGGCGAAAAGACGATCGCGTCGCTGCCATGTTCGGCGCGCATCCGCTCGGTAAAGCCCACTGGCACCGTCGATTTGACGATGATCAGCGCGCCCGGCGCCTTCACCAGCGCATCGGCGATCACGCTCTCGACCGTCTGCGTGTTGAAATAATTGGTGTCGGGATCATAATCGGTCGGCGTCGCGACGATGACGAAGTCGGCGCCCGAATAAGCCGCATCGCGATCGGTCGTCGCGATCAGGTTCAGCGGCTTGTTCGCCAGATAATCCTCGATTTCGGGATCGGCGATCGGCGATTGCTTCGCATTGATCTGCTCGACCTTGCGCGCATCGATGTCGAGCGCGACCACCTCATTGCGCTGCGCCAGCAAAACAGCGTTGGAAATACCGACATAGCCCGTGCCGACGACTGTGATTTTGACGGACGGCGCAGGCGGCACATTTGCTGGGGGCAATGACTTATCCTCTGATCGATGTGGCGCCGTCCCTAGCAATTGCGGCGCAGCGGCTCAACCATGGCTGGCGTCAGGTGCCGCAGAAGGTCTTGTAAGGGCCGGCATCGGCGGGGCCCGGCGCGGCGAACCGCTCGTGCCGCGGCCGCAGCGCATAGGGATCGCGCACGACCTCGAGCAGTTCGAGCCACGGCGCAAGGTCGCCCGCCTCCGCGGCGTCCAGTGCGGCTTCGACCAGATGATTGCGGGGGATGTAGAGCGGGTTTACCGCGTCCATCGCGGCGGCATGTTCCAGCGGCCCCGTCGCCTCGTGCGCGATCCGCTCCCACCACAGGGCGATCCACGGCGCCATCGCGTCGGGGGCGGGAAGCAGGCTTTCGAGCATCGCGCCGTCGCCGCGCAGCAGCATGGCGAGCGCACGAAAGAAGGAGGTGAAATCCACCTCATATTCTTCGAGTTCGTCGAAGAGCGTATCGATGAGTTCGCCGTCGGCGGTGCCCTCGCCGGCCAGCCCCAGCTTTTCCCGGACCCGCGTGTGCCATATCGCGCGGAAACGGACGGGAATCGCATCGACCAATGCCTTCGCGGCATCGACATCGGCGGGCGACGCCCGGTGGATCGCGGGCAGCAGGGCCTCGGCAAAACGCGCCATGTTCCAGTGCAATATCTGCGGCTGACGGCCATAGGCATAGCGGCCGTTGGCGTCGATCGAGCTGAAGACCGTGTTCACGGCAAAGCGATCCATGAAGGCGCACGGGCCATAGTCGATCGTCTCGCCGCTGATCGCGACATTGTCGGTGTTCATGACGCCGTGGATGAAGCCGACGCCCAGCCACTGCGCGACCAGTTCGCATTGCAGGCCGATCACGCGATCGAGCAGCGCAAGCGACGGGTTGGCTGCTTCGGCTAGCTCGGGGAAATGGCGGCGAATGCTGTAATCGGCAAGCTGGACGACATGATCGGCGCCGAAATGCGCGGCGAAAAACTGGAAGGTTCCGACGCGGATGTGGCTGCTAGCGATGCGCGTCAGCACCGCACCCGGATGCGCGCGTTCGCGCTGGACGCGGTCCCCCGTCGCAACGGCGGCGAGCGCCCGCGTCGTCGGGACGCCCATCGCCGCCATCGCTTCCGACACGAGGAATTCGCGAAGGACCGGGCCGATCGCGGCCTTGCCGTCGCCATTGCGTGAAAAGGCGGTCGGCCCGGACCCTTTCAACTGGACGTCGAACCGCGCCCCGTCGGGGGCGACGATTTCGCCCAGAAGCAGTGCACGCCCATCGCCGAGCTGGGGCGAAAAATGCCCGAACTGGTGCCCGGCGTAGGCGAGCGCGAGCGGATTGGCACCCTCGGGCAGCGCTTCGCCCGAAAACAGCCGCGCCAGCTGATCATCGCCGGCGTTCGATGCGTCGAGCCCGAGCGTCTCCGCGAGCGCATGATTGAAAATCAAAAGCTTTGGCGCAGAGGGCTTCGCGGCTTCGGCAGGCGCGTAAAAGCCCTCCATCGAATCGTAAAAACTGTTGTGGAAGGCGAAATCCATGGATTCTATGTCGAGCCTCGACATCATAAATGCAAGCGCACCGAGCGACAGTCCATCGGGCGGCTCTCGGCAGCTATCGCCGCAGGATCACGGCAGATCGAACAGCGCGATCATCCGCTCCGCCACGTCGTTCCAGTCGCGCGGTACAAGCGCCAGGCGCGCCGTGTAATCGGGCTGCCAGTCTGCCGACAGCCGCTGCTTAAGCTCGGTGATCGCTTGGTCGAGCGCGCTGCTGTCCATGGGATCGAAATAGATCGCCGTATCGCCGCACAGCGACCGGGCATAGGGCAGATCCGCTACGACGATCGGCAGGCCGAGAGTCATCGCCTCGACAAGCGGCAGGCCATAGCTTTCGGCGAGCGACGGAAAAAGGAGTGCATCGGCACGATGATATTGATCGCGCATGCCCTCTTCCCCCTGAACGCCAATAGGCATCAACATGCCGGGCCGATCAGCTCCCTCAGGGTCCAGCGTCACGACGATATGGACATCCTCGCGGGCGCCGAAATCGCTTGCGTAACGATTCAGGAGCGCGTGATTTTTGTGCGGATAAGGGCTCGCAGGATAGAATAGCCGGAGCGGCCGTTCGCCGTTCCATTCGCCCCGCTGCTTCCGCGCGGCGACAGAAAGCCATCGGGGTGCCGGCTGCGGAATGACGCTGATACGCCCATCGAGCGCCGGGAAATTATCGCGTAGCTCATTGCCGACGATATCCGACTGCACGATCGCGCGATGGATATATTTGGCGTTGCGGCGAAACAGCCAGCGGCTGACCGCAACCTTGGCATTGCCTGATGCCGATCCCGTATCGGCGCCCGAGACCATATGCAGCCGATGGACCAGCAAAACCTGTTTCCCGGGGATCGCCAGCGGCAGATCGCCCAGCACCAGCATGTCGCCATCCACCGGGTAATAGCGCGAGGTAGAGAGGCATTCAACGACACGCGACGCCGCATTTGGGAGCCGGCGCGCGATCTTTGCAGCCGATAGCCCAAGATCGGCGGCAAGCCCCGCGAGCGGCCCGCTTTCAGGGACGAATATGGTACCTAGCCTGTCGCGGCCGACAGCAGCCAGCGCGGGAAGCAGCGATTGAACGAGTTGGGACGCGCCGAGCCCATGGATATTGGAAGCCGAGACATGGATCGGTCTCGTCATACGCGACGGGCCATATCCGCCGAGAAGCGCTTGCGCGTGATCGAAGGGATCGCAAGTTCACGCAGCCGATGAATGGCGTGCGACGGATTCTCCAACATCTTGCGAAAACGCGCGCCGCGCAGAAAAGTCATCACATCGCCATCGATCGGGGCGTTCAGTATATCGGCATGGATGCGCCGATAGTCCGCGTCGAACCGCCGCTGATGGGCTTCGCCCGCCGCGCCGCCCGAAATGCCCCCGGGATATAGACGAAACGCGCCAAAGCGATCGTCGACGATGGCAAAGGGCACCTCGGCCGCTGCAAAGTCTGCGAGCAGTTCATAATCCCACGTCGACCGGTTGGCGGCATTGAATCCGCCAACAGCGCGAAATTTATCCATCGCGAAGGAAAAACCCTGCTGAACGATGGTCGCAGCCCCGCTCGCCAGCGTGGCCTTGTCGTTGGCCGTGGGCAACAACTCACGGTCGACGCTACCATCCCCGCCAACGCGCCACGCCCGGCCAAGAAGCAAGCCGATGCCGGGGTGATCGGCCCACTGCCGCAGCAAGGCATCGATCGCACCCGGCACCATAAAATCGTCGCTGTTCAGAAAATAGCCCACGCGCCCGCGTGCGGCGGCGAAGCCCTTGTTGAGGCCGTCGGCCGGCCCGTCGTCGGGGTCGAGTATAACCGTATCGATGCCTTCGCGATACTCAGCGATGATATCGCGACTGCCGTCGGTCGAGCCAGGATCGACGACAATGAATTCGACGGCATCGCTTTTTTGCGAAATGACCGACTTTAGAGCCTCCGGAAGATAGTCGGCCTGATTGAACGACAGGGTGACGATCGACAGAAACGGCTCTTTTGCCGCCTCCCCCGTCTCGCCGTCAGGCGAAGACGGGTTTGACATCGCGGTTCCAATCGACGCTGGGGTGGTCGAGCTCCGCCAGCGGCAGATCATGTTCTCTCAACACCTCGTCCGGCGCCAGCAAGCGCCGGGCCATCAAGGAAAGTTCGATGAAGGAAGAATAGCTGCCACTGTCGTTCACGCCAAAATTATTGGCGTGAAAATGAACCAGCACAAAGTCTTCGTTCATCGCGGCGATGAATTTTTCCAGTGCGTCGATATGCTGATCGATCAAATGGAATTCGATCACGCAGGCCACGAAATTTTGCCGGTTCGCCACGATGGCGTCGAGGATTTCATACTCCGCCCCCTCAATGTCCACCTTCAGCAGAACATCCTTGTCCATGCCGGCGAGTTGCATCGCCTTTTCCAGCCCGACCATGCCCGGAGCATGGCCGATACCGATCTGAAAATGGCGCCGGGCCGTGCCATCGAAAAAGCGGCGATAAGCAAACGGAAGCGGAAGTTTTCGGCGACGGTCAGCCTGCCCCTGAAGCACGCCACGCACCAAATGGGTCGCCGTCCGGCGGAGCCAGAAACGCCAGTTAACCGTGTGATCGAAGATTGCGATCTTTGCCGCTGTGCGTTCGTGGATCCACGCCTCGAAGCTCCAGTCGTCAAAAAGCCCCATGCCAAGCACGCCACGCACCTCGCTCAAAACGCGGCGCGGGAGGACGTAGCCGCCGTCGCCCGCGCTGCCGGCGCGGATCAGATCGGCGGGTGCCGCCGGACGCAGCCAGAGCGGATAATTGTCGGGGGTGCTCATGCCAAGGCTCCCTGCTTTACAAACAGGCCATCGAAAAACAGCACGTCGCCGTCGCGGCTCAATACCTGGTCGAAAGTGCCGCAAAAGACAAAGCCCAGCGCGCTGAGTTCGGCGTAAATATCGCTGAACCGCGACGTGCCTTCATATAGTTCGCTCACTTGCACCTCGACGATACACGCGACAGCGGAAGCGAGAGTTTTGCGGCCGCCGCGAATGACATGGGCCTCGTAGCCCTGCGTATCGATTTTCACCAGCAGGTCGGGCGTGAGCGCCAGTTCGGGCGCCACATCGTCCAATCGCTTGATCTTCGCAACGCGCTCTTCGGTTCGTTCGAGCTGCGGGAAAGCCCGAATATTCGTATCGGTCTGTTCCAGAAACGAGGATGATGCCTGAAAATCGACGTTAACGAAAAACGTCAGTTCGGCGTCTTCTTCGCCGAGCCCGAAATGATGGGGAATGATCCGGCCGCCGCTTGCCGCGGCCCGTTCCGCTAGCAAGGGAAACGCATCCGGCGAAGGTTCGAAACAATGGATCGTCGCACCGGGAAAGGCGGGCGCGAGGATGTCCTCCGCGAATTCGCCGCGCAATGCGCCGATATCGAGGACAGTCTTGATCGGAAGGCGCGTCAACCCGCCCCATGTTTCATTTGCCTGCTGCCATTTGGGCACGATGGCATAACCGAGACGGTCGAACACCGCCTTCGTCGCACGCGACGGCCACCGGCCGCGCCACCTGTCAACTATCTTGCTCATGGGTGCTAATTACATTCCTTGGCTTCGCTGGAGGCAACATGATCGATGGTGCCGGCGATGGCTATCAAACTGTTCCAGGGTGTCAAAATGACGACGATCAGGCCCATCAGCGCCGTTCCGGCACCAGCGGTTATCCACGTCGGCACAATGCCGGTCGCGGCCATATACAATTGACCGGTCAATACCAAGAGCGTCAGCACAGCCAGCCACAGACTTTGGCGGAAGGACGGACGAGACAGGCTGGAAGCGGCCCTGGCCGGCCTGTCCGCCATGACGAACAGCAGCCAGGACGATATCACAACGCCTGTCATGGCGCCCGTAATCGCGCCGAGGAACCCGCCCAACTGGCCGCCCAGGAAACCTAGCACCACCATACCGCCGACCATCACGATATGCGACAATGTCAGCACGCGCAGATTTCGGCGTCCGAAGAGCATGAAATATTCGGTCGAAGCGACGAGATTGGATAGCCAGCCAATCGCCAGGATCGCGGTGATCAAGGCGGCGTCGATGCTCGTCTGCTCGATGAATATCCACCCCGCGAGATAGGCGCCGCCGATTGTCGCGCTCAGCATCGTTACGCTGAGCGGTACGATCATCGCGCGCGAATGGTCGAACAATCGGCGCTGCTCCTCCTCCGTGCCGAACGCAGTACGCGCGAAGGCGGGGACCATGGTCTGGCCGATGGAGCCGATGAAGGTTCGGGGAATCTGGCACAGGCGCGACGCGAAATCGACGACACCGACGCTGGCGAGACCGCCGAAATGGTTGGCGATCAGGCGCAGGATCGGCTCGGTCAGCAATTGCATCGCGCCGAGGCCGATTGCTTTCGATCCAAAACCCACAAGTTGGCGGACCATGCGGCCGTCGAACAAGCGAAACGCCTGCCCGCGCATCATGCCGAAGTGAAAAACGAACAAGGCGAACAACAGCATAGCGACGCCCTGGATGATCTGCGCAATCACCATTCCGACCAGGCCATAAGTCGGCGCGAGCAGTAAGGTGCCGGCCAGGAAAATCAGACTGCCGCCGATCGTCTGGATCGCTTTCAACTCGGGCCGTTCAAATCCCAGAAAGCCGAGTTGATAGATCCCGCCCACCGAATTGAGCCAGAAGCTGATCAGCATCAACGGCAGAATGTCGATGAGCAGCAGCTCCGCCGAATGATCGACGGCCAGACCAAGCCCCCACCACAGGAGCGGCGCGGCGAGGAGCGTTACAACGGCATAGCCTCCGGCGCCAGCCGCCGCTGCGGTCGAGACATAGGTGGCCGCAGACGCATCGCCGTCGGTGACACGGGCCTGCGCCACGAATGCGCTGACGCCGCGGGACCACACATCGACGCTTCGCGCAAAAGCCATGACCGAGCTGACGAGCGCCCAAAGCCCCACGGTCGCAAGATCGGTAATCCGGACGATGACCGCATAGGTGAGAAACGCCAGCAACGCGTTGATGAAGGTTTCTGACAGGACGATGCCGGTCCGCGACTTGACGCCGGTCCACAAGGCTTTCATCGGCGCATCGCTATCTTCGCACGCGACGGCCGCCGTGCCGGTTGGCGCGTCATCCGATCCTCGACAATATCCGGTCGGCAACAGAGTCCCAGCCGTGCCGATCGAGGACGACCCGCTGCCCCGCCTCAGCCATCCGTTCCAGATCGGCTTGGGGCGTCGCATAGGCCGCCAGAACCGCCTGTGCCAGCGCCGTTGGTTCGGCCTTCGCGATCAGGAAGGCGTTGCGTCCATTGTCGGTCAGTTCGGGAAGCGCACGATGATCGAGCGACACGACGATCGTCCGCGACTTCATCGCTTCCAGATAGACCTGCCCCCAGGGATCGCCCAGCATCGGCTGGGTCAGGAACGAGGCGCCGTGAAATTTCGCTACCAGATCATCCCACGGCAGGAAATCATGGGCGGTGACGCCGGGGATACCGCGGGCGCGTTCGACGGCATCCTTGCTGCCGATCAGCGTCAGCCGCGTTTGCGGGCGCCGCGCCAATATCTCCGGCCAGGCTTCAAGCAGCAGGTCGCCGCCCTTGTCCGAAAACTGATGCTTGGCGACGAACAAGATGTCCCCGTCGGCATATGTTTTTACCCCTTCGAACGGGGGGATGGGCCCGCTTCCGCAACCGACCGCAAAAACCCGGTCGCGCGCGACGCCATAATGGTCGACGACATCGTCCGCGACATGCTGCGAAAAGGGAAGAACATGCGCCGCGGCGGCGAATGCCGCGCCGTCGAGCGCATCGATCATTGCGGCGGCGCGCCCGGTAAAACCGGGGGACATGGGCGTCTGCTGCAACAAATGGACGGTGTCGTCGATCCAGATCGAATAGGGAATATTCGTCGGAGCGGGCGCGTCGATCGACGAAGTGCAGAGGATATGATCGACCCCCGCCTGTTCGGCGGCCGCGGCGACCGCCCGGCTGCGCAGCGCGCGAATGGTGTCGAACCGCGAGATATCCTTGACGGGCAAGCCCCGCGCCACGTTGCAGGCGGCCGCCAGCGCCTTGCCCGCCTTGCCGACGACGCGGCTGTCGAACGGCACGATGTCGACGCCCTTTGCCGCCAGCGCGCGCGCCACGTTGGACGGCGCCGAAGACCATGTGCGGCTGTCGAGGGGGTCGCCCATGGGCGATGTGAGCAGAAGGCGCATCAATTGTCCGTCTGTGCGGCTTTGGCGGCGGCAGCCCGGGCATTCGCGAGAAAGGTCAGCACGAATGTCAGCAGCGTAAGCCGGAGCGCCATATCCATGCGGTGCGGGCCAGGCGAGAACAGCACGTCCCATATCGTCGTGCTGGCGATGAAAACGACCACGGGGGTGATCGGATGCCGCCAGGTCATGCCTTGCATGATCGCCAATATGCTGACGATCAGCACCACGAGCCACGACAGGCTTGCAAAGAAACCGCCATCGACCCAGGCACCGAAATAATGGCTGTGGCTGGGAAGCCCGCCTTCCCATTCCTGATAGAATGTATTCCGGTAGATGGTGCTAAAATCGACGCGCGTACGCCAGTTGGCCGTCAGCAAGTCAATATAATAACCCCAGATGACGGGATCATATGCGGTCGAGCCCCAGCCCAGCACGGGCCGTTCGGCTATGGCGCTCACCGCAGCCGCCGTTTCGGGGCGGGCCGTCGCCGCGAGACCATAATTGCTATAAACCTGCACTTCGGTTCGCTCCTGAACCTCCGCAGGCAATAGCCGTTTTTCGGTTGCCAGAATGATCGAATAATAGCCGGCCGCGATGCCCAGCGACAATATGCCGATCACGATGAGAAACCGGCGCGCCGTCACCTTGGGCGCGATCGGCTTGCCGAAAAACGAAGCGTAGAGGGAGGCCAGAAAAGCGAACAGCGTGAAAATCGCGATCGAACGGCTGCCCATAACGATGTTCAACGCCGCGACCGGCAGCAGCGCGGCCACTGCGACCGGATACAAGCGGGGCAGCAAACTGAGCCCCAGGCAGGTTGCGAGCGTGAACGCCCATCCCAGGCCAAGCCGCCATGCGTTGTCCTGATAATTTTCGGCGGCACTCGTGCCGACGAAATAAATGAAGACCCACGACAGGCAATAACCGCCCAATATCCATCGCAAGCGGGTCCATTCGGCAAGCGACAAGAGCTTGCAGGCAATGAATAGGCCGATGAAGATGACATAGGTCCCGACGCGCTTGATCGTGCTGTCGGCATAGACGCCGTTGACCATGTCCGACAAAATTTGACTGAGCGCTGTAACGATGAAGAGAATGATCAGGACTTTGGTCAACCGGTCGACAAAAGCCCACGCGCGGTGCGCATTGACGAACAGGAAGATCAGGACGGCCAACTCGACATAGCGCAGCTGCCCGAACAGTTCGAACGCCGGTCCATAGAGGGCGAACAACATGAACGCGGCAAGGTTCGACAACAGGCCGCTGCGCTGCAACAGCCCCTCGCCTACTGCTCCCGCACCCGTCGCTGGATCATCCTGGGCCGGAAGGCCGGCCGCAGCCGCGTTCACACCACTCGTCATCGCAGCGCCTGCATCAGAATGACCACCGCTTCAATGATTGCTTCCCACAGGAAATTCTTGAAAGATCGAGGTGCATATTGCCGACCGCCATCAGCGCGACACCTTTGCTTTGCCCCGCTCGGCGCAGAATCCCGCCTCGCCATTTTTCTGCATCCGACGACACCCGGCCTTGTCCTGTCATCTTACTCACTCATGCACTCGCTGACGCAGCAATAAAGCAAGCGATCGGGTCGACCGACGGGCGGCCATAGGCAGCCGCGACTTGCAGACTGGCGCCCGCTTGTCAACGCCGCTTGCGGTAGCCGGAACCGGCGACCCCGTCCACAACGAGCGGCCGCCTTTTCCCGCCCGGGCGCACAACGCAAAGCGCCGGCATAGCCACCTGACAGGGCAATTTGCCTTGCCAGCATTTGCCGATGCCCATAAAGCGACCGGCGATGCCCACCTCACGACCACCCAAAATCAGCGTGATTACCGTCTCTTATAATGCTGCCGACACAATTGCAGAAACAATAATATCGGTGGCGGCGCAAGACTATTCGCACGTTGAACATATAGTCATCGATGGCGCGTCAAATGACGATAGCGTCGCGATTGCTGAAAAACATCTTCGCCCCGGCGGCATCATCCGGTCCGAACCTGACAAGGGACTTTACGACGCGATGAACAAGGGCCTCGCCCTTGCTTCCGGGGACATCGTCGCGGTGTTGAATGCCGATGACCATTTTGCCCATTCGTCGGTCCTGTCCGACATCGCCGCCCGTTTTGAGGCATCGGACAAGGACGCGGTTTTCGCCGATATCGCCTTTTTCAACCCGGACAATCCGGACAGGATCGTGCGGCGATATCGCAGCGACCGCTTTCGCCCCGAACGGATCGGCTGGGGCTGGATGCCCGCCCATCCAGGGATGTTTGTGAAGCGCTCGGTTTATGAAAAGGTCGGCGGCTATGACATCGGCTATCAGATCGCGTCCGATTTTGATTTTGTTGTCCGCGCCTTCGGCCGACATCGCTGCACATATGAATTCACAAACGAAATTGCCGTTCTGATGCGCCCGGGCGGGATCAGCACGGCCAACTTCGCTGCGCGCAGGATGATCAGCCGGGAGATGTTGCGCGCGTGCCGGACCCACGGAATTCGATCGAACTGGTTGATGCTTCTGTCGAGATATCCGGCCAAGGCGCTGGAGTGGTTGCGATGAAAGTTGCGGTTAGCGGCGCCCGCGGCTTTGTCGGCAAGGCGCTGGTTTCGCGGTTGCATGTCGCCGGGCATGAGGTTCTTGAACTGATCCGCGGCGAGGCATCGGATCCGACGGCTTTTTCAATTGGCAACCTGGCGGCTCCGGTCGATGTCCCGCCCCTGCCGGCAATCGACGCGATTATCCATCTGGCAGCAATTTCGACGAGCAGCGCCGCAACCGAAGCGGAACGCGAAGCGGCCTTTCACGACACCAATGTGGAGGGAACATTGAAGCTTGCGAGAGCGGCTGTCGCGGCGGGCGCAAAGCAATTCATCTTGCTCAGCAGCATCAAGGCGATGGGTGAACAATCGGAACCGGGCGAACCTTTTGGCGCATCGACGCCGCCCCGTCCCGAGACGGCTTATGGCCGCTCGAAATGGCTTGCCGAGCAAGAGCTCGCCAGCTTCGCCAGCGGCAAGATAGACTATACGATCGTTCGCCCGCCGCTCGTTTACGGCCGCGGCGCGAAGGGCAATGTGGCGATGCTGGCAAAATGCGTCGATCGGGGCATCCCATTACCGCTCGCCGGAGCGAACAATCGTCGTTCGCTGATTTACAACGATAATTTGGTCGATTTCCTGACCTTTTGCCTGACCAGCCCGAACACAAAAGGTCAGACTTTTACCGTTTCGGACGACCGCGCCGTGTCGCTTGCCGAAATCATCGAGATGATCGCGACAGCGAAAGGGAAGCCCGCGCGCAATTTCGCCTTCCCCACCCGCTGGCTGGAAGCCGCCGCGAGACTTGCTGGCCGGCAGGATGCCTATCGCAAGCTGTTTGGCAGCCTGGAAATTGATGCCGGCGAGGCGCCGAGGCTTAGCGGATGGCGCCCCCCTTTCACCATCCAGAGCGGATTTTCCCGAACTTTCGGCGCGTCCTAACCCCGCGTTAAACGGGATTTCCTGTGTCGGGGTACGCATCGAGAAACCACTGATAGGTCGATGCGATGCCATCGGCCAGCCCGATGCGCGGCGCCCAGCCAAGACCGCGCAGCCGGTCGGCACTCATCAGCTTGCGCGGCGTGCCGTCGGGCTTTGAGCTGTCGAACACCATGTCGCCAGTGAAACCGACGGCATCGCGCACCATTCCGGCGAGTTCGGCGATGGTGACATCGTCACCCGACCCGACATTGACGTGAATATCGCCGGAATAATTCGACAGAAGATGCACGCACGCGTCGGCGCAATCGTCGGCGTGCAGGAATTCCCGCCGCGGGGTCCCCGTGCCCCATATGGTCATGGCCGGATCGCCCGCCAGCTTGGCCTGATGCGCCTTGCGGATCAGCGCCGGCAGGACATGGCTGCTCTGCAGGTCGAAATTGTCCCCAGGGCCATAGAGATTGGTCGGCATGGCCGAGATATAGTCGCGGCCATATTGCCGACGATAAGCCTGGCAAAGCTTGATGCCCGCGATTTTGGCGATGGCGTACCATTCGTTCGTCGGTTCGAGCGAGCCCGTCAAAAGCGACTCTTCGACGATCGGCTGTTCGGCAAATTTGGGATAGATACAGCTCGACCCCAGGAACAGAAGCCGGTCGACATCGGCGCGGTGGGCCGCTTCGATGCAATTGGTCGCGATCACCAGATTCTGGTAGAGAAAATCCGCCGGATAGGTGTCGTTCGCCAGGATACCGCCGACCTTGGCAGCGGCGACGATTACGACATCGGGGCGCTCACGCGCCATCCATTCGTGGATCGCCTTCTGGTCCGACAGGTCGACGACATCGCGGCCCGCGAGCAGGAGGTCGCAATTTTCCTGCTGGAGGCGGCGCACGATGGCGCCGCCCACCATGCCGCGGTGTCCCGCGACAAAAACACGTTTGCCGGCAACCGAAAGGTCTGTCACTTCCCCGCCGCCTTGCGCTCACGTGCTTCGGCGAGATCGGCTTCGACCATTTCGCGCGCCAACTCACGCGCGCTGATGCTGTGCTTCCAACCCAGCTTTTCATTCGCCTTGGTCGGATCGCCGATCAACAGTTCGACTTCGGTCGGACGGAAATAGCGCGGATCGATCTCGACCAGGCAACGGCCGGTTTTCTTGCAATAGCCCTTTTCGTCGACCCCTGTGCCTTCGAAACGCAGTTCGATGCCGGCGTCGGCGAACGCCCACTCGACAAAAGTCCGGACATGGGTCGTCTCGCCGGTTGCGAGGACATAGTCGTCGGGCTCGTCCTGTTGCAGCATCATCCACATCCCGAGAACATATTCACGGGCATGCCCCCAATCGCGCTGCGCATCGAGATTGCCCAGATAGAGCTTTTCCTGCTGGCCTTCGGCGATCGCCGCTGCCGCGCGCGTGATTTTGCGGGTCACAAACGTCTCGCCGCGGATCGGCGATTCATGGTTGAACAGGATCCCGTTCGACGCGTGGATTCCATAGGCTTCGCGATAGTTCACCACGATCCAATAAGCGTAGAGCTTGGCTGCGGCATAAGGCGAGCGCGGATAAAAGGGCGTGGTTTCACGCTGCGGCACTTCCTGAACCAGGCCATAGAGTTCGGAGGTCGACGCCTGATAGAAACGGCAGCTTTCCTGAATGCCGAGAATGCGGATCGCCTCGAGCAGGCGCAGGGTGCCGATCCCGTCGGCATTCGCCGTATATTCGGGTGTTTCGAAGCTGACCTGCACATGGCTCTGCGCGGCGAGGTTGTAAATTTCGTCCGGCTTGGTTTCCTGGATGATACGGATCAGGTTGGTGCTGTCCGTCAGGTCACCATGATGCAGGTGGAACCGGGCGGAATCCTGATGCGGATCCTGATAAATATCTTCGATACGGCCGGTGTTGAAGGATGACGACCGCCGCTTCAGGCCATGAACGACATAGCCTTTCTCAAGCAGAAGACGCGCCAGATAAGCGCCGTCTTGCCCGGTGACGCCTGTAATGAGTGCAGTTTTGGTCATATTCTCTTTCACCAGTTTTCGGGGGAGTTTCGTCCACGCCGGATCATATTGTCATTCGAAGAGGATTTAGCCGCCGGTACCTTTTGACGCAGCATCGCCATTGCCTCTTCCCGCTACAGTTTGCCACAAAATTTCGATGTCTCTGCCCAGGCTCCACGCGCCCAGATAGGCCGCGTCGGCTTCCGCCAGCCGATGGGGATCCGACATGTCGAGACCGGCGACTTGGGAAACGCCGGTGATCCCGGGCTTGATCGCCAGCACCCCGTGCCGCAGTCGCTCTTCGGTCAGCACGACCTGCGATGGCAGGTGCGGGCGCGGGCCGACGAGCGACATGGTGCCGTTGAGCACATTCCACAATTGCGGCAATTCATCGACCTTCAGCCGGCGATAGATGCGTCCGCTTTTCAGCAATGTGGCAACGCCGACTTCATGCGACGCCCCTTCCCGCGTTCCAGGCGACATCGTCCGCAATTTCAGGATCGAAAAGGGGATGCCATTCCGCCCCACCCGGACCTGCCGAAAAAACGGCGATGCGCCGGCTTCGAACAAGATCGGGATGGCCGCGATCAGACAAACAGGGATCGCGACGGGCGCCAGCCCGATCGCCACCAGCAAGTCGAACAGGCGTTTGCCAGGATGATGGCCGACATTGCCGGCGGCCGAGCTATCCGTGATCATCGATCGACATCCGGGATCAAGGCTTGGCGGCGGCAACCGGACGGACGGATATATCGGATACTGTCCACTGGCTGCTGCTGCCCGAACTATCGACCCGTGTTTGCAGAGCGACGTTCTGAACCGTGCAACCGGCCGGCACCGTGAATGTCACCGCGAGCTCGCGGTTTTGCGACCCGGGGCGCTCGGCGGGCGCCGCCCCGATTTCCCGGCGCTGCAATCCCGGACAATCGATCAACCACGACAGTCCATCGCGGCTCTTGTCGCGGCGCGCGTCCCTGCCGCCGTCTGACGGACTTTCTTCGCCGTTGTCGTTGGTCGCTTTCCATCCCAGACGATATTGGCCGGGGGCCAGGAACAAGAGCTTGCTCGCCACCGTTCCGCTCGTGCCGGCTTCGGCATAGGCGACCATCTCGGCCTTGCCGGTTCGCGATAGTTCCGCCCCGATGGCGCCATCCGACTGCAGCCACCATGTTACCGGACGATAAGGCGTCTGCTTTGCCGACGGCAGCGCCATCGATGTCACCGCCGCGCGATCGGCGCCGGGAAGACGCGGATAGAGCTTCCGCACGATCGCATACTCACCCTCTTGAGCCAACCGGCTCACGACCTGGTCATAATGCAACCGCTGCTGCACGGTGTCGGGCAGCGAAGGAACCTCGGACAGAAACTGCCCATAGAAACGGATCGGAGGCGTATTGCTCAGGATCGCGCCACCCAATCGGCCGAACCAGGGATTGTCGCGGTTGGCATAAGGGATCATCCCTTTGCGAAACTTGGGATCTGCCAACGCAAGCCCCATATGCTCCATGTAACGAGCGCTCGCGACCGGCATGCTCCGCAGCAAGGCGTCGAAATGCTCGAGCGCCGCGGCCATGTCGGCGCGCTTGGCTGCATCGTCGATGAGCAGGCTTTCGGTCACCCCGTCACGGCGCGAAAGTTTGTGCGAAAGGCGCAAAAGCCGGATCGGCTGCGCGTTGCGGGGATCGGTCGAGCCGCCAGAGGCCAACGCAATATTGCGCACAGCGGCAGGATTCAGCGGAACAAGATTGATGGCCGCGCGGGCGAGCCGCATGGCCTGGCCCTTGTCATTGAGCACATTGTCGCGCCCGAAGTCGGCGATCACCGGAGCCTGAAGCGCCTGGGTGGCGCAGAACGCCGGATGGAGCACCGGACAGGCCCCAGCGGATTTGCTGACATGTACGAAGCTGTTGAACCCGGCGAGGCCCGCGAGGACGAGGGCGGCGGGCGCCGCTACCAGCCACCGCCGGTCGAGATTCACCGCCGAGAAATTTTGCCGGATCTGGGAAAGGGTCGATTGCTTGCTGCTCCCGCCCCGAGAGCGCCTTCGGTTGGTCATGAGCCCGACTTCCAAGCTCCGCCCGTCTCGGACTTCGCATCTTCGTCGCGCCCATAGCCATAACCATAGCCGTAGCCGTAGCCGTAACCGGTGTGCTTTGATTTGAACTTGGTCAGAACGATGCCAAGCACCTTACCGCGCGCTTCGCGCAGGCGCTGCAGCGCGCTGCTGACCCCGCGCGCCGCGACGCGTTCGGATTCCACGACGTAAACGACACCCTCAACCGCGCGAGCAATCAATGTCGCGTCCGCGAGACCGAGCATGGGCGGCGCGTCGACGAGCACATGGTCATATTTCTTGTCCAACGATTCAACCAGCTTTTGCAGGCGGTCGCTCGAGAGCAATTCCGCCGCGCTTGGCGGCTGAGGACCTGCGGAGAGGAAGTCGATGTTGGCGATCGGCGACCGCTGCATCAAATCTTCCCAATTATTGTCGCCGGCCAGATAGTTGCTGAGGCCCTGATTATTTACCAGGCCCAGATTATTGTGCATCGCCGGCCGACGCATGTCGCTGTCGACCAGAACAACCTTGCGGCCGAGGCGCGAGAGGACGAGTGCCAAGGCCATGCCCGTCGTCGATTTTCCTTCGGCCTCGACCGTGCTGGTGACCATGAAGGATCGCGGCACGCCATGATCGGTCGCGAACGCCAGATTCGAGCCAACGGTAAAATAGGCCTCGTATATCGAGGACTTCGGATCGCCGAGCTCGACATAGTGATCGCCACTTTCCGACACCGGCGTGGTGCCCAGAAGCGAGGCGTCGAACAGGGCCGCGACCTTGCTCGGGTCGATCACCGTTTCGTCGAGATTCTCGAGGACCAGCACAACACCGAGGCCGATGCCGAGGCCCATGAACGTGGCGAGTATGAGGTTCAGCAAAAGATTAGGCGACGAAGGTTTCACCGGCAGTTCGGCGGCATCGACGATCGACACATTGTTCGCGCCAACACCAGCGACGCCAATTTCCTTATAGCGCTGAAGGAGGCCATTATAGAGTTCGCGATTGGTATCGACATCGCGCTGATAGATGTTGAACTGGATCAACGCGCGTTCCTGCGTGTTGAGCTTGCCCAACCGCGCATCCACGCGAGCACGAAGCCCCTGCTCGCGCGCCACTGCCGCGTCATAGGTCGCCTGGACAGCCGAAACCGCGCGCCGCTCTTCGCGAGCGATGCTGGCGTCGAGTGCCGTCAGTTCTTCTCGCAGCGATTTCGCAGGCGGATAATCGGGTTCGAAGCGGGCGAGCATGCCCGCCAATTCGGCAGCCACTTCCGCGCGCTTTGACCGCTGGTTGTTGATCGACAGATTGTTGAGCGAGCCTTCGCTGACGCCGCGTGCGCGGGACGCATTCAGCTGCCCCTCGGCCGCCACGCGATCGGCGGTAGCCATCGCGAGTGCGGCGTTTACCGACTGCAGGTCGACCGAAGCCAAGGTCTGCATGCCCGGGCTGCTGCCGGTCTTGCCGGTGCCCGACGTTTCGAGACGCACGATATTATTTGCCGCAGCATAGCGGACGAGTTCGCGCTCCGACGTCTCCAGCCGTGTTCTGAGCTCGTCCAGCCGGCGTTCGAGGAACTCGCGCGCATCGGTGGTCGAGGCAAAGCGACGGTCGAGATTGCTCTGAATAAACTGACGAACCCACGCGTCGGCGATACGCCGCGACAGCGCGGGATCGCCGCTTGTGTAGCTGATATCGAACAAGGACGAACCACGGACAGGTTCTGCCGAGACATGTTTGAGCAGCGTATCGACGACAAGCCGCTGGCGCCGCTGGGCGCTGGTCAGCGAAGCGCCCGCCGGCGTAGCGCCGACACCCTCGGCCGCAGCATCGGGGTCAACACCATGCGCGATGAAAAACGCGTCGTTGCGCGAGAGGTTGAGCTGTCGACTGACGCGTTCCGCCAACGAACGCGCGGTCAACAGCGCGTTCTGCGTCGCATAAAATTCCAGGTCGCGGCCCGCGTCTTCGGGCTGCACGCCTTCAACGGACGTAATATTTGCCTGCTCGCGAGCAACCTCGATCCGCGCCCTGGCGGTATATTGCGGATCGGCGAGCAGCGTCAGGATCAGCCCGGCCGCTACGGTGGTCGCAACCACCGTAATGATCAACAGACGCCGATTCCAGATGACGTTCCAATATTGGCGCAGCATCGGAATTGCGGAGCCGGCAACGCCACCGCTGGCGGGAGCGCCGCCCACGGGATTAATCAGCGTCATTGAATTCATGGAAATAACCTATTGGATTATCGGCGCTGGATGAGCGCGACGACAGGACTGACAAGCAGAGTGCCCGCCTGGACGATTTGCTGGAACATGCGGCGCCCACGGGACTCGCCCACGACCACGATATCGCCGGGAAAGACTTCGGGATCAGCATAGGCACCGCGCCGGATGGCGCCCAGATCATACATCGCGACCATCTGGTCGGCACCCACGGTCCGGAAAATAACCACATCGCTCAGCTTGGCAAATTCGCCCGTGCCCTCGGCGCGCGCCACGGACTGCATGAGCGTCACCCTGCCGACAATCGGCTGGGGGCCAGGCTTGCCGACTTGTCCGTCAATCGTGACGAATCGGCTTCGCGCCTCGTTCAAGTTCACCGTGACCAGCGGATCACGGATGTATCGCTGCCGGAGACGCTGGGTCAGGCTTTCGGCGAATTGTTCTGCGGTCTGATTGCTGGCATTCAGCGTGCCCGCGAGCGGGACAGCGACATTGCCAGCCCCGTCCAGCGAAAATTTTCGCTCTTTCAACTCGTCGATACCGACGACGTCGACAAGGATTTCGTCCGATGGGCCCAACAGATAAGGCCGGACGTCGCCGCTGATGTCGATGCCGTTCGGCGGCGGCAGTTGCTTCGCATCAACGACCTGCAGACCTTCGCCGTTCGCGCCACCGAGCGCTTTCGTGCCGGCACAACCCGACAACAATGCCAGGCCGAGCGCGCCCGACATGATTTTCACCCCGAAAGAGCGCCGAATCATGCCTTGGAACCTTCCTCTAAATTGTCGACTTCATTGCGCCGACGGGAGTTTGCTGCGGCGCGGTCGCCATACCCGGGGGCGCGAAATGCGTCTAGTGCAAATACAATGAAACCCGTTGCAATCGCAGCGAGAGCGGCCAGCGACGGCGTACGCAAAGGATAGTCGAACACGCTGCCGACACCGAGCATGACGAGGATCGCGATCCCCGCATATCCCAGACGCAGCCGCTCAACGGCAGCCGATTGCTGCTTGGACAACAGCGCACGGAGTGACCACAACCTGATGGCCGCGACCAGCAGCATGATCAGCGCGACGGCTATCAGCGCG
Source organism: Sphingopyxis sp. BE235 (assembly GCF_031457175.1). NCBI lineage: Bacteria > Pseudomonadati > Pseudomonadota > Alphaproteobacteria > Sphingomonadales > Sphingopyxidaceae > Sphingopyxis > Sphingopyxis sp. BE235. The sequence continues at coordinate 823,954 of NZ_JAVDWC010000002.1, forward strand.
ATGCCGAACAGGCCATATTCGAAGAATATTTCGAGGAAGTCGTTATGCGCGTGGTTGAGATAGTTTTCGGACAGGAGCTCCGCGGGTTCTATGACCTTGTATGCGTTGGCGAACGATCCCGTTCCCCACCCGAAAGGAAAGGCGTCGAGCCCCATTTTCCATATATGGGGCAGCGCCGCGAACCGGGGATCGTCATCGACATTTTCGTTCAGGAGGCGATCAATCGTTGTCTGTCGCCTCGACAATGCGAGAAGGAAGATCACCAACGTTGCAACCCCCGCCATGATGGCAGCAATCAGCCCCCCGACCTGCCGCGCCCCGCGCGCCTTCACGCCGCTGTCCGGCCGGCGATATATCAAAGCCGCGAAAACCAGTCCCATTGCTCCGACCAACAAGCCTGCGCGTGATTCGGTGATCAGGATGGTCGGCAACAAAGTTACGGCGCCGGCAATGGCGACGAGGCCATAGGCGCGCTGCTGCTGCATCGTCCCCTTCAGGCCCGAAGCCCATACGGCGAGCAACGGAAAACCGCACGCGAGGAACATCGCATTATGGTTGCGATTGGCGAACAGTCCCGTCGCGGACTCCCAATTGGTGATGCGATAAAGATAGAAACCATTGCTGGGGCCACCGATGATCTGCAGGACGCCCAGGAAGGCGCTTGCGAACACGATAATGCAGAGCAGCTTCAGCAATCGCCCGCCGATTTGCTCGCCGCTGGCCGCCATCAATATCAGCACGGCGGCGGGAACAGCCATCGAAAACAAACTGTTCCATCCGGCAAATGCGTCGACGGTCAGAGGCTGCCAGCTCTCTTTGATCCCGGTCACTTGAAAGATCTCGGCAATGAGGCCGCGGCCCGGAAGCGATGACCATAGAGCCGGGGGCAGCGGAACCAGATGCAGGAGCACCAAAAGTGCCGAAGCGCCGCCGAGCCACCATATCGGCTTGAAAGGTTTCGCCTGCTCCTTCGTCAACGTCATAAGGCCGGCGACCAGAGCGATAAATGCAAGCGGCCTCAGCAACAGCAGAGAGGTCACGTCCGGCCGCGCTCCGCCACCCAGCAGAAAGGTCAGGGCGACGAAGGACAGCAGGATGAGGCCACTGGCAGCCCCGGACAGAGTGCGTCGGCGCGGATCGAAGTCGTTCCGAGCGAATGCGCGAGCCATTACCTAAATTCTCCTGATAGATTCAATTTGCGACTTGCCGGCCGGCACCGGCCCTTTGGCGCATTTGACGGAATGCATCGCTGGGCTGGTATCCCGGGACGATCTTTTCGACAACCGCAACCGCCGCGACAACGTCCCCTTCGGCCAAGGCATCCTGAAGCGCCATAAGATACCCCTCAAGTTCGCGCCATGGGATCATCGCCTCTTCGGCCGAATATATTCTAGAATGCGCCGTAGGCCGCGCGGTGCTGTCGATCAGCAACTCTTCGAACAGCTTTTCGCCCGGACGCAGCCCCGTTTCGACAATCTCGATATCGCCGTCGGGATTTTCCTCGCTCCTGACAGTCAGCCCCGACAGGCGGATCATCGTCTCGGCGAGCGCGGCGATCCGAACGGCCTCACCCATTTCCAGCAGAAACACTTCGCCGGACCTTGCCATGGCGCCCGCCTGAATCACCAACTGCGCGGCTTCGGGAATGGTCATGAAATACCGCGTGATCGAACGGTGCGTCACGGTGACCGGTCCGCCATTTTCGATCTGACGCCGGAAATGCGGGACCACCGAGCCGCTCGAACCCAGCACGTTGCCAAAACGCACCATCGTGAAAATCGTCCGATCGGGTTCGGTTGCCATCGCCTGCAATATCAATTCGCAAATTCGCTTGGTGGCTCCCATGATGTTGGTCGGGCGCACGGCCTTGTCGGTACTGACCAGGACGAAGCGTTCGACGCCGCAAGCACGGGCGGCCTTCGCCGTCGCCAGCGTTCCCAGAACATTGTTGCGGGCAGCGGAAAGCGGGTTCGCTTCCAGCATCGGAACATGTTTGTAGGCGGCGGCATGGAACAATGTGTCGGGGCGATACTGGGCGAGGACGCGTCCGATCGAAGCTTCATCGGAGCAATTGCAGAGTTCCACGCGCAGGTCGATGGACCGGCCCTCGGGCTCGATCTCCAGCCCGCCAGCGATGATCTGTTGCTCGATCGCAAAAAGCGCCGATTCCGACACGTCCAGCAATATCAGCTGCCGCGGCCGCATTTTCCGGACCTGACGGACAAGCTCCGCGCCGATGGATCCACCCGCGCCGGTGATAAGGACGACTTTTCCGGCGATCGAAGAGCCGAGAAGATGCAGGTCGGGCGCGACCGGCTCGCGGCCGAGCAGGTCCTCGACGCGAACCTCGTGCACATCCTTGAGCGAGACCTGGCCGCTAAGGACGCTGGTCATGTCAGGAACGGTGCGCACACGCACCGACTGGCGTTCAAGCATGCTCACGATCTCTGCCCGGCGGGCGCGGTTCACGCGCGGCAACGCCAATATGACCTCATCGACCGCGTCATTGCGAAGGACATTGGCCAGATTTTCGGGACTCCAGACCGTGACGCCGTCGACGCGGCGGCCCTGCATATGGACATTATCGTCGAAAAATCCTGCGAGCCGCATTTCGGGATGCGAGCGCATCGACAAGGCCAGCTCCTGCCCCGACTTGCCGGCGCCATAGATGAATACGGTACGTTGACGACCACGCCGGACCCGCGAGGGCAGCAGATCGGATATGATCACGCGCATGATCGCGCGGCTCGAAATCACAGCAGCCGTAAATATGACGACATAAATGATCGAAGCAGTCCGCGGGATGCCCACAACGCCCAGCGCGACGACCGCCACGACGAGAACCACGCTGTGAACAAAGGATGCTGCGACGATATCGCGCACCGTACGCACCCCGGCATAGCGGATAATCTGGCGATAAATGCCAAATATCTGCGCGGCAACCAACCAAGCGGAAATGGCGAGCCCGAAGAAGATCGCGACCGGGACGAAGGAGATTTCCCACGTTCCCAACCGGAGCCAGAAGGACAATATTGCCGACAGGGCGGCGATTACAATATCAAGCAGGACCAGCGTAGCCCGCTTAATTGCGCCATTGGCCAAAATCAGGCGCCGCAACTGGACAACGAAATACTGCATGGCGCTGTCGAAACTATCCTAGGCACGTATCCCGGAACGGGAATCAGAAACTCGGCTTGACCATTTTATTAGGCAAGCCGCACCGGATTGCCGCATTCGTCCGGCGCGCGCAACTACGGTTATCCCCGTTCGATGGCAATCCACAAATGCCGCATGGCCGCATCAGCTCGCCGCAACACGAGATTTGCTGCCAACGTCGACGCGTCGGCGGTGTATGATTTCGCCCGCTATCTGCCCCCGCGGCGGCGATCGGCACCGGCTGGACGGAAAATTGCAGTTGAATTTGTTAACCAGCTTAAAAGGCGCACGTTTTACATAAGTGGGGAGGGTTGCGTTCCGCGGCCGTTGCGGCTGCAATGCCGCATCACCAGCGAGGGGATCGATTCAGATGGCGGCTATCCTTGTCACCGGGGCAGCCGGCTTCATCGGAATGAGCGTGGCCGAACGGCTTTTGGCCCGCGGCGATACGGTCATCGGGATCGACAATCTCAATGATTATTACAGCGTTGCGCTGAAAAAAAGCCGATTGAACCTCCTCAGTCAGCGATATGGCGCACACTTCCGCTTTCACGAGATCGATTTCGCGGCAATGGCCGATCTGGAAAATGCGCTGCAGGGGCAGACGTTCGACGGCATCGTGCATTTGGGGGCGCAAGCCGGGGTGCGTTTTTCAATCGAAAACCCGCATATCTATATGCAATCCAACATGGTCGGGCACCTCAACATGCTCGAAATTGCGCGGCACCGGTCGACGGGCCATTTCGTTTATGCATCAAGCTCGTCGGTCTATGGCGCCAACAAGTCGATGCCCTTCAGCGTCGGCGACCGCGTCGATCATCCGGTCTCGCTCTATGCCGCGACCAAGAAAGCCGACGAGATGATGAGCGAGGTTTATGCGCATCTCTATCGGTTGCCGCAGACCGGTTTGCGATTCTTTACAGTCTATGGCCCGTGGGGGCGCCCCGACATGGCGATGTGGTTGTTTACCGATCGCATCCTGTCGGGACGGCCGATCGACATTTTCAACGAAGGCGATATGAAGCGGGACTTCACCTATATCGACGATATCGTCACCGGCGTCGTCGCCTGCCTCGACAATCCGCCGGTCGATGACGGGCTGGAGAAGGCCGGCGGAAGCATCAGTCCGCACCGCATCTACAATATCGGCAACCATAAGGCGGAGCCGCTGATGCGGCTGGTCGAACTGCTCGAAGACGCCTGCGGCCGGAAAGCCGAACGCCGCTTCCTTCCGATGCAGGCGGGCGACGTCAAGGAAACCTATGCCGATATCGCTGCCATACAGAAGGATCTCGGCTATCAGCCGTCGACCAGCATCGACGTCGGCATACCGCGATTTGTATCCTGGTATAAAGCGTATCACGGGATCGGCTGAACGCCGCCCCTGACCGGGCCTTTGTAGGTCAGGCCGCTTCGGCCAGCCCGTCGGTCTTGAGATAGCGGCGCTCGGTTCCTTCGAGGACAATCGCCGTCAGCACCCCCGATCGATAGGCGCCGGTGTCGATGCCGATCCGGTTCGGCCATTCGTCCACATCGCTGCGGATGGTATGGCCATGCACGACCATCACGCCGTGATCGCGCACATCCTCGAGGAAGTCGTCGCGAATCCAGCGCAAATCCGACAGGGTTTGTTTCTGAAGCGGAACGCCGGGGCGAATGCCCGCATGGACAAAGACATAGTCGCCAATTTCAATGACGTCTTCGCCCTTCCCCAGAAATTCAACATGCTCTTGGGGAACCATCTTGCCGAACCGGTCGGCGACATAGTCGAAGCTCGCATCGCTCAGTTCAACCTCGTCGCGCCAATAGCTCTGCACCGTCGCTTCGCCGCCGATACGCATGAAATAGCGCAGACGCCGAACATCGCCGCCAAGTGCCGCGAGGAAACATTCCTCATGGTTGCCGATGAGCAGCCGGGTATCCGGGAAATCGCCGCGCAATCCGATCGCGCGTTCGACAACGGCGGCCGATTGCGGGCCACGGTCGACCAGATCGCCGAGCAGGACAATGGTGATTTGGGCAGAGGGCCGCGCGGCGACATCGGCGCGAATCTTGTCGATCAGTTCGGCAAAAAGGTCGTCACGCCCGTGGATATCGCCGATGGCGTACACACGCCGGCCGCTCGGCACAGCGAAACCGCTGCGCACGGTGTCTGCCGGCTGGCTCTTACGCTTCCAGAACATTCGAAAACCGATCCAACTTCCAACTATGGGGTGGCGCCGTTCAGAAACGGCGAACCCGAAAATGATAGCAGCCCCTAGCGGCGCATTGCTTTGGTGACAACATACGCGCCGACCTTCGAAGCGTTGCAGCGCGCCATCATATCCTGTTTTCTTCCCCTTCCATCGCGGTTTAAGGGTGTCGCAAGCTTTGACGCTTAATCGCCCTTCAGGCGGTGTTTGATGACGTCACGATGCGGGAGTCCTTGAAAATGAAAGTAATGACGGTCTTCGGCACCCGTCCGGAAGCCATCAAGATGTTCCCGGTCGTCCATGCTTTACAGGCCCACAGCGGGATCGACGCCCGCGTTTGCGTCACCGCGCAGCATCGCGAAATGCTGGACCAGGTGTTGGATATCGCGCGCATCATACCCGATATCGACCTTGACGTCATGCAGGCCAATCAAACGCTCGACGGACTCCTCGCCCGACTCGTCGTGGGCCTCGGTGAGACGTTCGACGCCGAAAAACCCGATCGCATCCTTGTCCACGGCGACACATTGACGACGATGGCCGCAACGCTCGCAGCCTATTTTCGCAAGATTCCGGTCGGCCATGTCGAAGCGGGCCTGCGCAGCGGCAACATCTATCACCCCTGGCCCGAGGAGGTGAACCGCAAGGTCGCCGGCGCGGTAGCCGACCTGCATTTCGCCCCGACCGAAACCGCGGCGACGGCACTCCGCAGCGAGAATGTCCCGGCCGAGCGGATCCACATCACCGGCAACACCGTAATCGACGCGCTGCTCGCGACAAAGGCGCGGATCGACGAAGAACCGTCGCTTGCCGCGGGTCTCGATCCCCTGATCGGCCGCTTTGCCGGCAAAAGGATCATCACCGTCACGTCGCACCGCCGCGAGAATTTCGGCGACGGCATGAAAGCCATCGCCGAAGCTATCGCCGCAATCGCGGCGCGCGACGATGTCGCGGTCGTCTTTCCGGTCCATCCGAACCCGCATGTCCGCGGTGCGATGGAGCCGATCCTGGGCAGTCATTCCAACGTGGCGTTGATCGATCCGCTCGACTATCCGCATTTCGTCCGCCTGCTCGCGACGTCGGAACTGGTGCTGACCGACAGCGGCGGGGTGCAGGAAGAGGCGCCATCGCTCGGCAAGCCGGTGCTCGTCATGCGCGAGACGACCGAGCGGCCCGAAGGGATCGAAGCGGGCACGGCCCGCCTCGTCGGAACCGACAAAGCGCGCATTGTTTCCGAAATTTTCAAGCTTTTGGACGACAAGGACGCTTATACAGCCATGGCGCGTGCCCATAATCCGTTCGGTGACGGCACGGCGGCAAAACAGATTGCGGAGATTGTTGCGCGTGCCGATTGATACGGAACAGAAGGTCACGGTCCTCGGGCTCGGCTATATCGGCCTGCCCACAGCGGCGCTGATCGCGCGCTCGGGTTGCAAGGTCACCGGCGTCGATGTCAGCCAGACGGTGGTCGACACGATCAACAGCGGTCGGGTCCATATCGAGGAAGTCGACCTCGACGGCCTCGTCCAGGGCGTCGTGTCGCGCGGTGCGCTGGTTGCTTCGATCGAGGTCGCCCCGGCCGACACGTTCGTCATCGCCGTGCCGACGCCGCATGACGACGAGCACCGCCCGGACATCAGCCACGTGCTGTCAGCGGCACGCGCGATCGCGCCGAAGCTTGAGGCGGGCAACCTCGTCATCCTCGAATCGACGTCGCCCGTCGGCACGACCGAAAAAGTCGCGGAACTGATCGCCGAGCTGCGACCCGACCTGAAGGTTCCGGGCGCGTGCAACGGCGCGGCCGACATCTTTGTCGCCTATTGCCCCGAGCGCGTGCTTCCGGGCCGCATCCTCGTCGAGCTGGTCGACAACGATCGCTGCATCGGCGGCGTCACGCCGCGCTGCGCGCGCCGCGCGATGACCTTTTACCGCCAGTTCGTGCGCGGCGCCTGCGTGACCACCTCGGCACGCGCCGCTGAAATGGTGAAGCTGGTCGAAAACAGCTATCGCGACGTCAACATCGCCTTTGCCAACGAACTGTCGATGATCGCCGAGCAGATGAGTGTCGATGTATGGGAGGTGATCCGCCTCGCCAACCGCCATCCGCGTGTCAACATCCTCCAGCCCGGCCCCGGCGTCGGCGGTCATTGCATCGCGGTCGACCCCTGGTTCCTCGTCCATGGGGCGCCCGACCACAGCCGGCTGATCCGCACCGCGCGCGAGGTGAACCTGGCCAAGACCGCGCATGTCATCGGCGCCGCCGAAATGCTGGTATCGCAGCATCCAGAGGCGCGCGTCGCCTGCCTCGGCCTCGCTTTCAAGCCCAATATCGACGATTTCCGCGAAAGCCCCGCAGTCGAGGTCGCCGCCGCGCTGGCGCGCCGCTTTGGCAAGCAGATCGAGATCGTCGAGCCCTATGCCCGCAGCCTGCCAATGGAGTTTGCCGGAACCGGCGCGTCATTGACCGACCTCGATACCGCTCTTGCCACGTGCGACCTGCTCATCGTTCTGGTGGATCACGACCTGTTCAAATCGATCCCGCTTGAAGAGCGCGGGGACAAAATCGTCTATGACACGCGCGGCCTGTGGCTCGACCAGCCAAAGGCCGGAGAAGGCGGCCATTTTAATCGGGCGGCCTGACTCCGCCGACTTGACGATCGAACCGCGGGGCGACATGAACCGCGCATGTTCACACGTCTTCAAACACTTGTCGTGGAAAAACCCTGGGGGCGCACAGATATTCCCAGCGATTTCGGTGACTTCGGTGATCGCCGTATCGGCGAAATATGGTTTGCGCATCCCGATGGCGATGACGCGCAGATCATGGTCAAATTCCTCTTCACGTCCGAACGTCTGTCGATCCAGGTTCACCCCGACGACGAGGCCGCGGAAGCGGCGGGCTATCCGCGCGGCAAGGAGGAGTGCTGGCTGGTGCTCGACGCGAAACCGGACGCCGAGCTCGGGGTCGGGCTGATCGCGGAAACCACGCGCGAAGCCCTTCATGGCGCAGCGCTCGACGGCACGATCGTAGACATGATCGATTGGCGCCGCGCACGGGCCGACGATTTCGTTTATAACCAAGCGGGCACGATTCATGCGATCGGCGCCGGGCTGACCGTCGTCGAAGTGCAACAGAATGTCGATTGCACCTATCGTCTCTATGATTATGGCCGCCCGCGCGAACTGCACCTCGAAGCGGGGCTCGCGGTATCGGAAACGGCGCCGCGTCCCGATCCGCGCGACGGGCGTGTCGCTGCGAACGACAACCGCCTGCTCGTCGACGGGCCGCATTTTCGCCTGCTCCACCTGTCGGGGCCCGACGCCGCGGGGCTGTTGCCGCAGCATGACGCCGACTTCACCTTCACTCCTCTGTCGCAGGGATGCAGCATATCGGGCGAAGAGGTGAAACTCGGCGAATGCGTCGCGACCGACCGCGCCGACCGCATTGCGCTTGCCCCGGGGGCACGCGCGCTGTTGTGCTGGCCTGCCTGACACCCCCTGAAAATCGAGACAACAGATGATCATCCCAGTCATATTATCGGGGGGTTCGGGCACGCGGCTCTGGCCCGTTTCGACCAATAGCGCGCCGAAACAGTTCCAGCCGCTGACGGGCAAGGGCAGCATGTTCCTGCAAACGCTCGACCGCGCGGTCGACCGGCGCCGCTTCGCCGCGCCGATGATCGTCTGCGGCCCGGCGCACGTCGCGCATGTCGAGGCAGATCTGCTGGCGGCGGGTGTCACCGACGCACGCATCGTCGTCGAGCCTGCCGCGCGCAACACCGCCCCCGCGATCGCACTTGCCGCGTGCGCGGCGCTTGCCGAAGATCCCGAGGCGACGATCCTCGTGATGCCCGCCGATCATGTCATGACCGACGTACCCGCGTTCCTGAGCGCCATCGAGGCCGCGATGCCGGCCGTAGAGGCCGGCGCGCTCGCGACCTTCGGCATTGCGCCGTCGCATCCCGAAACCGGTTATGGCTACATCGCCGCGGGCACCCCGCTCGCCGCGACACCGGGTATCTATGCGGTCCGGCGCTTTGTCGAAAAGCCGCCGCGCGACAAGGCAGAGGCAATGCTTGCCGAGGGCGGCCACTATTGGAATGCCGGTATTTTTCTGATGCGTGCCGACCGCTTCCTGGCCGAACTAGAAAGACAGCAGCCCATGATCGCGGCGTCCTGCTCGGCAGCGATGACGAAGGCGCGGCAGGACGGCGCGCGCGTCCATCCCGCATCCGATGCCTTTCTTTCCAGCCCTTCGGATTCGATCGATTATGCGGTGATGGAGGGCGCCGAACAGGTGGTCGTCGCCCCGGTCGATCCCGGCTGGTCCGACGTCGGTGGCTGGGCGGCGCTGCACGAACTGGGCGAAAAAGATGAACGCGGCAATGTTCGCATCGGCGACGTCATCGCGATCGACGCCGCGGATAATTATCTTCGCGCGTGCGAAGGAAAGCGCGTGGCCGTCGTCGGCGTTTCCGACATCATTGTCGTCACGCACGGCGACGATATCCTGATCATTCCGCGCGACCGCGCGCAGGAGGTCAAGGCGATCGTCGAATATCTGGCGGCCAACCCCTCGCGCTAAAAGGGGCGGCCGCCCTCCCCTTGCGGCCCCGCCCGCTATCTCCCATATCTCGGCGCATGAGCAATCCCCATGCGCAAAGTGCCGCGCCCTGGCACGGAACCACCATCCTTTCCGCCCGCAGCGCCGACAAGGTCGTCATCATCGGCGACGGTCAGGTGTCGATGGGCCAGACGGTAATGAAACCCAACGCCCGCAAAGTCCGCCGCCTCCACGACGGCAGCGTCATTGGCGGCTTTGCCGGCGCGACCGCCGACGCCTTCACGCTGTTCGAGCGGCTCGAAGCCAAGCTCGAACGCCATAACGGCCAGCTCCTTCGCGCCGCGGTCGAACTCGCCAAGGACTGGCGCACCGACAAATACCTCCGCAACCTCGAGGCGATGATGATCGTCGCCGACAAGGAGGTCACGCTGGTCATCACCGGCAACGGCGACGTGCTCGAACCCCAGGGCGGAATCGCGGCGATCGGATCGGGCGGCAATTTCGCGCTCTCGGCGGCGCGCGCGCTCGTCGATTATGAAAAGGATCCCGCGGTGCTCGTCCGCAAGGCGATGGAGGTCGCCGCCGACATCTGCGTCTACACCAACGACCAGTTCACCCAAGAAATCATCGAAATTCAGGCATAATCACATGAACAAGGATCTGACTCCCAAGGCGATCGTTGCTGCGCTCGATACGCACATTATCGGCCAGGATGCCGCCAAGCGCGCGGTCGCGGTGGCGCTGCGTAACCGCTGGCGTCGCCAGCAGCTTTCGGCCGACCTCCGCGACGAGGTGAGCCCCAAGAATATCCTGATGATCGGCCCGACGGGCTGCGGCAAGACCGAGATTTCGCGCCGGCTGGCGAAGCTCGCCGACGCGCCGTTCATCAAGGTCGAGGCGACCAAATTCACCGAGGTCGGTTATGTCGGCCGCGACGTCGAACAGATCGCGCGCGACCTTGTCGAGGAAGCGGTGCGGCTGGAGAAGGATCGCCGCCGCGAGGCGGTGCGCGCCGCCGCCGAAGAGGCGGCAATGGAGCGATTGCTCGACGCCCTCACCGGCAAGGGCGCCAGCGAGGCGACGCGCCAGAGTTTCCGCCAGCGCATCCGCGAAGGGCATCTCGACGAGAGCGAGGTCGAGATCGAGGTCTCCGATGCCCCCGGCATGCCGTTCGAACTGCCCGGACAGCCGGGACAGATGAGCATGATCAACCTGTCGGACATGCTCGGCAAGGCGATGGGCGGCCTGCCCAAGAAGCGCCGCAAGCTGAAGGTGATCGAGGCCGCGACGCGCCTTATCGAAGAGGAACAGGACAAGCGTCTCGACCAGGACGATGTCGCGCGGATCGCGCTCGCCGATGCCGAGGCGAACGGTATCGTCTTCCTCGACGAAATCGACAAGATCGCCGTCAGCGACGTGCGCGGCGGTTCGGTAAGCCGCGAGGGCGTCCAGCGCGACCTGCTGCCGCTGATCGAGGGCACGACCGTCGCGACCAAATATGGTCCGATGAAGACCGACCATATCCTCTTCATCGCCTCGGGCGCTTTTCATGTGGCCAAGCCGAGCGACCTGCTGCCCGAACTCCAGGGGCGCCTGCCGATCCGCGTCGAACTCGGCGCGCTGACCGAGGAGGATTTCGTGCGCATCCTCAGCGAGACGAAAGCCGGCCTGCCCGAACAATATGTCGCGCTGCTCGGCACCGAGGGCGTGACGCTGAACTTCACGGACGATGCGATCGCGCGCGTTGCGAAGCTCGCGGCCGAGGTCAACGAGAAGGTCGAGAATATCGGCGCGCGCCGCCTGCAGACGATCATGGAGCGGCTGGTCGAGGAAATCAGCTTTACCGCCGAGGACGTCGGCGGCACGACGCTCGAGATCGACGCCGCCTATGTCGAACGCCAGCTTGCGGAGATCGTCGGCGACACCGACCTCAGCAAATACGTGCTCTGACGTGCTGTTTTTCGGACGGAACTAGATCGGCTTTCTTTTCAGCCGGTCGATTGCCGAACTTCATTTGACTTTGCCGCGCGGTCAATGCGATGACTGCGCGGCACGATCGACATGGGTTGCGAACGGTCGGCACCGGAGACAGCAATGGCAGAAGAAGAGGTCGCCACCCAAGGCGAACTGGCGATTACGCGCACGGGCGATCGGCTGCGCCTCGCGCGCGAAGCGGCAGGGCTTTCGCTCGCCGATGTCGCAACGCGGACGCGCATCACCCAGCGTCACTTGGCGGCGATAGAAAAGTCCGATTTCTCGGAACTTCCGGGCCGTACTTATGTCACTGGCTTCGCACGCGCCTATGCCCGCGCCGTCGACCTTCCCGAAGCCGAGATCGGCGCCGCAATTCGCCACGAGCTCGAAGAAGACGCCTATGGCTCGCGTCCGCTGTACGAAGCCTATGAGCCGACCGATCCGGCACGCCTGCCCACCGCGCGGCTGACCTGGACGCTGGTCATCGTCACGCTGCTGCTGGCGTCGGCGTACGGCGTATGGCGTTTCCTGTCGGTCGAGCCCGACGAAGCACTGATCGCCGCGCAGAATCGCGCCGCCGATGCGTCGGAAGCACCGCAGAGCGATGCTGCGACAACCCCGGCGACCAAGGCCGCAACCGGGCAGTCCGCCGTCGCCGCGAATGCACCGGTCGTGCTGACGGGCGTTTCGGAAGTCTGGATCGGCTTCGACGACGCAAAGGGCAAGACCGAGAATTGGCGCACGCTCGACGCCGGCGAAACCTATCAGGTCCCGCCCGAATATATCGAACAGTTCACGCTGCGCACGAGCATCCCGCAGGCGCTCAAGGTCACCGTCGGTGGCCGCGACATCGGCCCGATCGGCCCCGCCGATACGCTGGTCAAGAATGTCTCGCTGAAGCCCGCGGATCTGGTAGCGCGCGCCGAAGGCAATGGCGCCGCGGCTCCGGCGGCGGGACCACGCCCCAAGGGCTGAACCGCCGATCATTCGGGCCGGCTCGAGCGGCAGTGCACCGAAATGGGTTTGCGCTGCCGTGCTTTGCCGCGTTATGAGCAACGAAATGGTTAATTAGTGGGGACCTAACGGCAGATGATGATGCGTCAGATCACTTTCCTGGGAGCGGCAACAATTGCGCTCGTCGCGGCGATGCCTGTGGCGGCGCAGGACAATGGCGTCGTCAAGCGGGTCGAACGGCTCGAAAAGGAAATGCGCGCGGTGCAGCGGTCGGTTTTCCCCGGCGGCAGCCCTACCTTCTTTGAGGGCGAGATTGCTCCCGACAACACCCCCGGCGAGCGCGCGCGCACCAACGCCCCGGTGATCGACCTGACCGCGCGCGTCGATGCCCTCGAATCGCAGCTGCAGGCATTGACCGGCCAGACCGAACAAAATGCCTTCCATCTCCGCGAACTCGAAAAGCAGTTCACCGCGTACAAGGCCGAAATGGACAAGCGCTTCGCCGATCCGGCGGCGGTGTCGGCGCCGACCGCGACGCCCGCCGGCCTCGCCCCGACGGTGAAGCCGCCGGCAGCGACGACCACGGTCGCGGCAACCCCGGTGAAGAAACCCGCCGACAAGCCGGCGGCGAAGCCCGCGACTACCGACGCCGCGCGGCTCGCGCTCGTCAAGAAGGTCGAGGTTCCCGCAAGCGGCAACGAAACCAAGGACGCGTACGACTATGGCTATCGCCTGTGGGAAGCGAAGCTCTATCCAGAAGCGCAGGCGCAGCTGAAGACGGTCGTCACCAAATGGCCGAAGAGCAGCCAGGCGAGCTTTGCGCAGAATTTGCTCGGCCGCTCCTATCTCGACGAAGGCAAGCCGAGCCTCGCCGCGGTCGCTTTTTACAACAATTACAAAGATCGCCCGAGCGGCGCGCGCGCGCCGCACAGCCTGATGTATATGGGCGTCGCGCTCGACAAGCTCGGCCGCAAGGCCGACGCCTGCAAGGCGTTCCGCGAACTCGACGAAGTCTATGGCGACAAGGCGCCGCAGGATGTCCGGACCGATGCTGCCGCCGCAAAAACAAAAGCAGGTTGCTGACCGCGACGCCGCGGACCGGCTGGCCGGCGATCTCGCCGCGCTCGTCGGGTCCGACTGGCACCGCCTCCATTATGGCATCGCCGTTTCGGGCGGGCCCGACAGCATGGCGCTGCTCTGGCTGATGGCGTCCTTGCTGCCCGGACAGGTCTGGGCGGCGACGGTCGACCATGGCCTGCGCAAGGGCTCGGACGATGAGGCGCGCATGGTCGCGGGCTTTTGCAAGCGCGAGCATATCCCGCATTCGACGCTGCGCCCGCCAACGCCGATCAAGGGATCGCAGCAAGCCGCAGCGCGCACCGAACGCTACCGCCTGCTCGAACAATGGCGCGAAGCCAAGGAACTCAAGCATATCGTGACGGCGCACCATGCCGACGATCAGCTGGAAACGATCGTCATGCGGCTCAATCGCAGCAGCGGCGTCGGCGGGCTCGCCGCGATCCGCGCGCGCAACGGAGCCATCCTGCGCCCGCTGCTGCACTGGCGGCGCAGCGAACTCGTCCATCTGGCGCTCGAAAACGACCTGCCCTTTGTCGACGATCCGTCGAACAGCGACGATCGCTTCGACCGGGCGCGGCTGCGCCATGCCCTTCAATCGCAGACCGCGCTCGACCCCACCGCCGCCGCCAAATCGGCGGCATGGCTTGCCGAAGCCGACGAGGCGCTCGACTGGGCGGTCGAGCGGCTGATCGCATCCTGGCCCGATGCGTCGGACATCGCGGTGATCCGCGACGATGGCTATCCGCCCGAGATGTTTCGCCGCATCGTCGCGCAGCGGCTGCGCGCCAACGCGCCGCAACTCGTGCTGCGCGGCGCCTCGCTCGACGGGGTGATCGCCGCGATGCACGAGGGGCGACGAGCGATGGTCGGCGCACTGCTGATCGATGCGGTGCGCGGCCTCGAAGGGACGATCTGGCGTATTTCCGCGGCGCCGCGCCGGAAAGCAGCGAAAAAGGGCTGATTGCCTCATTGTCATTTAACCCGATTATCCTATCTTGTGCGGATAGGAGCGCAGTACCGCGCCGTTGAGGAACGAATCCGAATGCAGGACGACAAGGAACCGCAGGGCAACCCCTGGATGAAGAGTGTGATGATCTGGAGCGGCATTCTGCTTGCGATGCTCCTCGTCGCCTCGATGTTCGGCGGCGCTTCGCAGCCTGTCGGCAATCCGCTTGCCTATTCCGAGTTCCGGCAAAAGGTCGAGGAAGGCGCCGTCAAGGATGTCGTGCTGTCCGAAGACAAGGTGACGGGCACGCTGTCGAACGGCGACCGGTTCAGCGCCAACGTCGTGCGCGATCCCGAACTGCTCAAGATGCTCAACGACAATGGCGTCAAATATGACGGCAAGGCGACCGAAGCACCGAATTTCTGGATGTATATGCTCGTCCAGTCGCTGCCCTTCCTCCTCATCCTCGGCATCGCCTTTTTCGTCTTCCGCCAGGTCCAGAAGAACAACGGCTCGGGCGCGATGGGCTTCGGCAAATCGCGCGCCAAGATGCTGACCGAAAAGCAGGGTAAGGTGACCTTCGACGACGTCGCGGGCATCGATGAAGCACGGGAAGAGCTCGAAGAAATCGTCGAGTTCCTGCGCGATCCGACCAAATTCTCGAAACTCGGCGGCCAGATTCCGAAGGGCGCGTTGCTCGTCGGCTCGCCCGGCACCGGCAAGACTTTGCTCGCCCGCGCGATCGCGGGTGAAGCGGGCGTTCCCTTCTTCACCATTTCGGGTTCGGACTTCGTCGAAATGTTCGTCGGTGTCGGCGCCAGCCGCGTCCGTGACATGTTCGAACAGGCGAAGCGCAATGCGCCGTGCATCGTCTTCATCGACGAAATCGACGCGGTCGGCCGCCATCGCGGCGCCGGCCTCGGCAACGGCAACGACGAGCGCGAGCAGACGCTGAACCAGCTGCTCGTCGAAATGGACGGTTTCGAAGCCAACGAAGGCATCATCATCGTCGCGGCGACGAACCGCCCCGACGTGCTCGATCCCGCGCTGCTGCGTCCGGGCCGCTTCGACCGCCAGGTCGTTGTGCCGCGCCCCGACATCGAGGGCCGCCAGAAGATCCTCGAAGTCCACACGCGCAAGAAGCCGCTCGCACCCGACGTCGACCTCCGCCGCGTCGCGCGCGGAACGCCGGGCTTCTCGGGCGCCGATCTGGCCAATCTTTGCAACGAAGCCGCGCTGCTTGCCGCGCGCAAGGGCAAGCGCCTGATCGCGAACGACGAGTTCGAAGAGGCGAAGGACAAGGTCATGATGGGCGCCGAACGCCGCTCGATGGTGATGACCGAGGACGAGAAGAAGTCGACCGCGTACCACGAGGCTGGCCACGCGCTCGTCTCGCTGCACGTCGATGGCTGCGACCCGCTCCACAAGGTGACGATCATCCCGCGCGGCCGCGCGCTGGGCGTGACGTGGAACCTGCCCGAACGCGACCGCTATTCGACCAATATGAAGCAGATGAAGGCGCGCCTCGCGCTCTGCTTCGGCGGCCGCATCGCCGAACAGCTGATCTACGGCAAGGATGAGCTGAACACGGGCGCGTCGAACGACATCCAGCAGGCGACCGACATGGCGCGCTCGATGGTCATGGAATATGGCATGTCCGAAAAGCTCGGCTGGCTGCGCTATCGCGACAATCAGGACGAGGTGTTCCTCGGCCACAGCGTGTCGCGCGCGCAGAATATGTCGGAGGAAACCGCCAAGCTGATCGACGCCGAAGTCCGCCGCCTCGTCGAGGAAGGCGAAAAGGTCGCGCGCAAGGTGCTGACCGACAATATCGACGAGCTTCACCTGCTCGCCGGTGCGCTGCTCGAATATGAGACGCTGTCGGGCGAGGAATCGAAGCGCGCAATCAAGGGCGAAGACATTGGCCGCGAAGACGAAGCGGGCAAGCGCGGCACTCCGGTGTCGGGCCATGCCGGCGGCATCCCGCAGATCAAGCGCAAGCCGCGGCGCCCCTTCGGCGACGCCAACCCGCAGGGCGCCTAGGCTCTTCGATTCAGGGACTATTCATTGGCTGGGGGCAAGCTGCGGCATATGACCAATTGGAAATATGCGCGCATCTTGCCTCCCCTTCTCGCCGCTCCCTTCCTCTGCGCGATGGCGCCGGGCGACATGAGCGTCGCGGCGTTCCTCGCGCGCGCGACGTCGCTCGAACGCCTCGGCCCGCTCGCGCTCGCGACCCCGCAAGGCAACCAGCTCAAGGGCGAAGTGGTCGCCGCGGGCAAACGCTATAAGGCGCGGATCGATGCCGAACGCCGCGCCGGTCGCAAGACGACAAGTTGCCCCCCTGAATCGGGGAGCCTGACCCCCGATCAATGGCTTTCCCACCTCCGCAGCTATCCCGTCGCCGCGCGCAAGTCGGTCAGCGTCTATTCGGCATTCGA
Source organism: Sphingopyxis sp. BE235 (assembly GCF_031457175.1). Taxonomy (NCBI): domain Bacteria; kingdom Pseudomonadati; phylum Pseudomonadota; class Alphaproteobacteria; order Sphingomonadales; family Sphingopyxidaceae; genus Sphingopyxis; species Sphingopyxis sp. BE235. Next base: position 841,261 of record NZ_JAVDWC010000002.1, read on the forward strand.
TGCGCTGATGAAGAAACGCTATCCCTGCCCCGCCTGATGCGTCAAAGGTGCGACCGGGACCACAAAGGAGACGGCGATGATCGGCAAAGCGTGGAATGCCCTGGCCCTGGCGGCCCTTTTCACGGCGGGTGTTCAGTCGGCGGGGGCGCAGGGAACCGGTTCGCTGACAAGCAAGATCGAACTCGAAAAATCGACCGCATCGTCGGACGGCCAACCGCCGAAAAAAACCTATGTTGCGCCCGATGTGGTCGTCCCGGGCGACCGCGTCCGCGTCGCGCTCACCTTCACGAACAACGGCGCCGCCCCCGCGGCAGGGCTCAATCTGGTCAATCCGATCCCCGACGGCCTGATGTTCGACGACACCGCCGATACGGCGGGTTTCGGCGTTTCGACAGACGGCGGCAAGACGTTCGGCGCACTCGCGGCGCTGACGGTGCCCGTCGGCGGCGCGGCACCCCGCCCCGCGACGGCCGCCGATGTGACGCATGTCCGCTGGCTATGGCCCGACGCGATCGCCCCGGGGCAAAGCCGCTCGGTCGCCTTTTTCGGCCGGGTTCGGTGACCCGCTGAATGACCATTTATTGCGATGAATCGGGCGGCCTCAACGCCGGGGCGATGACCTTTTCGGCGGTGATGCTGACCCCCAAGGCCGCGGCCGACATCCACGCACGCTTTCGCAGCGTGACCGGGCTGCGCGGCGAGCTGAAAGGCAGCCGGATCAGCATCGTCGAGCGTGCCTATCTGCTCGAGCTTTTCGATCGCGCCGGCGGCCGCGCATGGGTAGCCGTCGCCGAGCGCGACAAGCTCGCGCAAAACCCGGGCGGCACGCTGCCCAGCGACCTCGCGCTCTATGGCGCCTTGCTCAACAGCGCGGTTGGCCACTGGCTGCCCGAAACCGGCGGCGTCTGCACCGACGTGGTGATCGACGACGGGCGCTATGATCCGAAGATTCTATCGCATGTGCGCGAGGAGATACAGGCGGGGCTCGGCCAATGGGGCCGTGCGTCGCTCGCCGACAGCAAACGCAGCGACGGGGTCCAGATCGCCGACGTGATCGCGAACAGCCTGTTCAATATCACGGTCGGTTCGCCGCGCGCGCATCGCATCCAGCGGATCATCGAACCCATGCTGGCGTCAAAGGCCATCCGCATTGCCGAGTTGACCGAGGTCGACTGACACAAAAAGGGCCGCAGTTTCCTGCGGCCCCCTTGGTGATCGGATTATACAGCGCTTATTCGAAGTCGCTGCCACCACCCGCGGGGCTGCGCGGCGGCGCAGCGGCGGTCAGGCGAAGCGCTTCGGCCGAGCGGCTGATCGAGCTGATTTCATCGGGCGTATCGTCATCGTCGACGACGACCTTCTGCATCGAACCGACGAGCGTTTCCTTCAGATCCTTCGGACGCACGGTCTGTTCGGCGATCTCGCGCAGCGCGACGACCGGGTTCTTATCGCGGTCGCGATCGACGGTCAGCTCCGAACCGCCCGAAATCTCGCGCGCGCGATGCGCGGAGAGCAGGACCAGGTCGAAACGGTTGGGAACTTTGTCGACGCAATCCTCGACGGTAACGCGGGCCATATTGTTTCCTTAGGTATAGGAGAGGCCAGCCCTTTGGAGGGGCATGGCGGCAAGCGCTGCGCGCTAGCAGCACCGCCGGGCGATGTCAATCAAAGCGCTGCCCTTGCGGGCTTTGCAGACACCGGCCTATGAGCGGTTGATGACCGAAGCCTGCGCACCCGTCGACTTGTCCGAACGACTGACGGCGGACGTGGCTGGTCACCGGCTCGAGCTGATCTTCGACGGCGGCGAGCGGCTGACCCGGCTGCTCGACCTGATCAACGGCGCGGCGCACAGCATCGACATCATCATGTATATTTTCGAGGGCGACGCCGCGGGCGTGCGCATCGTCGACGCCTTGCTGGTTGCCGCCAGACGCGGCGTGCGCGTGCGCGCGGTTATCGACAGCTTCGGGTCGGGCGACACGCCCGACGGCCTGTTCGCGCCGCTTCGCGAAGCCGGCGGCAGCGTTACCTTTTTCTCGCGCCGCTGGCGCTCGACCTATTTGATCCGCAACCACCAGAAACTGGTCCTGATCGACGATCATGTGGCGGTAACCGGCGGCTTCAACATCGCCGACGATTATCTGAGCCCCCCGCGCAGCGATTGCTGGTTCGACATCGGGATGATCGTCAAGGGACCGAGTATCGCACGCGCGGCGCTATGGTTCGACGAAATCCATGATTACACCGTCAACAACGACGGCAAACTGCTGATGTTGCGGCGACTGATCCGCGAATGGCCGATCGACAATGGCGCGATATCCTGGCTGGTCGGCGGCCCCACCCAGCGGCTGTCGCCCTGGGCCCGCGCGGTGCGCGCTGACCTCGAAAACGCGCGCCAACTCGACATGGCGATGGCCTATTTTTCCCCGGGCCAGGGCATGCTCCGCCGCCTCGGACGCGTCGCGCAGCGTGGGCGGGCGCGCTTCGTGATGGCAGGCAAATCGGACAATGCAGCAACGATCGGCGCATCGCGCCTGCTCTACGGCTATTTACTGCGCAAATCCGCCGATGTGTGTGAATATCAGCCGTGCAAACTGCACATGAAGCTGATCATCATCGATGATGTCGTCTATATCGGCTCGGCCAATTTCGACGTGCGCAGCCTGTTCGTGAATGTCGAGGTAATGGTGCGGATCGCCGACGCGGGCTTTGCCCGACAGATGCGCGGTTTCGTCGCGGAAATGCGGTCCGATTGCGAAGTCATCACACCGAATTCGCACAAGGCACGCGCCGGTTGGCTGACGCGCATCCGCTGGACGCTCGCCTGGTTCGTGGTCGGCATCGTCGATTATACGGTGTCGCGAAAATTGAACTTCGGGCTCGGCGATCCCGACCCGGAAGTTTAGTCCTTCCAGCCCCAGAACAGGAAGCAGGGCGGAACATTGACCCATTCGAACGCATTGTCGATACGATTGAAGTGGACGGCCAGGAAATCGCGCGCGCGGGCGCGGAACTGATAGACAAGGAACGCGCCGCCGGGGCGAAGCACGCGGTGCGTCGCGGCGGCAATCGCCGGGCCGACGCCGGCGGGAAGCGTCGAAAAAGGCAAGCCCGAAAGGACATAGTCGGCGTGCTCGAAACCATGCGCGCGTACGATCTCTTCGACATCAGAGGCCGAGCCGTGGACCGCGATGAAGCGGCTGTCGCGGATGTCCTTACGCAGATAGTCGATGAAATCCTCGTTGGTGTCGATCGCGATCAGCGTCGCATCGCCGGCCATATGTTCGAGTATGGGGCGGCAAAAGGTGCCGACGCCCGGGCCATATTCGACGAAGAGCTTCGTGTTCTTCCAGTCGACGGGCTTCAGCATGTGGCGGATCAGCGTCGGCGACGACGGCACGATCGATCCCACCATGACCGGATGCTTGATGAAGCCGCGGACGAACATGCCCCACGGTCCGAAAAAGCGTTTTACCCCCTCGCGAACCCGGCGGGTCAGCGGGGCTTTTGTTTCTTGGGCCTGCGCCCGCGGATTGGTCATGTTGGCTTTCGCGTTGTTGCGGTTGCCAAAGGCGTGGCAAAATCGGCGCGTTGGCGCAAGGAAAGAGTCTGTCTTGACTCTGGACAGCGGGGCGCCCGCGTGTAGGGAGAGGCGGCGTTACCGACCAAAGCCAAGGAGGGGGCGAACATGGCGACGACATCGCATTCCATCCCCTCCGACCGTATGGCGGTGCTTTTTGCAGTGATGCTGGTCGCCGCCGCGGGTAACACGGCGATGCAATCGATCCTGCCCGCAATTGGCGCCAAATTGCGCATCCCCGACGTCTGGGTCAGCCTGGCGTTCAGCTGGTCGGCGCTGCTCTGGGTGCTCACCGCGCCGCATTGGGCGCGCCAGTCGGACAAGCGCGGCCGCAAGGCATTGATGGCGCTCGGCGTCATCGGCTTCCTGTCGTCGATGGCCTTGTGCGGGCTGACCCTCTGGGCCGGACTTCAGGGCTATCTCGCCGCGGGGGTCACCTTCATCGTCTTCGCGGTGTTTCGCAGCCTCTACGGCGGCTTCGGCTCGGCGTCGCCCCCCGCGGTGCAGGCTTATGTCGCCGCGCGCACCGATCCCGAGCAGCGGACGCAGGCGCTTTCGCTCGTTTCCTCGTCCTTCGGGCTCGGCACCGTCATCGGCCCGGCGATCGCTCCCTTCTTCATCCTGCCGATCGTTGGCCTCGCCGGGCCCTTGCTCGTCTTTGCGCTGATCGGCCTCGGCGTGCTCGTCATGCTGCGCTGGCGCCTGCCCGACGACATGCCCCGCTATGCCGCGCGCGGCGCGATCGTTTCCTATCCCACCACGGGTGGCTCACCGCAGACCGCCGCCGAAGAAACTGAGGACCAGATCATCGATCAGGCCGTCGACACCCCTCCCCTTCGCTGGACCGATACGCGCGTGCGGCCGTGGTTGCTCGCCGGCCTGTTCGGCGGGCAAGCGCAAGCGATGGTGCTCGGCGTGATCGGCTTCCTGATCCTCGACCGCCTGCACTTGCGCCTGCGTCCCGACGAGGGCGCCGCGATGACGGGGATCGTATTGATGGCGGGAGCCTTCGCAACGCTGCTGTCGCAATGGGGGTTGATCCCGCTGCTCAAGATGTCGCCGCGTACCGCGGTGCTTTGCGGCGCCAGTCTCGGCGGGCTCGGGACGGTGATGACCGGCCTGTCTTATGACTTCCACGGCATCATCATCGGCTTCGCCCTCGCCTCGCTGGGCTTCGGCCTCTTCCGCCCCGGCTTTACCGCCGGCGCATCGCTATCGGTGCCGCGCCGCGATCAGGGCAGCGTTGCGGGGATGACCGCGTCGATCAACGGGTCGGCCTATATCGTATCGCCCGCGGTCGGCGTGCTTCTCTATAACTGGCACCCGATGGCCGCTTACGGTCTGATGGCGAGTTTTTGCGGCTGGCTGGTCCTGTGGGGCTGGTCGGCGCTGAAACCGAACCAGCCCAAGGGACAACAGCTTTAGTCGGCCGTATCGTCGTGCTTGCGCTCGCGCACGGGCTTAAGCATGCCGGGCGCGAAGAAGCCGATCGGATCGACGCTCATCGCGGCCTGCTTGATCTCGCCCTGGATCTTTTCATAATCCTTTTCCATCGCCTCGGTCACCGACGCCCGGGTGTCCTTCAGCGCCGCTTCGAAATCCTCCATCGTGACCGTGTCGCTGTCGAGTGAGCGCTTGAGCGCGGCAAGCCCCGCACGCCGCGTCAGATCTTCGAGGTCTGCACCGGTGAAGCGATCCGACTTTTCGGCGAGCACCGCGAGGTCGACATCCTTCGCGAGCGGCATCTTGCTCGTCTGGATTTCAAGGATACGCCGGCGCCCTTCCTTGTCGGGCACCGCGACGTAAATCAGTTCATCGAGCCGGCCCGGACGAAGCAACGCCGGGTCGATCAGATTCGGACGGTTGGTGGCGCCGATGACGACCACCGACTGCATCTCCTCGATCCCGTCCATTTCGGCGAGGATCGTGTTGACGACGCGTTCGGTCACCTGTGGTTCGCCCGACGCGCCGCTGCCGCGCGCGGGCACCAGGCTGTCGAGTTCGTCGATGAAGATGATCGTCGGCGCAACCGCGCGTGCGCGGGCGAACAGACGCGCGATCTGCTGCTCGCTCTCGCCATACCATTTCGAAAGCAAATCCGACGATTTGATCGAGATGAAGTTCGCATCGGATTCGCGTGCCGCCGCCTTCGCCAACAGGGTCTTGCCGGTTCCGGGGGGCCCATAAAGCAGAAAGCCCTTCGCCGGACGAATGCCGAGCCGACGAAAGGCCGCAGGGTTCTTCAGCGGCAGTTCGATCCCCTCGATCAGCTTGTCGCGCGCGGCGTCGAGCCCGCCGATGTCGCTCCACCGCGTCTTCGGCGCCTGCACCATCACTTCGCGCATCGCCGACGGCTGGACGCGTTTCAGCGCGTTGTTGAAGTCCTCGCGCGTGACGCGCAATTCCGCGAGCACCTCGGGGGGGATCGTGCCCTCCTCAAGGTTGAGCTTGGGCATGATCCGCCGCACCGCCTCGATCGCGGCTTCGCGCGTCAGCGCCGCCATGTCGGCGCCGACGAAGCCGAAGGTCGTGCGCGCAAGTTCGGCAAGGTCGACATTCTCGGCGAGCGGCATGCCGCGCGTATGGATGCCTAGGATCTCGCGCCGGCCGCTTTCATCGGGAACGCCGATCACGATCTCGCGGTCGAAACGGCCCGGACGCCGCAGCGCCTCGTCGATCGCGTCGGGGCGATTGGTCGCCGCGATGACGACAAGGTTCGTTCGCGGCTCCAGCCCGTCCATCAACGTCAGCAATTGCGCGACGAGGCGCTTCTCGGCTTCGCCCTGCACCTGCCCGCGCTTCGGTGCGATCGAATCGATCTCGTCGATGAACAGGATCGACGGCGCCGACTTTGCCGCCTGCTCGAACACGTCGCGCAGCCGTTTTTCGGACTCGCCATAGGCGCTGCCCATGATCTCGGGGCCGTTGATCAAGAAAAATTGCGCGTCGCTTTCGTTGGCGACCGCGCGCGCCAGCCGCGTCTTGCCTGTTCCCGGCGGTCCATGCAGCAGCACCCCGCGCGGCGGATCGACGCCGAGGCGCTGGAACAGTTCGGGGTAACGCAGCGGCAGTTCGACCATTTCGCGAAGCTGGTCGATCGTATCGCCAAGCCCGCCGAGATCGTCGTAAGTGACGTCGGTGCGGCGCGCGTCGTGCGGCTCCTGATATTCGGGAAGCAGTTCGATTTCGGTATTCTCGTCAATGAAGACGATTCCCTTGGGGGTCGCCGATACGACGAGCAGGCGTACTTCGGCGAGCGCATAGGCGGGTGCGTTGAGCATCTGGCGAAGCTGCGGCGGCATGTCGCCCGACTCCAGCCGCTGCTGCCCTGCGGTCGCAACCGTATCGCCTGCGACCACCGGCCGGCCGAAGAAGCTGCGCTTCAAGGCATTGGCCGAGCCCTGCAGGCGAAGATTCTCCTGCGCCGGAGCGAATATGACGCGCGTCGCGGGGCGCGGTTCCACGCGGCTCAGCACAACCATATCGCCCGCGCCCGCGCCCGCATTGGCGCGCAGCAGGCCGTCGAGCCGGATGACTTCCAGCCCTTCATCCTCGGCATAGGGAAGCACGACGCGCGAGGCTGTCTCGCGTTTGCCGCTGATCTGGACGATATCGCCTTCGGTGACGCCAAGTTCGGCCATCGCGGAGCGCGGAATACGGGCGATTCCTCCCCCGCTTTCTTCGGCGCGTGCATTCGCCACCTGCAGTTTGACCTGTTTTTCTTTTACCGCTGCGTCGGCCAAGGCGTGTCTCCCGCAAAATAGTCAGAATGCCGAAGATAGGATGGTCGTTCCCGATTTGCGACCCCCGGCACCACAGCCATTTATGACGCACTGCACAAAATTCTGGCATGTCCGGCAAGGTCATGTCATCATCGGCACCCGATATGCCACGCCTTCCCCCCATCAGCAGCATGGAGGCCTTTCTCGAGGTCGCCCGCCACGGCACGGTCAAGGCGGCCGCAATCGAACTCGGCCTGTCGATGCCCGCTTTGTCGCGCCGCATCCAGACATTGGAGCATACCGTCGGCCGGCCGCTGTTCAACCGCCACCACCACGGACTCAGCCTGACCGAAGCGGGCCGGGCGCTGCACGAACAATTGTCGCCGATTCTCGACGAATTGCGTAACGTGATCGAACAGGTCGGCAGCCCCGACGCCTCGCTGCGCCTGCACCTCAACGTCCTGCCGCTTTTCGCGCAGCAACGCCTGTTCCCCCGGCTTCCCGAGCTTCGGCGCCAGCACCCCGAACTGCATATCGACATCGACACCATGTCGCATGCCGAAGCCCGGCTGGGCGACGGCATCGACGCCGCGATCGCGCTCGCACGCTCGATCGACCCCGTGCTCTATGCCGCGCGGCTCGACCAGGACAAGGTGTTCCCGATTGCCTCGCGGACATTGACCGACGGCGATCGCGCGATCGCCGTGCCCGAACAGATGCAACGGATGACCGTCCTGCTCCATCGCGAGATGCCGGAGACCTTCGCCGAGTGGAAAAAGGCGATCGGCATGCCCTATCTGGAGCCGGCAGGGATCGATTATTTCGATTCGGGACCGCTGATGCTCGAAGCTGCGGCGCAGGGCATCGGCGTCGCCTTCATGCACGGCCATCATTTCGACGATGCGCACGACCCGCGCCTCGTCCGCCTGTTCGATTTCGACGTCGATAGCCCGTACAGCTATTGGTTCGTGTGCCGCCCCCGCGCGCTGCGCCAGCCGGCGGTCAAGCTGTTCCACGACTGGTTGCTCGCCGCGAAGATATAGCATCATGAATACGATGCGGACAGGCACGACGGACCCGTCGACGACGGGAATTGCACTCGCCACATAAGTGCGCGACAAGGCTGCGACCCTCTAAGCTTCATCAAGCTCGGGAAGGCTGCAAAATGGATCTGGTGAATTTCGCACGTCGTTCGCGGTTCATCCGTTCGGTCTTTTCGCTCCCGTTATATGGGCGGAACAGGTGGATGGGATATCGGCAGGCGCCCGCCAAAGCCGTTCTCGATCGCGTCGAGGGTCTCGTCGCATCGGATGTCCGGCTGAGAGTCGAAGAGTTTGACGGCGAATTCATACTGGGGCCGCGCTCGCATATCCTTCGGCGTCTTCTTTCCCAGGGCTTTTACGAACCCCAATTGGTGCAGCTTTTCCTGTCCCATCTGATGCCCGATCGTGATGTTGTCGATGTTGGCGCGAACGTCGGCTTTTTTTCGGTTCTGGCGGCGAAGCGGCTGACGACGGGGCGCGTCCTCGCCGCAGAGCCCACAACGGCCGCATTTTCGCGCCTCTCGCAAAATGTCACGATCAACGATGTCGAGACGAAGGTCATATTGTACAACGGCCTGGTGTCGAACGAGGCGAGTTTGGCAACGCTGGACATCGTTCCGGGCCGCGAAGAATATTCGTCCATGGGAGGAATCGTGCACCCGTCGGTAGTTGGCCAGGCCGTGCAGACCGAAACGGTTCAGGCCAGGCCCCTCGACAGCCTCGTTGCCGAGAATGGGCTGCGGCCTGCCGTCATAAAGGTGGACGTCGAAGGCGCGGAAGGCATGGTCTTCGAGGGCGCGCAACAGACTTTGCGCGATTATCGGCCTGTGGTCCTTTCCGAATTCAGCCGCCCGTTGCTCGCAAGGAACGGATCGTCACCCGAAGCGATTATCGCGCTCTTCGATCGCTGCGGCTACGATGTCCACAATCCCTTCGATCGATCCGCGAGCGCCGGCGCGATCGATTTCGACGAGATCATCGCAATTCCCCGTCCGGCCTGAAAACTTTAATCCGATCGGCTGGCCCGCCTGTTCCGCGTACCCGGGATGCCCGATTCTGGAACGCGCGACAGGATTATCCGCCTTCGCCGACTGCGGATATGCAGCAGGTTTGCGCGGTAAAATCGCGACGACCTTGCGCGGCGTTTTCAATGCGCGGCTGCCGTGCGAGCTTCCGATTCTTCAGGAAAATGGTGCTGCTGGACAGGATTGAACTGTCGACCTCGTCATTACCAATGACGCGCTCTACCACTGAGCTACAGCAGCAACCGGGATGCCGGCAAACGGATGTTCGCTGGGCAGGCGCGGCCTATGACGGGGCGCCTTGCGCCTGTCAAGGTGCGAGGCTTGACGATATGGCGATTTCGCGGGCATGGCTCATAGCGTGAGCAAGACGCCCTCCCCCTCCGATATCGAACGCGAACGCCGCCTCGCCGAGGCGCTGCGCGCCAATCTGCGCAAGCGCAAGGCGCAGGCGCGCGATAGCAAGGCCGAAACACCGCCTAAAGACTGACGGTCACCGTCACGTCGTCGCCCTCGGCGATCCCCTCGGCCTTTCGCACCATCGCCTTGACCGGCAGCAACCAGCCGCCACTTTCCTTGTGCGGAAAGACCGACGTCTTCCAACGCGTGCCGCCGATATTCGCCTCGACACGCGCAGATCCGAATCCCTTTCGCCCGTCGAGCCACTGCCCGGTCATCGCCGCCATGCGAATCCCATCGGCCGCCTCACCGGCGATCGTGACGAAGAACCACGCGGCGGGCGCGGTCGCCGATTGCCAGCGCCAGAGCGGCGTTGTGACGGTGAAATCCTCCAAGGAATTACTTCGCGGCGACCGGGCGTACCGGCACCGGGATATTGCAGATATCGGCGCCGCCCGCCGGCGTGATGAAGAAGGGATCGCGCCGGTTCTGCCGCGCATCGGCATAGCGCGCAAAGCTGTCGCTTTCGGTGGACAGATATTCGAAGCGGGGCTGATCTGCGGCGGGCAGTTCGGTCGCAACGCGAAGCGACGTGATCGCGACGCGTTCGGCCGCATCCTCGTAAAAGCCGAGCGCGCCCGTTCCACGCGGTAAGCTCGACAGATGCTCGATCCCGCTGATGACGCGCCCGACGACGGCGATATTGCGGTCGAGATGGCGTGGTGCATGGCCGATTACGGCGTAAAGCTCCGCGCCAGATCCGGTATCGGGCGACAGGTTACGGCCGACACCGACCGCACCATAGCAATGGAGAGGCCAACGACTGTCCGGCACCTGAGCGCTGGAATATCCGATCGGCCATCCGGATTCGAACATGACGCCCGGCGCGTAAGCGTCCGCCATCGACGCACCGCCGAAAATATCGCCCTTCCCTGCCTGTTCGAATTGTTTCGCCCGCCGATTAGCCTCGTCTTTCGATAGCCGGATCGCTGGCTTGCCATCGACGGCCGCCTGTCCGCTTGCCGGGTCGGAGGCAACATAACGGCTTTCCGACACCGCGGTCAGGCCGGTGGGCAACGCCTTCTTCTCGGTCGCATCGCCCCATTGCGCGACATAATTGTCCTGCACGCGGTTGACGCTCGTTCCGTCCCACCAGTGCGCGGCGGCGAGCTTGCGGATATTGCCGATCCATCCCTGACTGAACGGCGCTGGCATCAGCTGGATGACGACGCGGCGCGGCTTGCCCTTCGCATCGGGCGCGAGGTCCATCACCAGCAGGTCCGACGGTGCAATGGCGACCCAGTCGCTCGCCGGCGCGGCGGCGGCGATCTCCCCCGGTGATGGGATCGACGCCGGCTCCGCGGCGTATGCGGGAGGGATGAGCGACGCGGCAGCAACGGCCGTCAGGAACAGATGTTTCATGGGCCGATGTCTGCCACGCCCAATCGGCTTGCGAAAGCCCCGCCAAGCGATTAGGGCGCCCGTTCCAGAGCATGCGGAGCGGTGGCCGAGTGGTCGAAGGCGCTCGCCTGGAAAGTGAGTATACGTCAAAAGCGTATCGAGGGTTCGAATCCCTCCCGCTCCGCCACCCCAACAATATTCCGGTCAAATCGGCACGATCCTCGGTGGAGCCTCCGCTTTTCGCGTGGTCAACAGGGCCAAGCAGCCGTTGATCCATTTGTGGTCGAAAATGTCAAAATCCGGGCACAATATGTTAGCTTGGATGCTCGAAACACGATCCCCCTAGCGGTTTCGAACGCCACGCCGTAAAGGCGCGGCCATGCGGATCGCGATCATCGACACCAGCACGACGCGCGCGGCGATCATCTCCGATGGTTTGCGCGAGGCGGGGCTCGACGATCTGGTGCTGATCGATCCGGCGGGCGCGCTGGTCGCGCAAATCGAAGCGGCGAAACCCGAAGTCTTATTGGTCAATCTGGAAAATCCCAGCCGCGATCTGCTCGAGGATTTCTTTGCCATGTCGCGCGCGCTCGCCCGGCCGATCGCGATGTTTGTCGACCAGAGCGATACCGAGGCGACCGGCGCCGCGATCGACGCGGGGGTGTCGGCCTATGTCGTCGACGGCCTGTCGAAGCAGCGGATCAAACCCGTCATCGATCTCGCGGTGCGCCGTTTTCAAGCCTTTTCGCGGCTCCAGCGCGAGCTCGACGAAGCCAAAAATGCCCTGGCCGAACGCACGGTGATTGATCGCGCCAAGGCCATACTGATGAAACGCCGCACCATCGACGAGCCCGCCGCCTACGCGCTGCTGCGCGGCCAGGCGATGCGCACCAACCGCCGGATCGCCGAGATCGCCGAGGCGATCGTCACGAGCGACGCGCTCCTGGGAGATATGGAATGAGCGCCGAAACATTCCGCATCGGATTCCTGCCGCTGGTCGATGCCGCACTGCCGATCCTCGCGCATGAGCTGGGCTTTGCGGCGCGCGAAGGGATCAGCATCGAACTGGTCCGCGACATGACATGGGCGACGGTGCGCGACCGGCTGCTCTATGGCCACACCGACGCTGCGCACATGATCGCGCCGCTCGCGATCGCGACCGCGCTCGGCCGCGACCGGCCGGCGGTGCCGATGGCGGTGCCCTTCGTGCTCGGTCTCAACGGCAATGCCGTGACCTTTTCGACCCGGCTCGCGAAAGATGTCGGGCTCGGCGATACACTCGGCGACCCCGCGGCGATCGGCGTAGCGCTCGAACGCGTCGCCGCCGCGCGGAAGGTGGCGGGCAAACCGCTACGCTTTGGCGTGGTGCACCGCTACTCCAGCCATAATTACATGCTGCGCTACTGGCTCGCCGGGGTGGGCATCCGCCCCGACGCCGACGTTGAGATCGTTGTGACCAGCCCGCCCTTCGCCGCCGATGCACTCGCCGCGGGCGAGGTCGACGGCATATGCGTCGGCGAGCCGTGGAACTCGATCGCGGTCGAGCGCGGCGTCGGACATATCGCGCTCGCCACCGCGCAAATCTGGCGGCGCGGCGTCGAAAAAGTCCTCGCGATGCGCGAAGCCGTCATCGACGAGCGGCGCGATGCCGTCGAGGCGCTGCTGCGCGCGCTCCACGCCGCCGCCGCCCATTTCGTCGCACCCGGCACCGCCGAAGAAAGCGCCGACATATTGGCGCGGGCCGAATATCTGGGCGCCTCGCGCGACGCGGTGCTGCGCGCGATCACCGACCGCATCCGCCTCGTCCCCGGCGGCGAGCCGATCCACTATCCCGACTTCATGTTCCAGTATCGCGAAGCCGCTAATTTCCCGTGGCGCAGCCAGGCCGCATGGCTTTATTCGCAGATGCTTCGGTGGGACCGGGCCGACTATTCGCCCGCCGATGCCGCGACAGCCGCCGCAGTGTTCCGCCCGGACGTTTATCGCGCCGCACTGGCGGGATCGGGCGCGCCTCTTCCCGGCGCCAGTTCAAAGCTTGAAGGCGGGATCGGCGAGCCCCTTGGCGCCGGGTCGACACAGGGCCGCCTTGTGCTCGGCAGCGACCGCTTTTTCGACGGGCGCGCCTTCGATCCCGACGATATTCAAGGCTACCTATCTGATTTTAGCTAGGTTTATTCCTGCATTCGAATTTATGCTGCACCTGCGAAATAACAAGTTGCGTGCCATCTGCGAATCAGGCAGTTTAAACGCACTCGGCAACGCTGCCGGGGCAGGATAAAGCGGCTACGGCTCCAACGACGGGGCCGGTCCGCGCGGCAGGCAGGGAGCCTTTTCCCTGCACTCCAACAGGCAATGAAGCCGTCAGGATGCGCCCGCGTGGCCGCCGTCCTGGCGGCTTTTTTATTGCCCGTCGCACAAGGGGACGGACGATGACGGACATGACAAGCGGCGCCGGCGCCGGCGCAAAATCGAACTTCTGGGCCAGCGGCCACTGGCCGACACTGGTCGCGGCCTTTCTCTATTTCGACCTCGCCTTCATGGTGTGGGTCATCCTCGGGCCGCTCGCCCCCGCGATTTCTGAAGACCTCGGGCTCACCCCGGCGCAAAAGGGGCTGATGGTTGCGGTGCCGACACTGGCGGGCGCGTTGCTCCGCGTCGTCAACGGCCTGCTCGTCGACCGCATCGGGCCGAAGCGGTCGGGCGCGATCAGCCAGCTCATCGTCATCGCCGGGCTGTTTTCCGCGTGGGCGATGGGGGTTTCAAGTTTTGCCGGCACGCTCGCGCTGGGCATCGTCCTCGGCTTCGCGGGCGCGAGTTTCGCCATCGCATTGCCCCTCGCCAGCCGCTGGTATCCGCCCGAGCATCAGGGCAAAGCGATGGGCCTCGCCGGGATGGGCAATTCGGGCGTTGTGCTCGCCGCGCTTTTCGCACCCGGCCTCGCCAAGCTGTTCGGCTGGAACGCCGTCCTCGGCCTCGCGTGCATCCCGCTGACGATTGTCTTCTTCGTCTATCTCGCGATGGCGAAGGACGCGCCGAACGCGCCAGCACCGAAGAAGCTGGCTCATTATTTCGAACCGCTCAAGACCGCCGACGCCTGGTGGCTGATGGCCTTTTACGCGGTCACGTTCGGCGGCTTCGTCGGACTCGCGGCGTCCTTGCCGATCTATTTCACCGACCAGTTCCACCTGACCCCGGTGATGGCGGGTTATTGCACCGCGGGCTGCGTCTTCGCCGGATCGCTCGTGCGTCCGATGGGCGGCGCGCTCGCCGACCGGATCGGCGGGGTCAAGGCGCTGATGATGGTCTTCGTCGTCGCGGCGCTGGCGATTGCCGGGGTGCCGCAGGCCGACACGCTGCCAGCCGCGCTCGGCCTGTTCGTGATCGCGATGCTCGCGCTCGGCACCGGGAATGGCTCGGTCTTCCAGCTCGTGCCGCAGCGCTTTTCGGCCGAAATCGGCGTAATGACCGGGCTTGTCGGCATGGCGGGCGGGGTCGGCGGTTTCTACCTCGCCTCCTCGCTCGGCTTCGCCAAGCAATGGGCGGGCACCTTCGCCCCCGGTTTCTATATCTTCGCCGGCCTTGCGGTGGTCGCCCTCGTCGCACTGATGTTCGTCAAGGGCCAGTGGCGCCGGACCTGGGGCGCGGCCGAAGGCGTGCGGATCTGATCGATGACCCGCACCCTCATCTTCCTGGCCACGCTCGCGCCCGCCGGGGTCGCGCAGGCACAGGATATCGTCCTGAAGCCGATAGGCGAAGCGCGCCTGCGCTATGAGCAGGTCGATCAGGACGGCCTGCCCGCCGACGCCGAAGCCCTGACGCTCCGCGTCCGCGCCGGGGTCGAGGCCAAGGCGGGCAGCTGGTCGACGCTGGTCGAAGGGCAAGGCAACCTCGCGATCGTCGACGACTATTTCGACGGTCTCCACGGCGCCGCGACGCGCCCGCTGATCGCCGATCCCGACAATATAGCCCTCACCCGCGCGCAAATCCGCTATGCGTCGCCCGTCTTCGCGCTCACCGCGGGGCGCCAGCGGCTCGGCTTCGACGACGAGCGTTTCGTCGGCAGCGTCGGCTTTCGCCAGAACGGCCAGAGCTTCGACGCGGTGCGGGCCGAGATCACGCCTCTAAAGGGCGTGAAGGCCGACCTCGCCTATGCGTGGAGCGTGCGGACGATCTGGGGCATCGACGGCACCGGGCCGCGGCAACAGGCGGTGTCGGGCGACAATGTCTTCGGCAACCTCAGCACCCAGACCCCGATCGGCAAACTCTCGACCTTTGCCTACCTCATCGATCAGGACGAGGCGGCAATGCAGGGTTTTCGCCTGTCGAGCCAGAGCTATGGCGTGCGCCTCGACGGAACCCAGCCGCTCGGCAAGGCGAAGCTCGCATATCAGCTCAGCTACGCACGCCAGTCGGACTGGCACCACAATCCCAACAATTATGCGGCGGACTATTATCTCGCCGACGTCGCGGTCGATCTTGGAGGCCCCTGGGTCGGCGTCGGGTATGAAATACTCGGCGCCGACGACGGCACGGCACTTACCAGCTTCCAGACTCCGCTCGCGACGGGTTTCAAATTTCAGGGCTGGGCCGACAGATTCCTCACCACCCCGCCTGACGGGGTGCGCGACCTGTATGCGAACGCAGGGTGGAGCTGGAAGGCGGTCGGTCCGCTCAAGGCCGTCACGCTGCAAGCCGCGTACCACGACTATCGAAGCGACCGCGCGAGCCGCTCCTATGGCGACGAGATCAACCTGCTCGCGAGCGCAAAGCTCGGCAAGGTCACCGCGGCCGCCCGCTACGCTCACTACAACCCCGACACCTTCGCCACCGATACCGATAAATTCTGGCTGCAACTGGACTGGACGATTTAATGGAACACCGCCCCATCAAGACCGACGCCGACACGCGCGACCATCTGGTCGTCATCGGCAACGGCATGGCCGGATGCCGCGCGGTCGAGGAATTGCTCGCGCGCGATCCGGCGCGCTACCGCGTGACGATCTTCGGCGCCGAGCCGCGCGTCAATTACAACCGCATCATGCTGTCCCCCGTGCTCGCGGGCGAGAAGAGCTTCGACGACATCGTCATCAACGATGCCGAATGGTATGCGGCGAACGGCATTGCGCTGGTCGCTGGCGATCCGGTCGCGCAGATCGACCGCGCCGCGAAGACGGTAACGACGCGCGGCGGCTCGACCGAAAGCTATGACCGGCTGCTGATCGCGACCGGCTCCGATCCCTTCATCATCCCGGTGCCGGGCAAGGACCTGCCCGGGGTGATCGCGTTTCGCGACATGGACGATGTCGACACAATGCTCGCGGCCGCGGATGCGGGCGGCGATGCGGTCGTCATCGGCGGCGGGCTGCTCGGGCTCGAAGCCGCGCACGGGCTTTCGCTCCGCGGGATGAAGGTCACCGTCATCCACCTGATGCCGACCTTGATGGAACGCCAGCTCGACGAGGCGGCTGGCTGGCTGCTCAAGCAGGCATTGGAAGGCCGCGGCCAGACGATCCTGACCGGCGCCGACACCGCCGAGATCGTCGGCGACGGCAAGGTCGAGGGGGTGAAACTCAAGGACGGAACGCTGATCCCCGCCAGCCTCGTCGTGATGGCGGTCGGCATCCGTCCCTCGGTCGCGCTTGCCCGCGACGCCGGACTCGCGGTCGGGCGCGGCATCCAGGTCGACGACCATATGGTGACCAGCGATCCCGCCGTCCTCGCGGTCGGCGAATGCGTCGAGCATGACGGGCAGGTTTACGGCCTAGTCGCGCCGCTGTGGGACATGTGCCGCAGCCTCGCCGATGGGCTGGTCGAGCAGCCGACAGGCTATCGCGGTTCGGTGACCTCAACCAAGCTCAAGGTGTCGGGGATCGACGTCTTTTCGGCGGGCGATTTCTCGGGCGGCGACGGGTGCGAGGATATCGTGCTGCGCGATGCAAGCCGCGGCGTCTACAAGCGCGTTATCGTCAGGGACGACCGGATCGTCGGCGCGGTGCTCTATGGCGATACCGCCGACGGAAGCTGGTATTTCGACCTCCTCAAGAAACAGGAGGATGTCTCGGGCCTCCGCGACCTCCTCATCTTCGGCCAGTCCTTCGCCTCGGGAGGGGGCGCGGCGGACCCTAAGGCGGCCGTTGCGGCGCTTTCCGACGATGCGGAAATCTGCGGCTGCAACGGCGTCACCAAGGGTCAGGTCGTGTCGTGCATCGCCAAGGGGGCGCACAGCCTCGACGCGGTGCGCGGCACCTGCAAGGCGTCGGCGAGCTGCGGCAGCTGCACCGGCCTGGTCGAGAATCTCCTCGCGCTGACGCTCGGCGACGATGTCCAGGCGGGCCCCAAGACGATGTGCAAATGCACGAGCTTCGGCCATGACGACGTCCGGCGTGAGATCGTCGCGCAGGCCATGCGCTCGATCCCCGAAGTGATGCAGAAGCTGCACTGGACGACCCCCGACGGCTGTTCGTCGTGCCGCCCGGCGCTCAACTATTATCTGCTCTGTGCGCTTCCCGGCGACTATGTCGACGACCAGCAGAGCCGCTTCGTCAACGAGCGGATGCACGCCAATATCCAAAAGGACGGCACCTATTCGGTTGTCCCCCGCATGTGGGGCGGGCTTACCAACCCGACCGAGCTGCGCGCGATCGCCGATGTCGTCGAGAAGTTCAATGCGCCGATGGTCAAGGTCACCGGCGGCCAGCGGCTCGACATCTTCGGAATCAAGAAGGAGGATCTGCCCGCGGTCTGGGCCGACCTCAATGCCGCCGGGATGGTGTCGGGCCACGCTTACGGCAAGTCGCTCCGCACGGTGAAGACGTGCGTCGGGTCCGAATGGTGCCGCTTCGGCACGCAGGATTCGACCGGACTCGGCGTGAAGATCGAGCGGATGAGCTGGGGCAGCTGGATGCCGCACAAGTTCAAGATCGCGGTGTCCGGCTGCCCGCGTAACTGCGCCGAGGCGACGATCAAGGATTTCGGTATCGTCTGCGTCGACAGCGGTTACGAGCTGCACGTCGGCGGCAACGGCGGCATCCATGTCCGTGCCACCGACCTGCTTTGCAAGGTCGCGACCGAGCAGGAGGCGATGGATTATTGCGCCGCCTTCATCCAGCTCTACCGCGAGGAGGCGCGCTACCTCGAACGTACCGCGCCGTGGATCGAACGCGTCGGGGTCGATTATGTGAAGGCGCGGATCGCCGACGATCCTGCGGGCCGCGAGGCACTGCGCGCGCGCTTCCTCTATGCCCAGAGCTTTTCGCAGGACGACCCGTGGGCACAGCGCGCCGAGGGTGCCGAACGCGAACATCATGCGCCGATGGCGCGCTTCACCCCGCAGGAGGAACTCGCATGACGACCGCAGAATGGCTCGACATCGGCTGGGTCGACCAGATCCCCGTGCGCGGCAGCCGCACGGTGCAGGTCGAAGGCGGCGATGATATCGCCGTCTTCCGCACCGCCGAAGGCAAGGTCTTCGCGCTGCGCGACCGCTGCCCGCACAAGCATGGGCGGCTGAGCCAGGGCATCGTCCACGGGGGCGCGGTCGCCTGCCCCTTGCACAATTGGCGGATCAGCCTGTCGACCGGCGAGGCGCTCGGCGATGACAAGGGCTGCACGCCGACGGTGCCGGTCAAGATCGACGCCGGCCGGGTACTCATCTGCCGCGCGAGCACATTGAAGGCCGCGGCCTGATGAGCGAAGCGGTCCGCACCACCTGCGCCTATTGCGGCGTCGGCTGCGGCATCCGCGCGACGGTGACGGACGAGCGGACGGTAACAATCGAAGGAGATCCCGACCACCCCGCCAACCGTGGGCGCCTTTGCTCGAAGGGCACGCATCTTGGCGAAACCGTCGGGCTCGAAGGTCGTCTGCTCACGCCCATGATCGGCAAGAAGCGCGCGAGCTGGGGCAAGGCGCTCGACCTCGTCGCGAAGCGGTTCAAGGAAACGATCGCGCGTCACGGCCCGAACAGCGTCGCTTTCTATGTCTCGGGGCAATTGCTCACCGAGGATTATTATGTCGCGAACAAGCTGATGAAGGGCTTCATCGGCACCGCAAACATCGACACCAATTCAAGGCTTTGCATGTCGAGCGCGGTCGCGGGGCACACCCGCGCCTTTGGCGAGGATGTCGTCCCCGCGACCTATAACGACCTCGACGCCGCCGACCTGATCATCCTCGTCGGCAGCAACACCGCCTGGTGCCACCCGATCGTCTATCAGCGCATCCGCGCGCGTTGCGAAGCGGGCGCAAAGCTCGTTGTGATCGACCCGCGCCGGACCGAGACCGCCGAGGAAGCCGACCTGCACCTTCCGCTTCGCCCGGGGAGCGATGTCGCGCTGATGAACGGCCTGCTGCAATATTGCCGCGAGGCGGGCGTGATCGACGAAGAGTATCTTGCCGCGCATGTCGCAGTGCCCGAAAATTTCTGGGACGAGCTTGGAGAGGGGAATGACCTGTGGTCGGTGGCGCGCGCGTGCGACGTGCCCGTCGCCGACCTCAGGCGATTCTACGAGCTGTTCGCCGCAACGCCGCGCACGGTGACGATGTTCAGCCAGGGGATCAACCAGTCGACCTCGGGCACCGACCAGGTGAACGCGATAACCAACCTCCATCTCGCGACCGGACGCATCGGCAAGCCCGGCGCCGCGCCCTTTTCGATCACCGGCCAGCCGAATGCGATGGGCGGGCGCGAGGTCGGCGGGCTCGCCTCGACGCTTGCCGCGCACATGGATTTCGCGCCCGAAAACCGCGACCGCGTCCAGCGCTTCTGGGCCGCGCCGGCGATGGCGGAGAAGCCCGGACTGAAGGCCGTCGACCTGTTCCGCGCGGTCGGCGAGGGCCGCATCAAGGCGTTGTGGGTGATGGCGACCAACCCCGCCGTGTCGATGCCGGACGCGAACCGCGTGCGCGAAGCCCTCGCCGCCTGCCCCTTCGTCGTCGTCAGCGACGTGATCGAACAGACCGACACCGGCGCCTTTGCGCATGTCCGCCTTCCCGCCGCCGCGTGGGGCGAGAAAGATGGCACCGTCACCAACAGCGACCGCACGATCAGCCGCCAGCGCGCACTGTTTCCTTTGCCCGGCGAAGCGATGCCCGATTGGTGGATCATCAAGGAAGTCGCGCGGCGCATGGGCTGGAAGACCGCCTTCAGCTATGACCGTCCGGCCGACATCTGGCGCGAGCATTGCCGCCTGTCGACCTATGACAATGACGGCGCGCGCCTCTTCGCGCTCCCCGGCGCCGCGCAGGGCGGCAATGCCGCCTATGACGACATGATGCCCTTTCGCTGGGGCGGCGATCAGACCTTTGCCGACGGCCGCTTTTCGACCGCAGACGGACGCGCGCGGCTTGTGCCGGTGGCGCAAAAGCCCCTGCCCGAACCGCTTGCGAAATGGCCGTTGACGCTCAACACCGGCCGCTATCGCGATCAGTGGCATACGATGACACGCACCGGCCTCGCGCCAAAGCTTGCGCGTCATCGCGAGGAGCCGCTGGTCGAGGTGCATCCCGATGACGCCGCGCGGCTCGGGCTTGCCGACGGCGGGCTCGCGCGCGTCGAAACCCCGCAGGGCGAGAGCGTGTATCGCATCGTCGTTTCGGATGGCCAGCGGCGCGGCGAGTTGTTCGTCCCGATCCACTGGACCGACCGCACCTCGAGCGGCGGTCGCACCGGGCTCCTCCCGCGCCCGCTCGTCGACCCCGTGTCGGGGCAGCCGGGCTTCAAACGCACCCCCGCCGCGATCGCGCCGGTCGCGACGAAATGGCGCGGTTTCCTGTTGCTCGCGAACGAACTCGACGAACGGCCCGCCTGCCTGTGGGCGACCCGCGTCGCGGTGCCCGCGGGGGTGCTCTGGGAACTCGCCGGCAACGGCGACCTCAAGCGCATCGAAGCGCTGCTCCCGCGCGGCGAACGGATCGAAGCGCAGGACAGCGCGCGCGGAACACGCCGCGTCGCGGTCGTCACTGGGGGGCGTCTCGCCGGCGCGCTCTTCGTGACCGAAAGCGGCGAGCTTCCCCCGCGCGACTGGCTGATCGCGCAGCTTTCGGCCCCTGACGTCGCGCCGACGCTGCTCGCCGGCCGGGCGCCGGGCGTCCAGGCCGACCGCGGTCCAATCATCTGCGTCTGCTTCGATATCGGATTGAAGACGATCGCCTCGGCCATCCGCGACCAGCAGCTTGCCGACGTCGCCGCGATCGGCGGCGCAATCGGCGCGGGAACCAACTGCGGATCGTGCCGCCCGGCGCTCGTCCGCATATTGGCAGAGGAGACGAGCGATGCAGCCTGACGATTTTCCGCCCGGCACGGTCTGGCTCGTGGGTGCCGGCCCCGGCGACCCCGACCTTTTGACGCGCAAGGCGATCCGCCTCATCGAATGCGCCGACATCATATTCCACGACGCGCTTGTCGGCCCCGCCGTTCTCGACCTCATCCCGCCGGGCGTCGAACGCATGAGCGTCGGCAAGCGTTCGGGTCGCCATTCGAAGAACCAGCAGGAGATCGACGCTCTGCTGGTGGCCGCCGCCGCGGCGGACAAGCGCGTCGTGCGCCTGAAGGGCGGCGATCCTTCACTATTCGGCCGTTCGACCGAAGAAATCGCCGCCTTGCACATGGCGGGCTATCCCGTTTTCGTCTGCCCCGGCATTACCGCGGCGAGCGCCGTCGCAGCGTCGGCGAAAATATCGCTCTCGCTCCGCGGCGTCGCGCGCGATGTCCGTTTTGTCACCGCACACAGCCGCCGCGGCGCGGCGCTCGACATCGACTGGAACTCGCTCGCCCGCTGCGGATCGACCCTTGCCTTCTACATGGGGCGCGACGCGGCGCCCGAGATCGCCCGCGGCCTCATCGGCGCGGGCATGCCGGGCGGTATGCCCGTGATGATCGCTTGCAACGTCAGCCGCGCCGACGAGCAGCGGCTCACGACGCGCCTCGACCTGCTCGGCCTTGCCACGCGCGCGCTGGCGAACGACGCCCCGACGCTCATCCTGGTCGGGGCCGCGGTTGCGCTCGCCATGCCGGCAAAAGCTCGTGCGACGGCTGCCGACAGCGCGCTTTAGCATCGATTGAGCGGCTTCGCGCTCGTAACCAGGGGCGTTCGATCGTCCCGTCCGATACCGCGCGACTACCAGAATCGCTTGGTATCGACGAAATCCTCATGCGCATCGGCGGCCGTTTCGATGAGCCGTCCCTTCTTGCCATGTGCCATCAATTCGGCGGCGCCGGGGCTTTCCGCGATGCCAAGCCTTGTCAGCAGCTTGGGGGCGGCCGCAAGATCGTTGAGCGCGCCGAGCTGGTCCTGCAGCGCTTCGAGTGCCTTGACGAAGCGTTTGTGCCGGCGTTTCTCGCCCTTGCGCTCGAACAGGCCGGCAAAGAATTCCGCTGCGTAACGTAGCTTCTTCGCGCTCTTGCGCACCTCGTGCCGCGCATCGTCATCGAGACTGGCCAGATTACGCCCCTTGCGCTTCACCTTTCGCCGATAGCGGTCGAGCGCCCGGGCGGCGAAGTCCCGCGCCGGTCGATTGCCTTCGCGTTCACCGTCCGCCGTCCCCGACCAATCCGACGCCGCAATCCACGCCGTCACCTCGAGCATGAGCCGGCGCACCCGCGCGGACGAGAGAATTTCGCACACATCGTCATAAGCGGCCGCACGCATCGTCGCGATCCGGTCGTGCAGCGGTCCGCCCTCGGCACGCTTCAGGAGCACGTCGAGATCGCGCACCTTGCCCAGTTCCGACGCCAGCCAGCGCAATTCCGTGCGCAAATCGATGCCCGCGTCCCCGATCATCGGCTTGAAGATCGCGAAGGCCGATCGAAGGCGGCGTAGCGCGACGCGCGCCTGATGCAAGGCTTCGGTGTTCCGGTTCGCGAGCAAAAGCGCCTCGTTGAGCCGGAACTGCCGGATGCACGATTGCATGATCTGCCCAAGCGCCTGTGCCGCGGTCGTGTCGCCGGCGAGTATCACCGTTTCGGCCGTAACCCGCGCCGGGGCCGCTCCGGTGAGCCGATAGCCGCGCTCCGACTTGCTGAGGACGCCAAGGCGTATCGGCACGACCGCGTCGATCCGGCGCGCGAAAGCAAACAGCGCGGCACGATCGCCGGACTTCAGCTCGAGCTCGATCTCACACACCGGCGACCGGCGCTCGCCGACCACGACATCGCCGCGGTCGAGCACCAGTTCGATCGTTGCGCCGCCCTCGTCGATGGTCCAGCTCTGGCGGTCGATCTCCACCTCGAAAGCCGGCGCGATGGCATCGATCTTGTCGCCGAGCAGCGAGGGAAGCGGCGTGGCAAAATCGAGGACCGGTGCGTCATTTTCCGCCGCGCGCTCCCATTCGGATCGGATGAAGAGACCGGCAGCACTGCCGCCGTCCGCCTTGATTGTCTGGACACGCTTCTTGCCCGAACGGCGGATACGAAGCGAAAAGCCCGCGTTCGCAACGTCATGATCGGGCGTGTCGAAATAGGTCGATATCTGCCGCATCTTTTTGGGGGCGCCCGCCAACAAACCCGACGCCTCGAATTTTCCGGCGTCTTCGCTCGCAATTTCGAGTTTCAGCTCGACCTCGTCCGCCATCTGCATATTCTCCGGAAAGATCGGTTCGATCGTCACCTTCGCGTGCGCAACGGACGCCGCATATCGGACCTATCCTGAAAATTTGACGATCCGGCGATAAGCAGCCTGTTTATCGCAATATGCGGCCAGCTGAAAGATCGGGCACGGCCGCTCGCCTGAAGCCCGTTTCGTCGTGCAAGGATATGGGAAAACCCGCTCATCCGACAGCATCGGACCATGGCAGGAAGGAAATGGCGCACCCGGAACGATTCGAACGTCCGACCCTCAGATTCGTAGTCTGATGCTCTATCCAGCTGAGCTACGGGTGCGTGGAGAGGCGCCTTTAAGACCCGTCGCGCGGGGGCGCAACCCCCTATTTCAGCTTTGTGACCGTTCCGCACGACGATTGGCGGCGGATCGCGTCGAGCCCGCCGATTTCCGCGGGCTCTTTCAGCAAAAGACGGATCAGCGCGATGCCATGATCATGGTCCGTGCGGACGATTTCGGCGCCTTTGGGCACGGCCTGTCCCGCGCGCGCGACGATGATTCGAAACGGCTTGCCGCCCGCCTCGACATCGTTGCGCACGAAAATGACGTCGGTCGCGGCGTCAAAGATGCTGAGCGATGTATAGCGGCCCGGAACCGGCGCGACGTCGATCGCGATCGGACCGCCCGAAAGGTCATAAGGACAGCTCGAATAAGCGAGGTCGGGGCTCGGCCGCACGACCGGCTGGCGCTCGGGCGTCGCGAGGTTGCCATAGGACATGGTGTTGACGCCGCCCTGCCCCAGCCGATCGATCGCGACATTCATCAGGCCATAGGGAATCGCCCAGATCGCCGCATAGGCGGTGGCCACCGCGACGATCAGGCCGAAGGCGAGCGGGCCGAGCCAGTTGCGCATCTCAGCAGCCCTCCTTCACGATTTGCGGAAGCGACGCTTTCCCGGGCTCGGCGCGAAACGCTTGACCGGGGTTGTACATGCGCAGGGTCAGGTGAAAGCGCTGGCCCTTGGTTCCGGGCAGCCACGCGCCGGCAGCGGGTTTCGCCGGCGCGATGGTGACGCGCCATTCGCCCTTGGCATCGAGCGCGACATTGGCGCCGTTCACCGACCAGATGTTCGCCGGATTGGCGACCAGATAGCCCGCCGCGTCGTAGATGGTGACACTCCACCACCGCGCGTCGAGCGGCGTCCCCGACAAGCTGTAGCGGCAATTGCCGTCGAGCGGCGCGCCCGCGGCGTCGGTCTTCGCCGACCAATAGACGGTTTCCTTTGCGGGGAGCGCAAGCAGACCTGCGCGTGCCACGGCCGCGCGGGTCACCGGATCGGTTGCCTTGGTGCCAAAGCCGAGCGAGGTCGTCCACGGGCCGTTGACGATCGCGCCGCCACTGAGGCCGCCGCCGGTTATGGCCCAGGCCGCGCCGAGCCCCACCGCCAATCCGCCCACCAAGGTGATCGTATAGCGGTGCCAGCCCTTCATGCGCGTTCCCCCTTCGTCGTCACCCCGGCGAAGGCCGGGGTCTCGCCATTGCATGATGACGCGAGGGTGAGATCCCGGCCTTCGCCGGGATGACGAAGTTAGGAATTACCCCCGCTTCAGCGCAGCCTGAGCGGCCGCGAGCCGGGCGATGGGGACACGGTAAGGCGAGGCGCTGACATAGTCGAGACCCGTCTTTTCGCAGAAATGGATGCTCGGCGCATCGCCGCCATGCTCGCCGCAGATACCGAGCTTGACGTCGGGGCGCGTCTTGCGGCCGCGATCGGCGGCGATCTCGATCAGCTGCCCGACGCCCTCGACATCGAGGCTGACGAACGGGTCGGTCAGGAAGATGCCCTTGTCGACATATTGCGTCAGGAAGCGACCCGCGTCGTCGCGGCTGATGCCGATCGTCGTCTGCGTGAGGTCGTTGGTGCCGAAGCTGAAGAATTCGGCGCTCTCGGCGATCTCGCCCGCCATCAGCGCGGCGCGCGGCAGCTCGATCATCGTACCGACGAGATAGGCGATCTCGCGGCCCTTTTCGGCGAACACCGCCTTCGCCTGCGCATCGACGACGGCCTTCATCAGGTCGAATTCGCGGCGCGTCGCGACAAGCGGGATCATCACCTCGGGGATCGGCGCAGCGCCGGTTTCGGCGGCGACGTCGCACGCCGCCTCGAAGATCGCGCGCGCCTGCATCTCGTAGATTTCGGGGTAGGTGACGCCCAGACGACAGCCGCGATGGCCGAGCATCGGGTTGAATTCATGGAGTTCGTTGGCGCGTGCCTTCAATGCCTCGATGCCCACGCCCGCAGCTTCGGCGACATCGGCGAAATCCTCTTCGCGTGTCGGCAGGAATTCGTGGAGCGGCGGGTCGAGCAGGCGGATCGTGACCGGCAGCCCCGCCATCACACCGAAGATCGCGGCAAAGTCGCCGCGCTGTTCAGGGAGCAGCTTGGCGAGCGCGGCGCGGCGGCCGGCTTCGCTGTCGGCGAGGATCATCTCGCGCACCGCGGTGATGCGCGCGGCGTCGAAGAACATATGTTCGGTGCGGCAGAGGCCAATGCCCTCGGCGCCAAAATCGCGCGCGACCTGCGCATCTTGCGGGGTTTCGGCGTTGGCGCGCACCTTCATGCGGCGGACCTTGTCGGCCCATACCATCAGCGTGCCGAAGTCGCCGACCAGTTCGGGAAGCAAGGTCGGGACCTCGCCCGCCATCACTTCGCCGGTCGACCCGTCGAGCGTCAGGATATCGCCTTCGCGCAGCTCGCGCCCGCCGACGCGCAGGATGCGCGCCGCGCCGTCGATCGACAGCCCGCCGGCGCCCGAGACGCAGGGACGGCCCATGCCGCGGGCGACCACCGCGGCGTGTGACGTCATGCCGCCGCGCGCGGTCAGGATGCCCTTTGCGGCGTGCATGCCGTGAATATCTTCGGGCGAAGTTTCGACGCGGACGAGGATCACGGCTTCGCCCATTTCGGCTGCCTTTTCAGCGCCATCAGCGGTGAACATGATCTTGCCCGACGCCGCGCCGGGGCTTGCGGGAAGCCCCTTGGTCAGCACGTCGCGCGGCGCCTTCGGGTCGAGCGTCGGGTGGAGAAGCTGGTCGAGCGCGCCCGGATCGACGCGGCCGACGGCTTCTTCTTCGGTGATCAGCCCTTCGGCGGCCATATCGACCGCGATCTTGAGCGCCGCCTTCGCGGTGCGCTTGCCCGAACGCGTCTGCAGCATCCACAGCGTCCCGCGTTCGACGGTGAACTCGATGTCCTGCATGTCGCGATAATGCGTCTCGAGCGTGTCGAAGACGCGGCCGAGCTCGGTGAAGGTCTCGGGCATCGCCTCTTCCATCGACGCCGGTTTAGCGCCCGCCTTTTCGCGCGCGATTTTCGTGAGATATTGCGGCGTGCGGATGCCCGCGACGACGTCTTCGCCCTGCGCGTTGATCAGCCATTCGCCGTACCATGCGCGCTCGCCGGTCGCCGGGTCGCGCGTGAACGCGACGCCCGTCGCCGAGGTGTCGCCCATATTGCCGAACACCATCGCCTGGATATTGACCGCGGTGCCCCATTCGGCGGGGATCGAATTCAGGCGGCGATAGACTTTCGCGCGGTCGCTTTCCCAGCTCGCGAACACCGCGCCGACCGCGCCCCACAGCTGGTCGTTCGGTTCCTGCGGGAAGGGCGCGCCGGTCTCGCGCTCGACGATCGCCTGATATTCCTTGACGAGCGCCTGCCAGTCTTCAGCCGACATCTCGGTATCGAGGTAGAAGCCTTTGTCTTCCTTGGCGATTTCCAGTGCTTCCTCGAACTCGGCATGGTCGAGCCCCATGACGACGTCGGCGTACATCTGGACGAAGCGGCGATAGCTGTCCCACGCGAAGCGCGGGTCGCCCGACGCGTCGGACAGGCCCACGACTGTCTTGTCATTGAGCCCGAGGTTGAGGACGGTGTCCATCATCCCCGGCATCGACACGCGCGCGCCCGAGCGGACCGAGACGAGCAAAGGATCGGCGGGGTCGCCGAACTTCTTGCCGGTGATGCCTTCGATATGCGCGATGCCCGCGGCGACCTCTTCGATCAGGCCCGCAGGAAATTGTTCGCCATTCGCATAATAAGCGGTGCAGACGTCGGTGGTGATCGTAAAGCCCGGGGGCACCGGCAGGCCGATCGAGGCCATTTCGGCAAGGTTCGACCCTTTGCCGCCCAGCAATTCCTTCGAGCGTTCGGCCGTCGTGGCCGCGCCGCCGAACAAATGCACCATATTCGTCATCATATGCTCCTGCTGCCCCGGGGAGGAGGTGGGCGGGGGAATAGGGTCGAACCGCAACCGGGTCGACTCAGTTTTGCTTTAGCGGTGTCAGGCTGGCCTGCCTCCATGACGGGCCTGCCAATGATCAAAAATTGCCTGCCCCGCGCCGCCGCCGAAGGTCAAAATCGGTACGTCGCGGCGAAAGGCGAGCGACCAGGCTTTGATCCACAGCGTCTTGCGCGGCTCGATCGCCGCGATCTGGTCCCAGCCAATGTGCAGCGGCGGGTGAAACATCCGAAAGAAGACGGGCGGGCGAAGATAGATGCCGCGCTGGTCGAGCCAGACGTTCATCGCATTCTTGTAACTGACGCCGCCCGGAAAGCGCCCGATGACCATCGTCGCCCACGAAAAGCGCCGCGCATCGGCGGGGATCGGGCGATCCCACGCAAAGGCGGGCAGATATTTCGACCATCCCACGAACGACAGGACGCGCGTGACGAGCAGCCACATCGCGACGAAGAACAGCGGAAAACCGACCGCAAAAATCCAGACGAGATGCGATTCGTTCATGGCACCCCTTCCCGCGCGCAGCCGCGCCTATCCCTCGATCTTCGAGAAATCGGCGACGCCGTGCACCGCGCCGGTGAAGCGCGACAGCAGACCGAGCCGATAAGCGCGGACCGCCTCGTCGGGGTCGTTGACCATCACGCCGTCGAAGAAAGCATCGATCGGGGCGCGAAGCGAGGCGAGTGCGGCCATCGCGTCGGTGAAGCGTTCCTCGGCGACCGCGGCGGACGCCGCGGGCTCGGCGGCATCGAGCGCGGCGAGCAGGGCCTTATCCACATCCGTCGCCCCAGCGAAAGCTGGGGCCGCTATCGTCGGTTCACCATCGCCAGCGATCCCAGCTTTCGCTGGGATGACGGCATCTTTGCCCGCCTGCTTCAATATATTCGCCGCACGCTTGTAGCCCGCGAGCAAGTTCGCGCCGTCCTCGGTCGCCATGAACGCCTGCAGCGCCTTCACGCGTGCGAGGAGCCGGACAAGATCATCTTCGCCGCCGAGCGCGAACACAGCGTCGATCAGGTCGTGACGGACGCCCGCTTCACGTTGCTGAACCTTGAGGCGATCGATGAGGAATGCAAACACCTGAGAAGCGATTTCCTCCGCACGATTGTCAATTTTCTCAACGAGCGCCAGCGGAGCGCGAACATCCTCCGGAAGCTCGAACACGACCCCCCTAAAGGTAACTGCGTTGTTTTCTGCGGAGAAATCCATTTCCCCACTGAAAGGATTGATAGCCTCGCCATAGCGCTTTTCGATCTCGCCAATGACCTTATTAAGCGCCTGAACATTCAGTCCAAGTGCAGCGTAATGAAGCATTTTTTGTAGATTTATTCGCAATCCGTTCGCTTGGATCAACGAACACAATCCGATGCCCGCTCGCCGCAATGCAAATGGATCTTTAGAGCCCGTCGGCCGTTCCTCAATCGCAAAGAAACTGACCAGGGTGTCTAGCCGCTCGGCCATGGAAAGCGCGATCGTCACGGGAGCATTGGGAACCTCGTCGCCTTGGCCGACGGGTTTGTATTGGTCTCGAATGGCATTGGTGATTACCTCACCCAAGCCTTCCGATGCGGCGTAATAGCCACCCATTAGCCCTTGCAATTCAGGGAACTCGCCAACCATCTCGGTCACCAAGTCCGCTTTCGCAAGCTCGGCCGCTCGTTTGCCACGCTGCGCATCGGAGCCCGGGACCAGATTTTCCTTACCCATCGTTTCCGTGATCTTAGCGACACGCTCGACCTTGTCGGCGACGGTGCCCAGTTTTTCGTGGAAGGTGATGTTCTTCAGCTTCTGAGCGTGCTCTTCGAGCGTCTTTCGGTTCGACGGGTCGATCAAGCCGCCCACATCGCGATGGAACTGATCCTCCAGCCAGAAATGGCGCGCGTCGGACAGGCGCGCGGCGAGGACCTTGCGGTTGCCGGCGACGATCTCCGCGCCGCCGTCGACCGCGTCGATGTTCGCGGTGCAGACGAAGCCGTTGGCGAGCTTGCCGCCCGCGCCGTTCACGACGAAATATTTCTGGTTCACGCGCGCGGTCAGCTGGATAACCTCGGGCGGCACTTCCAGAAACGCTTCGTCGAAGCGGCCGAGCAAGGGCACCGGCCATTCGGTGAGGCCGGCATTCTCGATCACGAGTCCCTCGTCCTCGACGAGCGTCAGCCCGGCGTCGGCCGCGGCCTTGGCGGCGCCGTCGCGGATGATCGACTGGCGCTCCTCATGGTCGACGATGACGTGGCACGCGCGCAGCTTCTCGGCATAGTCCGATGCCGAACCGATCGTGATCTCGCCCGGGCAGTGGAAGCGGTGGCCGCGCGTCGCGAAACCGGCGGAAATCCCGCTAACTTCACACGCAACAAGGTCTTCGCCGAAGATCGCGACGATGCCCGACAGCGGGCGGACCCAGCGCAGGCTCTCGCTGCTCGCGCTTTCCTTGCCCCAGCGCATCGACTTCGGCCAGGCGAAGGCGCGGACGATTGCGGGGATCGCCTCGGCGAGCACCTCGGCGGTCGCGCGGCCGGGTTTGTCGATGACGGCGAAATACACGCCGTCGCGGTCTTCGAGCTGATCCTGCGTCAGGCCGGTCTTGCGAAGGAAACCCTCGAGCGCCTGCGGCGGCGCGCTGCTGCGCGGGCCCTTGAGTTCCTCGCTGACCGCGGCGGTCGCTTCGGGCAGATCGCGGGCGATCAGCGCGAGGCGGCGCGGGGTCGACCAGATGGTGAGGTCGCCCGTTTCGAGGCCCGCGGCGCTCAATTGCGCACGGAACAGCTTTTCCAGTTCGGCGCGCGCGCCGGCCTGCATCCGCGCCGGGATTTCCTCGCTGCGCAGTTCGAGAAGAAAGTCGGTCACAGCGTCCACCCCGGATATTTTTGGGTCCAGCGTTCGGACTGGCTGTCGATCCACGCCTTGCAGCTGCCCTTTGCGAGGTCGCGGACGCGCGCCATATAATTTGCGCGTTCCTGCACGCTGATTACGCCGCGCGCCTGGAGCAGGTTGAACAGGTGGCTCGCCTCGATCGCCTGATCATAAGCCGCGAGCGGAACGCCAGCCTCGATCGCGCGCTGGCATTCGGCCTCGGCCGCCTTGAAGCCCGCGAACAAGGTGTCGGTGTCGGCGACCTCGAAATTCCATTTCGAGAACTGCTTTTCATTCTCGAGGAACACGTCGCCATAGCTGACCGCGGCAACCTCGCCCACCGCGTCGGAAAAGCGCAGGTCGTACACATTGTCGACATTCTGGATATACATGGCGAGGCGTTCGAGCCCGTAGGTGAGCTCGCCCGCGACGGGCTTGCAGTCGAAACCGCCCATTTGCTGGAAGTAAGTGAACTGGGTGACTTCCATCCCGTCGCACCAGACTTCCCAGCCCAATCCCCAGGCGCCGAGCGTCGGCGATTCCCAGTCGTCCTCGACGAAGCGGATATCGTGGAGCAGCGGGTCGATGCCGATCGCGGCGAGGCTGCCCAGATATTGTTCCTGCAGGTCGGCGGGCGACGGTTTCAGGATCACCTGATATTGATAATAATGCTGCAGCCTGTTCGGGTTCTCGCCATAACGGCCATCGGTCGGGCGGCGGCTCGGCTGGACGTAGGCGACGTTCCACGGCTCGGGGCCGAGGCTGCGCAGCGTCGTCGACGGGTGAAAGGTCCCGGCCCCGACGCGCATGTCGTAAGGCTGCAAAATCGCGCAACCGCGCGCCGCCCAATAGGCGTGCAGCGTCAGGATCATGTCCTGAAAACTGAGTGGTGTCTTGTCCGCCCCGTCGGCCACTGCCGGTATTCCTTCGCAGGTGCAAAAAATCGTCGCCGCATTGGCGCAGCGGCGGCGGATGGTCAAGGCTCCCCGCCGTTCGTCACGGCGCGAAAATGCGCGACTTAGTCAGGTCTCCAAAACTTTTTGTAAGGTCTTATTGACATAGTCAGCGAATCGCGACATATAGTCATGCATACCTGACATGAAGACAGGTTGAGCTGACCAAAACCAGTCGATCCAAGGAGAATAGACATGATGACCCGCACGCTGATCCTCGCGCTCTCGCTCACCGCCGCTGCTGCGCCCGTCATGGCCGCCGAGACCGGAAACCCCGCCGTCGAAGTCCGCATCGACGATCTGAACCTGACCCACACGGCGGATCGCGAGCGCCTCGACACCCGATTGAAGAGCGCCGCGCGCAGCCTCTGCTACACCGGCCTTCGCGGCGCTGCGGAAAATGCGCGCCAGTCGGCATGCCTTTCGAACGTCCTTGCCCACGTTGAGCCCCAGACCAAGCAGGCGATCGCCCGCGCACAGAACGGCACCCAGCTCGCGCTGCTGATGATCAGCGCCGCGCGATAAGCGACGGAAATGATGGCTTCGCTCGCGCCGTGCCTCCCCGGTGACGGCTGGCGACCTGGGCTGGAGCGCCCTCCATGTGACGGCGCTCCAGTCTCTTGTCCCCGCGAATGTCGACCGACCCTGTCGCCCCCAATCCCGGCCATCCCGAAGGACCGGACAAAATTTCCCTTCCCCGACATTTTGATGCGCTATGGGAAGGCCATGATCCTTCGGACGGAAATGCTGGCGAGGCGCCGATGAACAATAAATTGAAAGTGCTGCGCGCGATGCGGAACTGGAGCCAGGCGGAACTCGCCGACCGGCTCGATGTCTCGCGGCAGGCGGTGAATGCGATCGAAACGGGGAAATATGACCCGTCGCTGCCGCTCGCCTTCAAGCTTGCGCGGCTGTTCGACATGCCGATCGAGGAGATTTTTGATGATGGTTTCGAAGGAGGCGACGATGAGTGATGCAAGCAAGCCTGCCAAGCGTCCGATGTCGCCGCGGCGCAAGCGTTACTGGACTGCGCTCGGCCTGGCCGGCGCGTTCGGCGGCGTCCTGGGCGCCTGGATGCAGATGACCCAGACCGACGGCGCGACGATCGGGCTCGCGCTGCTGAGCAATTCGGCGCTGCCGGCCAATTTCGCGATCGGTTCGTCGATCGTGTGGGTCGTCGGCATGGCGATCTCGCTGATCCTCTATCATCGCTCGGTCGACGATCACGAGGAGCGGGCGTATCTGTGGGCCGGCACCGCGGCGTGGTATACGCTGACGCTCGCGGCACCGACGTGGTGGGTGCTCCACCGCGCCAGCCTTGCCCCCGCGCCCGATGTCATGCTGCTGTTCCTTGGCGCACTCGCGGTCAACGCGATCGTCTGGCTGTGGCTTAAATACCGCTGAATATTTTTCACTCCCCTTCCCTGTTCGATCCGGCCATAAGCGCCCGTAACGAAAGTGATTTCCCGATGAAAACCTGGTTGAAGAAGCTTGCCACCACGTGCGCGATCGCCGCCTTCTCGGCGTCCGCGATGCTCCCGGCCGCCCATGCCGCCCAGCCGGCCGCGGCGGCGGCACCCGCAACGTCCCCCACGACGACCGACGCCGATCCGGCGCTATGGGTCGTCAAGGACAAGGACACGACGATCTATCTCTTCGGCACGGTCCATGTGCTGAAACCCGGCCTCGGCTGGTTCGACGAAGCGGTGAAGACGGCATTCGACAAATCGGACGAGCTGATGCTTGAAATGGTGATGCCCGACGACCAGGCGGCGATGGCGAAGGAAATGATGCCGCTGGCGATCGACCAGAGCGGCAAGACGCTTTCGTCGCGCCTCGATGCCGAGCAGCTCAAGGCGTATCAAGCCGCGCTGGCAGGCCTTGGCATCGCGCCGGCGCAGTTCGACATGTTCGAACCCTGGTTTCCCGCGATCACCCTGTCGGTCCTGCCGCTCACCAAGCTCGGCTATGATCCCGAACAGGGCGTCGAAAAGCTGTTGACGGCCTCGGCCAAAAAATCCGGCAAGCCGGTGGCGGGCCTTGAAACGCTGAGCCAGCAGCTGGGCTTTTTCGATGCGCTGCCCGAAACGCAGCAGATCGCCTTCCTGAATTCGGTGGTGAAGGATCTCGACAAGCTGGGGCCGCAACTCGACAAGATGGTCGCGCAGTGGGCGAAGGGCGATCCCGACGCGCTGGCCGTGACGATGAACGAAAGCCTGGCCGAAACGCCCGAACTCGCCGCGACGCTGCTGTGGGATCGCAACGCCCGCTGGGCCGATCAGCTGAAAGCACGGATGGATCAGCCGGGCACCGTGTTCGTCGCGGTCGGCGCGGGCCATCTCGCGGGCGACAAGAGCGTCCAGGATTATCTCAAGGCCCGCGGCCTCGTCGCCAAGCGGGTCAAATATTGAGGGGAACAGCCCGCCCTTCGCATCAACGGGGTCGCCGCCTTGCGGCGGCCCTTTTGCCGTGCCTGCTCATGGGCTGCGGCACCGCGGAGCCGGCACGGCAGGCGCGGCCCGCGATGTGGCTGGTCGCCGACGATGATACAAAAATCTATATGCTGGGCGCGATGCACGCCCTGCCGCGCGGCACCGACTGGAAAGGCGGCAAGGTCGCCGAGGCGGTCGGGACGGCTGACGAACTGGTGATGGAATTGTCGCCCGCCGAACTGGCGAAGGCGGGCGCCGTTTTCCAGGCGCTCGCACCCCGGACCGCTCCGCTCGCGATGGAGAAACGGCTGCCGCCGCAGGCACTCGCCGGCTATCGGGCCCTGGAGGCGAGCGGCGGCGATTTCGGCGGCGACACGCTCGACGATTGGGCGGTGATGGTATTGATGGGCCAGCGCGTGGCGCAGAATGCCGAACTCGATTCCTCCGACGGCGTGGAAACGCGCCTCACCCGGCAGTTCAAGGACGCCCGAAAGCCGATCGGCGGGCTGGAGACGGCACGCGAGCAACTGATGCTGTTCGAAACGCTCGACCCGACGACGCAGCGCACGCTCCTGACTCGCTCCGCCCAAAAATCGGGCGACGCGGCAAAAGACGTCGGCGCCCTGACCGCGGCGTGGGGCCGCGGCGATGTCGCAGCATTGGAAAAGGTCATCAACGAGGATGTCGATGCCGTACCGGCGGCGCGCAAGGCGATCATCACCGACCGCAACCGGCGCTGGAGCGCGTGGGTGCAAAAGCGGCTGGAACAACCTGGCACGGTGCTGATGGCGGTTGGCGCGGGGCATCTTGTCGGGGCCGACGGCGTGCCCGCGATGCTCGAAGCGGACGGGCTGAAGGTGACGCGGGTGCAATAGGCGCCGTCGCGCTTGCATTTCCGCCGCTTCCCCGCTAAGCGCCCCGGCTTCCGTCCATGGTCATCCCTGGAGGCGTGGCGGAACTGTGTAACTGTTTCTCGGAGAAATAATATGAGCGATCAGCTGACGCTGACGGCCGAGACGCGCGAACGCGGAGGCAAGGGAGCCTCGCGTGACCTGCGTCGTAATGGCCGCGTCCCCGCCGTTGTCTATGGCGGCAAAGAAGAACCCCTGATGATCCACGTCGAAGAAAAGCTGCTGATGAAGCAGCTGATGACGGGTCACTTCATGAACTCGGTCGTCATGGTCGACGTGGGTGGCAAGACCATCCGCACCCTGCCGAAGGACGTCGCTTTCCACCCGGTCAAGGATCGCCCGATCCATGTCGATTTCCTCCGCATCTCGAAGGACGCCAAGGTCACCGTCGCGGTTCCCGTCGTGTTCACGAACGAAGAAGCCTCGCCGGGCCTGAAGCGCGGCGGCGTGCTGAACATCGTCCGTCACGAGCTGGAAATCGCCTGTGACGCGGACAAGATCCCCGACGAGATCACGATCGACGTCACCGGTTTCGACGTTGGCGATTCGATCCACATCAGCAACGTCACCCTGCCCAAGGGCGCCGAAAGCGCGATCACCGATCGCGACTTCACCATCGCCACGATCGTCGCCCCCTCGGCGATGAAGTCGAGCGAAGGCGACACGACCGTCGACAGCGGCGAAGCTGCTGCTGCCGAAGACGGCGAAGAAGCCTAATCATATCCGGGCGGCCCCTCCCCCGGCGGGAGGGGCCTTCCACGAAAGGCGAATAGCATGCAGCTCTGGGTCGGCCTCGGAAATCCCGGGCCCCAATATGCGATGCACCGCCACAATGTCGGCTTCATGGCCGCCGATGTCATCGCCGATGTCTACGACTTTCCATCGCCCGCGAAGAAATTCCAGGGCTGGGTCCAGGAAGGCCGCATCGGGTCGCAGCGCATCCTGCTGCTCAAACCCGGCACCTTCATGAACGAAAGCGGCCGCAGCGTGCGCGCCGCGCTCGATTTCTATAAATTGACCCCGCAGGATGTCACCGCCTTCTACGACGAGCTCGACCTCGCTCCAATGAAGGTCAAAGTGAAACAAGGCGGCGGCGCGGCGGGCCACAATGGCATAAGGTCGATGATCCAGCATATCGGCGAGGATTTCCGCCGCGTGCGCATCGGCATCGGTCATCCGGGACACAAGGACCGCGTCACGGGCCATGTCCTCGGCAATTACCACAAGAGCGAAATGGAGCCGCTGATCGACCTGCTCGGCGCGATCGCCGCCGAGGCCAAATGGCTGGCGGGCGGCGACGATGTGCGGTTCCAGAGCGATCTCGCGCTGCGCCTGCAGGGATGACCGCCACGCGCGATGCAACGGCGGCCGATCGCGATGCCGTCGTCGCGATCTGGCAAATCTGCGGCCTGACGCGCCCATGGAATGATCCGGACGCCGATTTCGGGCGCGCGCTCGGCCATGAAGCTTCGACGGTCATTGTGGCTGAACGCGGCGCGCGGATCGTCGCCACCGCCATGACCGGCTTCGACGGACACCGCGGATGGATCTATTATCTGGGCGTCGCGCCGGACCATCAGGGACAGGGTCTTGCGCGACAATTGCTCGACGCCGCGTGCGAATGGCTCCGGCTTCGCGGCTGCCCCAAGGTCGAGTTGATGCTTCGCGATGGCAACCCCGTAGCGGGCCTTTACGAGCATCTCGGCTGGGAACCCCAGGACGTCCGTGTTTTCGCCCGCTGGCTGACTGATCCGACGGCTCCCGATGTCACTGAAGCGTCATAGGAATCATACGCTCCCGACATGGTGAAGCCATCTAGCTGACACCTCCCTCTGCAATCGGTGCGCCACCTCATCCGGACGATCCAGTCCGGGGCTCAACCGAAAACAGGGGGACTGCATGTCACATCTTACCGACGACGCCCGCGCGCCTTATCGCGGCGACACCGATACGCTTCCGGGGCCCGACAGCCTCGAGGCGATCGTTGCCAAAAATCCCTCGCGCCGGACGCTGCTCCGCAACGGCCTCTTCGGTCTGTCGATCCTGCCGGCACTCGCGGCGTGCGACGACACCAGCGGCGATCCCTCGGTCGTTCTGCCGACGCCCACCCCGACACCGACCCCCACCCCGACGCCCCCGCCGGTCAGCTACGCCGTCAGTTTCGCCGCGGTCGCCGCGAATCAGGATGACAAGGTCACCGTGCCCGCGGGCTACACCGTCGACGTGCTGCTGAAGGCTGGCGATTCGGTCGAAACGGGCACCGCCTATTCGGGCAGCTTCCCCACCCCCGCGGTCGCCGAGAAATGGGCGGGCGGCAACCATGACGGCATGGAATATTTCGCCTTTCCGGGCGTCGATGCCAATAACCGCGGCATCCTGGCGATGAACTTCGAATATCCCGACTTCAACATCCTGATGGCGGGCAACTACAACGCCGCCACCGCGACGGCCGACCAAAAGGCGCTCGCCCTGTCGGCGGTCGGTATCGGCGTCGTCGAAATCGCCAAGGGCAGCGACGGCAAATGGGCCGTGCAGCCGAGATCGACCTATAACCGCCGCTACACCGGCAACAGCAGCTATCGCGCTGGCGGCCCCGCCGCCGGCCTGCTGTCGGGCTCCATCAAGGGCATGCTCAACAACTGCTCGAGCGGCCGGACCCCGTGGGACACCTATCTGACCTGCGAAGAGACGACCGACAATTATCTCGATCCCACGCAGCCCGCGCGCGATTATGGCTGGGTTGTCGAGATCGACCCGCTGCGCGAGTTGGCGCAGCCGACCAAGCGCACCGCGATGGGCCGCTTCAGCCATGAAAACGTCGCCTTCATGTCGAACAGTGACCGTCGCGTCGCCTTTTACATGGGCGATGATTCGACTCCCGGCTGCATCTACAAATTCGTTCCAGACCGGGCCTGGAGCAACACCAATCGCGCCGCGAACACCGACCTGCTCGACTATGGCACGCTCTATGTCGCGCGCTTCAACGGCAATGGCACGGGCGAATGGCGCGCACTCGTCGTCGGCCAGAACGGCCTGACCGCCGGAGCGCAGGACCCGGGCAACGTCAGCCAGAGCACGAACCCGCCGGCGCCGACGACGGTCAACTTCAACAATCAGGCCGATGTGCTGATCAACTGCCCGTCGGCGGCGCGCGTCGCGGGCGGCACCGTGATGGATCGCCCCGAATGGCTGACCGTCGCGCCCGACAACAAGGCGATTTATTGCACGCTGACCAACAACAGCGGCCGCCGCGTGGTCGACCCCGCCAACCCGCGCGTCACCAACCTGCACGGACACATCATCAAGTTCCGCGAAGAAGGCGATTCGCCGCTGGCGACCAAGTTCAGCTGGGAAATCTTCCTGACCGCGGGCGATCCGTCGCTTTCGGCGGGCGGCAGCAATCTCGTCGGCAATATCAACGGCGACACTTTCTCCAGCCCCGACGGCCTCCGCATCGACCCGCAGGGTCGCATGTGGGTGCAGACCGACCATAGCGTTCCCGGTAACTCGGGGGTCGCGGGACGGACGATCGACCAGGCGTTCGGGCACAATGCGATGTTCTATGTCGACCAGGTCACGAAGCAGTCGAAACGCTTCCTCGTCGGCCCGCTCGGCTCCGAGATCACGGGGTTGGCCTATACGCCCGACCTCAAGACCTTCTTCGTCAACATCCAGCACCCGACGGGCAACTGGCCAGTCGCGGGGCAGCAGCCGCGCTCATCGACCGTCGTCGTGCGCCGTACCGACAGCCAGCCGGTCGGGGCCTGATCGCGCGCCGTCCGCTCTCCCCTTCGCCGGGCGGAGCGGATGGCCCGTCAGGGTGTGCGCTTGGGCGGCGGCGGGGGCGAGCCGTCGCGCGTCTGCGACATCAAGGTCACGCACATCGTCCGGTGCACCGGATGCCGGCCGCATGCGATGCCGGCATAGCGGTGCGTCGCCCGCAGCAGGCTGTGGCGATGGCCGCGGTCGGGCACACCGTCGTCGATCAGCAGCTGGTCGACGACGCCTTCGGGGGTGTGATGGCCATAGGTGATGACTTCGTTCACATAAGGCCCGCCGCCGCGCGCCCTCATCCGTTCGCCGGGACCGCTGCCCCGCGTATAATGCCCCACCGCGCCCGAGCGCGACTGGACCGCGACATGGTCGGCCGCCGCGCGTGCCAGCGGATCGCTCCATTCCAGTTCGGGAAGCGGCTTTTCGCGGCGAAGGTCGCGGATCGCCTCGTCGACCGCGGCGACGCCCTCGCGCGTCATGATGTCGATCTCGCTGTCGTCGTCGCTGACCAGCAGCTTGCCTTCGAAGCGCGGGCGATAGTCGCGCAGATATTCGGCATAGCCGGCGGGATCGCTGCGGAAGCGGTTGAGTTCGGTGAAGACACCTTCCTCGAAGCGGTTCGGCGCGGCGACGGCAGCGGTCCCACCGAGAGTCAGAAGGATAGCGGCGGCGAGGAGGCGGGGTTTCGTCATGGCGGGTGCGATAAAGGCGCAAGTCTGAACCGGGCGCAACGGCAAAGACTGGCGCCCGAGCCAATCTGGCGCTAGGGGCGCTGCAACACAGGCCCCTCATTCACGGCAGGCCGAACCTCACGGAGTTTTTATGGGTTTCAAATGCGGGATCGTCGGCCTGCCCAACGTCGGCAAGTCCACCCTGTTCAACGCGCTGACCGAAACAGCGGCGGCGCAGGCGGCGAACTATCCTTTCTGCACGATCGAGCCGAATATCGGTAACGTCGCGGTGCCCGACGCGCGGCTCGAAAAGCTTGCCGCCATAGCGAGCAGCAAAAAGATCATCGCGACCCAGCTCGCCTTCGTCGACATCGCCGGCCTTGTGCGCGGCGCGTCGAAGGGCGAAGGGCTCGGCAACCAGTTCCTCGGCAACATCCGCGAAGTCGACGCGATCGTCCATGTCCTGCGCTGTTTCGAGGATGACGACATCCAGCATG
Organism: Sphingopyxis sp. BE235; assembly: GCF_031457175.1. Lineage (NCBI taxonomy): Bacteria > Pseudomonadati > Pseudomonadota > Alphaproteobacteria > Sphingomonadales > Sphingopyxidaceae > Sphingopyxis > Sphingopyxis sp. BE235. The sequence continues at coordinate 881,353 of NZ_JAVDWC010000002.1, forward strand.
TCGAGAACAAGGTCGATCCGGTCGCCGACGCCGAAACGGTCGAAACCGAGCTGCTGCTCTCCGACCTCGAAAGCCTCGAAAAGCGTGTGCCCGCCTTCGCGAAGAAGGCCGCGCAAGGCGACAAGGAAGCGAAGATCGCCGCATCGGTGCTCGGTCAGGCGCTTGAGCTGCTGCGCGAAGGCAAGCCCGCGCGGCTGACCGAACCCAAGGATGAAGAAGAAGCCCGCGTCCTGCGCACCGCGCAGCTCCTGACCTCGAAGCCCGTCCTTTACGTCTGCAACGTCGACGAAGGCAGCGCCGCAAACGGCAACGCCTTCTCGGAAAAGGTCTTCGCCAAGGCCGCCGCCGAAGGCGCGCAGGCGGTCGTCGTTTCGGCCGCGATCGAAAGCGAGCTGGTGACGATGGACATGGCCGACCGGCTCGAGTTCCTCGAAGAAATGGGCCTCCACGAAACCGGCCTCGCGCGCGTTATCCGCGCGGGCTACGAGCTGCTCCACCTGATCACCTTCTTCACCGTCGGCCCGCAGGAGGCGCGCGCATGGACCGTCCACACCGGCGCCACCGCTCCCGAGGCCGCGGGCGAAATCCACAGCGATTTCCAGAAGGGTTTCATCCGCGCCGAAACGATCGCCTATGACGATTATGTCGCGCTGGGCGGCGAAGCGAAGGCGCGCGAAGCGGGCAAGCTGCGCGCCGAGGGCAAGGCTTATGTCGTCCACGATGGCGACGTGATGCACTTTTTGCACAGCTAAATCGCTCCCCTCCCGCTTGCGGGAGGGGTCGGGGGAGGGCCTGTGAGGTCGCCCCCTCCCCGCTGCGACTAGCGAGCAAGCTCGCAAGTCTCGCTACCCCTCCCGCAAGCGGGAGGGGTCAGTTTGGCTCGAACGCTGCCAAAATCGGGCACGGCCCCTTGTCGCTCGCGGCGCATTGGTCGGCGAGGCGTGCCAGCGCGGCGCGCGTTTCGGTCATCTGCGCGATCTTTTCGTCGAGAACCTCGATCCGCTGCCGCGCCAGTGTACGTACACGCACACGGTCATCACTCGCCTCGAGCGCGAGCAGTTCGGCGATCTCGTCGAGCGTGAAGCCCGACGCCTGCGCCGAACGGATGAATTTCAGGCGCCGCAGGTCATCCTCGCCATAGCGGCGGATCCCGCCGCCCCAGCCGTCACCGCCGCTTCGTGCGGGCGTGTCGAGCAGCCCGCGGCGCTGGTAATAGCGCACGGTTTCGACCCCGACATCGCCCGCCGCCGCCAATTTTCCGATCGTGAGCTGCATCGCTTGACTCCGTACTATGGTACGGACGCTATATGGGGCGCATGAAAAAACAAGCAACCCTCCATCGCATGGTCATGCCGGGGCACACCTGCCCCTATGGCCTCAAATCGAAACATCTGCTCGAAAGCCGCGGCTTTACGGTCGACGACCGCTGGCTGACGACGCGCGAGGAAACCGACGCGTTCAAGGCCGAGCATGGCGTGAAGACGACGCCGCAGACCTTCATCGACGGCGTGCGGATCGGCGGCCACGACGATCTGCGCCGTCATTTCGGGCTGAAAGTCGCCGATCCCGACGCCACCAGCTACACGCCCGTCATTGCGCTCTTCGCGATGACGGCATTGATGGCGCTCGCGACCAGCTTCTCGGTCTATGGCGATGCTTTCACCCTGCGCGCCGCGGAATGGTTCATCTCGTTCAGCATGATCGTGCTCGCGCTGCTGAAGCTGCAGGATGTCGACAAATTCGCTACGATGTTCCTGAATTACGACCTGCTCGCGAAGCGCTGGGTGCCTTATGCGAGCATCTATCCCTTTGCCGAGGGGCTCGCCGGTGTTCTGATGACCGCGCATGCGCTGCCCTGGCTGTCGATCCCGCTTGCGCTGTTCATCGGCGGCATCGGTGCGGTGTCGGTGTTCAAGGCGGTCTATATCGACAAGCGCGACATCAAATGCGCGTGCGTCGGCGGCAGCAGCAAAGTTCCCTTGGGCTTCGTCTCGCTGACCGAGAATGTGATGATGGTCGCGATGGCGCTGTGGATGGCGCGGATGTGGTTCTGATCCCCTCCCGCATCGGTCATTGATGAAACATATGGCTGGGCTATCAGGGGCGGTGATTCGCCCCCGGGGAGCCCAGCCATGTTCAACCGCCGCCATTTCCTTGCCGGGGCCACGCTCGCCGGCCTTACCGCCCCCGCGATCCTGCGCGCCGAGGGCGGTATTTTCCGCGAATTCCCGTTCAGCCTCGGCGTTGCGGCGGGCGATCCGGCGAGCGACGGTTTCGTGATCTGGACGCGCCTCGCCCCCGAACCGATGGAACGCCATGGCGGGATGCCGCTGGCGAATTTCCCTGTCGACTGGGAAGTCGCAAGCGACAGCGGCTTTCGCGACGTCGTCGCCAAGGGCACCGAACTCGCGCGCCCCGAACTCGCACATAGCGTCCATGTCGAGGTCGCGGGGCTGCAGCCCGACCGGCCCTATTATTACCGCTTCACGGCGGGCGGCGAACGCAGCCTGCGCGGCCGCGCGCGCACCCTGCCCGCGCCGGGTGCGAAGGCCGATGCGCTGAAATTCGGGGTCGCGGGATGCCAGCATTTCGAGGCGGGCTTTTTTGGCGCCTATCGTCACCTCGCGCGCGAAGACCTCGCCTTCGTCTATCATTATGGCGACTTCATCTATGAATATAGCGAGGAGTATCTGTTCAACACCGGGCTGCCGACACGGCCGGTGCGCAAGCATGCGCACCGGGCACTTGTCGACGTTAATGATTTCCGCACCGCCTATGCACAGCAGCTCGGCGACATCGACCTGCAGGCGGCGCGATCGGTCCACGCCTTCCTGTCGAGCTTCGACGATCACGAGATCCGCAACGACTGGGTCTCGGACATCGACAACTGGAAGCTCGGCCTCGACGTCAACGATCCCGAAGCGGCGTCGCCCGAGGTCTTCATGCTGAAGAAACAGGCGGCGATGCAGGCGTGGTACGAGCATATGCCGGTGCGCAAGGCGTTGCTGCCGCGCGGCGGCATGGTCGCGATGAATCGCGAGTTCCGCTGGGGCGACCTGATGGCGATGCAATTGCTCGACACGCGCCAATATCGCGACGACCAGCCGTGCGACGACGGCTTCAAGCCCGCGTGCCCCGACGTGTTCGCCAAAGACAGGCAGGTGCTCGGCAAGGCGCAGGAAGAATGGCTCGGCCGCAATCTGGCGAAAGGCGGTGCGACGTGGAACGCTTTTGCGCAGCAGATCACGATGATGTCGCTCGACCGGCGGCGCAAGGCCGACGAGCCGAAGAAGATCGTCAATCTCGACAGCTGGGCAGGCTATGAAGCGCCGCGCGAGCGCATATTGTCGCGCATGGCGGGGCTGAAGAATAATGTCGTCCTTACCGGCGACGAGCATCAGAATTTCTGCGGCGATCTGGTGTCGAAGGACAAGATTGTCGGCGCCGAGTTCGTCGCGACGTCGATCTCGAGCGGCGGCGACGGCAGCGACAAGCGGAACGGCACCGACGTCTTCCTGAGCCAGAACCCCGAGCTCAAATTCGCCAACGACCAGCGCGGCTACGTCGTATGCGACGTCAATCGCGAGGCGTGGCAGACGCATTTCATGGTCGTCGACAAGGTCACGACGCCGGTGAACACGCTGTCGAAGCGCGCAACGGGCGTGGTCGAGCGCGATGTCGCCGGGATCAAGATGGCGTGATGTGTCGCCGCGTCGTCACATACGCGCCATAGCGGAGCGCGCATGAACCGCCTTTTCTCACTACTGCTCGCCCTCCTGCTTCCGCTCGCCGCGCACGCGCAGGAGGGAAGCGAGCGCAAGCCCGTGACGATCCTGATCTCGATCGACGGTTTTCGCGCCGATTATCTCGATCGCGGCATCACGCCGAACCTGTCGCGGCTCGCGGCGGGGGGTGCGCGCGGCAAGCTGCGGCCGTCCTTTCCGACCAAGACCTTCCCGAACCATTATGCGATCGTCACCGGCAAGCGGCCCGATACGAACGGGATCGTCGGCAACAATATGATCGACCCGCGGCGTCCCGATGTGCGGTTCAGCCTCGGCGATCCGAAACAGTCGCTCGATCCTTTCTGGTGGGACGAGGCCGAACCCGCGTGGGTCACCGCGGGCAAGGCTGGGGTACGCAGCGCAACGATGTTCTGGCCGGGAAGCGAGGTTGCGATCCATGGCGTGCGCCCGCCCGACTGGCTGCGCTATGACGCGCATGTCGGCTATGCGCAGCGGGTGAACACATTGCTCGACTGGATGCGCCGCCCCGACGCCATTCGCCCTGCCTTCGTCACCCTCTATTTCGAGGCGGTCGACGATGCGGGGCACCAATTCGGCCCCGACAGCGCCGAGGTGAACGCCGCGATGACCGAGGTCGATGCGCGTATCGGCGACCTCGTCGCGGGCCTGGCCGCGATGGAACAGCCCGCGCAAATGATCGTCGTCGCCGACCACGGGATGCGTGCGATCGACGAAAGCCGCACCATCCAGCTCGCTGACCTGATCGATCTTCACAGCATCATTGCGGTCGAGACCGGCCCCTACGCCGCGATCGAGCCCGCCGCGGGAACCGACAACCGCGTATATGACGCGCTGCTGAAACCGCACGAGCATATGGTCTGCAACCGCCGCGAGGAATTGCCGAAGCGGCTGCACTATGGCCGGAACCCGCGCGTCGCGGCGATCATCTGCATCGCCGAACCCGGCTGGTCGATCATCGCGGGCACCCCGACCTGGCCCGTCAAGGGCGGCGCGCACGGTTATGACAATCAGGACCCGGAGATGCTCGCGCTGTTCGTCGCGAGCGGAACGGGTCTGAAAGGCGATGTCGGCATCGTCGACAATATCGAGGTCTATCCGCTGCTGATGCGGCTCATCGGCGTTGCGCCGCTGCCGAGCGACGCGACGGGCGAACTCGCCAAGCGCCTGCCCTGATCAGTCGCGCAGCACCGCCATCGCGTGGATCGATGCGGTCGGCGCGTTGACGATCTGGAGCTGGTAGCGCCCCTGCGGCACGTCGAATTCGACCATCTTGCGGATGCCGGAGCAGGCGGGGCCATGCCCGTGCGTGACCGACTTCACCACCACGCCCTCGCGCACCAGATCGATCCACGCCCCCGCGTCGAGCGCGACGATCAGCCGCCCCGGCTTCTTCACCTCGATCGGGATCATACCGCCGAATTTATGGACGTCGGGCTTGCGCTCGGGCGCGATGCCATAACGCAGGCTTTCGAACTTGTGCAGCGGCAACGCCGTCCGCGCCGCGCCAAGCGGCGACCAGTCGGCGCCGAGGTCGTCGCCATAGGCATAGATCGTCTTGCTCGACGTGTTGCGCGCCCAGTCGGCGAGTTCGGACGGCAATACCGGCGCAGCGGGACAGGCTGTTGCTGGCTTCTCGGCCGGTGCCGCGAACACTGTCGCTGGCAATACCGCCGCCAGTGAGATGGCAATGATCCGGAACCCCATCCTATTTCCTCCCGAACAATTTTTCGACATCGTCCATCGCGAGCTTCACCCAGGTCGGTCGCCCATGGTTGCACTGGCCGCTGTGCGGCGTGACCTCCATCGTGCGGAGCAGCGCGTTCATTTCGGCGACGCTGAGCGTGCGCCCGGCGCGCACCGATCCATGGCACGCCATCGTCGCGGCGACCAGTTCGAGCCGTTCGCTGAGGCCGAGCGCGGCGTCATAACCCGCCAGATCGTCGGCGATGTCGGTCACCAGTTTCTGGCAATTGATCGCCCCCAGCATCGCCGGCGTTGCGCGCACCATCACCGCTGCGGGGCCGAAGCGTTCGAGTTCGACGCCGAGCGCCGCGAGCTGCGGCGCGGCGGCCTCGAGCCGGTCGCACGCGGGCTCGTCGAGTTCGACGACCTCAGGCAGCAGCAGCCCCTGCGACGGCACCGCCTGCCCGCCCATGCCGCGGCGGAGTTGTTCGAGCACGAGGCGTTCGTGCGCGGCGTGCTGGTCGACGATGACGAGGCCGTCCTCGGCCTCGGCGACGATATAGGTTTTCGCGATCTGGCCGCGTGCGATGCCGAGCGGGTGCGCCTCGGCCTGCGGCACCGGCGCGGTCGCGGGTTCGGCCCGGCCCATCGGGAGCGCATCGCGCGATGGGGCGAAATCGACGATGCGGTCGTGAAGCAAGGCCGTCGTCGCGGCATCCGCTTCGGCACCGAACAGATGCGTCGCGGGCGCGTGCGGATAAGGCAGATGCGCCGCGAACAAGGTCGGCGCAGGGGGCTGCGGCGCCACGGGTTCCTGCTGCCACGCCGCCAACGCCGCCTCGGCGGGACGCTGGACGCTGCGGAAACCATGCTCGTCGAGCGCGCGGCGGAGACCGCCGACGATCATCCCGCGAACGAGCTGCGGATCGCGGAAACGCACCTCGGTCTTCGCCGGATGGACGTTCACGTCGACCTCGCTCGTCGGCACGTCGAGGAAGAGCGCGACGACCGGATGGCGATCGCGCGCGAGCAGGTCGGCATAGGCGCCGCGCAGCGCACCGACGAGCAGCCGGTCCTTTACCGGGCGCCCGTTGACGAACAGATATTGATGGTCGGCGATGCCGCGATTGTAGGTCGGCAGGCTGATCACGCCGCCCAGATGCACCTCGCCGCGGTCGATATCGACGCCGATGCTGTTCCCGGCGAGGTCGCGCTGGGTCAGCGCGGCAACGCGCGAAAGCTGATCCTGCCCGCCTTGCACATCGAGCACGCGGCGCCCGTCATGCTCGACGGTAAAGCCGATGTCGGGCCGCGCCATCGCGAGCCGCTTCACGACGTCGAGGCACGCGGCATATTCGCTGCGCCCGCTGCGCAGGAACTTGCGCCGCGCCGGCACCCGCGCGAACAGATCCTCGACCATCACCCGGCTGCCCTTGCCCAGCGCCGCCGGGCCTTCGGCGACCACCGCACCATTGTCGACGACGCGCTTCCAGCCGTCGCCGCCCGCGACGCGGCTTTCGAGCGTCAGCCGCGCGACGCTCGCGATCGAGGGCAGCGCCTCGCCGCGAAAACCCAGCGTCGTGACGTCCTCGATCGCGTCATCGGGCAGCTTCGACGTGGCATGCCGTTCGAGCGCGAGCGCCATGTCGGCGGCGGTCATGCCGCAGCCGTCATCCTCGACCTCCAGCCGCGAAATCCCGCCCTCGGCGATTCGCACCGAAATGCGAGTCGAACCGGCGTCGATGGCATTTTCAACCAGTTCCTTGAGCGCCGCGGCAGGTCTTTCGACCACTTCACCGGCCGCGATCCGATTTACTAGCTTTTCGGGCAGGCGACGTATTGACATGGCCGCTCTCCTAGCGCAGTCGAACGCAAATCGCGACCCATCCGCACAGCCCTGATCATTTTGTCCAGCCACCCCAAAAGGAAGAGCCGGAATCTCCCCCTGATTAGCTGTCGCCGGCCGGGCGCGCCGGTAAAATCACGACAGGGGCGCGCCCATCATGGACGCGGCTTCGATGACAGGAAGCAGTATCGATGTCCTTCTTTTCCCGCTGGTTCAAATTCAATTCCCAAGACATGGCTATCGACCTCGGCACCGCGAACACGGTTGTCTATGTGCGCGGCAAGGGAATCGTGCTGAACGAGCCCTCGGTCGTCGCGGTCGAGACGCTGAACGGGATCAAGCGCGTGAAGGCGGTCGGCGACGACGCCAAGCTGATGATGGGCAAGACCCCCGACAGCATCGAGGCGATCCGTCCGCTTCGTGACGGCGTGATCGCCGACATCGACGTCGCCGAACAGATGATCAAGCACTTCATCACCAAGGTGCACGGCGGCAAGCCCAACGCGTTCCGCAGCCCCGAAATCGTGATCTGCGTTCCCTCGGGATCGACCAGCGTCGAGCGCCGCGCGATCCGCGACGCGGCATCGAACGCGGGCGCGAGCGAAGTGTGGCTGATCGAGGAACCGATGGCCGCGGCGATCGGCGCCGACATGCCCGTCACCGAACCGATCGGATCGATGGTCGTCGACATCGGCGGCGGCACGACCGAAGTCGCGGTGCTGTCGCTCCGCGGCCTCGCCTACACCACCTCGGTCCGTGCGGGCGGCGACAAGATGGACGAAGCGATCGTCTCCTATGTCCGCCGACACCATAATCTGCTGATCGGCGAAGCGACCGCCGAGCGGATCAAGAAGGATTTCGGCATCGCGCGCATCCCCGCCGACGGCGTTGGCCTGACGATCCACATCAAGGGCCGCGACCTGGTGAACGGCGTGCCCAAGGAAATTTCGATCAATCAGGCGCAGATCGCCGAAGCGCTGTCCGAACCGATCGGCACGATCGTCGAGGGCGTCCGCATCGCGCTGGAAAACACCGCCCCCGAACTCGCCGCCGACATCGTCGATCAGGGCATCGTCCTGACCGGCGGCGGCGCGCTGATCGCCGAGCTCGACGAGCTGCTCAAGGACGCGACAGGCCTGCCGGTCACGGTCGCCGATGATCCCTTGACCTGCGTCGCGATCGGCACCGGCCGCGCGATGGAAGACCCCGCTTTCCGCGGCGTGCTGCAGCAAGCCTGATCGGGTACAGCTGAAGCATGGTCCGCCCGGCACATCGACGTCCGGGACAATCCCGAAAGGCTCAGTACAGCCTGTTCGTTGCCTATGTCATCGCGGTGACAGGGGCAGTGGCGGGCCTGTTGCTGGCGATCCTGTCGGTCGTTGATCCCATCGGCTTCGCCCAGCTGCGTGTGGCGAGCCAGGAAATCGCCGCGCCCGTCGCACGCGCGTCGCGGTCGGTGATCGGGTCGATTTCGGGCATCGACGATACGGTCGGCGCCTATGTCGCTGCGGGCACGCAGAACCGGCGGCTGCGCAAGGAACTCGCCGACACGCGGCGCGAACTCGTCGCGACCAGTTCGCTGCAGGAAGAGAACCGCCAGCTCAAGGCGTTGCTCAAGCTTCAGGAAACCGACAAGACCGCGCTCGCCAACGGCTATCTGCTCACCTCGACCTCGACGAGCAGCAAGCGCATCGCGCTGCTCAGCATCGGGCGCAACCTTGGCGTTGCCGCGGGCCAGCCGGTGCGCGGCGCCGACGGCCTGATCGGCCGCGTGCTTGGCGCCGGCCCCTCGGTATCGCAGGTGCTGCTGCTCACCGACGTCGACAATATCGTCCCCGTGCGCCGCGCGCGCGACGGCCTGCCCGCGCTCGCCAGCGGCCGCGGTAATGGCGATCTCGACGTGCGCACGCTCAATATCGCGAACAACCCGTTCAAGCCCGGCGATATCCTCGTCACCTCGGGAACCGGCGGGCTCTATCCGCCCAATATCCCTGTCGCGATCGTCGTGCGGCGTCAGGACGACGGCGCCCTCGCGCGCCCGCTCGCCGACCCGGGCAAGGTCGATGCGGTGTCGGTGCTGCGCCCCTACACCCCCGACAATATCGAAGCGCAGGGCCTGCCCGGCCCTGCGACGCCGCCCCCCGCCCCCGCCGGCGCGCCATGAACCAGAAGGGTCCGCGCCTCGGCGAACCGGCATCGCTGTGGCGGATGCGCATCGTTCCGATCGCGAGCGTGATGTTCGCCTCGGCGCTGCCGCTGATGCTGCCGCTGATCGCCAACTCGCCGGTGCTGCCGCCGCTCGGGCTGCTGTTTTTCCTGTGCTGGCAGCTGCTGCGCGCCGAAATGTGGCCGGTGTGGATCGGGCTGCCGCTCGGCCTGTGGGACGATCTGTTCAGCGGCGCGCCGATCGGCACCGCGATGGGGCTGTGGACGGTCGCCAGCATCGCAATCGCCTATTCGTCGCAGCGCATCTATTGGCGCGGCTTCTTTCACGACTGGGCGATTGCAGCGGCGTCGGTCGCGATCATCCAGTCGCTCGCGGCGCTGATCACCCATCCGCACGCCGCGACCGGCCGCGTGCTCGGCCTCGTGGTGCCGCAGATCATCATCTCGGCGCTGCTCGTCCCGCTGTTCATGCGCCTGACCGGAAAGTTTGACAATTTCCGCCTGAAACGCCGATAGACTGGTTCCAATCCCCTAATGCCGAAGAAGAAGAGTCCGCCGATTACCGAAGCCTGGAGGGGCATAACCTTCACCCGCCGCGCGCTGGTCGTCGGCGGTGCGCAGGCGGCGGTCGGCGTCGCGCTTGCAGCGCGCATGGCCTATATTTCGGTGGTCGACAACGACCGCTATGTCCTTGAATCGGAAAGCAACCGCGTCAATCTGACGCTCGTGCCGCCGCGGCGCGGCTGGATCGTCGATCGCAGCGGCAAGGCGCTTGCGAACAACCGCGTATCGCTGCGCATCGACATCATTCCCGATCGCCTGCACAACAAAGAGCTGGTGTTGGGGCAGCTCCAGACCCTGCTGCGCCTCGATGGCGACACGATGGAACGCATCAATCGCGACCTGAAGGCCGCATCGGGGTTCCAGCCCGTCGCGATCAAGGAAGACATGACCGAGGCCGAGTATAGCTCGATCCTCGTCCGCCTGCCCGAACTGCCCGGCATCGCACCGCAGCGCGGCTTTGCCCGCAACTATCCGACCGGCGCGGCGGTCGGCCATCTGATCGGCTATGTCGGCGCCCCGAACGCCGAGGAATATCAGAAGGCCAAGGATCCGCTGTACATCACCCCGGGGTACAAGATCGGCAAGGATGGGCTGGAGAAATATTTCCAGGACATGCTGAAGGGCCAGCCGGGCGCGCGGCGCGTCGAGGTGACCGCGCGCGGCAAGGTCGTCCGCGATCTCTCGACCCAGCCCGACGTACAGGGCAAGACCGTCCACCTGACGATCGACGCCGACCTGCAGGAATTTGTCGCGCGGCGCATGGGGCGCGAGTCGGGCGCGGCGGTCGTCATCGACTGCCAGAACGGCGACATCCTTTCCTTCGTCTCGATGCCGAGCTTCGATCCCAACAGCTTTTCGGACGGGATCAGCAGCAGCGAATATGCCTGGCTGCGCGCCGACGATCACCAGCCGCTGATCAACAAGGCGACGCGCGGCCTTTATCCGCCCGGATCGACGCTGAAGCCGATGGCCGCGATCGCCGCGGTCGAACATGGCGTAGACCCGAGCGAGCGTCACACCTGCGTCGGCGGCTATCGGCTCGGCAGCCGCTTCTTCCGCTGCCTCGGCACGCACGGCAGTCTCGATATGCCCTCGGCGATCATGAAGAGCTGCAACAGCTATTTCTACTGGCTCGCGCACCGGCTCGGCTACGATGCGATGGCCCCGACCGCGCGGCTGCTAGGGCTCGGCGAGGAATATCAGCTCGCGGGCAGCAACCAGCGCTTTGGCACCATCCCCGACAGCGCGTGGAAGATGAAGAAATACGACCAGGAATGGTCGGCCTCGGACTCGCTTAACGCCGTCATCGGACAAGGCTATGTGCTCGCCAACCCGCTCCAGCTCGCCGTGATGGCGGCGCGGATCGCATCGGGACGCCGCCTTTACCCGCGCCTGATCAACCGCGAGTTCAAGAATGAGCCCCTGCCCTTTTCGCCCGAAGCGCTCGCCGTCGCGCGCCAGGGCATGGACCTCGTCGTCAATGGCGCAGGCACCGCGGTGCGCAGCCGCCTGCCGCTCGACGGCATCACGATGGCGGGCAAGACGGGCACCGCGCAGGTGCGCGGGCTCGGCACCGGCAACGGCAAAAGCGGGACGTGGAAATTTCGCGATCATGGCCTGTTCATCGGCTTCGCGCCGGTCGATAATCCGCGCTATGCGACCGCCGTCGTGATCGAACATGGCATGGGCGGATCGCGCGCCGCGGCGCCGGTGGCCAAGGATTTCATGACCTTTCTCTTCGACCGCGAAAAGGCGATGGAAGCGCTCGAAACTTTCGAGGCCGGCTGGGGCGGCACGATCAAGGAACGCATGGACCGCGACTATGCGGCGTGGAAGGCGGGTGCGTCGAAGCCCGATCCGGAGCTCGCGCAATGATCCCCGTGCCACCCGCCATCCAGCGCATTCCGTGGAAATTGATCGCGATCCTCGCGGGCATCACCGGTTTCGGCCTGCTCGTCCTCTATTCGGCGGCGGGCGGCAACTGGTCGCCGTGGGCGCTCAATCAGGGCGTGCGCTTCCTCGTCTTTCTGACCGCGGCGCTGGTAATCGGCCGCTTCCCGATCCGCATTTTCGAGGATTTCGCCTATATCGCCTATATCGGCATCCTCATCCTGCTGATTGCGGTCGAGCTGCTCGGTTTCGTCGGCGGGGGCAGCCAGCGATGGCTCAATCTCGGCTTCATGAACCTTCAGCCGTCGGAGCTGATGAAGGTCGCGATCGTCATCGCGCTCGCGCGCTTTTATGCGCAGCTTCCCCCCGGCAACACGCGGACCTTTACCGCGCTGTGGCCCGCGCTGGTGATGATCGGCTTTCCGGCCGCACTCGTCATGCTCCAGCCCGATCTCGGCACGGCGCTCGCGATCTGCATCGGCGGGGTCGTGGTGATGTTCGTCGCCGGCTTGCCCTTCTGGTGGTTCGGCAGCACCGCGGTCGCCGGGCTCGCGGCGCTCCCCATCCTCTTCTCCTTCCTCCATGATTATCAGCAAAAACGCGTGCTGATCTTCCTCGACCCCGAAAGCGATCCCCTGGGCGCCGGCTATCATATCAGCCAGTCGAAGATCGCGATCGGTTCGGGCGGTATCGGCGGCAAGGGTTTCCTCAACGGATCGCAAAGCCACCTCGACTATCTGCCCGAGGGCCACACCGACTTCATCTTCGCCACGATGGCCGAGGAATGGGGGCTGATCGGCGGCCTCGCGCTGCTCTTCGGCTTCTTCCTGCTGCTCCGCTGGTCGACGCGCGTCGCATTGAAGGCGCGAACGCGCTTCGGACAGCTCACCGCCGCCGGCCTTACAATGACGATCTTTTTCTATATCGCGATCAACCTGATGATGGTGATGGGCCTCGCGCCCGTCGTCGGCATTCCGCTGCCGCTCTTTTCCTATGGCGGTTCGTCGATGCTGACGATCATGACGTGCGTCGGCATCATGCTCGCGATCGAAAACGACAGCAAAACGGGCACGCGCCGCTTTCATTGAGAAAAAACTTCGGCAAAAAGCCATCGGGAGCATTGCCATCCCCCCGGAGCCATGATAGCGGGCCGCTCGCTTCGCAGCAAAGAGCACAACTCTTCGCAGCAAGGCACGCCTGAAATGGCAGTGGACGCATAGCTCAGTTGGTAGAGCAGCTGACTCTTAATCAGCGGGTCCTAGGTTCGAGCCCTAGTGCGTCCACCATTTCTTTCAAAGGCTTAACCAACAGACCTCCCGTGGCCACTTGCAGACCGTCGGCTTTCGAAAAATGGAGCGACGAAGCGGACACCCTCTTCCAGCCGCCCGATGATCTCAACCGGCACATTCAGCGGTATGGAGGCCCCGGATCCTATTTTCTGCTGCCATGGCCATCAAGCAGTTTCGCCGGGTGCCGACGCATAGGTCTGCAACCCGGGCAGATCGACGATCTCGATCGCGGCATATCTGCGCCTGATGAGCCCTCGCGCCTCGAGGTCGGACAGGCAGGCGTTGACGGTCTTGCGGCTGAGGCCAGTCATGTCGGCGAGATCCTGCTGTGCAAGCTGCAAAGTGAGGAGCGCTTCCTGACCGTCGGCGAAGCGCAGGAGCCGTGCCGCGAGCCGCTGGCGCGGCGGCAGCGAGGCGAATTCGGCAATCATCCGGACCATGCCGCGAAGCTGCATATAATGGAGGCTCGCCACCGCCTTCCAGATCAGCGGTTGTTGCTCGCTTATCCGGGCGAGCGCCTCGTCATCGACCTGCAGCGCGAGACTGTCGCCGAGACTGACCGCGGTAACGAGACGCGGGCCGCCGCCGAAACGCGCCGACTGGCCGATGGTGCTCCCGCGGGTCAGCTGGTTGAGCAGCACTTCATGATCCCCGATACTCTGGGCGTAGACCTGAAAGGTCCCGCCAACGACCGTGAACATCCCGCCGACATCATCGCCTTCGCCAAAAGCCCACTGCCCCCGGGAGAAATGACGAAGCCGCCCCTCTGTCAGCAGCAGGCTGCGTAAATCGGCACCATGCCCGTCAAGCCATGGACACAGATCGAGCGCTGCCTTCGCCGCTTCGAGATCGCCTGCCGCCGCCATGACATCTGCCTAACGGTCCGGCGCGCCGAAGTCATCGCTCATCGGCGGCTGGCTCCATAGCGGCAGCGCTCACTGTCCTGTGAAGTTGACGACGACGTTGGGCGGATATTTCCGAAGCATCTCCTGGTAGCGATTCACCTCGGGCGCGAGGCCCGCAGCAGCGGGAATGTGCCGGATAGCGACCGAACTGTCCTCCTGCGGATTGGCGTAGAGATTATACATCATCCCGCCGGCCGTTTGGGCCACCGTCCCGGTGAAACCGCCGTGATTGCCGTTCGGCGTCGTTCCGAAGCTGTCGTGAGCGAGAAACTGGATCTTGAATTCATCCATCCGCACCGCTGCGAGACGATTGCCCCAGAAATAGGCGATACTCCGGCGATTGGACGCGCCGTCCTTCGCGAGCAGGAAGGACGTCTGGTCGATGCCGGTGAGGTAATTGGCCTTGCCGATCGCATCGCCTGCGGCCGCGCCCCGCACGCCGACGAGTCCGAGCGAGGTCGTGAAGATATCGGTGAGATCAAAGAGGCCGTCGGAACGGCGCGGTTCGATCATGCCCTTCCAATAGGCGAAGGTCGGCACGCGCACCCCGCCTTCCCACGTCGAGCCCTTCGCCCCGCGGAACGGGGTGCGTCCGTGCGGCTCGACCTCGGCTTCGGGGCCGTTATCCGAGGTGAGGAAGATCAGCGTATTTTCGAGCTCGCCGGTTTCCTCGAGTGTCCGGTGGAGCCGCGCGAAGATATCGTTCATCTCGACGATGCAGTCGGTATAGTCATTCCGCGCCGGCGAGCGCCCCGCATAATGGGCGTTCGGATAATTGTCGAAATGGCAGCCGCGCGTGCCGTAATAGAGGAAGAAGGGCTTCTTGCTGCCCTTCTGCTTCCTAAGGAAGTCGACGGCATAGTCGGCCCAGCGCTGGTCGAGATCCTTGACATAATCGAGCGTGATCAGCCCGACCTCCTCGATCTTCCCGCCCTTGGCGACATGAACGTCATATTTGTTGAACGGCGCCTTCTCGATCATCTCCGTCCGCGTGGGGCTGTAGGCGATCTCGGGATTGAAATGCGGGTCGCGCCATTCGGTGTACATATCGGAGACCGAGAGAAAACCGCGAAAGTCGTCGAAACCGACATTTTGCGGTTGCGACCCTTCATTCTCGCCGACATGCCATTTGCCGATCGCCTGTGTGACATAGCCCTGCGCCGAGAGCAGTTTGGCGATCGTTGTCTTGCCGTCGAGCCCGCCCGGCTGGCCGTACATCGGCGGGCGCAGAAGACCGTGATGGATCGGAAGCTGGCCGGTGAGCAGCGACGCGCGCGTCGGTGAACAGCTCGGCTGCGAATAGGCCGATGTCAGATTGAGTCCCTGCGCCGCGATGCGGTCGACGTCGGGGGTCGGCGACCCGATGCTTTCGCCGCCGCCGTTGAAGCCGAAATCCATCCAGCCCACGTCATCGAGGATGAAGACGATGATGTTCGGTTTCTTGCCGGTGCGCTTTTCGAGCGCTGCGAGTTTGCGCTGCGCCTCCGAAGTCTGATCGGGGTGATCGACGATCGGCTCCATATTGTCCGCGAGGCGTTTGCCGGGGATGCCGATATATTGATCCTGATAGTCATAGCCCGGCTTGTCGCCGCGCTTGATCGGCCCGGCATCACCGGATCCACGCACTTCGCCAGTGGCCTGCGACGCAGCGGCTGGCGCGAGACCGAACTGCCCACTCCCCAGAATGAGCGCAACCGCCGCGCATTGTGCAAGACCGTTTGTCCGGAAACGTCGCATCCTGTCCTCCCCAGCCATTATTCGGAGGAAGGATTAAGCCCGGCGCGGCAAATGACTGTCACGAAAGTTACAATCGAACGCCCAAGTCGCCCGCCCCCCTCCACATGAGGGGTAGGGCCGGCCCAACGGGGGCCATAGGCCGCTGACATATCCCCAAGATCGAGGGCGCGCCGAAATGACCCATCATGAATCCGACGACGTGCTGCTGGTGACGCGCGACGGACCCGTTGCCACCGTCACGCTCAATCGGCCACATCGCCGGAATGCGGTCACGCAGGAATTGCTCGACGCGCTCGCCGCCTTCTTCGCCGCGTGCCGCCGCGATCGCGCGTGCAAGGCGATCGTCCTGCGCGGCGCCGGCGACCATTTCTGCGTCGGGCTCGATCTGGTCGGCGCGCATGGCGACGATCCGATTCTCGACGAGCTGCTGCTCGGCGACTGGGGCCTCGCCGATATCCTGCGCGACATGCGCGCCTGCCCGCAGCCGATCGTCATGCTGGGCAACGGATCGATCGCGGGCGCGGGCCTGATCTTCGCGCTCGCATCGGACATCATCATCGCGAGCGACGATGCCTTTTTCACCACCGCCTTCATCAATCTCGGGCTGTCGGGAACCGAACTCGGCGTCGCCTGGCGTCTGCAACGGACCGTCGGCCTGTCGCTGGCGCGCGAGATGGCCTTCACCTCGGCGCGCCTCCCCGCCGAACGCGCGCTCACCGCGGGACTGGTTTCGCACGTCGTGCCAAAGGGCGCGCTGCTCTCCGAAGGGATCGCCATGGCGAACCGGATCGCGCAATATTCGCAGGATGCGCTCCGCCTGACCAAGCGCAATCTCGACCTCGCACTGCAGAGCCCCTCGGTCGAAATATCCTATGAACTCGAGGAGCGCGCGCAGCTTCGTCGTGCGGCAAGCGGTGCCCTCGACGAAGCGCTGGCCGCATTCAACGCCCGCAAGCGCGGCAACTGACACCCCATTCGAGGAACCCCATGCCCTATAGCTCCATCTTTCGCCCCGGGCTTTTCGACGGACAGGTCGTCATCGTGACCGGCGGCGGCAGCGGCATCGGTCGCGGCATCGCACACGAACTGGCGTCGCTCGGCGCGCATGTCGCGATCATGGGCCGCAAGGCGGAAAAGCTCGCGGGCGTCGAGGCCGAAATCCGGACAGACGGCGGCAAGGTATCGAGCCAGATCTGCGACATCCGCGACGAGGCGATGGTCGCGGATGCGGTCGCCGCCGTCCTGTCGGAGAACGGCCGCATCGACGGGCTGGTGAACAACGCCGGCGGGCAATTCTTCTCGCCGCTCAAGGACATTTCGACCAAGGGCTTCGAGGCCGTCGTGCGCAACAATCTGACTGGCGGCTTCATCATGATGCGCGAGGTCTATAATCAGTGGATGGGCGCCAATGGCGGCGCGATCGTTAACATGATTATCGACATGTGGATGGGCACGCCCAATTTCGCGCATTCGGCGGCTGCGCGTTCGGGCATGTATTCGCTGACTCAGACGGCGGCCGCCGAATGGGCATCATCAGGCGTGCGCGTCAACAGCCTCGCGGCCGGAATGATCATGTCGAGCGGCTTCGACAATTATGACGGCGAAGCGGTGAATTTCATCCGCGAATCCGCGAGCAATATCCCGATGCAGCGCGTCGGCACCGTGTCCGAGGTCGCCGCCGCGATCAATTTCCTGCTTTCACCGGGGGCGGCCTTCATCACCGGCACCTGCCTGCGCGTCGACGGCGGTGGACCGAACGCGCGGCGTCACCTGAAACTCGAGCCGCACGGCAATTCGCCGCGCTTTCAGGGCTTCCACCTCGACTCGACCCCCGACCTCTTCCGCTCCGCCTGATCGCTGCCCCCCCCTTTTCCGAGGGGGTGGCGCCCCTTTCCCACCCTGCGATGACCAGTCGTCGATGAGGGGAGATGTGCGATGGTCCAGCAGCTCAGCGCCCAGGATGCGCAGTTCGTCTATTTCCAGTCGGGCGACACCCATACGCACATCATGGGGATCTATATCTACGATCCCTCGACCGCGCCCGGCGGCAAGGTGCGGTTCCGCGATATCGTGCAGCATGTCGAGCGGCGGATGCACACCTCGCCGGTCTTTCGCCGCAAGCTCCTCCGCCTGCCCTTCGATCTCGATCATCCCTATTGGGTCGAGGACGAGCATTTCGACCTCGAGGCGCATATCAGCCACGCGCGCCTGCCCGAGCCCGGCGACTGGCGCCAGTTCTGCATCCAGGTCGCGCGCCACTTCAGCCGGCCGATGGACATGGGGCGGCCGCTTTGGGACATTTATGTCATCGAAGGGCTGGACCGCATCCCCGGCGTACCGCCGGGCAGCTATGCGCTGCTCCACCGCGTCCATCACAGCGCGATCGACGGCACCGCGGGCGCCTTGATGTTCGCCGCGCTCAGCGATCGCGATCCCGAGGGGACTCCCGCGATCCCGCTGCCCGAAACGCCGGCAAAGGTCGAAAAAGCGCCGAAGGTCGAAGAACTGGTGCAGCGGGCGATCGTCGCGGCGATGGCGGCGCCAATCAATCTGCTCAACGCGTCGCTGGAGGCCTTGCCGAAGATGGCCGGCGCGCTGCAGGAGCGCCTTGCCAATCCCGACAGTGCGTCGTTTCAGGGCATTCCCGTCACCCGGTTCAACGCGCCGGTATCGCCGCACAAGATGTTCGACGCGGTCAGCTTTCCGCTGGCAGAGGTCAGCGCGATCCGCCAGCTCGCGGACGGAGCGACGATCAACGATGTCGTGCTCGCGATTTGCGGCGGCGCGCTCCGCGAGCATCTGCTCGCGCATGACGAACTGCCCGAACAAAGCCTTGTCGCCATCGCGCCGATCAATGCGCGCACGTCGAAATCGGACGGGATGGCGCCCGGCAACAATCTGTCGGCGATGACGCTGCCGCTCTTCAGCCATATCGTTGATCCGGTCGAGCGGCTGCGCGCCATTCGCGGCTATACCGCGAACGCGAAGGAAGCGAAGGCCGGCCTCAGTGCGCGGATCATGACCGACCTGTCGAAGCATATTCCGGGAGCGACCCTCGCCGGGGTGGCGCGGCTGATGGCTTCCCCTGGCATGGCGCCGCTCCAGGCTAATCTCCTGATCTCGAACGTCCCCGGACCGCAGATGCCGCTCTATATGAACGGCGCCCGCCTCGCCCGGCAATTTGCGATGGGGCCGCTGGCGAACAAGCTCGGCCTCTTCGTCTCGGTGCTCAGCTATAATGGCAGCATCAATTTCAGCATTACGTCCGAACGCGTGATGTTGCCCGATATCGCCGCGTTGAAGGACGCCTTCGCCCGATCGTTCGACGAACTCTCTGCCCTGGCCGCGAAAGCGAAGACTCCGAAAACCCGCGCGCGCAAAGCCGGGCGGGCATGATGTCACTGCTCGATGCCGCGGCAGCGCCAGTCACTGCCTTCCTGTCGATAGCACGCCTCGCGGCGCGCGGGCTTGCGGGAATCGGGACCTATCACCGAGTGATCGACGGCGTACGCTGGTGCTGGAGCGAGGCGGGGCCGCGCGATGGCGAGCCCTTGATCCTGCTCCACGGCTTTGCGGGCGATAAGGATAATTGGGCCTTCTTCACCCTGCTTCTGGCGCAGCGCTACCGCTTGATCTGCCCCGACCTTCCGGGGTTCGGCGATAGCGGCCGGGTTGCGAACGGGGGCTATTCCATAGCCGAACAGGCGCGGCGGCTTGAGGCCTTTCTCGACGCGCTCGGCATCGACGCCTGTCATCTCGGCGGCAACAGCATGGGCGGGTTCGTCGCGCTGACCTTTGCGCTCGACCATCCGCATCGCCTTCGCTCGCTGCTGCTGCTCAACAATGCCGGGGTGAATGGCGACCGGATGACCGACACGCAGCAGGCGATCCTCGACGGTTCCAACCCCATGCAGGTCAAGAGCATCGACGACGTCGACTTTCTGCTCGGGATCATCCTGCACGATCCGCCCTATATCCCGCTGATCTTCCGCCAGCTCCTCCTGCTTCAACTCGCAAGGCGCGAAAAGCTGCACGACGAGATTTTCGCGCAGATCGCGCGCGACGCGATCGAAAACCCGCTCAACGACCGGCTCGGCGACGTCCGCGTCCCGACGCTTATCCTGTGGGGCAGTTCGGACAATCTGCTCCATGTCGCGGCCGCGACGACGCAGCATGAGGCGATCCCCGGCGCCGAACTCGCGATCATCGAGAAGGCCGGCCATGTGCCGATGGTCGAGAGGCCGTTTCGCACCGCCGCGGTCAGCATGGACTTTCTGGCGCGGCACGGATGCCGATCGACCGCCCCCGCAGGCAAGAAACAAAGACAGACAGGAAAGGGCCGACCATGATTCGCCACAAAGCCGGTTTTCTCGCGCTCGTGCTCGGCCTCGCCGGCCTCCCGGCGACAAGCCTCGCCCGGCCCGCTGCTGCTCCCTCGTCAGCAGTGACGCCAGCCTTCGAGCGCCGGGCGGCCGAGGCCGCGATCTGGGGGATACCGCTCGCCAGCTTCGATGCGATGCGCGACGCCTATTTTCGCGATGCCGGCGCCAGCTACAACGACATTCTCTATTGGTCGACGCCGTCGAACTGGAAGAACCAGACGACGACGCCCAATTCGACGTCGCACTATGTCTATGCGAACATCAACCTGCAGGATGGCCCGGTCGTCTTCGTCATGCCGCCGTCGGGCAAGCTGAGCGTCTACGGCAATCTTCAGGACGCCTGGCAGATTCCGGTCGAGGATTTCGGACCCGCCGGAATCGACGAAGGCAAGGGAGGCACCTTCCTGCTGACACCGCCGGGCTATGCCGGCCCCGTGCCGGAGGGGATGCGCCAGCTCGCGATGGCGACGTACAACGGCTATTTCCTGATCCGCCTGACGCCGGTGTCGAGCGATCCGCGCGAAGCCGTCGCGGCCAACGCCCTCGCACGGAAGATGCGCCTTTATCCGCTTTCGGCTGTCGCCGCGCCGCCAGCCCAGCGCTATATCGACATGTCGGATCGGCTGTTCGACGGCATCGCGCGCATGGACGACCGCTTCTTCGACCGGATTGCGAAGATGCTGGCCGAGGAGCCCGCCGCGCGGCGCGACATGGTGATGCGCGGCATGCTGCGGACGATCGGCATCCAGTCCGGACGCGCCTTTGCGCCGTCCCCTGAACAGCGCGCAGCGCTGGCGAAGGCCGCGGCGCAGGTCCACGGCGACCTGATGGTGGACGGACAGGTCAGCCGAACCCCCTGGTGGCCCGGCGAAGGCTGGTCGACCTCCGCCGACCTGCTTCCGCTCGCCAAGGGCGGCTTTACGTTCGAGCTCGACGATGCGCTACGCATCGACGAGCGGGCGTGGTTCTATTTCAAGGCCTATGCCTCGCCCAAGCGGCTGGGCGCCGCCACCTTCTATGTGACGCAGGCAAAGGATCCCGCGGGGGCGTGGCTGACCGGCGAAAAGGACTATGCCCTCCACATCCCTGCCAATGTCCCCGCGGGGCAATTCTGGTCGATCGATGTCTACGACCTCGAAACGAGCGGCTTCCTGCGTGACGCGCCGGTGGTCGGGATCGACAGCAATGAACCCGGGCTCCGCGTCAACAAGGACGGCTCGGTCGATATCCGCTTTTCTGTAGGGGCTTCCTCAAGCGGCAAGGACAACCGCATATCGCTGACACCGGGCAAGCGCTGGTTCGCGATGTTCCGCTTCTACGGTCCGAAGCCTGCGCTGTTCGACAAGAGCTGGGTGCTGCCGAGCATTCGCGAGATTCCGCCGCAATCCGAATAGGAAAACTCCGCCGCATCGCAAAGCGCAATGCGGCGGAGCCCCTTCGCTCAGTTTCGATACATCGTCACGACGCACGCGCCGCCGACGCCCAGATTGTGCTGGAGCGCGATCCGCGCGCCCTCGACCTGCCGTGCCTCGGCCGCGCCGCGCAGTTGCTGCGTCAGCTCGAAGCATTGGGCGAGGCCCGTCGCCCCGATCGGATGCCCCTTCGACAGCAGCCCACCCGACGGGTTGACGACATATCGGCCGCCATAGCTGTTATCGCCATCGTCGATGAACTTCGCCGCGCCGCCCTCGGGACAGAGACCCAGCGCCTCATAGACGACGAGCTCGTTGTGCGCGAAACAGTCGTGGAGTTCGACGACGTCGATGTCTTCCGCCCCGATGCCCGTCGCTTCGTACAGCGCGTTCGTCGCGCGCTGAGCCATACCATATCCGACGACCCGGCGCAGATCGCCGCCCTCGAAGGTATCGGCCGCGTCGGTAGTCATGGCCTGACCCGCAATCCAGACACGCTTGTCGAGGCCATATTTGTTTGCGGCCTCCTCGCTGCACAGGATCGCGGCGGCGGCGCCGCAGGTCGGCGGGCACGCCATCAGGCGGGTCATCACGCCGGGCCATATGACCTGGTCGGCCATCACTTCGTCGGCGGTCACTTCCTTGCGGAAAACGGCCAGCGGGTTGCGCGCGGCGTGGCGGCTCGCCTTGGCGCGGACCTTGGCGAAGGCTTCGAGCGGCGTGCCATAACGCTGCATATGATCCCACCCGGCACCGCCAAAGATGCGCAGCGCGAGCGGCAGGTCGGAATCGCCGAGCACGGCATTGGTCGTGTCGATGAACCGCTCGGCGGTCGACGGCCGATCGTTGAACACGGCGCCGAGTGCGCCGGGCACCATCTGCTCGAAACCCACCGCGAGCACGATGTCTGCGATCCCGTTCTCGATCGCCTGCCGCGCGAGATAGATCGCCGACGAGCCCGACGCGCAGGCGTTGTTGACGTTGAAGATCGGGATCCCGCTCAGACCGACCTCGTAGAGCGCCCGCTGTCCGCTGCACGTGTCGCCATAGATGAAGCTGGCATAGGCCTGCTCCACCTTGTCGTAATCGACCTTGGCGTCCTCCAGTGCGAGCCGTGTGGCGGCGGCGCCCATCTTGTCATAGCTTTCACTCATGCCCGGCTTCGCGAAGGGGATCATCCCCACGCCGGCAACATAGACCTTGCGTTTCATCGTCTCTTCTCCTGGATCAGATCTGGCCGAGGCCAAGCGCCGACTGGACGAAAGCGTTTTCGGGCAGAAGCTCGTCGGCGCGGTCGCCGATCGCCTCGATGTCGGCGGCGATGCGCTCGACGGTCGCTTCGGCGGCATCGACGCGGATACCGCGGGTCAGCGTGATATAGGCGCGCTGATAGCCGCCCGCGCCGGCAGACAGGATCGTGCGCGTCGGGGCGTCCTCTCCCACGAGATAGAGCGCGGCGGGAACGACGGTCGAGGGATCCATCTGTGCCAGCACCTCTTCGGGCATGATGTCCTCGGTCATCCGCGTCGCGGCGGCCGGAGCGATGGTGTTGACGCGAATGTCGTTCTTGCCGCCCTCGATGCCGAGCGAGTTCATGAAGCCGACGAGGCCCGCCTTGGCCGCGCCATAGTTGGTCTGGCCGAAATTGCCGTAGAGACCGGTGGCAGAGGTCGTCATCAGGATGCGGCCATAGCCCTGTTCCTTCATGATCTCCCACACCGCCTTGGTGCAAATCGCCGAGCCGATCAAATGGACGTCGACGACGAGGCGGAAGTCATCGATGCTCATCTTGGAAAAGCTCTTGTCGCGCAGGATGCCGGCGTTGTTGATGAGGATGTCGATCCGCCCCCATTTGGCCTTCACGTCCTGAGCGAGGGCGTTCATCGCCTGCTCGTCGGTGACGCTGCTCGAATTGGCGATCGCCTCGCCCCCCGCTGCGACGATTTCGTCGACAACGGCCTGCGCAGCCGGGGACGTCCCGCTGCCATCGCGGCTCCCGCCGAGATCGTTGACGACGACCTTCGCGCCGCGCCGCGCGAGTTCGAGGGCATAGGCGCGGCCCAGTCCATTGCCCGCCCCGGTGACGATGGCGACGCGGCCTTCAAAATTCCTGGTCATTGGAGTCTTTCCTTGCTTGTTCGGTTCGGATGGCCCTCGATCTCACGCCGCGCGGGGAAGTGGGCACCACTCCTGTCGGGGGGGAGCAGGCCACTCCCCCCTCGCCGAGGGGGGGAGGAATCCGGACGCCATAGGCTATGGGACAGGGTGAACAAGATTGCGGTGCCGCCAATCAGCCGGACGCCGGACGGGAGAGGAATGAGGCTCATGAAGGTCAATTTCACGCGGATGATGCGCCAGGTCGTTCGGATCTATGGTCCGAAGGAAGCGCTGGTGAATTTCGAACGAAATCGGCGCTACAGCTTCGAGGAATTACACCAGCTGACCAACCGGATCGTCAACATGATGCGCGGCAAGCTCGGCCTGACGCGCGGGACGAGCTATCTCTGCCTGCTCGAGAACGACAATCTGTCGCTGCTGCACGCCTGGACGCTGCTGAAGGGGGATGCCGCGGCCGTCCTCACCAATCTTCACGACGCCTACGACGAACATCTGTGGCAGGCCGACTGGATCAACCCGAAGGTGGCGTTCATCGAAACCGCGCTGATCGACCGATATTATCAGGCCTTTCGCGACCGGGGCATCCTGATCGTCGCGATGGACCCGCTGTCCGCGCCGCGCGACGGCGTGGAATATTTCTGGGATCTGCTGGATGGCGTTTCGGACGCCGATCCCGACGTCGAAAACGACGCCCACGAGGACATTCTCCTCTATCGCTTCACCGGCGGGACCACCGGGCGCGGCAAATGCGCGCAATATTCGCCCGACATCTGGCTCGGTACCAGCGATTCATTTTATGCGGAGGAGGATGCGCTGTTCCGGGAGACGACCCGATCGCTCCAGCTCGCGCCGCTCAGCCACGGCGCGGCGATCGGCGTCCTTCCCGTCTTCTTTCGCGGCGGCACGCTGATCACGATGAATGTGCCCGACCTCGGTGCATGGTGCCGTGCGGTCGAGGCCGAGCGCGTCACGCTCGGAACGCTGGTTCCAACGATGCTCTATCGTCTGCTCGAACTCGGCGCCGCCGATGATCATGATCTGTCGTCGCTCGAAACCATCTTCTACGGCGCCGCGCCCATCAGCCCGTCCAAGCTCGAACAGCTCCAGGCCCGGTTCGGCAACGTCTTTGTCCAGGTCTATGGCGCGACCGAATGTTTCCAGCCCGTCGCGCTGCTCGCGAAGCGCGATCATCTGCCCGACGCGAGCGGGTCGCTGGCCCACCTCGCCTCTGCCGGGCGCGTCGCGCGCGGAGTCGAGATGCGGGTGGTCGACGACGACGGCAATGACGTTCCCGATGGCAGCGTCGGCGAGATCTGGGTCCGCGCGCGCACGACGATCACCGGCTATTATCGCAATCCCGAGGGCACGGCCCAGGAATTCGAGAACGGCTTCTGGAAATCGGGCGACCTCGGCTACCGCGACCAACGCGGCTTCCTCTACATCGTCGATCGCAAGAAGGACATGATCATCACCGGCGGCTTCAACGTCTACGCGATCGAGGTCGAAGGCGCGCTCAACACGCACCCCGCGGTGCTGATGTCGGCGGTGGTCGGCATCCCGCACCCCGACTGGGGCGAAGCGGTCCACGCTGAAATCATGCTCAAGGAAGGCAGCGCAGCCTCCGAGGGCGAGTTGATCGACCATGCGCGGCAGAAGCTCGGCAAGCACAAGGTGCCCAAGTCGATCAAACTGGTCGGCGAGCTTCCCCTGAGCGCGGCACATAAGGTCCTGCGCCGCGTCGTCCGCGACAAATATTGGTCGAAAACGGAACGGCACGTCGGCTGACGCATGGTCGCCGCCCCCCCCCTTCGGGAGGGGTGGTCCGGGCGCCGCATCGGGGAAAGGATCGCATGATCCGGCCGTTTATGGAGCCCTTACATGCCCGCTCTTCTCTCCACCTTCGACTCTCGCGCGCTTTCGCAAGTCACCGTCGCGATCGACGGCTGCGATACCGAGATCGGCGCCGGCCTGGCGATGGTCCTCGCCGAACTCGGAGCGCATGTGCGGCTATATGGCGCGGACAGGGCCGCGATCGAGAGCCTTTGCACATCGATCACCGGCCATTGGGGACGCGCCGAACCCGCAACCGGAAACGGCCCTGCGCACGATGTCGCGATCCGCATTTTCGTATCGACGGCGGAAGCGACCGATCACGTCCGGGCGGCGAGCCCCGACGACCGCGCCCGCACGATATTGGTCGTGGCGAACGCGCAGCCGGACAGCGAAGATCTGGAAGCGGCGCTGGCTGCGCGCGATCCCGGCCGCACCGTCCACGCCATCTTGGCAAGCGCGGAAGGTGATGACCCCGGTTCGCTCGCAGCGCTCGTAACATTCCTCCTGTCACCCGCCGGCAGCGCCATTCCCAGCCAATGCTTCACGCTGCACGGCGGCGGACAGACGTCGCGCGATGCTCTTTATCCCGCGACGCCGGTGTGCATGCCGGCGATCGCACCGATGCGTTGAGCGGTCCTTCGTAGATCAGAACAGTACGACCTGACGGACGGCGCTTCCATCGTGGAGGCGGTCGAAGCCGGCGTTGATTTCGTCGAGCGACAGGGTTCCGCTGAGCAGCCGCTCGACCGGCAAACGCCCTTCGCGATAGAGCTGGATGAAGCGCGGGATGTCGCGCGCGGGCACGCACGAGCCCATATAGCTTCCCTTCAGCGTCCTTTCTTCGCCGACGAACCGGACGATATCGACCGGGAGCGCGGCGCCCGGCGGCGGGAGCCCCGCGGTCACGGTCGTGCCGCCGCGCCGCGTCATGTCGAGCGCATTGACGAGCGCGGGGATCGAGCCCGCCATTTCGAAAGCGAAATCGACCCCGCCGCCGGTCAGGGCGCGCACCTGCGCTGCGCAATCGGGATCGCGCGCATCGACGACGTCGGTCGCGCCCAATTCGCTGGCAAGCGCCAGCTTCTCGGGCGACAGATCGACCGCGACGATCCGCGCGGCGCCCGCCGCCCTCGCGCCGAGCAGAGCGGCAAGGCCGACGCCGCCGAGCCCGATAACCGCCGCGCTCGCTCCCAGACCAAGGCGCGCCGTGTTCACAACCGCACCGACGCCGGTCAGCACCGCGCAACCAAAAAGCGCGGCTTCGACGAAGGGAATGTCGCGTTCGATCCGCACCACCGAACGGCGCGACATCACCGCGCGCTCGGCAAAGGCCGAGACGCCCAGATGATGATTGATGGGAGTGCTATCGGCGCTCAGGCGGCGCCCGCCACCGACCAGTTCGCCTGCACCGTTCGCCACCGCGCCGGGTTCGCAGAGCGCTGGACGCCCTTCGGCGCAGGGCAGGCAATGGCCGCAATTGGCCATGAACACGGTGACGACATGATCGCCGGGCGCCAGATCCTCGACCCCCTCGCCCACCGCCTCGACCACCCCCGCCGCTTCGTGGCCCAGCGCCATCGGCAAGGGGCGCGGCCGGTCGCCGTTGATCACCGAAAGGTCGGAGTGACAAAGCCCCGCGGCCTTGATCGCCACCAGCACCTCGCCGCGCCCCGGCGGGGCGAGATCGACCGCGACGATGTCGAGCGGGCGACTCTGCGCATAAGGGCCTTCGGCGTCGTGGCGGCGGAGGATGGCGGCTCTGGTTTGCATAATGTCTTGTCCGAACGAGGGGAAACGGAAGCGGCCGGTCAAAGCGAGGCGTTGTCCCACCATGGATAGAAACCGGGCATCGCCGACGCCTTTTCCCTGAACTGCGGGCTGCGCTTTTCGAGGAATGCTGCGACGCCTTCCTTCCCGTCGGCGATGCTCGTGTAGAACATCGCGAGCGAGTCGACGCGGTGTGCCTCGACCGGATGCGGCGTTGCGGCATTGCGGAGCAACATCTGCCGGGCGAGCGCGGCCGCGACCGGCGACCGGTTGTGGGCGAATTTGCGCGCGAGCGCCCGCGCGTCATCGAGCAGGTTTTCGGGCGCGTGGACCGAACGGAACAGGCCGGCGCGCTGGCCCTCGGCGGCGTCGAATATATCGGCCGACAGCACCCATTCGAGCGCTTGCTGCGGTCCGACGAGCCGCGGCAGGAACCAGGTCGAACAGGCCTCGGGCGTGATCCCCAGCCTGCCGAAGACGAATCCCATTCGCGCCTTTTCGGAGGCCATGCGAATATCCATCGCGAGCGTCATCGTCGCGCCGACACCGACGGCCGGGCCGTTGATCGCCGCAATCACCGGTTTTTTGCAGTCGAAGATCGCCAGCGTCACCCGCCCGCCCTCGTCGCGGACGCCGTCGCGCGCGCTCGGGAAAGGCTTCACTGCACGCATATGGTCCATCGTCGGACGCAGGCTTTCGTCGAGGCCGAACACATTGCCTTCGACATCAAGGTCCATGCCCGCACAGAAGGCCCGCCCTTCGCCGGTAACGATCACCGCGCCGACAGCGTCGTCTTCGCTGGCCCGTCCGAAGGCGTCGACCAGTTCGTCGGCCATTTCGGTCGTGAAGGCATTAAGCTGGTCGGGGCGGTTGAGCCGCAGCATCAATATCCCGTCTTCGACATCCCATCTCAGCGTCTTGTACGTCATGCCATCCTCGATCCGCATCGCAACCGGCTGGCTAGCCGATCGGCGGCGCCGCGTTACTCCCTGATATGGGGGGGCGCCATCCCCCCTCGCGGCGAGGGGGCGGATCGAGCGCCGCCAGCGGCTATCGTCCGGGCATGAAAACAGATAATGGCGCCCTCGCGGAGCCGGCCCGCAGCCTTGCGCTCATTCCCGATACGCCCCCGCCCGGCGAAGCAGTCAAGGTCGCGCCGGGGCTGTTGTGGATCCGGATGCCGCTTCCGTTCGTGCTCGATCATATCAACGTCTGGGCGATCGAGGACGGGGATGGCTGGGCGATCGTCGACACCGGAATCCACCATCCCCACCTGATCGCGGTATGGGAAGCGCTCTGGCGCGGCGCACTGGGGCACCGCCCGATCACCCGCCTGCTCGTCACGCACATGCACCCCGACCATGCCGGCCTTGCCGGCTGGTTCGCCGAACGCTTCGGCTGCTGGCTGTGGATGACCCGCACCGAATATCTGATGGCACGATCGATCGCCGGACGCAGCAACGCCGAACCCACGCAGGCTGCTCAGGATTTCTATCGCTGCGCCGGTTGGCTGCCCGACGACATCGCAGCGAATCTCACTCGGCGTACCGGAATGAGCCGGCTCTTCGCTCCCTTCCCCGACGCATTCGAGCGTCTTCACGACGGACAGGCACTGACCATCGGCGGGCGCGAATGGCGGGTGATCGCAGGCGGCGGACACACCGCCGAACATGCCTGCCTCCACTGCCCCGAACTCGACATCCTGATTTCGGGCGACAAGGTTCTCCCGAAAATCTCGTCGAATATCTCGGTCGATGCGATGGAGCCCGAGGCCGATCCGCTGGGCGAATGGTTCGACACGCTCGCCCGGCTACGCCGACTGGTTCCCGACGACGCGCTGGTGCTGCCGTCGCACAAACATTGTTTTCGCGGGCTCCATGCCCGCATCGACGAACTGATCGCCGATCAACGCGATGCGCTCGACCGGCTCGAAAGCGTGCTGGCGACCCCCAAGCGCGTCATCGACCTGTTCGGGACCCTGTTCAACCGGCCGATCGAACGATCAGACATCTCGACCTTCAGCCTGGCGACGGGCGAGACGATCGCCCTGCTCAATCATCTCCGTGCCGTCGGGACGATCGAGCGCCGCCGCGAAAGCGACGGCCCCGACCTTTATTGTACCCGGCGCTAACGCTGGCGCGCAACCTGCTCCACCCGCGCCACCGAATGCAGTCCATCCGGCGCGCTATCGCCGGCGCGGTCGCTGATCGCCGCAAAATGCGCCGCGACCTCGGCTGGCGTCAGCTGACTTGCATCGAGTTCAACGCCGCGGCTGTGGGTCACGAAGGCGCGCTCGATGCGTCCCGCTCCGACCGCAAGCGTTGCCCCGGTGGGCGCCGCGTCGCTCACCAGATAAAGCGCGGTCGCCACCACCGATTCGGGCCCCATCCGCAGGAAATCCCCGGCGTTCAGCATATCCTTCGTCATCCGGGTCGCCGCAGCAGGAGCGATACTGTTGACCCGGATGCCATGCTCGCGGCCCTCCACCGACAGCGCATTCATCAACCCGACGAGGCCCAGCTTCGCAGCGGCATAGCCGGCGGCGCCGGGCACGGGGTAGAGCGCACCTTCGGACGTCGTCATCAGAATGCGGCCATAGCCCTGCTCACGCATGATATTCCACACGGCGTGGGAGCAGATCGCAGCCCCCATCAGGTTGACGTCGACCACCTGACGGAAATCGGCCATATCGACGCGCGCGAAATGGCGCGGCTGAAGGATGCCGGCGTTGTTGATCAATATATCGACGCGTCCCCAGCGATCGGTCACGCGGTCGACCATCGCGCGGATGCCGGCCTCGTCGGTCACGCTGCAATCGCTGGCGAGTGCCTCGCCGCCCATCGCTGTAATGTCGTCGGCAACCGCCTTTGCTGCGAGGTTGCTGCGCCCCACACCCTTGCTGTCACCGCCCAGATCGTTGACGACCAGCCGCGCGCCCGCCTTCCCCAGCGCCAGCGCATAGGCCTTGCCGAGCCCGTTCGCCGCACCGGTGACGATGGCGATCTTTCCCTTGAAATCGGTCCGCATCGCAAAGCTCCCTGCCGTTTCAGCCACAGAAACTATGCCGCATCCGCAAGCAGGCCACACCCCCCCGACAAGGGTTGGTCATGGCCGCGCGCCGGTCGCCAGGATGGCGGCCGCACCTCCATTTTCCCGCGAGAACAAGGCAGACGATGACCCGAGACATATTTCGCCCCGGCACCGCCTATCGCGTCGGCCACCGGATCACGACGCGCTGGATGGACAACGACGCCTACGGTCACGTCAACAATGTCATCTATTACAGCTGGTTCGACAGCGCGGTGAACGACTTCCTCGTCGGTTCCGGCCTGCTCGACATCGAGAATGGCCCGATGATCGGCCTCGTCGTCGAAAGCGGATGCCGCTATGGGCGCGCGATCCGCTTTCCCCAGCCCGTCACCGCGATGCTGCGCGTCGGGCATCTCGGGACTTCAAGCGTCCGCTACGAGATCGGCCTGTTCACCGACGATCAGAGCGAGGCCGCGGCCGAGGGCTATTTTGTCCATGTCTATGTCGACCGCGCGACCCGCCGCCCGGTGCCGCTTCCCCCGAAATGGCGCGACACGCTTGGAGCGCTGACGATCTAAATTCCGGAAAAATGCTCGGATCGGAGATCGAGGCAGGTCCGGTCGAGCGAGCCGACCAGCTCGAAACGCGGGTGCACGAGCGGCAGTTCATGGCGGAAGAAATAGCGGCACGCGGCGATCTTGCCCTCGTAAAAGGCTCGATCGGACTGGGCCCCGCCGAGCGCCCGCACCACCACCAGCCCCTGCTGAAGCCAGAGCCACGCGATGACGACATGCCCGAATGCGTCGAGATAGATCGTCGCATTGGCGAGCCCTGTCTCGGCGTCAGACGCCTGGCTCACGGCCTCGGTCGCGCGGCGCAGTGCCTCGACCGCCCGTTCGAGCGCGGCCCCCTCGGCAGCGAACCCGTCCACTCCGCGCGCGGCAGTGGTCGTCGCCTCGATCCGGCGGAGTAGCAGCGCCAGCGCGGCGCCGCCCTCCATGCGGACCTTGCGCCCCAGCAGGTCGATCGCCTGGATCCCGAACGTGCCCTCGTGGATGTGATTGAGGCGATTGTCGCGATAGAGGCGCTCGACCGGATAGTCGCGCGTATAGCCGTAGCCGCCGAGAACCTGGATCGCCCATTTATTGGCTTCGAGGCAATGTTCCGACGGCCAGGATTTGGCGATCGGGGTGAGCAGGTCGAGCAGCAGCCCCAGTTCCTCGCGCTCGGCCGGATCGGACGACGCCTTCTGCCGGTCGACGAGCAATGCGCAGAAACAGGAAAGCGCCTGCGCGCCCTCGACCGCCGCCTTTTGCCCCATCAGCATGCGCCGGACATCGGCATGGTCAATGATCGGAACCTGCGGCGTCAGCGGCGACTTGTCCTTCGGGCTACGCCCCTGCGCGCGCGTCCGCGCATAGTCGAGCGAATAGAGGAAACCCGCGAGCGCCGACATGACCGAGGCATGCCCGACCCCGATGCGCGCCTCGTTCATCATGTGGAACATATAGGACAGGCCCTTGCACGGCTCACCCACCAGATAGCCGATGGCCTCCTCGCCCTCGCCGAAGTTGAGCAGGCAATTGGTCGTTCCGCGATGCCCCATCTTGTGATTGAGACCCGCCAGCTCGACGCCGTTGCGCGCACCGATGCCGCCGTCCGGCGAAACGCGGTACTTGGGCACGATGAAGAGCGAGATGCCCTTGACGCCGGGCGGCGCGTCGGGAGTCCGCGCGAGGACGAGATGGACGATATTCTCGGCGATTTCATGGTCGCCGCCCGAAATCCACATCTTGTTGCCGGTGACGCGATAGCTGCCGTCTTCGCGCAGCTCGGCGCGGGTGCGAATATCCGACAGTGACGATCCCGCCTGCGGCTCCGACAGGCACATCGTCCCGAACCAGCGTCCTTCGAGCATCGGCGGGAGGAAAAGCCGCTTCTGC
Organism: Sphingopyxis sp. BE235; assembly: GCF_031457175.1. NCBI lineage: Bacteria > Pseudomonadati > Pseudomonadota > Alphaproteobacteria > Sphingomonadales > Sphingopyxidaceae > Sphingopyxis > Sphingopyxis sp. BE235. The sequence goes on from NZ_JAVDWC010000002.1 coordinate 913,685, forward strand.
TCGTCACTGCCGAAGGCCGCGAGCAGATTGGCGTTGGCGATGGTCAGGAAGCTGTAGTTCGCGATCCCGAGATTGGCGGCGGTGAACATGCCGTTGATCGCCATGGTGACGACATAGGGGAGTTGTAGCCCGCCAAGGTCGCGGTCGATCCCCGCGGCGAAGAAGCCCGCCTCGGCGTAGGCGGCGAGCGCTTCGCCTACCTCCGGCATGATCTCCACCCGGCCATCGACAAAGCGGGGTTCATTGGCATCGAGCGCCGCCGCACTGGGGAGATATTTCTCGGTCGCGATGGCCTCGGCCATGTCGAGCATCCCCTCCACCATCGGGCGGTCGAGGCCATCATATCGTTCGGTCCCGAACAGGCTTTCGATATCGAGGCATTCGAACAGCAGGAAATCGAGATCCCGGCGGTTGACGATGAACGACAAGAACAAGCCTCCCTTAAAAAATATCCCGCATCGCCGGTCCGCCTACCGCAGCGATGCTGCGGACGAAACAGGCGATGCGGGCAGGTGAGAAGAGTGAGCCGGTTGCGCGGCTCACCCGGAAAACGTCGAAGCGGGAGATCGAGGATGCCAATGCTTCGACGAACGCGTTGAGCCCGATCAGACGAAGGCGGACACCCCGGTCAGCGCGCGCGCGATGATCAGTTTCTGAATCTCGGTCGTGCCGTCGGGGATCGGAATGACGATCGCCTCGCGCGCGAGGCGCTCGACATTGAATTCCTTGGTCAGACCATTGCCGCCGTGGATCTGCACCGCGTCGCGGCATACCTTAACCGCGGCTTCGGTCGTAAACCATTTCGCCATCGACGACTGGACATCGCAGCGGATGCCCATGTCGATCATCGAGAGCGCGCGGTAGCACATCAATTTCGACGCATCGAGCATCGTCGCCATCTCGGCGAGCTTGGCGGCGATGAGCTGATGCCCCGCAATCACCTTACCGAACTGCTTGCGCTCCTTCGAATAAGCGATGCTCTCTTCGAGCGCAGCGCGCATCAGGCCGATCGAGAGCAGGCCGACGTGCGGGCGCGCCATCTCGAACTCCTTGACGGTGTTCTTGAGGCCGAGGCCCTCTTCGCCGCACATATTGGCGTGCGGAACGCGCGCGTCGGTGATGAAAATCTGCGCGGTCGATTGCGAATTGAGCGCGATCTTCTCGATATTGCGCGTTTCATAGCCATGTTCTTCGCGGTCGATGATGATGTGCGACAGGCCGTTTTCGCTGGTGCGAGTGGTGCAAATCAGGAAATCCGAATAATGGCCGCCGGTGATCCACGTCTTCTCGCCGTTGATGACCCAGTGATCACCGTCGCGCACGCCCTTCGTCTTCGCGTCGATCACGTTCGATCCGACGTCGGGCTCACTGATACCGAAGCAGCCGAAGACCTTGCCCGCCATGACGCCGGGCAGATATTTCTCGCGCAGATGCGCGGGCGCCAGATTGGCGAGGAAGCGCGCAACGCCGCAGTTGATCATCATGAACAAGCCGAGATCGACCGACACGGTCATCAGTTCCTCGAGCAGCATCGCCCGGGTGACGAGCGGCAGGCCGAGCCCACCGAACTCTTCCTGGATATCCGCGCCCGGCAGGCCGAATTCGGCGAGCGCCGGGGTGATCTCCATGATCGCTTCCTTGGGGATGAAGCGGTCGTGATATTGACGGGCGAAGGGCCGGATTTCGCTTTCGAGGAACTTGCGGAAGCTCTCGACCGCAAGCTGCTGTTCTTCCGTGGGCAGGACGTAGGTCATTGTCTTTTTCCTTGTTGCAATCAGGCGCGAGCAAAAATGCCGATATGGTCGATGCTTTCCTCGATCCCCCAGACGCCGCCGCCATTGACCTGCAGGCCAATGCGCGCGCCCTCCACCTGGCGCGGACCGCATTCGCCGCGCAGCTGATCGACGATCTCGAAAATCTGGCCGAGCCCGGTCGCGCCGATCGGGTGACCCTTGGATTCCAGCCCGCCCGAAGGATTGATCGGCAACTTGCCGCCGATCGTCGTTTCGCCGGCTTCGGCCATCGCGCCGCTCTGCCCTTCGGGAAACAGCCCGATATTCTCGCAGATAGTGAGCTCGCCGATCGAGGCGGCGTCGTGCAGTTCTGCGACATCGATATCGCCGGGACCGACCCCGGCTTCCTCGAACATCTTCAGCGAGAGCTGGTGGCCCGCCGATGCCTTGTGATCGTCGGGGGCGCGGTCGCTTGCCGCACGCATGCCCGACGCGAGCACCTTGATCGCGCGGCTGCGGTCGAAACCATGACGCTTCAGCCCCGCTTCGGTGCAGACGATCGCCGCCGCGGCGCCGTCCGAAATCGGCGAGCACATCGGCAGCGTCAGCGGATAGGTGATCGGCGGCGCAGCGAGGATTTCCTCGATGCTCATCGGCATGCGATATTGCGCGCGGCTATTGTGCACCGAATGGCCGTGGTTCTTCGACGCGACCGCCGCGACCTGCCGCTGGGTGATGCCGAAGCGCGACATGAGCTGGCGTCCGAAACCGGCATAGACGTCCATGAACGAGCTATAGGGTTTATCCGACGTGCTGCCCGGCGGCGGCTCGATATCCTTGCCGAGCGCGATGATCGCCGCGGCGTTGGTCGCCCGCGTCTCCAGATCCCAGGCGGAATCGAAGATCGAGAACATCTTCTGCTTGTCCGAATAATACATTTTCTCGGCGCCGACCGCGAGCGCGACATCGGCGGCGCCGGCGCGCAGCTGCATCACCGCGAGGTTGAAGGCGCTGCTCGCCGAGGCGCAGGCGGCCTCGACATTATAGATCGGAATGCCCTGAATCCCCATCGGCAGCAGCGCGACCTGCCCGCGGATCATGTGCTGGCCGTCGAAATGCCCCTGCCCCGTATTGCCGAAGAAGGCGGCCTCGATCGCCTTGCGATCGCAGCCCGCATCTTTCAGCGCATCCTCGACCGCGAGCGCGGTGAGCTGCTTGACCGACTTGTCCATGTGGCGGCCGAAATGCGTCATGCCGACGCCGACAATGTATATATTTTCCATGATCAATATCCCTTGAACTGGGGTTCGCGCTTCTCGGCGAAGGCCTTGAGACCTTCGGCCATGTCGTAGCTGCGCCCGTGATTATGCGCTTCGAGCAGCTCGTGGCGGAGCGCGTCGGCCGCGCTCTTGTCGGCCGCCTCGATCGCCACCCGCTTCATTCCGGCGAGCACGCCGGGGCTCTTTTTCGCGAGGCGTTCGGCGAGCGCCTGTGCGCGGGACCGCAGCTCCTCCTCGGCGACGATCTCGTTGACGAGGCCATAGGTGCGGGCGTCGGCGGCGCTGATCGGATCGCCGGTGAACAGCATGTAGCGCGCGACATTGGGCGGCACCTTGCGCGGCAGGATCGCCGCGCCGCCGCCGCCGGGAAAGACCCCGAAGTTCGAATGCGCGTCGGCGAACTTCGCCTTGTCGGTGGCGAGAACGATATCGCAGCACATCACCGTTTCGAGCCCGCCCGCATAAGCGAGGCCGTTCACCGCAGCGATCACCGGCTTGGGATAGGCGCGGAGCATGTCGAACAGGATGATGATGCGGTCGAGCAGCGTCTTCTCGCCCGGTTGGGTCGCGCCGCCCGCTTCCTTGAGATCGGCGCCGGCGCAGAAGGCGCGCCCGTTCGCCGCGATCACGACGACGCGGACCTCGGGATCATCGCGCCATGTGATCAGGCGCTCGGTGAACTGGATCACGCTCTCGTGATCGAGGCTGTTGAGCGCGTCGGGACGGTCGAGAATGATCCAGCCCACAGCCCCATTTTGTGAATGTGAAATCGGCACATCGGCTCCATTCGGGTCTTGTTGATGCTTGCGACTATGCGGGGAGCCGGGCTCGAACGAACCCCCCTTGGTGGGGGGTGGCCGATCGATCGGGCGTGGGTGCAGGATGAATTCCCAATCGATGCGGACCTCCCTATGATCGCCCCCGACATGCCCTCGCCCAGTTTTTCCACCGACCTCGAACGACTGCTCGTCGCGACGAAGTTCGCGCCGCCGCGGATCGGATCGCGCTACATCATGCGAACGCATCTGCTCTCGGTGCTTGGCCGCGACCGCCAATGCCGGCTGACGCTGGTCACCGGCAGCGCGGGTTTCGGAAAGACGATCCTGCTGGCACAGTGGCGGCAGGAACTGATGGCGGCCGGATGCCAGGTCGCGTGGCTTTCGCTCCATGCCGACGAAAAACTGTTGCCCAATTTCCGCACGCACCTGGTCGCCGCGCTGGGCAAGCTCGGCATGCCGCTCAGCGACGAATTGCTCTTCGCCGACGACAGCCGCAGCCATGCCGATGATGTCGTAGCCGCGATCATCAACAATATCGCCGACACCCGCGGCGATCTCTATCTGATCCTCGACGATTACCATCATGTCGAGGATCCGCGCGCGCACCAGCTGGTGCAGAAGCTGCTCGACCAGGGGCCGGACAATCTTCACCTCGTCATCGCCTCGCGCGCACTACCACCGCTTAGCGTGGCGCGCCTTCGCGTCATGGGACAGGTGGCCGAAATCGAGTGCGGCGAATTGCCGTTCGACCGGACGGAAACGCGCGAATTCCTCGAGCAGAATGTGAAGGGCGTAAGGCTCGACTCAGAGGAAATCGGACTCATCCACGATCTTACCAACGGCTGGCCGGCGAGCCTTCAGCTGGTATCGATCATGCTCAAGAACCGCCCCGAGGGCCGCTCGTCGCTGCCCGACCTCGCGCGGCAATCCTCCGATCTGCAGAATTATCTCTGGGAAGACGTCGTCGGCCACCTGCCCGCCGATGTGACGGCGTTCATGGAAGCCCTGTCGATCGCCCGGCGTTTCAATGCTTCCTTCGCCGAAGAGATCACCGGCCGGAGCGATGCCGCCGCGCTGATCGATCATATCGAGGATGAAAATCTATTGATCATGCGCGCCGAGTCCGACGCGCGAACGGCATGGTTCCGCTTTCATCCGCTGTTCAACGAATTCCTCGCCGCGCGGCTCGCGAGGCGCGGCGCCGACGAGGTCGCCGAATGCCATCGCCGGGCGAGCCGCTGGTTCGCCCGGCGCCAATTCGTCGTCGAGGCCGTCCGCCATGCCACCCTTGCGGGCGATATCGACGAAGCGGTCGATATCATCGAGCAGGCTGTGCCGGGAACGTGGAAGCTCAGCTACCTCGGGCCGCTGCTCCATCTCGTGGACAATTTGTCGCTCGACGCCATCGCGGCCCACCCGCGCATCCTCTACCTCGGCAGCCTGACACTTTCGATGACGGGGGCGTCGACGCGCGCCAATGCCTGGCTCGAGCGGCTCGGCGAAGCCGCGCCAAGCGGCGACCCCGCCTTCGCTTTCCGCATCGCGCTCATCAAGGCGTCGATGGCGCTTCAGCACGACGATTCGCCGCAATGCCTGCATCATCTCGAACCATTCGAGCCCTCCGATGCGGGCACCGCCTTCGAGCGCTATGTCTACCTCATGGCGCGGGTCGCCGGCCTTGCGGGAGCCGGGCGCACCGACGAGGCGGTAGGCCTGCTCGACCGCAATCCGGTTCCTGCCGAGGACGCCGACGACGATCTCGCGATGCGCGCATCGGGTTGCCGCACCTTTGCGCTGCTCGTGGCCGGCCGTATCCGCGAAGCAGACCCGATTTCCGAGCAAAACTATGCGCGCGCCGTCGCCATCCATGGCCGTGCCTCGACCTGCGCGAACCTGAGCGCGGCGACGCGTTGCATCATCTCCTACGAACGCAACCGCATCGACGAGGCGCGCGAACTTCTGGCCAAGCGGCAGAATAATCGCCAAACGTCGGCTCCCCAGCCGATGATCTGGGCGACCCTGTGCCGCGCCCGGCTCGATTTGCTGCAGGACTCGGCCGAAGCCGCGCTGGCGCTGCTCGATCGACAGAAAAGCTATTTCCGCTCGCTGGGCCTCGATCGCGGCGCCACCTATCTCGGCGCCGAGCAGGTCCGCATCCTGCTTGTGGGCGGACAGGTTCAGGCCGCGAAAACGGCCATGGAGCAGCTTGAAGCCATCGCCCTGCCCCTTGCCGACGCATGCGGCTTCGCAGGAGAAATTCCGATCGTGATCGGGCTCGCGCGGGCGCGGCTCGATCTCGCGCAGGGCGACGGCGAAGCCGCGCTGCGCGGTGCAGAGGCGATGCAGGAAGCCGCTGCAGCTTGCGGTCGCAAGCAACTTGAAATCACGTCCGCCCTCATCGCGGCTCTGGCGCTCGACCGGGCGGGACGCCGATCCGACGCGCTGGCGCGCCTTACCGTCGCGATCGAGATGGGGGAACGGTTCGGCTTCATCCGCACCTTCTTCGACGAGGGACAGCCGTTTCTGACGCTGCTGCGCGAGCTTTCTTTCCCGGAGAAAGCAGCCGCCGCGCTTTCATCCTATGCGGCCGAGCTGATCCGGCAGTCTGCGGGCGATGGCTGCGATGCCGCGGCGGGCGAAGCGGCGGCGGTGATCGATACGCCGCTGACCGCCCGCGAAGTCGAAATCGTGGCGCTGGTCGCGGCCGGCATGTCGAACAAGCGCATCGCACTCACGCTGGGGATCAGCGTCGAGACGGTAAAATGGAACCTCAAGAACATTTTCCTGAAGCTTGGCGTGTCGAGCCGCTACGACGCGATGGTCTGGGCGCGCCGGCAGGGGCTGATCGACTAGCCGGCGGCGGCCACATCGGCTTTTTCGCGCGCGGGCGCGCTGCTATCGCCCAACCAGTCCGCCAGCACAGCGGCCAGGTCGCCGCCGCGAACCGGCACCGCGCCGATGTCAGTCGCCGGCGTGTCCGAAAAACGCGGTGCCGGCGCCGCCTGGAGCACGCCGTTGCGTTCCTGATAGATGCCCCGCGCCGCCATATGTGGATGGGCGGCCGCCTCCTCAGGCGTCAGCGCGGGCGCGAAGCAGGCGTCGGTGCCTTCGAGAAGATCGCACCATTCGGCACGCGAGCGTGTCGCGAAGAGGCGCTCGAAACGTCCGCGCAGCGCCGGCCATCCCTCGACGTCATTCTGCTCGTCAAAGGCCGGATCGTCGAGCAGTCCGAGCTTCTCGCGCAGCAGATGATAGAATTTTGGCTCGACCGCCCCCAAGGTGATGAAATTGCCGTCGGCGCAGCGATAGGTCGAATACCAGAAGGCGCCGTCGAGGCCGCTTCGTCCGCGTTCGGTCACCATCGCACCGCCCGCGCGCAGCCCGAGCAGCAGGCTCGTCAAATGCGCGCTGCCGTCGACGATCGCCGCATCGACCACCTGTCCTTCGCCGGTAGCCCGCGCACGCATCACGGCCGCGAGCACGCCGACGGCGAGATACATGGCGCCGCCGCCGATATCGCCCACGAGGCTGGGCGGCGCGAGCGGCGGCTGGCCGGGTTGCCCGGAATACCAGAGCGCTCCCGAAAGCCCGATATAGTTGAGGTCGTGCCCTGCGGCCTGTGCCAGCGGGCCGTCCTGCCCCCACCCGGTCATCCGACCGTAAACCAGCGCCGGGTTACGCTGGCGGCAGACATCGGGGCCCAGCCCCAGCCGCTCCATCACGCCCGGCCGCATCCCCTCGATCAATATGTCAGCGCGCTCGATCAGGTTCAGGACCGTCTCGACGCCTTCGGGACTCTTGAGATCGAGCGCGATCGAGCGCTTGCCGCGGTTGGTGATCGCCGCAGGACCAAGGTCGATCGTCTCGCCATTGGGCACCGTCCGGTCGACGATCACGACATCGGCGCCAAGGTCGGCGAGCAACATGCCGCAGAAAGGCGCGGGACCAATCCCCGCGATTTCGACGACGCGCAATCCCGCCAGCGGGCCGGCGCCCCGGGTCATGCCGCTTCTCCCTGAAGGCCGGCGACCAGGCGCCCCTCGTGGACGGTCCGACCGCCGAACAGGGCCTCGGCGACCACCGCGCGCTTGAAATAATGGCCGACCGCGCATTCCTCGGTCATGCCGATCCCGCCGTGAAGCTGGATCGCCTGGGCGCAGACGCCGCGCGCCGCATCGGCGACGAGCAACTTGGCGCCCGACAGAGCCGACGCGCGCCGGGCGGCATCGTCATTCTCGATCGAGGCGAGCGCAGCGAACAGCATCGAGCGGGCCAGTTCCTTTTCTGCCGCCATGTCGGCGATCCGGTGCTGGAGGCTCTGGAAGCTGCCGATAGTGACGCCGAACTGCTTGCGCGTGCGCAAATAGTCCGCCGAAATCTCGATGGCGCGCTCCATGCCGCCTACGAGTTCGGCGCACAGCGCACAGATCGCGTGCGCCAGTCCAGTCTCGAGCGCCGCGAGACCGTCGCCAGCGAGCCGCCGCGCCGGAACGCCGTCCAGCGACAAAGTGGCTGCGATATTTCCGTCATGAAGCGCGGCCGGCGTCACCGTCAGACCCGCCGCATCGGCATCGACCAGAAAAAGGCCGATCGCTCCCCCATCGCGCGACGAGACCAGATAGGCGTCGGCCCCGACGCCGCCTAGCACCAGCGTCTTGCGTCCGGTCAGTTCGACATTGTCGCCCGCCCCGGCGGCGCGGGTCTCGACGATGTCGGGCGCCCCGCGCGATTCGGCCTCGCTCCATGCAACCGCCAGCCGGCGGCGCCCCTCCGCAAGCGCGGGGAGCCAGTCCGCCTTGACGGCGGCATCGTCGCTCGCGAGCAGCGTCTGCGTCGCCAGCACCGCAGAGCCCAGCCAGGGTTCGATGACCAGCGCACGCCCGAATTGCTCGGCGATGATCGCCGCTTCGATCGCGCCGCCGCCGAAGCCGCCGAATTCCTCAGGAGAGGACGCCGCCAGCCAGCCATTTTCGGCAAAGATGCGCCAATTGGCGGGCGAGCCCCCTTCGTCCGCCGCCACGATCTTCGTCCGCGCCTCGAAATCATATTCGTTCTGGACGAAGCGGGCGACGCTGTCGCCGAGCATCTGCTGTTCGGCCGTGAGAATGAAATCCATCGTCTGCTCCTCAAAATCCGAACATCAGTTTCGCGACGATCCCGCGCTGAACTTCGTTCGAGCCGCCGTAGATCGTCGCTGCGCGGCGGAAGAACATCTCGCGCGCCAGCCCCTGCCCTGTGTCGGGCGCAGCGAGCGCGCCGTCGTCGCCGAGCATCTCAATCAGGAAAAGCGTCATCCGCTGCTGGAGGTCGGTCCCGCGAAGCTTGAGCATCGATCCGAGCGCATGGGCGAAATGTCCCTGGTCGCCGTGCAACGCGGCGGACCGCTGGACCATCATCGCGACGGCGCGCAATTCGGCCTCGAAGCGCGCGATGCGGACCGCGAAATCCTCACGCTCGATCAACGGCACGCCGTCGATCGTCACACTCCGCGCCAGCGCTTTCATCCGGGTCATGTAGGATTTGAGCACCGGCAGGTCGGCCGTGGTGGCATGCTCGTTGTTGAGCAGGAATTTGGTGATGCTCCAGCCCGCGCCCTCTTCGCCGATCAGATTGCCGACCGGCACCTCGACCTCGTCGAAGAATACCTCGTTCAGATGGTGCGCGCCGTCGATGCTGACGATTGGGCGGACGGTGATGCCCGGCGTCTTCATGTCGACGAGCAGGAAGCTGATCCCGGCCTGCTTCTTCGCCTCGGGGTTCGTGCGCACCAGCAGAAATATCCAGTCGGCGCGGTGCGCATAGCTGGTCCAGATCTTCTGCCCGTTGACGACATAGCGGTCGCCGCGACGTTCGGCCCGCGTGCGCAGCGAAGCGAGATCGGAGCCCGAGCCGGGTTCCGAAAAACCCTGGCACCAGAAATGCTCGCCGCTCAGGATCGGCGGGACATAGGTCTGCCATTGCTCCGGCGTCGCGAAATGATTGAGCACGGGACCGAGCAGCTTGTGCGCGAAGGTTTCCTGCTTGGGTGCCCCCGCCGCGGCGCATTCCTCGTCGAAGACGAGCTGCTCTTCGACGCTCCAACCGGTTCCGCCGTGCTGCTTTTCCCAATAGGGTGCGCCCCAGCCCTGCTCGGTCAATATGCGCTGCCACCGGCTCGTGACATCGCGCGACGAGGCCATTTCGAGACCTTGTTGAACGAGCTCAGCGGGAAGCTTCTCGCTGAGGAAGGCACGCACCGTGTCGCGAAACGCTTCGAGCGTGGGGTCAGGCCGGAAATCCATGGGTCAACTCCGATACATGGTGACGACGCAGGCCCCGCCGACACCGACATTGTGCTGGAGCGCGACGCGCGCGCCTTCGACCTGTCGTGCCTCAGCGTGGCCGCGCAATTGCTGGGTAAGTTCGAAACATTGGGCGAGCCCGGTCGCGCCGATCGGATGCCCCTTCGAGAGGAGGCCGCCCGACGGGTTGACGACGTACCGGCCGCCATAGCTGTTGTCGCCATCGGCAATGAAACGCTCGGCACCGCCCTCAGCGCAAAGGCCGAGCGCTTCGTACATGAGCAGTTCGTTCTGCGCGAAACAGTCGTGCAGTTCGATCACGTCGACATCCTCGGCACCGATGCCCGTCGCCGCATAGACCTGATCCGCCGCGCGCCCGGCCATGCCATAGCCGACGATCTGGCGCATATCACCGCTGTCGAAGGCGCTTTCGGTGTCGGTGGTCAGCGCCTGACCCGCGATCCAGACCCGCGTATCGAGGCCATATTTCCGCGCCCCTTCCTCGCTGCACAGGATCGCCGCGGCGGCACCGCAGGTCGGCGGGCACGCCATCAGCCGTGTCATCACACCCGGCCAGATCACCTGATCGGCGAGCACCTCAGCGGCGGTGAACTCCTTGCGGAAGACCGCAAGCGGGTTGCGCGCCGCATGCCGGCTCGCCTTGGCACGCACGCTGGCGAAGGTTTCGAGCGACGTGCCGAAGCGCGCCATATGTTCATAGCCCGCGCCGCCGAACAGGCGGATCGCCACCGGCATATCCGACGCGCCCATTCGCGCATCGACGCTCGCGCGGAAACGGTCGAGCGGCGACGGGCGGTCACCGAAGCCACCGGCGGGCGCGCCAGGGTTCATCTGCTCGAACCCCACAGCGAGCACGATGTCCGCCATTCCTGCCGCGATCGCCTGCCGCGCCAGATAGAGGGCGGTCGATCCGCTCGCGCAATTATTGTTCACGTTGATGATCGGGATGCCCGACAGGCCGACGTCGTACAGCGCCTTCTGCCCGCAGCAGCTGTCGCCGAAGATATAGCTCGCATAGGCCTGTTCGACGGCGCCATAGCCGAGCCCGGCATCGGCGAGCGCGAGGCGCGCCGCCGCCGCGCCCATCTTCTCATAGCTCTCGCTCTGCCCCGGCTTGGTGAAGGGCAGCATCCCCACGCCGGCAACAAAAATCTTCTGCGTCATTCGCGATGCCCTTTCATGACCCCCTCGTGGCGCTTGCGCCCGCCCTGCGGACCCGCCCCTGTTGGGGGGGTAGCGCTATGGCCCGCAGTTGACCGCCCAGCCGCCATCCACCGGGATCATCGCGCCCGACACATAGGACGCGGCGTCGGAGGCGAGGAAAGCGGCGACCTCGGCGATCTCGTCTGGCCGCCCCATGCGCTGCATCGGAATGCGCGCAAGCACGTCGCTGAAATCGGCCCCGAGCTCGCCGGGCTTGCCGGCGAGTGACGTGCGCGTGAAGCCCGGCGCGACCGCGTTGACGCGGATGCCCTGCCCGCTCCATTCGGCCGCCATCGTCTGGGTCATCATCGCGAGCCCGGCTTTCGCGACGACATAGCCGTTCGATCCGCGCATCGGCCTGAGCGCCGTGATCGACGAGATGTTGACGATGCTACCCTGCCCCTGCCGCCCCAGCACATGGCGTGCAAAAAGCTGGCTGGTGATGAAGGCCGCGCGCAGATGGACGTCCATCAGCCGCTGCCATTTATCGAGCTGCTGATCGACGGTCGGGATGACCTGCTCGGCGATGCCCGCGTTGTTGACCAATATATCGACCTTGCCGAAGGCGGCGATGGCGTGGTCGAACAGCGCCTTCAGATCATCCTCTTCGCGAACATCGCCGCCGACGACGGTGCAGCCCGCCGCGAGCAGCGGTTCCGCCGCCTTGCGCGCGCGCTCGACGTCGCGGTCCATGATCGTGACCTCGGCGCCGAGTTGGTGGAGCTTCTTCGCGATCGCAAGGCCGATGCCGCCCGCAGCACCCGTCACGATCGCCGAGCGGCCCGCGAGCGCGCCGGGTGGCACCGTCGATATCGCCGCGCTCATGCCTTGGCCGCCTTTGCGCGGAAGGCGCGAACGAGGTCGCGATGCTCGTCGGTCAAGTTCGACATCGCTTCATAGGCAAGGCCCGTATCCATCATGCTGTGCGCAAGCTGCTTGAGCGCGATATTGATCGTCACCTTGGTCCAGCGGATCGCCTTGGTCGCGCCTGCGGCAAGTTCGCCGGCGAGCCGGTCCACCGCTTCGTCGAGCTCGGCGGCGGGCAAGGCCCGGTTGATGAGGCCGATTTCGGCGGCCTGGGTGGCCGAAAGCGGGCGCCCGGTCAGCAGATATTCCTTCGCCCGCGCAAAGCCGATGAGCTGCGGCCAGATCACCGATCCGCCGTCGCCCGCAACGAAGCCGACCGAGACATGCGGATCGCCGATCTTCGCATGGTCGGCGGCATAGATAATGTCGCAGAACAGCGCGATCGTCGCGCCAAGCCCCATCGCATGGCCGTTGACCTTGGCGATGATCGGCTTTTCGCAGTCGAGCAGCGAAAAGATGATCCGCTTCGCCTCGAAGATCACCGTCTCGAACAGTTCGGGATTGTCGATCGACAATTGCATCGCATCGACGTCGCCGCCGGCGCTGAACGCACGCCCGGCGCCGGTCAATATGATGATATCGGAATCGGGGTCGGCGGCCGCATCGACGAAGACGCGCGACAATTCCTCGTGGAGTACGGCGTCGGTCGCGTTGAGCGTTTCGGGCGCGTTGAGCGTCAGGGTGAGCACGCGCCCGCGCCGGCTCAGCAGAATTTTTTCATAGGACGCCTGTTCCATGCTGGAATCCAATCCTTTCCGGGAAGACAATCAGACGAAGTAGAGCGTGATCCATTCGGCGATCAGCGCGGGCTTCTCCTCGCCCTCAATCTCGACGACATATTCGAGCGTGTGCTGATACTGCCCGGCGCCCTTCGCTTCGTAGGCGAGTTGGCGGAACCGGCCGCGAACGCGCTTGCCGACCTTCACCGGCGCGAGGAAGCGCGTTCGGTTGCCGCCGTAGTTGACGCCCATTTTCATGCCCGCGGGAAGCGGCAGGTCCGCCTGCTCGGCCAGCATCGGGAACAGCGACAGCGTCAGGAAACCATGTGCGATCGTCTGCCCGAAGGGAGTGTGACGCGCCTTGTCGGGATCGACATGGATGAACTGGAAATCGTCCGTCGCCTCCGCGAAGCCGTTGACGCGCGCCTGATCGACGAGAATCCAGTCGGACACGCCGATTTCCTTGCCGTTAAGTTCGATAAACTCGGCTTCGCTGAGATTTCGCACCATATCCTCCTTTGCTGACAGCACCTGCTTTGGCTTGCAGCGCCCGTCCGATGGAATCGGGCTATCGTCCGGCAGAGGCCGAACGAACCCCCCTTGGGGAGGGGGGCCCTCACCGGACGCGGCGCGCTAGAAAGGGGGCGGAGAGGAAACAGCATGAAGATCAATTTCGCGCGCACGACCCGCGAGATCGCGGACCGCTATGCGGACCTCGAAGCACTGGTGAACGTCGAGCGTGGCCGCCGCTACAGCTTCGCCGAGTTCGACCGGCTGACCAACCGCATCGTCAACATGATCCACGGCAAACTCGGCCTTGGCCGCGGCGACCGCTATCTGTGCATTCTCGACAACGACAATCTGTCGCTGCTCCACGCCCCGACCGTGCTCAAGGGCGCCGCGGCGGCGGCATGGACCAATTACCGGGATTCGCTCGACGAGCATCTGTGGCAGATCGACTGGATCGCACCGAAAGCCGTCTTCCTCGAAAGCGAGCTGGTCGCGCGTTTCCATGCCCCCTTGCGCGAACGCGGGATCGCGATCGTCGCGATGGACCCTTGCCCCGCTTTCGACGACGTCCATCATTTCTGGGACCTGCTCGAAGGCGTCGGCGACGGCGATCCGGGCATCGAGACCGACCTCACCGGCGACCCGATCATCTATCGCTTCACCGGCGGGACGACAGGCAAGAGCAAATGCGCCGAATATTCGATCGACAATTGGCTGGCGGGCCGCGACGCCTATTTTGTGCCGCCCGACAACCCCTTCCATCCGGGCGGCCGCTCGCTGCTGATGGCGCCGCTCAGCCACGGCGGCTCGGTCACCGTTCTTCCCAATTTCTTCCGCGGCTGTTGCATGGTGACGCAAAACGCGCCCGACCTCGATGAGTGGTGCCGCAATGTCGAGGCGGAGAAGATCACAATCGGCGGGCTCGTACCGACGCTCTGCTATCGCCTGCTCGAACTCGAATCGGCCGACCGCTACGACCTCTCGACGCTCGACTGGGTCTATTATGGCGCGGCGCCGATGAGCGCCGCCAAGCTTGCGGCGCTCCAGGCTCGCTTCGGCAATATCTTCGTCCAGATCTATGGTTCGACCGAATGCTGGCAGCCCGCGACCTATCTCGCAAAGGCCGATCATCTTGCCGAGGATGAAGATCTGGAATTCCGGCTCGCTTCGGCGGGGCGCGTGACGCCGGGCACCGAATTGATCATCGTCGACGACGACGGGAAGGAGGTGCCGACGGGTACGACCGGTGAGATCTGGATTCGCTCGCGCGCGAACATCCGCGGCTATTTCCGCAATCCCGAAACCACCGCGCAGGAATTCGTCGACGGCTTCTGGAAATCGGGCGACCTCGGTTTTCGCGATCCGCGCGGATTCATCACGATCGTCGACCGCAAGAAAGACATGGTGATCACCGGCGGCTTCAACGTCTATGCGATCGAGGTCGAAAGCGCGATCAACGCCCACCCTGCGGTCAGCAACTCGGCGGTCGTCGGCGTCCCGCATCCCGAATGGGGCGAGGCCGTGCATGCTGAGGTCGTCCTGAAACCGGGCAACGAAGCCACCGAAGACGAGGTCATCGCGTTCGTGAAGGGACGGATCGGCAAGCACAAGGCGCCCAAGACGATCGCCTTCGTGTCCGACCTGCCACTCAGCGCCGCGCACAAGGTGCTGCGCCGCACCGTGCGCGACAAATATTGGGCCGGCAAGGATCGGCGCGTCGGCTGAGGTCGGCGAGAAGGAGAAGAAGCATGACGTTTGCAACCATCATCGCACTCGCCCTCGCGGCGACGGGTGCCGCGCCTGCCGAGCCTGTTCAGGTCACGCCCGCCAATTTCCCGCGCGCCGAAACCGATCGCTATATTGCAAATGTCGTCGCGCGCGGCGGCTTCGGCCGCTTTTCACATCACCGCGACCTCGTCCCGCAAGAGAAGCAGACGGTCGTCCGTCCCAATCGCGACACGCTCTATTCGACCGCCGTTTTCGACCTTGATGCCGGGCCGGTCACCGTCGGCCTGCCCGACGCCGGGTCGCGCTTCTTCTCACTGACGTTGATCAACGAGGATCATTACATTCCCTTCGTCCGCTATGGCGCCGGCAGCTACCGGATCACGCGCACCGACGCCGGCACGCGCTATGCGATCGTCGGGCTGCGCATCCTCGTCGACCCCACGCGCGTCGGGGACATCGAGGAAGGGCGCCGCCTGCAGGACGCCGTGACCGTCGAACAGCCCGGCGGCCCCGGCCGCTTCGACGCCCCGAATTGGGATTCCGTCAGTCAGGCGAAAGTCAAAAGCGCGCTCCATGCGCTCGGCGAGACGCTCCCCAACCTCGACCGTGCCTTCGGCAAGCAGGCCGATGTCGATCCGGTCGAGCATCTGATCGGCGCCGCGATCGCGTGGGGCGGTCTCCCGCGCGCCGACGCGACCTATCTCAACGTCACACCGCCACGCAACGACGGTACGACGGTCTACCGGCTGCGCGTCGGCGCGGTCCCGGTCGACGCCTTCTGGTCGATCACCGTCTATGACGACAAGGGTCAGCTCATCGCCAATCCACAGAAGAGCTACGCGCTCAACAATCTGAGCGTCCGCTATGCCGCCGACAAGAGCGCCACGGTCCAGTTCGGCGGCTGCACCGCCGGCATCCCCAATTGCCTGCCCGTCACCGCGGGCTGGAACTATATGGTGCGTCTCTACCGCCCGCGTACCGAAATCCTCGACGGACGCTGGACCTTTCCGGCTGCGACGCGGGTCAGCGAATAGCGGGCAGCGCCGGGATGCCGCCCGCTATGGTGTGACGATATCGAAGGACGGATCGAAGGTCGTCAACATCGCGATCAGCGCAGCCGCCTTGTCCCCGCTGCCGCTGACCTGCGCCTCGCCGCGCCCGACCGCATCGGCCAGCGCCACCTGCCCCTGCGACACCGCGGCGAGCCGATCGGAACCAAGCACGATCTCGGCGTCGGGCTTGGGGTGGCGCATCCCCGGTCGGTAGGTAAGCACGCCGTTTCTGATTGTCATCGCGAAGGCCGTATCGCGGTCCGAGAGCACCCAGTTCAGCGTCATGTCGTGATCGAGCGCCTTTTCGCTATCGAGGCGGATCGCCATCAGGTCGAACAGCATTTCCGGCGTAAGCGCGCGCACCTGACCCCCGATGCCCCGCCCGCTACCGGCGGGGCGCCCTGTCCGCAGTTCTTTGGCGCCGGTCAGATACATGTTCCGCCACAGGGCGTTCTCCGTCGCGAATCCCAGCTGTTCGAGCGCGTCGGCCTGCATCGCTTTCGCCTTTGCATTGCCGGGGTCGGCAAAGACCAGCTGGTTCCCCAATTCCACCGCCCAGCGATAATCCTTCGCGGCGTTCGCGGCCGCGAGCATCTCGAGCCCCCGTTCGGGTCCACCGAGCGCCGCGACAAAGCGCTTTGCCTTTTCGACCGGCGGCAGCGGATCGAGATGCGCCGGATTGCCGTCGTAAAAGCCAAGATAGCGCTGATAGATCGCCCGCGCGTTAAAGCTCAGCGAACCATAATAGCCGCGCGTCGACCATTTCTGGGCAAGGGCGCCCGGCAGCACCCGCATCTTCTCGGCGATCTCGTCAGGCAGCAGTCCCTGATTGAGCAGGTGCAGCGCGCGATCGTGGGTATAGCTATACATGTCGCGCTGGTCGGCGAGCAACGTCCCGATCGCATCCTTTCCCCAGGTCGGCCAGTTATGCTGCGCGAACAGCACGTCGCTTCGGTCGCCATAGCGGACCAGCGACGCGTCGATAAAGCGCCCCCACGCCTTGGCGTCGCGAACCTGCGCGCCGCGCGGCGTCAGCACATTGTGCATCGTCTGAACGACATTTTCGGCCATGCCCAGCGCGCGGGCGGCCGGCAGGTAGAAGTTCATTTCAGCGGGCGCTTCGGTTCCAGGCGTCAGCTGGAACTCGATCTCAACGCCCGCGATGCGCCGCGTTTCATAGGGCTGGGAAATTTCGATGGTCGGCGCGATGAGGCGGGCGGTGCCACCCCGCGGTCCGCCCTTGCCGAGGCCCGCATCGACCTGCGATCGCGGTCCGGGCTCGATCGTCATCCCGCCCTGATATTGCGCACGGCGATACATGGCGGTGCCCGCGAAAACAGTCTCGCTCGCCGTTTCGCCCAGAAAGCCCTTCGGCGCATAGACGTCGACCTTGCCGGCGCGCACATCCGCCTCGTCGGCCACGCCGCCCGTGCCGCCGAAATGATCGGGGTGGCTGTGCGTGTAGATCACCGCGCGGACCGGACGGCGCGAGCGATGTCCATAATAGAATTCGAGCGCGGCGCGCGCCGTTTCGATCGTCGTCAGCGGATCGACGACGATCAGACCCTCGCTACCTTCGATCACCGTCATATTCGCGAGGTCGAAGCCGCGCAGCTGGTACACGCCATCCGCGACGCGAAAGAGGCCTGCCTGCATGTTGAGCCGGGCATGGCGAAGCAGCGACGGGTTGATCGTCCCGGCCGCGTCGGCGCTGTCGAGAAAATCATAGCTGCGGAGATTCCAGATGATCTGGCCCTTGTCGTCGCGAATCTCACCCCGGAACGGCGCGATCAGGCCGCGCTTTGCATTGCGGGTTTGGTCGTCATCGCTTGCGGCAGTCGTTCCTGTGGCCGGGGGCTGTGCGGATGCAGCACCCGCCACTCCACCGATCAACGCCAGACAGGCCACCGCTGTGAAGAGACCCTCCCCAAAGCCTTTGCCATGCCTGCGAACCATCTTCACTCTCCCGAACTATTTTCCGATATCCAAGCAGATTGGAAGCACCCCGGCCGGACGCTACCCCTCCAATGGAGGGGGATAGGCAGGGCTGAAAGCCCGGCTATAGTATCGGCAATCATGGACAGGTTTCCGACATCGACCGAGTTGAACGCCCTTTCGGCGTCGGCGAAATTCGCGCCGCCGCGGATCGGCTCGCGCTATATCCAGCGGACCGACCTCCTCAAGAAATTATGGCGCGACCGCCATGCCAAGCTGGCGCTCGTCACCGGCAGTCCCGGCTTTGGCAAGACGAGTCTGCTCGCGCAGTGGCGGCAGGAATTGATGAAGAATGGCGATCGCGTCTGCTGGCTGTCGCTGACTCCGGACGAAGACAGTCTCGCGGCCTTTGCGGCGCATTGCCTTGCAGGACTCGAGCAGCTCGGCGTTTCGCTCGACGAGGATCTGCTCCTCGTCGGCGAGGGCGCGGGGCTCGTCGACCGGGCGGTCGCCGCGATCGTCAACGCGCTTGCCGAGCGCGAGGACGAGCTTCATCTGCTCATCGACGATTATCACTGTATTCAGGATCCGCGCGCGCATCTGTTCCTGCAGAAGCTGATCGACCACAACCCCGGCAATCTGCACATCGCGCTCGCCACGCGAGCGACGCCGCCGCTCAGCCTCGCCAAGCTTCGCGTCATGGGCCAGGTAGCCGAGATCGACTGCGCGGAACTCCCCTTTACGCTTACCGAAACACGCAGTTTCCTTGGCAGCAGCCTCGGTCCGATCCGGCTAAGCGCGAATGAGTCGATGGACATTTATGAGCGGACGCAAGGCTGGCCTGCGAGCCTGCAGCTCCTCTCGATCATGCTTCGCAGCCAGTCTGTGAGCGGGGTCGACTGGCGGCGGCTCGACTGGGAAGCTGGCGATCTGCAAAGCTATCTGACCGAAGAGGTTGTCGGCGCGCTGCCACCCGATGTCGCAGCGTTCATGGAGATCCTCTCGCTCTGCCGCCGCTTCAATGGTCCGCTCGCCCGTGCCATGACCGCACGTGACGACGCCGAGGCATTGATCGACCAGATCGAGCAGGACAATCTGCTGTTGATCCGCGAGGAAACTGACGATCGCGAGCCCTGGTTCCGTTTCCACCCGATGCTCGGCGACTATTTGCGGGCTCGCGCCGCGGCCCATGATGCGGCGGCGATCCACGACTACCACCGACGGGCGAGCCGCTGGTTCGACGGGCAGAATATGATCGTCGAGGCGATCAGCCACGCCGCGCAAGGCGACGATCCGGGTTTTGCTGCCGCGGTCGCACAGCGCGTCACGCCGGACATGTGGCGATTGAGCCAGATGGGCGCGCTGCACCGGCTCGTGAACGCCCTTCCGCTGTCGGCGATCGCGCCCTATCCCAAGCTCGTCTATTTCAGCAGCATCACCCTCGCCTTCGTCGGCGCGCCGGTGCAGGCGGCCGCGCTCGAAGCCTATTTCCCCGAGCAGCAGGATGCGAAGGATCGCTTTCGCCGCATCTTGCTTCATACAACGATCGCGCTCCGCCGCGACGATACCCACCGCGCGCTCGAACTGCTCGACCAGATCGAAGTTCCCGGCGAGGCAAGCAGCTTTGAACGCCACCTGCTGCTGGGTGGCCAGACAATCGCGCTCGCGGCAGCGGGCCGCTTCGACGAAGCCTATGCTCTCGTCGATCGCTTCGAGGCCCGGCTGCAGGCTTCGGGCGACGGCATGGCGCTGCTGGCGCTCGACGGCCGCGCCATGGCGATGCTGCTGCAGGGACAGGTGGCTGGAGCGTTGCCGTTCCTCGAGCGCCTCTATCGCCTCAGCCTGGCGCAGCAGCCGGGCAAGTCGGCGGGCGCCGACCTGATCGGGATCAACACGGCCTATGCACTTTACGAACTCAACCGCCTCGACGAGGCCCGCGCGATGCTCGCCGACCGGCAACAGAACACGCAGCGTGCCTTTCCGCAGTTCATAATTCTCGCCTCGGTCACCGAGGCGCGCCTTGAAACGGGCCGATCGCGCAAGGCAGGCCTTGCCGTGATCGAAACCCATCTCGAGAGATTCCGGTCCTTCGGATTGGACAGGGGCGTCGCCTTTCTGCTGCTGCTGCGCCTGGAAATCGAGCTTGCGGACCGCACCGCCGCCGCCGCGCGGACCACCGCGCGCGAGCTTTCAGAGCTCGGCAAGCGCTTCGCCGAGGCCCGCGGCCTGCTCGCCGAAATCGGGATCATTGTCCATTGCGCGCAGGCCCGTCTGGCGCTGTTCGAGCAGCGATTCGACGTCGCGACCGCGGAAGCCGATGCGGGTTCGGGCAAGGCCGAGGCTCTCGATCAGGGGAAATGGGCAGTCACCTTCGAACTGCTGCGGGCGCGGATCGACGAAGCCCGGGGAATGCTTGCCGAATCAGAGGAACATTTCGAGCGCGCGCTCGAACGCGCGGAGCCTCTGGGGCTCGTGCGGACCTTTCTTGACGAGGGTGACGCCGCGCTGCGGCTGCTCGACAAGGCGATCGGTTCGGGGCGGCTGTCGGGAAGCATCGCGAGCTATGCGGACAGGCTGCACGGTCAGGCACAGCGCGAGCGACCCGAAGCCCATGCGCCGCACCAGATTGGCGAGAGTACCTCGCCGCTCAGCCCGCGCGAGGAGGAAATCATCCGCTTGCTCGCCGCCAATATGTCCAACAAGCGGATCGCCTCGACGATCGGCATCTCGATCGAAACGGTAAAATGGAATCTGAAGAATGTCTTCCAGAAACTCGGCGTGTCGAGCCGCTACCATGCCGTGACCTGGGCGCGGCAGCATGAACTGATCGACTGACAATAGCAGCGCGGCTCGTCCCATCGACGAAAAAGCGGCGGAGGAAGCCGTCGCTTCCCCCGCCGCAAACTTCAATTCAGGAAGACCGGTTCAGAATTTCGAGCGTAGCGTTACGCCATACATGCGCGGTTCCTGAAGAAACGCGATCCGCGACACGCTCGCGCCGCCGGCATTGATCGCACCGGGAAGCGCACCTGCGCCGCGCAGCGGGGTGTTGGCGACGACGCCATAGGTCTGGACGTCGAACAAATTGGTCGCCCAAAGCTCGACCCGCCAGCTTCCGCTCTGGCTGCCCAGCCCGGCGCGCAAATTGACCTTAGCATTGCCGTCCTGGATGTCGTTCGGCCCCTTGATATAGTTGAGCGTCGGCCCCTCGGTCCCGGTGCCCGCCGCGACGCCGAGCAGCGCCTGCGGCGCGGTGCGCCGGTCGGATTCCATGCGGACCGAAGCGTTGATCCCGAAATTGAGGTCCGAGCCGATGTCTTTGCTGTAATCGGCCGCCATCGTCGTGACCCATTTGGGCGCGTTCTGCACCGACTGCCCGCACAGCGTCGCGACCTGCGTCGGCGGCGTGGCGCCCCCGCAATCCTTCGGATAGCGCGCGTCGGTATAGGTCAGCCCGCCCGACAGCGTGAATTCGGGCGAGACGCGCGCGGTGAACTCGAGTTCGGCGCCACTGCTCTTCACTTTCGGCACGTTGAAGGTCAGATATTGGACACCCGTGAACTCGAGGACCTGGAAGTCCGAGAAGTCCTGATGGAAGAGCGCCAGATTGACCGTCAGCGCCCGATCGAGAAGCTGCGATTTGATCCCGAGTTCATAGGCATTCACCTTTTCCGCCTCGAAGGCCGGCGAGGCGCCGCCGATCGCTGCGGTGGGATCGAGGTTGAAGCCGCCCGCCTTGTAGCCGCGACTGAAGCTCGCATAGGTGTTGGTCGTCGGACCAAGCTCGCCGGTCAGCTTGAGCGTATAGACAAGCTGCTCGTCCTTGAACACGCGGTCATATTCGACCGGCGCGTTGGCGAAGGACCCGACCTTCGCCGCGAGCGGGAAGCAGGTCAGGCTCTGGACCAGCGGCGCAAGCGCGCGGAGCGAGGCCGGCAGGTTCGGAATATTGGCGGCGACGGCCGAGCACGCGTTGGACGACGCCGAAATCTGCTCGAACGATCCGCGCTTGCGATCGTTCGAATAACGCAGCCCGAAGTTGAAGCCGATTGCGTCGGTGATGTGGAAGGTATTGTTGGTGAACAGCGACCAGTTCCGCGACGACTGGTTGAAGAGGTTGTTCGCATAGGTGCCGTTCGCATCGACCCCGGCGGCATAGATGTCGCGCGCCGGATTGGTGCCGGGGACGCCGAGCGACTTCAATATCGTGCTGAACAGGCGCTGGGCGTCTGGGCCCATGGCGAAGGTCAGCCTTTGCTCGATGCGCTCGTCGACGAAATAGGCGCCGACCAGATAGTCGAAGCGGTCGTCGAACGCGCTCCCGGCAAGCCGCAGTTCCTGGCTGAAGGTCTTGATTTCGGTATAGCCCGGCAGGCGGCCAGCCGGATTGAACGGGGAATTAATCCCGACGAGCACGTTGAGCGCGGTGCCATCGGAGTCCGACGAGGTTTCCGAATGATAGTCGCGATAGCTGGTGATCGAGGTCAGCGCCGCATCGCCGATCTGCCAGTCGAGCTGGCCCGACAGGCCCCATTGCCGCTGCTTGTCGATATATTGGTCGCCCGAGGCGGCGATGCGGTCGTGAACCGCGTCGGGACCCGAAACCGCGACGCCGCCGTTCGCCGGCAAGCCGACGGCGGTATAAAGCCCCGCCGCAACATAGCTGCCTTCCCTGATGATCACCGGCGAGCAGCAATTCTCGTTCGATTTCGAATAGTCGGCGATCAGCCGGAAACTGACGTCGGCATTGGGTTCCCAATAGAGCTGGCCACGGACGAGGTAGCGGTCGCGATTATATTCCTCGTCGCCGTTCGCGTTGGTTTCCCAACCGTCGCGCTTGCGCCATGCACCCGAAAGGCGGACAGCAAGCTTGTCGGTGATGATCGGCGCCGATACGCCCGCCTGCAGGCTGTAGTGATCGTAATTTCCATAGGTCGCGTTGGCGAAGCCTTCGACGCGATCGAGCGCGGGCTTTAGCGTGCGGATGTTGAGCGCGCCCGACGAGGTGTTGCGCCCGAACAGCGTCCCCTGCGGGCCGCGCAGCACCTCGACCTGTTCCAGATCGACGAGATCGCCGAGCGCAACGCCCGGGCGGCTGAGGTAAACACCATCGAGGAAGATGCCGACGGCGCTTTCGAGGCCGATGTTGTTGCCCGATGTTCCGATGCCGCGGATGCGGAGCTGCGCCGTGCCCGATTCCGAATTGGCGCCTTGCAGGCTGAAGCTCGGCGACACGCTATCAAGCGCCTTCAGATCGTTCACGCCCCGCTTTTCGAGCGCCTCGCCAGTCACCGCAGTGACCGCGATCGGGACCTTCTGCAGATTCTCTTTGCGGAGCGTCGCGGTGACGATGATCTCGGACCCATCCGGGGCGGCATCGTCGGCCGCAGGCGCCCTGGTTTCCTGAGCCATCGCATTTTGCGCGCCGAACCCGGCCGCAAATGTAACGATACAGGCCGACGCGAGAAACTTCGCTTTCAACATAACCCTCTCCCAGCTGTCATTTTTTCAACTTTTCAGCCGGACGTCTAAAAGGGTCCGCATCCATCACTACCCCCCTCCGAGGGGGGGGCCAGCGTGGGTTCGATACCGTTCCGGGACGAGTTTATCGAACAGGGTGAAGCACATAGGCATCCCCCCTCGGCCCGTCCGTGAAAGAAAAAAGAGAGTAGCCACCCCGGCGGATACTTCGGAACCGTGCGGGAAAGAATTCCCCTGTGCCTTCGCCCTATACCGGTTCGCCCGATGCGCGAGCGCGTTCGAGGACCGTTGCAACTTCTTCCGGTACCCGCCGCCAGGCGACATAGAGCAAGGCAAGTCCCGGCGGCACCACCGCCAGTGCCAGCACGACCGCGAAACCGAGATCACCGGTCACGACCGACAGCGCGCCGATCGTATAGGGGCCGAGCGCCAGTCCAACGAGTGTCGTCGACATCAGCAGCGTCGCGGTCGCGGTGCCGCGCATCCGCGGCAGCACGAGATCCTGCGTCGTCGCCGCCGCCGCGCCGATGGTCGAACTGAAAAAGAAGTTGGTGACCGATATCCAGAAGACGAAATGGAAGAAGGCCGATATGTCGTCGTCTCCCTGTCCTCCGAACGCCAGCCAGATCGGCGCGGCGGAGGCGGCAAGCCCGAGAGCGAGAACGAGAATACGCCCCCCGGCATGACGCTTGTGCAGACGGTCGGCAAGGCGCCCGCCGACGATCACGCCCAGAAAGCCGCTCGCCGCACATCCGCCCCCGACCCACAAGCCGACCCGATCCGCGCTCGCGCCGATCACCTCGATCGCATAGACGGGCGCGAAAGCGATGGCGCCATAACCGATGAACCCCGCGCACCCGTAGCTCAGCGCGGTAGCGAGAAAGGCCGGAGATCCCCAGATCAGGGCAAATGCCGGGCGGTCGCGATGATAGAGCGAGCAGGCCCAGGAAAAGACCGCGTAATAGCCGATGGCGACGCAGATCCATTGGAGCATCGCGCCGGTCCAGACTGCGAGGACCCCAGCTGCCCCGGCCGCAAGCGATAGTGCGAGCAGATTCACCGCCAAAGCCCTGCGCCCGCGACGGGCGGCGCTGATCAGCGTGAGCGGCGGGATCGTGGCGAGCAATTCGTCAATGAAATCGCGAAAAGGAGTGGCCGCAGGCTCGGTCGGCACGCCGTCCATCACCCCGCGGACGGGCTCACGCAGGGTCGCCACCAGCAGCGCGAGTAGCAGTCCCGGAAGGCCGACTGCGATGAACGCAACCTGCCATCCCGCGAGCCCCACCATTCCGCCGTCGGGATAGGCTCGGTCCCATGCGTCGACGATCAGCCCGCCGATCATCAGCGACACGCCGCCGCCGAGATAGGCACCGGCGGAATAGATCGCCAGCGTCGTGGCGCGCAGACGGCGCGGAAACAGGTCGGACAGCAGCGAATAGGCCGAAGGGCTGGCGGTCGCCTCGCCGATGCCGACCCCAACGCGCGCGCCCGCGAGCATCGCACCGTTGCGCGCAAAGCCCGATACGACGGTCATCGCCGACCAGAGCGTGAGGCCGACGGTCAGGAGCCGCACGCGGTTCCAGCTGTCAGCAAGGCGCCCGAGCGGAATTCCGAACAGCGCGTAGAAGACAGCAAAGGCGGTGCCATAGAGAAAGCCGATATCGGCATCGTCGAGCCCGAGATCGCGTTTCAGATCCGGCGCGAGGATCGTGATCATCTGGCGATCGACGAAATTGACGAGATAGACGAGGAACAGGATGGCGAGCGCGTACCAGGCGTGGCCCGAGGGTTTCGCGATTTCTCCCGGCACCTGCCCGGCCGGCCCGGCCTCTTCCGTCGGCACAGGCTTCACGGCTTGCGCGCCGCGCGACAGACAGGCGAACAGCGCTCGCGCCAGCCGGTCAAAATCATGCCTCCGCGAGCGCCGGATAGTCGGTGTAACCTTCCGCTCCCGGGGAATACCAGGTTTTCGGATTGTCCGGCGCCCATCCAGCGCCGGACCGAATGCGCTCGACGAGATCGGGATTGCCGATGAAGGGACGACCAAAGCTGACAGCGTCAGCGACGCCGCGGGCGATATCGGCCTCGGCCGCCGGGACATCATAGTCGCTGTTAAGGATCAACGGCCCCCTGAAGGCACGCCGGATCGCCGGCGACTGTTTGGGCACTTCGGTCGCCCCGAAGGTACCATCAGGTCCGGGCTCGCGCAGTTCAAGAAAGGCGATGCCGAGTGCATCGAGCGCGGCGGCTGCGGCGGGAAACAGGCTTTCGGGCGCGCTGTCGTCGACGCCCTGCGAATCCCCGTTGGGAGAGAGGCGAACCGACACACGGCCCGCTCCCCAGACCGAGATCAGCGCTTCGGTCACTTCGCGAAGCAGGCGGATGCGGTTCTCCACCGGGCCGCCATAATCATCATCGCGCAGGTTGGTGCTCCCGCGCAGGAACTGGTCGATCAGATAGCCATTGGCGCCATGAAGCTGGACGCCGTCGAAACCCGCCCGCTTCGCATTCTCGGCGGCGCTCGCATAATCCGCAATCAGCCGCGGAATCTCGTCAAGCCGCAGCGGCCGGGATTCCGCATAGTCCTGCCGCCCGGCGGGCGTATAGGCGCGCCCCTCAGCCTGCGTCCGCGACGCCGATACGGGAGCCTTCCCATCGTTGAAGAGCGGATGGACGAGGCGACCCATGTGCCAGAGCTGGACGATGATCCGCCCACCCGCCTCATGCACCGCGCCGGTGACCGATTTCCAGCCTTCGACCTGCGCCTCGGTCCAGATGCCAGGCGTTGACGGCCATCCAAGGCCTTCCTGCGAAACGCCGGTCGCTTCCGAGATGATCAGACCCGCCGATGCCCGCTGGCGATAATGCTCGCGCGCAAGATCGCCGGGAACGAAGCCGGGGCCGGCCCGACCACGTGTGAGCGGCGCCATGACGATCCGGTTGGGCGCTTCAATGGCGCCCAGTTTGATCGGGTCGAACAAGGACGGTGCGGACATGGCTTTCCTTTCACGCTGCGCACGCCGAAACGACAAGCTCGGCCGGCCAATGGCTACAGTAGGGGCTGGTAGGAAATGCGATGTCAGTAGCCGACCCCTCGCGGTGGGGGGGACTATTGACCCGCCTCTGCTGGCCGGCAGCCCGCCCCTCTCGGTGTAAACGAGATGCACTACATGGCGTTTGCTGACCGGATGCTGTCTGTCCGGTTCCGGGACCTGAGACGCACGCGAACGGCCAATATGAGGCGCGAAGCAGCCAGTTGGGATGCGCGCAGACTGTAGGTGATTTTTTTGACGTTACACGTTGTTGTTCATTGTCGTTCATTGTGGTCTATTGAGCAGCTGATCATGCGCAGATGCAGCCAAGCACCTGAAAACACTACCCAATAGACCACGACTGAACGGCCTCTTAATCAGCGGGTCCTAGGTTCGAGCCCTAGTGCGTCCACCATTTCTTTCAAAAGCTTACCACGCGAACTTCAAGCTCCTGCTTGCTGGCAACCATTTGGGCCAGACACTCAGCCTCCGAGCGGGCTTTGGTCGCATTCCAAGGCGAACCGTGCCGGCCTATCGCCTCGTTCGGGACTCTCTGCCGCCAAGGCGATACTGAAACACGTATGACGTTGTACCGGCACCGGTGACGCGAACGCCAAACCCGCGCAGAATATCGTCCCAGAGAAGCAATTCCCGACTGTTGGTCCAGCAGCGATCTACCGTCCTCTGATTGATGGTTGTCGTAGGCATCGCCATCCTCCGTAATCACCGCGCAATCACTCGAGAGAAACGCGGCTTGGAGAGAATGCGCCCATTAAAGGCGTGGCATAAGCTGTAGCCCAAAGGCCGGCCGTGGCCGGTTGGAGACGGTCCGCTTTTGTCCGGAAACGGTATCAAGCAGACGTAAGGAGCTTACCGATCCTCAACATGGATGCCCGCGCAGCGCAAAGCCAAGCTCGATGTCCACATCCACCATCAACTGCATAGCCAATTGTCATGCATGCATCTGATCTTTGCGGTCGCCATTAATCGACTTCCTTCTTAATCGCTGGAACGAACGATTTTCCGGAGAGAGAGCCATGACCTTCCGCACGCTTCGCCATCTCGTCCTCGCGCTTTGCCTTGGCCTCGCGACGCCCGGCCTTGCTTCTGCGCACGAACCGCCGTTGCCGGATCCGCGGGGCGAGACGCTTTATCATGTTGCAATCGGCGCGCCGGGCGAGGTCCCGCTTGTCGCCGTCAACGGTGGCCCCGGTTTCGATCACAGCTATCTCGTCAATGCGCCGGTCTGGAAGGAGATGTCCGCCCGCCGCCAGATCATCTTCTACGACCAGCGCGGCACCGGCAAATCGCCGGCGACGAGAGGGCCCGGGGATTTGACCGTCGACGGGATGGTCCGCGATCTGGAAGCGCTCCGGCGGCATCTGAAGGTCGAGCGTATCGATCTGCTCGGGCACAGCTGGGGCGGCATTCTTTCGATGGCTTATGCCGTCCGCTATCCCCAGCATGTCGCCCATCTCGTGCTGGTCGGATCGGGCGCACCCAAGCCCGCCGAGCATGAATTTCTCTTCGACAAACTGTATCCAGAGATTGTGGCGGCCATTCCCCACAACGCCACGCCAGCGGGGCAGATGGGGTGCATCGAGATCGACGCCTATGACCGAATGTCCTATTACGACCAGCGCAATCTGGCGGCGGGCGGCGGCGACGTCGGCACCTTCTCGCAAGAGGTCTGCACCGAGGTCATGCTCGACGCGATGAAGCTCGATCTTTATCCCGCGCTCGCCAACCTTGACGTTTCAACCCTCGTCATCAACGGACGCTTCGATGCGAATGTCTCACCGACCGTCGCGTACAAGATCAGCAAAACCATCCCCGGCGCGCGGCTCGTCTATTTCGAGCGTAGCGGGCATTCGCCCCAGGTCGAGGAGCCGGAGAAATTCGCGCTCGAGGTCGAGCGCTTCCTTGCGGGCAGCATCAGGAAATAGTTGGGGCCGCTGGCGGTTCGGGATTTGCCAGCACCTCGATCACCGCCTCGATCACCGCTTCGCAGGCGTCGGCGCGGTGGACGACGTAGAAGGCATGCCCCGAGGTCATCGACCGGTTCGCCAAACGCACGAGTTGGCCCGTTTCCAGATAAGGATCCACGATACCGCGCCAGCCGAGTACGACGCCGCGTCCAGCCAGCGCTTCCTGAAGCATCGGCGTATACGCGCTGAACATCGGGCCGTCCTGCGACGGCGCGATGCCGAGATCGCCAAACCAGTCGAGCCAGTCGACGCGGCCCTGGGCATCGGGCGCAAAATGCAGCAATGGCGCTTGTTGCCACGCCTGCGGGATATCTTCGGCAAGCCCTGGAAACTGCGCCAGCATTGCCGGCGCGCAAACGGGGAAAACTTCTTCCTCGAGAAGTTTGCGATGCCTGAGGCCCGGCCAGTCGGACGGTTCGCCATAGCGGATCGACAAATCCACCTCATCCGCATCGAAGCTCTGATAGGAGTCAGACGTGATCAGCCGGAGCTGCGCCTTGGGCAGCACCGCGCGCAGCATGCCGAACCGCGGCATCAGCCAGTCGTGCGCCATCGCGTAAGTGCAGGCGATGGTGAAGCTGTCGGCTTCGCCGCGCCGGCGCCGGATGGCCTCGACGCTGTCGCGAATGCGGCCAAGACCGGACAGGATCGCATCGGCCAGCGTTTCCCCCGCTCCGGTGAGCGCGAGCCGGTTGCCGCTTCGCATGAAGAGCGTGACCCCGAGGTCGGCTTCGAGGTTCGAGACGTGGCGGCTGACCGCCGACTGCGCGATATTGAGTTCGGCCGCCGCGCGCGTGAAGCTGCGGTGCCGCGCCGCCGCTTCAAATACCGCGAGCGCGTTGAGCGGTGGCAGGGACTGGCGCAGGCTCCTCATCACCCTTGCATATCAAAAAGGCATCGAGTGTCCACATTTCTCTTGTTACGGGGCAGCTCTGCCGCGCCTAGGCTGTCCACCTTCAGGCAAGACCGATGGGGACAGATCAGTTGACGATAATCATATTTGAAAATGCGCGCGTGTTGAACGAGACGGCGGACGGGTATCGCGAGGATTGCCATGTGGTGGTCGAAAACGGACGGATCGCGGCGGTCGATACCGGTCCGGCGCGTGTCGCCAGTGCCGATATCGTCGACGTGCGCGGCGGCGCCCTGATCCCCGGCCTGATCGATGTCCATATCCATGCCAGGCTTTCCAGCGCCAACGCGGCCCAGCTTCTCAATCATCCGTCCACCTATTCCTCGGCGCACGCCGCGCGGATGTTACGGCACGCGCTCGATTGCGGATTTACCAGCCTGCGCGATGTCGGCGGCGGCGACCATGGTCTAGCGCAGGCGATCGACGATGGCCTGATCCCGGGGCCGCGCTTCTTCTATGCCGGCCGCACGCTTTCAATGACCGGAGGTCATGGCGACATGCGCCCTGCCCACGAGGATGTCGAGCCGTGCGGGTGCAGCCGGATGAACATGATCGCGCATGTGGTCGATGGTGCCGACGAAGTGCGCCGCGCCGCGCGCGAGGAATTGCGCATGGGCGCACACTGTATCAAGATCATGCTGTCGGGCGGTGTGCTTTCGCCCACCGATCCCATCTGGATGCAGCAGTTCACCGATGACGAAGTGCAGGCCGCGGTCGAGGAGGCGGCGCGGTGGCGCCGTTATGTCGCGGCGCATGCCCACACGGCCGAGGCGGTGATGCGCGCCGCGCAACTGGGCGTACGGACGGTCGAGCATGCGACACTGATTTCATCCGAAGCCGCCGACGCGCTGCGCGATGCCGGCGGCTTTGCCGTGCCCACGCTATCGGTCGTGATGGCGCTGACCGAGCGCGGCGAAGCGCTCGGCCTGCCCGCGGCAGCGGCAGCGAAGGCAAAGGAGATTGCCCACCTCGCGATGCAGGGGTTCGAGACCGCATGGCGCGCGGGCGTCCCGCTGGGTTTCGGCACCGATTTGCCCGGCGATGTGTTCGACATGCAAGCGCGCGAGTTTCTTTATCGCCGCGAGATCCAGCCCGCCGCCGCGATATTGCGATCGGCAACGGTCACCGGCGCCGACATATTGGGGCGGCCCGATCTTGGCCGTATCGCGCCGGGCGCGACCGCAGACTTGCTCGTCGTCGATGGCGACCCGCTCGACGATATCGCGCTGCTCGCCGAAGACGGCCGGCGCCTGCGCGCGATCATGAAGGCGGGACGTTTCCACAAGCGCGAACCCGGGTCGGCATGACAACGCATATAGCGCCCGCCGCTTCGACGACGCCCTTCGCTTCGACGCCACCCGCTTCGACATGGGCCGCGATCTACCTGGGCGTCGCGGCGGCAACGCTGCCGGCGGTCCTGCCCGTCATGGTGGGCGTGTTCGCGGATCGCTTTGGCTATGGGGTGGCGGGGGCCGGTACGATCGCCGCGCTGAACATGAGCGGTATCCTTGTCGGCAGCCTGTTATGTCCGCTGATTACGGCGCGGTTCGGCTGGGCGGTGGTCATTCGCGCCGCTCTTGCGGTGATGATCGCCGGCAATTTGCTGACCATGCTCGATGGCCATTATGGCTATGTCGCGGCAACGCGCTTTCTCTCCGGGCTGGGCGAAGGCGTGGTCGGCGGCATCTGCTACGCGGCGATGGGCCGGTCGGCGCGCCCCGAGCGCAGTATCAGCATCTATTTCGCGGGCCAGTCGGTCGTCGGCATGGTCGGCATGGGCAGCTTTGGCTGGATCGCGGCCAGCCTGGGGTGGCCCTGGATTTTCCTGATCCTGTCCGCGATCACCCTTCCCGGCTTCTGGCTCGCCCCCGTCATCGGCAGAGCACAGCCGGCGCCGGCGGGGCCGCGCCGCGGCCGCTTATCCGCCAACCCGCTCGTCATCGGCGCGCTGGCATGCATCCTCCTCTATTTCATCGGCATGGCCTCGCTGTGGCCGTTTCTCGAACGCATCGGCATCGGTAAAGGGCTCTCGCCCGGAACGGTCGCCTTCGCGCTGTCCGCTTCGGCCTTCGGCGGCCTCGCGGGTTCGCTCGTCGCCAGCGTGGTGGCGGGCCGGCTGCCGCGGACGATCGGCCTGTTGTCCGGGCTCGCCCTTCTCGTCGCCGGGGTCGGCGGCCTCGCGTTCCTGCCCGGCACGACGCCTTTCGTCCTTGCGGTCAGCCTGTTCGCCTTTGCCTGGCCGTTTCAATATGCCTTTCAATTCGGCCTGCTGGCATCGGTCGACCGCGAGGGGCGGCTGATCGCGCTGACACCCGCGGTGACTGGGGGCGGGCTCGCGGTCGGGCCGGCGATCGGCGGACTTTTGCTCCAGAATCTGTCGCTTGGCGCCGTCAGCGCCTTTTGCCTGCTGTGCGTGATCGTCGCGGTCGCCGGGACGATCAGCCTGCGCCCCCGTTCAGCGGGATGAGACTTTCACCTCCATAACATTTCGAGATGATAACCTCGAAATACTCTGCTGGCGTGCGCCATACTGCATGCGATTATCTCATGGAGCGGATTTCTTCCGGCCGTCTTTTTCAGGAGCCTTCATGTCGATCGTCAACGCCAATCTCTACCCCCTGTCCGATCCCGATCGTCGCGCCGCGATCGTCGACCGGGCCGCCGGTCAGCTTGGAAAGGACGGCGCAGCCGCCTTTCCCGATTTCATCGCGCCCGACGCGCTGGCCGAAATGGTGGCCGAAGCCGCCGCGAAATTCCCGCTCGCCTATCGCCGCGATCAGCGGCTCGGCTTCAACCCGCAGGGACCGATCGCGGCTATCGCCGACGAAGAGCTGCGCAGCCGCACCTCGCCCTATTCGATGTGGATATTGGGATCGGACCTGCTCGATCCGGCCGGCGCGCTACGGCGTTTCTATGAATCGGAAGAGCTGATGTCGCTCGTCCGCGACGCGCTGGACATCGACAGCCTTCACACGATTGCGGATCCGCTGATCAACATCAACCTCACCTACATGGGCGTGGGCGACCAGCAGGGCTGGCATTTCGACGACAATGACTTCGTCGTCTCGCTGTTGTTGCAGGAGGCCGAGACCGGCGGCGCGTTCGAATATGCGCCCGGCGTCGACGATGCGCCGCCCGAAGAGATCCACGCCATTCTCGACGGCGCATCGCCCCGAACCCTCCTCCAGAAAGTCGGGGCCGGCACCCTGCTTCTGTTCCGCGGACGCCGGGCGCTGCACCGGGTGACCGAGGTCGCCGGGAACACCCAGCGGATCATCGCGCTGCTCAGCTACCATCGCGAACCCGGTTTCATTTACGCCGACACGGTCAAACAGAACGGGCTCGGCCGCACCGAAGTGCTCGCGGCGCCGTAAAGGCGGCGGCCCGCGCGGCGGCGGATCGACGCCGAAACAAAACAAAAAATCGAGAGGGATTGATATGTTGAAGCGGACCATGATGATTTCCTTACTGGCGGGCTGCGCCTTTGCCCCGCCGGCGTACGCGCAGAGCGAACCCGCCGCCGAGAATGGCGGCGACATCGTCGTCACCGCGCAGCGGCGCGAAAGCCGGCTTCAGGACGTGCCGCAGGCGGTGACGGCCTTTGGCAGCGAAGCGCTGGAGCGCCTCGCGATCCGCGACACCGAAAGCCTCGTCCGCAACACGCCCAGCCTGACCTTCACGCCCGTCGGTCCGGGCGAGTCCAACGTCGGGCTTCGCGGGCTGACGACCGACCTCGGGCTCGCGCCGTCGGTCGCGGTCTATATCAACGACACGCCGTTCGATTTCCGGACCGACGCCTATAGCGGCACGCCCAACATCGATCTGTTCGACATGCAGCGCGTCGAAGTGCTGCGCGGGCCGCAGGGGACGCTGTTCGGGTCGAGTTCGACCGGCGGCACCATCCGCTATATCAGCAACCAGCCCGATAGCTCGGGGTTCGACGCGCATGGCGAAGCCTTCGTCAACAGCGTCAAGGGCGGCGGCGAAGGCTATGGCGCCAAGGCCGCGGTCAATGTGCCGCTGTCTGCCAATGCCGCGCTGCGGCTGACCGGCACCTATGAAAAGATCGCAGGCTATATCGAGCGCTACGACGCCACGCTCGCCGGGCTGACCTCGCCGCAGTCGGACGATGATATCGTCGAAAAAAATTCCAATGACGCGACGATCTTCAGCCTGCGCGGCGCGCTTCGGCTCGAGGCGGGCGATGATTTCATCATCACGCCGAGCCTGTTCTTCCAGCGTATCGATGCCGACAACCCGATCGCGACGCAGAGCAATCTGCCCGGATTCGGCCGTGCGAGCGCGATCGGCCCCGAACCGTCGCGCACCGACCTGCTCGTCGCAAACCTGACGCTCGAAAAGAGCCTCGGCAATGTCGAGCTGGTTTCGTCGAGCTCCTATCTCCACAAGGAATCCGACGCGACGCTCGACTATACCGCGCTTGGCTATAATATTCTCGGCGCGTTCGCGCCCTTCGCCAGCCTGACCCCGGCGAAAGCCGACACCTATGCCCAGGAATTGCGGCTGACCTCGTCGAACGACGGCCCGTTCAACTGGATCGCGGGTGTCTATTTCAGCCATACCGACCAGCAACTGGGACAGATTTTCGTTGGCCAGGCGTTTACCGACCTGCTCGATGCGACCTTTGGCCCCGCGCCGGGACCGGTGGGTCCGGTCTCCTATGACTATATCCAGAAGACGTCGGACCAGCAGCTCGCCGGCTTTGCCGAAGTCAATTTCGATGTCAGCGAAACGGTCGAGCTGATTGCCGGGCTGCGCGTCTACCGGCTGAAGAATACGCTCGAGGCCAGCTGCACCGAAGTCGTTCCCGGCATCCTGTGCGGCGCCGATACGCCGCGGGTCACCGCGAAGAAGACGAGCGCCAGCCCACGCGTCACGGTCAATTTCCGCCCCAATAGCAACACCACCCTCTACGCGACCGTCTCGCGCGGTTTCCGTGCGGGCGGGGCCAATGCGGCGGTGCCCCCTGCCCTCGGCTGCTCGCTCGCCGAATCGGTCGGCGCGATTTTCAGCCCCGATTCGGTTTGGAATTATGAAGTCGGGGCAAAGGTCGAAACGCCGGATCGGGTGCTGACCGTCAACGGCGCCGCCTATCGCATCGAACAAAAAGGCGTCCAGCTCGCCATCCCCGACCCGTGCGGATCGACTTTCTTCGCCAACGCCGGCGACGCGCGCATCGACGGCGCGGAGCTGGAGGTCAGCCTGCGCCCATCGTCGCATGTGACGGTCAACGGGCAACTGAGCTATGCCGACGCCCGCTTTACCGACGTCCCCGACCTATTCGGCGCGGCGGCGGGTTATGCCGAGGGCGATCGCACGCCAGAAACGCCGCGCTGGAAATTCGCGCTGTCGTCGGAACTGCGCTATCCGGTGAGCGATGCGTGGGAAGTTTATGCGCGCGGAAGCTGGCAGCATGTCGGCAAGACGCCCTTTGCCATCGATGGCGTCGTCAGTTCGGGGCGCTTCCGGCCGGCCTATGACATGGCGAACTTCGACATCGGGGGCGAGAGCGGCGGGGTCGATGTCAGCTTGTTCATTCGCAACGCGTTCGACAAACGGGGCATCCTCGCGGTCGGATCGGGCGCGGTGAGCACGATCGTGGGGGCGTATGAGAATGTCACCTATGCGGCGCCGCGCACCATCGGCCTCAGTCTGCGGATCAAGGGCTGACCAGCCAATCTTGCGAGGAGGCGAAGCGTGACCGGCAGCAATTATTTCCCGCGCGAGGAATATGAGGCGCGTTGGAAGCGGGTGTGGGACGCCATGCGCGCGAAGGGCTATGACCATCTTCTCGTCTGGTCACGCGGGGCCGGGTCCTATGACCGGCTCGGCAATGGTCTCTGGCTCACGAACTTCGCAAATAACGGCACGGGTCAGGATTGGGCCGACGACGTCCAGATGGGCGCATGGACCTTTTCGGCGGTGCTGTTCAGGGACGGCCGCGCGCCCGAACTGCACAGCGCGCAGCCGCCGGAGGAAACCGAATATGCCAAGGTCGTTTGCGGCGAGTTGATCGTCCACGAGCCCAGCCTGATTACGGGGCTCCCCGAATATTTTCGCAAGCATGGCATCGAGGGACGCGTCGCGGTGGTCGGCGACGACGTGCTTCCGGGGCTCTACGACCGGCGCCTGCGCAGCCTGACGCCGCAAATCGAATGGGTAACCGACGAATGGTTCCTGCTCGAGCCCCAGCGCGTAAAGTCGAAGCGCGAGCAGGAGGCGTTTCGGACCGCCGGCGACATCACCACCCATGCGCTCGCGGCCGGGTTGGATGCGTTGATCGCCGGCGAGACCTCGGCCGAGGCCGCGGCGCGCACGGCGATGGAAATCATGCGGCGTGGCGGCGGCTTCTCGCGCATCGACATGCATCACGGCGCGCATGCCGAACGCTTCCTTCTCGGCGACATGTTGTACGGGTACGACACAAGCGCGCCGAAAAAGGGCGATATGGTACGCGGATGGATTCAGGGGCCGATCTTCCAGGGCTATTGGCTCGATCCCGGCCGCACCGCTGTTTGCGGGGGTCGGCCCACGAAGGAGCAGCGGCATATATTGGAGGGCGCCACCGAGGTGTGCAAGGCGATCATCAAGGCGATCCGTCCTGGCGTCACCCCGAGGCAGCTCGGGATAATCGGCGAGAAAACGGCCCTGCGCTACGCAGGGGATGGGATCGATCTGAATTTAGGGATTTTCGGTCATCAGATGGGCACCTTCTATGGGCCGCACATCATTCCCGCAGGCGATCCCGGCGCACTTGAGGACGAAAAGGAAAAGCAAGGCACATCGGCGAACGAAATCATGTTCAAGGAATATGAAAAGATCGACGAGCCCTATGAACCCGGCATGCTGATCGCGGTCGAAGCCTTTATGAAACATCCGGGCGTCGGCATGAGCGGCCTCGAGGACCATGTGCTGGTCACGAAAGAGGGCTGCGAACAAATAACCAATACGCCATATTATCTTTGAACATGGCGCGATCGGGGTTTCAAGGGATCGAGAAATGCAGACGAACCGGCGACAATTTATCGCGCGATCGGCAATCGGTGGGCTCGGCCTTGTCGCCGCGCCTCTTCTTCCAACGGAATCGCCTCGCGCGGGGGCGCCGCCCCTGCCCCCGGCAGAACTGCCGATCATCGCGTCGATCGCGCGCTATTACCGGCTAGCACCCGAGGATGGGGTACAACGGGAAGATTTCAGTTGGGTTCAGATCGATCTGGGCGCCACCCGGCCAATCGATGCGATTCGGTTGCGCCCGCCGGAGTCCTGCAGTGTAACAGGACACGGGTCCGCGATCCATTTCTGCATCGACTGTTCGGATGACGAGAATTCTGATGAAATGCGACCGCTCACGAACTGGCGCGCCGAACATTCCGCCGACCCCGTGAATTTCCTTGCCCGCTTTCCGCAGAAAGCAGTGAATGCCCGATACGTCCGGCTAAGCGCGAGCGCCGATCTCCCCTATAGCTGCGCCATATTGCCATCTGGACTTGCCACAATAGAAATCCTGTCTGGTGGCGCCACAATGCCCGTAGCGGTGCGACGTTGGGAAACCAACCATCGTCGCGGCTGGCGACTGGCTTAAGCGCTACTGCGTGCCAGCCCGGATAAAGACAGCAGACCGCCCCTTTCGTTGGGGGCAAATGACACCCAAAATCAGGTGTCGAATCGCAAATTCGAGTCGAAGGCCGAGGAAGGACTCCAACCCCCGACACGCGGATTATGATGTCGTGCACCGACCTCTCGCCTCGCAGCGAAAATGGCAGTTTCCTGCCATTCTTCAAGGCTGTCCGAGTGAATTAGCAAAATCAATCACCGAAACTCTCGGTCGCTGCCATAAAGGGAACGGTATCCTGTGAGTGATGCGCAACGGGCTGGGGCGCGGTGAGCGGACATCTTGCGATCGTCATTTTTGCGAATTCATCCGCTGCCATTGCCGGCCTATTTTTCACGCTCCTCCTGGCTTGACGGCGTCGTCAGGGGGTATTGAAATGTCGGCGAATAGCGGGAGAAGATGGTGGCCAGATTGTTCGAGCGGATCGCGATCGGCGGATTGTCGCTGCCCAACCGCATCGTCATCGCGCCGATGTGCCAATATTCGGCCAAAGACGGACAAATGACCGACTGGCATCTGATGCATCTGGGCCAGCTCGCGATCTCGGGCGCGGGCGTTCTGACGATCGAGGCCGCGGCGGTTTTGCCGGAAGGGCGCATCACCTATGCCGACGTTGGCCTGTATGATGATGCGAGCGAAGCGGCGATTGCGCGCGTGCTGGCGGCGGTGCGGCAATGGTCGGACATCCCGGTCGCGATCCAGCTCGCACATGCCGGGCGCAAGGCCAGCACGGCTAAACCCTGGGACGGCGGCGCGCAGATCGCACCCGATGCGACGAATGGATGGCAGACGGTCGCCCCGTCCGCGCTTCCCTTCCTCGCCGCCGACAATGCGCCCGCCGCACTCGACGACGGGGGGCTCGAGAGGATCCGTACCGCCTTCGCCGATGCGACAACACGCGCGGCGCGGCTGGGGATCGACGCGATCCAGTTGCACGCCGCGCACGGCTATCTGCTCCACCAGTTTCTGTCGCCGCTGTCGAACAGGCGCGACGATGACTATGGCGGCAGTCTCGAAAACCGGATGCGCTTCCCGCTCGAGATTTTCGACATCGTCCGCAACGCGTTCGCCGCGCACGGCCCCGTGACGGTGCGCGTGTCGGGCACCGACTGGGTCGAGGGCGGCTGGTCGATCGAAGAGACCGTCATTTTTGCGCAGGCGCTCGAAGCGCGCGGGTGCGCCGCGATCAATGTGTCGAGCGGCGGATTGCACCCGGCGCAGCAGATCGCGCTCAGCCCGGGGTATCAGGTGCCGCTGGCGCGGACGGTCAAGGATGCCGTGACTATGCCGGTGATCGCCGTCGGCCTGATTACCGACCCGATCGAGGCCGAAGCCATCATCGCAAATGGCGATGCCGACGCGGTCGCAATCGCGCGCGCGGCGCTCTATGATCCGCGCTGGCCGTGGCACGCCGCCGCTACGCTGGGCGCGACCATCGCCGTGCCGCCGCAATATGAGCGCAGCGAACCGCGCGAGCATCGCGGGCTCTATGCGCCGCGGCGGCCTTGAGCGGGGTCAGACGCCCATCATCCCGGCGGTGGTCGCGCCATCGATGACATAGTCGGCGCCCGAAATGAAACCCGCTTCGTCGGATGCCAGAAACGCGACCAGCGCGCTGACCTCGTCCAGCTGCGCCATGCGTTTCATCGGCGCCATCCCCTCGAACGCCGCGCGCGCCGCGGCGGGGTCGGGCGCACGGTCGATCACCCCGCGGATCATGTCGGTTTCGACGACGCCGGGCAGGACCGCGTTGACGCGGATCGCATAGCCTTTCCCGGCGCAATGGATCGCCGCCGATTTGACCAGCGCGACGACCGCGGCCTTGGTCACCGAATAAGCGGCATAATTGCCCATCGCGCGGTGCGCGTTCATCGACGAGTTGACGATGATCGATCCCTTCGGCCCTTGCGGATTTTTCGCCATCGCGCGGATCGCGTGCTGGACGGTGAGCATCACCCCGGTCTGGTTGACGCCGACGATATGGTTCCACGCGTCGATGCCGATATCCTCGACACTCGCGTCGCCCGCCTCGGTCCCGGCGTTGGCGAAGGCGATGTCGAGACGGCCATATTCGGCCTCGACCTCGGCCATCAGCGCGTCCCATGCCGACGCATCCTCGACGCGGTGGGCACGGAAGATCGCGCCGGTTTCGCCCTCGACCGCCGCCGCGGCCTCGGCATTCGAGCCCGTGAAAACCACCTTCGCGCCGTCGCGAACCAGCCTTCCAACGGTCGCAGCGCCGATGCCGCTCGTCCCGCCGGTGACCAAAGCGACCTTGCCGCCGAGCTTCTGCTGCATCGCGCCTCTCCTCTCATTGTTTCTCTTGCCAGTTTCGCAGCGTCGGTGAACCTATCAATACAGCAAGGTGACGCGAGCGCGGCATGCACGCATGAAACGGTCGTAACAGAAGGAGAGGACCGGCGATGAGCGAGAGCGAACATCCGTCCCGCATCGATTGCGTGCTGATCTGCGGCGGCGTCTGGCACGACATGGATTTTGCGCGGCTCGAGCTTTTGAAGCTGCTCGCCGAGGATCAGCGTGTGCGCACGCGCGTGTTCGAGAATTACGAGAATATCGAGGCGATCGAGACGGCGGACATCCTGATCACCTATACCTGCGACGTCACCCCGTCGCTTCTCGCGCAGGAGGCGCTGAAGCGCTGGCTCACAAAGGGCGGGCGCTGGTACGCGCTCCACGGCACCAACTCGATCCTCCGCCTGCTCGACACCGGCGTGTGGGACGCGCCGCGCTGGGCGCCGCTGATGATGGATCTGCTCGGCTCGCAATTCATCAGCCATCCCGCGATCGAGCCCTATACCGTCCGCGTCGCCGACCCCGACCATGCGCTTACCAAGGGCATCAAACCGTTCGAGACGACCGACGAGCTTTATCATCTCGAAACGCACGGCGACCTGCACGTGCTTCTCGACACCGAATGCACCGGGCCGGGCACGGGTTTCGTCGAGGCCGAAGATGCGCCCGGCACCTATCCGGTCTTCTATATCAAGCAGCATGGCGCGGGCGCGGTGCTGTACCTTACGCTCGGGCATTGCCGCGGCCATTATGATCTGCAGCCGATGATGGACTGGTGGCCGACGGTCGATCGCTGCGCGTGGGACCTGCCCGTCTTCTATGACCTGCTGCGCCGCGGGATCGGCTGGCTCAAGGATCGCGAGACCGCCTAGGCGACCGCGCGCAATTTCCGTCGATCCTCGCGAATCAAATCGGCAGCGCGGAGCGCGAGCGCCATCGCGGGGGCGTTGGTGTTGCCCGTCACCGGCGACGGCATTACCGAACAGTCGACGACGCGCAGGCCATCGACGCCGTTGACGCGGAGCCGCGCGTCGGTGACCGCGCGATTGTCGCTGCCCATCCGGCACGTCCCGACGCCATGCAGCCCACAGGTCGCGAGGCGGCGAAAGGCGGCGAGGATTTCGGCGTCGCTCTGCACCGCCGCGCCGGGGAGTAGCTCGCGTTCGACCAGCCCGACCAGCGCCGGCTGCGCCATATAGCGGCGCATCGCATGGACCGCCGCGACGGCCGTGCGCTCATCGTCGCGCGTCGACAGCCAGTTGGGTTTGATCTCCGGCGCGGCGTCGCTGCCGGGCCCCACGATCAGGATGCTACCCTCGCTCGTCAGGCGCAGGAGCTGGCCATAGATGGTCATCCCCGGCTTGCGGTCGATGCTGTTCAACGGCACCGGATGCTTCTCGTCGCCAAGCGCAAAGGTGTAGCCGCCGAGATAGAGCTGGAGATCGGGCCGCATGTCGCGGCTCGTCAGATTCAGAAAGGCGCCGACCTCGAACGGCCCCGTCGCCATGATCCCGCGGCGCGTCAGCATATATTGCGCCATCGCGCGAGCGAGGCCGATGCCATAAAAACTGCGGTTGCTGCCGACGTCGCGTGACAGGCGGTGCGGCATCGAAAAGCCCAGATGCTCGCGCATTCGCCCGCCGACGTCGGGCGCGTCGACGATCGGCTCCACCCCGGCGGCGCGGAGCACATCGGCGGGGCCGATGCCCGACCGCTGAAGCAGCAACGGACTTTCGAGCGTGCCGCCCGACACGATCACCTCGCCATCGCAATCGAAATGCTGCGGTTGCCCGGCGACCCGCGCCTCGACACCGGTCACGCGTCCGCCTTCTATTATCAGCCGCTCGGCCATCGCGTGGGTGACGACGTGCAGGTTCGGTCGCTTCTTCGACCGCGCAAGGAAGGTGGTTGCCGCACTCTCGCGCCGCCCGCGGCGGACGTTGTGCGAATAGAAACCGACGCGGTCCGACGTCGCGGCGTTGAGATCGTCGACGGGACGCAGCCCCATCTCGACCCCGGCCTGAACCATCGTCTCGGCAAGCGGATAACTGTGGATCTTTGGCGCCACGCCGACCGGCCCGCCCGCGCCGCGCATCGCGCTTGCGCCAAGGCCATGATCCTCGAGTTTGCGGAAGGCGTCGGTCATCGCCTCGCCGTTCCAGCCGGTGCAGCCGAGCTTCTCCCACTCGTCATAATCGGCGGGTTCGCCGCGGCTCCAGATCATGCCGTTGACCGCCGACGATCCGCCGAGACCCTTGCCGCGGATCCACACCTCGCCCGGCGCGCCGCCATCGCCGCGCGGCTGCGAGACGCCATAGGCCCAGATATGGTCGGGATTGGTGACGAGCTTTGCGACGCCCTTCGGGATCGCGACCCAGCGGCTGTCGTTGCTGCCGCCCGCTTCGAGAAGGAGCACGCGGACTTGCGGGTCGGCGCTGAGCTGCTCGGCGAGCACGCACCCCGCCGATCCCGCGCCGACGATGATATAGTCCCAGCCTGCCGACATGCCGCCTCTCCTGCAACGGGCCGTGCAACCTTGGAACCGTCCGCCCGCTCATCGCACCTAGCGCAATAAATAGTCCCCCCGCGCTGCGCGCAGGATGATAGTGCCGCGGCAAAAGAGGGAGGATCAAATGGCAGGAGCAAGCGGACAGGTCGCGGGCAAGACCGCCTTTGTCACCGGCGGCGCGTCGGGGCTCGGCCTCGATATCGTCCGCCGCTTCGTCGCCGAGGGCGCGAGCGTCGTCATCGCCGATATCGATGCTGCCGCGGGCGAGGCGCTCGCTGCCGAACTCGGGCAACGTTTCGTCAGGCTCGACGTGTCGAACGAGGCGGAATGGCTAGCGGCGCTCGATAGCTGCGAGCGCGTCGATATCCTCGTCAACAATGCCGGGATCACCACCCACGGGTCGATTGAGGATCTGACGCTCGAAGCCTTTCGCCACGAATTTTCGATCGACGTCGACGGTGTCTTTTTGGGCTGCAAGCATGTCATCCCGAAGATGAAAGATCATGGCGGATCGGTGATCAACATGTCGTCGATGTGCGGCGTACGCGCGCAAGGCGACCTCGCCGCCTACAACGCCGCCAAAGCCGCGGTGACGCACCTCACCAAGTCGGTCGCGCTGCACTATGCGCGCAAGGGTTACGGCATCCGCTGCAATTCGGTGCATCCGGGCGCGATCCATACGCCGATCCTCGACAAGGTGATGGCGCAGGTTGCCGACGGTCAGGCGCTCTACGACAGCTGGGTCGCGACGCATCCCGTCGGGAGGCTCGGCAAGCCCGAGGAGATTTCGGCGATCGTCCTTTATCTTGCGTCGGATGAGTCCGCCTTTGCGACCGGCGCCGAATTCCGCATCGACGGCGGCAGTTCGCTGTGACCGCAAGCCGTCTCGACGGCCGTGCAGCGCTCGTTACCGGCGCCGGATCGGGGATCGGGCTTGCCACCGCGGAGCGGCTGGCTGCCGACGGCGCGCGCGTCCTGACCACCGACCGCGCGGGCAACGTCGATATCGTCGCCGACGTCACCGAGCCCGGCACCAATGCCAAGCTCGTCGCCGAAGTCGATGCACGCTTCGGCGGGCTCGATATCGTCGTCGCCTGTGCCGGCATCACGGGCATGCAGATGCTGGATGGCCATGACGACGAATTTTTCGATCAGATGATGGCGGTGAATGTCACAGCGGTCTTCCGCCTGATGCGCGACGCGCTGCCCTTGCTCAAGCGCTCGCCGCACGGCCGGATCATCCTGATCGGATCGGTGATGTCGAGCTTTGGCGAGGCCGGGATGACCGCGTATAGCGCGTCGAAGCATGCCGTGCTCGGTATGACGAAATCGGTCGCGGCGGAGGTCGGGGCGTTCGGCATCACCGTCAACTGCATCCAGCCCGGCGCGATCGACACGCCGATGACAGCGCCCGCCTTCACGGCGATGCCCGAGTTCAAACAGCGCTGGATCGACAAGGCGGCGCTCGGCCGGCTCGGACAGCCCGAAGACATCGCCGACGTCGCCGCCTTTCTGGCGTCCGACGATGCGCGATTCATGTCCGGCCACGGCCTTTTCGTCGACGGTGGAGCGACACAACGCCAGTAAAATCAAGGTGTTCGGCACTGCTACGGCACGCCTGATATTTTTGATGATTGTTGAATCGGGGCATAAAGCGGACCTTCGCTTCCAACGTGACCGGCGAGCCTATGCGCCGGCGCGAGGAGGGAGGAACGCGATGACCACGCATGCCCGAATGCTGCCTGCCGTTTACGCCACCGTATCGCTCGCCGCACTGGCGGTCGCCACCCCGGCCGCGGCGCAGGAGCCGCCCGTCGAGGAAAACAGCGGGGCTATCCGCGAGATCGTCGTCACCGCGCAGAAGCGCGAAGAAAACATCCAGTCGATCCCGATCGCGGTGACCGCGCTCGACGAAAAGGCGCTGGAATCGGCGACGATCGACGATATCCGCGACATCGCCGGCCGCGTCCCCAGCCTCGTCGTCGACTCGGTCGGCGCGGGCCCGAGCGCCGCTGCGATCGCGATCCGCGGCATCAGCTTCGAGGATATCGAAAAGAGCTTCGACCCCGCGGTGGGCGTCGTCGTCGACGGCGTCTTCATCGGCACCAACACCGGCCAGCTGCTCGACAGCTTCGACCTCGAGCGCCTTGAAGTGCTCCGCGGGCCGCAAGGCACCCTGTTCGGCCGCAACACGATCGGCGGCGTGATCAACGTCATTCGCACCCGTCCGACCGAGGATTTCGGCGTGCGCGGCCAGTTCGCCTATAGCCGTTTCGACACCAAGCGCGCGCGCCTCGTCGTCAACACCGGCAAGCTTGGCGATTTCATCGCATTGAAGGCCTTCGGCTATTACGACAAGACC
The DNA here is from genome assembly GCF_031457175.1 of Sphingopyxis sp. BE235. NCBI lineage: Bacteria > Pseudomonadati > Pseudomonadota > Alphaproteobacteria > Sphingomonadales > Sphingopyxidaceae > Sphingopyxis > Sphingopyxis sp. BE235. The sequence continues at coordinate 958,024 of NZ_JAVDWC010000002.1, forward strand.
GACGGCTTCTATTACAATGTCACCAAGGACCGCCGCGAAGGCAAATATGAAACGCTGACGGGGGGCGTCACCGCGCTGATCACCCCAAGCGATGCGATCACCGCGCAGGTGACGTACCAGCACACGCGCGAACGCGGCGAGACGGTCGCCTCGGCACTGTCCGAAACCGGCCGCGACGTCATCTGCGCGGCACCCGGCGCACCCGGCTTTTCGCCTGCGGGCGAATGCAACCGCTGGTCGCTGCCCGCGCACGGCCTCTATACGACGTTCCAGAATATCGAGACGCCGGTGCGCAACAATGTCGATAGCATCACCGGAAACATCGACATCGACCTCAGCGACAATCTGACGTTGTCGTCGGTTACCGGATACATCACGAACAAGGAATCGGTGACGCAGGATTTCGACGGCAGTTCGGCCGACTTCTTCGACACGCGGCGACAGCAGAAATATGAGCAGTTCAGCCAGGAGCTCCGCCTGCTCGCCGACTTCGATACCGTCAACGTCCTGCTCGGCGGCTATTATTTCGACAGTTCGTACACGCTCGACCAGTCGACCAATTTCGGCGTCGTGCTCGGCCAAGGCGCGAGGGCAGTGCTGCGCCAATATGTCGACCACAGCGCCAAATCCTACGCCGGGTTCGCCGATGCCCAGATCAACCTGACCGATGCCTTCAAAATCTCATTGGGCGCGCGCTACACCAAGGACAAGAAGGAAATCTTCAACAATTATGGCCGCATCGGCGCGCTCGTTCGCATCACGCAGCCGAGTTTCGACGGCATGTCGTGCGTCGCGGTGACGGGAACCACCAGCCCCGCACCGGGCGTCGTCATCCCGGTCTACAGCCCTGCGAACAATTGTTCGGGTAGCGACAGCTTCGACAAATTCACCTGGCGCGCCAACGCCGAATATACGATCGAACCCGGCAAGCTGGTCTATGCGTCCTTCTCGCGCGGTTTCCGTTCGGGCGGGTTCAACGGCCGCGCGGCGTCGCCGACCTCGCTCGGGCCGTATCAGCCCGAAACGGTCGACGCCTATGAGGTCGGACTGAAGGCCGACTGGCTCGACCGCACGCTGCGCACCAACCTCGCCTTCTATTACACCAAATATGACAACAAGCAGGAAGAGGTCGTGCAGCCTTCGCCTCCCGGTTCGTCGAGCCCGCAGGAAACGGTGGTGCGCAACGCCTCGTCGGCCGACATCAAGGGGTTCGAGGCCGAAATCATCGCGCAGATGACCGATGCGTTCAGCTTCAATGCGTCGTTCAGCTACACCGATGCCAAATACAAGAATTTCTTCAACGACATCGTCGGCCTGACTCCGGGCAGTCCGGCCGACGGCATCGCCGACGATGTCTCGACGCTGACGCTGCGCCGCGCGCCCAAATTCCAGTGGTCGGCGGGGCTCAACTATTCGAAGGAAATCGGCTCGGGCCGCTTCGATGCGTCGACGCTGCTGCGCTATCAGAGCAAATATGTGACCTGCATCGCGCCGAACCGCCCGGTTGTCCCCGGCGCGGTGACCAACGACAATCGCTGCTTCACCGAGGATCGCGAAAACCTGTCGGCGCAGATCGGCTACACCTTCCTGCTCGGCGACGACCGCGAAGTCAGCCTCGCGCTGTTCGGACGCAACCTCACCAACCACAAAGGCTTGTCGTCGACGCTGCCGGTCGCGGGCCTTTTCACCTTCGGCGCCGCGCAGGCGCCGCGCACCTACGGGGTCGAGCTCGGCTTCCGTTTCTGACGGGCGATACGGCCCCGCCACGGGCACGGCGGGATCGCAGCGGGCAAAATGGGGGACAGGGGGCGGCGTAAAGCACCGCCCCTTGTTTGATCAGCGAAGGGATCAAGGATGACGCAGGCATTTTTCGACCACCCCTTTTTGTCGGGGCATCACCAGCCCGTCCGCTTCGAGGCGACCGCCCCCGATCTGATCGTCGACGGCGAAATCCCGACTGATCTGGTCGGGGTCTTTTATCGCAACGGTCCCGAACCGCTCTATCCGACGCGCGAGGGCGAGTATCACTGGTTCGACGGCGACGGCATGGTCTATGCCTTCCATATCGAAAGCGGCCGCGCGTCGATGCTCAACCGCTGGGTGCGGACCGAGAAGTTCGAGCTGGAAAAAGCCGCCGGCAAGCGTCTGTTCGGGCTGTTCGGCAACCCGATGACCGCCGACCCGTCGGTGCAGGGCAAACGCTATAACACCGCCAACACCAATATCATCGTCCATGGCGGCAAGTTGCTCGCGCTGATGGAGGGCGCCCCCGCGGTCGAGCTTGACCCGCGCACGCTCGAAACGCTGGGCGAGGAACATTATGGCGGGACGATCACCACGACCTTCTCCGCCCACCCCAAGATCGACCATTATACGGGTGAGCTCGTCAACATCGGCGCGATGGTGGGCGGCCCGATGGGCGCGGCGCAGATCCGCTACGACGTAATCGCCGCTGACGGCAGCGTGCGCAAGGCCGAGCTGATCGACATGCCGCACAACGCGCTGATGCATACCTTCTTCCTGACCGAAAATTGGGTCGTCTTTCCGGTGATCCCGATCGACGTCGACCTGGCCCGCTTCATGAAGGGCGGCCCGATGACCGCGTGGGTCAATGATCGCCCGACCAAATTCGCGGTGATGCCGCGCGAAGGATCGGCGAGCGACGTGCGCTGGTTCGATTACGAACCGCGCCATATGTTCCACGAACTCAACGTCTGGGAAGCGGACGGCAAGATCATCGCCGACGTCGCCGCGGCCAACGGCACCGCGCTCTTCCCCGACGAGACCGGGGTGAAGCGGACGCATGCCGACACGCAGCAGAGCCTCCGCCGCTGGACGATCGACCCCGGCACCAACGGCAACGGAACCTGGATCAAGGAAGAAACGCTCAACGACCGCGACATCCAGTTCCCGCGCCCCGACGACCGCTTCATGACGCGCGCCTCGCGCCACAGCTTCGCGAACATCAATCTCAACAGCCGCGACGGGCGCGCCGAGGGGATGGACGGGGTGCTGCGCTTCGACACGGTGAGCGGCAAGGAAGATGTCTACCACTTCGGCAACGGCGCCTCGTGCGGCGAATTGATCTTTGCACCGAAGATCGGCGCACAGGGCGAAGGCGACGGCTATGCGATGACGCTGGTCCACCGCGCCGGCGCCGCGACGAGCGAGCTCGCGATCTTCGACGCGCTCGATATCGCTGCGGGCCCGGTTGCGACGGTGCATGTGCCGTTCCGCGTGCCGTCGGGTTTTCATTGCAATTTCTACGCCGCCGACTCCAATCTCTATCGGCAGGCACTCGGCGCCGGCCGGGCGTAGGGAGACGCAAGACGTGAAGGTGCCGCCATTCGAACGGGTCGCCGATGTTGCGCGCAAGAATGCGCGTGAGCGGCCGGACAAGATCGTCTTTCATTTCGAAGGCGCCGCGACGCGCTACGACGAATATAACGCGAACAGCAACCGCGGCGCGAATGCGCTGATCTCGCTGGGGCTGGAGCCCGACGACCGCGTCGCCTATCTCGGCAAGAACAGCGATATCTATTTCGAACTGGTGATGGCGGTCGCGAAGGCGGGCGGGGTGATGACCCCGGTCAACTGGCGGCTTGCTGTACCCGAGATCGCCTGGATCATCGACAATTGCGGTGCGCACATCTTGTTCGTCGGTCCCGAGTTCACCGAACTGGTCGCGGCGAACCGCGAGACCTTTCCGGGCGTCGAACATGTTATCGCCACCGAGGGTGCCGCGAGCGGCTTTGCCGACTACCGCAGCTGGCGCGACACGTTTCCCAATAGCGACCCCGACGTGCCGCGCGGCGAAGGCGACGCGGTGATCCAGATGTACACCTCAGGCACCACCGGCAAGCCGAAGGGCGCGGTGCTCACCAACGGATCGGTGCTGCGCTCGAAGCTAGACCGCGACCCCGCGCTGCAAGCCGACTGGGAACGCTGGGACGAAGGCGATGTCGGTCTCGTCGCCATGCCCTGTTTCCACATCGGCGGCACCGGTTACGGCATCACCGTGATGACCAATGGCGCGACGGGCGTGATCACGCGCGAGTTCGACCCCGGCGGGGTGCTCGACCTGATCGAGGCGCATGGAATTTCGAAAATCTTCATGGTCCCCGCGGCGATGCAGATCATCGTCAGTCAGCCACGGGCGCGCGAAGTCGATTTCTCGCGCCTTCGCCACATCGCCTATGGCGCCTCGCCGATCCCGCTCGATCTGCTTCGGCAATGCATCGACGTTTTCCAGTGCGGGTTCGTGCAGATGTACGGGATGACCGAGACGTCGGGCACGATCGCCGCGCTGCCGCCTGATGATCATGACCCGGCGGGAAACGAACGCATGCGGTCGGTCGGCAAGCCGCTGCGCGGCGTCGAGATGCGCGTGATCGACACCGACGGAAATCCCCTTCCCCCACGCGCGATCGGCGAGATCGCGATCCGGACGCAGGCGAATATGCGCGAATATTGGGGACGGCCCGAGGCGACGGCGGAGACGATAGACGCCGACGGCTGGCTGCGAACCGGCGACGCCGGCTACACCGACGAGGACGGCTATTTCTATCTCCACGACCGGGTGAAGGACATGATCATCTCGGGCGGTGAGAATGTCTATCCGGCCGAGGTCGAGAATGCGATCTATGGCCACCCCGCGGTCGCCGATGTCGCCGTCGTCGGCGTCCCCGACGACAAATGGGGCGAAGCGGTGAAGGCGTGCGTCGTGCTGCGCGAAGGGCAGCGCACCGACGCGAGCGAGATCATCGGCTGGGCGCGCGAGCGGATCGCCGGCTATAAATGCCCGAAGTCGGTGGACTTCATCGCCGCACTGCCGCGCAACCCGTCAGGCAAGATCCTGCGCCGCGAACTCCGCGCCCCCTATTGGGAAGGGCGCGAGCGGCAGATCAGCTAATCGATCCTCCCTGTGCCGCAGGCATGGGGAGGTGGCAGCGCGAAGCGCTGACGGAGGGGCTATGACGCCGCCCCTCCACCACTCGCTTCGCGAGCGGCACCCCTCCCCATCGCTTCGCGACAGGGAGGATCTTCAGTTCTGCAACTTCGCCATCGCTGCGCCAACCGCGGCGGCAATATCGGCCTCCTGCGGGTTACCGCGTAGCGCGAGCCCGCCGTTCGGCTGCAAATTCTCGCCCGTCACGAACGCCTCGTCGCTCGCGAGCCACAGGCACGCATTCGCCACATCCTCCGATGTATTCAGGCGTCCGAGCGGGTAGCGCGGCAGAAAGGCATCGACGAGCCCCGGCGTCGCGAACGCGCCCTCGGTCATCGGCGATTCGGTGAACGCCGGCGAGACGATATTCGCCCTTATGCCCGCCGCGCCGAAATCATTGGCGACGCAGCGGATCAGCGCCTCCGACCCCGTCTTGGTGCCGATATAGGCCGCATGGTTGCCGATCGGCGCGCGCGTCGTCGCCGACGAAATCTGGATGATCGACCCACCGCTCGGATCGTTCGCGAGCATCGCGCCGACGAACGCCTGGAGGAAATGATGCACCCCGGTGAACTGCAGCGCGACGATCGCGTCGAGCTCTTCTTCGGTCACCTCGAGCAAGGGCTTGAGCAGTCCCCATCCGCTTGCGTTCATCGCGATGTCGACCCCGCCCATCTTCGCCTTCGCCGCATCGGCGAGCGCGAAGACCGACGCCTTGTCGGTGATGTCGCAGAGCGCGGCATGACCGCCGATCTCGTTAGCCAGCGCATCGAGCGGCGCCTGCTTGCGCCCCGCGACCATCACCGTCGCGCCCTCGCGCGCGAAGCGCCGCGCGGTCACCTGCGCCATATTTCCCGTCGATGCCGCGCCGATGATGACGGCGCGCTTTCCGGCCAGCCTGCCCATATCGATCTCCTCAGAGCTTCAAAAGTTGTTTGCCCCGGTTCTGCCCGACGAACAGCCGTTTCAGCGTGTCGGGCGCATTCTCGAACCCGTGCTGCACATCCTCGCGGTAGTTGAGCCGCCCATCGAGCACGAAGCCTTCGAGCCGCCTCCGGATCTCGGGAAACTCGCTCGCCCAGTCGAGCACGATGAAGCCCGCCATCGAACCGCGGCGAAAGATCAGGTTGAAATAATTCTGCGGCCCCGCGGGCAGCGTTCCCATTTCGTAGCGACTGATCCCTCCGCACACCGCGACGCGCGCGCCGGTAGCGATCTCGCCGAGCATGTCATTGAGGATCGCGCCGCCGACATTGTCGAAAATCACGTTGACGCCGCCGGGACAATGCTCTTTGATTTGCGCGCGGACATTGCCCGCCTTGTAATCGATCGCGGCATCATACCCCGCTTCCTCGACGAGCCAGCGGCACTTGTCCTCGCCGCCAGCGATACCGACCGCGCGGCATCCCGAGATCTTCGCGAGCTGGCCGACGACCGATCCCGTCGCCCCCGCAGCGCCCGAGACGAGCACCGTATCGCCCGCAACCGGCCGCCCGACCTTGAACAGCCCGCAATAGGCGGTGACGCCCGTCGTCCCGAGCACCGAGAGCATCGCGGTCGGCGGCAGCCCGGTCTCGATTTTCACCAGCCCTTCGCCGTTTGACAGGTGCCATTCGGTCCAGCCGGTCGACCCCATCACGAGGTCGCCGGCCGCGAAGCCCGGATGATTGCTTTCGACGACTTCGCTGATCCCGCTGCCGCGCATCACGTCACCGATCGCCATCGGCGCCACATAGTCCGCGATATTCTCCATCCAACCCTTCTGCGCCGGATCGAAGCCGAGATAGAGCGTCTTGAGCAGCAATTCGCCCTCGCCCGGCGCGCCGATTTCGGTCTCAACCAGCCGGAAATCGCCATCCTCGATCCCGCGCCCGCGCGGGTGTCCGTTCAGCAGCCATTGGCGCGATGTCGGCATCGATACTCTCCCTGTTCCGGCAGCGAAATTGCGCCTGCGGTCGGCAGCCAGCCACCGCCAAAAGTGCCAGTCGATTGGTCCACGCGCTGGCGTAGGATGTGATCAGGGAGAGAGACGATGCCCGAGGTCCGCCGCAGTTTCTGCCGTTTCTGCCACGCCAATTGCGCGATGCTCGTCACCATCGAGCACGGACGCGTGACCAAAGTGCAGGGTGACGCCGACGATCCGGTATTCGGCGGCTATACGTGCATCAAGGGCCGCCAGCTTGCCGAAGCGCACCACGGCCCACAGCGGCTGACGGTCTCGCAGAAGCGCGTCGACGGGGCGTTCCAGGATATCGCCATGGACGACGCGCTCGACGAGATCGGCGCGAAACTGGCGGCGATCGTCGCCGAGCACGGCCCGCATGCCGTCGCCGTCTATGGCGGCACTTATGCTTTCCAGAACAGCGCGGGGGTCGGCAGCGCGATGTCGTTCGCGCAGGGGCTCGGCACGCGTAACATCTATACCTCGGTGACGCTCGACCAGCCCGCGAAAGTCTATACGACGATGCGCTACGGCAGCTGGATGGGCGGGATGCATACGTTCGCCGAAGCCGACGTCGCCTTTTTCATCGGTAACAATCCGATCGTCTCGCACTACGGCCCCCCGGGCGGGCTGCCGCCCTTCTCGCCCTCGCGCCGCCTGCGCGATGCGCTCGAAAGCGGTCTGAAGCTGATCGTCGCCGACCCGCGCGAGAGCGACGTCGCCGCGCTCGCGCATATCCATTTGCCCGTGCGGCCCGGCGAGGACCCCGCGCTGCTCGCGGGAATAGTCCACGTCATCCTGTCCGAAGGGCTTTATGACAAGGCGTTCGTCCAGCGATACGTCGACGGCCTCGACGAATTGCAGCGCGCGGTCGCGGGCTTCACCCCCGCCGTCGCCGCGGCGCGCGCGGGGGTCGACGAGAGCCAGCTCGTCGCCGCGGCGCGGATGTTCGCGGGGGGCACGAAGGGCGTCGTCTCGACCGGCACCGGCCCCGAGATGGCGGGCAACGGAACGCTCACGCAATATCTCGTCTCGTCGCTCAACATCATCTGCGGGCGCTTCTGCCGCGAGGGCGAGAAGAGCTCGATCCCGCGCGTCTTCACCCCCGTCACCCAGCGCCGCGCGCAGGTCGCGCCGCCGATGGCGCTCTATGGCGAGGGTTTCCCCGCCTCGCGCATCCGCGGCCTCACGCACCTCGGTATGGAGATGCCGTGCAACGTCCTTGCCGACGAGATGCTGACGCCGGGTGAAGGCCAGGTGCGCGCGCTGATCGTTATCGGGGGCAACCCCGTGGTCGCTTTCCCCGATCAGGACAAGATGACCCGCGCGATCGACGGGCTCGAGTTGCTCGTGTGCATCGATGTCAACGCCGGGTCCGCGACCGCGAAGCGCGCCGACTATATCCTCGCGCCCAAAATGTGCCTCGAACGCGAGGACATCAGCAATCTTTCCGAATGGTGGTACGAAATCCCCTACGCCCGCTACACCGAGGCGATGATCGACGCGCCCGAAGGGCTGCTCGAGGAGTGGGAGATGCTCTGGGAGCTCGCGCACCGCCTCGGCACCGGCATGCCGCTCGCGGGCGGCCCCTGCCCGATGGACGAACGGCCTACCAAGGAAGCGTTCCTTGACCTGATGGTCGCGGGCTGCGCGGTCGCGCCCAGCAAGGTGCGCGGCGATACGGTCGACGGCGAGGCGGTGATCTACGCCGACCTCCACCCCATCGTCGAACCCGGAGATCTCGGCGCCCCCGGCCGATTCGACCTCACAGCGGGCGCGATGCCCGACCAGTTGACCGCCTATGGCGATGCCGCCCAGCCGACCCCCGATTTCCCCTGGCGCATGGTGTCGCGCCGCAGCCGGCATCGCTTCAACTCGACAGGACAGAATCTGCCTGCCCTGCGCGCCAAGCGCACGACGAACCCCGCCTTCCTGCATCCCGACGATCTTGCGCTGATCCCCTGCGCCGACGGCGATACGGTGCGCATTCGCTCGGCGGTGGGCGAGGTCGTCGCGGTCGCGCGCTCGGCGGAGAATATGCGCCCCGGCGTCGTGTCGATGGCGCACGCCTTCGGCGGCCCTGACATCGGCGCGGACGGCGTTCACGAACATGGCGCCTCGACCAACCGCCTCGTCAGCGAGAGCGTGTCCTACGACCCCATTACCGGCCAGTCGCTGCAGAGCGCGATCCCGGTCTCCATCGTCCCGGCTTGAGGAGCCCCTATGCCTGACAACCGCCGCTTTCTGCTTGTCCGCCGGCCCGATGGCGAACCGGTGCCGGAAGATTTCTCGCTCATCACCGAACCCGCGCCCGAACTCGCCGACGGGCAGTTCCTGATTCGCAATCATTATGCCTCGCTCGACCCCGCGATCCGCGGCTGGATGGACGATGCGCCAAGCTATATGCCGCCGATCCCGCTCGGCGATCCGGTGCGCGCCTCGACCATCGGCATTGTCGAGGCGAGCAAGGCCGAAGGCTTTGCGCCCGGCCAATGGGTGATGGGCCTGAACGGCATCGAGGAATATTCGGTTGGCACCGTCGGCGGTTTCACCCAGCCGATCGATGCGAGCCTCGTACCGTCGGTCACCAACCATCTGTCGGTGCTCGGCGCGGTCGGGATGACCGCTTATTTCGGCTATATCGACGTCTGCGAGCCCCAGTCCGGCGACGTCGTGCTCGTCACCGGCGCCGCGGGTGCGGTTGGCTCGCTCGTCGGGCAGATCGCGAAGATCAAGGGCGCGAGCAAGGTCATCGGTATCGCGGGCGGGCCGGAAAAGTGCGCAAAGCTCGTCGATCGCTACGGTTTCGACGCGGCGATCGATTATCGAGGCAAGGATGTGCAGGCGCTCACCGACGCGATCCGCGCCGAGGCGCCCGATGGCGTCGATATCATCTTCGAAAATGTCGGCGGCGACATCCTCGACGCGGGGCTGATGAACCTCCGCCACGGCGCGCGCATCGGCCTCTGCGGCCTGATCAGCGAATATAACAGCGTCGACAAGGTCGGCGCGCGCAACATCTGGCAGCTCATCGTCCACCGCGCCTCGATCCGCGGGCTGCTCGTCGCCGACTATATCCCGCGCTTCGCCGAGGGCGGCGCCGCGATGGCGGGCTGGCTGCAACAGGGCAAGCTCATCGCCGACGAGCATGTCGACGAAGGGATCGAAAACAGCTTCGGCGCCTTCATGCGGCTCTTTGCGGGGAGCAACCAGGGCAAGATGATCCTCAAGATCGCATGAATGCTCGCCGTCTTCTTGTCCTGTCGGGCGGTCATCCTTATGACGCCGAGCCCTTCGCCGGCCTGCTCGCGAGCTTCGAGGGCTGGGCGGTCACGCACCTGATCCATCCCGAGGCCGAGACTGCTGTCGCCGCCGGCGCGGCGAACGATGCCGACGCGATCCTCTTCTACGATATGCCCGGATATCGCTTCGAGGGCGGCAAAGCGGCGACGCGGCCGCCTTCCTTCACGTACCGCCGAGCGGTCACCGACTATTTCGCGCGCGGCGGCGGCGCGGTCGCGATGCATCATGCGATCGCGGGCTGGGCCGAGTGGCCCGAATGGGCCGACATGCTCGGCGGGCGCTTCCTCTACGAACCAGGCGAAGCGAATGGCGAAGCGCATCTCGACTCGGGTTACCGCCACGAGGTCCGTTACGATGCGGTCGTGCTCGATCCCGGCCACCCCGTGACCGCGGGCCTGCCGCCGCGCTTCCCACTCTGCGACGAGCTGTATCTGGCGCCGATATGGGGCGCGGCCAAGCCGCTGCTCCGCGCCGACCATGCTTTCGTTCGCGACAATTTCTACTCGGCGGCGCAGGCCGTCGCAGGACGCATGTTCAGCAACATTGGCTGGGATCACCGCCCCGAAAGCGACCTCATCGCATGGGAAAAAGCCGTCGGCGCGGGCCGCCTCGTCTATCTCCAGCCCGGCGACGGCCCCGCCGCCTATGCCGATCCGAACCTGCGCCGGTTCATCGCCAACGCGCTTGCGCATGTCACCGCCGCCTAACGAAAATGTGCATCGCGCGGCGGGAGCGGCTGCATATAGTTGCGCGTATAACGAGAAGATTGAGGGAAGAGGCGCGTGAACGATATCGCCGCAAGCAGTTTCTTCGACCCGCAGGTCATCGCGGACCCGTTCGATTATTATCGCGCCTGGATGCCCAAGAGCCCCGTCGTGCAATTGTCGGAAGGGATGTTCCTCGTCCTCTCCTACGATCTTTGTTCGCAAGCGACCGGCGAGGTCGACACCTTCTCGAACAATTTCCAGGGCACGCTGTCGGGCGCAATGGCCGAGGATGGCGATGTCGCCGCGATCCTCGCCGAGGGCTGGCCGCAGGTCGACACGCTGCTGACCGCCGACCCGCCGACGCACACGCGTTTCCGCAAACTCGTCAACCTCGCCTTCTCGATGAAGCGCGTTGCGGCGATCGAGGAGGATATGCGCGGGGTGGTCGTCGACCTGATCGAAAAGATGGCGGCAAAAGGCGACGCCGATTTCGTCCGCGATTTCGGCATTCCACTGCCCGTCGCGATGATCGCGAGCCAGATCGGCATGGAGGGCGACCTCGATCGCGTGAAGCGCTGGTCCGACGCCTTCGTCGACCGGCTCGGCCGGATGATCCCGAAGGAACGCGAACTCGAATGCGCGCGCGAGGTGGTCGAATTCCAGCATTATGTGAAAGCGAAGATCGACGAGCGCCGCGCCAATCGCACCGACGACCTGCTCTCCGACCTCGTCTATGCCGAGGTCGACGGCGAACGTCCGCTGGAGGATGCCGAAATCCTGTCGATCATGCAGCAGCTGATGGTCGCGGGGAACGAGACGACGACCTCGGCGCTCGCCGGCGGGTTGCTTCAATTGATCGAAAGCCCCGACCAGATGGCAAAAGCCGTCGCCGCCGCTGACGAAGGCAATGACCGCGCGATCATCAATCTTGTCGAGGAAGTGCTGCGCACCGAGAGCCCGACCGCGGGCATGTGGCGCATGGTGCTGAAGGACGCCGAGCTTGGCGGGGTCAAAATCCCGAAGGGCGCGATGGTGCAGCTCCGATATGCCGCGGCGAACCGCGATCCCGCCAAATATCCCGACCCCGACCGCTTCGACATGGAGCGCGCCAATGCGCGCAGCCATCTCGCTTTCGGCAAGGGCATCCATATGTGCGTCGGCAATATGCTGAGCCGCAAGGAAATGGCGGTCGCTTATTCGGAACTGTTCACCCGACTCACCGACTTCCGCGTTGCCGAGGGTCACACGCCGAGCTGGCCGCCGAACATGTTGCTTCGCGGGCTCACTACCTTGCCGATCAGCTTCCGGCGGCGCGCATGAATTTCGACCTCGACGAAGACCAGCAGCTGACGCGCGACATGATCGGCCGCTTTCTCGGGCCGGTCGACATCGCCGCGCGGCATGCGATGCGGGGGGTCGACGGCGGCTATTCGCGCGCACGCTGGCAGGAGGTCGCCGACCTCGGCCTGCTCGCGCTCGCCGCGCCCGAGGTAATGGGCGGCATCGGCGGAACGATGGTCGACCTCGCGCTCGTCGCCGAAGCGCTCGGCAAAGGAGTCGCGATCGACCCCTGGCTCGAAAATGGCGTGCTGCCGATCCGGCTTGCGGCAGCAACGGGCGATGGCGCGCTGGTCTGCGAGCTGGCCTCGGGCGCGCAGTTCGCGGCCGTCGCCTTTGCAGAACCGGGGCGTCGCTATGAGATCGAAGCCGTAGCCACCAAAGCCGAAAATGCTCATCTCACCGGCGCCAAGACCTTCGTCCTCGGCGCGCCCCTCGCCGACACGCTGCTGGTCACTGTCGCCGACAACAAGCTCGCGAAAGTCGCGAAGGGAGCCGCCGGCGTCGTGCGGCAGGACTATCCGGTGATCGACGGTTCGAACGGCGCGACGATCGACCTGCATCGCGCACCTGCAGAGCTGTTCGAACTGCCCGAAGCGAAATTCCAGCGCGTCATCGGCGACGCCCGCCTGCTCGCCGCGGCCGAGATGCTGGGGCTCGCGCAGACGATGTTCGACGACACCCTCGCCTATGTCGGCGAGCGCCAGCAGTTCGGCGCCGCGATCGGCAGCTTCCAGGCGCTCCAGCACCGCCTCGTCGAATGCTATGCCGCGCTCGAACAGGCGCGCTCGATGGTGCTGCGCACCGCGATGCTCGACCCAACGACCGACGATGCGAACTGGCCGCGCATCGCCGCGGGCGCGAAAGCCTTTGTCGGCGAAGCGGCGACGCGGATCGGACTCGAGGCGGTGCAGATGCACGGCGGCATGGGCCAGACCGACGAGCTCGCGATCGGCCATGCGCTGAAGCGCGTTATGCTGCTCGACAAATTCTTCGGCGATCAGGACCATTGCCTGCGCACCTATGCGAGAGCGGCATGAGCGCGCTCGCCCCCGTCGCGCCGGGCCTGTGGACCGACGAGGCCGAACCGCGGCTGATCGGCGGGCGCCGCGCCAATGGCGAGATCGTCTTTCCCGTGCCTTCGGGCGACGCCGCCGCGCTGGTCGAACCGGTCGCGCTGTCGCGCAAGGGGACGCTCTGGTCGTGGACCACGCAGGGCTTTGAGCCCAAGGAACCGTACAGCGGTCCGCAGCCCTTCCAGCCCTTCCTCATCGGCTATGTCGAACTGCCCGGCGAAGTGATCGTCGAGACGCGGATCGTCGACGCCGAAGCGGCCGACCTCGTCATCGGGATGCCGATGACCTTCGCCGTCGTCGCCTTCGACGATACGCGGTCGACCTATGCCTTCCGTCCGGAGCGCCAGCCATGAACGACGACGTCTATATCATCGGCGCGGGCATCCATCCCTTTGGCCGCACCGACGGCCGCTCGGGGCGCGATCAGGGTGTGTTCGCGGTGCGCGAAGCACTGGGTGACGCCGGGATCGAATGGGGCGACGTCGAATTCGCTTATGGCGGTTCGGCCGCTGCGGGCTCGGCCGACATCATGGTCAACGAGCTTGGGCTGACCAGCGTCCCCTTCATCAACGTCGCGAACGGCTGCGCGACCGGCGGCAGCGCGCTGACCGCGGCACGCAACGCCATTGCCGCGGGCGCCTGCGACATCGCGCTCGCGGTCGGCTTCGACAAGCATCCGCGCGGCGCCTTCAACGCCAAGCCGTCCGATTACGGCCTGCCTGAATGGTATGGCGAAACCGGCATGATGCTGACGACGCAATTCTTTGCGCTGAAGATCCAGCGCTATATGGCACTCCACGGCATCAGCCGTCGCACCCTCGGCCTCGTCGCCGAAAAGGCGTTTCGCAACGGCACGCTATGCGAGCATGCGTGGCGGCGTTCGCCGGTCGATCTCGACACGATATTGAATGCGCCGATCGTCAACGATCCGCTGACCAAATATATGTTCTGCTCGCCCGCCGAGGGCGCGGTCGCGCTCGTTCTCGCGAGCGGCAAGAAGGTCCGTGAACTCGGCGCCGACGCGGTGCGCATCGCGAGTGTCGCCTTCCGCACCCGACCCGAAGGATCGTTCGAGGTCTTCGCGCCGTCGATCAGCGTCCATGGCGGCGGCAAACCCACCGAGGTCGCCAGCAAGGCCGCCTTCGAAATGGCGGGCATCGGCCCCGAAGACGTCTCCGTCGCACAGTTGCAGGACACCGAAAGCGGCGCCGAAATCATGCACATGGCCGAAAACGGCTTCTGCACCGACGGCGAACAGGAACAATGGCTCGCCGAAGGGTGGAGCGAGATCGGCGGCAGAATGCCGGTGAACACCGACGGCGGCTGCCTCGCGTGCGGCGAGCCGATCGGCGCCTCGGGCCTCAGGCAAGTCTATGAAAATACGCTGCAGCTGCGTGGTCGCGGCGGCGCGCGGCAGGTGCCGAACGGCCCCAAGGTCGGTTATTCTCATGTCTATGGAGCGCCCGGCCTGTCGGCGGTGGCGATCCTCGAACGCTAGCGGAACGCATGGATCTGGACCTCACCAAAGACGAACTCAAATTCCGCGAGGAGGTCCGCGACTTCCTCCGCGCCTCGCTTCCCGATTATGTCCGCGACGGTGCCAGGCGCACCCCCGGCGTCTTTGTCGAACCCGATATCGGCCTCGTCTGGCACCGCATCCTCAATGACAAGGGCTGGGTCGCCTATCACTGGCCCGAGGATTGCGGCGGCACCGGCTGGACGCCGATGCAGCGCTATATCTTTGAAAAGGAATGCGCGATCGCCGGCGCGCCGGCGCTCTCGGTGCTCGGCCTCCGCCTCGTCGGCCCAGTGATCTGCGCCTTCGGGACACAGGAGCAGAAGGACCGTTTCCTGCCCGCGATCCGCGCCGGGACCGATTATTGGTGCCAGGGCTATTCCGAACCGCAAAGCGGCTCCGACCTCGCCTCGCTCCGCACCCGCGCGCGGCGCGACGGCGACGAATATGTCGTCGACGGGTCGAAGATCTGGACCACCCACGCGCACCACGCGAACTGGATCTTCTGCCTCGTCCGCACCGATGGCGAGGTGAAGAAACAGGCGGGAATCAGCTTCCTGCTCGTCCCCATGGACCAGCCCGGCGTCACCGTGACCCCGATCATTACCATGGCCGGCGATCATGAGGTCAACCAGGTCTTCCTCGACGGCGCGCGCACCTCGGTCGACAACCGCATCGGCGAAGAGGGTCAGGGCTGGACGATCGCGAAGTTCCTGCTTGAAAACGAACGCGGCGGATCGTTCCATGCGCCGCGCCTGATCCGCGCGATCGACCATCTCGAAGCGCTCGCGGGCGTCGCGCCGAGCGGGCACAATGGTTCGCTCGGCGGCGATATCCAGATCGCGATGCGGATCGCGCGGCTGCGGCTCGAGGCCGAAGCGCTCGAAACGACCGAGCTGCGCATCCTCGCCGATATCGCGAAGGGCCGCCCTGCCGGCCCGCAAACCTCGCTCGTGAAATTGCTCTCGTCCGAGATCCATCAGCGGATCGATGGCCTCGCGATGGACCTGCACGGATACGACGGCCTGCAACTGCCCACCGTCCGTCCGCTCTATGGCAACGAAGCGCCGCCCGCGATCGGCGATGACGACGCGCAGGTCGCGGCCGCCCGCTATCTTAACAGCCGTGCCTGGACCGTATTCGGCGGTTCGAGCGAAGTTCAGAAAAACATCATAGCAAAGACGGTGCTCCGCTTATGACACATGCATTGCGACTTGCCGGCCAGTGTGAAATAGTCCCGCTGATGGGAGAACAGGCAGAAAAACTGCCGATCGACGGGTTCGCACCCCCAATGGATGCCAGGACCCTCGTCGACGCGGTCACGGTTCGCTGCGTGGAAGATATCCACGACGCGGCGGTGGTGCTGCGCGACTATGCAGCGGCTTATGGCCTGCGCGCGGCGCTCTGCGACGATATCGCGTCGAAGGAAACGATGGTCGACGCCGACGGCGCGGTGCTCGCCGCCGACCTGTTCGGCTGGCTCGGCGATGGCGAGCGCTGGTGGGAAGATCACAGGCTGGCGCTCCACTCGCCGCTGCCACGCTCGTGCCGGTACGAAAGCGAGCCTTTCTGGTGCAATGCCGAAGGTTTCCGTACCGCGCAGCCCAACCCCTATCTCGATGATATCGACCTCTCGCGCTATTTTTCGGCGCACGATCGGTACAAAGCGGCGATCGTCGTTCCCGTCCATCTGCCGTTCGGGCAGATTTCGGCGAACAGCTTTCAACCGTCGGATCCCGACATCACCGATCTGTCGGACCTGTTCGCGGCGATCGGCGACACGCTGGCGCTCGCAACGCGGCGTTTCATCGCGGGCTATGCCTCGGCAATGCGGACCAAGCGGCGCATTCCCTCGGACTGCGAGCTGTCGAAGCGCGAGGTCGAATGCCTGCGCTGGGCGGCAATCGGCAAGACCGACCGCGAGATCGGCATGATCATTTCATTGAGCCACGCGACGGTGCGCTATCACGTCCACCGCGCTGGCGAGAAACTGAACTCGGTCAACCGCGCGCAGACGATCTTCAAGGCGGGGCAGCTCGGGTATCTCGGCGCGAACAGCTAGCCCAGCGAACGGAGCGGTTCGCTGCCGTCCCAGTCCTTCGCCGCATCGCGCATCATAGCGAACAGTTCGCGCGTCCTCGCCTGCGGCTGGAGCAGCTCGATGAGCGTGCCGGGGCCAGTGCCCGGATCGGCGTAGATGACCCCGCCCGTGTCGCCGACCGGCGCCTCGAAAATGATCTCCGCTCCGATGTCCTCGCAGCGCACCCGCGCGGCGGCGATAGAATCCACCAGCACGCACATATGGTGGAGTCCCTCGCCCACCGCATATTCGCCGCGATAGAGCGATTTCGCGTCATTCTCGGGCCGGATCAGCTCGATCTGCATGTCGCCCCAATAGCCGAGCGCCATCGTGAAGACCGGATCACTCGGCTCACCGCGATAGCGCCCGCCGGGTAGCGACACATTGGGTAGCAGGAAGAACGGTCCCGCGCCCATCACCCCGGTCCAGTGCCGGATCGCGGCGTCGAAATCGGACGGCACAAAGGCGAGCTGCATGATGTCGCCGAGCGACGCGAGCGATTTGGGTCCGGGCATTGATCTCCCCCTCAAAAGCGATAGCGCACAAGCGCCGGGCTTTGTGCGATAAGCCTTTCGAGACCCGGAGTCATACTGGGCAAAATGTGAGGAGAGCCATGGCCGAGTCCGATCCCAAGATCGCGCCGCAGGACTGGTTCGCCGTCCGCAAGCGCAATGCGCGCGCGGGACTGCGCAAACTGGTTTCGATCGTCGCCGAAAACCGCACCGACCGTGCGGAAGCGCCGCTGCCGCTCCACAAATCCATCTACACCGGCGAAGCACGCCATGCCGCCGAGATGGAGCATATTTTCCGGAACGAACCGATCGTCGCCGGCCTGTCGGGCGACATTCCGAAGGCGGGCGACACGCTCGTCTTCGACTCGGTCGGCCCGTCGATCCTCGTCACGCGCGGCAAGGACGGCGTCGCCCGCGCCTTCCTCAACATGTGCACGCACCGCGGCGCCAAGCTGGTCGAAGAGAAAGAACCCTGGAGCGGCCCTCGGCCGCGCCTCGTCTGCCCCTTCCACGCCTGGACCTTTGATCCGGCGGGCGAACTTGTCGGCCAGCCGGGCAAGGAGGGCTTCGCAAACTGCGAGATCGGCGCGCGCAACCTGATCGAGCTTCCCTGCACCGAGCACCTCGGCCTGATCTTCGTCCGCGCCAATCCGGGCGGCGAACCGATCGATGCCGTCGCGCATCTCGGCGATTTCGGTCCGGTGCTCGCGCAGCTCGAACTCCAGCGCGCCGAACCGGTGAAGAAGGGCATATTGACGGCCGACTCCAACTGGAAATTCGCGCTCGACACCTATGGCGAGGGCTATCATTTCAAGATGCTCCACGCCTCGACGATCGGCGGCACGCATTACAGCGACCGCAACGTCTATGAGCCGATCGGGCGCCACCACCGCGTCAGTTTTCCCGACCTGTCGATCGGCGCGCTCGTCGGCAAGGACGAGAGCGAGTGGCCCGAAACCGATTATGGCGGGGTGCATTTCCTGTTCCCGAACACCGTGATCTTCTTCGGCGCGGTGACCCCGGGCGTCTATTTCACGCAGGTGTTTCGCCTCTTTCCCGACGGCGCGGGCAAGATGTTCTGCCAGTTCGCGGTCTACGCCCCCTTCGGCGTCGAAAGCGACGAACATCGCGCGATGTGCGAGATGGCTTATGACGCGACCGCGACCGTCGTCCAGACCGAGGATTATCGCGTCGCGAGCAACGGCTACGCCAATCTCATGACCGCGCCCGACGACTTCCGCGTCGTGCTCGGCGCGAACGAGCCCGCGCTGCACGGCGTCCACCGTTCGATCGCCGCGGCGTGCAAGATGCCGCTCGACCAGATCGCCTGACCTTTCCGGAGTTAGTGATGAACGACCTCAGTCCTCCCCAGGCCGACAACCGCGACGATCGTTGCCCCGGGACCAGTTACACCGACATGCTGAAGGCCGATACGCGGCGCGTTCCCGACTATCTGTTCGCCGAATCGAATCAGGAACTCGGCGACGCCCCAATTCCGATCAACCGTTATGTCAGCGAGGATTGGGCGAAGCTCGAACGCGAGAAGATGTGGCCGAACATCTGGCAATTTGCCGCGCGCGAAGAGGATATGCCCGATCCCGGCGACACCGTCGTCTATGACATCAACGAAAAGAGCATCCTCCTCGTCCGCCAGAAGGACGGCTCGGTAAAGGCCTTCTACAATGTCTGCCTCCATCGCGGGCGCAAGCTCAGGACCGAGAGCGGCCCTGCGGTGAACCTGCGCTGCCCCTTCCACGGCTTTTCCTGGCACCACGACGGCCGTTTCAAGGAAGCGCCCTGCGCATGGGACTTCAAACATCTCGGGGATAAGGACATGAGCCTGCCCGAGTTGAAGGTCGATCGCTGGCAAGGCTTCATCCTCGTCACCGAGAACCATGACCTGCCCAGCTTCCGCGATTGGGTCGGCCCGGGCGTCGAGCATTATGACAATTGGCGGCTCGATGAATGCCATACCGCCGCATGGGTCGGGCGCGTCATCCCGGCGAACTGGAAAGCGGTCGCCGAAGCCTTCATGGAGGCGTGGCACAGCATCGTCACCCACCCGCAGATCCTCGGCTTCACCGCCGACGCGAACACCCGCTACGACCTCTACGGCGACTTCCTCAACCGCGCGATCACCCCTGCGGGCGCGATGTCGCCGCATATCAAGGGCAAGGATCAATTCTATGTCCTCAAATCGCTCGAGGATTTCATCGGCGCGGGCGACAGCCGGGCGCGGCGCGCGACCGGCGATCCGGCCGACCTGAAAGGCTTCGACGCCGACGATCCGATGCTCGCGCGCAAGGTGCTGGCGCAGGCGAACCGCGACGCCTTTTCGGCGATGAACGGGCATGATTATTCAGCCGCGACCGACAGCGAGATGCTCGACAATTTCACCTATAACGTCTTCCCCAACTGGGCGCCGTGGGGCGGGCTGGTGCCGAACATCGTCTATCGCTGGCGGCCGTGGGGCGACGCCGACCATAGCCTGATGGAGGTCCGCATCCTGATGCGCACGCCGAAGGGCGAAAAGCCGCCGCGTTCGGCGCCGATGCACCTGATCCCGGGCGACCAGCCCTTCGCCAGCGCCAGCCACCTGATCGGTGCCGCGCTCGCCGGGGTGTTCGACCAGGATATGGAGAATCTCCCCTATGTGCAGGAGGGCATGAAATCGTCGCCGGGCGGCGTGATCGAGCTCGGCCATTATCAAGAGAGCCGCATCCGCCATTTCCACCGCACGCTCGGCAAATATATCGACGGTGAGCTTCCCGGCTGATGGCGCGCGCCGCCCCGCTGCTGTCGCTCGCGGCAGGAGTGCTGCCCGAATTTTCACCCGAGCAGACTGTCGCGGCCGCGATCGCGGGCGGCTGGCCGGCGGCCGGCATCTGGTACGACCCCAAAAGCTGGACGCCCGCAACGACGATCGAGGTCCGCGACCGCGCCGCCGACGCCGGGCTTACGATCCTCGATATCGAGGTGATCTGGCTGAAACCCGGCCCCGACGATCCGGCACATTTCGCCGCGATCGATGCGGGCGCGGCGATCGGCGCGCGCAATGTCCTGATCGTCAGCTCGGAAGACGATACCGGACGGGCCGCGGGCAAGCTGAACCGGCTCGGGAACCACGCCGCCGCGGTGGGCCTGCGCGCCTGTCTGGAGTTCGCTGCGTTCACGACGGTCGGCGACATAGCGAGCGCGGTCGCCCTGCTCGATGCCGCCGATTGCGATAATCTCGGCCTGCTGATCGACCCGTTACATCTCGCACGGACCGGCGGCTCGCCTGCCGACCTCAATTCGGTCGACCCGCGGCGCTTTCCTTATGCGCAATTCTGCGATGCCCCGGCGCATGGCCCGCCGCCGAGCGACGTTGCGGAAATCATCCGCGAAGCGCTCGATCTGCGCCTGATGCCGGGCGACGGCGACTTGCCACTGGACGACCTGCTTGCGCAGTTGCCGCCGACGACTCCGCTCAGCGTCGAACTGCGGAGCGCTGCCCTGCGAGACGATCATCCCGACGCGGCCGATCGCGCACGAAGCCTGCTCGCGGCGACGCAGCGCTGGTTCGCGGCCTAGGTCCAGTCCTGCCGCGCGGCCCATCCGGCAAACGGCGTCGGCGTCACCCCCAGCAACCGCGCCGCGGGCACCGCGTCGAGCGCGACGGGCGACACCGGCTGGTCGTTGTACCAGCGATAGAATTTCGCCATCCCGTCATAGATGCTCGCCGGCTGGACATCGCGCGAGCCGGTGACGAGCTCGCTCATCCGCGCCGCAAATTCGTCGGGCGACAGGCTCTGGAACCGCACCGGGCGACCCGCCGCGACGCTCAGCCGCTCGGCGACTTCGGCGCCGACCAGCGCCTCGGGACCGCCGACCGCGATCCGGTCGGCGACCAGATCCTCGTGGAGCAGTGCCGAGACCATATAGGCCGCGACATCCTCGAGGCAGACCCAGCTGATCTTCAGCGTCGCCGCCGCCGGATAGGCGAACACCCCGCTGTTCACGATCGCCGGGCGCGACCAGATGCGCGTGATATTATCCATGAACACCATCGGTTCGACGATCACATAGGGCACGCCGCTGTCGTGGATCGCGCGCTCGATATCGCGCCGCCCGTCGTGCGCCGAGAGGCCGAGGTCATGGTCGGCGACGAAGCAGCTCGTGTTGAAGACGATCTTCTGAAGCCCCGCCAGCCGCGCCGCCTCGGCGATGTTACGCCCCATCGTCGCGGCGCGCGCGCGGTCGAATTCGAACGGCAGGTGCATCGCCACCGCATCCTGCCCGCTGAACGCCGCGGTCAGACTCGCGACGTCGTAGAGATCGGCCGCGACCTCGGGCACATCGGGATGCGGCGTCGCCGTCATTGCGCCGGGTCGCCGCACGCCGGCGGTGGGTTCAAGCCCTCTCGCCTTCAGCGCCGTGAGCAAGGGAATCCCCTGATCGGCGGGCGCGCCGAGGACGATGATCTTCTTCATACCGCGCCCTCCAGCCGCTTCGCCGACACCCTCGCGGCGTGACGCCCTGCGAGGAAGCCGAACACCATTCCCGGGGCGATCGTCCCGCCCGGGCCGCCGTAGGTCATGCCCATCGCCGACGCCATGACATTGCCCGCGGCGTAAAGGCCGGGGATCGCCCCGCCGTCGACGCTCAGCACCTGCGCGTTGGCATCAGTCTGCGGCCCGCCCTTGGTGCCGAGCGCGCCGCTCTTGATCTCGACCGCAAAGAACGGCCCTTTGCCGATCGGTCCCAGCGTCGCGGCAGTAGAGCCGCGCCCGTCGGGGTCGCCCCACCATTGATCGTGCGCCGCATCGCCGCGCCCGAAATCGGGATCGCGCCCGGTTGCGCAATGGCCATTGAAGCGCTCGACCGTCGCTTCGAGCGCATCGGCATCGATACCGAGCCGAGCCGCGAGTTCGGCCAGGCTTTCGGCGCGCATCGCCCATTGCGGCGGCGCGACGCCGCGCTCGCCGCTGATCATGCCGAAACCGAAGCGGTCGATATATTGCTCGTCGAAGATCAGCCAGCACGGCAGGTTCTTATAGTCGAACGCGCTGACGTCCTGATCGTGGAACGCCGCGCCGATCGCATTGTAGTTCGCCGCCTCGTTCGTGAAGCGCTTGCCCGCGCGGTTGACCATGATCGAATGCGGCAGGCTGCGCTGCCCCGCGACGAGCGTCTTGCCGGTCGAACATTCGCTCTCCGGAACCTCGGCGACGGGCATCCACCAGGCTTCGCGCATATTGCCGAGCATCGCGCCGACGCGCATCGCCATCTTGAGCCCGTCGCCGGTGTTGGTCTTCGGGCTCAGCGGATGCGTCATCGGCCCGCGGATGAAGGCGCGGAGCAAATCCTTGTCCCATTCGAACCCCCCGGTCGCGAGCACCACCGCGTCGGCCGCGATCTCGACCTCGCCATCGGCCGTCTCAAATACCACGCCCGCCACGCGGTCGCCGTCCATGATCAACCGCGCCGCACGATGCCCCGTCTGCGGCTCGATCCTGCGATCAAGGCAAGCGCGCAGCAACCGCCCGACCAGCGCTTGTCCGCTGCCGCGCAGATCGGCGTCGATGCGGCGCTTCAACTCCTCGGGCGCCAGTGGCTGCGGCTTCGCCTGCCCCAGCGGCGTGTCGTAGATCGAGAAATAGGGCATCGGATAATAGGGCGATAGCGTGACTTTGTCCGCCCACTCGCCCAGTTCGTGAAAGGAAAAGAGCGGACAATCGAGCGAGCGCCCACCGTTCGGCATCCCGCCCGGGAACTCCGCGTGATAGTCCGGAAATTCCGGAATTGGCCGGAACTGCACCGGGGTGTTCGCTTCGAGGAACGCGACCATCTCGGGCCCGTGGTCGAGGAAGGCTTCGACGAGATGCTGCTGCATCAGCCCGTGCGACATCGACATCAGATAGGTCAGCGCCTTGTCACGGCTGTCCTCGACGCCGAGCGCCCCCTCATGATGATTGTTCGGGATCCAGATCATCCCGCCCGACCACGCCGTGGTCCCGCCAACCTGATCGCCTTTTTCGAACAGCGAGACCCGCGCGCCGGCTTCGTGCGCCGAAATCGCGGCGGTCAGCCCCGCGCCGCCGGTGCCGAGGACGATGACGTGCGGCGCTTCGCTCATCTCTTATGCCTTCAATTGCTCGACCATATGCGCGGTGTCGAAATAATGGATGCGCATCGACGCCATCTTGCCTGCATCGTCGAATTCGGTGACCTCGGCGATATGCGTCTCGAAGCGCTTGCCGCTCGATTTCGCGGTGACGGTGAAGTGGAGCAAGGCGACGGCATATTTCTCGCCGCCGACCAGCTCCATCCATCGGACTACGGGCTCTTCCCAATAGCCCATCACATGCGCGTAGAGCTTCTGCAGCGCATCGCGCCCGCGCCATTCGCCGCCATAGGGCAGCGAGGTCGGTTCGTAGATGACGAGGTCGTCGGCCATGAAGTCGGCCACCATATCCCACTCGCCCCTCGCGACCGCGGCATACATCGCCTTGCTGGCTTCGAGCGGGGTCATTCGATCGTGCCGACGAGCGCGCCAACCGGGTAGACCTCGCCCTCGACCCCGGTCGGGCGGATCGTGCCGGCGACCTGCGCCTCGATCTCGACCGTCGTCTTGTCGGTCTCCACCGTATAGATGATGTCGCCGACCTCGACGCGCTCGCCGTCGCCGACCATCCATTCGTTCAGCGTCATTTCGGTTGCCGACATGCCGATCTTCGGGATGCGCAGTTCCTCCGCCATCGCCTCAGCCTTTCCAGTTCACCGCGGCGCGCACCGCATCGGCGATCGCATCCTTGTTCGGGATCCATGCCTGTTCGAGCGCGTTCGCCATCGGCACCGCCGAGAAGGCGCCGCCGATACGCGTGACCGGCGCTTTCAGTTTGCCGAACAGTTTTTCGTTGAGGCGCGAGGCGATCTCGGCGCCGGTACCATATTGCTTGACCGCCTCGTGGAGCACGACCGCACGGCCGGTCTTTTCGACCGACGCGGTGACGGTCGCCTCATCGTATGGCGCGATCGTACGCAAATCGATGACCTCGACCGAAATGCCCTCCTCGGCGAGCTTGCCCGCGATTTCGAGCGCGTCGAGCACCGTGCGGCCATAGGTGACGATCGTGCAGTCGCTGCCCTCGCGTGCGACCGCCGCCTTGCCCAGCGGCACGACATGCCCCGGCCCCGGATCGTCGGATTTGAGGCCGTAGCAGAGGATATTCTCGATGAAGATGACGGGGTCGTTGCACGCGATCGCCGCGCGCATCAGCCCCTGCGCATCGGCGGCGTTCGACGGGGTGACGACCTTCAGCCCCGCGACATGCGCGAACCAGGCTTCGAGCATGTCACTATGCTGCCCGCCGAAGCCGACCCCGACGCCCGTCGTGGTGCGGATCACCAGCGGCACATGGGTCTGCCCGCCCGACATGAAGCGCAGCTTCGCGGCATGGTTGACGATCTGGTCCATCGCCACCGTCACAAAGTTCATCAGCATGATCTCGGCGATCGGGCGGAAGCCCGCGAGCGCCGCGCCAACGCACGCGCCGACGATCGCCTGCTCCGAAATCGGCGTCGCGCGGATGCGCTTCTCGCCATATTTCTCGGTCAGCCCCGACGAGATTTTGAAAACCCCGCCGCCCTGCTTTGCCGCGACATCCTCGCCGAGCAGGATCACGCCTTCATCTTCGGCCATCGCCTCGTCGATCGCGCGGTTGATCGCCTGCGTCATCGTGATCTGCGCGCTCATGCCGCAATCTCCTCTTCGAAGACATCCTTGCGGATTTCCTCTGGCCCCGGCAGCGGGCTGTTCGCGGCGAAGTCGGCGGCGGCGTCCATCTGGGCGTCGAGGTCGGCGACGATCGCGTCGAGCTCGGCCTCGGTGAACTGGTGGTCGAGCATCAGCTGACGGAGCCGCGGGAGCGGGTCTTCCGCGGCCATCTCGGCGAGATGCTCCTTCGGCATGTAGGAGAAGTCCGAGCCGAAGAAATGCCCCATCATCCGGTAGCACATCGCCTCGATCAGCGTCGGCCCCTCGCCCGCCCGCGCGCGATCGACCGCCGCCTTGGTGGTGTTGTACATCGCAATCGCGTCGTTGCCGTCGACCTTCACGCCCTCCATTCCATACGCCCTGGCGCGGGTGACGATCGAATCGACCTTCGTATGGTCGGCAAAGGCGGTGTGCTCGCCGTACCGATTGTTCTGGCAGAGGAAGATCACCGGCAGCTTCCAGAGCTGCGCCATGTTCATCGCTTCATGAAACGCCCCGATATTGGTCGCGCCATCGCCGAAGCAGACCATCGTCACCTTCCCGTCGCGACGGTTCTGCGACGCGAGCGCAAGTCCGTTGGCGATCGGCAGCCCCGATCCGACGACGCCGGTCGTCACCATCACCCCGGTTTCGGGATGGGTGATGTGCATCGACCCGCCCTTGCCGCGGCAGGTCCCGCCGACCTTGCCCGCAATCTCGGCGAACAAGGGGTTCAGCGGCACGCCCTTGGCGATCTGGTCGTGCTGGCCGCGATATGTGGTGACGAGATAATCATCCTGTTCAAGCGCCGCCATCGCCGCCGCCGACACCAATTCCTGCCCGCGCACGGTGTAATAGATGACTGCAAGCTTGCCGGTCATCAGCAGCGAGCGGAATTTCTCGTCGGCGCGCGCGACGCGCATCGTGCGGGTGTAGATGTCGCGCAACTTGTCGCGATCGATCGTCATGTCGGTCATGCAGGCTCTCCGATGCCCTGTTGGGGGTTGGCGCTGGCGGCGGCGCTGGAACGGGCGGCAACGCGGTCACGCCAGGCGGCGAGACTGGTCAGCGCGGGATCGGGCGGCTGCCCGACAAGCGCGCCGAACTCGACGAAGGAATAGAGCAGGATGTCGGCGAGGCTGAAGCGCTCGCCCGCGACCCATGGTCCCGCGCCGATAATATTGTTCACGGCTTCGAGTCCGCTCGCCGCAAGCCGCTTCAGGTCGGCGGCGGCATCGGGCAGGCAAAGCACCCGGTCCCTGAACATCGACAAGCCTTCGGCGCCGCGAAAGCCCGCGGTCATCGGTACGACGACGAGCTGGTCGACGATGCGCACGAACATCCGGGTGCGCGCGCGCTGTTCCGGCGTCGCGCCGAGAAGTTCGTTCGCCGCGTGCGTTTCGGCCAGATATTCACAAATCGCGATGCTTTCGACGATATGGCTGCCATCGTCGAGCTCCAGCAAAGGTGTATGGCCGAGCGGGCTTTTCGCATAGAAATCGGGCCGGCGGTTCTCCGCCGCCATGATGTCGACGAACTCCCGGTCGAGCGTCAGCCCCGTTTCGGCGAGGTACATCAGCACGACGCGCGGATTGGGGCCAAGCGACTGATAGAGTTTCATCGCCCGCCGCCTAGAACTGGACGCGTTTGGTAAAGCCGCCGTCGATGACGAGATGCGCGCCGGTCATATAGGGACAGGCGGGCGACGCCATGAACACGATACCCTTCGCAACCTCCTCGGGCTCGCCGAAACGTCCCATCGGCATCTGCGCAAGCGTCCCTTCGTAAAGCGCCGGAACCGCTGACTTGATCACCTCCCAATTGCCGCCGGGATAATAGATTGCGCCGGGCGAGACGATGTTGACGCGGATATTCTGCGCCGCAAGCGCCTGGCTCAACTGCGATCCATAGGTGATGAGCGCCGCCTTCAGCGCGTTGAACGCCTGCGGCACGATGAAGGTCTCGACCGCCGCGGTCGACGACATAAAGATGATCGATCCCGACCCCGACGCCGCGAGCGCCTCGGTCAGCACCTCGACGCCATGCACCGCGCCCATCACGTCCATGTCGAGCCCGCGCTGCCAGTCGCCGGTCGCACCCTGCCCCGACGAACTCGCCGTGTGGATGAAGACGTCGCAGCCACCGAGCGCGTCGCGCGCCTTTCCTAGCCATTCGCGATAGCCTTCTGGGTTGCCCGTCATGTCGAACTGCTCGCCATGGACCTTGCCCGGCCCGGCGGCATCGATCGCCGCGACGGCGGCCTTCACCTTGTCGGCATCGCGCGAGAAGAAGGCGACATCGGCTCCCTCGGCAGCGAAAATCTTGAGCGACGCAAGTCCCAGCCCGTGCGCGCCGCCGTTCATAATGACCTTCTTGCCTTTGAGACCGAGATCCATCGCATCCTCCTCATGTCATTTTAAGGAGGACAGTATCGGGCGAAGTCGCACAGGGACATCAGCAAAAATGGGAGTCGCTCGCACCCCGGTGTCAGACTCGAAGTGAAGGTCTTGCCATGGTCGTCCGCTACCTTGAGCGGCTGGTAATGGACCATCAGCGACCGAGACCCAACGTCCGGATTCGGGCGCGTCCTCGTTCCAATGGGCGCCTCGACGAAACGGCTTGACTCCGTACTATGGTACGGATGCTATAGTGCAATGCACCCCGCTCTTCCGGTTTCGGATTGACGGAAAACCGACAAGGATCATGTATCGCCTGTGAAGCGCTGGCTTTCCCTTTTGCTCCTTTTGGGAGCGATGCTTGGCCTTTTGGCCCAGGAGGCGGCATTCGCCTCGGCACCGGCGATTCCCATGGCGTCGGAGACGGCCATTGCCGCACCGGCGATGAGCGACGAGTGCGCCGAAATGATGGGCATCGACAAGTCCGATGACAGTGCACCCTGCACGGGCCTCACGCTCGACTGCATCGCCAAGATGGGTTGCGCGCTGCCGCCCGTTGTCGTGTCTCCGGCGATACCGTTCGCCGCCCCCGAACCGCTGCGCGATCTGCTTGATCCACTTCTGACCCACCGACTGGACGGGCTCACGGTCGGACCCGAACCCGATCCACCGCTCATTCTCGGCTGATTGCCTGATGCGTACCGGCACCTGCCGGCGCGCGCTCCACGCATTTCAACCGAGGAATTCAACATGAAAATGATTATGAGCGCTGCCGCATTCGCGGCCGCCACCCTTGCCGCCCCCACAATCGCGCAGGAAGCGCCGGGCGGCCATCATGCGACGCAATCGAGCGAAGCACCCGGGCCGAACATGTCCGATATGAAGGACATGAAGGACATGAAGGCGTGCGATTGCTGCACGATGAAGTCCGGACCCGCCGAGGGCATGAAGAAAATGTCCGGCGATCACATGAGCCACCCCGGCAAATAATGCCCGACCGCCCCTGGCGCAGCCACGCCGGGGGCGGTCCTGCCTGCTCCGTACAAGAGGGACCCATGCGCCTTTTTCTAGCCGCAGCCTTGCTTGCGCTGCCCACGGCCCTTCGCGCCGAACCCATGTCGCTCGATGAAGCGCTCGAACTCGCGACGACGCGAGCGCCCGAATTGCAGGGCCGCGAAGCCGGCATCGATGCCGCCCAATCGGCGGCGATCGCCGCCGACCGGCTGCCCGACCCAAAGCTCGATCTGGCAATTAAGGATTTTCCGGTGACCGGGCCCGATGCGGGCCGGTTCAATCGCGACAACTTCACGATGCAGGTCATCGGCATCAGCCAGGATTTTCCGAATCCGGCCAAGCGGCGCGCGCGCGCGACGCGCGCGCAGGCCGACATCGGAATCGCCCGCGCCGACGAAGCGGTCACCGCGCAGGACGTCAGGCTCGCGACAGCGCTTGCCTGGGTCGATCTCTTCTACGCCAAGAAGCGCCTCAAGGAACTCGACCTGCTCGACGACGGCCTTGAAGACCTTCAAGCGACGGTGACCGCGCGGCTCGCGAGCGGCGCGGCTCGACCGGCGCAGGCGCTCGAACCCGATCAGCTTCGCGCCGCGATCAACGACCGCCACAGTGCGCTCGCCGCCGAGATCGCCCGCGCCCGCGCGCAGCTCGCCCGCTTCACTGACGACGCCGCGGCCGACACACTCGGCGATTTGCCGCCGCAGATGATCGACGAACAAGGATTGCGCGCCGGTATCGACGCCCTGCCAAGGCTGCGCGCGCTCGACGCCCGGGCCATCGCCGCCGATGCCGAGACCGGTCTCGCGCGCGCCGACAAGCGCCCCGACTGGAGCGTCAACGCCGCCTATGGGCGCCGCGAGCCCAATTATGGCGATCTCGTCACGGTCGGGGTCACCATCGACCTGCCCTTCTTCTCGAAAAAGCGGCAGGATCCGAAGATCGCAGCGCGCGCCAGCGAGGCCACGCGCGCCCGGCTTGACCGCGAGGCCGCCAAACGCGGCATCGCGGCGGCGCTCGACGCCGATCTCGCCGATCATCGGATGCATCATGAGCAGCTCGCCAATGCGCGCACGCGGCTCGTGCCGCTCGCGAAGAAGCGCGCCGAGCTCGATCTTGCAAGTTACGCCGCCGGAAAGCTCGACCTCGGGACCGCGCTCCTGTCGACGCTCGCGCTCGCCGAAGCCGAAGTCGATGCGCTGGCGCGCGAAGCCGAAGTCGCGCGCGACGCGATCCGGATCAACTATATTTATGGGGAGGCAGGTCGATGACCGATGCAACATCAGCGGCGCGGTGGCGCGCCGGCATATTGGCCGCGGTGCTGATCGCGGGCGGCGGTGGATACTGGCTGGGACTGAGCGGCCAGAGCGATGCGCCAACCGAGGCGACCGGAAGCGGCGGGCGCAAGATCCTTTATTATTATGATCCGATGTTCCCGAACCAGAAGTTCGACAAGCCCGGCAAGTCGCCCTTCATGGACATGCAGCTTGAGCCCAAATATGCCGACGAGGGCAGCGGCGCGGCACCCGGCGTGTCGGTCGATCCGGCGGCGCGGCAGAGCCTCGGTATAAGAGTGGTAGCGGCCGAAATGGGCAGCATCGCGGCAACCTTCGATGTCAATGGCAGCATCGATTTCAACCAGCGCGACGTCGCGATCGTCCAGGCCCGCTCGGGCGGTTTCGTCGAGCGCGTCTATCGCCTCGCGCCCGGCGATGTCATCGGCGCCGGCGCGCCGATCGCCGACCTGCAATTGCCCGAATGGGGCAGCGCCCAGACCGAATATCTGAGCGTCAAGAAGCTCCGGAAACCCGAACTCACGGCGGCCGCCCGGCAGCGGCTGCGGCTGATGGGCATACCCGAAGGCGTGATCGCCGAGGTCGACCGGACCGGACGCACCGGCGGCAGGCTGACCGTGCGCGCGCCGATCGGCGGGGTCGTCCAGACGCTCAACGCCCGCGTGGGCGTAACCCTTGCCACGGGCCAGACGCTCGCCGAAATCTCGGGGCTGGGTACCGTATGGCTCAACGCAGCGCTCCCCGAGGCGCAGGCCGCACTGGTGAAGACCGGCCAGCGGGCGACCGCGACCCTTACTGCCTATCCCGGCGAGAGCTTCGCCGGCAGGGTTATCGCCATCCTGCCGACCGCATCGGCCGACAGTCGGACGCTGACGGCGCGCGTCGAGCTCGCCAATCGCGGCGGGCGCCTGCGCCCCGGCATGTTCGCGACCGTCGCGCTCGGCAGCGACGCGAAACCGGCGCTGCTGGTCCCGAGCGAAGCGGTGATTCGTACCGGCACGCGCAACATCGTGATGCTCGAGAAGGGCGACGGGCGTTACCATCCCGCCGAGGTGGTCGCCGGACGTGAAGGCGGCGGCAAGACCGAGATATTGCAGGGGCTGGCCCCCGGCGAGAAGGTCGTCGCATCGGGCCAGTTCCTGCTCGACTCCGAAGCGAGCCTGACCGGCCTCACAGTCCGCTCGCTGGAGTCGGCGCAATGATCGCGAAGATCATTCGCGCCTCGGTCGCGGCGCGCGGGCTTGTCGCGGCGGCGGCGCTGATCCTCACCTTGCTCGGCATCGTCGCAGTCCGCACGACGCCGGTCGATGCGCTCCCCGACCTCTCCGACGTCCAGGTCATCATCCGCACCAGCTATGCGGGCCAGGCGCCGCGGATCGTCGAGGACCAGGTCACCTATCCGATCACGACGACGATGTTGTCGGTGCCCGGTGCGCGCGTCGTACGCGGCTATAGCTTCGTCGGCGACAGCTTCGTCTATGTGCTGTTCGACGACGACACCGACCTTTATTGGGCGCGCAGCCGCGTGCTCGAATATCTGAGCCAGGTGCAGGGCAGCCTGCCCGAAGGGGCGAAGGCCACGCTCGGCCCCGATGCGACGGGGGTTGGCTGGGTCTATGAATATGCGCTCGTCGACAAGAGCGGGCGCCACGACCTCGCTGACCTCCGCAGCCTGCAGGACTGGTTCCTGCGCTTCGAGTTGAAGGCGGTCCCCGGCGTCGCCGAGGTCGCGAGCCTCGGCGGGATGGTCCGGCAATACCAGATCCTCCTTGATCCGCAGAAGCTCGCCGCCTTTGGCGTGACCGCGGCCGAGGTGACCGATGCGCTGAAACGCGCCAATCAGGAACGCGGCGGCGGCACGGTCGAGATGGCCGAAGCCGAATATATCGTGCGCGCGAGCGGCTATCTCTCGACTCTCGACGATTTTCGCAGCGTGCCGCTGCGCACCGCGGCGGGCGGGGTTCCGGTGACGCTGGGCGATGTTGCAACGGTCCAGATCGGTCCGGACAGCCGCCGCGGCATCGCCGAGCTCAACGGCGAGGGCGAGGTCGCGGGCGGGGTCATCGTCATGCGGCAGGGCCAGAACGCCCGCGAGGTGATCGACGGCGTTCGCGCCAAGCTCGCCGAGCTCAAGGCAGGCCTGCCGCCGGGGGTCGAGATCGTGACGACCTACGACCGCTCGGGGCTCATCGACCGCGCCATCGACAACCTCACCACCAAGCTGGTCGAAGAATTCGTTATCGTCGCCATCATCTGCGCGCTGTTCCTCTGGCACGCGCGTTCGGCGCTGGTCGCGATCCTGACGCTGCCGCTCGGAATATTGATCGCCTTCATCGTCATGCGGGTGCAGGGGCTCAACGCCAATATCCTCTCGCTCGGCGGGATCGCGATCGCGGTCGGTGCGATGGTCGATGCCGCGGTGGTGATGATCGAAAATGCCCACAAACATCTCGAGCATTGGGAAGCCGATCACCCGGGCGGGGAGCTGAAAGGCGCCGCGCGCTGGCGCGTCATCACCGATGCCGCCGCCGAAGTCGGCCCCGCGCTTTTCCTCAGCCTGCTCATCATCACCTTCTCCTTCCTGCCGATCTTCACGCTCGAAGGACAGGAAGGCCGGCTCTTCTCGCCCCTCGCTTTCACCAAGACCTATGCGATGGCGGCCGCGGCGCTGCTGTCGATCACGCTGATCCCGGTGCTGATGGGGTGGCTGATCCGCGGGCGCATTCCGGGCGAGCAATCCAATCCCGTCAATCGCTGGCTGACGCGTGCCTACCGGCCGGCGCTTGATTGGGTACTCGACCGGCCGAAAAAGACGCTCGCGATCGCCGGCCTTATCTTCGCAACGAGCCTCTGGCCGATGACGCAGCTCGGCGGCGAGTTCATGCCGCAGCTGAGCGAAGGCGACCTTCTCTACATGCCCTCGGCGCTGCCGGGCATATCGAGCGCGAAGGTGGCGGGCCTGCTCCAGCAGACCGACCGGCTGATCAAGACGGTTCCCGAGGTCGAGAGCGTGTTCGGCAAGGCGGGCCGCGCCGACAGCGCGACCGACCCGGCGCCGCTCGAAATGTTCGAGACGACGATCCGGTTCAAGCCAAAGGACCAGTGGCGTCCCGGGATGAACGAGGAAAAGCTGATCGCCGAACTCGACGCGCGCGTCCGGGTGCCGGGGCTCGCGAACTTCTGGATTCCGCCGATCCGCAACCGCATCGACATGCTGGCGACGGGGATCAAGAGCCCGATCGGAATCAAGATCGCGGGATCGGACCTCGCGGCGGTCGACCGGACCGCGAAACGGATCGAAACCGTGGTCAAGACGGTGCCGGGCGTCTCTTCGGCGCTCGCCGAACGCTTGACGGGCGGGCGTTATATCGACGTCGACATCGATCGCGCCGCGGCGGCGCGATACGGTCTCAACGTCGCCGACGTGCAGACGATCGTATCGGGCGCGATCGGCGGCGAGACGATTGGCCAGACCGTCGAGGGACTGGCGCGTTATCCGATCAGCGTCCGTTATCCGCGCGAACTGAGGGACAGCATCGGCAAATTGGCCGACCTCCCGCTGCTGACGCCGTCGCGTCAGCAGATCACGCTCGGCACGGTGGCGAGCGTCAGGGTCAGCGACGGGCCGCCGATGCTGCGGAGCGAGAATGGGCGGCCCGTCACCTACATCTATGTCGAAGGCCGCGATCGCGACCTCCAGACGCTCGTCCAGGACATCCAGCAAACTGTCGCGCGCGACGTCGATCTGCCGCCGGGGATCAGCGTCTCCTATGCCGGCCAGTTCGAATTTCTGATCCGCGCCACCGAACGCATGAAGATCGTCGTGCCCGTCACGCTCGCGATCATCGCAGGCCTGCTTTACCTGACCTTCCGCCGCTGGGACGAGGCGCTGCTGATCCTCGCGACCTTGCCGTTCGCACTCACCGGCGGGATGTGGCTGCTCTATCTCCTGGGCTACAACCAGTCGGTCGCGAGCGCGGTGGGGTTCATCGCGCTGGCCGGGGTCGCCGCCGAGTTCGGCGTCGTGATGCTGATCTATCTCCGCCAGGCGCTCGATGCCCGAAGCGACCAAGATGTCAGGGCGGCGGTTCGTGACGGCGCGCTGCTGCGCGTCCGCCCAAAAGCGATGACGGTCGCCGTCATCCTCGCCGGCCTGTTCCCGATCCTCGTCGGAACGGGCACCGGCTCCGAGGTCATGAGCCGCATCGCGGCGCCGATGGTGGGCGGCATGCTCACCGCGCCGCTGCTTTCGATGTTCGTCCTGCCTGCCGCCTATCTCATCATGCGGAGCCGTTCCGCCAAAACCGTTCAACCCGAAGGAGAAACGACATGAAGACATATGCCACCATCGCGCTCAGCCTTGCGCTCGGTACGGCGCTTGCCGGCTGCGGCCAGCAAGGCGAAGTGCCGAAAGCCGAAGAGACCGCCGCCATGACCGACGACGCCGGGACCATGGCGATGCCGGCCGAAACCATACATGGCAAAAGCACCGGCACCGTGACCGCGATCGATATCGCGAAGGGGCAGGTCACGCTCGATCATGGTGCGATCGCCGAGCTCGAATGGCCGCCGATGACGATGGGCTTTGTGGCGAAACCGGAGCTGTTGAAGGACATCAAGGTCGGCGACAAGGTCGCGTTCGAGCTCGATTGGGACGGCAAGGCCGGCACGATCACCAAGCTCGACAAAGCGCTATAAGGCCACGTCGGGCGGTTGGTCGCTACGCGCCTTGGGCGCGCTCCAACCCCTTAGGAAGTTTCCTTCGTGGACGGCCAGACTGACCTCGAGGGCGGGCGCCGACGGATCCCGGCGCCCGCCTTTCGGCGCCGGAAATCCGTCGGCTCACGAACAGTCCCCACCCGACGAAACCCAGAAACGACCGGCATGAGGGCGCCCTGCTGACAGAGCAGTGCCGATTATTCCATTTGACCAGCCGTACAAAGGGCAAGCTTGAGCTTCGAAGCGATGGAGACCCATTTCCATAACCGGCTGTTTGTTTTCAGCCCTGCCCTTCGGCCCATGGCGCGATTCTGATCATCGCCTGCCCGAACAAGTCCGACGTCACCATAATTGCCAGCCAGTGGCGCATCCTTTGCGGCGCGCAGGCTGCGAACCACTCCGCATCGACCCCGGCAAACTGACGAATAAATGGAAACAGCGCGATATCGCTGAACCCGCGCGTCGCGCCGCCAAGATAATCCTGTTCCTTCAGCCGCTCGTCGAGCTCCGTCAGCATCGCCAAACCCGCCGCGCGATGCGTCAGCGGATCGACATCGTAACGCCCGGCATATTTGTAACGGTCGAGATGGTGTTTGAACGCGCCGTCGAACTTCGCGACCAACGCCGCATCGGCGCGCGGCAGCCAGTCCTCGGGGTCATGCTGCGATAAGGCCCAGTGCATGATATCGATGCTTTCATCGATCACCGCCCCATCCGCCAGCACGAGCACTGGCACGGTTCCTTTGGGCGATGCGGCAAGCATGGCGGCAGGCTTGTCGCGCAGTTCCACTTCGCGATGTGCGTAGATCGTCCCGCTCACCAGCAACGCCATCCGCGCGCGCATCGCGTACGGACAGCGGCGAAAGCTATAGAGGATCGGGATGCCGGGCATCGCGGGCGCATAGCCGATCACAAACGCGCCGCCAAATCGCCCGCGCCCCATCCGCCGGATGGACGCGCGGTCTCAAAGCCGCGCGCAGCAATTTCTCGTAGAATCCGCCGAAGGCCGGTCCGGCGAGATCATTCTCCTTAAGGGGTTCCGCCGGGCGGCGTGCGCCGCGCCGGCGGAGACATTCCGGGTCAGTCGGCCTTGTCGTAGGAAAACTGGATTCCAGCGGTGCCGCCCGTCTCGATGAACAGGTTCATGAAGGCGGGAACGGTCTCGCTGCGCTTCCAGTCGCGCTGCAGTTCGCAGAAGAGTTGCGGGACCGAAATCATCTTGCCCCCCGCCTGCTCAATCCGTCGCAGCGCGGCGTCGTGCGCGGCGCGCGAGGTGCCGCCCACCGCATCGACCGGGACATAGACCTCATAACCTTCGGCGAGCGCGTCGAGCGCGGGAAAGGTCAGGCAAGCCTCGGTCCAAAGCGCGGTCATGATCAGCTTCTTGCGCCCGGTGGCTTCGACCGCTTTGCGGAATTCGACATCTTCCCAGCTATTGATCGTCGTGCGGTCATAGGTCGGGTAATTGCCGAGGACTTTACGGACCTGCGGCACCGGCGGCTTGTTGAGGCCGGTTTCGACATTCACCGTCGAATGGACGATCGGCAGGTCGTAAGCGACCGCCGCCCGGGCGCAGCCGGCGATGTTGTTGAGCAGTAGCTGCCGGTCCATCGAGGCGATCGAATTCACCTGCACCGGTTGATAGTCGATGATGATGAAGGCGGAATTCTGCGGGGTCAGCAGATGGTCGGCCTTCGGATCGCGGATCGCTTCGCTTGTCATGGGTCTTCTCCTGCATATGGGCGCGCCGAAGGGCCGGCAGGCGACTGCCGTCGCGGCGGGGCACGCGGGTCCACCGTCAATTGATCGAGGGGAGAGAGGACCCGGCTCCCGGGAGGTGGGGGAGGAAGCCGGGTCCGCGTCAGGCCGCGACTGGCGCGAGCCTGCCGTTGTTGAAATCGTCGATGGCCTGGCGGATTTCGGCGTCGCTGTTCATCACGAAGGGTCCGTAGCCAACGATCGGTTCGTCGATCGGTTCGCCAGTCAGGACAAGGATCGTCGCGTCGCCGTCGGCGTGGACCTGAATCGATCCCCCTTCCCGGCTCAGCAATACCATCTCGGCCTCGCCCGCTTCCTCGCTGCGGCCCACAGTGACATGGCCGGTCAGCACCACCAGCATCGCGGTATGGCCTTCGGGCAGGTCGAGCGTCACATCGGCGTCGCGGTTCAGCCGGACATCCCAGACGTTGATCGGGGTAAAGGTCCCCGCCGGGCCCTTCACGCCGAGCATCTCGCCCGCGATCACCCGGCCGAGGCCCGCACCGTCGGGCAGCTCGACGGTCGGAATGTCCGCCGAGATGATACCCTGATAGCCGCCCGGCGCCATCTTGTCCTTCGCGGGCAGATTGACCCACAGCTGAACCATCCGGAACGGGCCGCCCGTCTTGCCGAACGCCGGCGAATGATATTCCTCATGCAGGATCCCGCCCGCCGCCGTCATCCACTGGACATCGCCCGGGCCGATGATGCCGCCGTTTCCAGCCGAATCCTTGTGCTCGACCTCGCCGTCATAGACGATCGTCACCGTTTCGAACCCGCGGTGCGGATGCTGACCCACGCCGCGTCGATCGGTGGTCGGCGCGAAATTATAGGGGCCGGCATAGTCGAGCAGCAGGAAGGGGCTGACCCGGTCGCCGAGGCTGTTGTACGAAAAGAGCGAGCGGACGGGAAAGCCGTCGCCGACCCAATGCTGGTTTGGATTGCTGTAGGTGCCAAGGATCGTCTTCATCGTGCATCTCCTGCGCCTCCAGAGGGAGGCATCTGTTGAAATGAAGAATAATCCTTCACCAAAGACGCCGAAAGATTGCGAAAATGGACTCAGAGTCCTACTGATAGGACAATGCAGGACCTCAACGACCTCTATCTCTTTGTGCAGGCCGTCGATCATGGGGGTTTCGCCGCGGCCGCGCGCGCGCTGGGCTTGCAGAAGTCGAAGGTGAGCCGCCGCATCGGCTTGCTCGAAGATCGACTGGGCGTGCGCCTGATCCAGCGTTCGACGCGGCGCTTTTCGGTGACCGAGATCGGCCAGGAATATTACCGCCGCTGCGTCGCCATGCTCGTCGAGGCCGAAGGCGCCCAAACCGTCATCGACCAGTCGCGCGCCGAACCCTGCGGCGTCGTGCGGCTCAGCTGCCCGACCGGCCTTCTCGCCTTCCAGTTCGGCGAACTGTTGGGGCGCTTCATGGCGCTCTATCCCGCGGTCGAGCTCCACCTCGAAAGCACCAACCGCCGCGTCGATGTCATCGGCGAAGGGTTCGACCTCGCGATCCGCGTCCGGCCGCCGCCGCTGACCGAGAGCGAACTTGTCATGCGCCG
The DNA here is from genome assembly GCF_031457175.1 of Sphingopyxis sp. BE235. Classification (NCBI taxonomy): domain Bacteria; kingdom Pseudomonadati; phylum Pseudomonadota; class Alphaproteobacteria; order Sphingomonadales; family Sphingopyxidaceae; genus Sphingopyxis; species Sphingopyxis sp. BE235. Next base: position 995,920 of record NZ_JAVDWC010000002.1, read on the forward strand.
TTTCGACGAGCGCACGATCCGGATCGTCGCCAGCCCGGATTTGCTCAAGCAACGGGCCATCACCCTGCCCGCCGATCTCGCCGGCCTGCCGAGCGTCGATTTCGGGCCGGCGGGCGGCGAGCATCGCTGGCGCCTGACCCATGCCGACGGCAGCGTCGCCGAGGTGCGCCATGCGCCGCGGCTGGTCACCGACGATATGGCGTTGCTGCGCGACGCCGCGCTTGCCGGGGCCGGGGCTGCGCGCCTGCCAACCCTTGTCGTTTGGGACGATTTGCAGGCAGGACGATTGGTGACGGTGCTGCCCGACTGGAGACCTTCGAACGAAATCGTCCATGCGGTATTTCCATCCCGGCGCGGGCTCCTTCCTTCGGTGCGGGCGCTTCTGGATTTTCTCGCGGACGAGTGCGCTGCGCAGCGGCGGCGGGTGCCGGAATCGGGCCACGATTGAGTATGGCCGAAAGTTGACGGTCCGGCCTTATGCCGGACCACAACCGAGGCGACAGACGTCTCGCGTCAAGGCTGCTCTTTCTGTACGCATTCCGGCCACAGATAGGGCGCGCGGTTGTTCTCGCGGCGTCCGATTGAGCAGCTGCTCCAAACGCTTGCCGATGATCCCCTCCCGGCGCGTAAGACCCGGCGTTGACGAGCATGAAGACCAGCAATTTACCGAACATTTTCTACGATCCTTCCAATTCGTCCGCTGCCCGAAAAATAGCAGTTGGCTTGATCTGAAAGGATAGAGTTCGACCATCTTCGCGATTGCTGCGACGAACCTGAACCATGAGCGTCACCCGACGGGATTCAACCCGTGGCTGTCGGCGGTCGTGAGCGTCAGGGAGAGCCCTCCCCCAGCATGTAATCCGCCACGCTATAGGAATGGCTGGCCTGATAGGCATTCCTGCCGCGGTTCATGTGGGTCAGATTGAAATGCCGAACGGCGCGCAGCGCGCGAGGGACCGTGAGGAAGTCGCGGATGGAAGCGGAGCCTCGTATCTTGACGATGAAAATATCCGGACCGCTCGGAACCGAATAGCTCAAATCCTCGGGTGCCCGCACGCTCCCCTCGAGAAACATCTGGTCGATCCTCTCCTGTGCGAACGACCCATCGGTCGTGAAATCCGACAGGTGAACAATGAGCCGTGCGCGGAGATCGTCGCCGTCGGCGTAGAGCGTGAACAGTTCCATCCAACTCGCGTTGACGCGGACCAACGGTTTGTCCGACGTCGATGGCAGGCAGGAAACCGACCAGTAAGTGCGCTCCGTCGCGCGAGGCAACGGAATGCAGGTCTGGCCGTATAGCTCGAGAATCTCAAATAGCTCGGACGCCTGCGGTCGACGAAGCAGCTTCTGGAAGCGATGCGCATATTTTATCCGCTGCTCGATCGAATCCTGCCGCTCCTCCGCGTCGGCCAGTTCCGCCCTGCCCTCCAGCCACTCGTCCTGCTGTTCGAGATCCAGAAATTGGCGCAGCCCTTTGGCGCTCTGGCTAGATTTCTTGTTCATGCCCCAAGAATGCGAGACACGCGCCCAATCATCAATAGCGTCCGCGATTTCCACGCCGATGCGGCGGCCCGCGCCGGCAATCCAAGCCTATTCCACCCCGTCGATCCGCAGCAATTGCTTGCCCTGATTTGAGCCGTTGAACAGCCGCAAGAATGTTTGTGGGATGATGTCGAAACCATGCTGGATGTCGGTACGATAGCGGATCCGGTCGCTGCGGACCCATTGCCTGAGTTCCACCATAGCAGAGGGCACACGATCCAGATGGTCGAGCAGGATAAAGCCGCGCATCTCGGCGCGCTGCGGAATCAGCCGCATCAGGTTGCGCGGCCCGACAGCGGCGTGCGTGTCGTTATAGCCCGAAATGGCACCGCACAGCACGATCCGGCCAAAGCGTGCGATATGCGCGATTCCCGCTTCGAGCGTGGCGCCGCCCACATTGTCGAAGAACAGATCGATTCCCTCGGGTGCGAGCTTTCCCAGCCGCGCTCGCACATCCTCCGCGCGATAATCGATCGCAGCGTCGGCACCATAATCCTCTATCAACCAGCGGCATTTTTCGGCGCCTCCAGCGATCCCGATCACGCGCGCGCCAGCGAGCCGCGCGATCTGGATGGCAACCGATCCGACCGCACCCGCCGCACCCGAAACGAGCACGCAATCCCCCGCGCGGAGCCGGCCGACATCATACATGCCGACATAGGCGGTGAGGCTCGCCGCGCCGAATATGCCCAATGCCTCTTCGGGTGCCGTATCTTCGGAAATGGGCACGGGGTCGGGGTCGCCCGCCCGCGCCGCAACGGCATAATCCTGCCATCCGAACAACCCCCGCACCATCGAGCCCTCCGGATAGGCCGGATTGCCCGACGCGATCACGCGCGCGACCGCGCTGCCGCGCACGGGCTCATCGATCATGATGGGGGGCAGATAGCTTGGGACATCGTCCATCCACCCGCGCTGCGCGGGATCGAAGCCGAGCATGAGGTTGCGGATGAGGATTTCGCCCGCGGCCAGATCGGCCCGCGGCACGGGCGCGTCATGCCGCGCGAAATCATCCACGCTGACCTGCCCCCTGGGGCGCCGCGCGAGCAGCCATTGGCGATTGACGGTCTCTGCGGGCATGACGACACTCCGGTATGGCAGTGGAAGACCGCATCATTATCGCAACCGTCCGACGCCTTCGCCAAGTCGCCATTGTCCTGCGCCGCGCACAGAATGTTTTCGAATCCCGCCCACCATATGCGGCGTCTCCGTCGCGACGTCAGCCCATCTGGGCAAGGCTCAGAAAGATCGGCCGCTCGCCGCCGCCATGCGCGGCGATCCTTGCGCCGCTGACATAGGCCGCGTCCGGCGACGCCAGAAAACTGACGACGCCTGCAATATCGGGCCCGCGCGCCATCCGGCCAAGCGGCAGCATCGCATCGATCCGTTTCATCCCCGCCTCGCCGCCATAATGATCGGCCGCGGCCTCGGTGGCGACCAGCCCCACGACGATCGCATTGACGCGCACCTTCGGCCCCCACTCCATCGCAAGCGATTCGGTGAGGCTCAGCAGCCCCGCCTTGGCCGCGCCATAAACCGCCGTTCCCGGCGACGGCCGCGTACCCGAGACGCTGGCGATATTGACGATGCTCCCGCCATCCTCCTGCGCCTGCATGATACGGTTGGCGGCCTGCGCGACATGCAGCGGCGCGAGCAGATTGAGCGCGAGGACGCGTTCCGAAAAACGCGGCGACGCGGAGGCCGCATCGGCTTCGGGGGAGCCCCCGGCATTGTTCACGGTGAGGTCGAGCCGGCCGTGGCGTTCGAAAATGCGGTCGACCATCGCTTGAACCTCGTCCGCCGAACGCACATCGCACGCCTCGAACTCCGCCGCCGCGTCAAGGTGGCGCGGCAGGTCGCCGGGGGCATTGCGGCCGCAGATCACGACGCGCAGGCCATCTTCCAGCAGCCGCTCGGCGATCGCGCGGCCGATTCCGCGGCTGCCGCCGGTCACGAGCGCCACGCGCTGTTTCTCGTCCGCCATATCCATCTCCATTTCTCACCCGCCTCTCTCTGATCGGGCGGCGGGAAAGTCTCTCTCCATATGGTGGTATCGGGCGAACGACCAGCGCGCCTATCCCTCTTGCAACATCGCGGGCGCCCTCGTGCCCGGCGCCTGTGGGCTGGAGAGTGGATTGAACAAGCAACTAACCATTGAGCAGTTCGTCGCCTCGCTGAAGAGCGGGATGACGATCGGGATTGCCGGCTGGGGCCCGCGCCGCAAGCCGATGGCGCTGGTGCGCGCGATCCTGCGTTCGGACCTGACCGACCTGACGATCGTCGCCTATGGCGGTCCCGAGGTCGGGATGCTCTGCGCCGCGGGCAAGGTGAAGAAGCTGATCTTCGGCTTCGTCTCGATGGATGCGATCCCGCTCGAACCCTATTTCCGCAAAGCGCGCGAGGCGGGGACGCTCGACATTCTCGAACTCGACGAAGGTATGCTGCAATGGGGTCTGAAGGCCGCGGCGTTCCGCCTGCCCTTCCTGCCCACCCATGTCGGGCTCGGCACCGATATCATGACCCACGGCGGGTTCCGGACCGTCCAGTCGCCCTATGACGATGGCGAGGTCGTGCTGGCGATGCCGCCGCTGAAGCTCGATGCAGCGCTGCTCCACGTCAGCCGCGCCGACCGCCTCGGCAATATTCAGGCGCTCGGCCCCGACACCTATTATGACGAATGGTTCGCGCGCGCCGCCGACCGCACCTTCGTGTCGGCCGAGGAAGTCGTCGAGCGGATGGACCATAGCTACCCCGAAGATGCCCGAGCCAACATCGTCGAGCGTTGCTTTGTCCACGGCGTGGTCGAGGCGCCGCTCGGCGCGCATCCGACCTCGATGCCGCCTTCCTACGGCTGGGACATGAAGCATCTCAAAACCTATGCCGCGAGCGCGCGCGAGGACGGCGGCTGGGACGCCTATTTTGCCGACACGATCGGCGCCGACGAGGCCGACTATCTCGACCGCGTCGGCGGCAAGGACGCCGTCGCCGCCCTTCCCCTTCCCATTTTCTGAGGCGGACGACATGACCACCGCACCCGAATTCACCCTTTGCGAACAGCTCATCGTCGCCGCGTCCGAGGCGTGGCGCGGCAATGGCGAGCTCGTCGCGACCGGCATCGGCCCCGCCCCGCGCCTCGCCGCAGGCCTCGCCAAGCTGACACACACACCCGAACTGATGATGACCGACGGCGAGGCGTACCTCGTCGAGGACCCGGTGCCGCTCGGTCCGCGCGGTTATGACGACCGCAGGGCGGCAGGCTATCTGCCCTTTTCGCGCTTCTTCGATGCCGCGGTCTGGTCGGGTAAGCGCCATGCGATGGTGACGCCCAGCCAGATCGACCGCTTCGGGCAGACGAACATCTCCTATCTCGGCGGCACCTATGATCAGCCGAAGGTGCAGATGCTCGGCGCGCGCGGCTTTCCGGGCAACAGCATCTGCCACATCAATTCGATGTTTGTGCCCACGCATTCGAAGCGCATCTTCGTCGAGGGCGAGGTCGATATGGTGTCGAGCGTCGGTTACAACCCGGCGCGCCGCACCCCCGGCGTCGATTTCAGCCGCGTCGACCTGCGGCTGATCGTCACCGACCTCTGCGTCATGGACTTCGGCGGCAAGGACAATGCGATCCGTGTCGTGATGCTCCACCCCGGCGTGACCTTCGATCAGGTGCAGGAGGCGACGGGCTTCGCGCTCGAAGCTGCGGCCGAGATCAGGACGACCCCCGTCCCGACCGCCGAGCAGCTCGCGATCATCGCGCGGCTCGATCCGCATGGTCTGCGCGCCGGGGTGCTCAAGAACAATCCCGCAGGCAAGAGGAGCTGACCCATGACCGATCAGAATGACGGGCTGGTCCCGCCGGTCGATGAAACCCCGGTTTACGAGACCGACACGCCGGTCCTCTATGAGGCGGCGGACGGCATTGCGTGGGTAACGCTGAACCGCCCGCAATATCACAATGTCCAGAACAGCCAGATGACCTATGCGCTAGACGATGCCTTCTTTCGCGCGGTCGACGACGACGCGGTCAAGGTCATCGTCCTGAAATCGGACGCCAAGCATTTCAGCGCCGGCCACGACATCGGCACGCCGGGGCGCGACTTTCATTCGCCCGTCGAGCGCCGGCTGATGTGGTACGATCATTCGACCAAGGCGGGCGCCGAAAAAGCCTATGCTCGCGAGCATGAGCAATATCTGGGCATGTGCAAAAGGTGGCGGGACATTCCCAAGCCGACCATCGCGCAGGTCCATGGCGGCTGCATTGCGGGCGGGCTGATGCTCGCGTGGGTGTGCGACCTGATCATCGCGTCGGACGATGCCTTCTTCCAGGACCCGGTGCTGCAGATGGGCTTTCCGGGCCTCGAATATTTCGCGCATTGCCACGAACTCAACGTCCGGCTGGCGAAGGAATTCCTGTTCCTCGGCGAACGGATGAGCGCCGAGCGCGCGCGCGAAGCCGGGATGGTGAACCGCGTCGTGCCGCGCGCCGAGCTGGCGGACGAGGTGAAGCGCGTCGCCGAACGGATCGCGACGCAGCCGCGTCTCGCGCTGCAACTCGCGAAACAGGCGTGCAACCATATGGAGACGCTGGCGGGCAAGAATGCCGGGATCGACGCGGCGTTCGGCTATCATCATTTCGCGCACGCCAACAACAGCCTCGTCAAGGGCGACTATATCGCCGGGTTCGACGGCAAGAAGATGGCCGAAGCCAACAAGAAGGACGCCGGCCAAAAGGATCGGGACGCAGGCTGATGGCCGATCCGCTCGCCAACCTGCTGACCCGGCGCCTCGGCTGCCGGTTGCCGGTGATCCAGACCGCGATGGGCTGGATCGCGACGCCGGGGCTGGTGATCGCGTCGAGCGAGGCGGGCGCCTTCGGCTTCCTCGCAGGCGCGGTGATGCAGCCCGCCGAGCTTGAGGCCGCGATCGTTGCGGTCAAGGCGGGGACGAAGCAGCCCTTCGGCGTCAATTTCCATATGTTCCAGCCGGGCGCGGCGGAGATCGTCGAGATCATCCTGAAACACCGCGATCAGGTGCGCGCGGTGAGCTTCGGACGCGGCCCCGATGCGAAGATGATCGGGCGCTTCAAGGACGCGGGGATCCTCTGCGTGCCGACCGTCGGTGCGGTCAAGCATGCGCAGAAGATGGAGCAGCTCGGCGTCGATATGGTCACCGTGCAGGGCGGCGAAGGCGGCGGGCATACCGGATCGGTCGCATCGACGATCCTGCTCCCGCAGGTGCTCGACGCGGTGAAGGTACCGGTGATCGCGGCGGGCGGCTTTGGCGACGGGCGCGGGCTCGCGGCCGCGCTGGCCTATGGCGCGGTCGGCATCGCGATGGGCACGCGCTTCCTGATGACGCGCGAAAGCCCGATCCCCGACCTCACCAAGGCGCGCTATGTCAAGGCGGGCACCGACGACATTCTCGTGTCGACCAAGGTCGACGGCCTGCCGCAGCGGATGATCAAAAATGCGTTGCTGAACCGCATCGAACGTTCGTCGGGCCTCGGTATCTGGCGCCGCGCGATCGAAAGCGGTCTTGCGATGAAGCGCCAGACCGGCGCCTCGTTCGGCGAGCTGTTCAAGGCCGCGAAGGGCATGACCAGCCACGGCGGGCTCACGCTGCCGCAGGCGATGATGGCCGCGTCCGCCCCGATGCTCATCCAGAAGGCGGTGGTCGAGGGCGATCCCGATCACGGGCTGATGGCAACGGGGCTCGTCGCCGGACGCCTCGACGATCTGCCGAGCTGCGCCGACCTCATCGCATCCATCGAAGCCGAAGCGCGCGCGCGCCTCGCCGCCCTTTCATCTTCACCGCAAACGGGGGCCTGACCCATGCCGATCCATACCGAGATCAAGGACCGCATCGCCGAGATCGTCTTCGACGTCCCGCCGGTCAACGCGTTCGACAGCGAAACGTGGAACAGCCTGCCCGCGATCATCCGCGAAGCCGGCAGCAATCCCGAGGTCAACGTCGTGCTGATCCGCGCCGCCGAAAGCGCGCGCGGTTTCTGTGGCGGCGTCGATATCAAGGAGATGCAGGCGCATCCGGAGCGGATCACTTTGCTCAACCGCGGCAATTACCTGACCTTCAAGGCGGTGCGCGACTGTGAAGTGCCCGTCGTCGTCGCGGTCCACAAATTCGTGATCGGGGGCGGCATCGGCATTTGCGGCGCGTCGGACACGATCATCGCCGCCGACGACGCCTTTTTCTCGCTGCCCGAAGTCGATCGCGGCGCGATGGGCGGCGCCTCGCACCTCTCGCGCATGCTACCGCTGCACAAGGTGCGCGCGGCCTTCTTCACCGGTGGCAATATCCCGGTCGCGGAAGCGTACCGGCTCGGCGCGGTCGAAAAGGTCGTGCCGCGCGAGGCGCTGGTCGAGGAGGCACGCGCCTTTGCAAGCATCATCGCGGGCAAGTCGCGCAAGGCGCTGGTGATCGCGAAGGAGGCGCTGAACGGGCTCGAAGCGCGCGACGTCGATCGCGGCTATCGCTGGGAACAGGGCTTCACGCTCGAAATGTACATGCACGAAGACAGCCAGAAATCGCGCGACGCCTTCGTCGAGACGGGCAAGGCGGCCGAATTCTGATGCACCTCGCCTACACCCCCGAACAACAGGATTTCCGCGCCGAAGTGCGTGCGTGGATGGAAGATAATGTCCCCAAGGAACCGCTCGTCACCCTCGAACGCGAGGACGGCTATCACCAGCATGTCGAGTGGGAGCGGAGGCTCGCGAGCGGCAACTGGGGCATGGTCACCTGGCCCGAGGCTTATGGCGGGCGCGGGCTCGACCTGATCCAGTGGCTGATCTTCGAAGAGGAATATTATCGCGCCGGAGCACCGCTGCGCGTCAACCAGAACGGCATCTTCCTGCTCGGCCCGACGGTCATGGAGTTCGGCACCGACGAGCAGAAGGCGCGCTTCCTGACCCCGATGGCGAAGGGCGAAGTGATCTGGGCGCAGGCATGGTCCGAACCCAATGCCGGGTCGGACATGGCGGCGATTACGTCCAAGGCGATCCGCGACGGCGATCATTATGTGATCTCGGGCCAGAAGACCTGGTCGAGCCGCGCGAGCTTTGCCGACTGGGGTTTCGGGCTGTTCCGCACCGACCCCGAATCGAAGCGGCACAAGGGGCTGAGCTTCATCCTGTTCGATCTGAATGCCCCCGGCGTGACGCGCCGCCCGATCCGCCAGCTCCACGGCGATCCAGGCTTTGCCGAACTCTTCTTCGATGAAGTGCGCGTTCCCGTCGAAAACCGCATCGCGGGCGAAGGCGAAGGCTGGAATGTCGCAATGGCGACCGCGGGTTTCGAGCGCGGGCTGATGCTGCGCTCGCCCGCGCGTTTCCAGGCCGCCGCCGAGCGCCTCGTCAAACTGTTCCGCGCGCATGAGGCCAAGGCCGCTCCCGCCGCGCGCGAGCAGGTGATGCAGGCCTGGATGGATGCGCAGGCCTATGCCTACAACACCTATGCCGTCGCCTCGAAGATCATGGCGGGCGGGCATATCGGCGCCGAGGCGAGCCTCAACAAGATCTTCTGGTCCGAACTCGACCGCACCGCGCACCGCACCGCGATGCAACTCCTCGGCGCCTCAGCCGAGCTTCGCCACCTCGACGGCGGCGCGCTCAATGGCTGGCTCGAAGGCTATATCTTCTCGCTCTCGGGCCCGATCTACGCGGGTTCGAACGAGATCCAGCGCAACATCATCGCCGAGCGCCTGCTCGGCCTGCCGAGGTAAGTCGCCATGGATTTCATCATCACCGAAGATCGGGCGACGCTGACGACAGGCGTGCGCGATTATCTCGCGGGCGTCCACGGCCCCGAACTGCTGCGCGCTCTCGACACCAGCGACAGCCGCCGCTCGGCCGACGTCTGGCAGGGCCTCGTCGAGATGGGCCTGCCCGGCCTGCTTGTCCCCGAAGCGCGGGGCGGGCTCGGCCTGTCGCTGTTCGATGCGGTGCTGATCGCCGCCGAACTCGGCCGCGCCGGGGTCGCCGAGCCGCTGGCCGACACCGCGCTCGTCGCCGCCCCGTTGCTCGCGAAGGCGGGCGGGCAGGACGCGCTGCTCGGGGCGATCGCCGCGGGTGAAGCCAAGGTCGCGCTCCAGCACCCGGTCAATCCGTGGGTCGCCGACCTTGAGGACGCCAGCCATATCCTGTCGGTGAAGAATGGAGCGCTGTTACTCACCGAAAGGAGCGGCGACTCAGAACTGCTCGATAGCGTCGACCCGCTCCGCCGCCTCTATGCGCTCGTTGCCGCTTCGGGGGTTGACGTGGGATCGGCCGACGCGCTGCTCGACCATGCCGCGCTGATCGCCGCCGCGCAGCTTGTCGGCGTCGCCGACGCGATGCTCGAACAGGCGACCGACTATGCGAAGAACCGCAGCCAGTTCGGCCAGCCGATCGGCAGCTTTCAGGCGGTCAAGCATCACCTTGCGACGGCGGTGGTCAAGATCGAGTTCGCCAAGCCGGTGATCCAGCGCGCCGCCGTCGCGCTCGCCGAAGGGACCGCCAGCGCCTCCGTCCACGTCAGCCACGCCAAGCTCGCCGCCGCCGACGCCGCATGGGCGATGAGCGAGACCGCGATCCAGACGCATGGCGCGATGGGCTACACCTACGAAGTCGACCTGCATTTCTGGATGAAGCGCGCCTGGGCGCTGGCCGGCGCATGGGGCGACCGCGCCTTCCATCTCGCGCGCATCGACGCCGCCGTTATCGGCGGCGCGCTGCCGATCGGCCCCGGCCACAGCTTCGCATAAGGAACAAGAATATGGCTGAAGCCTATATCATCGACGCCGTCCGCACCCCCATCGGGCGCAAGAAGGGCAGCCTCGCCGCCGTCCACCCCGCCGACCTCGCCGCGCACCCGATCAAGGCGCTGGTCGAACGCACCGGCATCGACGCGGGTCTGGTCGACGATGTCGTCTGGGGCTGCTGCGACACGATCGGCCCGCAGGCGGGCGACATCGGCCGCACGGCATGGCTCGTCGCGGGGCTTCCCGAACATGTCCCCGGCACGACGATCGACCGCCAGTGTGGATCGTCGCAGCAGGCGGTGCATTTCGCCGCGCAGGGGGTGATGAGCGGGACGCAGGATCTGGTCGTCGCCGGCGGCAGCCAGGCGATGAACGCGATCCCGATTTCGGCGGCGATGTATGCAGGACAAGCCTATGGCTTCGACAGCCCCTTCATCGGGGCGAAGGGCTGGGACGCGCGCTACGGCACCGAGGAAATCAACCAGATCAAGTCGGCCGAGATGATCGCCAACAAATGGCAGATCAGCCGCGAAGCGATGGAAGAATTCGCGACAGAATCGCACCGCCGCGCACAGGCCGCGATCGACAATGGCTGGTTCAAGGCCGAGATCGCACCCTTCGAAGGGCTGGAACAGGACGAAACCGTCCGCCCGCAGACCACCCCCGAAGGGCTCGCGTCGCTGAAGACCGTCAACGAAGGCGGCGTGATCACCGCGGGCATCGCCAGCCAGAATTGCGACGGCGCCGCGGCGCTGCTGATCGCGAGCGAGGCGGCGGTGAAGGCGCATGGCCTGAAACCCCGCGCGCGTATCCATCACCTGTCGGTCCGCGCCGACAATCCCATCTGGATGCTCACCGGCCCGATTCCGGCAACGAAATATGCGCTCGAAAAGGCGGGCATGACGGTGGACGACATCGACCTGTTCGAATGCAACGAAGCCTTTGCCTCGATCCCCATGGCATGGATGCAGGAACTTGGCGTGCCGCACGAGAAGGTCAATGTGCAGGGCGGCGCGATCGCGCTCGGCCATCCGATCGGCGCGACCGGCGCGCGCCTCATGACCACATTGCTCGGCGCGCTCGAACGCACCGGCGGCCGCTACGGCCTCCAGACCATGTGCGAAGGCGGCGGTCAGGCCAACGTCACCATCATCGAAAGGCTGTAAGCAACATGGGCATCTGCGAAGGGCGGACCGTCATCATCACCGGCGCGGCGCGCGGGCTCGGGCGCTCCTATGCGCTCGCCTTCGCGGCCGAGGGCGCCAATGTCGTCGTCAACGACATCGGCAGCAGCCTCGCGGGCGAAGGCCGCGATACGTCGGCAGCGGATGAGGTCGTCGCCGAAATCAAGGCGGCGGGCGGCAACGCGATCGCCAATTATGAGGACATCGCCGACTGGGATGCCGCCAAGCGCATCGTCGACGCGGCGGTAGCGGCGTTCGGCGACCTGCATGTCGTCGTCAACAACGCCGGGATCGTCCGCGACCGCATGTTCGTCTCCGCGACACTCGAAGAATGGGACGCGACGATGCACGTCCATCTACGCGGCCATTTCTGCGTCAGCCGCCATGCGGTCGATTATTGGCGCGCGCAGCAGAAGGCGGGCCATCCCGTCGACGCGCGCATCATCAACACGACCAGCGGCGCGGGGCTGCAAGGCTCGATCGCGCAGGCGGCCTATTCGACCGCCAAGGGCGGCATCGCCGCGCTGACCTTGGTGCAGGCGGCCGAACTTGGCCGCTATGGCATCACCGCCAACGCCCTCGCCCCCGCGGCGCGCACGCGGATGACCGAGGGCGCTTTTGCGGACAAGATGGCGGCGGTCGAAAGCGGTTTCGACGCGCAGGATCCCGACAATATCGCACCCACCGTCGTGTGGCTCGGCTCCGGACAGTCGAAGCATGTGACGGGCTGCGTCTTCGAGCTCGAAGGCGGACGCATCACGATCGAGGATGGCTGGAAGCTCGGCCCGACGGTCGACAAGCGGGCGAAATGGGCGCCTGCCGACATCGGCGATGCGGTCGACAAGCTGATCGCGGTCCGCAGCGAACCGCGCCAGGTCTGGGGCAGCTAAGATGCATTTCGCCTTCACCGACGAACAGGCGATGATTGCCGAGACGGCGAAGACGTTCTTTGCGGAGAATGCCACGAGCGAGCGCACGCGCGCAGCCATGGCGGACACGGGCGTCGACAAGGCGTTGTGGCAGGCTTTCACCGGCGATCTCGGACTCGCCGGCGTCGCGATTCCCGAGGCACTAGGCGGCGTCGGGCTTGGCATGGTCGAACTCGCGATCTTTGCCGAGGAAGCCGGGGGGCACACCGCGGCGCTGCCCCTCCTCGCAAGCCTAGGGCTTGCCGCTCCGGCGATTCTCGCCGGCGGCACCGACGAGCAGAAGGCACGCCTCCTCCCCCGCCTCGCGTCGGGCGAGCTGGTGGCAAGCTTCGCTGCCGTGAATATGGGCGGAACGCCGCGCGCGGCGCTCAGCGACGAAACGCTGACCGGTGCCGCGCTCCTTGTGCCCCACGGCGCCAGCGCCGACCTGTTCGTGGTTGCAGCCGACAATGGCGTCGCGATCGTCGAGCGCGGCGCCCTCGGGTTCGGCATCACCCCGCTCACCAGCATGGACCAGACGCGCCCCTATGCCCGGCTCGATTTTGGCGGGGTCGCCGTCGAAACGCTCGCCGATCCGCGCGCCGCCGTGCGCGCCGCGCTCACCACCGGGTGGCTCGCCATCGCCGCCGATGCGCTGGGCGGCGCGCAGGCGTGTCTCGACCGGACGGTCGCCTATGCGCAGGAACGCGTCCAGTTCGGCCGTTCGATCGGCAGTTTCCAGGCGGTCAAGCACCGCCTCGCCGACATGATGGTCGCGATCGAGCAGGCGCGCTCGGCGGTCTATTGGGCCGCTTGCGCGATCGACGAGGAATCGGACGAGGCACAATTCGCGGTCCACGCCGCCAAAGCTTTCGCCTGCGACACCTACACGCACTGCGCGGGCGAGATGATCCAGCTCCACGGCGGCATCGGCTTCACCTGGGAGCATGACGCGCATCTCTATTTCAAGCGCGCGCGCAGCAACGCGAGCCTGCTCGGCACCCCCGACTGGCACCGCGAACAGGTGGCGGGACTCGCCGGATTGGACGAAGCCGCATGAAGCTTGGATTTTCTCCCGAGGAAGAGGCTTTCCGCGCTGAGGCAGCCGCGTGGCTCAAGGCCGAATTGGAAGGCCCCTTCGCCGACGTACGCGGGCTCACCAGCCTGACCGAAATGCCCGAACGCCGCCGCGACTGGGAGCGCCGGCTGGGCGAAGCGGGCTGGAGCTGCGTCGGCTGGCCCAAGGCCTATGGCGGCCGCGATGCCACGCTCGCCGAGCAGGTCATCTTCGCCGAGGAATATGCGCGCGCGGGCGCCCCGCCCCGGCTCAACCATATCGGCATCGAACTCGCCGGCCCGACGATCCTCGCCTTCGGCACCGACGAGCAGAAGGCGCGCTTCCTGCCCGCGATCGCACGCGGCGAGGAAATCTGGTGCCAAGGCTATTCGGAGCCAGGTGCGGGGTCCGACCTCGCCAATGTCCGTACCAAGGCATGGCGCGACCCCGGATCGGGGTCCGGGGCAGGCGGCGACGACTGGGTGATCGAGGGGCAGAAGGTCTGGACCAGTCTCGCGCAATTTTCCGACTGGATCTTCGTGATCGCGCGCACCGAGGAGGGCTCGAAGGGCCCCAAGGGCCTTTCCTTCCTGCTCGTCCCGGTCGACCAGAGCGGCGTCACTGTCCGCCCGATCCACCAGATCACCGGCGAGGCCGAGTTCAACGAGACGTTTTTCGACGGCGCGCGCACCGACGCCGCCAACATCCTCGGCGCGCCCGGCGATGGCTGGACGGTCGCGATGGGGCTGCTCGGCTTCGAGCGCGGCGTCTCGACGCTCGCGCAGCAAATGGGCTTTCGCAACGAACTCGACGCGGTGATCGCCGCGGCGCGCGCCAATGGTGAGGCGAAAAACCCGCTGATCCGCCAGCGTATCGCCAGGGCCGAGATCGGCCTCAAACTGATGCGTTATGGCGCGCTGCGCATGCTCACCGATGCCGAGGGCGGCAGGCTCAACCCGTCGGCGCTCACCTACAAGATCCAGTGGGCGACATGGCGCCGCGATCTCGGCGAGCTCGCGATGGATGTTCTGGGACAGGCGGGCGAGACCGTCGCGGGGCACGAATACGCCTTCCCCGCGCTTCCCAACCTGTTCCTCTATAGCCGCGCCGACACGATCTATGGCGGCACGAACGAGATTCAGCGCAACATCATTGCCGAGCGCGCGCTCGGCCTCCCGCGCGAGCCGCGCGGCGACCTCAAATAAAGGAACGAAGCGTGGCACGACCCGCCCCCGACTACCCCACCCCTACCGGCCTCTTGAAGGGCAAGACCGTGCTGATCACCGCCGCCGCGGGCAGCGGCATCGGCGGCGCGGTCGCGCAGCGCGCGGCGGAGGAAGGCGCGACGCTCTTCCTCTCCGACATGCACGAGCGCCGGCTGGGCGAAACCGCCGACCGCATCGAGGAATTGGGCTTCGCACGCCCCGGCACACTCGTCTGCGACGTCACCAATGAAGAACAGGTGCAGGCGCTCATCGCCGCGGCGATCGCGGGCATGGGCCATATCGATGTCCTCATCAACAACGCCGGGCTCGGCGGCGCGGCGTCCGTCGTCGAGATGACAGATGACCAGTGGCACAAGGTGCTCGACGTGACGCTCACCAGCGTCTTCCGCATGACGCGCGCGATCCTGCCGCACATGTACGAGCGCCAGAAAGGCGCGATCGTCAACAACGCCTCGGTCCTCGGCTGGCGCGCGCAGAAGCTGCAGGCGCATTATGCCGCGGCGAAGGCCGGCGTGATGGCCTTCACGCGTTGTTCGGCGCTCGAAGCGGCCGAGCACGGCGTCCGCATCAACGCGGTCTCGCCCAGCCTTGCGATGCACGCCTCGCTTTCCAAGGTGACCCCGCCGGGGCTGCTTGAGGAGTTGACCGAGAAGGAGGCCTTCGGCCGTTATGCCGAGCCATGGGAGGTCGCGAACGTGATGCTGTTCCTCGCCAGCGGGCTTTCCTCCTACATGACGGGCGAAGTGCTCGCGGTGTCGAGCCAGCAGGCATGAGCGCGCGCGTCTTCGAAACCCCGGCCGCGCTGCTCGCCGCCGTGGGCGAGAGTTTCGGCCCAACCGGATGGGTCGCGATCGAGCAGGATCGCATCGACCTGTTCGCCAAGGCCACCGACGATCATCAGTGGATCCACGTCGATCCCGAGCGCGCGAAGGACGGTCCGTTCGGCGGCACGATCGCGCATGGTTACCTTACGATGAGCCTCGTCAACCGCCTCCTTCCCGAACTGGTCGAGGTGCGCGGCGTGTCGATGGGGGTCAATATCGGCACCGACAATTTGCGCTTCCTGAGCCCCGTCCGCGCGGGCAGCCGGATCCGTGGGCGTGGCGAACTCGTCCGGGCCGAGGAAGCAAAAGGCGGCGTCCAGGCGGTGGTGCGGGTGACGGTGGAGATCGAGGGTGCGGAGAAGCCAGCGTGCGTCGTCGATACGATCAGCCGGTTTTATCCGGAAAATTGAGATTCTGCGCGGCGGGCGCTGTCTGCGATGGAGTGGAAAGCGGATGCCTGTCGAACGAATGACCGCCCGGTAAAAATAGGGCTAGTTGGTCAAGGCTGTCCGTGCGGCCGGCAAATATGTCCTGCTGATCGGAACGGCCGTGTCATCAACCAGCCGGGCGATTGCTCGTCCCGGCGTTCTTTCCAACGCGTGAACGCCGTCTTTGGCCACCCACCAGCTACGGTGCACGCGAAGGCCCAGCCGGGGATCGATGATCGCCGCCGCGTCCGCCAGCCGCATCAGGATCAGTGCCGAGCCGTGGAGCGTGTGCACGCGCACATAATGATCCTCGGCTTCCAGTGCGAGAATGTCCCGGCGCAAAGCCGCCGGAAGCTTCGACACGAACTCGCGCGGGTATTCGGGGGCGGCGGCTGGCTGTTCCACGGGTGCGGCCACAGTCATCGGATCGTCCGGCGATATGACGCGGGCGATCAACAGCTGGACGAGCGCCACGTAGGGAAATAACGCGAGCAGTTGAACGGGACTGAACATTCTGCCCGGTCGGACCACCCCCATGGCCCACGCCACAAAGAAGGTCATGGGCACCGCGGATGCTGCTGCTACTGCGATGATCCGTGTTGCCGTTCTCCTGCCCGGCGAACTGGGCGGAAGGACTCGCTCCGCGGCAGCAGCGGCTCCAAAGCCGACGAGTGCGATGATCATCCAGAAAGGATATCGCACCTCTGGGCCGAGAGCGGTTTGCGATCCGAATGGCCCCGTCACTCCAAGCACTGCGCCAAAAGCCACCGCGCTGAGCGGCCCCCGCCATTTCCCCATCATTCGCCATTCACGCATCGCCAACTGCATCGGCCTACCAGTCACGAAATTGCGGAAGCTATTCACGATTTCCCCCATTGTCGACAGACATCGCGACCGGCCAACCAGCCAGCACGAAATGTTGACATGGAGAAAGCAATGAAGCGGATTATCGCTGGCTTGGCATTGGCATCTGCAGCTGTTCCAGCGGCAGCAAGCGAGGCCGTAAACATGCATTTTGAGTGCGGCGCGGAAGCCGCTACGGCGGGCAGCGAGGCTCCGAACCTCCACGGAAACTGGGATTTCCTGATGCATGTCGGGACAACGCCCAATTTCGGACTTCTGTCGATCGGCTTCGTCGAGGACGCTTATGGCGGGTCGCTGTCGCTGTGGATGACGGCACCCGTTATACTGCGCAAAATCACCTTGACCGGCAACAGCTTCCACATGGCGGTAGCCTCCCGCGAAGGCGACGTGCTGTTCGACGGCACGCTCTCGGCCAAGGGCGACCGGATGTGCGGAACCGTTACCTACCACGGCGGCCGCACCTTCCCGGCGGTGGCGCAGAAGCGGCCTTCAACCTATCAGTCGCAACCTCAGGCTCAGCGGGTTCGGTAGTCGGCTGAACGAGCGGATGGGTAGCTGGCGAGAGAAGGGCCGCAATGGATCGCTAGACGTCGTCCTGTCGCATCGGACGATGGCTACGCCCCCGAATCGCGCAGAAGGAATTTCTGCACCTTACCCGCAGCGTTCACCGGCAGCGCGTCGAGGATCACCACCTGGCGCGGCACCTTGTAGTTCGCCATATTCTCGCGGCACCAGCCGACGATCTCTTCGGGGGTGGCGTTCGCACCGGGGCGCAGGACGACATAAGCCTTAGGCACTTCACCCAGCCGTGCGTCGGGTACGCCGATCACCGCCGACTGCATGACCGCCGGATTGGCGGCGAGCAGCCCTTCGATTTCGGCTGGATAGGCGTTGAAGCCGCCGACGATGAAGATGTCCTTGGCGCGGTCGGTGATCTTCACATTGCCGCTTGCGTCCTGCACCGCAATGTCGCCGGTGCGCAGCCAGCCTTCGCTATCGAACGCCGCCGCGGTCGCCGCCGGGTCGTTGAAATAGCCCTGCATTACATTGGGCCCCCGCACGAGCAGTTCGCCCGCTTCGCCCGGTGCCACGCTCTTCTCCGCCTCGTCGACAAGCTTGACCTCGATCCCGGCGAGCGGACGGCCTGCGGTGTTGGCAATCGTCACAGCGTCGTCGCCGACGCTACACATCGTCACGACGCCGCAGGTTTCGGTGAGGCCATAGGCGGTGAGCACGACATCGATACCGAGCTTGCCGCGCATTTCCTCGATCAGGGTGACCGGCACCGACGCGGCGCCGGTGATCGACACGCGCAGCGACGAAATATCGTGGTCGCGATAAGGACCCGTGAGCAGGCTCTGGAAGATCGTCGGCGGACCGGGGAGCAGCGTCACCCTCTCGCGCTCGATCCGCTCGAGAACCTTGTCGGTCTGGAACACAGCATGGGGCAGCACGGTCACGCCGCGCATCAGCGCGACCAGCCAGCCGGCCTTGTAGCCAAAGCTGTGGAAGAAGGGGTTGATGATCAGGAAATTGTCGCCCGGCCCATAGGTCAGCGTCTCGCCATAAGCGAGGTACAGCCGGACATTTTGCCCGTGCGTCGTCACGGCACCCTTCGGATTGCCCGTGGTGCCCGAGGTGAAGAGGATGTCGCAGACCTGATCCTCGCCCAGCGCGTCCATCCGCGCGGCGACCGCGGCATCGGAAAGCGCCGCGCCGCGATCGAGGAAGGTCTGCCAGGCCATGCCACCCTTGTCGCCTTCCATCAGGACGATCCCGCGCAGATCGGGTAGGTCCTCGCCCGTGATCAAGTCCGGATAGGCGGTGCCGAGAAAATCGGAGACGGTGAACAGCAGCCTGGCGCCGCTGGTGCGCAGGATATAGCCCGCCTCGCGCCCCTTCAGCCGCGTGTTGAGCGGCACGATCGCAGCGCCCGCTGCCTGCGCGCCGACCGCGGCGATAATCCAGCCAATCGCATTGGGCGCCCAGATCGCGATCCGATCCCCCGCCACGACACCCGCCGCGATAAAGCCCTTGGCGGCGGCGCGCACCAGCGGTTCGAGATCGCGATAACGAATCTCGGTCCCGTCCTCGCCCCGGATCGCGACGGCATCGCCATGCGCGCGCGCCGCGGCGAAGATTTTATGGGGTATCGTGAACTTGGCTTCGGCCACGGCAGATCGTCTCCTGCGCCGGACATCCATGGACAGGCCGTCCATTGCCCGATCGATTTGCTCCCCGCTGCGTTACGCGCGGGTGCGGCCGCGACAACCCCTATTCGGGGGGCGCGCGATTTGCGCACCGCCTCTTGCCGCTCGGGTCCGGACAGGTCATTGCGGGATCGAGACCGACTCCCCAGCTTACCGGGTGGCGGGACGCGAACAGGAAGCGAAGCCGGAATGCGGATCGGAAAACCTCTGGCCGAAGTCGATGAACTGGTGACCCTGCTGTATCGCGGGCCGCTCGAGGCGACGCCGTGGCTGGGCTTCCTCGAAGCGCTGAGCCGTCGGATGCGCTGCGCGAGCGCGGCGATCACGTTGCGGCTCAGCCGGCAGGGCACGCCGCCGCTCATCATATGGGGGCCGCCGCCCGTGATCGACGAGCGCGAGGCGCGGCGGATTCATGCGGTCCATGCCGAACTCGGCGATCTCGACCCGCTGCGCAACGCGCTGACGAAAGCCGGCGACATCTTCCGGCTGAGCGAAGTGATCTCACGGGGCGATCTTCGCGGCAATCGCTTCTATCGCGAGATATTGCAGCCCTATGGCATCGAATATCAGCTCGGCATGTATATTTCCGAGCCCGGCGGGTGGGAGGGCAATGTCGGCCTGACCAACGGCCCCGATGAAGAGGATTTCACCGACGACGACAAGGCGGTGCTGCTCGCGCTCCGCCCGCATCTCGAACAATCGCTCGCGCTCTTCTCGCGCATTCGCCGCGACGAGACCGAGCTGCAGGTGATGATCGATACGCTCGACCGGCTGACGCTCTGCACCTTCATCCTTGATGGCGCGGGGCGCATCCTGCGCACCAACAGCGCGGGTCGCGCGCTGATCAAGTCGAGCACCGCGCTGCGCGCCGCCGACGACCGGCTCGTGCTCGCGAGCAAGACGGGCAACGCGCAGCTCCAGCAACTCGTCGGCAAAGCGGTCGCGGCGCGCCGCGATGGCGGCAGCTTCGCCGAAGGCCTGCGCGTCGAGGCCGACATCGATCGCCATCTGGGCGTGCTCGTGCGCACGATCGAGACGCCCTCGCGCTACAGCAACGAGGCGGGGCCGGCCGCGGTGGTCTATGTCTCGGGGCTCGACAACAACCAGCCGCTCGAAAGACTGGTCAGCCAGATCTTCGACCTCACCCCATCCGAGGCGCATCTGGCGGCGCTGCTCGCGACCGGGCTCAGCCTCGCCGAAGCGGCGGCCAGGCTGGAACTCACCGAAAATACCGTGCGCAGCTATTGCAAGACCATCCTCAGCAAGACCGGGGTAAGCCGGCAGGCCGATCTCGTCCGCCTGATCCTGCGCAGCGTCGCCGTTCTCGGCTGACCGCCCCGGCGGCGCACGTCAGCCTTCGATCGCGCGGCGGTAGTGCGGCAGGGCGACAAGGAGCAGGCCGATGATCAGCGGCAGCACGACCGCGCCGGCGATCGCGATCGAATAGCCCAGCGCCGCCTGGTCGCCGAAACCGAAATCGGTGATCGCGGCGATGACACTGGCACCCAGCCCCATCCCCACCAGATTGACGCATAAGAGTGAGATGGCGGTGACCTGTCCGCGTAGCTGATTGGGCGTCACATCCTGGATCGCCGTCAGCATCACGCCTTGCGACGCCTGCCCGATCAGCGTGCCGATCGCCATCATCGTCAGCGACAGGAAGGCCGTCGGCATTAGCGGTGCGACGATCAACGGAACGCCCTTCAGCACGGTGGCGATCAGCACGACGCGCATATTGGCGTCCGCCCGGCCGCCTTGCATCAACCGTCCCGCGAGCCAGCCACCCGACAGCGTGCCGATGGTGCCGCAGGTCAGCATGATCATCCCGTAGGACATCCCCACCTCGGCGGGGCTCATCCCATAGCTGCGGATCAGGAAGGTCGGGAACCACAGCGCGGTGCCGATCGCCAGAAGCGCAATCAGGGCGAGCGAACCGATCAGCGAACCGAACAGCGCCCAGCGCTCGGAAATATAGTCGAAGCCTTCGCGCAGGCTGCTTTGCACCGACAGGTTCGCCGCGAGTTCCTGCCGCGCCGGCTCGCGGATCGTCATCATCAGTGCCGCGACGATCAATCCGGGCGCCGCAACGCACAGGAACACCATCTGCCACGGTTCGAAACTGCCGAGCCATGGCAATGTCACGCCACCGGTCTTGGTAAAGCGCGCGAGCAGCCAGCCCCCGATCAACAGCGCCAGGCCGCCGCCGATCGGATAACCGATCGCATAAAAGCTGATCGCCAGCGCCCGTCGTCGTCGCTCGAAATAGTCGCTGATCAGCGAATAGGCGGTCGGGCTAAGCGTCGCCTCGCCCACCCCGACGCCGACACGCGCGAGGAAGAGCCCGATGAAGCTGCTGGTAAAGCCGCAGGCGGCGGTCATCGCCGACCAGAACAGCACCCCCCAGACAATCAGCGTCGCGCGCCTTTTGGTGCGATCGACGTAGCGGCCGATGGGCAGCGCGGCGATGCTGTAGAGCAAGGAAAAGGCAAAACCCTGGAGCAGGCTGATTTCGAAATCGCTGAGGTTCAGGTCGCGCTGGATCGGTTCGACCATCAGCGTCAGCACGCGCGCATCGATCGCGCTGAAGCAATAACCGACGAACAGGATCGCGACGACCAGCCAGCGGTAGACGCCGCGAGAGGGCACAGCGCCTACCGACGGCTCGTCGGCTACCGCGGCGGTCACCATGCCGACGGCGGGTCCCGCCGCGCCAAAATCTGTTCGGTTCGCGCGGCGATCAGCACGTCATTCTCCTCGCTTTCGGGCAGCAACCAGAAACGCCCCGCGCGAATGCCATCGAGTGCGAAGGCGGATACCTCGGCGGGTTCGGTAAGCTTGAGCTTGAGCCCGGTCGTCCGTACCAGATCTTCCATCGTGCGATAGGCGACTTTGGTCTGCGCTTCATTTTCGACATAGTCCGCGGGGCGGACTTCGCCCGACGCCATGATCGCGGTGTTGACCGTGTGCGGCCCCGGGAAGAGCGTGGCGGCGCGCAGCTTGCCCCCTTCGCGCAGCAATTGCTGGTGCAACACTTCGGAGATGCTGGTCACCGCCGCCTTGGTGGCGGCATAAATGGGGGTGTTGGGCAGCGAACGCAGCCCGCCGTTGGTCGAGCTGGTGTTGACGACCACGCCCTCCTGTCCCGCCTCGATCATGCGCGGCACGAAGGCCGCAATGCCGTGGATGACGCCGAGCACATTGACGTCGATGCCCCAGCGCCAGTCGCTGAGCGGAAGCGTCCACAGCTTGCGCTGCGCCTCGCCCAGCCCGACGCCGGCGTTGTTGAACAGGATATGCACCGTCTCGAACTGGTCAAAGACCTGATCCGCCAGCGCCCGCACCGATGCTTCCTTGGTCACGTCGCACGCGATGGCAAGCACCTGCCCCGAGCCCAGCGCGTCAACCTCGACGCGCACGGCTTCAAGCCGTGCCGGATCGATATCGGCAATCACCACATGCGCCCCGGCGCGGGCGAGGTCGGCGCACAGACATTTGCCAACCCCGCTCGCCCCACCGGTAACGACGGCCACCCGGCCGGAAAAATCGTCCATCAGGCGGCCTTCCGCTCGCCGATCTCGGCCCCAACATTGCGCGGATCGTCGTGGCGCCCGACCCAGTGCGGCGCGATCCATTCGCCCGGCACCTTGCGCAGCAGTGTGCCGCCGGTCGCGGTCCCTCCTTCGACATATTGCATGTCGGTGATGCGGCGAACGGGGATATCGGCGAGCGGATCAAAGGCCGAATCGCGCAGGGTGATCGTCCCCTTCATCGCCCGGCGGGAATCGTAATTGCGTTCCCAGTTGAGGCGGGTGAGGAAGACGTCGCCGTCAAACTGACCCGGCTGATCGATCGACGGCATCCCCTTGTAGCAGAACAGATGCTCTTCGAATTTCAGCGGCTGGTCGATCGCTTCGCCGATCGTGCCTTCGATTTCGAAATAGGCGATGCCGTGGCGCGAACAGGTCGCGCGCAGATGGTCGCCATTGCGTTCGAAATGCGTCTCGGCGATCTTCTTCGGCTCGCCGAAACGCTCGCGGCCGGAGGTGACGACGGTTTCGCCCTCCATCGCCATGTGGAAGCAATAGGCCCCCGGTGCGCCTTCATGCGTGCAATTGACGCCGACGGTCAGTGCGCCAATCTCGACCGTATCGGTTTCGGTCACATGCATCGCCACATGCACCATCTGCAGCCAGATTTCGGGCTTTGCGGTCGCAACGAGCGGTTGCGGCAGCAGCGCCGCGATGATTTCGGGATCGGTCTCATATGTCGCGCGAATCCCGTAGACGGTGTTGCGCAGCATTCCCGGCGCACGGGTTTCGACGGGACCCTGAACATAACGCAGTCTGGACATCGCAATTCTCCCTATGGCGCCCAAGGCGCAGCTAGTCGGCAGTGGTGGTTTTCCGCGGGGCGCGGAGGGTCTATTCGGCGGCCTCGACGAGGCGATTTCCGTCGGGGCCATCGGCATAAAATTGCTCGAAATAGCGACGGAAACGCAGGATCGGACCGTCGCCATCGCACAGATAGGGCCGTGCGCGGTGGATCTTGTTATGCCAGATCGGAATATCGCCCTCGACGCCCTTTTGCCCGCAGGTATTTTCGATCGCCGCCTCGATCGCCTTTTCCTCGGGCGAGCCCGGCGCGACCTTCGGGTGCGTGAAGCAGAAGCGCAGCTCGACGTCGTCGGCTTCGACCGGCGTGGCGATGACCAGAAGCGACAGCTCGACGAGCCCGCTCAGTCGTGTGAACTTCTGCCCTGCCCCATTCTGGAGCGTGTCGACCGAATAGGGCAATTGCTTGCGCTCGCCCGACGGCAGATCGATGGTCCGATGCCCGCGCGCGACACTGTGCCGCCGCACGCCGTCATAATCGGTCTCACCCTCCGGGACCGCATCCATCGCGTGGACATAGGCGAAATGCGCGACGTCGACGCCATTTTCGGCAATTTCCTGGGGGTTGCTGGCGAAGCGCCATTCGCGCTTGATCGGTTCGGCCCATTCGGGGTTGGTGAATTCGGGATAGTCGATGACGTCGAACGTCGGCGCGATGTCGTCGGGGTGATACCAGGCCCAGATGACCCCGCTCTTTTCGACCACCGGATAGGATTTCGCCAGCGGCTCGCGCTTCGCGCGCGGCGGGAAAGCCTTGGCATAGGGAATCTTGCTGCAGAAGCCGTCGGGGCGGAACGCCCAGTGATGGAAGGGACAGCGCAGGCTGTCGCCCTCGACCTGCCCGCCGTGCCCCATGTGCGCGCCGAGATGAGGGCAATAGGCATCTAGGAGCCCCGCCTCGCCATTCTCGTTGCGGAAGAGCACGAGGTCGCGCCCGAAATAATGGACCGGCCGGACATCACCCAC
The DNA here is from genome assembly GCF_031457175.1 of Sphingopyxis sp. BE235. Classification (NCBI taxonomy): domain Bacteria; kingdom Pseudomonadati; phylum Pseudomonadota; class Alphaproteobacteria; order Sphingomonadales; family Sphingopyxidaceae; genus Sphingopyxis; species Sphingopyxis sp. BE235. The sequence continues at coordinate 1,020,275 of NZ_JAVDWC010000002.1, forward strand.
CTGCAGTTCGGCACCATAGCCGACCCCGAACCAGCCATAGGGGATGGGCATCGGAAAGCGTTCAACCTTTGGCACGTCAGTCTCCCGGATGGCCGTCCTTTCCGGGCGGCTCTTGTCGGGCGAGTGTATCGATTGCCACGCCAGAGGTAAGACCCAAATGGCGTACAGTTTGTGCGTGGTGACGAACAATGAGGCCGGGCGGGCGCCAGCACACCACTTCGCGGTCGCTCAAAGTCCTGTGTCCGCCGACATCGTGGGCGCCTCCATGGCGACGAGCATCTCTCCAAAGGCGCGCGCCGCCGGGGATGCCACGCCGCCGCTGCGGATCAGCATGAAATCGGCGCTGGGCAAGGCCGGGAGGCCATAGTGGCCGTCGAGCAGGCGCAGGCCGGGTTCCAGATCGCTGCGCATCAGCACCGCGACCGCCAGCCCCGATCGTACCGCCGCGCGGAGGCCCTGTTCGCTCGGCGAGGTGAAAGCGATGTGCCAGTCGATCGGTGTGGCATCCAGCGCGGCGACCCCCACCAGCCGGTTGACGCAATTCGGGGGATGGAAGGCAAGTGGCAGAGACGCGCCCTCGGGCAACAGGAAATTGTCGGCCGCGACCCACCCGAACTCCGCCCGCCGCAAAGGGATGCCGCCATTCTCGGCTCCGGCGGTGGAAAGCACGACGGCAAGGTCCAGTTCCTCGGCCGCGATCATCGTGCTGAGGTCGAGATAGGTGCTGACATGAACATCGAGCCGCACCGCGGGAAAGGCGCGCGAGAACTGGCAGAGCAGCGCCGGCAATCGCTCGCCCATGAAAGCTTCCGGAGCGCCAAAGCGCACGACCCCCGTCACCGGGGAGGTCCGGAAGCGTTGCGCGAGCGCATCGAGGCTGGCGAGGATCTGACGCGCGTGCAGCAAGAAGTCTTCGCCATCGTCGGTCAGCGTCAACCGGCGCGTCGTACGACGGATCAGCGCCCGACCGACCTGTTCCTCGAGACGCCGGATCTGGTGGCTCACCGCGGGCTGGGTGAGATTCAACCGCCGGGCGGCCCGCGTAAAGCCCCCCGTCTCGCTGACCGCCACGAATGCGCGCAAAAGTGTCGGATCGATGTCCATGGCCCTAATTAATTAGGATTGATTATGAATTCCAGAAAATAAAATCATTTCTGTCATCATTCGTTTTTCCCCAAGTAGCGCACCAACCGGGCAGACGGGCCCGGACACTCGAAAGGCGCCGCCTATGTCTCCCCATCCCCCCCGCAAAAACGCGCTGGCCCTGCTCGCGATGTGCCTTGGCGCACTGATGTTCGGCCTCGAGATTACAAGTGTCCCAGTGATCCTCCCGCGCCTCGAAGAAGTTCTTCACGGCGACTTCCAGGAATTGCAGTGGGTCATGAACGCCTATACGCTCGCGTGCACGACCGTGCTGATGGCGACCGGAACGCTGGCCGATCGCTTTGGCCGCAAGCGCGTCTTCATGATCAGCGTGACCGCCTTTGGCGCCACCTCCGCCCTTTGCGGCCTTGCCGACAGCATGGCGCTGCTCATCGCGGGCCGGCTGCTCCAGGGCCTTGCCGGCGGGGCCATGCTGATCTGCTCGATCGCGCTCCTTTCGCACCAGTTTCAGGACGCACGCGATCGAGGCCGCGCTTTCGCAACCTGGGGCGTTGTCTCGGGAATCGGCCTCGGTTTCGGTCCGATCGTCGGGAGCGCGATTATCGCACTGGCGGGCTGGGAATGGATATTTCTTGTCCATCTTCCGCTCGCGCTCCTGACCCTGGCGATTGCGGCCGGCACGATAACCGAATCGCGCGATCCGGACGCCAACCGCCTCGACGTGACGGGAATCCTGACGCTCTCGCTGGCGGTATTCGGACTGGTCTATCTCATCACGCAGGGAGCTACGCTTGGCCTTCCCGCTTCGATGGCGATCGCTGCCGCCACGACCCTCTGTTTCGCCGCATTCCTGTTTGCCGAGCGGCGACAAACGCATCCGATGTTCGATTTTTCCGTTTTTCGGAACCGCAGCTTTTCGGGCGCCATCCTCGGCTGCATCGCGATGAATGTCAGCTATTGGCCCTTCATGATCTATCTGCCGATCTATCTTCAGCTCGGTCTCGGGTACGACACGCTCGGCACCGGCCTGTGCCTGCTCGCCTATACATTGCCGGCGCTGATCTTTCCCCCCTTGGGCGAGCGCATGTCGCTTCGATACGGTCCGGGTGCCGTCATCCCGTTCGGCCTGGCCACGATCGGACTTGGCTTCGTCGCAATGAAGATCGGGAGCATTGCGGCAGAGCCGGACTGGCTAACGATGTTGCCCGGCATGCTTCTTGCGGGCATCGGGATCGGCATCACCAATACGCCGGTGACCAATACCACGACGGCGTCGGCCCCCCCAAGCCGGGCCGGCATGGCGTCGGGCATCGACATGAGCGCGCGGCTGATCACGCTGGCGGTGAACATCGCGCTCATGGGCATATTGCTCGTCGAAGGGATCGCCGCCGCGCTGCAACGCGCCGCACCGAAGCGTGTCGAGCTCGCTGAGCTGCGCGTTGCGGCGGAAGCGATCGCCGCCGGCAATGCCGAAGCGCTTTCGACCAGTCAGGCGATCATCGGCAACCTGCCGGAAGCGATTGTGCAGCATGGCCTCATCGCCGGCTTCGGCCCCGTCATGATCTATGGAGGTGCCGGAGCCTGGATATTGGCAATATTGAGCCTCGTCCTCTTTCGGTCCGGGCGGGGACGCCCTCACCTCCGCCCCGATGATGGAGGTAGCGGCTATGCCCTCTAATATCGCGCGGCGAGCGATGCCGCCATCGAGGGACGGATTTTCACGCGCGACGTCCGGCGGACCAGATAGTCGATGAAGGCGCGCGTCGCCACCGACATGATGCCCGGCGAATAGACGACCCAGCATTCGCGGTCATAGAAGGACCATTCCTCCTCGAGCGCGAGCATTCGCCCCTCGGTCAGATCCTGGCGGACGACGCTGACCGGCAGGCTGGCGATGCCAAGCCCCTTTCGCGCGGCGCTGCGCAGGGCAATGCCGCTGTTGCTGGCCCACCGGGGCTGGACCCGAACACAGACGTCGTCGTTGAAATTGATCGACGCGCTGCGGTCGGTCAGACAGTCATGCTCCTGCAGATCTTCGGGCGTTTTGGGCCAGCCGCGGGCTGCGACATATTCGGGTGCCGCGCACAGGCAGTAGGAGAGATAACCAAAGGTGCGCGCGCGCAAGTTCGAATTCGGTAACGCGCCATAACGGATGACGATATCGAAGCTTTCCTGGACGATCTCGTTTTCGTTCAGATAGGCGATCGGCTCGATCATGATCCCGGGATGTTCGGCGCTGAATTCGGCCAACAGCGCCGACATATAATCCGAACCGAAAATATCACTGAGCCCGATGCGCAGTCGGCCCACCGGCTGGGTGCTATAGAGTCCGACCTGCTTTTCGACCTCGCCCAGCCGCAGTTGCAGCTGCGCGCATTCGCGATGGAAGCTTTCGCCGGCGCCGGTCAGCGACAGGCGGCGCGTCGTCCGGACGAGCAGCTGCACGCCCAGCCGCTCTTCCAGTTCGTGCACCGTTTTGCTGATATAGGATTTGGAAAGGCCGAGCTGATCGCCGGCAGCCGTGAAGCTGCCCTGATCGACAACCGCCAGAAATTCCTCGATCCCGCGCCAGCTTGACATCAACCCACCTTAGAGCCTGCCCTGGCCAGTTGAACGCTTCATGATCGCTCTGGGAAACCCGCCGGGCAGGAGCGGTGCGTAGTGCGGGCCGGTGGCCCGTGCAAGCACCGCGACGCCGGCAGATTTCCCGGAACGCCCCCTGCGGCCGGTCTATTCGGCCGCCTGCTTGACGAACAATTCGCGGCGCGGGCCGATTTCGCCGGCGATTTTCCACAGTGCATCGGCATCAACGTCATAAACGTCGAGCGCGTTGATGCCGAGCATCGCCTGAATATCGTCGTCGGGCAGTCCGCCGAGGCTCGCCGACATTTTTTCGAACGTGTGCGGCCAGGTTCCCTCGGGATGCGGATAGTCGGTGCCCCAGAGGATGCGGTCGACGCCGATGTCATAATAGGCCTGCGTCGTTTCCTCGTCGGGCAGCGCCGAACAGCCGACCCAGATGTTGCGCGCGAAATACTCGCTCGGCTTCATGCTCATATTGGCATAATAATCGCCGAGTTTCCCGCTCGTATGCTTCGCGGAGGCGCGGACATCCATCAGCTGCATCACCCACGGGAACCAGAATTCGCCGCCCGCCTCGGTGAAGCAGACCTTCAGCTTCGGATATTCCTCGAACACGCCGCCAAACGTCATCGCCCACAGGGGCCGCGTCATCCAGAAAGCAAACTCGCACAGGAAGGTGCCGATCCAACCAGGCTGCGTCGTGTCATAGGCGGGCGCGGCGCCCGAGTGGAAATGAAGCGGCATGTTCATTTCCTGGAGCATCGCCCAGATGCGGTGATATTTGGTGTGGTTGTAGAGATCGTAGCCGTCAGTGAGCGCGGGGAAAAACACGCCCTTCAGTCCGTGGCGCTTCGCCCATTCGATCTCTTTCGCGGTCTCGTCGATATCATAGAGCGCCGGAATGACCGCGAGTCCGATGCGGCGGTGCGGATCGTCCTGACAGAATTCGGCCAGCCAGCGATTGTGTGCGCGCGCGCCGGCCCATTGCAGTTCCGCCCGCGCAGCCGAAGGCCGAAGCCCGATGTCGGCACCAAAGGGCGGCGCGTTGCGTTCGGTGATCCCGTCGGGGAACAGCACTTCGGCGGCGACGCCGTCGCCGTCGAGCACGCGGTTGCGGATCGTACCGTCCCACGCGCCCTCCAGCCCGTCGCCGACGCGCGAACGCCACTTGTTGTTGAAGTCGTCGATCAGGAAGCGTTTTTCATGCTCTTCGCGCGCCTTGATCTCGAGCTGAACCGTCTCGTCGAACTGCTGATGATATTTCGATTCCAGATAGCCGCGATATTTTTCGGGGGGCAGACCGACATGGCCGTCCGACGAAATGACAAGATAACGATCCACACTCTCTCTCCAGTTTCTGTTTCTGTGCGCGGGCTAATTGGCCGTGCACGCCATGGTCAGACATTATGCTCTTCATCCGCCGGATAAAGCGGGTCGGGGCGAACGATCTATCGCTCGTTGTGGACAATATGCCGGGCCAGCATCGGCAGCAGATGGCTCAGCAGCAACGCGCCGCCGATCGCCGCAGCGATCGCAAACGGGGCCGGGCGCCACCATTGATAAGCGGCGGAGGCGAGGACGGGCGGCAAGGTTATCGATGCCCCGGCGATGAAGGTGATGGCAGAGGCGATTGCGACCTGATCCTCGGTCGACCCGGCAAGCGACGCCGCCGCGCTGAAGCCCGGGCGCGCGAGACCATAGCCGAAGCTCGCGAGAATGAAGCCCAGGGCGGCGGCGTTCACCTCGCCATGGGATATGGCCAGAAGATTGCCGGCAAAGGCAAAGCCGGTGCCGATCCGCATCATCGACAGCGGCGACGGCGAGAACAGCCGGACGAAACCCCATTGGCCGAACAGCGCGGCCACCGCGGCGGTGGTCATCGCGATGCCGATCATCCGCTGCGCCGCCATCGGGTCATCGGCCATGCGGTCGATGATCACGAAGCCGATCGTATAAAGATTGATCGCCTGCGCCGAGCAGAGCAGCAGCCCAAAGCTCAGATAATGGCCTATCCCCTGTCGGCGCCAGACCTGCACGAGCGATATTTGCGGTGCGCCGCCGGGAACCGGCGCCACACCGTGCGACGAGCGAGGAAGGAATAGATAGGCTCCCCCCAGGGCGATGACGCCGAATATCGCAAAGCCGAGCATCGGCCCAAGCGGCCCCAATGGATCGACGATCATCGCGGGCGCGATCGCTGGCCCGACGATGGTGCCGAGGCTGAGCGCCCCGGCCAGCGTGGTGATCGCCCGCGTCCGGGCCGCGCCCGCCGTCTGAGCCGCGATCAGAGCCTGCGTCGCGGTGGCGGCCGCCGAACCAAGCAGGCCATAGGTCGACCGCAAGATCGAAAAGAGCAGGAAGGCGGCGAAAGGCGTGAGCAGCCCCAGCAGGCCCAGTTCGACCGACAACGCGCAGCCGCCCATCGATACGACGAAGCCAACGAGCCCCGCGCGAATATAGGGATTCGGCCCCTTGCGCTCGATCCGCGACACCCAGAAGGGCGCGCTGATCGCCCAGGTCAGCGCCGAGAGCGAAAAAATGCCCGCAACCAGAAAATCGGGAATGTGCAGCAGCCGGCCGATCGTCGGCATCACCGACACCAGCCCGATATTGCCGATCGCGGTGAGGAAGGTCACTGCCCCGAGAAAGGGCAGGACCCACCGCGACCCGGTGCGCGGCGGGTCCAATACCATAGACATTTCGGCTTCGCCGCGATCAGAAGCGGATACGAACTTCGCCGCCGAAACTGCGCGGATCGCCAAATTGGCCGAGCGTGAGGACACCGAGGTTGATCGCGCTGACCAAATATTCCTTGTCGGTCAGATTCTTGCCCCACGCCGCAACCTCGAGCGTCGTGCCGCCGCCCAGTTCGATCTGGGTGAGCGCGATGCGCCCGTCGAGCAGGCCATAGGACGGCATCTTCGCCAGCGTATCCGGCGTGATCGACGAGAACTGGCTGCTGCGCCAGCTGTAGTTCAGGCTCGCCTCCAGTCGTCCAACACCGGCATCGTGACGATAAAGCCCGCCGATCTGGTAGTTCCACTTGGGCACGCGCGAGAGCACATAGGTTTTGGTGACGTCGGTGCCGTCGGGAAGGATGAAATCGGTGTAGCGCGCATCAACATAGCCGCCGCCGAAGTTGAAGCTGAGCCCTTCGACGGGGCGCAGCGTTCCCTCGACCTCGACGCCGGTGAACTTCGCCTTGCCTGCGTTGATGATGTTGGTGGTCACCAGCGCGGGAACGAGCACACCGGCCTGAAAATCCTTGTAGATCGAATGATAGACCGATGCGTTCAGATTGAGCAGGTTGCCGAAGCCGCCATATTTCATGCCCAATTCGTATGACGTCAGCTTTTCCGGATTATAGGAGGTCATAAAGGCCGCGTTGGTCGCAGCGGTATCGTTGATGCCCCCGCTCTTGAAGCCCGTCGCCACGCGTCCGTAAACCGAGAAATCGGGCTGGAATTTATACAGGATGTTGAATTCGGGATTGAACCGCTTCCACACCCCCGAATTTTCAAGCGGGCTGAGGTCGGTATAGCCGATCCCGCCTGCCCCCGGCCGTGCGCCCGCCGCCGGGCCGCCGCTGCGGGTGATCGGATTGCCGTTCGCATCGCGCAGGAACACGCCCGAACCGGGCGCCGCCGGATTAGCGCGATAGGCCGAATTGGACAGCAGCAGCTCATAGGCGTGCTTCGATTCGCGCGTGTAGCGAAGCCCGACCGACGCCGTCAGCTTCTCGTCGAGCGCGCGCGGCGTCCACGCAAGCTGGCCATAGCCGGCATAGGATTTCGAACGGCCGCCGCGTTCGCTGATGTCGAAGGCGTTGCCGCCGAACTGGAAGTTCCAGCGCGGATTGAACACGTCATACTCGTCGTCGAGATAGAAGGCGCCGAGCGTATATTTGAAGTCGCCGACGGTCCCGATCGCCTGGAATTCCTGCGTGAACTGCTTGTAATTATTGTCGAGAACGATGCGCAGCAGATCGAGGGGACTGCCGTCGAAATCACTCGCCGACCGGGTTATCGCGGTCCGGCGCGCGGTGATCGATTTGAGCGTGAGGTCGCCGATACCCGGTTCCCATTCGAGCGTCAGCGCGTGACCATTGGTGCGATAGTCGCTGCGCAGCGCGCTTTGCGCCCCGATCTCGCGCGTCCGTCCGCTTACCACATAGGGCCTCAAGAGCGCGTTGACGAACGCGGTCGCGCCCGATCCGGTGACCGCGGTGGTGGCAAGCTGGTTCGGCGTGCCCTTGCTGTCCGAAATATCATAGCTGTAGAGCGCACTGAAACTGCCCGACGGACGCCACAACAGGTCGGCGCGCGCCGCCCACAGCTCTTCTTCGCCGAAATTATCCTTGCGCACGCTGTTGCGATAATAGCCGCCGTCGAGCTTGGTGATCAGGCCCACCTTGGCGCTGAAACCCGCCACTTCGGGCAGGTCGACCGAGATCCGCTGATTGAACTGGCCCCAGCTTCCGGCGCCCGCCAGATATTGGCCGCCGAATTCGCCGCTCGGCTTGCGCGTGATCAGATTGACCGCGCCGCCGATTGTGTTCTTGCCGTAAAGCGTGCCCTGCGGCCCGCGCAGCACCTCGACGCGTTCCAGATCGACGGTGTCGAAGGCCGCGCCAGTAGACTTCCCGATCGGCACCCCGTCGATATAGAGGCCCACGGGCTGATCGCGGGCAAGGCTGGTGTCGGCCGACGGCGACAGGCCGCGGATCGTGATCAGCGGACCGTAGCTGTTGCCGATCGTTTCGTTGATCTGGATGTTCGGCACGATCGTCGCGATGTCGGACACGCTGCGAACCTGCGCCCGGTCGATCGCCGCGCTGCTCACCGCGGAGACGGAGATCGGCACGTCGACCAGCCGTTCTTCGCGGCGCTGCGCCGTGACGACGATCTCGCCTTCCCCAAGGCCCGCACCCTTGTCATCCGCCTCCTGCGCGAATGCCAACGACGAGTTCAACGCAGTCGTGACCATGACCGCCGCAAACGCGGCTTTCCGAAATGCCATAATTCCTCCCTATCCCACGACGGCCGGTTTCGGCCGCCAATCTCCGGGCTTCTTCATAAGTGGCCCGATAACGTCTTTGAGGATAACCGACGAACCACGGCCGTAAAGCTCACGCTGGTGGCCACACTGTTCACTCCCATGGCGAATGGCGTTTTGACCGCGTGACAATCCTTCGACGTCGTTGATTGTTGGTTAGCTTGGAAAAATGGGAAACAGAGGATGCAACACCGCCTCCCCCCTTTGCACCCCTATTCGCTGACCGACGCGCGGCAAAAGCGCGGCCTTGAGGAAGGGGCGATCGATCCGATCCGTGGCGGGACTGTCAAACTGACTGACGCCGGATCATACGACCCCGCACCCGGTCGATCCCAACCCCGATCCAAGCGACGCATCGAAAACCGATGTACGAACCTCCGCCGGAACGCGCGCACGATTGATGCAATCGTTACGGCAGCACATCCGCTGACGACCATGGCAGCGAAGGTAGATGCCATGATGTTCCAAAGGGTGGTTTGTTCTGCTCGGCATATCCTGTCTGGGACAGGGTATCAGGAGAAAATATGGCGTACCATCCTATCGCGGTTTGGGCACCGAGATATACACACCGCCGGTGTTCGGATCGACCGAGAGATAGGGCGAACTCGTGCAAGGGAAGGCGGCGTTCATCGCCATCAGGAACAGATGGTGCGTGGACAATTGCCGGGTCTGCGGATTGTCGCGAAGGAATTTGTGAAACACGTCGCGATACTGCTCGTAGGTCGCGCCCGCCTGCGGGCAGTACACGGCCTCTTCAGGCGTTTTCCCCGTGTTCATCACGGGCGCATCGGCGATGCCCATGAAATATCCGATGCAAGCGCTATAGTCCTTCGGGCCCGCGACGCATTGGCTGTAATAGGAATTGCCGCCTGCAAGGCTTTCGCGCTTCTGAAAGGCCGCGCTTTCAGCCGGCAACAGTGCCGCGAACAGGGCCAGAGCAATCAACCGCATCATTCGCCCTCCCCAGGGATTTTTCTCAAACGGCTCCTTACACCCGATTTGCCGCTCGTACCTAACGATATGACAGGTCGAACGCCCCATATCGCGTCCACGGGCAGCTCAATATATCTCGTGCCAGTTTTCGACTTCCGACGAGCGGTTTGCGAGGCCGAAACAGATCAGGCCCGGCCGGTTGGCGGAGGCGCCGCCGCGCTCCAGCCGATATTCGAGCCGGCGGCACCGAAAGCCCTCGACACGCTCTTCCGACGTCACCGTCAGCGTGCCCGCCGATCCCTTCCCTTGCCAGCGATGTGTGTGGCCCACCGGCCAGCTGCCCGCCCGCTTGGCGCGCTCATTATATTTTCCGCTGAACTCGTCGAAGGGGAAAGTCGGCCGGCCGTCGAGTTCGACCCCGCCTTCGCAGGCGTTGCAACTGACTTCGCCGAACTTGTGATACTCCGCCTTTTTCGCCTCGATATCGGGCGGGGCTTTGAGGCTGTCGATGTAACGGGCCTTGGCTGCCGGCAGCGGCGGGTTGACCGAAGCGGGCGTCGCCGCCGGCGCGTCCTGACGCGGAGCGGGCGCTTCCGCGTCCACACCCGCCTCCTCGCGGGGGCGGGCCGAACCGTTGATGGCGTCATCGGCGATTTTCTCCGCGGCCTGTTCGACCTTTTCCACCGCACGATCGGCCAGGCGTTTCAGGATTCCCTGCGCCTGCGCGACATTGGCGGTGGCCAGAAGGGCGGTAACGGCGACCGCCGCACGCAAGACAGGTTGCATGATGAACTCCCGAGTTTTTTGAGGATGTAGCAGAGGGTCAGCCGAAGTCGGTTGTCAGCGTTGCGGTGAGTCTACGCGGGAAATTATAGAGGTAGACCCCCGACGACCCGTTCGCCCAACCGAACTTGTTGCCGATGTTCGCGAGCTGGAGGCGAAGCGTCGCCGGGGCCTTACCGATATGGAAGCGATAACGCCCGCCGACCGATGCGATCGCGCGCGCCGGGATGACGAGCTTGCCGTCGGTGCTGGCGATACGGTCCGACGTGCTTTCGACGACGAGGTCGACTGAAAAATCGGGCGCGAACGTGGGCCGGTAATCGAGCACGGCGGTCGAAAGCCGGCCGAAGCTCGCGAGCGGCTTGCGGCCCACCAGCCCGCTGTCGACGGCGTCGCCCGACAGCTTGGCGTCGATCAGCGCCGTCCCGGCAATCGCGGTCAGCCCCGGTGCGAGCTGGCCCGAGAACGAGAATTCCGCGCCGCGGTGCCGCACGTCGCCGAGCTGGCGGAAGACCCGCGCGGCGTCGAGCGAATAGAATGGCTTCGTGACGTCGAACACACCGGCCACCAGGCGGATGTTCGGCGTGATCGACCAGCGAACGCCGCCGTCGATCTGGCGGGTGCGGATGGCGGGCGGCGCATCGTCGCGGTTGACCGCAACGCCGGGTGCGACCGGGCTTTCCTCGAGACCCTGCGTATAGCCGGCATAGAAGGCCAGCGACGACGACGCATGGAATGCGGCGGTGGCGTTGAAGAGCAACGGATCGTCGGTCGTCCGGATCGCCGGGGCATCGGGATCGAGCACACGCTTGCGATAGGTCGTCTTCTGCAGGCCAAGGCTGAGTTCGCCGACGCCCTTCCACCGCCCCTCATAAGCGACACCCGCAGTCCATTGACGCACCGTGTCGCGCGTCTGCACCCCGAACACCGACACGGGTTCGGGAAAGGCGACAGGCTCCTCGAGCGGATGGTTGCCGATGAAGATCGCGGTATCGCCGCCATAACGGCGAACGCGGTCGCGACCTTTGAACGAGAGGTGCAGCGTGTGGAGCCGCGGCCCCTCCGCAAAGCGTCGCGACAGCCGCACCTCGCCGCTTGTCGATGCCGAGCGGCGGCCGGGTTCGGCGATCACCAGTTCATCGGCGGTGCCATCCTCCCGCACATCGAGGAAAAGCTGGGTGTGCGAGCGGTCGAGGTCGAGCATCGACCGGAAAATACCGGCCTTCAGCGTCCAGTCACCCATCGTCGCCGATCCGATGACGCCCGCGTTGACCGTTTCACCGTCATTCGTCGCCCATTTCTGGCCGAGCCGCTTCACGCGCTCGATGCGCGGCGGCAGATAATCGCCGCCGGTTAGCAACAAGGGTTGGCTTTCTTCGTCCGAAATGCCGGTGCGGCTCCAGAAGGGGGTGATGGCGACACCGTCGACCGGCGCCCAGCGCGCGATGAGCGCCGCGGTCCGATAATTCGCGCGGCCGCCGGTATGCGTCCGGTCGGCGATCAGTCCCAATCCCGCGCCGACAGCAAGACGGTCGGTTACCGGCAGCTGCGCGTCGATCTCCAGCGCTGCCGCACCCAAGGGGCCGAGCCGCGCGCCGAGGCTGACCAGCGCCCTGTCGCCTGGGCGGCGCAGCCCATAGTCGGCGATGCCCGTCGGCGCCGGAAAGGGATAGCTTTGCGCCGACAGCCCGACACGCATCTGCAAGCTACCGATCAGTCGGTCGGTGAAGCCGCCCTGCTGGTCGATATAGAGACCGTCGAGGCGGATATTGCCCGCCTCGACGGCCGAGAAACCGCGGACATAATTGGGGTTATAGATGCCGATCTGCTCGCCGCCGATCGAGGTGCCAAAGGCATCCTCGGCGCTCGTCGTCGCATTGTCGTCGGCACGCTGGGCGAAGGCGGCGGACGGCGCGATGGCAAGCGCCAGCGCGAGCGCGGTGAAAGAAGCGCGGCGCATCATGCCACCGCCTTCATGCGGCGCTGGACATCTTCCCAGTCGGTCATAAACATCGCGGCGGCGAGGCGTGCGGCCGGACGTTCCGGATTGAGCCGGTCGCTGCGCAGGTCGTCATTTTCCTGCGAATAGCTCGACATGTGGACGAGGAGCGGATGCACGCCCGTCGCGCCCGGTTGATACCAGCTGCGATCGTTCTGAAGCTCCAGCGCGAGCGGCCGCGGAGCCCACGCATATTCGGAATCGGCGTCATAGGCGGGGAGCCGATCGGCGACATAGAGGCCATAGGCCGAGCCGGTGCGGATCTGGAGGCCGCCGCCCTGAACACCCTCGGCCTGCACCTGACGGCGCGCCATCATGTCATAGGGATTGAGGAAGACGCGCAGCACGGCGCCTTCCTGGTCAGGGTCGATATAGCGGCCGTCGCGCTGCACCACCCCTGGCCTGCCGTCGACCACGCTCTTCGCGCTGATGCTGAAGGTCGCGGCGACGAGCCGCACGCCGTCGATCGTCGGGACCACCGAGATGTTGATGTCGGCCTGCAGGCTGGTGCCGCGCACATCGCGGAGCGAGGGCTGCATCATCAACGCGTCGAAGACAACCATCGCGCGGCGGCGGAGCAGGTCAATTTCGGCGACGGGAATCCGGGCATCGGTGCGCGGCTGGTGGACGTGAATGTCGGGCACCTTCGAATACCAGCCCGGCAGTCCAGCGCCGGGGCCTGGCGTGCCGATGGCCCAGCGCTCCATCAATTTTTTGGGCGCGCGACTATCGCCGGGGGCGGCCAGCGCCGCAGGGATCGCGGGTGTTGTCATGAAAAGGCCGAGCATGGCGAGCTTTAACAGGGAATATTTCATGGTTTCAGCTTTCGGAAAGAGATGGTGATCAGCCGGGCAAGCCGAGCGCGCCGCCGATCCCGCGCAGCAGGCCGCGCTTCTTTTTCGGCTTGGCGTCGCCCGCCGGCGCGTCGCTGTCGGTGTCCCCTCCGCCCATCAGCGACGCGAGATCGACGCCGAGCATGCTCATATGCGTCGCCTTGGTGCGCAGCTTGACGCCCCAGCCCGCGGGCGCTTCGCGCGGCGATCCGTAATTGGCCTCGGGGCCATAGGCGGTCATCATCAGCATCGCCGATTCCGATGCCTTGCCGACCGCCGACGGGACGATGCATTCGGTGGTCTCCGGGGCGAGCAGGATGCGCTGCTGGACGAGGCGCGCGATGTCGGATTGCTCAAGATAGTCGGGCAAAGCCACGCCAGGCATGCGCACCGCGCTCGACGTCCACATCACGATCGTCCCATCTTCGCGCGCACCGGTCACCGTCATGATGTAACCCCGCGCATTGGCGAGCGCAGGCCAGCTGACCTTGACCGCCCCCGACGCAAGCTCAGAGTTCCGCGGCGCGAGCGGCGCGAGGAAATCATTCCCGCCGGCGACGGCGAAGCGCATCTCGGGCGAATAATTGCCCTGCACGACATGATCGCCGACAAGCGAGGCGGCGCGCGGCACACGCGTGCCGTTCTTGTCCCCCGGCCATTCGCCATAGGTCGCGTGACGCCCCGCAGACGGCGGCACCATCGCCTTCACATTGGGGATCGCGCCAAAGGGCGACGCCGCGCCCGGCTTCATCGTCGCAAGGTCGATGACCACCGGCTGGCCCGCGGGGGCATTTTCGCCGCAGCCCCAGTAAAGCTCGATCCGCCCCTTTGGCGCGTCCGGAGGGCCGGGCCGGTAATCGGGCTTGCCATCTTCCCGGGGCGCCGCACCGGCCGGCGTGACGAGCGGCAGGCGATCGCCCGCGCGCAACGCCTGCGGCGGCAGATGTTCGGCGCTCGGCGCGGGACTGCGGCGCGCCGAGCCGAGCTGGAGCGAGAGATTCTTCGCCACGCCCGCCGGCTGGCCGGTCGCCATGCCCGACACGGTTTCGGCGGAGAGCCAATAGACGGCTTCGATCTTTGGCTTGGGTGCTTGCTGGGCGAAGGCGGCGGTTGCGGCGATGGCGAGCGCGCCAAGCGCGGTGCTGCCGGTCAGTATCTTGTTCATGCTGCTGCTCCCTTGACGATCAGGGTTGTTTCGGGGCCGGCACCGCCGGCGGCGAGATGTGCAGGCGCAGCCCCGGATGATCGATGACGAAGCGCCGGTCGGCGAACATGTCGATGCCCAGGATCACCGCGGGCTGGTCGAGGGTGAACCCGAGCACCTTGAACACCGACAGGTCGGCGATCCGCACCTTGCGGCCCTCGACCTTCGCTTCGCCGATCGTCAGCGCGTCGATCGGCGCTTCGACGCTTGCGGTCGCATGGTTCGTCGCGCCCTTGATATCCGATGCCTTGGCAAGCCCCGGGCTATCCGGAGAAAGCCCAATCGCTTTCGCAGCGGCCCAGTTGATGATCGTCCCGCGCGCGCCGGTGTCGAGGATCGCGGGCACTTCGACGCCATTGAGGCGGATCGTCAGGCGCGGCGCGCGCATGTCGTCGAGCACAAAAGGAACCGTCACCGGAAGCCCGTCGAGCATTCCAGCCTCGACCTTGCGCGTCATGCGCCAGCGGCGGCCGGGCATGTCCAGCTCGACCGCAAAATCGGCGATAATGTCGGCGCCCAATATGCCGTCGGTGCCAAGCCGGTCGGTCGGCCCGGGCGGAAGCAGCATGAGCTCGGGCGAGCGGAAGACATGCCCGGCAACCTCAACCTGCTTGACCACCGCCGTTTCGACGTCGCTCCGCCCCGCCGCACCATCGAGCGGGTCGTCCGACATTTTGGCGACGAGCCCGGGCATTTCGGCGCGCAGTTTCGGCATGATCGTGGTGCTGCTCGCCGCGGTATCGATGACGAAGCGCCTGGGCGCCGAGCCATCGATGCTCACGAGGACAACGGGATGACCCGACGGGAGTATTTCGAGCGGTTGCTCCGTCGCCGCGGGCGCAGCAACAGATGTCGTCGGTCCAGCGGCGGTCACGCGCGCCTCGACGAGAATAAGCGTGCCAAGCAGCCCGAAGGCGGCAAGGCCTGCGCGATAACGATATGCCATAGCGTGTCTCCTTGGCGGCACGGTGCCGCGAATGGAGGTCGGCTATCGGCCCTCGGGCGGCTGTTCCATCAGCCTGCGACCAAGGCGGATCGGGTGTCGCCGGGCATGATCCGGCGCGACGAAGACGGACGCCGGTGCGACGAGCAAGGACGTCAATCGCGCCCACTTCCCTTATGCTCGGCGCGAACTACACATTGGAATTGCCATGCCACTGAAGCCCGAACATCGTCAGACCATTTCGCTGGTCATCGCGACCTGGACCCTGTCCGGCGTGCTATACCTCATTCCCTATCACATCTTCAGCGGCGCCAGCACCTACGTCATCGTTTCGGTGATCAACATCTGCGTGATGGGGACGCTGTTGTCCTGGGGTGTCTATTGGACGGTTCGGAAAACCCGCCACCGCAACATGGCTGTTCGCCTTGCGGCAATGGGCGCTGCCGTGTGCCTCGCCTCGGGCATGCTGGCCTTGATCGACGCGGCAACGGGGGAATGGATCGGCCGGCTCGTCGTATCGTCGCAAATGGCCGCGCCCTTCGGCCTTCGCGCGACCAACAATTTCATCGCGCTCATCTGGCAGTTCGCATTGCTCGGCGCAGCGTTTACGGTGATCGAGGCGAACAAGCTGACGCGCGAACGCGAACTGGAGCTTGCCGTGGCGCGCGAGGCCGCCAGCCGCGCCGAAGCCGCCGCGAGCGCCGCCAGCCTCGCGGCGCTCCGCTATCAGCTCAACCCGCATTTCCTGTTCAACACGCTCAACGCGATCTCGTCGCTGATCGTCACGAAGGAATATCGCACCGCCGATGCGATGCTCGCCAAGCTGTCCGAATTCCTGCGCGCGACGTTATCGTCCGAACCCGACGCCTTGCTGCCGCTCGAGGACGAGCTCGCGACGCTGCAACATTATCTCGAGATCGAGAGCGTCCGCTTCGGCGAACGGCTCGCGGTCGAATTCGTCTGTCCGCCCGCGCTCAACAGCGCGCTGGTGCCGGGCTTCCTCCTCCAGCCGCTGATCGAGAATGCGATCAAATATGCGCTCGCACCGTCCGCGGTGCCGGTGACGATCAGGGTCGAAGCGTCGAGCGACGACGATATGCTGCTCGTCTCGGTCGAGGACGATGGCGCCGGGCAGGAAAAGGACGCAAGGCCGGGCACGGGCGTCGGCATCGCCAATGTCCGCCAGCGGCTCGAGACACTCTATGGCACCAAAGGCAGCCTCGAAACGCTGAAACGCGAACGCGGTTTCCTCGCGATCGCGCGCCTGCCGCTCGAGCGGCGCAGCGACGAGCTCGCGGCATGAGCGCGCTTCACGTCCTGCTCGTCGATGACGAGCCGCTCGCGCTCCGGCGCCTCGAAACGTTGTTCGGCGACATCGACGATGTCGAGGTTGTGGGGACGGCTTCGACCGGTGATGAGGCCGAAGCGCGGATCGCCGCGCTCAGGCCCGATCTCGTGATGCTCGACATCTCGATGCCGCAAAAGAGCGGCATCCGCGTCGCCGCCGACCTGGTCGCCGACCCGCGCCCCGAAATCATCTTCGTCACTGCCTTCGAACAATATGCGCCCGACGCGTTCGAGGTCGATGCCGCCGACTATCTTTTGAAGCCCGTGCGGTTCGACCGGCTGCGCCAGGCGGTCGAGCGGGCGCGTCGACGGCGGGCGATGCGCGATGCGGTCGACCGGATCGCCAGCGCCCCGCCGGTCGAAATCCGCGAAGAAGCGATCTGGGTCCAGGTCGCCAGCGGCAACCTCCGCCTCCCCGTCATCCAGATCGAATGGGTCGAGGCCGCGCGCGACTATGTGCTGCTCCACACCTCGACGCGCAGCTACATCCACCGCATTTCGATGACGGCACTGGAGCAGCTGCTCGATCCGCAGCAATTGATGCGCGTGCATCGGTCGACCTTCATCCGGCCCGCGCTGGTGAAAGCTGTGCAGCGGCTCGGCAAAGGGCTCATCGCGCTCGAAATGGAGGATGGCGCGATCGTGCAGGTCGGGCCGAGCTATGTTCGCGCCGTGCTCGACCGGCTCGGTCTGTCCTGACGCATTCGTCGCGCCGACGTCCGCTTTGGTCGACGCTGCAGCCGCCATGTCGCACCGCGATCCGGTTTCGAAGCAAGCGCGGGGCGCCGGCCCCCACACACCCATAGCGTGACGGTTGCGGCATCGCGCCGCGAGCAGAGACGACCGGCCTGTCCCGCGCCGCTTCCGGCAAGAGGCCGGTCCCTCTGCTCCACCTTCACCGATTATGGAGCCATATCATGAGCAAACTCCCCTTCCTCGCCGCGGCGATCGCGCTCGGCCTGCCGATGCCCGCGCTGGCCAAGGCCGAAGCCAAGCCCGAAGCGCACGTCAAGGCCGAGGCCAAGCCCGAGGCGCGTGCGAAAGCCGAAGCGAAGCCCGAGGCGCGCGCCAAGGCCGAAGCGAAACCCGAAGCCCGCGCCAAGGCCGAAGCGAAGCCCGAAGGCTGATCGCGTCGGCAAAGGAGTGCCGGCGGGATCGCCCCCCTCCCCCGGCACTCCGCCACGCTCACAAAAAAACAGGCCGATACCGGCCGTTCCCAGGGCGCCCGGCCCCGTCTTCCGGACGCTCGCGTTGAGAATAAGGAAATGTCATGCGAACCCTGATCCCGGTGGCCGGCTGCGCCGCGCTTCTCCTGGCATTGCCCACGCCGGCCCTCGGCCAAGGCTTCCTCAAGCGGATTGCCGACCGCATCGCCGAGGCACCGAAGCAGGTCGCCGAAGAAACGGCCCCCGCGGACGCGCCTTCAGGGGGAAAAGCCACGGCGCCTGCGCCTGCCAAAAAGGCATCGTCGTCCAAGATTGCATATCCAAGCGAACTGCCCGACCCCGAAGGCTTCGCCGCCGTGAAGAAGGCCTATGACGATTTCGGAAAGGTGCGCTGCACCGGCTGTGAAGGCGGCTATGCCTATGATGGCTGGCCGGTCTTTCCGCGCGACGAAACACCGCGTCCCTATAATGGATCGAAGCATATATTGGGCGAGTTCGCGATCGGCCATGTCCATCGCTGGAAGGGCGCCGAATCGCAGGGGTCGCTGACCATCGTCAGCGAAGAGCCCGTCGGCGGCTTTCGCTGCCGCCAGCTCCTTTACCGGCTCACCAAGGGAAGCGCCTCGGCGGAACGGCCGGGCCTGCTGTGCTGGGGTTACGCCAATCAATTCGCCGGGTCCCAGGGCTGGAACGTGGTTTACTGATTGACGCTGTCGGGCGCGGCCGTTCCGGCCGCGAGCGGCCTCGGGCGAATTCCGGCATGAGGTCATCCTGTCGACCTGGTCGAACCCGGGTTGACGGATCGATTGCCGTATCGGGCCGGTGCCATCGCCTGCCTTGAGATGCGCAAAGTCATTTACGCTGCCAAACAGATCGAAATTGCTTCCGCTGCCTGCTAGGAACACAGGCTGAAGGGATCAACGTGTTCGACTTCCTTGCGTTTCTGGCCATCATCATCCTGTTCATCCTGTTGATGGACACCCGCGGCCGGTTGAAGCGCGCCGAGGCGACGCTGCTGGAGGCAGCCAAGCGGATCGGCGCGTTGCAGCGCGGGGCGGGGCCGCCGGTGACCGAGGAGGCGGCCGCCGAGATCGCGGCAGCCGTGCGGGAAGCCGCCGTTCCGGTGCAGGACCAGCCCGCCGTTGCTGCCGAGGCGACACCACTTCCCGCGCGATCAGACGATCCCGTCAAGACGCCCGGAACCATTGAAACGCTGCCCTCGCCCGCCGTTGGCGCGGCGCCTGCGCCGAAACCGCCAAAGGCACCCGCTCCGGCCGGACCGCCCGTCAGTCTCGCGTCGCGGTTCGAGAATCTGTTCGGAAAGACGCTGCCGATCTGGGCCGGCGGGCTCACGCTCGCGATCGCGGGCGTGCTCATCGTTCGCTATGCGATCGATGCTGGTTTCTTCGCGCGCATCTTCACGCCCGGTGTGCAGATCGTAGCGGGTCTCTTGTTCGGCCTCGGACTGATCGGCGGCGCCGAATATGCCTGGCGCAACGAAGAGAAATTGCGCGACGTCCGGGTGCCGCAGGCGCTTTCAGGCGCGGGCATCGCGACGCTCTATGCCGCGATCATGGTCGCGGCGAACGTCTATCAGTTGATCGGGCCGCTGCTCGCCTTCCTCGCGCTCGCGCTCGTCACCGCTGCGGCGCTCGGCCTGTCGCTCCGGTTCGGGCCGCCGAGCGCGCTGCTCGGCCTTGCGGGCGGGCTGGCGGCGCCCGCGATGGTCGGGGCGGTCGAACCCAATGTACCGCTGCTCGCGGTCTATCTCGCGCTGACGATCGCCGGGCTCGCCGGGGTTGCACGCGCGCGGCGCTGGCCATGGCTCGCGCTCGCGGCGCTGATCGGCGGGATCGGCTGGGGTCTCTGGATGGTCCTCGCGAGCGCGGCGCTCGACGTCGTCGCGTCGGTCTCGATCGGGGGTTTCGTCCTTCTTCTCGCCATCGTGCTGCCGATGATGGCGTTCGACGGGCCGCGTTCGACGCTGCTGCGCACCGCCTCCGCGGTCGTCGGGGCGCTCCAGCTGGCGCTGCTCGTCGGCTACGGTGGCTTCGCGCCGCTCCACTGGGGACTGTTCGCGCTCATCGCCGCCGCTGGCCAATGGCTCGCCTGGCGCGAGCGCGGCTTCGCGATCGTTCCGGCGATCAGCCTGCTGCTCTCGCTGGCGCTGCTGGCTGCCTGGCCCGATCCGACGCCCTTCTGGTTCGGCCTGATCGGAATGTCGCTGCTGGTCATCCACGCCTTGCCGCTTCTTGCGCGAATGTGGGCGCTCCCCAAAAGCCTGCGCCCGACGCTCGAACTTTGCATCATCGCGCTCGCCGCAGCGCCGCTGACGAAATGGCATTTCTGGAGCGTCGCCGACGGATCGCTCGCGCTGGTCGCGCTGGGCGGCGCGCTGCTGGCGGCTACCGCCATCGGTCGCGGTTGGCGCGTCGAGGGGCGGACAAGCGACGGCCGCATCGCGTGGCTGACCGCGACGGCGGGGGTCCTTCTCGCGCTGGCCATTATCCTCCTCATTCCCGCGTGGCTAGCGCCGCTTGGCATCGCAGCGGTTGCAATCGGGCTGCTCTTCTTCGGAAAGATCGCGCTCGATACGCGGATCGAGCGCGTCGCGACGGGCTTTGTCGGCGCCGCGCTGGCCGCGCTCGTCGCGACGCCGCGTGCCCTGATCGAACTGCCGCGACTGGCCGAGGGCACGGATATCGCCGACGGCACGGCGATAATCCGATGGGCTGGCCTTGCCGCCGCCGCGCTGCTGTTCGCGGTTCGCAGCGAAGGCGCGATCGTGCGCCGGCTCGGCCAGATTGCCGCGGCGTTGCTCGCTTATGGCGCCTTTGCACAGTTCATGCCCGCCAACGCATTGATGCTCGTTCCGGCACTCGGCGGGGCGGCGATACTCATTGCCGCACGGTGCGTCCCCTTCGGCCGCGTCGACGGCGCGGCGGCCAGCCTCGCCGCGCTCAGTCTTGCGTGGGCGGCACTCCCCATTGTCATCTGGTCGACAAAAGCGTCGCTATCGCTCGTCGGTGTCCCGATGCTATTCGACGACGCGCTGCTCACGACCCAGCCGTTGCTGCTGCGGTTGCTGCTTCCCGCATTGCTCTTCGCGATACCCGTCTGGCTGATCCGCGACGCACTCCCCCGCTGGCTGTGGATCGCGGCGCTCAGCCTCGCCGCCATAGTCGGCGGCATCGCCGTCCATTCGCTCTATCGCATCGGCTTCGCCGCAGCGGCGGGCGGGGATTTCGTCACGACGGGCATCCTTCAGCGGCTGATCTGGGAGGCGATATTGATCGGCGCAGGCTGGTTCGCGATGGCGCGCGGGCTGACCGGCGTCGCCCGTCCGCTAATTGTCACGGGCACCGCGCATGCGCTCTTCTATGGCCTCATCCTGCACAATCCCTTGTGGTCGGCGCAGGCGGTCGGCGGCTGGCCGCTCGTCAACCTGCTCCTCCCGCTGTTCCTGCTGCCGTGGTTTGGGCTGACGCGGATGCCGGCGCTCTTCGCCAAGGCACCGGCAGAGCTCGACCGCGCGATCCAGATTGTAACGATGCTGCTCGCGCTGGGCTTTGCGTGGGCGACGCTTCGCCAGCTGTTCCACGGCGCGCTGCTCGCACAGCCGGGCGTTACCGACGCGGAGAATATCCTGCGGTCGATCCTCATCCTCGCGCTCGCGCTCGGCTTCCTCTTGTGGGGCATCCGGGCGAAGCGCCACGACTGGCGCATCGCGTCGCTGGTGCTGATGATCGCCGCGGCGGGCAAGGTCTTCCTGTTCGATGCCTCGGGGCTCGAAGGACTTGCGCGGATCGGCTCGTTCGTCGCGCTCGGTTTCAGCCTGATCGGCATCGGCTGGCTCTATAGCCGCCAGCTCGCCCCCGACCGCGACAATGTCGCCCCGACATCGGCCTGAAACACCCCGACAAGCCAGAGAACAAGAAACGATGCTGCGTAGCCTGCCCCCCGTCCCGGCCTGGTCCTCGGCGCTGATCGCCGCGCTCGTCGGCTTTGGCGGCACGATCGCACTCGTCGTTCAGGCGATGCGCAACCTCGGCGCCTCGGGCGACCAGACGGGGTCGGCGGTCACCGCTTTGTGCCTCGGCATCGCTTTAGCGGGTGCAGCGCTGTCGTGGCGGCTGCGCATACCCGTCGTGCTCGCCTGGTCGACACCCGGCGCGGCGCTGCTCGCCGCCGCGGCACCCGGCCTGTCGTGGCCCGTCGCGATCGGCATCTTCCTGTCCGCGGCGCTGATGATGATCCTGCTCGGCATCGTGCCGCTGCTCGGACGGCTCGCCGAGCGCATCCCGGCGCCTATCGCCTCGGCGATGCTCGCGGGGGTGCTCCTGCCTTTCTGCCTCAAGCTGTTCGGGCTCGGCGCCGCCGACCCGCTGCTCGTCGCCTTGCTCGTCGCGGTCTTCGTCGCCGCGCGCGCGCGGCTGCCGCTCTATGCGCTGCTCCTCGCGCTCGCGGCGGGCATGGTGCTGACCTTGCTACGCGGCGACATAGGGCCGCTACCGCCGGGTGCCACCTTCGGCACGCTTTTGCCCGTGGTTCCCGCCTTCGACGCGCGCGCGATCCTCAGCGTCGGCGTGCCGCTGTTTCTCGTGACGTTGGTATCGCAGAACCTGCCCGGCCTCGTCGTGCTGCGCGGCGCGGGCTATGCGCCGCCGCCGCGCCCGCTGATCGTCGGCAGCGCCCTCGCCTGGCTCGCGGCCGCGCCCTTCGGCGCCCACGGCCTCAACCTCGCGGCGATCACCGCGGCGATCTGCACCGCCGAAGAGGCGTACCCCGACCGCGCAAAACGATGGACCGTCGGCATGCTTTATGCGGGCTTCTATCTGCTGCTCGCCATCTTCTCGCCGCTGCTCGTGCGCCTCTTTCTCGCACTGCCGGCCACCGTCATCGCGGCGCTGACCGGGGTCGCATTGATCCCCGCGCTGCTCGGCGCGATGGAATCGATGATGGCGGCGAAATCCGACCGCGATCCCGCAATCCTGACCTTCCTCGCCACCGGATCGGGGCTGACATTGTTCGGGCTGGGATCAGCCTTCTGGGGGCTCGTCGTCGGCTTTCTGGCGCTCGCGGCGAGCCGGTGGCTGACGACGCGAAGCTGACGCGCCTTCATTCGTGCCGCAGCGCGTCGATCGGGTCGAGCTTCGACGCCCGGCGCGCGGGATAAAAGCCGAAGGTGATCCCCATCAAGGCCGAGAAAAGGAAGCTCAGCACGTTGACCAGCGGATCGAACAGGAAGGGGACGTCGATCACCCCGGCCATGCTCCACGAAAGCAGGAAGGCGAGCCCAATGCCCACGACGCCGCCGAAGCAGCAAAGGACGACGGCTTCGGTCAGGAATTGCAGCTGCACCTCGCGCGCGAGCGCACCGATCGCGAGGCGAATGCCGATCTCGCGCGTCCGTTCGGTGACCGACACGAGCATGATGTTCATGATACCGATCCCGCCGACCAGCAGGCTGATCCCGGCGATCACCGCTACCATCGCGGTCAGCGCCCCGGTCGCCGCGCCCAGCGCCTGATTGACCTGCGCGGTGTCGACGACGTTGAAGTCGTTGGCGGCGGTGCCCTGAAGCAATCGCCGTTCGCGCAGCAGTGCGACGAGCGAGGCCTGGATCGTCGTACTCGCATAGGCGCTGTCATATTTGATCACGAAATATTGCAGGTTGTCGTTACCGGTGAAGCGTCGCTGCACGGTCTTGAGCGGCATCATCACGACATTGTCGCTGTCCTGATCGGGGCCCCCGCCCTCGCCACGTTCCTCAAGCAAACCGACCACGGTGCACGACACATTGTCGAGACGGACTTTCGCGCCGAGCGGGCTCGCACCCGCAACGAAGATCGCCTGCCTTACCTTCGGCCCGATCAGGCACACGCTCTTGCCCGCGCTCTCTTCTTCGGCCGAGAAGCTGCGCCCGTCCTCGACCTCGACCGAGCGGGCGCGGAGGAAGGCATTTTCGACGCCCTGCACGCTCGTCTGCCAGCTCTGTCCATTGTGGAAGGCGGTGGCGCTGGAGGACACGCTGCCCGACACATCTTCGACCCCGGCGATCTGGCTGCGCGCAGCATCGATGTCGTCCTGCTTGAACGGCCGCGGCGCACCGCGGTCGCCGCGGACCGGAAAGACGATCAGCACGTTCGATCCCAGCGAGGATATCTGGTTCTTGACCGACGCGGTGACGCCATTGCCGAGCGTCACCATCGTGATCACCGCCGCGACGCCGATGATGATCCCGAGCGTCGTCAGGAAGGAGCGCAGCAGGTGTCGCCGGATTTCACGGAAGGCGAGCAGCAGCGTCGCGCCGAACATGCCGAGCATCAGCCGGCCTCCCCGGCGATCGCCCGCGCGCGATGCTCGACGCTTTCGACCAGCCCGTCGCGGAACCGGAACACGGTGCGCGCGAACGCCGCCATTTCCTCTTCGTGCGTCACCATCAGGATGGTGATGCCTTCGCCGTTCAATCGGGTGAGCAATTGCATGATCTCGATCGAGCGTTCGGTATCGAGATTGCCCGTCGGCTCGTCGGCGAGCAGCACCGCGGGTTCGGTGACGAGCGCGCGCGCGATGGCGACCCGCTGTTGCTGGCCGCCCGACAGTTCGGCGGGGGTATGATCGGCCCATGGCGCGAGCCCGACCTGATCGAGCGCGCGCATCGCGGCGGCATGGCGCACCGCCTTCTTCTCGCCGCGATAGAGCAAGGGCAGTTCGACATTTTCGACCGCCGTCGTGCGCGCGAGCAGGTTGAAGCCCTGAAACACGAAGCCGAGATAACGGCGGCGCAGCAGGCTGCGCTGGTCGCGGTCGAGCGCCTGCACCTCGACGCCGCGAAAGCGGAAGATGCCGCTCGTCGGCACGTCGAGGCAGCCGAGGACGTTCATCGTCGTCGACTTGCCCGAACCCGAAGGCCCCATCACCGCGACGAAATCGCCCCGCTCGACGCGCATATCGACGCCCTTCAGCGCCTGAAACGCCGCCTCGCCCTTGCCGAAGGTCTTGGTAATGCCTTCGAGCTCGATCAGCGGCGGTTTCGAGTGCGGATTGGCGGTCACTGGGCCACAGCTGCCTTGCCCGTCACGACCTTCATGCCCGCGCGCAATTGCTTCGACGTCACCGCGGTCAGGCGCCCGTCGCTCTCGCCCGTGACGACATCGATCGACTTCAGCTTGCCGTCGGCCTGCAAAACCCAGACACGCTGCCGGCTGCCCGCCCCGATCGTCGCGCGCTGCTCATTCTGTTCGAGCCCGATTTCGGGATTGAGCACGCTCGCCTCGCCCTTCTCCTTCGCGTCGGGCTGGAAGCGCAACGCGCCATTGGGTACCAGAAGCTGCTTGCCCGTGCTTCCGGTCGCGATCGTTGCGGTCGCGGTCATGCCGGGCCGCAGCACGCCCTCGGCATTGGCGACGGCGAGGCGCGCTTCGTAACTGACGACGGCGTTGCTGCCTGCGGTCGCGGCGGTCGCCTGCTGACTTGCCTGCGATGCCGTGTTGCTCGATGCCTGATCGACGCGCTCGACGCGTGCGGGGAAGCGGCGGCCCGGATAGGCGTCGACGGTGAAGCTCGCCCCCTGCCCCTCGCGCACCTGCCCGACATCGGCCTCGTCGATTTCGACACGAAGCTGCATCGCCGACAAATCCTCGGCGAGGATGAACAGGGTCGGGGTGTTGAAGCTCGCCGCGACGGTCTGCCCCGGCTCGACCTGCCGCGCGAGCACGACGCCCGAGACGGGCGAGCGGATCACCGCGCGATTGCGGTTGGTGATCGATGTCGACAGCTGCGCCTCGACTGCGCGGACGTTCGCATTCGCCGCGGCGACTGCCGCGACGTCGCGTTTGACCGCGCCCTTCGCCTGATCGAACTCGACCTGCGACGGCACCTTGCCGCCCGAGATGCGGAAGACATTCTCCAGCCGCGCAAGCTGCGCGCGGTCGACGTCGAGCGTCGCCTGCGCCTGCGCCACCTGCGCGCGCGCGGCGTTCAGATTGGCCTGCGCCTGTGTGATCTGATCCTCGATCACGTCGGTGTTGATCTGTGCCAGCACCTGCCCCTGCGTCACGCGGTCGTTCACATCGACATAGATATGGTCGATCTTGCCCGACACTTCGGACCCGACCTCGACCTGATTGGTGGGGCGGAGATTGCCCGTTGCGGTGACGCTGAGCACCAGCGATCGCTGCGCCACCTTTTCGGTGATATATTTCGGTTCGCCGCCCCCGCGCGCGCAGGTCGCGACGCCGAGCAGCACCACCAGCACGAGCAACGCCGGCAGCCAATATTTCATCCAGCGCCGCCAGCGCGGGCGCGGCTTGGCGCCGAGGAATTCGTCGAGTTCCTGCGGCTCGGTCGCGGTGTCGGTCATTGTGGCATTCCTCCGTCCGGACCAAGGCTGTCCGGACCCAAATTCGCATCGCTAGATCCGCCGCCGAGCGCCTGGTTCAGCACGATGAAGGCGTTGGCACGCTCGGCCTCGCTGGCGGCGAGCGCGTTGCGTGCGCCGAGCAACTGGCTCTCGGCCGTCAGCAGTGTCTGGAAATCGATCAGCCCCGACTGATATTGGCTGCGCGCGAGCAAGGCGGCATTGTTCGCGGCCTCGAGCGCCGTGCCGAAAAGCACGACGCGTTCGCGTGCCGCCGTCAGTGCGACCGCCGCGCTTTCCACATCCTCGAGCGCGCCGAGGATCGCCTGCTCCCACGCCGCGAGCGACGCCTTCGCCGCCGCCTCTGCGCCTGCAACCTGCGCGCGGGCGCGCCCGCCGTCGAAGATGAGCTGGCTGACCCCGGCGAACAACCCGCCGGTGACGATGTCGAACAGATTGTCGATCCCGAACGAGGAGGTTCCGATATTGCCCGTCAGCCGCACGAGCGGAAGCAATTGCGCACGCGCGACGCCGATACGCGCGGTATCGGCAAGCAGCGCGGCTTCGGCCTGACGCACGTCGGGCCGGCTCCGCAGGATCGCCGCGGGCGTGTCTAGCCCCGCCGCCTCGGGCGAACGGGGATCGCGCGGGCGTCGGCGTCCAGCGCCGCGCGCACCGCGCCGGGCGGTTCGCCGATCAAGGTCGAAATGGTGTTCGCCGCCTGTGCGAAATCGCGTTCGAGTGCGGGAATGCTGGCCGCGGTCTGCGCACGCTGCGCGGCCGCCTGCTCGACGTCGAGGCTCGACACGAGACCGGCCTGCAGCCGCCAGCGGGCGATCTGCAGATTTTCGTCCTGGATCGTCAGCGTTTCGCGCGCGATCGCACGTTGCACGGCCAAGGCGCGCGCCGAAACCGTCACCTGCGCCACTTGTCCCGCGATCAGCCGCCGCAGGTCGGCAAGGCCATAGCCCGCCGCCGCGAGGTCGGCGCGCGACGCCGCGACATTGTTGCCGATCCGGCCGAACAGGTCGATTTCCCACTGCGCATCGGCGCCGAGCGAGAATTGCAGCCGATCGTCGGCAAGATCGCCGACGTTGCGCCGGACACCGCCCGAGGCATCGATCTGCGGCAGGAAGCCGGCGCGCGCGGCGCGAACGCCCGCGCGTGCCTGCGCCACGCGTGCGGCCGCCTGTGCCAGGTCGCGGTTATTCGCCAGCGCGCGTTCGACATGGCGGTCGACCAGCGGGTCATTCAGCCGGGTCCAGTATCGCACGGCATCCGCCGGAAGCGCCTGCGCGTCGCCGGACCAATGGTCGGGCAAGGCGATGGCGGGCTGCGGAGGGGCTCGCGTGGACGTCGGGGCGCAGGCAGCCAGCCCGCCGGCAAGGGCCGTAACGAGCAGCCAATGCGTTCCAGCTTTTCGCATGCGCCCCCTCAAAACTGTTGAAACCCCGGTATTTTCACATGTGAAACCGGCGAGGTCATAATGTATTGATGGGCATAATTTCCGGGCGAGACAATATCAAATCGCCCCGGATCGAAGCTATTTCTCTTCTATTTCTAATTCTCTAGCCCAATCGGCCCGCGCCGGGCGAGGCTAGAACCACGGATTCACCCCGACGACCAGGCTGATGCTGTCGGCATCCTCGCCGCCCGCAACCGGTTTCCACTTCGCGCTATTAGCGGATCCACCTTGCGGAGCCGGCCGCACTCGCCGGCTCGATGTCACGCTTCATCGAAATCAAGCGTTATTGGTGCCCCTGGCCGGACTCGAACCAGCACTCCTTGCGGAACCGCATTTTGAGTGCGGCGCGTCTACCAATTTCACCACAGGGGCCCGTGGGCGCGAAGCGCGGCGCTTCCCTAAGGCGAAGCGCCGCATTTTGCCAAGCTATTTCTTGAGCTCTTTCGCGAGCGTCTTCGCGGTCGCCTTGCCATAGGGCGGCTTGAAGCCCGCGAGCCCCGCGACGTCGAGCTTCGGCTGGCGATAGACGGCGCGCGCGTGGCTGAAGGTGCGGAAACCGTCGATGCCGTGATAATTGCCCATCCCCGACGGTCCGACCCCGCCGAACGGCAGATCCTCCATCGCATTGTGGAACAGGACGTCGTTGACCGTCACCCCGCCCGAGATCGTCCGCGTCAGCACGCGGTCCTCCTCGCTCTTGTCCTGTCCGAAATAATAGAGGCCGAGCGGGCGGTCGTTCGCGTTCACATAGTCGATCGCGTCGTCGATATGCTTGTAGGTCTTCACCGGCAGGATCGGGCCGAAGATTTCCTCCTGCATCACCTTCATGTCGTCGGTCGGGTTGCGCACGATGTGGAGCGGCATCTTGTGGCCGTTCGAACTCGCGAAATCCTCTCCGCCCGGATTGACCTCGATCACCTCGGCGCCCTTCTCGCGCGCGTCGGCGAGGTAGGATTGCAGGCGGTCGTAATTGCGCGTGTTGACGACCGACGTGTAGTCGTCGTTGGCGAGCAAGGTCGGATAGAGCGCGGTCGCGCCCTTGGTGACGCTGTCGATCACCGCGCCTTCCTGATCCTCGGCGACGAGCAGATAGTCGGGTGCGAGGCAGATCTGCCCCGCGTTCATCATCTTGCCGAGCGCGACGCGCTGGCCCACAAGATCCTTGTTCGCGCTGCGCCCGATGAAGGTCGGCGACTTGCCGCCCAGTTCGAGCGTCACGGGCACCAGATTATCGGCGGCGGCGCGCATGATGTGGCGCCCGACACTCGTCGCGCCGGTGAAGATCATATGGTCGAAGGCGAGCTTCGAGAAAGCGACGCCAACATCGGAATCGCCCGTGAACACCGCCATTTCGCTCGCGTCGAAATAGTCGGGGACCAGCCGCGCCATCAGCGCCGAGACATTCTCGGTGAACTCCGACGGCTTGATCATCGCGCGGTTGCCCGCCGCGAGCACCCCCGCCATCGGCACAAAGACCATGCCGACGGGGAAATTCCACGGCGCGACGATGCCGACGACGCCCTTCGGCTGATAGACGACCTCGGCCTTCGCGCCGAGCATGCCGAGCGGGAAAGTCGGCTTGCGCTTCTCACCCTTCGACCAGCTCGCCATATGCTTTTTCGCATGCTTCAAGGCGCTGACCGAGGGCATGATGTCGGTCATCAGTGTCTGTTCGCGGCTGCGATGACCGAAATCCTCGCTCACCGCCTTCGCGAATTCTTCCTTATTGTCGACGAGCAGCGCGATCGCGCGGTCGATGCGGTCGGCGCGGACGCTCAGGCTTTCGGGCATCGCCGCGGTAAAGCTCGCCTTTTGCGCTGCGAGCACCTTGTGCATACGCTGGGTTTCACCGTCAATTTCGCTTGCGACCGTCGCCATTATCTTTCTCCCACTACCCTTTCGCCCGTTTCACCATGGCAAAGGGCAGGTTGCAAGTTGAAACCCGCTGCGAGCGCCAGTTTCGATTTGGCGAAGTGGCGGAAAACTGCGCAACTTCACACTGGAATCGCGGCCTGGCAAAGCTCCTTTTCGGGACATGCGGAGGAGGCTAATGTGGCGGACTTTTGTAGGACAGCGGTTTTTCAGGCAGCGGCAAATTGGAGCAAAGCAAACCGTCACCGCAATTCCGCGGGCGCTGGCGACGTTGACCGAAGCAGACATGTGTTTCGTCGAGGGGAAATTGCCCGGACGCGATCCCGCCCTAGCGTCGCGCGATCCGTCATAGGGGCAATGTCATGCGAACTTCCGTCGTCCTGCTCGGCCTTTTTCTGATAGGGCTGGCTCCCGTCCCGATCGTCCTGGCCCAGAATCCGACCGCAACGGCATCGGACGAATTGCTCGCGGTAGGCCAGCCCCTGCCCCGCTTCGATCGGCTGCGCCCGGGAACCTCGCGCTATCTTCGCTACGCCGTGCGCGGTGACCGGCGGACGATCGTCGACCTCTGGAGCCGGACGATCGCGTTCGATCCCGACCCGGTGACCGGCGAGCGGCGGCTCCACATCACGCAGATCTGGGAGGGTATCGGCCAATCCGAACGGCGGCTCGATAGCTGGTTCGAGAATGAAACCTTCCGTCCGCTCTCGCATCGGACCCGGTTCATCGACGCCACCACGACCGCCGTTGCCGGCGTGTTGTTCACGCCCGGGCATGTGCGCGGGGACGCGGCCGTCACCGACAACCGCCTTGCCGCGCTCGACGTCGCCACGCCGACAGGGACGTTCAACTTCGAGACCGACATCGAGATGATGACCACGCTGCCCTGGCGCGAAGGCTATGCGGCGCGCATCCCCTTCTATCACCCCGGCGGCGGGGCGCCGCAAGCTTATGGCGTCAGCGTCACCGGCTCCGAACCGGTCGCATTCGGGGGGCGTCAGGTTGAGTGCTGGGTCGTGACGCTCGACTATGGTCGCGGCGCAACCGGCCGATTCTGGGTTGCCAAGGACAGCCAGGCGGTGCTCAAGGTCGAGCAGCGCACACCCGGCCAGCCTACGCTCTACAAGGTGCTGCTTCCGTCCGAATGATCGACCGGTGGCGAAATTTTTTGATCGCCACCAAATGGCGATGCCGATGCTGCCCCCTTTCGCAAGTGCAGCAAAGTCGCTAATCGGGCCGCCGACGTATCTTTCCCCTACGGAGTCTTTCGCCATGACCGCCACCGATCCCGTCGTTTTCCTCTCCTACGCCCGCACCCCGATGGGCAGCATGCAGGGCAGCCTGTCGGACGCGAGCGCGACCGATCTCGGCGCGACCGCGGTGAAGGCAGCGGTCGAGCGCGCTGGCGTGTCGGGCGACGATATCGAACGCATCTACATGGGCTGCGTGCTTCCCGCCGGGCTCGGCCAGGCGCCGGCGCGCCAGGCCGCGATCAAGGCGGGCCTGCCCAAGTCGGTGCAGGCCACGACCGTGAACAAAGTGTGCGGTTCGGGCATGCAGACCGTGATCATGGGCGCCGAAGCGCTCGCCGCGGGCAGCGTCGACCTGATCGTCGCGGGCGGCATGGAATCGATGACCAACGCCCCCTATCTGCTCAAGAAGCATCGTTCGGGCGCGCGCATCGGTCACGACACCGCCTATGACCATATGTTCCTCGACGGGCTCGAGGACGCCTATGAAGCCGGCCGCGCGATGGGCACCTTTGCTCAGGACACCGCCGATGCGTACCAGCTCTCGCGCCAGGCGCAGGACGATTACACGCTCGAATCGCTGAGCCGCGCCAAGAGCGCGATCGCGGGCGGTGCCTTCGCCAGTGAAATCGCGCCGGTCACCATCGCCGGCCGCAAGGGCGACGTCGTCGTCGACACCGACGAAGCGCCCGGCAAGGCGATGCCCGACAAGATCCCGACGCTGAAGCCCGCCTTTGCCAAGGACGGCACGATCACCGCTGCGACCAGCTCGTCGATTTCGGACGGCGCCGCCGCGGTTGTCCTCACCCGCCAGTCGGTC
This sequence comes from Sphingopyxis sp. BE235, assembly GCF_031457175.1. Lineage (NCBI taxonomy): Bacteria > Pseudomonadati > Pseudomonadota > Alphaproteobacteria > Sphingomonadales > Sphingopyxidaceae > Sphingopyxis > Sphingopyxis sp. BE235. Next base: position 1,051,994 of record NZ_JAVDWC010000002.1, read on the forward strand.
GCCGACGCCAAGGGCGCCAAGCCCGTCGCCCGGCTCGTCGCGCACGCTGCGCACGCGCAGGAGCCGAAGGATTTCACCGTCGCCCCCGTCGGCGCGATCAACAAGCTGCTCGCCAAGACCGGCTGGTCGATCGGCGACGTCGACCTGTTCGAAGTCAACGAAGCCTTTGCCTGCGTCGCGATGTTCGCGATGCACGACCTCGGCATCCCGCACGAGAAGATCAACGTCCACGGCGGCGCGACCGCGCTTGGTCACCCCATCGGCGCCAGCGGCACGCGCATCATCACGACGCTGATCGCCGCGCTCCAGCGCCACGGCAAGACGCGCGGCATCGCCAGCCTGTGCATCGGCGGCGGCGAAGCGACCGCGGTAGCGGTCGAGCTGGTCTGACATTCTTCCCCCTCCCTCTTGATGCGGGAGGCAGCGAGACTGGGCGGGTCGCCATCGGCGAGCCGCTTAGTCCCAGCGGCAGGGGTGATGGTGCGGCGCTGGCCGACGCACGAGGCGTCACCCCCACCCAACCCTCCCCCATCAAGAGGGAGGGCTTTTGCGCCCATCGCGAAAGTTCCACAGCGCCGTCGCAAGACGGCGCCGTTTCGTCGTATTAGCCGCGACAATTTGCGACACTAATGTCCTGAAAATAAACGGCGCATTCCGGCTCCGTTCAAATGCGCTCGCCTATTCCATGTTTGTCATCGGGCAGATCCCCTCCCCCTGACCGACTGAAAAGGAATGGCACAATGAAGAGCAAATTTCTCACCGCCGGCCTGATCGCCGCGATGATGGTTCCCGCGATGGCGCAGGCGCAGACCCGCGAGATCCGAGAAGATCGCCGCGACGTCCGCGAAGAGCAGCGCGAGTTGCGTCACGCTCAGCGTTACGGCGACCGCGACGATGTGCGCGAGGAACGCCGCGAATATCGTGACGCGCGCCAGGAACTGCGCGAAGACCATCGCGACTGGCGCCAGGATCGCCGCTATTCGAACTATCGCGCGCCGTTCCGCTATCAGCAGTTCCGTATCGGTTCGACCCTGCGCCCCAACTATTACGCTCCGGCCTATCGCCCGAGCTGGGACAACCGCTGGGGCGTGCCGCGCGCGGGTCGCAACCTGACTTATGTGCGTCACTATAACGACCTGCTGCTCGTCAACGAGCGCAACGGCCGGGTGGTGAAGGTGTACCGCAACCACTTCAACTGGCGGCGCTAAGCTTTAACGAATGAACGGGCCGGGCGGGAAACCGTCCGGCCCTTTTTCTGTGGCGATCAGTCGCCCCAGATATGGTCGGTCTGGATCCAGCCCTTACGGCCCTTGACGTCGAACAGGCACCAGCCGTCCTTGCAATCGGTGATCCGGCCGACGACGCCGGGCTCGGCGCGATAGGCGACCGCGGCCGAAACGCTGGAGTCTTCGCGAAGCGGGCGGATTTCGCCGGTGACGATCGCGGTGCGCGTGCGGCTGAGCAAACGGGCCGCCATCCAGCCCTGCGTTCCGTCGGGATCCTCGATCTTGCGCCAGGTTTCGAAGCGCGCGACGACTTTGACCGGCAGATCCTTGCGCCGATACTCCCAGATCACCGGGACATCGGGCGACGGCCCCTTGCGCATGCGCGCCTCGTCGACGCTGATCGACGCCCAATAGGGTAGCGGGACAGGGTCGGATTGCGCCGCCGCCGGACCCACTATGGCAAGGCTGAGCAATATCATTGCAAATTTACGGCTGGTCATAACCGACCCTTGTCAAAATCGGCGGCCATTATCAACCGGTCGCGCGTCGCAAACGGTCCACCGTCCACAGTTATCCGCGCCGCTCCCCCTTGACCCCCAAGCATCGGCGCGCTCTATCGGCGGCCATGCCCGATTCATCCCGTCCGAAACGCCCGCGCGTCATCGTTACCCGCCAGTTGATGCCGCATGTCGAAGGCCGCATGGCCGAATTGTTCGACGTGTCGCTGTCGGCGCGCGACGAGGCTTTTACCCGCGACGAATTGAAGGCGGCGGTTGCAGACTGCGACGTGTTCGTGCCGACGGTGACCGACGAGATCGACGCCGATATCATCAACGCCGCGGGCGACCGGCTTAAACTGATCGCGAATTTCGGCGCCGGGGTCGACCATATCGACCTCGCCGCGGCGCGCGCCAAGGGCATCATGGTATCGAACACGCCGGGCGTGTTTACCGAGGACACCGCCGACATGACGATGGCGCTGATCCTCAGCGTCCCGCGCCGGCTCGCCGAGGGTGAGAAACTGATGCGGTCGGGCCAATGGGCGGGCTGGGCGCCGAGCGCGATGCTCGGCCACCGCGTCGGCGGCAAATTGCTCGGCATCATCGGCATGGGGCGCATCGGCCTTGCGGTCGCGCGCCGCGCGCGTGCGTTCGGCCTGTCGATCCATTATCACAACCGCCGCCGCCTGCCCGAGGCGATCGAGGAGGAACTCGGCGCGAGCTATCACGCCAGCGTCGACACGCTGCTGCGGATCAGCGACGTGGTGACGATCCACTGCCCGCACACCGCCGAAACGCACGAGATGGTGAACGCCGCGCGGATCGGCGCGATGAAGCCGACCGCGTATCTGATCAATACCGCGCGCGGCGAGATCGTCGACGAAAAGGCGCTGGTCGCGGCGCTCCAGACCGGCCGCATCGCGGGTGCCGGGCTCGACGTCTACACCCACGAGCCCGCGGTCGACCCCGCGCTGCTCGCGCTCCAGAATGTGGTGCTGCTCCCGCACCTCGGCTCGGCGACAATCGAAGGCCGCGAAGCCTCGGGCGAAAAGGTCATCGCCAACATCCGCGCCTGGTGCGACGGCCACCGCCCGCCCGATCAGGTGCTGGAGGGGTGGGCCTGACGACAGCGCTCCGATGCAGAAACGCGTTGCCGATCGCTTCGGCATCGGGGAGTCAGCGTTGGCTGCACTTGAGGTCGATCACCCGCATCGCGAGTTCGCTCGGCTTCTTCCCTTCGCGCGCGACCTCTTCATCGATGCAGCGTTACCGCGGCGTTCGCCGGTCCACGCTATTGCCGTCGCGCATCAATTGCTCGAGAGCGGCCAGTTCGCGCCGCTCGGCATCGCTGAGGTCGTGGAACGCCTTGGCGCCGCTGCGGAGCAGTTCATAGTTGCGCCAGGCACGCTCGGCGGGGGTCTCGGCAAGCGCGCCCTCCGCGCCGAGGGTCCCGAGAGTCAGCGCCGCGGCTACCGCCGCCATTCGCCAGATGTGCGTCATGCAACCATGTCCATCCATTCTCGCGGAGGCGGCGCAGGCCTTATCAATCCCCCGTCAAAATCCGGTCGACGAGCTGCTTCACCGTCGGGGTGAAGTTGTTCGAATAAAAGGGATCGGTCTTGAAATTGAATGCGGCGTGGCCCGCAAACATCAGATTTTGTTCGGGATCGCCGCCGTGCGCGATGTCCTGCAGCGTCTTCTGGATACAGAAGCTGCGCGGATCGGCGAGGTAGCCCGTCGTGTAGTCGTCATGGTCCTTCCACGACGAAAAGCCGCAGTGTGACAGGCAGCCCATGCAATCGGTCTGGTCCTTGCGGATCACCGCCTTGTCGGCTTCGGTCACGAACACGACCGTGTTGTCGGGGGTCTTCAGAGCCTCGGTATAGCCTTCGGCCGCCCAATCGCGTGCCCTTGCCCGATCGTGCGGCGTGACCCAGAAATTCTTGCCCTTCACCCCGACGTCGAGCTGGACGATATGATCGCCGGCTTCCTGCTTCGAATAAGGAATCTGGCGCTCCGAGCGCGCTTCGAGATCGCGCAGGAAGGGCGTGCGCACCGCGCTGGAGTAGAAACCCGTCGGCGAGAAGCGATGAAGCAGCACGTCGCCGTCGTCGAGCGTGCGGAGGCGGTCTTTCCACGCCTGCGGAATCGGGCTTTCCTCGGTGAGCAGCGGCCGCGTGCCGTATTGGAAGACGATCTGGCCGAGTTCGGGATTGTCGATCCAGTTCTCCCAATCGCGCAAATACCAGACGCCGCCTGCCATCACGATCGGCACGCTGTCGGCGATTCCTTCGGCGCGCATCGTCTCGCGCACCGCGGCGACGCGCGGATAGGGATCCTGCGGGACCAGCGGGTCTTCGGCATTCGACAGGCCGTTATGACCGCCCGCGAGCCACGGATCTTCGTAAACCACCGCGCCCAGAAGATGCGGGACCTTGTGATAGGCGCGTTTCCAGAGCGCGCGGAAAGCGCGCGCCGAGCTGATGATCGGGAGGTACATCACATTGTGCCGCTCGGCGATTTCGCTGAGCTTGTACGGCATGCCCGCGCCGCACGTGACCCCGGCGACCATCCCCTTGGTCCGCGCGAGCACGCCCTCGAGAATCTGCTGCGCGCCGCCCATTTCCCAGAGCACGTTGATGTTGATCGCGCCCTTGCCGCCCGACACCTCATAGGCGCGCTCGACCTGCGCGACCGCGCCGTCGATGCCATATTGGATCAGCTCTTCGTGGCGTTCCTTACGCGTCAGCGCGTGATAGACCTGCGGAATGATCTTGCCTTCGGCGTCATAGCTGTCGGCGTTGACCGCCGACACGGTGCCGATCCCGCCGGCCGCGGCCCATGCGCCGCTCGACATATGGTTGGTCGCCGAAACACCCTTTCCACCCTCGACCAGCGGCCAGACTTCGCGTCCGCCGTAAAGGATGGGCTTCAAACCTTTGAACATTCTAAATCTCTTTCTCTCCACCGGTCGCGTCCCGCGTACCGGCCCCCTTGGCCGTTTCCGTAAGCGGAACACGGCCGTGAAAGTCAATGGGCGGGCCGCCTAGTCCCCGGAGAAAAGGCGGCGCCCTGCAAGCGCCCGACCATAGAGATTTTCATAGGCGGCGACCATGGTTGTTTCGTCGAACTGCTCGGCAGCGATGCGCCGGTTCGCCGCGCCAACCTGCGCACGCAGCGTTGCGTCGCGCGCGAATTCGGCCAGCGCCGCGCGGAACCCGGCTTCGTCCGCCGCAATGAAACGGCAATTTTCCGCAGCCACCATCGCCGCAACATCGCCGACCTGGGGGCTGACCACCGGCAGCCCCGCCGCCATCGCCTCGATCACCGCGATCGGCGCCTGTTCGCTTTGCGACGACAGCGCGAGCAGGTCGAATTGGCCGATCCAGCGTGCGGGCCGAGCCATGAAGCCCGGCATCACCAGCCGCTCGCCCATCCCGCAAGTCGCCGCTTCGGCCGCAATCGCCGCGCGTTCGGGCCCCTCGCCGACGATGACCAGCCGGACATGCGCAGGCAGCGCCGCAACCGCGCGGACGAGCCGCGGCAGATCCTTGACCTTGCGCAGCCCGGCGACGGTGCCGATCACCACCTCGCCCTCGCGGGGTTCCAGCCCCGGGATCGCGACCGACGGCCCGGCGGCATAGGCCGCGACGTCGATCCCGTTGCGGATCAGCACCGTGCGCCGCCGTGCGCCCCATTCGTCCGCGGCGATCCGCTCGAGCAGCGCCGAGGGCACAACCAGCGCCTCGGCGGTCGGCAGCGCGAGGCGGCGAAAGCCGCTCCGCTTCCAGTTGCGCCGGACGCTCTCATCCTCGTTAAAGCCGTCCTCGTGATGGATCAGCGGCGGCAGGTCGCGAAAAGGCGCCATGATGCGATGCGCCATCACCCCGTCCATCGACCCCCAATTATAGCTGAGGATCAGGTCGAATTGCTGCATATAGCGCGCAAGGTCGCGGTAGCGCGCCGGTCCGGGCTTGCCGTGCAACGGCGGCGCATCGGTCGGAAAATCGACGTCGACCTTCGGATCGATCGCCTCGCGCGCGCCCAAAGCCTCAGGCACCGCCGACAGGATGGTATGGCGTGCGCGTGCGCCCATCAAATTCATCAGCCGGACGGCGCGCGCCTCCTTGCCGCCGAGCGAGAAGCTCGAATGGAGATGGAGCAGACGAACGGGGCGGTTGCCGGTCACGCGGCGGGCAATTCCGCCGCCCAGGCATCAATCGCGGCCCGCGCCGCGGGCTCGTCCATCGTCGGCGCGTGCCCGACCCCGGGCACCTCGACCAGTCGCGCGCGCGGAAGTTCGGCGACCATCTTCTCGCCCGCCGACCGCGCGAGAATGTCCGACAGTTCGCCGCGCAGGATCAGCAGCGGAACGTCGCCCAGCGCGCGGTAAATCGGCCACAGGTCCATCGCGGCATCGCCGCCGCCGGGGACGCGCAGCGGCGCCGCGATCTGCTTGTCATAATCGGTGACGATGCGGCCTTCGGCGGTCAGCCGGTGCGTCCGCTTGGTCAGCCGCAGCCAGTCGTGAATTTCATACCCCGGATAGACCGCGCCATTGAGTTCGGCGAACGCGCGCGCCGCATGCATCCACGTCGGCTGGCTGCCGCCCGCACCGATATAATCGCGAATCCGTTCCAGCCCGGCGGTCTGGAGTTCGGGGCCGACGTCGTTCAGCACCGCGCCGACCAGCCGCCCGGGCAGCGCCGCCGCCAGCAGCATCGCGACCAGCCCGCCGAGCGAGGTGCCGATCGCCGCAAAGCGTTCGATGCCCAGCTCGTCCAGCATCGCGACGACGTCCTGCACATAGGTCAGCGGCACGTAAGTCATCGGATCCTTGGCAAAGGCGCTTTCGCCGCGCCCGCGGAATTCGATCACGATGACCTTGCGATATTGCGCGAGATGCGGCGCGAGATCCTCGAAATCGCGGGCGTTGCGCGCAAGGCCCGGCATGCACAGCAGCGGCGGCGCGCTTTCGCTTCCCTCCGGCCCGGCATAAACGCGCGCGTGCAGCCGGACGCCGTCGGACGACCACCAATAGTGGTCCGACCAGTCGCGGTGCCCATCCTGCTTTGCATCCTGCTGGGCCAATATGGCACGTCCCCTTGTTCGGCGTTGGCTCGCCCCGGCAAGCGGGACTCATCTCAGCGTCTATCGCCAACCACGCCGCGCGGTGCAAGCAATCCGTCGCTTAGGGTCAGGACCTGTTCCCGCCACAGGTTGCCGCCATCCGCTTTCGCCGATAAGAGCCGAGCGACCATGAGCGAGACCCTGCTTTCCTTCGAACCCGCAACCGGCGAAGAACTTTGGCGCGGTCCGGTCAGCAATATCGACGACGAGGTCGCGATCGCGCGCCGCGCCTGGCCCGAATGGGCCGCGAAACCCGTGTCCTTCCGCACCGAAACGCTACGCCGTTTCGTCGACCGCGTGAAGGCCGAGGGCGAGGCGTTCGCCGACCTGATCGCGCGCGAAACCGGAAAGCCACTCTGGGAAGCGCGCACCGAGGTCGAATCGGTCTGTAACAAGGTCGATATTTCGGTCAAAGCCTATGCCGAGCGCACCCCCAACCGCCGCATCGAGGGCGCGATGGGACTGCGCAACGCGGTGCGGCACAAGCCGCACGGCGCGGTCGCGGTGCTCGGCCCCTATAATTTTCCTGCGCATCTTCCGAACGGGCATATCGTCCCCGCGCTGATCGCCGGCAATTCGGTGCTGTTCAAACCGTCGGAAAAGACCCCGGCGGTCGGCGCGAAGCTCGTCGAGCTGTTCCACAGCGCGGGCGTGCCGCAAGAGGTGCTGCGCCTGATCGTCGGCGGCCCCGAAACGGGCAAGGCGCTCGCGGGGCACGAGGGCATCGACGGATTGCTCTTCACCGGCTCGGCGCGCACCGGCCTCGCGCTCAACCGCCAGTTCGCGGGCCAGCCCGGCAAGATGCTCGCGCTCGAAATGGGCGGCAACAACCCGATCGTCGTGTGGGACACCGCCGACCTCCGCACCGCGGCGATCATCGTCGTCCAGTCGGCCTTCCTCAGCGCGGGGCAGCGGTGCAGCAATGCGCGCCGCCTGATCGTGCGCGACAGCCTTGCCGACAAGCTGATCGAGGAGGTTTGCGGCCTCGCGAACCGCTTGATCGTCGACCATCCGCACGCCGAGCCCGCGCCCTATATGGGCCCGGTGATCGATAACGAAGCCGCCGACGGCCTGACCGAGAGCTTCCTGATCCTGATGTCGAACGGCGGCAAGGTGATCCGCCACATGACTCGCCCCGTCGCCGGCCGCCCCTTCCTGACCCCCGGCATCATCGACGTCACCGCGATGCCCGAACGCCCCGATATCGAACTGTTCGGCCCGCTGCTCCAAGTGGTCCGCGTCGACAGCTTCGAGGCCGCGATCGCCGAGGCGAACAACACCGCCTTCGGCCTCTCGGCATCGCTGATCGGCGGCACGCCGCAGCTTTACGACCAGTTCTGGGCCAATGCGCGCGCGGGCGTGATCAACTGGAACCGCCCGACCAATGGCGCGTCGTCCGCCGCACCCTTTGGCGGCATCGGCCTGTCGGGCAACCATCGGCCCAGCGCCTTCTACGCCGCCGACTATTGCGCCTATCCCGTAGCGTCGGCGGAGAGCGATGCGATGCGCGCGTCGATCGGCGTCGGACTACGCGATCCCGAAGGCTCGCAACTGGTGACCAAGAACTACCTTTAGGCCACCCCAATTTTACCTTCACCGGTGTCAAAAAAGCCTGCTTTGCCATGCGGGAGCCGGACGACCATCTACGGTGCATGGAAAAGACTCTCCCTCCTGCAGGCAAGCTCTGGCTCGTCGGCGCCGGTCCCGGCGATCCCGACCTGCTGACGCTGCGCGCCGCGCGGTTGCTCGAAAGTGCCGACCTTGTCGTCCATGACGGGCTGGTCGGCGAAGGCGTGCTCGCGCTGATCCCGCCGCATGTGGAGCGGATCAGCGTTGCCAAGCAGCGCAGCCGTCACACGATGAAGCAGGAGCTGATCAACGAACTGCTCGTCCGCGAAACGCTCGCGGGCAAGCAGGTCGTGCGCCTCAAGGGCGGCGACCCGTTCATTTTCGGCCGCGGCGGCGAGGAACTCGACGCCGCGCGCGAAGCGGGCGTCGAGGTCGAAACCGTCCCCGGCATCACCGCCGCCGCGGGCTGCGCCGCGCAGGCGGGCCTCCCCCTCACCCACCGCGAGGATGCGAGCGCGGTCAGCTTCGTCGCCGGCCAGTGCAAGGATCTGACCGACCAGGACTGGTCGGGGCTCGCGGGGCATGGCCGCACACTCGTCATCTACATGGGCCTCGCGACCGCGTCTGCCATTGCCGACAAGCTGATCGCCGACGGCGTTTCGCCGGGCCTCCCCGTCGCGGTGATCGAACGCGGCACCACCGCCGATGCGCGGGTGCTCCGCTCGCTGCTCACCGATCTCGGCGACCTTGTCGTACGCGAGAAAGTTAAAAGCCCCGCGCTGATTATCGTCGGCAAGGTCGCGGCGCGCGCCGACGCGCTCGACTGCCTCGGCGCGCCGGGCGTTGCCGCTCAAATAAGGGATTTCACATGAAGCTGCTCACGGGCAATGACCTGAAAACAGGATTTGTCACCTGGTGGACCGGCGCCGACTGGTCGCTGCATATCGAGGACGCCGCCGACGTCGGCGAGGCGGGCGAGGCGATCCTTGCCGCCGAAGAAGGCGCGCGCCGCGTCAACGCCCCCTATATCATCAACGGCGAGCAAACCGCCGACGGCCCGCGCCCCGCGCACATCAAGGACCGTATCCGTGCATTGGGGCCGACCGTGCGCCCCGACCTGACGTTAAAACCCGCCGATCCCGCGGCCGGCGACTGGGTGATCTGACATGTATAAATATGACGAATATGACCATGCGATGGTCGATGCGCGCGTCGCCGAATTCAGCGACCAGGTCCGCCGCCGCCTTGCGGGCGAAATCACCGAGGATCAGTTCAAGCCGCTGCGGCTGATGAACGGCCTCTATCTCCAGCTTCACGCCTATATGCTGCGCGTCGCGGTGCCCTATGGCACGCTCGACAGCCGCCAGATGCGCATGCTCGCGCACATCGCGCGCAAGTACGACCGCGATTATGGCCATTTCACTACGCGCCAGAACATCCAGTATAACTGGATCAAGCTCGAGGACGCACCCGCGATCCTCGAAGACCTCGCATCGGTCGAAATGCACGCGATCCAGACGAGCGGCAATTGCATCCGCAACATCAGCTCGGACCAGTGGGCCGGCGCCGCCGCCGACGAAATCACCGATCCGCGTCCGTGGGCCGAACTCCTTCGTCAGTGGTCGAGTTTCCACCCAGAATTCAGCTATTTGCCGCGCAAGTTTAAAATCGCCGTGATCGCGGCCGACGAAGATCGCGCCGCGATGCGGCTTCACGACATCGGCATCCAGATCGTCGAGAAGGACGGGCAGCACGGCGCCGCCTTCTACGTCGGCGGCGGCATGGGCCGCACCCCGATGATCGCGCCGCTGATCAAGGATTTCGTGCCGCTCGACGACATGCTGAGCTATGCCGAGGCGTGCCTGCGCGTCTACAACCGCTACGGCCGCCGCGACAATATCTACAAGGCGCGGATCAAGATCCTGATCCACGAGCTCGGTGCCGACGAATATCGCCGCCAGGTCGAGGAAGAGTTCAAGCATGTAAAGTCGCTCGGCATCGACCCGCCAAAGGCCGAATTCGACCGCATCGCCGCGCAATTCGCGCCGCCGCCGCTCGACGCCGCGGCGCCCGACGCGATCGACCGCAGCGATCCCGATTTCGCCGTCTGGGTCGACCAGAATGTCGCCGCGCACAAGGTTTCGGGCCATGCGATCGTCAACATCAGCCTGAAGCCCATCGGCGGCATCCCCGGCGATGCGTCATCGGCGCAGATCGACCTGATGGCCGACCTTGCCGAGAAATACAGCCATGATGAACTCCGCGTCACGCACGCGCAGAACATCGTACTGCCGCACGTCTGCAAGGCCGACCTCTACGCCGTCTGGCAGGCGCTCGACGCCGCGGGGCTCGCAACACCGAACCTCGACCTGATCAGCGACATCATCGCCTGCCCCGGGCTCGATTATTGCAGCCTCGCCAACGCGCGCTCGATCCCCGTCGCGCAGAAGATCGCGACGCGCTTTTCGGACCTCGGCCGCCAGAAGGAACTGGGCGAACTCAAGCTCAAGATTTCGGGCTGCATCAATGCGTGCGGGCATCACCACGCCGGCCACATCGGCATCCTCGGCGTCGACCGCAAAGGCACCGAAAACTACCAGCTGTCGCTCGGCGGATCGGGCGCGGAGGACGTCAGCCTCGGCACGATCACCGGCCCCGGCTTCGACGAGGACGGCGTCGTCGATGCGATCGAGCGCGTCACCGACAAATATCTCGCCGAACGCACCGAGGGCGAGCGTTTCGTCGACACCTTCCGCCGCGTCGGCATGGCCCCCTTCAAGGAGGCGATCTATGGTTGAGCATATCCATTCCGACGGCGAAGAACCCGCGGTCACCCTCGACGCCTTCCTGTCGCAGTCGAACGCGACCGCGGTGCGGCTCGAGCCCGATGAGGACGCGCGCGCGCTGATCCCGCATCTCGACCGGCTCGCGCTGATCGAGGTCGCCTTCCCCAAGTTCCGCGACGGCCGCGGCTATTCGTCGGCGCGCATCCTCCGCGAAGCGGGCTACGCCGGCGAACTGCGCGCGCAGGGCGACGTCCTCGTCGACCAGATCGCCTATATGAAGCGCTGCGGCTTCGATACTTTCGCGCCCGAAAAGGAACTCAATTCGGCCGATGTCGAGGCGGCGCTGGCGCGCTGGCCCGAACATTATCAGGGCGCCGCCGACGGCGCGGTGCCGATCTGGAAGCTGAGGCATGGCTGACGTGAAGACCTCTCCGCGCAAAGGCAGCGAAGACCGCACCCGCGACCGGATCGACGTGGCGCCGCGCTTTACGCAGGCCGACGTCATCCGCCTCAACAATCTCTTCCGCGGGCAGGACGCCGCCGAAGTCGTCGCGAGCGTGATCGGCGCGGGGCTGCTCGGCGAAACCGGAATCGTCTCGAGCTTCGGCGCCGAAAGCGCGGTGCTGCTGCATCTGGTGACGCGCGCCGCGCCCGACATGCCCGTGCTGTTCCTCGACACCGGCAAGCATTTCCCCGAAACGCTCGCCTACCGCGACGAACTCGCCGCGAAGCTCGGGCTCAATATCGTCAACCTGACGCCCGACGCCGAAGACCTCGCCGCGAAGGACGCGACCGAGCTGCGCTGGTCGTACGACCCCGACGGCTGCTGCGAAATCCGCAAGGTCAAGCCGCTCGAAAAGGCGCTGACCGATTTCGACACTTCGATCACCGGCCGCAAGGGTTTCCAGTCGTCGACGCGGCAGGGGCTCGCGCGCTTCGAACTCGACGGTTCAACCGGCCGCCTGAAATTCAACCCGCTCGCCAACTGGACGCGCGAACAGCTCGACGCCTATTTCGAGGCGCACGACCTGCCGCGCCACCCACTCGAGGCCGAAGGCTATCCCTCGATCGGATGCTCGCCGTGCACGTCGAAGGTCAAGCCGGGCGAAGACCCGCGCTCGGGCCGCTGGCGCGGCTGGGACAAGACCGAATGCGGCATTCACACCGAAGTAACGCCGCTGGGCGACGATCCCGCGAACGATCCGGCGTTCTGACATGCGTGTGCCCCTGCGAAGGCAGGGGCCCATCTCCAGTCCGTGCGACAAAGCGCAGCTTCTGACCGAGAGACCTCGTGATGGGCCCCTGCGTTCGCAGGGCACCGCTAATTATTCATAATCCTCGAACGCCATGCTGTCGTCGGCGAGGTCGCTGAACTTAGTCGTCTTCGCCTCGAAGTGCATGCGGATCTTGCCCGTCGAGCCGTGGCGCGATTTCGCGACGATCACTTCGGCAAGGCCGAAGACACGCTCCATTTCGGCCGCCCATTCCTCATGCTGCGCGTGGATCTTCACATCGTCGCCCTCGACCGGGCGCTTGGGCTCCTTCGCCGCGACATAATAATCCTCGCGGAACACGAAGAGCACCATGTCGGCGTCCTGTTCGATCGAGCCCGATTCACGAAGGTCGGACAGCTGCGGGCGCTTGTCCTCGCGGCTTTCGACCGCACGGCTGAGCTGCGACAGCGCCATCACCGGCACATGGAGTTCCTTCGCCAACGTCTTCAAACCACGCGAAATTTCCGAAATTTCCTGCACGCGATTGTCGCCGCTCTTCGACGAACCCTGGAGCAGCTGGAGATAGTCGACGATGACGAAGCCAATGCCGTGGCGCCGCTGGAGGCGCCGCGCGCGCGTGCGCAGGCCCGCGATCGTCAGGCCGGGCGTATCGTCGATGAACAGCGGCAAGGTCTGAAGTTGCTGCGCCGCGCGGCTCAGTTGCTGGAACTGCTCCTTGCTGATCTTGCCCATACGCAGCGCCTCGCCCGACACCCCCGATTGTTCGGCAAGCACGCGCGTCGCGAGCTGGTCGGCCGACATTTCGAGGCTGAAGAAAGCGACCTTTGCGCCCATATTCTTCTCGGGCGGGATCCCGTCATCCTCATCGCGGCGGAAACGCTCGGCGGCGTTATACGCGATATTGGTCGCGAGCGACGTCTTGCCCATGCCCGGACGTCCGGCAAGGATCATCAAGTCACTATTGTGCATGCCGCCGATCTTGGCGTTCATGCTGCCGATGCCGGTCGTGATCCCCGACAAATGGCCGCCCGAATTGAGCGCGCGCTCGGCCGCCTGCAACGCGGTAAGGCTCGCCTGGTTGAAGCTTTTGACCGATCCCATCTCGGCCTCGCCCCCCGCGACGCGGTAGAGCGCGGTTTCGGCCTCCTCGATCTGCGCCTGCGGATCGACGCGCTCGCTGGTGTCGAGCGCATTGTCGACCAGCGTGCGCCCGACGCCCGCTAATTCACGCAGCAGCGCGAGGTCGAAAATCTGCCGCGCAAAGTCGCGCGCGCCGATCAGGCCCGCGCCGCTGCCGGTGAGCTGCGCGAGGTAACCGACCCCGCCGACCGCCTTCATCGCCTCGTCGGCCTCGAAATAGGGCTTGAGCGTTACCGGGGTCGCGATGCTGTTGCGCTCGATCAGCGCCATCGTCTGCTGGAAAATGCGGCCGTGGAGCGGTTCGAAGAAATGCTCGGGGTTGAGCGCGACGGGCAGATCCTCGACGACTCGGTTGTCGATCAGGATTGCGCCGAGAAACGCGGCCTCGGCCTCGATATTACGCGGCATCTGGCGCGCGTCACCGGCCGGGGCGGGGGTAGGAAACAAGGCAATCTCTGGCATGGATTTACCATGCGATGTTCGCGCAAGAGGTGCAACCCGATTGACCTCGCTGATCCGCACGGCCGTGGAGCCATCTGGGGATAAGTTTCAAACCCGTTCGCATCGAGCGAAGTCGAGATGCCCCTCGGGCTAGGCGTGGTGCCGATGGGTGTCTCGACTTCGCTCGACACGAACGGAATTGATGCGTCGCGCCAAGTCGCCCCCTTGCCCTTCGCCCCCGGCCAAGTAGAAGCACGGACAGCATGAGCCACGCAGACCCCTCGAAACAACGGATCATTTCGGTCGAACTCGACGAGGGGTCGATCGTCTGGCGCAACCCCGATGTCGAGCAGGAGCGCCGCGTCGCGATCTTCGACCTGATCGAAGACAATAAATTCGTGCCGCAGCGCGGCCATGCGGATGGCTATGCCGGCCCTTACCGCTTGATGCTGCGTGTCGAGGACGGCCGGTTGATCTTTGAAATCTCACGCGAAGATGGCTCGCCGCTCGAGGCGATCATCCTCGGGCTCGGGCGTTTCCGCCGGCCGATCCGCGACTATTTCGCGATCTGCGACAGCTATTATCAGGCAATCAAGACCTCGACCGCGCAGCAGATCGAGACCGTCGACATGGCGCGGCGCGGCCTGCATAACGAGGCGGCCGAGATGCTGATGGACCGGCTCGACGGCAAGATCGCGGTCGATTTCGACACGGCGCGACGATTGTTCACGCTGATCTGCGTGCTGCACATCAAGGGCTGACGATGGCGACGGGGGCAATCAGGGGCGGAAAGGCGGCACAGATCGCCGGCGCGTGGCGCGCCGCGGCGGCGCGCCTGCTGCGCCGGATCGGCGCCGCGATCGTTTTGCTGCTCCTCGCGGCCGGCCTTGCGCTCTGGTGGGCCGCGCGCTGGACCCCCGACCGCACCCTCTATCCGACGCAGGGCGTCACGATCGACGCGGGCAACGGCGATGTCCGTTGGGGGTCGATCAAGGCCGCGGGCGCCGATTTTGCCTATGTCATGGGAACCGACGGTTCGGCCGCGGTCGACCCGAAGTTCGCGCGCAACATGACGGGCGCGCGCGAAGCCGGCGTGCAGGCGGGCGCGATCCACCGTTACAGCCTCTGCCAGCTCGCGACCGACCAGGCCGCGAATTTCATCCGCCACGTGCCGCGCCGCGCCGACGCGCTGCCCGCGGTCGTCTGGCTCGATTATGACGACCGCTGCCCCGACCGGCCGACGCGCGCGCTGCTCTTGTCCGAACTCGCGACCTTTCTGGCACAGATCGAGGCGCATATGGGCAAGCAGAGCGTGATCGCCCCCGGCCCGGCGTTCGAGAGCGACTACAAGGTAACGCAGGGTATCGCACGCACCATCTGGCTGCGCCGCGATTTCTTCGAACCCGATTATGGCGCGCACCCCTGGGCGATGTGGCAGGCGAATGATTATGTGCGCCTGTCGGGCGCCGAAGGCACCGTCGGCTGGAACGCGCTGCGCCCGCAAGGAGAGATGCGATGACCGAGGACCGTGATGCCCTGATCGACGCCGCGCGCGACGCCGCGAGCCGCGCCTACGCGCCCTATTCGGGCTTCCACGTCGGCGC
Organism: Sphingopyxis sp. BE235; assembly: GCF_031457175.1. Taxonomy (NCBI): domain Bacteria; kingdom Pseudomonadati; phylum Pseudomonadota; class Alphaproteobacteria; order Sphingomonadales; family Sphingopyxidaceae; genus Sphingopyxis; species Sphingopyxis sp. BE235. The sequence goes on from NZ_JAVDWC010000002.1 coordinate 1,067,625, forward strand.
GGCGCTGCTGCTCAAAAATGGCGATGTCGTCACCGGTGCCAATGTCGAGAACGCCAGCTATGGCCTCACCCTCTGCGCCGAAACCGTGGCGGTGGCGAAAATCGTCAACGAGGGCTGGATCGGCGAACTCGCCGAGGTCGCGATCGTCGGCGGGCGCCCTCATGGCGACGAATTGCTGGGCACCGACCCGGTCAATCCGTGCGGCCGCTGCCGCCAGATCCTCAACGAAGCCGCTGAGCGGTCGAAGACCGACATCCTCGTCCATTGCGCCTCGGGCGACGGCAAGGAGGTCATGACCTACCGCCTCAGCCAATTGCTGCCGGCCGCCTTTGGTCCCAAGGATCTTGGCCTCATCGACTGACCGCTTGCGCAACCCTTACAGGACCGACAAGAGACACCATGGCCATTCTTTCCGACCGCTGGATTCGCGAAGCCGCCCAGACGCAGGGCATGATCGAACCGTTTGTCGAGGCGCAGCGCCGCGACGGCTGTATCAGCTACGGCCTCTCCTCCTACGGCTATGACGCGCGCGTCGCGCCCGAGTTCAAGATCTTCACCAATATCGATTCGACCACCGTCGACCCCAAGGATTTCGATCCGAAGAATTTCGTCGACCGCGAAACCGACGTCTGCATCATTCCGCCGAACAGCTTTGCACTCGCGCGCACGGTCGAATATTTCCGCATCCCGCGCGACATCCTCGTCATCTGCCTTGGCAAGTCGACCTATGCGCGCTGCGGCATCATCGTGAACGTCACCCCGCTCGAGCCCGGCTGGGAAGGCCATGTGACGCTCGAATTTTCGAACACCACCCCCCTGCCCGCCAAAATCTACGCGAATGAAGGCGCGTGCCAGTTCTTGTTCCTGCAGGGCAATGAGCCGTGCGAGACGAGCTACGCCGACCGCGCGGGCAAATATATGGGGCAAAAGGGCGTCACGCTGCCCAAGCTATAAGCAGCGCTCCTTCACATTTCCGTCATCCCGGCGAAGGCCGGGATCCCGCCGGTGCGTTATAACGATAGGTCGAGATCCCGGCCTTCGCCGGGATGACGGAGAGAGGGGAGAAATGGGGCGTCGCGCTTGCTCTTCCGACGAAAATTGATAACGTTCCCATAAATCAGAACATGGGGATGAGGTCATGAACTTCCGCACCGTCGCTCTCGCGCTCGCCGCATCGCTTTCCTCGACCACCGCGCACGCCGAAGGCTTTCTGAAGGTCGAAGGAACGCAGATCGTCGATGGATCGGGCAAACCCGTCATCCTGCGCGGCATGGGACTCGGCGGCTGGATGCTGCAGGAAGGCTATATGCTGAAACTCGGCGAGGTCGGACAGCAGCACAAAATTCGCGCGAAACTTGTCGAACTCGTTGGCGAAGAGCGCACCGCGGCCTTCTACCGCGCATGGCTCGACAATCACACGACCGAGGCCGACATCGCCGCGATGGCGAAATGGGGCTTCAACTCGGTGCGGCTGCCGATCCATTTCGACCAGCTCACCTTGCCCGCCGACAAGGAACCCAATGCCGGTGAGGACACATGGCACGAGGAGGGTTTCCAGCGCATCGACCGCCTGCTCGCGTGGAGCAAGGCGAACGGCATCTACCTGATCCTCGATCTCCACGCCGCGCCCGGCGGTCAGGGCAACGACCTCGCCATCTCCGACCGCGACCCGACCACGCCGTCGCTCTGGCAGAGCGAGGAAAACCAGCGCAAGACCGTGATGCTGTGGACCAAGCTCGCCGCGCGCTACAAGGATGAGCCGTGGATCGGCGCCTATGACCTGATCAACGAGCCCAATTGGAGCTTCGCGACGCCCGGCAAGGGCAACGGCTGCGACGAGACCGAAAACAAGGCGGTCTGGAGCCTGCAGCAGCGGATCACCGCGGCGATCCGCAAGGTCGACAAGCGGCATATCGTGATCATCGAGGGCAATTGCTGGGGCAATAATTACAAGGGTCTGCCGCCCGCGTGGGACGCCAATATGGTGCTGAGCTTTCATAAATATTGGAATCGCAACGACGAAGCGAGCATCGCCGAAATCAAGGCGCTGCGCACCAGCTATAACCGCCCGATCTGGCTCGGCGAGTCGGGCGAGAACAGCAATGGCTGGTATCGCGACGCGATCGCGCTCGTCGAAGGCGACGGGATCGGCTGGAATTTCTGGCCGCTCAAGAAAATCGGCTTCAACCAGCCGCTCGAGATCGTCGCGGGCGACGGCTGGATGCACATCGTAGCCTGGATGACCGGCAAGGGACCGAAACCCGAAGCCGATGCAGCCTTCGCCGCGATGATGCAGCTCGCCGAAAACACACGCTACGAGAAGAATATCCCGAAGCCCGACGTCATCGACGCGATGTTCCGCCAGCCGCGCGATGCGAGTTCTCGGCCCTTCGCGAAGCGCACCTTGGGCACAAAACCGCTGACCATCGCCTCCGCCGATTACGACCTCGGCCCGCCGGGCGTCGCCTATCACGACAGCGTCGACGCCAATTATCATGTCGCGACCGGCGGCGAGCGGACGCCGTGGAACAATGGCACGACCTATCGCAACGACGGCGTCGACATCGCACGCGACGCGGGCGGCGCGCCCTATGTCAGCGATTTCGTCACCGGAGAGTTTATGCGCTACAGCGCAAACGTCGCGAAGGCAGGCCGCTGGACCGTCACCGCGCGCGTGCGCTCGGCCAAGGGCGGCCGCATCGGCATCGACGAACGCGGCGTCGCCATCCCCGCGGGCACCGCATGGCAGGTCGTCAAGCTCGCCGACGTCGACCTGCCCGCCGGGCCCGGCGCGGCCACCCTCCGCGCCATCGATTGCAGCGACTGCGAGGTCGCCGAACTGATCTTCACCCCGCGCTAGGCCGGAACCCATCGCCCTCCCAAGCGTCCTGTCTGCACAAGCGGACGGGGCGCGCTAGGGAAGGAATGCCCATGTCCATGATCGCCGTCTTCATCGGCCGCCTGTTCATTGCCCTGATTTTTATCGTGTCGGGGATCAACAAGCTGATCCATGTGTCCGACACCACCGCGATGATCGCGACCTCGGGCCTGCCCGGCGGACTCGCCATTCCGGTCGGCCTCTTCGAACTCATCGCGGGCATCTGCATCGCGCTCGGTATCGCCGTGCGCCTCGTGTCGATCCTGCTCGCGGGCTTTGTTCTCGCCACGATCCTCTTCTTCCACCGCGAGTTCACCGACCCGGTGCAGGCGATGGCGGCGATGAAGAATCTGGCGATCGCGGGCGGCCTGCTCTGTCTCTTTGGCTATGGCCACACACGCTGGAGTTACGACGCGCTGCGCCAGCGCCGCCGCGACGAGCTTGCCACGCATCGGGCCGAGCAGCATGCGAGCGAAGCCGAGCTCCGCGCCGCACGCGCCGAGGGCCGCGCCGAGGCGATCGGCACGCCCGTCGCGGTGGAAAAACGCCCCTTCTGGCGCCGCTAGACCTTCGCGCTTGGCAAGCTTCCCCGCCTGCGCTAGCCTCCACTTAACGTTTACGTAAAGGGAGAATGGCCATGGCGGGGACCCGCGAGTTCGACATCATCGTCTATGGCGCGACCGGCTTCACCGGGCGCCTCGTCGCCGAGTATCTTGCCGCCCATTATGCGGGCCGCAAGGACGCGCCGAAATGGGCGATGGCGGGGCGCAGCGCCGACAAGCTTGCCGAGGTCCGCGATCTGATCGGCGCGCCCAAGGACACCCCGCTCGTCGTCGCCGATGCAAGCGATCCGGCGAGTCTCGATGCGATGGCGGCGCGCGCCGAGGTTATCCTGACCACGGTCGGCCCGTACCAGCTTTACGGGAGCGAGCTCGCCGCCGCATGCGTCAAGGCGGGCACCGCCTATGCCGACCTTTGCGGTGAACCCGGCTGGATGCGCGAGATGATCGACGAGCATGAAGCCGCGGCCAAGGAATCGGGCGCGCGCATCACCTTCAGCTGCGGCTTCGATAGCATCCCGTTCGACCTCGGCGTCCACTTCCTGCAGGCCGAAGCGATCAAACGCCACGGCAAGCCCGCACCGCGCGTCAAGGGCCGCGTCCGCAAGATGGCGGGCGGCGCGTCGGGCGGCACGATCGCGAGCCTTACCGAAACGCTGAAGGCGATCGCGAAAAAGCCCTCGCTCGCACTGCTGCTCAAGTCGAGCTTTGCGCTGACCCCCGGTTTCGAAGGCCCGTCGCAGCCGACCGGGCTGATCCCCGAATATGACAGCGCGACGGGCACCTGGACCGCCCCCTTCGTGATGGCGCCGATCAACACCAAGAATGTCCACCGCACCAACTTCCTGCTCGGCCATAAGTGGGGCGAAGACCTTGTGTACGACGAGATGGTGATGACGACGATCGGCGACGCCGGAAAGGCGATGGCCGAAGCGATGGCGAAGGCGAATCCCTTTGGCGAGTCGACGCTCCAGCCCGGCGAAGGCCCGAGCAAGGAAGCGCGCGAGAACGGCTTTTACGACATCCTCTTCATCGGCGAATATCCCGACGGCACCACCGTGCGCGCGAGCGTTCAGGGCGACCGCGACCCGGGCTATGGCTCGACGTCGAAGATGCTCGCCGAAACGGGCATCGCGCTGCTTGCGAACAAAGGCAAAGGCGGCGTCTGGACCCCGGGCGCACTGCTCGGCGACGCGCTGATCGAGCGGCTGACTGCCAATGCCGGCCTGACTTTCCAGATCGAGGATTAAGAGACCAATGACGACCTCTCCCAGCGCGCTCGACGCGCTGCTCTCGACGCTGCGCACCGAAGAGGGCGTGGCGAAGGCGCATATCGACGAAGGATGGATGCAGGGGCGCACCGCCTATGGCGGGATCAGCTCGGCGGTCGCACTCGCGGGCACGATGGCGCTCCATCCCACCGAAACGCCGCTGCGTTACGCGCAGATCAGCTTCGTTGGCCCCGTCGGCGGCGATTGCACCGTCGAAACGCGCGTGCTGCGCCAGTCGAAATCTTCGCTGTTCATCGACGCCGGCGTGTCGAGCGATCAGGGCTTCGGCACCGCTGCGGTCTTCGCCTTTTCAGGCGACCGCAAGAGCCACCTCGACCATGATCGCCTGTCGGTGCCCGACGCGCCCGACCCCGAGACGCTGGCGCCCGTGCCCGATCATCACGCGCGCCCGTCTTTCACCCGCCATTTCGACATGCGCCCCACCACCGGCCCGCGCTTCGGGTGGAAAAGCGATGTCGGCGAATATCTGACCTGGGTTCGCTTCGTCGAGGAGCCCGCGTGCCATCCCGCGGTCGCGCTGCTCGCGATGGGCGACGCCCTGCCCCCCGCCGCGATGGCGCTGTTCAGCGAATTCGGGCCGATCAGTTCGATGAACTGGACGGTCAACATGCTCACCGGCACGCCCGAAACCGACGACGGCTGGTGGCTGCTGTCGGCGAAGACCGGCTATGCGCGCCACGGCCTGTCGGTGCAGGACATGATGCTGTGGAACCGCGCCGGCGAACCGATCCTCAGCGGCAGTCAGGCGATCGCGATCTACGCTTGATCATTCGTCATCCCAGCGAAAGCTGGGATCTCGGGCGGCCCGCCCGGACGATAGAGATCCCAGCTTTCGCTGGGATGACGGTTAAACGGCCGGCAGCGTAATCACCGCATCGAGCCCGCCCCCGGCACGGTTCGATAGCGCCAGCGCCCCGCCCTCGCCCTCGGCGATATCGCGCGCGATCGACAGCCCCAGCCCGGCGCCGCCGGTCGCGCGGTTGCGCGATTGCTCGCCGCGCGCGAAGGGCTCGATCAGCGTCTTGATCTGCTCGCCGGTCAGACCGGGACCGTCGTCCGATACGATAATCTGCGCCTGCCCGCCGTCGGTCACAACCGACAACCGCGCCCGCGAGCCATAGGCAATGGCATTGTCGGCAAGATTGCGCAGCGCGCGCTTGAGCAGCATCGGCCGCGCCAGCACGGCGGCGTCGGCAATATCGCCGATTTCGACATCCTTGCCGCGCTCCTGATAATCGGCCGCGAGTTCGCCGATCAATTCGCGCAGCGGGATACGCTCGCGCGCCTCGGTTCCCGCGCCCGACCGCGCCAGCGCCAAAATGTCGCTCAGCATCGCGGTCATTTCCTCGATGCTCGCGATCATCTTGTCGCGCAGCGTCTCGTCCTCGACCTGCTCGACGCGCACGCGCAGGCTGGCGAGCGGGGTGCGCAAATCGTGGCCGACGGCGCCAAGCATCCGGTCTTTGTCCGACAGCATCGTCGAAATACGGCCGCGATAGGCGTTGAACGCGCCGATCAGCTCGCGCACATCCGACGGCCCCTCTTCCTCGAGCGGCTCGGCATCGCGCAGCGCCGGATTGGCGCGCGCCGCGCGCGTCAGGTCGCGCAGCGGCCGCGCCGCGCGCCACGCGATCAGCATGATCGGAACCAGCAGCAACAGATAGAGCGACAGCGTCTGCCAGACGAGGAAACCCTGCAGCCGATTGCCCCCCGCCGCGATCCGCGTGCGCACCGCAAAATAGCGCCCGTCGACCTTCGCGACGACGATGACGGCCCGGTCGGGAAAGGCGGGCCGGCGCAGCCGCTGCCGCTCGCGCGGCGGGAGCGCCCACGCGTCGACCATGGCGGCAGGCACATTGGTCTCGCCGAGCAGGCCTTCGACATAAGCCGCAAGGTCGGGCACCCGGACGGCGCCGACGGGCATCGGCGGGAGATGATCGGAGATCACGAGTTTCTGCGCACGCTCGCGCGCCTCGTGCCGCTCGCGTTCGTTGCGGGGCGGCCTGAAGTCACCACGCCGGTCGCGCTCGATCGCATCGATGATCCGCGCGACGGCCATGCCGCCGCCGTGCGCCAGCGTCTGCTGCCGCATCCCGCGCGACAGCAGCACGAAATTGATCGCCTGCGCGACGAACAGCATCACCGCGACCGCAAAAACGAGCTGGCCGACAAGGCTTTTGGGCCACAACCGCAGTTTCACGCCGCCGGGCCCATCCGCTTGACCTCGCACGCCAGCGTATAGCCCCCGCCCCACACCGTCTTGACGATCTGCGGATGCGCGGCATCGACCTCGATCTTCTTGCGCAGCCGGCTGACCAGATTGTCGATCGCGCGGTCGAAAATATCGGCCTCGCGCCCACGCACCATGTCGAGCAGGCGGTCGCGGCTCATCACCTGCCGCGGATGGCGCACCAGCGCGTGGAGCAGATGATATTCGCCCGACGACAGCGCGACCTCATTGCCTTCGCCATCGACCAGCACGCGCTCGACTTCGCGCAGCACCCAGTCGCCAAAGGCATAATAGGTCCCGCCCGGATCGAGTGCGCGCCCGCCCTGCTGCGTCCGGCGCAATACGGTACGGATGCGCGCGACAAGTTCGCGCGGGTTGAAGGGTTTGACGACATAATCGTCGGCGCCGATCTCCAGCCCGATGATCCGTTCGGTATCCTCGGCGCGCGCGGTCAGCAGGATGACGGGAATGCTGCTCGTCTCGCGCAAATGGCGGGTCAGCGACAGGCCGTCCTCGCCGGGCATCATGATGTCGCTGACGACCAGATCGACGCCCTGCGCGCGCAGCACCGATCGTGCCTCGGCGGCGCTCGCGACGTCGGTCACCGCAAAGCCCTGCGCGGTCAGATATTCGCCCAGCGGCTCGCGGATCGACGGTTCGTCGTCGATCAGCAGGATGCGGGGCGTGTCGCTATCGGTCATCGGGTTTCCGTCAAAAGAAATGCTAGTTCGCCCACCGGCCGCGGGGGCCGATGGGCGATAGCTGACAGGGACCGGCAACAAAGGCAATGCCGGGAGGGGAGGAAGGCCCTACGCTTTGCCGCCAGGCCCCTGCCAAATGCTTACTGGTTCGCGGGAGCCGCCGGAGCCGCACCACGCTTGGCGCGCCATGCGCCGCGCTGGGCCTGGCGTTCCTCGGCGGTGACCTGACCATCCTTGTTCGCGTCGGCGGCGTCGAAGCGCGCCAGCGCGGCGGTCTGGAACTCGGCCTGGCTGATCGCCTTGTCGCCGTCGGTGTCGGCCTTGCCCATCATCATACCGTGATGGCCACCGCGCTTGCCATGACCGCCACGCATGCCGTGGCGCTTGCCTTCGCCGGCTTCGCCGGCTTCGGCACGCTTTTCACCGCGTTCGGCGCGCTTGGCGGCGCGATCGGCGCCATGCTTGTCCCATTCGGCCTTGCTGATGCTGCCATTGCCGTCGGCGTCGAGGCTGGCGAAGATTTTCGCCTGCCGCTCGGCACGCTGCGCGGCGCGGTCGGTAGCGTCGAGCTTGCCGTCCTTGTTCGCGTCCATTTTGGCGAACATCTGCGTGGCCCGGGCCTGCGCGTCGGCGCGCGTCTGCCCGGCATTGCCGTCGGCGCCGGGCGCGGCGAGAACGGGCACGGCCACCAATGCGGCGGCGAGCGTAAAGAGCGAGATTTTCTTGTTCACGTAACGAACTCCTTCATGGGCCTTCCGGGAAAGAGCCGGAACCCGATGAAGCCGTTCTAGGCGCGGTTTGTCCCAGCGACGTGCCGGATCGACGGAAAATTGTCGCAAATTGTCGCAAAACCGGCGCGCCGTTCATTTCGCCGCAAGCGGCACCGGGAGCAGATAAGTCATCCCCTTGGTGAAGCCGCGCGGCGCGACCGACACATGGTCCTCGTCATTCAGCACGTCCGCCCGGATTTGCAGCCCCGGATAGGCGCGCCGTTTCAGCGTTTCGACCAGCGCATCGCTGTCCCCAACCATATCCACGCGCTTGTTGAAGCGCGGATCGGCGGCACGCGCCGCTTCATATTCGCCGGTATAGACATAGACTTTCGCCGGCATGTCGCGGTGTGCCGCCGCATAGGCCTTTTCCAGCGCGAACATATGCCGCTTGCCGTACCAAAGCGACGGGCTTCCCAGGATATAGCCGCTGAACATTTCGGGTTCGGTGAACAATATCTGTGTCCCCAGAAGGGCACCGTAGGAATGGCCGAGAAACAGCTTTTGCCGGGGATCGGTTCGATAGCGGCGCGCGACAAAAGGCAGGACCTGATCGCGCAAATAGGTCTGGTACGCCGCGCCCCCGCCGTGGACCGCGTCGGCCGGCGCGTCGCTCGGCCCTTCGGCGGTCGGAGTATAGTCACGCCGCCGGCTCTGCACCGGATCGTCGCCCTTGGCATAGGACAATCCGACCAGAATGAACTCCTGCACTTTCGGGCCCTCGACGTTCAATCGCCGCGCGATCTGCCGGACGACCGGAAAGGCATAATCGGCGTCGGTGACGTAAAGCACCGGATAGGCGCGCTGTGGATCCTTTGCATAAGAGGACGGAAGGCTGACGAAGACCTGATAAACGCGGTCCGAAACCGGGTCAGGCACGTCCCAGACCTCGCTGCCCAGCAGGGCATAGGGCTTCCCCTGCCCTTCCTGAACGACCTGCGCCGCGGCTGTCTTGCCGTCGGCATGTCCTGTAGCTGCACCGCTACATCCCCCAAGCAGCGCCACGCCCAAAGCCGCCGCCCTATATCCCCTTGCCATCGCTGCCGAATCTCCACCGCCCATCCCTCACGGCCCGCCAATCCGCAATCAGCGACCGGCTGGCAATGGCACCGCGGGGCCGAACAGGTCGGCCGTTCATGCCGCGCGGCAGAGCGATAGAGCGTTGCAAGAGGGCAGCCCGAGCCGGTCCGGCTGCCCTCCCGCGAATATGCCCTATGGGCTTACGGGGGAATCGTCGTCCTTGTCGGCGACCAGGATGATCGCGCCGATGCCGACGAGCAGGCCGACAAGCCCGATGATCCAGCTCGAATTGCCTTCGAGTTCGTTTTCACCTCCGGCCGCCGAAGCTGCACGGGTCACGCCCGCCGCCGACGCCGCAACAGGCGCCGCGATCACCGATAACGCCGCAAAAGAGATTGCTGCCTTTTTGAGTATGCTCATGTCATTCTCCATCCACCCGGGGGTATCCCGACCGAAACTGACCAACGCACCTTCCGGGCGATGGATGCGTTTTAATGGCTGTTCATCGCGAAAGGCGGACGAGTCAGCCGATCGGCTGACGACGCAGCGGCCAAAAGTTTCGCAATTGCGTCAGCATGTTGCGCCGATAACGGCGCGCTCCTACGCTTGGCGAAACGAACAGGGGAGAATCGCATGACCGATATTGTGCCCGATCGACGGACCGTCCTCGCCGGGATTGGCGGCCTCGCCGTCGCCAGCGTCGCGGGGCCCGCCACCGCAAAAGAAAGCGGCGACGCCCGCCTCGACGCGCTGCTCTCCGCGCAATTCGAGCAAGGCCTGCGCGACGACCCGACCCGCGCCACGTCGCTCGGTATCGACACGGGCGCCCGCGCCGCCCTCCGCGCGCAATTTCCCGACTGGTCGCCCGCTGCGCGTGCCGCGCGAACGCGCCAGATCGACAGCGACCTTGCCGCCGTGCGCGCGATCAAGGGCGAGACGCTCGGCGATGCCGCGCGCATCGCGCATGACAGCGCCGAATTCGACCTCGTCACGCGCCAGCGGCTTGCCCGTTTCACCTATCATACGGGCGGCTTCGGCCACCGCCCCGGCCCTTATGGCGTCACCCAGCTCGGCGGATTTTACACGGGGGTCAGCACCTTCCTCGACAGCCAGCACCCCGTGAAGACCAAGGCCGACGCCGACGCCTATATGACGCGGCTTCAAGCGATCCCGACGCTGCTCGACGCGGACACCGAAATCGTAAAGGCGAATGCCGCAATGGGCGTCGTCGCACCGCGCTTCATCCTCGACCAGGCGCTGCAACAACTCGCACGCCTCCGCGACGGCGACGTCGGCGGCAAAACGCTTGTCGCCTCGATCGCCAAACGCAGCGCCGCGCTGGGCCTTTCGGGATATGGCGAGAGCGCCGCGAAGGTTTTCGAGGGTCCGATCCGCGCCGCGCTCACCCGCCAGATCGACACGCTGACCGCGTTGCTCCCGCGTGCCGGCACCGACGCCGGCGTCGCGCGCCTTCCCGATGGCGCGGCCTATTACGCCGCGACGCTCGCACAGCATACGACGACCAGCCTCAGCGCCGCCGAAATCCATCGCATCGGCCGCGAGCAGGTCGCCGACCTGACATCGCGGATGGATGTGCTGCTGAAAGCGCAGGGCTATAAGGACGGCAGCATCCGCGACCGGCTGAACGCGCTCGGCAAGGCCGAGGGCCAGTTGTTCGCCAATGACGACACCGGCCGCGCCGAGATGCTCGCCTATCTCAACGGCCTGCTCGTCAAGATTCGCGGGCGCCTGCCCCGGGTCTTCAGCCGCATTCCCAAGGCCCCCTATGAAATCCGCCGCGTCCCACCCGAAATCGAGATCGGTGCGCCGGGCGGGTCGGCGCAGGCGGGAACCCCCGATGGCTCGCGCCCCGGCATCTTTTTCATCAACCTGCGCGATACCGCCGAATGGCCGCGCTACACCCTGCCGACCCTCGCCTATCACGAGGGCGCGCCGGGGCATCTGTTCGAGGGTGCGTTGAAATATGAAGACGCCGAACTGCCGCTCTATCGGCAGGCGGCGTCGGTCACCGCCTATGGCGAAGGCTGGGGCCTCTACGCCGAACAGGTCGCCGACGAACTCGGCATGTATGAAGACGATCCGCTCGGCAAGATCGGCTATCTCGCCTCTTACGCGTTTCGCGCTTCGCGCCTCGTCGTCGACACGGGCATCCATGCGATGGGGTGGAGCCGCGAACAGGCGATCGATTATATGACCCAGAATTCGTCGAACTCGCCGAGCGCATCGCGCACCGAGATCGACCGCTATATCGTCTATCCGGGACAGGCCTGCGCCTACAAGGTTGGGCAGATCGCGATCAGCCGCGTGCGCGACGAAGTATCGCGGCGGCGGGGCTATGACATCAAGCGTTTCCACGACGTGGTGCTGGGCGCCGGGCGCATCCCGCTCGCGGTGCTCGAACGCCGCGTTCGCGCGGCATTTCCAGCCTAGAAACAGGTAAGCCCCGTCGCATTTCTGCGGCGGGGCTCCCTAGGTTCCGTCCGAAGACAGGAACCAGATTCTACCTTCTCTTTCGATCTAGTAGATGAGTGAAACGCCGCAGGCTCGATTTGGTTCCCGCGGCGCTCGATTTTTTTACGTGATCTTTCGCGCCGCGGCCGATCCGAGGATCAGGAACAGGACAACGAGCGCAAGGCCGACGAAGAACAGGATCTTGGCGATCCCCGCCGCGGTGCCTGCAACGCCGCCAAAGCCGAGCACCGCCGCGACCAGCGCGATCACTGCAAAGATCAAAGCCCATTTGAACATCCGACGTCTCCTTCGATTGCAGAGCAGGACACACGGCACCGGTTTCGAAAGCCCGCGAAACGGGTTTTCGAAAGACGAAACGGCCGGTGGCCGCGTATCAAGTCTCTGATTGATGTGTACGAAGGTGAAACGACGGATGCCGATGAAGGTTCCTGCCGCTCCCGCACCTTCCGACCGATAGGCTCTTGCCTATTCGGCCCGCGGTGCGTTTATGCGTGCAACGATCGAGGGAGTTTTCATGCACATATCGTCTTTGAACCGGCTGCTCGCGGCGGCCGCATTGGGCAGCTGCATTCCGGCGTCCGCCACCGCCCAGCAGGGCGAAACGCCGTCCACCGAGGGCACCGCCTATCTCAACAAGCAGATGGCGGCACTCGCCGAGCGTCATGGCGCCGACGGCTGGCGCGTGACGCCCAGCGGACTGCGCTGGCGCCGGATCGCGGGCGATGGCAGCGGCGCGCACCCCGGCCCGGCCGATAACGTCACCGTTCATTATGTCGGCACCTTTGCCGACGGCCGCGAATTCGACAGCTCGGTGCGGCGCGGCGAACCGACGAGCTTTCCATTGAATCGTGTCATCGACGGTTGGCAGGAAGGCGTGCAGTTGATAGGCGTCGGCGACAAGGTCGAATTCGCGATCCCCTGGCAGCTCGCCTATGGCCCCGTCGGCAAGGGTCCGATCCCCGGCGGCGCGACCTTGCTGTTCACGGTCGAGCTGCTCGGCGTCGAGCCGGCCGGATAATCTTTCGGGGCGCCGGGGCGGGGCTGGACGTGCAGGCGCGGAAAGACCGCCTCGAGCGGCTTGGTGTCGGGCAGTACATAGACATATCCGCCCTTCTTCTGGAAAAGCGGGCGAACGCTCTTGTTGTAGAGCGCCAGCGGGACGTTGATGCATCCGAATGTAATGCGGTTGTCGTCGATGCCGGGCGACAACATCCGCTGGCGGCGGCGTTCCTTCTGGCTGCCCTTTGGGATCGGGTGGAGCGCCACCGACGTGGCATAATCGACCCAGAGCACCCTCTGCCGCCCCGCCGCCATCCCGAATTTCGCCAGGAAGCGCCCGGCAGGCGTGGTTCGCTCGGCGGGGCCAATCTCGGCAAGATCCTTCGATCCGATCCCGGGGGTGGCCTCGTCGCCGAGCGCAACGCCGATCAGGACCGGTGCCCGGCCGAGGAATTTCCCCTTCGCATCGAACAGGAACAGCGACGCCGCGGGCTTGTCGATGATGATGTACGGCAAGCCGCCATTGTCGCCGGACGCGGCAACCCAATCGGCGACCCGCGTCGCCGCCTCCGAGCGAATTGCAGCATCCGCGGTTTCGGCCTCGCTGGCCGGCTCCGCCGATCCTGCGGACACCGGAACGGTCAGCGCGAATCCCGCAAGCGCCACAAAGGTTTTGATCATAGGTCGATGCACTCAAATAGTGGGCGCCGTCGCCCGCGGGCGACGACGCCGATAATCACGGTCGATCAGCTTTTGACGCCATATGGCGTCAATTGCGCGGCCGCTTCTGCTGCGCCTGCATGCGCTGTTCGATGCCGTCGACGCGGCCGCTCAGCTGATCGAGGCGCTGGCCATTATTCTGTGCCTGCCCCGATGCGGCCTGCGCTTCGGTCAATGCCTGCTTCGCGGTGGCGTCGGTCGCTTGCAATTGCGCTTCGAGCGCATCGACGCGCTGGCTCACAACGGCGACCTGTTCGCGCACGAAGCCTTTGGTCGCACAGCCGCCCAAACCCAGGGAGCCGGCCAAAATAACCACCACGGGTGCCAATTTTTTCAGAGACGGGGACATAGGAATTCTCCTGATCGTTAAAGCCCCCCACCCGGCCGGTCCAAGCCGAGCGACGCCGCGCAAACAACGCGATTCTGTCCGGCTGTGCATCGGTTCAGGCAGATGGATAACGCCGGCATGTTGCGGCGGGTTCCGGGGCCCGACCGGCGCGAACGGCGGCCAGCCGAAGCCGGGATTTATCGCGTCATCGATGCAGGATTTTGGTGGAGCGGGTAACGGGAATCGAACCCGCCTAGCTAGCTTGGAAGGCTAGAGCATTACCACTATGCTATACCCGCATTCCCAAGGTCGGCGGCGATTGCCATTTTGCCACCTTTGCGTCAAGCGGTTCGTCAAGCGCGCCATTGAGAACATCATGGCAACATGTTAAAGATGCGCCGTGCAAGACGGCGACGATCATGGCCCCGATAACGGCGCGGACACCCCCGTCCGCAAGATCATCCATGTCGATATGGATGCCTTTTACGCCTCGGTCGAACAGCGCGACGATCCCGCGCTGCGTGGGCTACCCGTCGCGGTTGGGGGTTCGTCGCGGCGCGGGGTCGTCGCCGCCGCCAGCTATGAAGCGCGCAAGTTCGGCGTGCGCTCGGCAATGCCCAGCATCACCGCAAAGCGCCAGTGCCCCGGCCTGATCTTCGTGCCCCCGCGCTTCGAGGTCTATCGCGACATCTCGCACCAGATTCGCGCGATCTTCCGCGACTATGCCGACGAGGTCGAACCGCTGTCGCTCGACGAAGCCTATCTCGACGTCAGCGCCGACAAGGCCGGGCTCGGCAGCGCGACCGCGACGGCAAAACTGATCCGCCAGCGCATCCGCGCCGAAACCGGCCTCACCGCCTCGGCCGGCGTGTCCTATAATAAATTCATCGCCAAGCTCGCCTCGGACCAGAACAAACCCGACGGCATCACGATCATCCCGCCCGGCAAGGGCGCCGCCTTCGTCCAGACGCTGTCGATCCGCCGCTTCCACGGCATCGGCCCGGTGACCGCGGCGAAGATGGAGGGGCTCGGCGTCTTTTCGGGCGCCGACCTCGCGGAAAAAGACCCGATGTGGCTCGCGACACATTTCGGCAACAGCGCCGAATGGCTCTATAATCTCGCGCGCGGGATCGATCATCGGCGCGTCAAGTCGAACCGGCCGCTGAAATCGCTCGGCGGCGAACGGACCTTCTTCAACGACCTGATCACCGACACCGAAATCCGCGAGGCGCTCGCGCATGTCTGCACCGTCGTTTGGGACCGCGCGGCCAAGAAGGGCGCGCGCGGCCGCACGGTGACGCTCAAGCTGCGCTACGCCGATTTCCGCACGATCACGCGGGCGAAGTCTGTCGCCGCGCCGATCCTCGACGGCAATTCGCTGCTCGCCGCGGGCGAAGCGATATTGGCGCCTCTGCTCCCCACCGAACAAGGAATCCGCCTGCTCGGCGTCACGCTGAGCAAGTTCGAAGGCGAGGAGGATGACGAGGAGGACGCCGCCGCCGCGACGACAATCGATCTTTTGAGTCTGCTCGGATAATAGTTACCACGCGCTCTCACCTTGATCCGGCCAAATTGGTTGGTGATCGCTTTGACAAGAGCAGATTTAGCCGGCTAGACCATATCCATTAGTGGAATGACTGTGGGGGCAGTTATGTGGCACAAGCAAGGATCTAGATTCCATCGGCGGACAAACCAATATCCGCACCGGCGATGGTTGCTCGCCGCGATCGGCCCCATAATATTGTTTCCAGGCACGGCGTCCGCCGCAGCCCCTCTTCCGCCAGCGGCGGCCGACTTTTTCCAAGAAATGAAAAAGAAGCTTTGGCCGGATCAGAACGATGTGGCCATCCCTCGTAAAAAGAAGAGCATAAACGCTGGATATTACAGGCTTATCATTCACAAGAAGCCTTCGATCGACGATATCCAGAATTGCAACAGCATCTTCGAGAAGCTTCCGGACTATAAGTTTCTGCACACGCTGTTCGAGACGAAATACGAGGCCGGGATGGCCGCCATCTTGCCGCTCGGAAAATCCGAAGACGGTCAGGAAATGACCGCGGAGGTCAATCTTTTCCACTGGAAGCGATCGGGCAAGAAAGCATGCCGCTTCGAAATTTCCTATTTCGACCAAGCGAACGACCGATATGCCGGTCCCTGGATCGCTATCGATCACCGCACGCCGCAGGCAATCGCAGCCGAGATTAAATTTCGGCCCTGGGTGGTCGTTTCCGAAAATGAAGAGCGAAAGGCCGCCTTCTGGACCGGCATATCAGCCTTCGCCAACCTGCTCGGTCCGGTCGGCAATCTGTTCTTCGGCGACACGCAAAGCGATAAATACTCTATCCGCTCGCAAACCGAACTGAGCCTGTTCGGAAATAGCAAACCGGTTCTTACCGGCGCCACAGCGGCCGGGGACCCTTACACATTCTCGCGGCCGCTTGTGGTCAAGCCGGCTGATTCCGACATTGCGACCAGCTTCCTTCCCAAGAAATTTCCCTGGTCGTGGTCCGCGCCGGGCGGGAATGCGGCACCCCAATATGCCAGTTTCGAATTTAGCTTGGAATATCAAGGCAGCCTGCTGTCGGGCAACCGCGAATATCCAAATCTGTCGGACGCCGACGATCTTGCATCCATATTGGATGCCACGATTCCAGCGGGAATGAAGGAAGACGCCGGAAAAAGTTGGAAACAACTGGGCGGTGCATTCAAGAATCTGGCTGAGCAGAGCAATAACGCAGGGAATGCAGCGGGTTTCGACGCCGCATGCGCACCGGCATTCATCCAGTTGACGAACATGGGCGTCTCTTCGGACGATGCACGCATCATCCTGTTTGCCCATGCCCGCAATTCGGCGGTCGCCGCCGACATAGCCAACATCAAATGCCTGACGACCCGCGAAGCCATCGATACGCTCGAACGCTTTTCGATACCCTTCGACCTCTATCAGCCGATCAAGGACAAAGCCCCGTTGATGACAGCCGCGGGCGACAGCCAGCAGTTCGTGATCGGAGCGAACAAGACCGCCCTGCCGGCATATGTCGCCGGCGGCGTCACCATATATGACATGGACAATATTCTGAAGGCAAAGCTGGGTGACGCCGTTATCGGAAACAAGGGCACTGTCGCCACCCGTGCGCAATTTGCCGGCCTGATGAGCGGCATTCCCGCCCTGTCGGTGGCGCGCTGCCGGGCCGTGACGCTCGCCGGCGGGAACGCCGATTTTGCCTTTCCCGACACGCCCGCCGGCGACACTCCCGTCGACGGGGTCGCAGTCCACCTTGGTTTGATGAACGAGGGTCGTGTCATCGTGATCGCGCTTGGATTTGCCGGGCAACTGATTGCGCCGGGCCAAGCTAACCCGAAACCCGTGCTGAGCCATTTCTGGATCGGTCCGCCCGCCGAGGTCGGCGCGACCAATTGGGAGAAAATCCGTACCAAATTGGCGGCACTGAAAAATGGCGACGGCTGTGACCGCCCCAATTTCCAGACGATCGTCAATCCGCCGGTTCCGGTTCAGGTTCCGGCGAGTAATGCCGTGGTCGAAACGCCCGTGGCAACACCCGGCTGAATGGACGCCCGCTTCGATCCCGGCGTCAATCGGCCGGAGCGAAGCGCCGTTCTTTGGTCGCCGTAAACCGGATCGACGGATGGCGCTGGGTCACATAGCCGACCTCCCACGCATCCTTCGCCATGAACACCGGCGCACCGTCGCGATCGGTGGCGCTGGCGCCGCGATGGTCGGCCTGGAACGCCTTCAGCGCCGCGGCGTCGTCGCTCGCGATCCAGCGTGCGGTGTCCCACGGCGACTGCTCGAGCTTCGCCTCGACCTTATATTCGGCGTCGAGGCGGCTGATCAGCACTTCGAGCTGCAACTGGCCGACGACGCCGACGATCATGTTCGACCCGATTTCGGGGTAGAAGACCTGGATGATCCCCTCCTCGGCCATGTCGTCGAGCGCTTTCCTGAGCTGCTTGGTCTTCGTCGGATCGACGAGCGCGACGCGGCGCAGCAGTTCGGGGGCGAAGTTCGGCAGTCCGGTGATCGTGATGTCGGTGCGCTCCGACAGCGTATCGCCGACGCGCAGCGTGCCATGGTTCGGAATGCCGATGATGTCGCCGGGGAACGCTTCCTCCGCCATCTCGCGGTCCTGCGCGAGGAACAGCATCGGGCGGCTGATCGCGATCGCCTTGCCCGTCCCGCCCTGCATCAGCCGCATCCCGCGTTCGAACTTGCCCGAGCACAGGCGCATGAAGGCGATGCGGTCGCGGTGCGCGGGGTTCATGTTCGCCTGCACCTTGAACACAAAGCCGGTCACCGCATCGTCGCCCGGCTGCACCGGCGCAGGCTCGGCCGGCTGCGGCTGCGGCCCCGGCGCGTGGTTCGCGAGCGCCGAAAGCAGGTCGCCGATGCCGAATTCTTTCAGCGCCGACCCAAAATAGACCGGGGTCAGGTCGCCATTGCGGTAAGCGGCGGCGTCGAACGGCGCATAGCAGGCCGAGGCCAGTTCGGTTTCTTCCTTGAGGTGCGCCAGCCCGCGCTCTGAAAGCTCCGCCGCGAGCGCGGGGTCGTCGAGCCCGGCGACCTTCGCGCGGTGGCCTTCATACATGCGCGACGCATCGCCGCCCGGCCGCATGATCGCGGGATCGGCGAGGTCGTAGATCCCCTCGAACTGTCCGCCCATACCCGCGGGCCAGTTCATCGGGCAGACGTCGAGCGCGAGCCGGTCGGCGACCTCGTCGAGCAGTTCGAACGGCGGCAGGCCCTCGCGGTCGACCTTGTTGATGAAGGTGATGATCGGCACCGAACGCAGGCGGCACACTTCGAACAGCTTCAGCGTCTGCGGCTCGATGCCCTTCGCGGCGTCGATCACCATCACCGCGCTGTCGACGGCCGTGAGGGTGCGATAGGTATCCTCGCTGAAATCCTCGTGCCCCGGCGTGTCGAGCAGGTTGAAGACGAGCCCCGCATGTTCGAAGGTCATCACCGACGAGGTCACCGAAATCCCGCGCTGTTGCTCGATCTTCATCCAGTCGGAGCGCGCGCGCCGCGCCTGCCCGCGCGCCTTGACCTCGCCCGCGATATGGATCGCGCCGCCCGCGACGAGCAATTTCTCGGTCAGCGTCGTCTTACCCGCGTCGGGATGCGAGATGATGGCGAAGGTACGGCGGTCGGGGTGCTTCTGGGACATGGCGCGGGCGCCTAGCAGGTGGCGCGACATGTGGAAAGGGGCTGGCGTCGGCGCCCCGGCGGACGCATGATCGGGTCATGCGAACCCTGCTCCTCGCCGCCGCCCTGGTCGCCGCCCCCGCAGGGGCGCAGGATTCACCCTGGGTGGGCGAATATAGCCTTGCCGAAGGCCCCGACGTCGGCGGCGGACTCCTGATCCGCAACGACGGCCGCTTCCAATATATGCTCGCCGCGGGCGCGCTCGACGAGCGCGCCGAGGGGCGCTGGGAAGCGCGCGGCGCCACGATCTGCCTCACCACCGACCCGAAACCCATACCCCCCACCATGGAGAAGGGCGCGTTGATCGAGGTGGAGGGCGCCGTCCCCACCCTGCTCGTCACCTGGCCCAACGGCAAGGGCGTCCCTGGCGTCGATTTCACGATCGGCTTCGATAGCGGCGACCCCGCCGAAGACTATACCCAGGTTTATGGCTGGACGATGCCCGAGGACGACAGGCGCATCCCGCGCTGGATCGAGGTGCGCGAACCGATCTACGGCATCACCGCGCCGCGCTTCATTCTCGCCGAAGCCGATGGCGGCAAGTTGCACGTCATCATCAAGCCCAACGATATCGGCGTCGTGAATTTCGAGGGCGCCTGCGCCGAAAAGACCGAACGCGGCCTCACCCTCCACCGCGCCGAGGGCGATATGCGGTTTCGGCGTCTGGGCGGCGAGTAGCCGTATCGCTCAAGTGACCGCTTTGAGGGTGGAGAGTTGCCGTTGCTCGATTTTCTTTCGTCATCCCGGACTTGATCCGGGATCCCGCTTTTTTGACGGACGGACTGGCTTCGACCTCAAGCGGGACCCCGGATCAAGTCCGGGGTGACGATGATCGATAGGACAGCTTCCGGTCGAAACCGGCCAACCCGACCTGAGCACCCTTCCCCCTTGCACTCGCCCGCCAAATGAGTCACACCTTTACGTGAACGTAAAGGTAAAGCACCCGCGAGAGGATAATTCCCCATGACCCTTCCGACCTTCGACACGATCAAGCTCGAACTCGCCGACCATGTCGCGACGATCACGCTCAACCGCCCCGACCGGCTGAATTCGATGCCGCCCGCGATGGCGGACGATATTCGCGAAGCGCTCGATCATCTGCCGGGCCTCGGCGCGCGCGCGTTGCTGATCACCGGCGAAGGCCGCGGTTTCTGTTCGGGCGCCGACCTCGCGGGCGATCGTTCGGGTGGCGGTGCGGTCAGCGGCGGGGCGCGGAGCCGCAACGCGCTGCGCGGGCATTACAACCCGATGCTGCTCGCGCTCGCCAATCTCGACATCCCCGTCGTCGTCGCGGTCAACGGCCCCGCGGCGGGCGTCGGGTGCAGCTTCGCGCTGTCGGGCGACTTCACCATCGCGGGCAAGAGCGCCTATTTTCTGCAGGCCTTCGTCAACATCGGCCTCGTCCCCGACGGCGGCTCGTCGTGGTTGCTGCCGCGCCTCGTCGGCGTGCCGCGCGCGTTGCAGATGATGATGCTGGGCGAGAAGATTTCGGCCGATCAGGCGGCCGACTGGGGCATGATCTATAAGAGCGTGGAGGATGCCGACCTCTTGGCCGAGGCCAAGGCGCTGGCAACGCGCCTCGCCAACGGCCCAACGATCGCGCTCGGCACGATGCGCAAGATCCTGCGCGACGGCATGTCACAGGATTATTCGACCACGCTCGACGCCGAAGCCAAGGGCCAGTTCATCGCGGGCGGCACCGCCGACGCGATGGAAGGCATCATGGCTTTCCAGCAGAAGCGCAAGACCGAGTTCAAGGGGAAGTAAGCGACCGTCGCCCCAGCGGAAGCTGGGGCCGCTATCGTTCATCCTGGACGCGAGCGATCCCAGCTTTCGCTGGGATGACGACCCAAACTACTCCGCGGCTTCCTCGACCATCACCTTCTTGTAGATGCTCGTGCGCGGATAGGAGCAGAGGCGCATCACCATCGGTTCGAAAAATTCGAGCGGCTCGCTGGGATAATCGGGATCGAACGCCGGCGCGTCATATTTCTCGCAGAATTCGGCGCAGGCGGCATAATGCGGGCTGTCGCGGAACTGGTCGCGCATGTCGCGGTCGAGCCCGAGATAGTGGAAGAAATAATGGCCCTGGAACACGCCATGATGCTGGACGATCCAGAGGTTCTCCTCTGACAAGAAGGGCTTGAGGATCGCCGCCGCGACGTCGGGGTGGTTGAACGCCCCGAGCGTGTCGCCGATGTCGTGGAGCAGCGCCATCACGACATATTCCTCATCACGCCCATCGCGGTGCGCGCGCGTCGCGGTCTGCAGGCAATGTTCGAGCCGGTCGACCGGAAAGCCGCCATAATCGCCGCCGAGCAGCTTCAGATGGTCGAGGATGCGCTTGCCATTGTTCGGCGCGAACTCTTTCTGCTCGCGCGCGATAATGTCCCAATCTTCCTGCGTTCCGTCGATCATCGACCGGAAAGTGGCGTGATCGTGCGTCATCTCGTTCATGGCAGCCTCTCCTATTTTGAGAAACAGCCTATCCTATTCGTTGTTATTTGCAACGTTATAGGTCTTCACCTCGGCCTGCGTCAGGCAGCGGCGCGTCGACTTGTCGTCGGCGTTCGCCAGCGCTTTCTGCTGATACATGACCTCGGTCAGCAGCTTGCGCGACACCCCCATGCGGATCAGGAAATCATTGTCCTCGCTCGCGAGCAAAGCGGCGTCCTGTTCGATGTCGCCGATCAGCTCTTTCGTCGCGTCGGTCCCCATCGCGACGCTCATGTCGATCGCGCTGCGGTCGCCGGTGCGCGTGAACATATGGACGATGAACAGCCCGCCGGGGTCGATCACGCGCGGCTGGCCGCCCATGAAGATGAAATTGCACGCGCTGAAACAGGCCCAGCCCGCCGGGATGCGTGTCGTGAGGCCAAAGTTCGAGCGAATGATCCGCCCCGCGGCATTGCCCGCGCGCGCGTCGCCGCCGGGCGAGCGCAGCCAGACTTCGCTGACGTCGGGATTGGCGGCAAGCGCCGCCTTCAGCCGATCGGGCAGCCCCGCATCGATCCGCCCCTCGGCGAGCAGCACCTTGCCATTCTTCTTGGCAACGGGGGTCAGCTTCATCGTCGGGTTCGCCGACCAGTCGGGGGTCAGCGGGCAGGTCGGGTTCGCGGGGTCGATCGCCGGCTTGGCAGCGCCGGTCAGGCACGCGATCAGGCCCGCCGCCGCCGCGACGCGAAACGCTTTACGCCGCGAGGACATAGCGCGCCTGGCCGGGGCCCTTGCACATCCGTTTCGACACGCGCGTTTCCTCACCCTCGACAATCACGATATCGGTGACGCTCATGCACTGCGAGCCGTCGGCTAGCTCATTCTTTGCCGCGATGGTCGACGATCCGCTGACATTCTGACGCGTCTCGCTCGTCCAGTTCGCGGTCGCGCCGACCTCTTCGCCGCGCGTCACCTCCTCGGTCGCCGCCGCCGCCTGCACCTGTTCGGCGGGATCGAGGCGGCAGGCGATGGCGTCGGTGAGCGTCCCGCTGACCTCCGAAATCGGAACATAACTATAGACACCGGCCTTGCTCGCCGCGCTGCCGATCGCCTCGTTGAGCACACCGCCCAAAATGCTCCGGCCCGCACTGCTGCCCTTCTTGCCCTTGGGACAGCCGCCATTGCCCTCTTCGCTCGGTTTCGGCGCGGGCGTCGTCACCTTGCGAAGCAGGCTTCCGAACTGCGCCTGAGCCGGGGTGACGGCCAGCAAGCAGGCTGCCAACACCGCGGGAGTCGCGAATATTTTCCGCATCATTTGATCCACCTCCGCCGCGCCCGAAACCGGGCTATCCAGCGACCCTCTTATTGACGGTTCATGCCACCCGCTGTGATTTTCATCAACTCTGCAACTTATGTCATCCAGACAGGTTGAATTAAGGCTGAATATGTCACAGTAACGCCGCCATGCTCTCGCAAAAAACCCGCTATACGATCCGCGCGTTCCAGCACCTTGCCGACCATTGGGGCAAGGGGCAGGTGCAGCTTGCGGATATTGCGGAGGCGCAGAATATCCCGCCCAAATTCCTGACCGTGATCCTGTCCGAAATGGCGCGCGAGGGGTTGCTCATCTCGCAGCGCGGGCGCGACGGCGGCTATCAGCTCGCGCTGCCCCCGATCGACATCAGCTATGGCGATCTCGTCCGCCTGACGCGCGGCTCGCTCGCGCTCGTCCCGTGCGCCGCGCGCAACGCGCACGAACATTGCAAGAATTGCCTGCCCGAATCCGAATGCCGGCTGCGCAGCCTGATGTTGAAAGTCCGCGATGACACCGCGTCGATCCTCGATCGCATCACACTCGCCGATCCGATCGCGCTGGAACCCGTGTTCGAGAAGGACGAGGCGGCCGAATAGCCACCGATCAGCTGCGCAACAAAAAAGGCCCGCTTTCGCGGGCCTTTTTTGTAATGGTGGAGCCTAGCGGGATCGAACCGCTGACCTCCTGCATGCCATGCAGGCGCTCTCCCAGCTGAGCTAAGGCCCCGTACCATTCTGGATCGCCCCGGCCAATATTCTTGGCTGCTGCGATCGGGAGGCCGCCTTTACCAGTGCAGGCGACCGATGCAAGGGGCCAAATGCATCATCCGATGCTTTTTTGGCCCCCCGCGAAAATTATCAGGTTTCGACGTCGTCGTCGTCCGCGGTCGCGACGCCCAGATCGTCGTCGCCGCCCAGGTCGACATCATTGTCCGGCGAATCGCTGTCTTCGTCGACATCGACGTCCAGATCCAGATCCTCGTCGACGCCTTCTTCCTTGACGACCTTGCCGGGCTTCTCGATCTGTTCAAACGGCATCGGCTGCTTCGACTTCAGCACCGATTCCGGAATCCAGTTGTAACCGCAATTGATGCAGTTGATCGGGTCGTCCTTGGTCAAATCATAGAATCGGGTTGCGCATTTCGGGCAGCTACGCTTCGTGCCCCATTCAGCCTTGATCATATATGCCTCGTAACCCTTTGGAACAGGATAAAAATATCGGAAGAGCGACGGAAGTTGAATAGCTATCCGTCAAATCGGCGTGCGCCTTGCCAGATTGCAAGGCCGCTGTCAAAAGCCGCACGCCATGACCGATCAAACCGCCACGCCGCGCAGCTTTTCCGCTTCCGTTCCGCTCAAAGGTAGGATCGCGATTCCGGGGGACAAGAGCATCTCGCACCGCTCGCTGATGCTCTCCGCGCTTGCCGTCGGGGAAAGCCGTGTCACCGGTCTGCTCGAAGGGCATGACGTGCTCGCCACCGCCGCCGCGATGCGCGCGATGGGCGCGACGATCGAACGCCAGGACGACGGCGAATGGCGCATTTACGGCGTCGGCGTCGGCGGGCTGCTGCAGCCGCAGGGAGCGCTCGACATGGGCAACAGCGGCACCTCGACACGCCTGCTCATGGGCCTCGTCGCAAGCCACCCGATCACCACGACCTTCGTCGGCGATGCCAGCCTGTCGGGCCGCCCGATGGGCCGCGTCATCGATCCGCTGTCGCAGATGGGCGCCGACATCAGCGCCTCGCCGGGGGGCCGCCTGCCGCTGATGGTGCGCGGCCTCGCGCCCGCCATCCCCCTCGCCTATCGCTTGCCGATGGCCTCAGCGCAGGTGAAGAGCGCGGTCCTGCTCGCAGGTCTCAACACGCCGGGCATTACCGAAGTGATCGAGCCCGTCCCGACCCGCGACCATAGCGAACGCATGCTCAAGGGTTTCGGTGCCGACCTGACCGTCGAATTGGGCGCCGACGGCACCCGCCATATTCGCATCCGCGGCGAGGCCGAGCTGAAGCCGCAGACGATCACCGTCCCCGGCGACCCTTCGTCGGCCGCCTTCTTCATCGTCGCCGCGCTCCTCGTTCCGGGGTCGGACGTCACCATCGCCAATGTCGGCCTCAATCCGACCCGCGCCGGTCTGGTCGAGGTGCTGCAACAGATGGGCGGCAACATCGAGCTACTCGATGCGCGCGAGGTGGGCGGCGAACCCGTCGCCGACCTCCGCGTCCGCCACAGCGCGCTCAAGGGCATCGCCGTCGACCCCGCCATCGTGCCGAGCATGGTCGACGAGTTCCCGATCCTCTTCATCGCCGCCGCGCTCGCCGAGGGCCGCACCGTCACGACCGGACTCGATGAGCTGCGCGTCAAGGAGAGCGACCGCATCGCGGTGATGGCCACCGGCCTCCAGGCGATCGGCGCCCGCGTCGAAGAAACCGAAGACGGCCTGATCATCGACGGCACCGGCGGCGACCCGCTTCCCGGCGGCGCGACGATCGCCGGCCACCTCGACCACCGCATCTGCATGAGCTTCGCCGTCGCCGGCCTCGTCGGCAAGGCGCCGGTGACGATCGACGACATCGCCCCCGTCGCGACCAGCTTCCCCAATTTCGAGGAACTGCTCGCGGGCTTGCAGCAATGATCATCGCGGTCGACGGCCCCACCGCGTCGGGCAAGGGCACGGTCGCCAAGGGGCTGGCCGCGCATTTCGGCCTGCCCGTGCTCGACACCGGCCTGCTCTATCGCGCGGTCGGTTACCAGACGCAGCTCAACCATGGCGACGCCGACAATGCCGCCGATGCGCTCGCCGCGTGCAGCTTCCCGGGCAGCCTGCTGGACGATCCGGCGCTGCGCTATGAAACCACCGGCGGGCTCGCCAGCCGCGTGTCGATCCATCCCGCCGTGCGTCAGGCGCTGTTCCAGCGCCAGGTCGATTTCGCCAACCAGCCGGGCGGCGCCGTGCTCGACGGGCGCGACATCGGCACCGTCATCGCGCCGCACGCCGATGCCAAGCTGTTCGTCACCGCCAGCCCCGAGGAACGCGCACGCCGCCGTCACGCCGAGATGCTCGCGCGCGGCGTCGACGTCGGTTTCGATGCTGTGCTCGCCGACGTTCACGCCCGCGATGCGCGCGACACCGGCCGCGCCAACGCCCCGCTCCTCCGGGCGGAAGACGCCATGCTGCTCGACAACACGGGCATGGCCAAGGACGCCGCACTCGCCGCCGCGATCGCGTTCGTCGAAGAGCGCCGCAAGCGCCGCGCCTGACCGGCCTTTCGACCTTGCCTTGACAGGCTTTGCGGACTATATGCGCGCCGTCCGACGGGCTTTTTGGCAGGTCGAGGCATGGTCAAACCGCCGCTCGAAACCGAGCGTCGGGCGTGACGGGATGCACCCGTCGCGCCCATTTTGCTTTGCCCATGGCTTGCTCGCCAACGGTTCGAAGGATGCTGTGTCCTGCATCCGGCAGGCATGGCAGATCGGCCATTAAGACCAGCGGAACCAACCGCTTGGCCGGAACAAATGAAGTAAGGAAACACACATATGGCCACTACGGCTTTCCCGACGCGCGACGATTTCGCCGCGATGCTCGATGAATCGCTTGGTGGTGCCGACGGCGGCTTTGAAGGCCGCGTCGTCAAGGGCACCGTGACCGCGATTGAAAACGACCTGGCAGTGATCGACATCGGCCTGAAGAGCGAAGGCCGCGTGCCGCTTCGCGAATTCGCGATGCCGGGCCAGAAGGCCGACATCAATGTCGGTGACGAAGTCGAAGTCTATGTCGACCGCGTCGAAAACGCCAATGGCGAAACCATGCTGTCGCGCGACCGCGCTCGCCGCGAAGCCGCCTGGGACCGCCTGGAAGAAGAATTCAACAAGGAAGCCCGCGTCGAAGGCGTCATCTTCGGCCGCGTCAAGGGCGGCTTCACCGTCGACCTCGGCGGCGCCGTGGCGTTCCTTCCGGGTTCGCAGGTCGACATCCGCCCCGTGCGCGACGTCGGCCCGCTCATGGACCTGCCGCAGCCCTTCCAGATCCTCAAGATGGATCGCCGCCGCGGCAACATCGTCGTGTCGCGCCGCGCCATCCTCGAAGAAACGCGCGCCGAACAGCGCTCGGGCCTGATCCAGAACCTGGAAGAAGGTCAGATCATCGAAGGCGCCGTCAAGAACATCACCGATTATGGTGCGTTCGTCGACCTCGGCGGCATCGACGGCCTGCTGCATGTCACCGACATGAGCTACAAGCGCGTCAACCACCCGAGCGAAGTCATCAACATCGGTGACAATGTCCGCGTCCAGATCATCCGCATCAACCGCGACACGCAGCGCATCAGCCTCGGCATGAAGCAGCTCGAAAGCGATCCGTGGGAAGGCGTCGCCGCCAAATACCCCGTCGGTGCGAAGCTGTCGGGCACGGTCACGAACATCACCGACTATGGTGCGTTCGTCGAACTCGAAGCCGGCATCGAAGGTCTGGTCCACGTCAGCGAAATGTCGTGGGTCAAGAAGAACGTCCACCCCGGCAAGATCGTTTCGACGAGCCAGGAAGTCGACGTCATCGTCCTCGAAGTCGACAGCGACAAGCGCCGCATCTCGCTGGGTCTCAAGCAGGCCCAGTCGAACCCCTGGGGCGCGTTCGCCGAAACCCACCCGGTGGGCTCGGTCGTCGAAGGCGAAGTCAAGAACGCGACCGAATTCGGTCTGTTCGTCGGCCTGCCGGGCGACGTCGACGGCATGGTTCACATGTCGGACATCGCTTGGGGCATCTCGGGCGAAGAAGCGCTGCACCTCCACCGCAAGGGCGAGGCCGTGCAGGTCGTCGTTCTCGACGTCGACGTCGAGAAGGAACGCATCAGCCTCGGCATCAAGCAGCTTGAAAAGGGTGCTCCGGCCGTTGGCGGCGGTGTCGCCGCTGCCGGTTCGGTGAAGAAGAACGACGTCATCACCGTTACCGTCCTCGAAGTCCGCGACAACGGCCTCGAAGTTCAGGCCGGCGACGATGGCGCGACCGGCTTCATCAAGCGCGCCGACCTCGGCCGCGACCGCGACGAACAGCGCGCCGAACGTTATCAGGTCGGCCAGAAGTTCGATGCGATGGTCATCGGCTTCGACCGTTCGAAAAAGCCGAACTTCTCGGTCAAGGCGATGCAGATCGCCGAAGAGAAGGAAGCCGTCGCGCAGTACGG
Organism: Sphingopyxis sp. BE235; assembly: GCF_031457175.1. Classification (NCBI taxonomy): domain Bacteria; kingdom Pseudomonadati; phylum Pseudomonadota; class Alphaproteobacteria; order Sphingomonadales; family Sphingopyxidaceae; genus Sphingopyxis; species Sphingopyxis sp. BE235. The sequence continues at coordinate 1,095,773 of NZ_JAVDWC010000002.1, forward strand.
CTCGTCGGACTCGGGTGCGTCGCTCGGCGACATCCTCGGCGAGGCGCTGAAGGCCGGCAAGAAGGATTAATTTCCTCCTTCCGCCGACAGGCGAAACAAAGGCCCGCAGAGTGTCCCTCTGCGGGCCTTTTCCGTGTCGCGATATATTTTGATCAAACAAGGATTCGTGATACCTTCTCCGCGCGTTGGGAGGGGTCTCACGCACAATGAGCCGGCAACGACCGGGACCCGCTTCGGCGGGGAATGCGTGACTGTATATATTAGGGGAAGCACATGATCCGGTCAGAACTGGTTCAAAAGATCGCGAGCGAAAACAGCGATTTGCGGCTCGAGGAAGTCGAGCGCATCGTCGACACTTTCTTCGATTCCATCGTCGAACAGCTCGCCTCGGGCGGGCGTGTCGAACTGCGTGGCTTCGGCGCCTTCTCCACCCGGTCGCGCGAATCGCGCACCGGCCGCAATCCCCGGACGGGCGCGGCGGTCGATGTGAAGGCGAAAAACGTGCCCTATTTCAAACCGGGCAAGGAAATGCGCGAACGTTTGAACGGCTGAACGCGCCCCCCCGAACAGGATTTCGCGTCCACCATTTTCGACACCCTGAACTTGTTTCAGGGTCCATGGCGTATTCTCTCCTTCAGCGCAGCGCGGAAGGCAGCAATGGATCATGGATGCTGAACAAGTTCAGCATGACGATGTTAGAGAGATCGGTCGCAAAATCAGTTCTTGAGCCGGTATCCGGTGCGGAACATCCAGAAGATGACGCCCAGGCACAGCGCCAGGAACAGCGTCACCGCGCCCATGCTGACTTCGATCCCGACATCGCCCTTGCCGAAAAAGGTCCAGCGGAAGCCGCTGATCAGATAGACGACGGGGTTGAACAGGGTCACCGTCCGCCACGCCGCGGGCAGCATGTCGAGCGAATAGAAAGCCCCGCCCAAAAAGGTCAGCGGATAGATGACGAGCATCGGGATCACCTGCAGCTGCTCGAAGCTCTGCGCCCAGATGCCGATGATGAAGCCGAACAGGCAGAAGGTCACCGCCATCAGGATCATGAACGCCGCCATCAACAGCGGGTGCGCGACCTGCACGTCGACGAACAGGTGCGCGGTCGCGAAAATGATCGACCCGATGACCACCGACTTGGTCGCGGCCGCGCCAACATAGGCGATCACCGTTTCGAGCGGCGACAGCGGCGCCGACAGCATCTCGTAAATCGTCCCCGTCCATTTGGGCATATAGATGCCGAACGAGGCGTTGCTGATGCTTTCGGTGAACATCGTCAGCATCATCAGCCCGGGCACGATGAACGCGCCATAGGGGACGTTGCTGACCTCGGTCATCCGGCTGCCGATCGCCGATCCGAAAACGACGAAATAGAGCGCGGTGGTGATCACCGGCAGCATCAGGCTGGTCCAGAAGGTGCGCCCGAAGCGCGCCATTTCAAAGGCGTAGATCGCGCGGACGCCGCGCCAGTTCGCGGTCATGCGGCTTCTCCCTTTGCGCCGTTCGATTCATGCACCAGCCCGACGAAAATATCCTCGAGCGAGCTTTGCCGCGTGTGCAGGTCCTTGAACTGGACCCCGATGTCGGTCATCCGCCGCAGCAACGAGGGCACGCCGGTCGCCTCGGCCTGGCTGTCGAATTCGTACACGAGCTCGTGCCCATCGCCCGCGAGCGCAAGCTTCCAGTCGGCAAGTTCGGCGGGCACTGCCTCCAGTTGGTCGGCCAGATTGAGCGTCAGCGTCTTGCGCCCCAGCTTCTTGATCAGCGCGTCCTTCTGCTCGACCAGGATCAACCGCCCGCCGGTGATCACCCCGACGCGGTCGGCCATTTCCTCGGCCTCCTCGATATAATGGGTGGTGAGGATGATCGTGACGCCGCGCTCGCGCAGGCCGCGCACCATGTTCCACATGTCGCGGCGCAGCTCGACGTCGACGCCCGCAGTCGGCTCGTCGAGGAAGAGGATCTCGGGCTCGTGGCTGAGCGCCTTGGCGATCATCACGCGGCGCTTCATGCCGCCCGACAATTCCATGATCTTCGAATCGCGCTTGTCCCAGAGCGACAGGTCGCGCAGCAGCTGCTCGATAAACGCGGGGTTGCGCGGCTTGCCGAACAGCCCGCGCGAGAAACTCACCGTCGCCATCACCGTTTCGAACGCATCGGTGTGCAATTCCTGCGGCACCAGCCCGATCATCGTCCGCGCCGCGCGATAGCCCTGCGCATGGTCGTGCCCGCCGACGGTCACCGTCCCCGTAGTCGCGGTCACAATGCCGCAGACGATGCTGATCAGCGTCGTCTTGCCCGCGCCGTTCGGCCCGAGCAGCGCGAAAATCTCGCCCTTGTTGATCGTAAGGTCGACGTCGCTCAACGCCTTGTGACCGCTCTTATAAGTTTTTCCGAGGCCGGAAATTTCGAGAACTGGAGTCATGGCAGGCGGTCTAGCCGAGCCGCCCGGCGACGGGAAGCGGCAAACATCGCTTGACCTCCATGAACCCATCGGCTTGACCCTCCGGATCATGCGGACGTGGCGAAATCGGTAGACGCAGCAGACTTAAAATCTGCCATCCTCTGGGTATGCGGGTTCAAGTCCCGCCGTCCGCACCAGCCTTGCAGGATATCAGAATGCCCGACGCACAATCACCGGCCACCAGCAAGATTCGGCAAGTGTGGCGGGCGGCGATATTCGCTTTGATCGCGCTAGGGCTCGCGGTTCCGGCGGCTGCCGAAGAGGTTGATTGCAAGGTCGGCGCCTATCGCCTGCCCGACGGCGGGACGGTCGACATTGCGACCTCGACCGCAGGCGCGCTCCGCTGGCGCAATCTCGACGGAACAAGCGGGAAACTCGTCCAGACCGGCGATATCTGGGTCAGCAGCACCGGCTGGACCGACCGCCCCGATGGCGTGCAAGTGCGGTTCGGCGATTGCGCTTCGGGTAGGATGCATTTCGGCAACCGCGTCGCAACGCGGATAAAGCTGGAGACGCGTGACACCAGCTTCACCAGCCACGGCACGCGCCTCGTCGGCCGCCTCGTGCTGCCGGCTGGCAACAAGCCCGTCCCGATCGTCGTCCTGCTCCACGGCGCCGAACCCGATTCGGCGCGCGATACCAACGCGCTCCAACGCATGCTCCCCGCCGCGGGCATCGGCGCCTTCGTCTATGACAAGCGCGGCACCGGCGCATCGGGCGACAAATATACCCAGGTCTTTTCATTGCTCGCCGACGACGCGGCCGCCGCGCTCGCCGAGGCGCGTCGCATGGCCGGCCCACGCGGCGCGCGCTTCGGTTTCCAGGGGCCGAGCCAGGGCGGCTGGATCGCGCCGCTCGCGGCAACGCGCACTACGGTCGATTTCCTCATCGTCAGCTTCGGTCTCGCCGTCTCGGTCGCCGACGAGGATCGCGAGGCGATCGCGTTCCAGATGGGTCTCAAAGGCTATGGCCCCGACGTCATCGCCAAGGCGCAGGAAATCAGCGCCGCCGTGACGCGCGTGTTCGAAAGTGTCGTGGCGGGTGGAACAGTCGACGGGCTCGACGAACTGGATTTGGTGCGGGCACGCTATCGAAACGAGCCGTGGTACAAGGACGTCTATGGCAATTATACGCACATCGTCCTCGGCATGACGGCTGAAGAAATAAGGGCGAAAGCACCGGCATACGCCTTCGGCACGCCCATCCACTACGATCCGATGCCGACGCTCCGCGCGGTGACCGTCCCGCAGCTCTGGGCGCTCGGCGGACAGGATATCGACGCACCGGCCGGCGAAACCGCGCGGCGGGTCACCGGGCTCATCGATGCCGGCAAGCCAATCACCCTCGCCGTCTTTCCGAAGGGCGAGCACGGAATGACCGAATTCGAGCCCGCGCCCGACGGCAGCCGGATTTCGACCCGCTACACGCCGGGCTATTTCCAGCTGCTCATCGACTATGCAAAGGGCGGCAAACTCGCGGACGCCTATGGCAACGCCGACATCACACGCCCCACAGCGGCGAATTGAGTTCGCCGATCGCCCGGATGCCCACTTCCGGTTTTGCCCGGCATCATTATGATGGCCGCCGATGCCGCTAAAAACAGACATGTCGACGTTCGGGACGAAAGCACGCCTGCACAGGATCATCGCCGGCCTCGCGATCCTGTCGCTCGCCAGCTGCGGCCTGTTCGGCGAGCGCGGCCCGGTAAGGATCGCCGCGATGGGCTCGCTCAATCGCGCGGCGACTCCGCTCAACGGCGAACTTTCGTCCGCCAACGCGGCGCTGCTTAACGCGACCTCGCAAGGACTCGTCAGCTATGACGGCGAGGGTCAGATCGACACCGGGCTCGCCGATCGCTGGACCGTGACCACCGACGGGCGCAGCTATATTTTCCGCCTGCGCGAAGCCAAATGGACCAACGGGCGCAAGGTCACCGCCGAGGATGTCGCCGCGATCCTGCGCTCCTATCTGGCGCCAGCCAGCCGTCACGTCCTGAAGAATGATTTCCCCGAGATCGAGACGATCAAGGCGATGACCGACACCGTGATCGAAATCCGCCTTTCGGTGCCGCAGCCCGCGATCCTCGAACTGCTCGCGCAGCCCTCGATGGCGATCGTCAACAAGGGCATGGGCTGGGGACCGATGCGCGCGCGCAGGATCGGGCGTGCGGTGCTGCTCTCGCCCGTCCCCGACCCGCTCGCCGAAGACCCCGAGGCCGCCGAAGCCGCCGCGAACGACCCCGCCGCCTCGATAGAGCTGGTCGGCACATCGACCGCGGGCGCGCTCGCGCGATTCAAGAACGGCTATGCCGATGGCGTCATCGGCGGGCGTTTTTCGACCCTGCCCTATTTCGCGGCGTCGAACATCGGCCGTTCGCGCCTGGTCGTCGATCCCGTCCCCGGCCTGTTCGGCCTGTCGTTCGTCCGCGCCGAGGGCTTCCTCGCGATCGACGCCAACCGCGACGCACTCGTCCGCGCGATCCGGCGCGAGCGGCTGATCGAGGCGTTCGGGCTCTCCGAATGGCAGCCGCAGGTCACGCTCCGCCCGTCGCTCTACGCGCGCGACGGCGGCCCCGCGCCGCTCGTCCCCACTTGGGCCGAATATGACGAGGCGTCGCGCCTCGCGCAGGCGAAGCGCGCCGTCGACGCCTGGCGCGCCGCCGGACGCGAGATCGAACCGCTGCGCATCGCCGTCCCCGACACCCCCGGCGGGCGCATCCTTTTCGCCTACGTCTCGGCCGATTTCAAAGCGATCGGGGTGCCGAGCCAGCGCGTCCCGATGGCGTCGGCCGCCGACCTCCGCCTGATCGACGAAATCGCGCCGAACGACGATGCGCTGTGGGCGCTCCGCCGCCTCTCGTGCCGCCGCGACACGCTCTGCAACCGCGAGGCGCAGGAGCTGATCGACCAGGCGACGGCCAATATCGACGCCGGCCAGCGCCGGGTGCAGGTGAGCGAGGCCGAGGCGGTGCTCGCCCGCTATGCCCCCTTCATTCCGCTCGCCACGCCGCTCCGCTGGTCGGTCGCGTCGCAGCGCCTGACCGGGCTGCGTGCCAACGGCCGCGCACAGCACCCATTGAATCATCTGATCGCCTTACCTAACTAATACAGTGGCGCTGCACCTTCGAGCGCTTGTGAAAGGACCCCGATGGCCCCTTCGACGCCGCCCAATCCCGACGCGATCTTCGACGCGCTGATTTCCAATCGGAACGATCCTGCGGCGCTGCGCAAGCGCGTCGAGACGCTGGAGATCCTGCTCGAACGCAGCTTTATCATCCCCGGTATCAACCGCCCGGTCGGCCTCGACGCGATCGTCGGCCTCGTCCCCGTCGTCGGCGACGTCATCGCCGCGACAATGGGCGCCTACCTCATCTGGGAAGCGCGCAACCTCGGCATGCCGAAGTGGAAGATCTGGCGCATGGTCGGCAATCTCGGCGTCGACACCGCGCTCGGCGCAATCCCGCTCGTCGGCGACGCGTTCGACTTCTTCTTCCGCTCGAACACGCGCAACCTTCGGATCATCAAGAGGCATCTCGACAAGCATCACCCGGGCACGATCATCATCGATCAATAGGCGCTGCGCCTCCTTCCCTTGGGGTGTCTAATGCTGCTAGCACAGCGCCTCCACACCCCAGGGGAGACTTTCCGAATGATCCGCGCCAGCCTTGCCGCGCTTGCCCTCAGCTGTTCCATCACCGCCGTCGCGGTAGCCGCGCAGGACGCAAAAGACCCCTACCTCTGGCTTGAGGATATCGAAGGCTCGAAAGCGCTGGGTTGGGTCAAAAAGGAAAATGCGGCAACCGACAAGCTGATCACGAGCCGCCCGGGGTTCGAGGCCGACCGCAAGCGCGCGCGCGAAATCCTCGACGACGACCGGCAGATCGCCGAGCCCGGCGAGGTCATGGGCGAAACCATCACCAATTTCTGGCGCGACGCGAACAATCCGCGTGGAATCTGGCGCCAGAGCCCGCTCGATGCCTATCTCGCGGGCAAGCCCGTCTGGACGACGCTCATCGACGTCGACGCGCTCGGCAAGGCGGAAAAGCAGAGCTGGGTCTGGCACGGCGCCGACTGCCTCGCGCCCGATTACAAACGCTGCCTTGTCTCGCTGAGCCCCGGCGGCACCGACGCCGACATCGTCCGCGAATGGGACCGCACGACCAAAAGCTTCGTGGGCGACGGCTTCACCCTGCCGCAGGCGAAGAGCAGCGTCACGTGGGAAAATGCCGACACCCTGCTCGTCGCGACCGATTATGGCGCGGGCAGCATGACCGCGTCGGGCTATCCGCGCATCGTCAAGCGCTGGAAACGCGGCACGCCGCTAACGTCGGCCGAAACCGTTGCCGAAGGCGAAACCGAGGACGTCGGCATGAACGTCTTCGCCTTCACCGACGGCGACAAGCGCTGGCCGATGATCAGCCGCGGCAAGACCTTCTACACCAGCGACATCAAGCTGCCGAACGCCGACGGGTCGCGCTATATCTCGTCAATCGTCCCCGACACCGCCAGCGTGCGCGATGTCGTCGACGGCCAGCTGATCATCTTCCTCAACAAGGATTGGGCGAATATCCCCGCGGGCTCGCTCGCCTCGCTGTCGCTCGCCGATATGTCGGCCGACCGGCAGGTCCCGATCGTCACCGCGATGACCCCGACGAAGGCGCAGGCGATCGAGAATGTCTCGGCGACCGACAATATCCTGTGGGTGAAGGCGCTCGACGATGTCGAGGGCAAGCTGTTCGCGCTGCGCCGCGACCCGAAGACCGGCCATTGGAGCCAGAAGGAGGTTCCGCTCGCCGCGAACGCCACCGTCACCATCGCCGGCACCGTGGGCAAACGCGACATCGTCCTCGCATCGGCCGAGACGATGCTGATGCCCCCGACGCTCTACGCCGTGTCCGAAGGAAAGGCGCCGCAAGCCGTACAGAGCCTGCCCGCGACCTTCGACGCGAAGGACATGACCGTCGAAAAGCGTTTCGCGACGTCGAAGGACGGCACGAAAATCCCCTATTTCCTCGCGCGCAAGAAGGGCTCGACCGGCCCCGTCCCCGCGCTCGTCCACGCCTATGGCGGCTTCCGCGCCGCGCAGACGCCGGGCTATCTCACCGGCCAGCCGTATCGCGCCGGCCCGCTCGGCCTCTTCTGGGTCGAGGACGGCAACGCCTATGTCCTTGCGGGCATCCGCGGCGGCGGCGAATATGGCCCCGCCTGGCATCAGGCGGCGCTGCGCGAAAAGCGCCAGGCGAGCTTCGACGATCTCCATGCGGTCGCCGAGGATCTGGTGAAGACCGGCGTCAGCGCGAAGGGCAAGATAGCGATCTCGGGCCGTTCGAACGGCGGCGTGCTCGTCGGCGCGGCGATGACGCAGCGCCCCGACCTCTATGGCGCGGTGATCTCGGGCTCGCCGATCAAGGATATGTGGCGGTACGACAAGATGCTCGCGGGTGCCTCATGGGTCGCCGAATATGGCGATCCCGACGTGCCGGAAGACTGGGCGTTCCTGTCGAAATATTCGCCGTATCAGAACATCCGCAAGGGCGTGAAATATCCGCCGATCTTCCTCTATCTTTCGACCAAGGACGACCGCGTCCACCCCGGCCACGCGCGCAAATATGCCGCGCGGCTGATGGAAAACGGCAACCGCGTCTATTATCACGAATATATCGAAGGCGGCCATTCGGTCGGCGCCGATCACGCCGAGGACGCGGTGCGCGCCGCGATGCTCCACGGCTTTCTGACGCGCGAACTGGTCGAGAAGAAATAGCGCCGCCGCAGCCTAACGGATCTGCCTTTTCTCCAGCTTCCGTGCCAGCGTGCGCCGGTGCATCCCGAGCCGGCGCGCGGTTTCCGAAATGTTGAAATCGGTCTCGACCAAAACCTGGTGGATATGCTCCCACTCGACGGTCTTGATCGACGACTGGCGGTCGCCCACCGGCGTTTCGGCATTACCTTCGCTGCGGTCGAACGCCGCCTCGATATCGTCCGTATTCGACGGCTTGGCGAGATAATAGGAAGCGCCGAGCTTGATCGCCTCGACCGCGGTCGCGATGCTCGCAAAGCCCGTGAGCACGACGATCCGCATCTCCGGGTCGAGCGCGCGCAGCGTCTGCACGCACGCGAGTCCCGATGCGCCGCCGAGCTTGAGGTCGACGACCGCATAGCCCGGCCGGAACGTCGTGAGCAGCGTGTCCATCTCCTCGGGGCTGTGCGCGGCCTCTACCGCATAGCCGCGCCGCTCGAACGAGCGTTTCAGCGTGCGGGCGAAGGCGTCGTCGTCCTCGACGATCAGCAATTGGCGCGTCTCGGTCATGCCTTGTCTCCACCGGGCGGGGCGAGCGCCGAAATCGGCAGGAACATCCGCACCAGCGCGCCGCCCGCATCGCGATTGGCGACGCTGGCGCCGCCGCCGAGCTTGCGCAGCACATTAACGAGCAGGAACAGGCCAAGCCCGCCACCGGGCCGTCCCTTGGTCGAACGATAGGGCTGGCCGAAATTCTCCAACATCTCCGGACTGAAGCCCGGGCCGCGGTCGGCGATCTCGATCACCAGCATGTCGCCGTCACGCGACGTCGTGAAGCTTGTCCAGTCGGGCGACACCTCGGCCGCATTGTCGAGCACGTTGCCGATCACCTGTCGCAGCGCGGGGTCCGACACGATCGCGACATCGGCGCCGAAGCGGTCGTTGAATTCGACCGTGCCGGGGCGGCGCACCGCACGCGTGTGCGCGACGATCTCGTTGAACGACGCACGCATCGTCGTCAGTTGCGGCGCCTCGCCGCGCGCCTCGCCCGCCGACATCAGGATGCCGCTGACGATCGCCTTGCAGCGCTGCACCGCGGCGTCCATGTCGGCGAGATCCTCCTGCATCTCGCGATCCTTTGCGAGCCGCGGCGCCGCCTTCCAGTCGCCGATCAGCACCGACAGTGTCGACAGCGGCGTCCCGAGCTCATGCGCCGCGCCCGACGCGAGCAGCCCCATGCGCACAATATGGTCCTCCTCCGCCGCGCGCTGGCGGCTCGTCGCGAGCGCCGCATCGCTGTCGCGCAAATTGCGGTTGATCCGCGTGACGAAGGCGACGAACAGCACCGCGATGAGCAGGAAGCAGACGAAGCTGCCTTTCAGATACAGCCCCATCGGATCGGCCGCATAGGCGGGCGGCAGCACGAGCGGCGTCGGATCGACCCGCAGCGCCGCGAGCGCGGCAAGCGCCGCGACGACGATCGCCCACGACGAGCGCGGGGTGAGCAGGATCGCGCCGATCACGACCTGCAGCAGGAACAGCGAGGCGAAGGGGTTGGCGAGCCCGCCGCTGTGGTGGAGCTGCCACCCGAGCGCCGCGACGTCGAACAGCAGCACCGCGGTCAGCTCGGCATTGGTCACCGCGCGGCCGCGGCGGAGCAACGCGATGCTCGCGAAGTTGATCGCGATCAGCACCATGATCGCGGCGAGCAGCGGCGCGTGCGGCAGCGCGATCCCCATCGGCCCGCTGACGATGCCGATCGTCGCAAGCTGCCCCCCGACCGCAATCCAGCGCAGCTGGATCAGCAGCGTCATGTTGCGGCGACCGGCGGGCGCTCTCGAAGGCGTGGTCGGCGGGATGGTCGGGCGGGTCATCAATCGCGAATACGCCACAGCCGCCACGCAAAAAAGAGGCTGAGCGCACAAAGCGCAAACCAGGTCAGCGCATAGACCAGATGATTGTCGGGAAACCGCACCACGGTCAGCCCACCCACGGGATAACCGCCGGGGTTCGGCCTGGCATCGGCGTCGACGAAATAGGGCGCGGCGTCCTGCAATCCCCTCGCCTTCGCGATCGCCGCGACATCGCGCGAAAACCAGCGGTCGGCGGCCGCGTCGTTCGAGCGAAGGAAGGCGCCCTCGGGCTCGGTGACGCGCAGCAGCCCGGTGACCGTCACCGACCCCGCGACATTGCCCGCCGCGCGCGCCGCCGCATCGCGCCGATCCTTCGGCACGAAGCCGCGATTGACGAGCAACGTGAACCCCGGCGTTTCAAGCGGGGTTAGCACCCAGAAGCCGGGACCACGATCGGTCACCGCCTGCACCAGCGTCTCGCGATCATGGCGGAACTGCCCGGTCGCGGTCACGCGACGATAAGCGTCATTCTTCGCATCGACGGCATCCCACGCACCCGGTCCCGGCGCAGCGACCGGCGCCGCATGAATGCGCGCCTCGACCGCCGCGACCAGCTCATGCTTCCACACGCGCCGTTCGAGCTGCCAGACGCCGAGCGCCGCGAGACCGATAGCTGCGACCAGCGCCGCCGCGGCAAAGGCCGCGCGGCGGGTGCGTGTCACGGCACCTGACCCGTCGTCGTACCTACCGTCTGACTCGTCGGCTCGTGCGGCATCGGCATCATGTTGGTGTTGAGGTGATGCATCACCCACAGCGAGCCCGCGAGCATGATCACGACGACGATCACGGTGAAGATCAGCGAGGTCAGCGACCAGCCACCCTCGGCCTTTGGCGTCATGTGGAGGAAAAAGACCATGTGGACGACGATCTGGACCACGGCGAAACCCATGATAATCGCGCCCGTCGCGCCCGCGCTCAATGGCATCGTCATCACCAGCCAGAAGGGGATCGCGGTCAGGATCACCGACAGGACAAAGCCGATGACATAATCGCGCATCGACGCGTGCGGCATCTCGATCTCGTGATGGCCGTGAGCAGCGTGAGGATCGTGGCTCATCGCAGCACTCCCATCAGATAGACAAAGGTGAAGACGCCGATCCACACGACATCGAGGAAATGCCAGAACATCGACAGGCACATCACGCGGCGCTTGTTCGCGGCGATCAGGCCGTGCTTCGACAGCTGGAACATCAGCGTCACCAGCCAGATGATACCGAAGGTGACGTGCAGCCCGTGCGTGCCGACAAGCGTGAAGAAGCTCGACAGGAAGGCGCTGCGCTGCGGCGTCGCGCCGATCTCGATCAGATGGTGGAACTCGTAAAGTTCGATCCCGAGGAAGGCGAGCCCGAACAGCGCGGTGACCGCGAGCCAGATCTGCACGCCCCGCACCTTGCCCTGCTGCATCTGCAGCACAGCAAAGCCGTAAGTGATCGACGAGAAGAGCAGCATCGCGGTGTTGAGCGCGATGAGCTTCAGGTCGAACAGATCCTTCGGCGCCGGCCCCGCGGCATAGCTGCCGCCGAGGACCGCATAGCAGGCGAAGAGGATCGCGAAGATGAGGCAGTCGCTCATCAGATAGATCCAGAAGCCCAGCATCGTGCTGTGCCCCTCGGGATGCGCATGCTCGTCGAGGTCGTAGAACTGGACGGGCGCGTCGGCGGTTATCGTCTTGGCACTCATCGCATCAGGCTCCGGCCGCCAGCTGGCGGGTGCGCGCTTCCTCGACCGCGGTGACCGTCGCCGCCGGGATGTCGAAATCGCGCTTGTAGTTGAAGGTGTGATAGATCGCGCCGACGATCGTCGCGGCAAAGCTCAGCGCGACGAGCCACCAGATGTGCCAGACCAGCGCAAAGCCCATGACGAGGCAGAAGCCCGACAGGATCATCCCCGTGCCGGTATTGCTCGGCATATGGATGTCGCGATAGCCATCGACCGGCCGCTGGTGCCCGCGCGTCTTCATGTCGTACCACGCGTCGAGGTCATGGATGACGGGCGTGAAGGCGAAATTATAGTCGGGCGGCGGCGAGCTGGTCGCCCATTCGAGCGTGCGGCCGTCCCACGGATCGCCGCCGGTTTCATCGCGCAGCTCCTTGCGGCGCCAGATGCTCACCGCGAACTGGACCAGCATCGCGCCGATACCCGCGGCGACGATCAGCGCGCCGATCCCTGCGATCACGAACCATATCTGCAGGCTCGGGTCGTCGAACACGCGCATGCGCCGCGTCACGCCCATCAGGCCGAGGATATAGAGCGGCGTGAAGGCGACCCAGAAACCGACGACCCAGCACCAGAAGCTGATCTTGCCCCAGAACACGTCGAGCTTGTAGCCGAACGCCTTGGGCCACCAGTAGTTGATCGCCGCGAACAGGCCGAACAAGACGCCGCCGATGATCACATTGTGGAAATGCGCGATCAGGAACAGCGAGTTGTGGAGCACGAAGTCAGCGGGCGGCACCGCGAGCAGCACCCCGGTCATGCCGCCGATGACGAAGGTCAGCATGAAGGCGACCGTCCACATCATCGGCAGTTCGAAGCGGATGCGGCCGCGGTACATGGTGAACAGCCAGTTGAACAGCTTGGCCCCCGTCGGGATCGAAATCACCATCGTCGTGATGCCGAAGAAGCTGTTGACGCTCGCCCCCGATCCCATGGTGAAGAAATGGTGCAGCCACACGAGATACGACAGGATCGTGATACAGATCGTCGCATAGACCATCGAGGTGTAACCGAAGAGCCGCTTGCCCGAGAAGGTCGAGGTGACTTCGGAGAAGACGCCGAACAGCGGCAGCACGAGGATATAGACCTCGGGGTGCCCCCAGATCCAGATCAGGTTCACATACATCATCGGCGATCCGCCGAGGTCGTTGGTGAAGAAATTGGTGCCGACATAACGGTCGAGCGTGAGCAGCACGAGCGTCGCGGTCAGGATCGGGAAGGAGGCGACGATCAGGATGTTCGCGCAGAGCGACGTCCAGGTGAAGACGGGCATCTTCATCAGCCCCATGCCCGGCGCGCGCAGCTTGAGGATCGTGACGATCAGGTTGATGCCCGACAGGGTGGTGCCGACGCCGGCTATCTGTAAGCCCCAGATATAATAGTCGACGCCGACATTGGGGCTGTAAGCGATCCCCGACAAGGGCGGATAGGCGAGCCAGCCCGTCTGTGCATATTCGCCGACGAAGAGCGAAATCATCGTCAGCACCGCGCCCGCGGTCGTCATCCAGAAACTGAAATTGTTGAGGAAGGGGAAGCTGACGTCGCGCGCGCCGATCTGCAGCGGCACGACATAGTTCATCAGCCCGGTGATGAACGGCATCGCGACGAAGAAGATCATGATCACGCCATGCGCGGTGAACACCTGGTCATAATGATGCGGGGTGAGGTATCCCTCCGACCCGCCGAACGCCATCGCCTGCTGCAGCCGCATCATGATCGCATCGGCAAAGCCGCGCAGGAACATGATAAGCCCCAGGATCATATACATGATCCCGATGCGCTTGTGATCGACGGTGGTGAACCACTCGGTCCACAAATAGCCCCAGAGGCGGAACTTGGTGATCAGGCCGAGCACGGCGATGCCGCCAAGGACGACGCCGATGAAGGTGATGACAAGGATCGGCTCGTGCAGCGGCAGCGCCTCGAGCGACAGCTTGCCAAGGATCGGACCGGTTTCGGGTGCGGGATGCGGGATGGTCATGGGATCTCGGCTCGTTCAGGACAGCGGGCGGTCGGCGGCGGGCGCGCGCAGCGCGGTGCGTTCGGGCTTGGAAGGATGGGGAAGCCCCTCGCCTTTCAGCATCGCCGGTGCGACCGGCTTCGCGTCGGGGCGGTCGTTCGACATCACCGGCGAGCTGCAAGCGGCCGCGACATAACGCATGCTCCAGCGTGCGGCGTCGACCGTACCGCGCGCGGCGAACTTGTCATAAGTCACCTGCCGGACATTGCCGATACCCGCGATGCCCGCGCCGCCCGCGGCGTCGAGCGACATCATGTCGTGCATGCACATCTTGCCGGGCTCGACGCACATGTTGACGACCGCGTCGAACAATTGCGGATCGCTCGCGGCGAAACGGCGGACCGGCTCCTTGTGCGTCGGCTTTTCGAGCTTCAAATAGGTATCGCGGCTGAGATCGCCTTCGGCCGAAGCCTTGGCGGTCGCGACCCATTTGTCGAACTCGCCCGCGGGCAGGCTCTTCACCGCGAAGCGCATGTTCGAAAAGCCCCAGCCCGAATAATTGGCCGAAAAGCCCTCAAACTCGCCGGTCTTGTCGAAAACGCCGTGCAGCTTGGTTTCCATGCCCGGCATCGCGTAAATCTGCCCCGCGAGCGCGGGCACGTAAAAGCTGTTCATCACCGACGAGGAGGAGATGCGGAACCGGATCGGCCGGTCGACCGGCAGTGCCAGCTCGTTCACCGTCGCGACGCCCTGTTCGGGGTAGATGAACAGCCATTTCCAGTCGAGCGCGACGACCTGGACGTCAAGCGGCTTCACCTCCGCCGCGACGGGCTTGCCCGGCGCCGTCCGCGCGAGCGGGCGGTACGGATCGAGCAGGTGCGTCGCGACCCACGTCACCGCGCCGAGGCAGATGATGATCAGGAGCGGCGCCGACCAGATGACCAGCTCGAGCTGCGTCGAATGGTCCCAGTCGGGCTTGTACGTCGCCTCCTTGTTCGACGCGCGATACTTCCACGCGAAGAAAATCGTCAGCGCCATCACCGGCACGATGATCAGCAGCATCAGCACGGTCGACAGGACGATCAGGTCGCCCTGCTGGCGCGCGACGTCGCCGGCGGGATCGAGCACGACCAGCCCGCAGCCCGACAACAAAGGCAGCGCGGCGAGCAGCGGCAAGAGCCGCAATCGGGCGGGAAAACGGGGGAGATTGCTTGGCATGATGCGCGCCTAGGCCTCCTTTGTTGCACTGCACATAGGACATTTTGTCCAATCCCGCGACCGTTCCTGATCGCGCAGGGGCATTTTCATTCGGGGTAATTTTGCCCTATGACCGACTCGTGCCGCCGCATCCTGTCCTGCGGAGGGCGCCAGCTCAAGGATTGTTACCATGGCTGCCGATACCGTGCCCACCACCGAGGTCGAACGCGACGCCCGCGCCCTCCACGAAGACGGCGGCCACCGCATCGACCCCGCCGAGATCGCGATCGGCGTCATCATCGGCCGCACCTCCGAATTCTTCGACTTCTTCGTTTATGCGATCGCGTCGGTGCTGGTGTTTCCGAAGCTCGTCTTCCCGCACCTCGATCCGCTGACGGGCACGCTCTGGTCGTTCGCGATCTTCGCGCTCGCCTTCGTCGCGCGCCCGGTCGGCACGATCATCTTCACCGCGATCGACCGCGCCTATGGCCGCGGCGCCAAGCTCACCATCGCGCTGTTCCTGCTCGGCGGCTCGACCGCGGCGATCGCCTTCGTCCCCAGCTATGAATCGGTCGGCATCGGCGCCGCGCTGTTGCTCGCGCTGTTCCGCATGGGTCAGGGCGTCGCGCTCGGCGGTTCGTGGGACGGCCTCGCCTCGCTGCTCGCGCTCAACGCGCCCGAGAACAAGCGCGGCTGGTACGCGATGATCCCGCAGCTCGGCGCGCCGCTCGGCCTGATCGTCGCCAGCCTGCTCTTCATGTTCCTGATCGCGGCGCTGCCCGCCGAGGATTTCCTGGCGTGGGGCTGGCGCTATCCCTTCTTCGTCGCCTTCGCGATCAACGTCGTCGCGCTCTTCGCGCGGCTGCGCATCGTCGTGACCCCCGAATATGCCGAATTGTTCGAGAACCGCGCACTCCAGCCCGCGCCGCTTCTCGAAACGGTGCGGTCGGAATGGAAGACGATCGTCATCGGCACCTTCGCGCCGCTCGCCAGCTTCGCGATGTTCCACATGGTCACCGTCTATCCGCTGTCTTGGGTGTTCCTGTTCACCGACGAAAGCCCGGTCCGCTTCCTGATGATCGAGGCGATCGCCGCGGTCGTCGGCATCGGGACGATCATCGCCTCGGGCGCGCTCGCCGACCGCTTCGGCCGCCGCACGCTGCTCGCGGCCACCGCCGCCGCCATCGCGGCGTTCAGCGGCTTCGCGCCGCAGCTGCTCGACGCCGGCGAAATCGGCGAAGCGACCTTCATGATCCTTGGCTTCGCGCTGCTCGGCCTCTCCTTTGGCCAGTCGTCGGGCGCGCTCTCGTCGAACTTCCAGCCGCGCCACCGCTACACCGGCTCGGCCTTCACCTCCGACCTCGCCTGGCTGTTCGGCGCCGGCTTCGCTCCGATGGTCGCGCTCTGGCTCTCCAGCCAGTTCGGGTTGATCGCCGCGGGCGCCTATCTGCTCTCGGGCGCGATCGGCACGCTCGTCGCACTCTGGCTCAACCGCGAACTCGCCAGCACGATCGGCTAACCCGCGCACCGCATGGAATTCAGGGCGAAGATCGAA
Source organism: Sphingopyxis sp. BE235 (assembly GCF_031457175.1). Classification (NCBI taxonomy): domain Bacteria; kingdom Pseudomonadati; phylum Pseudomonadota; class Alphaproteobacteria; order Sphingomonadales; family Sphingopyxidaceae; genus Sphingopyxis; species Sphingopyxis sp. BE235. The sequence goes on from NZ_JAVDWC010000002.1 coordinate 1,112,317, forward strand.
CGCAAAGGGATCAATCCCTATGTGCTCGTCAGCGCCGCGCGGGCGCGGCGGATCAAGGCCGGCTGGAAAAAGCCCCTGCCCGTCCTCGTCCAGGTGAACGGCCAGCCCGACCCGGCATGGCGGGTTAACATGATGCCGGCGGGCGACGGGAGCTTTTACCTCTATCTCGACGGCATCGTCCGCAAGGCGTCGGGCACCGATGTCGGCGACACGGTCGACGTGTCGGTCGCCTTCGACCCCGCCTACCGCAGCGGCCCGCAAGACGAGATGCTGCCCGAATTTGCGGCTCGCCTCGATGAAGACCCCGGGGTCAGGGCCCGATGGGACGGCCTCACGCCCAGTCTCCAGAAGGAAATCCTGCGTTACCTCGCCAATCTGAAATCGGACGCGGCAAGGCGGCGCAACATCGATCGCGCGATCGGCGTCCTCGGCGGTGCGAAGGCGCGTTTTCTGGCGCGCGACTGGAACTGAGCGACGCGTCCCACACGGCGACATCGCCGATGATATAATGCCCGGTCTATCGAGGATCGACCGATCCGATGTCCACTGGGAGGTGCTTGCCCTCTACAAAAAATATGCGGGTGACCTCCCCGCCTCAGTCGCATGATACGGACAATCCCGCGAGAAGCGGAGCGTAGGCAGCGAGCCTTCGGGATGTGAACTCGGTGAAAAGCCGCACGCGCTTGACCTTGCGCGTCTCGAACATATTTCTAAAATGAAATGAAATTATTTAAGTTGTCATATAACTTATAACTGGTAATGTGAGTCGCGTATGGCGCATCAAGCGCTGGCGGCGGGAGAATGGGCGCGTGAGGCAGGGCGGAACCGACGCTGTGCACGACGAGCGGTTGGCGCTTCGCAAGCGGCGGCCGTCGCTGGTCGACGCCGCGTGCGAACATATCCGCGCAAGCATCCTGTCCGGCGCGCACTGGCCCGGCTCGCAGCTTCCGACCGAGGCGGAATTCGTCGATGTGCTGGGCGTGAGCCGCACGGTGGTCCGCGAAGCGGTCGCCCGCCTCGCCGCCGCCGGATTGGTCGAGGCCCGCCAGGGCAAAGGGCTCTTCGTCAGCGAGACCGCACATTATCAGGCATTCCAGATCACGCGCGAAGAGGTCGAAAATCTCAGCGACGTGATCCAGTTGCTCGAGCTGCGGCTCAGCGTCGAAACCGAGATGGCCGCGCTGGCCGCCGAACGGCGCAGCGAGGTCGATGTGATGAGCATGCGCCAGCAGCTCAAGATCCTTGGCGAGGCGGCGATCGGCCTCGACGATTCGGTCAAGGCCGATGTCGAGTTCCACAATGTCATCGCGCGGGCCAGCAAGAACACCTATTACGCCAAGCTGATCGATTTTCTCGGCGTCCGCCTCGTCCCGCCGCGTTCGCTCTATCTGCGCCAGGGGCAAAGCTATGTCGGCGCGCGTTACAAGGCGGTGATCAGCGAAGAGCATGAGGCGATACTCGACGCCATCATCCGCCGCGATCCCGACGCCGCACGGGTGGCGGCGCGGAGCCACATGAGCAGCAGCCTCAAACGGCACCGCGATCTGCAAGACTTTATGTCCTCCCACAGCCCGACGGGCTGAACCACACCAACAGCAATGACCTGAAGGCCAACTCAGGCACCGTATTACGTCCGACAGAATTATATGATCAATCCGCTTAACTTATATGATGTCTTACAGGGAGAGTTCCATTGAAGATCAGTCTTCGCGCTTCCGTGGCGTTGATCGCGCTCGCCAGCGGCGCTCATATGGCAAAGGCGCAGACCGCGCCGGCCGCCGAACCATCCGCAAATCAGGCGGCCGTGGATCCGGCGGCAAGTGATGTTCAGGACGGGGACGCCATCGTCGTCACCGGCATCCGCCAGAGCCTTGCTCGCGCCGCCGAAATCAAGCGCGAGTCGACCGCGGTGGTCGACTCGATCGTCGCCGAGGATATCGGCAAGCTTCCCGACATGACCACGGCGTCGGCGCTCCAGCGCGTGCCCGGCGTGCAGGTCGTCGTCGGCGGCAACAACGAGATCGTCGGCGCGCGCATCCGCGGCCTCGACGACATCATCACCACGCTCAACGGACGCGAGATTTTCACCGGGGTCGGCCGCGGCTTCTCGTTTCAGGATCTGCCGGCCGAAGCGCTTGCGGGCGTCGATGTCTACAAGTCCAACTCAGCCGAGCGGCTCGAAGGCGGCGTCGCGGGCGGCGTCAATATGCGCCTGCGCCGCGCGCTCGACTTCAAGGAACTGACGATCGCCGGCAGCGCACGCGCGACCTATCTGCAGGAAGCCGGTTCGAAGAATACGCTCAATCCGGCGCTGAGCCTGCTCGTCGCCAACCGCTGGGACGCGGGGGAAGGCGAGATCGCGGCGATGGCCAGCGTCTCCTATCAGCGCAACAAATATGCCCGGCCGGTCGCGTGGAACGACTGGACGCGCGCCACCAGCGCCGGCCCCGCGGGCTCGCCGCAGAACCTGCACGCGCCGACCGGCTTCGCCGCCGCGATCGAATTCGGCAAATATGAGCGCCCGCAGGGCAATTTCTCGCTCGAATGGGCGCCCGATACCGATACCAAAATCTATGTCGAGGGCCTGTTCGCGGGCTTTCGCGGCAACGTCTATCAGGCGCGCCCGACCTTCCGTGCCTTCACCGGAACGTCGTTCGAGGCGACCGCGGGCGACACCTGCGAGGATTTCGCAGTCGGTCCCGACGGCTATTATTCGGGCAACGTGCGGAGCCCGACCAATCCGACGGGCACCGGCACGATCCGCGAGCTGTGCAACGCCACCGGCTATACCGCACGCAACCTCGAATATTACACCGCGACCGTCGCCAACAAGGCGCGCACCGACATCTATGTGATCGCCACCGGCTTCAACAAGGAAATCGGCGCGCTCAGCTGGAATACCGACATCTCCTATGAATCCTCGACCAACCGAAACAACAGCTTTCGCGTCGATATCGGCAAGCGCATCGCCGAGCTGGTTCAGGTCCGCGATAACAATCACGAGGTGCAGGCAACGATGCCGGGCAACCCGATGAACGACCCCGCCGGCCTCGCGTTCGCCAACGGCATGACCGAAGACATCAACCGCAGCCGCGGCACGTTATGGTCGGTGATGAGCGACGCCAAATACGACTTTGACGCCGGGTTGCTCGACTATGTCCAGGCTGGCGTTCGCGTCGCGCGGCGCAAGGCCGGGTTCGAGCAATATCTCGGCGGCCCACCCGCACCCGGCGGTTCGTTCGTGACGCCGCTCACCGACGCCGGCCTCCCCTCCGACATATTGTCGCAGGCCCCCGGGGTGCCGCAGATGAACGACGGCGCATCCTTCCTGCAGATCGACCCTAGATATCTGACGCAGGAATCGATCAAGCGGCAGCTCAGGACGCTGTACCGCATCTCGCCCGACACCCCGGCTTTCGATCCGACGCGCGACTATGATGCGCAGGAGAAAAGCTATGCCGGGTTCCTGCAGGCGGGGTATGAATTCTCGCTGACCGATGCGATCTCGGTCGACGGCATGGTGGGTGCCCGCCTCACCCGCACCGATCGCGATATTGCGGGCTCGGGGCGCGTGACCGATCCGGCAACGAGCACCTCGCGCGTCGTGCTGGTTCAGCGCTCGACCAGCGACACCGATCTCTTGCCCAACGCCAGCGCGCGCGTCCAGTTCGGCGATGGCCTTCAGGCACGCTTCAACTATTCGAAGACGCTTTCGCGGCCCAGCTTCGGCCAGCTCAACCCCGGGCTCAGCTATGTCGTGTCCTACGTCAGCACGATCCAGAACTCCGGATCGGGCGGCAATCCCGACCTCCGGCCGCAAAAGGCCGACAGCTTCGATGCGTCGCTCGAATATTATTTCGGCCGCAGCAATTATGTTTCGGTGGTCGGCTTCTATCGCGACATCACCGACCGCATCATCAACGGGACCGAAGTGCGGACGATCGACGGCCTGCAATATGTGATCTCGACCCCCCGCAACCTGGGGTCCGCCAAGATCAAGGGCGTCGAAGTCGGCGGCCAGCTGTTCCTCGACTTCCTTCCCGAAGGTCTCGACGGCGCGGGCGTGATCGGGAACTTCACGATCATCGACAGCGAGGTGACGACCCCCGGCGACCGGCTTCAGGGTCTGCCGCTGCTCGGCGTCTCCAAATATAATTACAACATCGGCCTGATTTACGAGAAATACGGCATCTCGGCGCGGATGATCTACACCTATCGCTCCAGATATTTCGATGGCGACATCACCAATGGCCTATCGCTCCGCCCGGTTTCGATCCCCGTCGGGCTCAATGGCATTCGCGCCGCGGGGCGGCTCGACTTCGGCCTCAATTACGATGTGACGCCGAATATCACGGTCAGCCTCGCCGGTACGAACATCACCGGCCAGAAAACGCGCAACTTCGAATCGCGCCAGGATTTCGTCCGCGAAGTGCGGAACGACGACACGACATATTCGCTCGGCGTCCGCTTCAACTTCTGACCCGATGACGGCCCCGCGAATGACGAAAAACAGGAGGATGGTTTGAACAGGAAACGGATTTTCACCGCGCTGGCGCTGGCAACCGCGCTAACCGCTGTCGGCTTGGCGGGCGCGGCGCACGCGCAGGCACCGGCGACGGTTCTCAACGCGCCCAGCAAGGCGCTGCCCGGCGACGTGCGCGTTGCGCGGACACAGGGCTCGGTGGCGATCGACTGGCCCTCGGCCGAGGGTGAGCGCGCGCAGCTCGTCCTGTCGCTCGATCCCGGCAAGCCGCTGATCGAGGCGGTCTCGATCGCGGGCAAGCCGATCCTCGGCGGGATCGATCCCGCCGGGGTTGTCACCGTCGGCACGCGCGATCTCAAGGAAGGCTGGACGGTCTTCTTCGACAATCCGCGCACGCGGCCGTTCGAAAGCTTCCCGCTGACCCTCGCGCGCAGCGACATCAGCGTGCGCGCGGAGGGTGGCTATACCAAGGTGATCGTCGGCGGCGCGGCGGCCGGGCCCTTCTCGGGCACCTATCAGTTCACCATCTATCCGGGCTCGCGGCTGGTGCGTGCGGCGATGGTGATGTCGACGCAGCGCCCCGCCACCGCCTACACCTTCGATGCCGGGCTCAGCGTCGCGACATCGGCGGCGCTGCCGTGGCAATCGATCGCCTTCACCGATCTGTCCGACACGATCGTGCGCAAGGAAGGCGAGGCATCGCGCAAACCCGCGGTCTCGCCCAAGGTGCGCGCGCGCATGATCGTTGCCGAGGGCACCGCGGGCGGGTCGCTGGGCGTGGTCCCGCCGCCGCATCAATTCTATTATCCGCTCGACTATGCCAACAACGACAATTCGGCGTGGTACGGCAGCGACTATCGCAACCTTGCCGGTCGCACGAGCTTCGGCGTGCGTCAGACGCTCGAGGGCGACCGGCGCTACGTCCCGTGGGTCAACGCCCCGCCGGGCACGACGCAGGACATGGGCGTGTTCCTGCTGCCCGACAGCGGCGACGCCGCGAGCGTCACCAAGGCCGCACTCGCCTATACCCGCGGCGACCGCTTCAAGGCGCTCGACGGGCACCGCACCTTCACCAGCCACTATCATGTCGAGCATACCGAAGCCTTCCTCAACACGGCGCGCTTCCAGCAATCGACCGGCGTGCCCGACGGGCTGGAGTCCCCCGCCTTCGTCAAGCGCTTCAAGGACATGAACGTCGAGATCGTCCATCTCGCCGAGCTTCACCTCGGCCGCGAGGCGCTCGATCGCGCCGGCGACCGGCTGACCCTGCTCAAGACGATGCACGCCGAGACCGCGCGGCTGTCGGATGACAAGCTGCTGCTGCTTCCGGGCGAGGAGCCCAACGTCCAGCTCGGCGGGCACTGGATCAGCTTTTTCCCCAAGCCGGTCTATTGGACGCTCGACCGCAAGGAGGGGCAGCCCTTCGTCGAGAATGATCCCAAGCTGGGCAAGATCTATCATGTCGGCTCGCCGGAGGATGTCCTGAAGCTGATGCAGGACGAGAACGGCCTGATGTGGACCGCGCACCCGCGGATCAAGGGTTCGTATGGCTTTCCTGACAAACATAAGGACACGCCCTTCTTCAAGAGCGACCGCTTCCTCGGCGGCGCGTGGAAGAATATGCCGTCGGACTATTCGCTGCCGCGCCTCGGCACCCGCGTGCTCGACACGCTCGACGACATGAACAACTGGGCGGCGAAACCGTCCGAGCGCAAATTCGCCCCCGGCGAGGTCGACGTGTTCCAGCTCTCCGACGAGAGCGAGCTCTACGCGCATATGAACATCAACTATCTCCGGCTCGACGGACCGTTGCCGCGCTATACCGATGGCTGGCAGAGCGTGCTCGACGCGCTGCGCGGTGGCCGCTTCTTCACCACCACCGGCGAAGTTCTGATCCCCGAATTCACGATCGACGGGGCGAAGAGCGGCGAAGAAGCCGCATTCGGACGCAATGCCGTGGTGCGGGCGAAGATCGAATGGACCTTCCCGCCCGCCTTCGCCGAAGTCGTGAGTGGCGACGGCAAAAAAGTCTATCGCGATCGCATCGACCTGACCGGCGGGGCGCCGTTCGGGACGCGCACGATCGAAAAGCGCGTCAACCTCAGCGGCCGGAAATGGGCGCGCATCGAGGTGTGGGACGTCGCGACGAACGGCGCCTACACGCCCCCGGTATTCCTGAAAGGGAAATAAGAACCTCCCCTGCCCGTGCAGTCGTCATCGCTTCGATGGCGACTGCACGTGGCCTTTTGACGCGGAGCGGTGCCCCCAACATACAGACCCGGCCCGGTCCTTCTTCGGAGCAGCCATGTTCGATCGAACCTATTACGCCACCCATCCCGACATGATGGCGGGCGTGTCCAATGACGAATTGCGCGATCGCTATCTCATTCAGAATTTGTTTCGCCCCAACCAATGCGTGCTCAACTACACCCATGCCGACCGGCTGGTGATCGGCGGTGTGCTGGTCGAGAGCGGGAGTGTCCGCCTGCCTGATCAGTCGGAGCCCGCCTCCGCTGCCGGCCACGCGTTCCTCGAGCGGCGCGAGCTCGGCATCGTCAACGTCGGCCGCGCCGTGGGGACGGTCACCGTCGATGGCGAGCCGTTCGCGCTAGGCGCGAAGGACAGCTTGTACGTCACGATGGGCGCGAAAGACGTCAGCTTTTCCGGCGACGATGCACGTTTCTACCTCGCCTCCTCCCCCGCCCATCGCGCCTTCGAGACACGAAAGCTGCCGCTCGCCAGCGCGAAGATACTCGAGCGCGGCAGCCTTAAGGAAGCGAACGACCGGACGATCCATCAACTCGTCATTCCGGGCGTGTGCGACAGCGCGCAGCTCGCGATGGGCCTCACGATCCTCAAGCCGGGAAGCGTGTGGAACACGATGCCGCCGCACGTCCACGAACGCCGGAGCGAGATTTATTTCTACTTCGATCTCGACGATCCCACGCAAGGCCGGGTGATGCACTTCATGGGTCAGGGCGACGCCACGCGTCATATCGTCATGGCGGACGGCGAGGCGGTGATCTCCCCGCCCTGGTCGATCCACATGGGCGCCGGCACCGGCGCCTACGCGTTCATCTGGGTCATGGCGGGCGAGAACCAGGACTATGACGACATGAACGTCCTCGACATCTGTCAGCTCGCCTAACCTGCTGATATTTAACCGGCGATCGCCGGAAACGGCGAGCGACGGCCTTCAGGCGTCGCAGCGGAGGCGGATCGAGCGGAATTAAACAACCTGATTCAGCATCTCGGTTGACGGAAACGTCGCGGTCGGGCCTCTTAGAGGGTGAGAGGAGTGAAACGACGGAACGCGAGGCGCTAGCCGAGTGGGTGGGACGCGAGATCCTGCCGCACGAACGCGACCTGCGGCTATGGCTGCAGCGACGGCTCGTCGCCGCGGCCGACGTGGAGGACATCGTGCAGGAATGTTATTGTCGCCTTGCCCAGCTCGATGACGTCGCGCACGTCACGACGCCGCGCGCCTATCTGTTCACCATGGCGCGCAACCTGGCGCAGCGGCAGCGCAAGCACGCACGCGTCGTCCGGATCGAAGCGCTGGCGGAAACCTTCGATGCCGAATCGGAAAGCGACCAGCTCTCGCCCGAACGGTTCGCCGCCGCGCGTCAGGAACTCGAGCGCGTACAGGCGGCGCTCGCCACCCTGCCCGAGCGCGCCCGGCGGATTTTCCTCATGCGCCGGGTCGAAGGGCTGACCCAAAAGGAAATCGCGGCGGCGATGGGCGTGAGCGAGGCGGTGGTCGAGAATGACGCGAGCCGCAGCCTGCGCGCGATCCTGAAGCTGATCACCGAGCCGGAACCCGAGCAGGCAAGATTGTCGGACGGAGGCGTTGCGCATGCGCGATCACGCTGAAGAGGCCGCCGCCTGGGCGCTGCGTCACCCGCTCGATGCGGCCGGACGCGCCGAGCTCGAGGCATGGCTGGCACAGGATCGCCGCCATGCCGGTGCGCTGCTCCGCGCGCAGGCGGGGTTGAGTGCGATCGACCGTGCGGTGGCAGGGGGCACGGTGGCAGCGGGCGCGCCTATCGATGTTGCGCGCCCCCTTCCCCCCGCCACCGCCCCGACGCGGCGGTGGCTGCTCGCGGGCGCCGGCGGCGCGATGGCGGCGGGGATTGCCGGGATCGTCGCCTGGCCGCACCTGATGGTCGAGCGCGTGACGACCGCGCGCGGCGAGATCAGGCGGCTGCCGCTCGCCGACGGCTCGGTCGCCACGATCGACACCAGCAGCAGTTTGCGCGTCGCGATGGCGGACGACAGCCGCCGCATAGCACTGCGGGAGGGGCAGGCCTGGTTTCAGGTCGCCAAGGATCGCAAGCGCCCCTTCGTCGTCGATGCCGGCATCGCGCAGGTGCGCGCGGTCGGCACCGCCTTCTCGGTGCGCCGCACGGACAGCGGCGTGCGCGTCGCCGTCACCGAAGGCAGGGTCGCCGCCTGGGCAACCGACAGCGGCGGGACGATGACGATCCTGGAGGCGGGGCAATATGCCACCTTCCGGCCCGGCGCGGCGGCGCCCGAAATCGCGACCGAGCCCGCCGCGATCGAGCGATCGCTGGCGTGGCGCAGCGGCGAGATCTCGCTGGAAAACGAAACGCTGGGCAGCGCCGTCGAACAGTTCAACCGCTACAATCGCCAACAGCTGGTGATCGCGGACCCGGATCTGGCGAGCGCGCGGCTGGTGGGGCTTTTCCAGATCGACCGCCCCGCCGATTTCGCTGCAACGTTGAGCGCCTCGCTCGACGTCGCCGTCACGACCACCCCTGGCGAGATCCGGCTGGCGCGAAAAAAGAACCCGCTACCCTGACGGAAACCCGCCGGCGCGGACTCTTGGTATCGAGAGCGCACCGGCAATAGGGCGCCCGATGAAAAGGGGAGGATCGAATTGACGCACGCGCGTATTCATCTGCTGGGGACCGCCGCCGCAATCATATGCGGCGTGGCTTCGCCCGCCGAGGCGGCCGCACAAGTCCGCCGTTTCGACGTTCCCGCGCAGGCCGCGCAGACCGGCATCCCGATGTTCGCGCATCAGGCCGGCATCCAGATCCTCGCACCCGGGGCCATTACCGAAGGCTTGCGGGTCAATCGCGTCAAGGGATCGATGGAAGTAGCCGCGGCGCTGCGGCTGCTCCTGTCCGGCACCGACCTGGTCCCGGTCAAGGTCGGCAAAGCGTTCGTGCTGAAGCGCCGCGCGGCGGTCACGCAGGCAAGCCTGGCGGAGACTCCCGCACAACAAGCTTCCGGCCCTGCAGCCGGCACGCAAGCCGGCGAGGACATCGTCGTCACCGGCATCCGCGCGTCGCTTCAGGAGTCGATCAACGCCAAGCGCGAAGCACAGTCGATCGTCGACGTCATCACCGCGCAGGACATCGGCAAGATGCCCGACCAGAATGTGGCGGAAGCGATGAGCCGCGTGACGGGCGTCCAGATCAGCCGGCGCGAGGGCGATGGATCGAACTTCACCGTGCGCGGGATTTCGCAGAACCGGCTCGAAATCAACGGCCGCAACTATATCGGGCCGGGCAATGGCGGTAACGCGGCGCTGGAATCGGTGAGCCCCGAGATCATCTCCTCGATCCTCGTCATCAAATCGCCCACCGCCGACATGCCCGAGGGTGCGCTCGGCGCGACGGTGAACCTCAAGACCAAGCGCCCGCTCGACCTCAAGGACTTCGTCGCCGCCGGACGCCTCCAGGGCGCCTATGCCGATCAGGCCGACCATGTCGGCTATCGCGGCTCGGCGATGGTTTCGAAGAGTTTCGGCGAGCGCTTCGGGCTGCTCGCCAGCGTCGCCTATTCGGACACGAAGACGCAGGGTCATTCGTTCGATGCCGGCGGCTGGACACAGACCGGCGCGATCGACGGCAATGGCGACGGCGTGGACGATCCGGGCCTGTACCGCCCGAACCGCTTCATGGCGCGCATCTTCGATCGCGCCGAACAGCGGCTGACGGTGAACGGCACTGCGCAGTGGCGCCCCACCGACACGCTCGAAATCATCCTCGACGCGACCTTCAACCACCTCAAGCGCCAGCGGAACAGCGTCAATTACCAGGTGTTGTTCAACAACAACGACACCGATGCGATCGTAAACGACAGCAACACGGTCGTCGCCGGCACCTTCACCGGCGTGACCGTCCGGCCGCTGATCTATGACGAGCCGACCGACCTCAAATCGACCCTGCTCGGCGGATCGGTGAAATGGGAGAGCGACCGCGCGCGGGTGAGCTTCGATATGTCCTATGCCCATGGCAAGGGCAGCGACGGCGGGCCGGGTGCGTCGTTCGCTTATGTGGTCGTGCCGCGCACGGGCAACACCGCGAACGCGAGCTATGATTTCAGGACCGGCAATCCGGTGCCGGATCTCTCGATCGACGCCAATTTCAACCCGAACGATCCGTCGCAATATCGGCTGCTGTCGATCTTCGACTATGACGCGGTGACCGAGAACAGCGGCTATGACGGGCGGCTGGACTGGGAGTATCAGACCGAAGGGGGCATCCTGTCCTCGGTGGAGACCGGGGTGCGCTACGAGCGCGTAAAGCTGCTCGCCGCCGATCCGCAGAACCTGCCTGTCGCGGCCAGCCTGCTCGCGGCCGGCGACACGAACGGCGACGGCATCCTGACCGTCGACGAGCTACCCGGGCTCAGCTACGGCAAGGATTATGGCGCCTTCTTCCCCGGCGCCGACGGCGCCTTTCCCCGCGATCTCCTCGGCGGCACGCTCGACAAATGGGCCGCCCGCGATGGGCTGGGCCTTGCGAGGCCCGATCCCTCCGACACGACGATCACCGTCGGCCCGACCTCGATCAAGGACGTCAAGCAGGATACGCTCGGCGCTTATGTGAAGGGCAATTTCGAGGGCGAAATCGGCGGCCTGCATTATTCGGGCAACGCCGGGGTGCGCTATGTCAGCACGGCGCGCGCGACAAAGGGATTTCTGTCGCCGACCGCCACGACCATGATCAAGGCCGATTTCAGCTATTGGCTGCCCAGCGCGAATCTGTCGATCGACTTCACCGACGATCTGACCCTGCGTCTGGCCGGGGCGGAGGTCGTTGCGCGGCCGGGCCTCAATCAGGTCAGCGCCAGCTTCGTGCCCAACACCGTCAGCATGACCGGCTCGCGCGGCAATCCCAATCTCCGGCCGTTCGAGGCGACGCAATATGACGCCACGCTCGAATGGTATTTCGCACCCTCGAGTTCGCTTACCGGCGCGGTCTTTTACAAGAAGGTCAATTCCTTCACGGTGAACACCGTGACCCGCGAGTTCATTCCCGGCTTTTCCGAGCGGTTCGGGCTGTTCGACATATCGCAGCCGCAAAATGGCGAGGATGGCGACATCAAGGGCTTCGAGCTCGCCTATCAGCAAGCCTTCCGTTTCCTGCCCGCACCGTTCGACAATCTCGGCATCCAGGCGAACTACACCTATGTCGACAGCTCGACGCCGCTGGTCGATTCGATCACCGGCGAGAAGCTCCCGCTCCCCGGCCTGTCGCGCGACAGTTACACATTGATCGGCTATTATGAGGACGACATCTTCTCGGTGCGCGCGGCCTATACCTATCGCAGCAAATATCTGAACTCGGTCGGCGGCGCGGCCAGCGGCGGCAACACCTATATCTCCGCGCGCGGTCAACTCGACGCATCGGCGCAGATCAATCTGACGCCCAATCTGCGCCTGACCTTCGAGGGCATCAATCTGACCAAGGCGATCGACCGCCAGTATCTGGGCGAACCCGATCGCCTGACGTTCAGCGCGCAGGAGGATCGCCGGATCTTCTTCGGCGTGGCCGCCAGCTTCTGAGCAAGAGGATCACCATGGATCGCAAGCGCTTCCGCGCCCTCGCCACCCTGTCCGCCTGGCTTATGCCGATGGCGGCCATCCCCTCACCCGTGGCCGCCCAGCCGCATCCACGCGCCGATATCGTCATCTATGGCTGCACCTCGGGCGGGGTTGTCGCCGCGATCGAGGCGCGGCGCCTCGGCCGGTCGGTGCTGCTGGTGTGCCGCGAAGACTATCTTGGCGGCATGTCGACCAACGGCCTCGGCTGGTCCGACACCGGCAACCATCGCGCGATCGGCGGCCTGTCGCTCGAATTCTACCGCAAGGTGAAGCGATATTATGACGACCCGTCGGTCTGGGTCCACGCCCCGCGCCCCGCCCGGGCCGAGAATTTCGTCGACGGCGATGCGATGTGGCAGTTTGAGCCGAAGGTTGCCGAGCGCATCTTCGAGGACTGGGCAAAGCAGGCGGGCGTCACCATCGTGCGCAATCAGCCGCTCGACCGGTCGAAGCGCGGCGTCGAGATGGACGGCAATCGCATCACCGCGTTCCGCTCTAAAACCGGGCAGCGTTTCGAGGGAAAGATCTTCATCGACGCGACCTATGAGGGCGACCTGATGGCCGGCGCGGGCATCAGCTTTACCGTCGGGCGTGAGGGCAACGCGACCTATGGCGAGACGCTCAACGGCGTCCAGCTCGCGAACACCACCAACCACCAGTTCACGCTCGCCATCGATCCGTATCGCGTGCCGGGCGATCCCTCGAGCGGGCTGGTGCCACGGATCAGCGCCGAACGCCCGGCGCGCGACGGCACGGCCGACCGCAAGATCCAGGCCTATACCTATCGCATGTGCCTGACCGACGTGCCGGCGAACCGGGTGCCCTTCCCCAAGCCAGCAGGCTATGACGCGAGCCAGTATATATTGCTCCAGCGCTACATGGACGCCGGCTATCGCGACTATTTCCGCAAGTTCGACCGCATCCCCAACGGCAAGACCGACACGAACAATTTCGGCGCCTTCTCGTTCGACAATATCGGGATGAACTATGGCTATCCCGAGGGCAGCGATGCCGATCGCGCCGCGATTGCGCGCGAGCACACAACCTATCAGCAGGGGCTGCTGTGGTTCATGGCGAACGACCCCGGCGTGCCCGCCGAGACCCGCGCGGAAATGTCGAAATGGGGGCTCTGCAAGGATGAGTTCACCGGCACCGGCCACTGGCCGCGCGAAATGTATGTACGCGAAGCGCGCCGCATGGTCTCCGACTTCGTGATGGCCGAGCCGCATTTGCGCGGCACCAAACCGACGCCGCGGCCGGTCGGCATGGGCTCGTACAACATGGATTCGCATAATGTGCAGCGGATCGTCGACGCACGCGGCTTCGCGCGCAACGAGGGCAATATCGAGATCAGCCCCGGTCGCGCCTATCCGATCAGTTACGACGCGATCGTGCCGAGAAAGCGCGAAGCTGCGAACCTGCTGGTGCCGGTCGCGCTGTCGGCGTCGCATATCGCCTATGGCTCGATCCGGATGGAGCCGGTGTTCATGATCCTCGGCCAGTCCGCGGCCGCGGCGTCATCGATCGCGATCGACGACCAGGTCGCCGTGCAAGACGTCGACTACGACAAGCTTCGCGCAAGACTGACGTCGGAAGGGCAAATCCTCGAACTTGCGAACTGACAGGAACCCCGGACGCTAAACGCGTTCCGCTCGGCATGGGTCCCGCCGCCTAGTTACCAGGAGCGGACGATATGGGTTGCCTTTGGTTCGCCGAAATGCGCCATTGGCGTGGCGACACGCCGAATATCTGACCATGCCAGCGGGTATAGGCGCCGATCGATCCATAGCCGAGCATCTCGGCAACATCGGTGATCCGCGTGCGCGGATTGGCGAGATATTGCGCAGAAAGTTGCATTCGCGCACGGTTGAGAAGATCGCTGAAGCTCGTCCCGTCGGCGTCGAGCATCCGTTGCAGCGTGCGCACTGTGGTTCCCATCGATTCGGCACAATATTGAACCGTGGCGCGTCCCGAAGGCAGCAGGAGCATGATCAACTGCTCAACCTCCTGTGCAGCCGTGCGCATCGCGGGGTTCATCACCGACGAGATCAGCTCGCGGGCATGTCCGGCAAGCGCGGAATCGGCGCGCGCCGCGGGCCGGTCGAGGTCGGCTGCGGCGATGACAAGGCCGTTGAACTCGCAGTCGAACGTAACATCGCAATGGAACAGCCGCCGATAGACCTGCATTTCTGACGCCTGCGGCTTGCCGCGCGAGAAGCACACCGAGAGCGGCGACCAATTGTCGCCCAGCACGCTCGCGCAGAGGCGCACGAGAACGCCCAGCGCGAGATCGGATGACTGGCGATGCGGCTCGGGGCTGCTCAGCGCAAAATCTTCGCGTAGCACGACCTCCTCGCCGAAAGGCTCGACATGCAGGACGAGCGTCGAGTTGATCTGGTTGCGAAATTCGGTGATCGCCTGAAGCGCCAGGCGGAGCGTCGGCTGGTGCGCGATCAACAGGCTGGCGACACCGAGATTGGCGAGCGCACGCTCCCCGGCCATGCGAAGGCCCAATGTCTCGCAGCCGGTAAACTCGGCGCTGCGTTCCAGAAGGCGCATGGTCGCTCGCGCCGAGATCAATTGTTCAGGATTCGCGAACAGTTCTGGCGACAGCCCGCATTCGCGCAGCAAAGGCCGCGGGTCGACCCCGAGTCCCCGCATCGCCGGAAAATAGCCGGTCAGCGCCGCAACGCGGACGAGTTCCGCCACGCTTCTCTCCTCTGATCGCGCCCGTTGGCGTCTAATGCCAAAATTATGTCACGAAATGTGAAAAGTGCAAGCGGGCGCTGCTCTACCCCCATCGTAATGGGAGAGTGAGAGATGGCCAAAGCCGTTCGTTTTTATGAAGCCGGTGGACCGGAAGTGCTCCGGATCGAGGATGTCGCGGTCGGCGACCCCGGTCCGGGCGAGGTCCGCATCCGCCATGTTGCGGTCGGCTGCAATTTTGCCGACACCTATTTCCGCTCGGGCTATTATCCCGCGCAGCTTCCCGCCGGCATCGGCGTCGAAGGCGCGGGCGTGATCGAAGCCATCGGCGAAGGCGTCACCGGTTTCGCGCCCGGCGACCGCGTCGCCTATAACGGCAGCCCGCTCGGCGCCTATAGCGCGGCGCGCGTCATGCCCGCCGCGCCGCTGTTCAAGCTCCCCGATGCCATTTCGTTCGAGGATGCCGCCGCATCGACGATGCGCGGCCTGTCGGCAACCTATTGGCTCGCGAAGACCAATCCGCGGATGAAGGCCGGCGACACGATCCTGCTCCACGCCGCGGCGGGCGGGGTCGGGCTGCTCGCGGTGCAGCTTGCCAAGCTGATGGGGCTGCGCGTCATCGGCACCGTGTCGAGCGAGGCGAAAGCCGAAAAGGCGCTCTCGCTCGGCTGCGACGAGATCATCTTCTATCGCCGCGAGGATGTTGCCGCGCGGGTCAAGGAATTGACCGATGGCGAAGGCGTGACGACGGTGTTCGACAGCGTCGGCAAGGACACGTTCGAAGGCTCGCTGAAATCGCTCAAGCGCCGCGGCGTGTTCGTCGCCTGCGGCACCGCGTCGGGGCCCTTCCCGCCGGTCGACGCCTTCCAGCTTTTGATGCAGGGGTCGGTCTATTTCACCCGCCCCGGCTTCGCCGATTATTATGCCGACCCCGCCGAGCGCGCCGAACTGTCGGACCTGTGGTTCGGCCATCTGGCCGCGGGCCGCGTCAAGGTCGAAATCGGCCAGCGCTATGCCCTTGACGACTGCGTCGCCGCACATCGCGAACTCGAAGCCGGCCAGACGATAGGATCATCCATCTTCGTGCTCTGAGGGAGAGGGACGATGAAGATCGAAAAGCTCACCACGCATATCGGCGCCGAAGTCCGCGGCATCGACCTCGCCGAAGCGGCGCGCAGCGACGATCTGTTCGCCGAGATCCGCGCCGCGCTGCTCGAACACAAGGTCCTGTTCCTGCGCGATCAGGACATCGCCCGCGCCGACCATGTCGCCTTCGCCAGCCGCTTCGGCGCGCTCGAGGATCATCCGGTGGTCGGCAGCGATCCCAAGCATCCTGGACTCGTCCAGATCTACAAGGACGAGACGTCGCCGCCCGATTATTATGAGAATAGCTGGCATTGCGACGCGACCTGGCGCGACGCGCCGCCGCTGGGCGCGGTGCTGCGCTGTGTCGCCTGCCCGCCGGTCGGCGGCGACACGATGTGGGCCAATATGGCGAAAGCCTATGCCGACCTGCCCGACCCTGTGAAGGCGACCATCGCGCCCCTGAAGGCACGCCATTCGATCGAGGCGAGCTTCGGCGCACGGATGAGCGAGGATCAGCGCCACGCGCTGAAAGCACGCTTCCCCGACGCCGAGCATCCGGTCGTCCGCACGCATCCCGAAACGGGCGAGAAAATCCTGTTCGTCAACGGCTTCACGACCCATTTCACCAATTTCCACACCGCCGAAAACGTCCGCTATGGTCAGGATTATGCGCCGGGCGCGAGCCAGCTTCTCGCCTGGCTGATCGGCCGCGCCGCGATCCCCGAATATCAGGTGCGCTGGCGCTGGCAGCCGAACAGCGTCGCGATCTGGGATAACCGGTCGACCCAGCACTACGCCGTCATGGACTACCCGCCCACGATCCGCCGCATGGAGCGCGCGGGCATCGTCGGCGATCGCCCCTATTGATAACGAAAAGGAGAGAGACGATGCAATTTCTCGACGACAGCCTGCTTCCCGAAACGCAGGACAAATTGGTCATCACCGTCGCGCCCTATGGCCCCGAATGGCACCCCGACGATTTCCCCGAGGATATTCCGCTCACGATGGAAGAGCATATCCAGAAGGCGGTCGATTGCTACAACGCCGGCGCCACTGTGCTTCACCTCCATGTCCGCGAAGAGGACGGGTCGGGGTGCAAGCGCCTGTCGAAATTCAACGAGCTGATCGCCGGCGTGCGCGAACGCGTGCCCGACATGATCATCCAGGTCGGCGGCTCGATCTCCTTTGCTCCCGAAAGCGAGGAGGAAGGTGCCGAGGCGAAATGGCTGTCGGACGAGGTCCGTCACATGCTCGCCGACCTGAAGCCCGCGCCCGATCAGGTGACGATCGCGGTCAACACGACCCAGATGAACATCATGGATCTGATGACCGACGAGGAATATGGCCAGACCTCGCTCGCCAATCCGGCGCTGTATCAGGCCTATCGCGAGATGGTGGTGCCCGCGGGGCCGCAGTGGGTCGAGGAGCATCTGCGCCGGCTGACCGCGGCGGGTATCCAGCCGCATTTCCAGCTGACCTGCATGCCCGACATGGAAACGGTCGAGCGGCTCGTGCGCCGCGGGCTCTACAAGGGTCCGCTGAACCTGACCTGGGTCGGCATCGGCGGCGGCTTCGACGGGCCGAACCCGAATAATTTCATGGAATTCATCCGCCGCGCGCCCGACGGATCGACGGTGACGCTCGAATCGCTGATGCGCCACGTGCTGCCGGTCAATGTCATGGCGATGTGCCTCGGCCAGCATGTCCGCTGCGGCATCGAGGACACGCTTTACGACCAGCACGGCAACAAGATGACCTCGGTGCAGGGGATCGAGCAGATCGTCCGGATCGCGAAGGAACTCGGCCGCGAGGTCGCGACTGGCAAGGAAGCGCGCGAGATCTACAAGATCGGCGTGCAATATAATTCGGTCGAGGAAACGCTCGCCAAGCTCGGCATGGCACCCAACCGCCAACCCGGCCAGCGCGCGCTGCCGCTGCGCTACGCGGCCTGAGGCGGGAGCAAGGCGATGGCTTTCGGCGGCGAGACGACGATCCTTTTCGTTCCCGGGCTTCGGGATCATGTCGAGGATCATTGGCAGACCCATGCCGCGCGGGCGATCCCCGGCGCGGTAACGGTCGCACCACTCGCCGCCGACCGGCTCAGCCGCGCGGGGCAAGTGGCGGCGCTCGACGCCGCGCTTCGTGCCATAGCCGGCGAGGTGGTGATCGTCGCGCACAGCGCCGGGTGCCTGACGACGGTGCATTGGGCGCTCGCGCCAACACGGACGATCCGCGCGGCGCTGCTCGTCGCCCCCGCCGACATCGAAAATCCGCTGCCCGCGGGCTATCCCGAGCCCGGCGCGCTCAAGGAAGGCGGCTGGCTGCCGATCCCGCGCAAGACCCTGCCCTTCCCCGCGATCACCGTCGCGAGCCGCAACGACCCGCTCGCGGCGTTCGACCGGGTCGCGAGCTTCGCCGATGCGTGGGGCGCAGCGTTGCACGACGCCGGCGAGGTCGGGCATCTCAATCCCGCGGCGGGCTATGGACCGTGGCCCGAGGTGTTCGGGCTGCTCGACCGGCTCGACGATCATGCGCGGAGCACGGTGCAATGAGCGCCACCCCCGTCAGCGACGCGATGCGCGCGGGCGGCCAGTGGAACGCCGCGTGGGACGAGATGGCGGCGCTCGATCCCGAGTGGCTCGAAACCTTCCTCGCCGCGGGCACATTGCCGCTGCGGCGCGGGGTACTCGATCCCAAAATCTATGAATTTCTGGCGATCGCGGTCGATGCCTCCTGCACGCATATGTACGCACCGGGCACGCGCCGCCACATCGCCGCCGCGCTCGACAAGGGCGCGACGCCGGAGGAAGTGATGGCGGTGCTCGAAGCGGTCGCGGTACTCGGACTGCATTCGGTCGCGCTCGGCGCGCCGATGCTTGTTCAAGAAATGAAGGCGCGCGGGCTGGCGATGCCCGCCGCGGCGCAGGATTGACATGATCGCGCCCACCGGCTTCCCGACAACGGATTGGAGACGGGCATGGCGGTAATGGCACCCACGGCGAACGGCGGCATCGCGGCCGGCGGCCCGCGCGACACGACGCTCTATGGCTGGATCGTTTTCGCGCTGAGCTTCGGGCTCCTCATCTCCGACTATATGGCGCGGCAGGTGCTCAACGCGGTCTTCCCGCTGCTCAAGGCCGAATGGGCCTTGAGCGACGCCGAGCTCGGACTCCTGTCGGGCGTGGTCGCGCTGATGGTCGGGCTGCTGACCTTCCCGCTCTCGCTAGCCGCCGACCGCTGGGGCCGGGTGCGCAGCCTCGCGTTGATGGCGGCGCTGTGGAGCTTTGCGACGCTCTTTTGCGCGGTTGCCGCGAGCTATGAGCAAATGCTCTTCGGCCGCGTGATGGTCGGCGTCGGCGAGGCTGCCTATGGCAGCGTCGGCATCGCGGTGGTGATCAGCGTCTTTCCGCAGCGCCTCCGCGCGACCCTCTCGGCCGCCTTCATGGCGGGCGGGCTGTTCGGTCAGGTGCTCGGCGTCGCGATCGGCGGCGAAATCGCCGCGAGCCACGGCTGGCGGACCGCCTTCGCCGTGATCGGGCTTGGCGGCCTCGCGCTCGCGATCGTCTATCCGCTGGTGGTGCGCGAGAAACGGATCGCCGAGATCGCCGGATCGACCGCGCGCACCGCCGAAACATCGGGGCCCGCGCCGCGCACCTCGCTCCGCGCGCTCTTCGCCAACCGCAGCGTGCGCCTCGCTTATTGCGCAAGCGGCGTTCAGCTCTTCGCCGCCGGCGCGCTTCCCGCCTGGCTACCAAGCTATTTCAACCGCTATTATGCGATGCCGGTCGATGCGGCCGGACGGATGGCAGCGTTGTTCCTGCTGATCTGCGGCTGCGGCATGGTATTTTGCGGCATGGCGAGCGACCGCGCCGCGCAGGGCCGGCCCGACCGCAAAATCCTGCTTGCTTCGGGCTATGGCTTCGGTAGCGCGATCGCACTCACCGTCGCGCTGATGCTCCCGCCGGGACTGCCCCAGCTTGTCCTGCTCGGCATCGCCATGTTCTTCGTCGCCGGGACGACCGGGCCAGCGGGCGCGATGGTCGCGAACCTCACCCCCGCCGCGCTCCACGGCTCGGCCTTTGCGACATTGACGCTCGCGCATAATCTCCTCGGCCTCGCGCCGGGCCCGATCGCTACCGGACGGATCGCCGACGCGATCGGCTTGCTCGACGCGCTGCGCTTCCTGCCGATCGCGGCCGTCATCGCCGCGCTGCTCTTCCTCGCCGCACGGCGCAGCTATCTCGCCGACCTCGATACGGTCGCCTCCCAACCCTAGGAACCAGCATCATGCCATCATTCGCTGCGCGCGCCGCTGCCCCGGCGCCGGGCCTTGCCGTCGCGCTCGTCGTCGCCGCGACCGCGACCTTCCTCTCCGAACATTATGACGCGCCGGTCATGCTCTATGCGCTGCTGCTCGGCATGGCGCTCAACTTCGTGACCGAGGCGCCGCGCGGCCGGGAGGGGATCGATTTCGCCGCCAAAGGGCTGATGCGGATCGGCGTCGCGCTGCTCGGTTTCCGCATCGGCTGGGATCAGGTTTCGGCGCTCGGCTGGGCCCCGGTGGTGATGGTCGTGACGCTTGTCGGCGCGACGATCCTCATCTCGACCCTCGCGGCGCGCGCGATGGGGTTCAACCCGCTGTTCGGTTTCCTGTCGGGCGGCGCGACCGCAATCTGCGGCGCCTCGGCGGCGATGGCGCTGTCCGCCGCGCTGCCGCCGAACCCAAAGAAGGAACAGGCAACGCTGTTCACCGTCATCGGCGTGTCGGCGCTATCGACGTCCGCGATGGTCCTGTACCCGCTGATCACGCGTGCGCTCGGGCTCGACGATCATGCCGCCGGCGTCTTCATCGGTGCGACGATCCACGACGTCGCGCAGGTCGTCGGTGCCGGTTACGCAATCTCGCCCGATGCCGGCGATACCGCGACGATCGTCAAGCTGCTGCGCGTCGCGATGCTGCTGCCCGTCATTCTCGTCGCCGGGCAGATCAGCCGCCGCGAAGCCGGCGCAGCGGGCGGCGAACGCCCGCCGTTGTTGCCCTGGTTCGTCGTCGCCTTTGTCGCGCTGGTCGCGCTCAACAGTCTGGTCCCCCTGCCCACAGCGGTGACCGAAACCGGAAGCAGGCTATCCCACTGGTGTCTCGTCACCGCGATCGCGGCGATCGGTATGAAGACCCGGCTGGGCGATCTGGTGCAGGTCGGCTGGAAGCCCGTCGCACTCATGATCGGCGAGACGGCGCTGCTCGCCGCGATGGTGCTCGGTTGGCTCGCGCTCGTGCCCATGTGACGCGCATTGCAAAAAACCTGTCACGAAATGTGAAATATCGCCGCCCGAGCGCCGATAGCCTTCGATCAAAGATCACCAATAGATCATCCTGGGAGGGAAATATGAAGAGGATTGCCTGCACGAGCCTTGCCGCCTTCGCTGTCGCACTCGCGGCCATGCCTGCCGACGCGCAGGAGGCGAAACCCGCCGACACCGCGAACGACATGGGCGACGCGATCGTCGTCACCGCGCAGAAGCGCGCCGAGAATATCCAGGACGTGCCGATCTCGATCGCGGCGGTCAGCGGCGAGACGATGGAAAGCGCCAACATCCTCACCGTGATGGACCTCGGTCGCGTCGCGACCAATTTCCAGACCGTCCGTTCGTCGAACACCGGCTCGACGCGCATCGGCATCCGCGGTGTCGGCAGCCTCGCCAACACGCTGATCGAACCAAGCGTCGCGGTGTTCGTCGACGGCGTCTATGTCCCGCGCTCGGGCTCGATCCTCGGTGCCTTCCTCGATATCGACGGGGTCGAGGTGCTGCGCGGGCCGCAAGGCACGCTGTTCGGGCGCAACGCGAGCGTCGGCGCATTGTCGATCCGCAGCGCACTGCCCGAGGATGAATTTTCGGGCGCAGTCTCGGCCGAAGCCGGATCGTTCGACCGCTACAAGCTGTCGGGCCATATCAATGTCCCGCTCGGCGAGAATGTCTCGGCACGCGTCGCGGCGATGGGCCAATGGTACGACGGGCCGTGGAAGAACGTTTACGACGGCAAGACTTACGGCGGGTCGGACGACGTCGCGGTGCGCGGCACGGTGAAGGCCGAGTTCGGCAACCTCGAATGGATCGTGCGCGGCGATTACACGCGGCTCGACGGCGACGGCGTCGTCAATTTCGATTTCGACCCCGCCTCGGTCGCCCCGGCACGGCTTGCCTTCCTCCGCGCGGCGTTCAGCGGCGGCCCCGACACCAACCTGAACGACCGGGTGATGAACCAGTCGGTCGCCTCGGGCCTGCTCGACAAGAATTGGGGCGTGTCGAGCACCGCCTCGCTCGAAATCGGCGGCGGATCGACGCTGCGCCTCGTCAACAGCTATCGCAAATGGACGAACGACCAGCTCGACGGCGACATCATCTTTCTGCCCGTCCCGCTCGCGACGCGGCGCAACCTGTTCGATTCGGGCAGCCAGAACCACGAACTGCAATTTATCTCGCCCGAACGCGAATGGCTGGGCGGCCATTTCGACATGGTTGCGGGTGTCTATTATTTCGAGGAGAAATTCGCGCTCGGCGAGCAGCTCAACATGGACACGCAGTTCTGCAACGTCCTCGTCCCGGCGGGGCCGGGACGCACCGCATGCGCCGCCTATTTCGCCAGCACCGGCGGCGTCGCCGCGACCGATCAGGACGTGTATCAGAAGGTCCGCAGCATCGCCGCCTATGCGCAGGGCAATATCTATCTTTCGGACGCGCTCACGCTGACCCTCGGCGGCCGCTGGACCAACGACCGCAAACGCGGCAGCTATTCGCAGCTATCGAGCCCCTTCACCCAGACGATCCGCGCGCCCGAAGTGCTCGACTATCCCGGCCTCTCCGAAAGCCGCTTCACCTATCGCGTCAGCCTCAACTACAAGCCGGCCGACGACGTGATGCTCTTTGCCACCCATTCGACCGGTTATAAATCGGGCGGCTATAATTCGGGCGGCGGCATACCGTCGCTCTCGACTTTCGACCCGCAGGGCAATCTGATCTCGACGCGCCGCGTCTTCGACCGCGAGACGGTCAAGAATTACGAGTTCGGCGCCAAGACAAGCTGGCTCGATCGCGCGCTCACCGCCAACATCACCTTCTTCCGCATGGACATCGCCGGCTTTCAGGATCGCGCCTTCGACGGGGTCAGCTTCGTCGTCCGCAACGCCGGCAACCTGCGCCAGCAGGGTTTCGAACTCGACCTGAAGCTCGCGCCGAGCGACCGCTTCTCGCTCTCGGGCTCGCTCGCCTATCTCGACTCCGAATTCACCGATTTTGCGGGCGCCTCGGGCCTGCCCGGTATCGGCGGGACGCAGGATCTGACCGGCAAGCCGAACAGCTTCTCGCCCCCCTGGTCGGGCAATGTCGCAGTCGACTGGAACGGCGATATCGGATCGAGCGGCTGGACATGGGCGGCCAACGCCAATGTCTCGTTCGTGTCCGATCAATATGTCGGCACGGTCAACGACGCCAATCCGCAATCGATCGCCGACGGCTATGCTTTGCTCGGTGCGCGGCTGACGTTGAGCGGCCCCGACGACCGCTGGTCGCTCGCGATCTTCGGCAGCAACCTCACCAATACCCATTATCGCCCGCTCGCGGTCTATCAACCGCTCGGCGCGGCGCTCGGCCTCAACAACGGCGCCTTTCCGGGGAGCACGGCAAACCGCATCCTTGCGAACGAACCCCGAACCTATGGTGTAAACGCAACCGTCCGCTTCTAAAGCGATCGCTGCGGCACGGTCCAGCGACGCCGTGCCGCAGCGTCTACGCCTCCGGTCCTGCCGCCAGCACAGCATGCACCATATGCCGCAACTGCGATGCGAATATGTCGTTCATCGCCTGCGCGGCCTCCGTGCCAAAGATGCCCCGAAAGGTCGGGCCGGAGACGGCATGATAATTGACCGCGCCGAGCAGTTGAACCACGGTGGCGCGCAATTGGGCGTCCGAGGCGCCCGACCAGCCCGGTACGCCGCGAAGCATCGTTACAAGCTCGCCCAGAAACGGCTTGAGATACCAGGATCCGGCGCGTTCAGCCCGGACCTGATTGTCGAGGATTTCGCGCATCAGCAGTCGCGACCGCTCGATCCGCGGCGGCGTGTCGGAAATCATCGCGACGAGCCAGTCCTGCAACTGCCGGGCCGCGTCGGCCCCCGGTTCCGATGAAGCCTTCAGACCGGCCAGCTCGCCCGCGATCTGTTCCAGCACCAAGCCATAGAGCCGTTCCTTGGTTCCGAAATGATGGAGCAGCGCCTGCTTCGTCAGGCCAAGTTCCGCCGCGATCTGGGCGATGCTGACTCCGTAGAAGCCGCGCTCCGCGAATAGCGCGCGCGCTTCCTCGATCATGCGATCGCGGGTGGAGGCGGAGGTTTTGAAAGCCGTGGCCATGCGCCATGGCTTGACGCCTACCGATCGGTAAGTCAACGTCCCTACCAACCGGTAAGGGGATTCGCATGGACCGCGGGGTCGAACTTGAACTGATCGATGAATTGCGGTCGCTCGCCGCGACCCGAAGCTTTTTCCTCGACGAGACCGTCGCGCAGAGCCCGGTCGAACAATATCTCGACGAAACACGCTTCACCCGCGAGCGCGAAGCGATCATGCGCCGCCTGCCCCAGGCCGCGGCGCATGTCAGCGAGCTCGCTGGCCCCGGCGCCTTCCTGCGCTGCGACGTCCACGGCCTTCCCGTCCTGCTGACGCGCGACAGGCAGGGCGCCGCGCATGCTTTTCTCAACGTCTGCCGCCACCGCGGTGCGCGGTTGGTCGAGGCCGCATCGGGTTGCGCGCATCGCTTCACCTGTCCCTATCACGGCTGGACCTATGCCAATTCGGGCCCGCTTGTCGGCGCCCCCCATTTCGAGAGCGGCTTCGGCGGGATCGACAAGGCGGGTATCGGCCTGAAGCCGCTGCCGGTGCACGAAGCCTTCGGTTTCGTCTGGGTGGCGGGAAATCCCGGCGGCGGCTTCGACTTCGACGGCTATTTCGCGCCGCTCGCGGACGAACTCGACGCGCTGGGAATGGCGGCAATGACGATCGCGGCCGAGGATCGCATGGTCTGCAACGCCAACTGGAAGCTCCTGATCGAAGGCGGAATCGAATCCTATCACTTCCGCGTCGCGCATCGCGACACCATCGGCCCCTATTTCGAGGACAATCTCTCCGGCTATCGCGCGCTGGGGCCGCATCTGCGCTCGGTCCTGCCGCGCACCGGCATGGCAGCGCTCACCGATACCTCGCGCGATGGCTGGCGGATGCGCGACCATGCCAACCTCGTCTACACGCTGTTTCCGACGACCCAGTTGCTCGTCCAGCAGGATCATGTGGTCTGGATCAGGCAGGAGCCGCTCGCGCCCGGCCGCACCAGTCTTCGCCTGGCTACGCTCGCCCCGACCGGCAGCGAACCGCGCGAAGGAAAGAGCAGCGACCATTGGCAGCGCAACCACGCGATCACCATCAAGACGCTCGAGGAAGACATCAGGATCGGCGAGGGCATTCACGCCGGGCTGGCTTCAGGCGCGAACGATCATTTCCTGTTCGGACGGTTCGAGGGAGCGCTCGACCGGTTCAATCAAACGGTGATGGAGCATCTCGACACCGCCGCCACAAGGAAGCCTGCATGACCGACGTCCAGCATATCCTACCGATGCAACAGCGCATCATTCGCTCGGCGGACGGTCTCGATCTCGTCGTCGATCATGGCGGCCCGGCGAGCGCCCCGGCGGTGATCCTGCTCCATGGCGGGGGGCAGACGCGACATAGCTGGAGTCGCGCAGTGGCGAGCTTGCGCACCGAGGGTTTGCAGACCCTGAACTTCGACGCGCGCGGGCATGGCGACAGCGACTGGTCGCCCGATGGTGCCTATTTCATCGGCGACCGGGCCAATGATCTGAAGGCCGTGGCCAGCCTCCTGCACGTCCCGTTCATCCTCGTCGGCGCCTCGCTCGGCGGCGCAACCGCAATTCACGCGATCCACGAGGGCTTGCGACCCGCGGGACTGGTGCTGGTCGATATCGTCCCCGAACCCGAGCCCCGCGGCATCGAGCGCGTCCTCTCCTTCATGCACAGTCACCGGAGCGGCTTCGCCTCGGTCGAGGAAGCCGCCGCCGCCGTCGATGCCTATAATCCGCACCGGCCCCGGACGCGCGATACGAGCGGCCTGATGAAGAATCTCCGCCGCCGCGACGACGGGCGGCTCTACTGGCATTGGGATCCGCGGATGCTGGACAGGCAGCGGTCGGACTCACTCGGCGCCCTGCCGGAAGCCGCCGAAACACTGGCCACCCTCCCCGACCTTTCCGTCCTGCTCGTTCGCGGCCTGTCGAGCGATGTCGTGAGCGATGCCAGCGTCGCGGCGTTTCGCCGCCGGCTCCCCTGGCTCGAGGTCGCCGATATCGCCGGCGCGGGTCACATGGTTGCGGGCGACCGCAACGATATCTTCAACGATGCCATCATCGCCTTTTCCAGACATACGCTGCACAGGGAGCATCATGCCTCATAATCCGGCCTCGGCGTCGCGCGGTCAGCCCGCTACGGTATTCGCCCGGCAGGGCGATGTCTGGCACCCGACCATCCTGTCGAGCGGCCCATGGGACGCGCGTGCGCAGCATGGCGGAGCCCCCGGCGCATTATTTGCGTATCTCGCCGAAAACGCCCTGCCCGATCCCGAATGGCAGCTCTCGCGCCTGAGCATCGAATTGATCAAGCCGGTGCCCGTCGCGCCGCTGACGACGCATCAAGACATTCATCCCGGCCGTTCCACCACGCGCGTCACGATCGACCTGTTCGCCGGCGAGACCCTGGTCGCCCGCGCCCATGCGCTTCTCGTACGCGGTCAGACTCTCGGTCTCCCGCCGGAAACGCCAGGCTGGCGACCCGCACAACTGCTGCCACCGCCGGACGAATGCCGCGATCCTCTCACTATTCCGGGCATGTCGGCGGGCACCTCCTTCTACCATAGCGCGATGGAGCATCGCATGGCGCAAGGCGATTCGACCCGGCCCGGCCCTGCCGCGACATGGTTCCGCCTGACCGTCCCGCTGATACAAGACCAACCGACATCTCCCGCCATGCGCGCCGCGGCGGCCGCCGACTTTGGCAGCGGCGTGAGTTGGGTGCTGTCGGCCGAGCATTATCTTTTCGCCAACGCCGATCTCAGCCTGCACCTGCACCGTCCCGCGGACGGCGAATGGATCGGGCTGCTGTCCGAAACGCAAGTCCATGCCGGCGGGGTCGGCACCGCATTGTCGCGGCTTTACGACGAACGGGGTCCGATCGGCTTTGCCACCCAAACCCTGGTGCTGCGCGAACGCCTGCCGTCGCCGATAGCGGCCATGGCGAAAGAAAGCGCGTCGGCAGAATGAGCGCACCGCCGACGACGAAACTGGCGGTGACCGCACACGAAGCGGCGGCGATCCGCACCGCCGTTGGCACCGCCGACCTCTCGCTCCTCGGCCCAACGCATCGCTTCGCGAGCCCCGATCATATCCCGGGTTTGATCGCGCTGCTCGCCGACCCGGCCATATCCGACCCGATCTATGACCTTCCCCGGCCTTTTACGGCCGACGTCATAGCGCACTGGATTTCAGAAGCTCGCAAGCGGCAAACACGCGGCGAAGCGATATTGGCGGTGACGCTCGACGAACGGGGCGAGGTGTCGGGTTATTCCTATTTCACCATCTGGCCCGAGCGGTCGGCCGCCGAACTCGCCGGAGCGAGCCGGGCCGATGTGCAGGGTCGCGGCCGGGGCAAGGCAGGCGCCGCGCGCAGCTTCGCCTGGATGTTCGAGCATCTCGGCGTTCGCCTGATCGGCCTCACGGCCGCCAAGGACAATATACGATCCGCGCACGTGATCGAGGCGGCCGGGTTCCAGGCAAAAGGCGAACGACAGAGTATCAGGCCCGACGGATCGGTCCGCATCTCCAACTATTGGGAACTCGCCCGCGACGAATGGCGGATCCTGCAGTCGAACCGCGGCTGAAGCAAGCGGCCAGCTCAACAGGGCTCACACCTAATGTTCCCGGCCGGCCCTCCACAATGTTTGCGTGAGCGGTTCGATCAGATAGCCGAGCGCGGTCCGTTCGCGCAGCGGCACCATCACCTCCGCGGGCATGCCCGCGCGCAAGCTGCCATCGCCCCGGAGAGCCGCAATCTTTTTCATTTCGGCGGGCGGAACGACAACCTCGATCTCGAAATATTCCATCCCCGTGCGATTGTCCTCGAAACTGTCCGCCGACACCTTGCTGATCTGGCCTTTCAGGATCGGCAGGCTGCGTTCCTGGATGCCCGAAAAGCGCACTTGCGTCTGCATGCCCGACGACAGGTCGTCGGCGTCGTTCGGCGAGGCTTTCGCCAGCACGACCAGCGCCTTGTCCTGCGGCACGATTTCCATCAGCATTTCTCCCGGCGCGACGACACCGCCGACGGTGAAGACCTTCAGCCCGACGACGCGGCCGTTGGACGGCGCGCGGACGACCGACTGGGTCAGCCTCTCGCGCGTCGCGAACAGCCGCGGCTGCAGCTCGTCGAGCCGGACCTGGACTTCGCGCAGCTGGGTCGCGACCTCCTCGATCACCTGCCGGTCGAGCGATACCATCTGCAAGCGCGATTCGCCGATCGCCTCCTCCAGCCGCGCGACGTCGGACTGCAGCGCGCCGAAATCGCCGTCGAGCTGCGCCGAACTGCGCTCCACCGCGCGCAGCCGGTTGGTCGAAACGAAACCGCGCTCGGACAGCGTGCGCAGGCCGGTCAGTTCCTCGTTGATCAGCCGCTGCTGAATCCGGTTCGATTCCATCTGGGCGCCATAGCCCCCGATCTGCTGGTTATGCTGCGCGATCCGCTGGCCCAGCATGCCCCGTTCGGTAACGCCCGACCGTTGCCGCGCATCGAAAAGCAGACGCTGGCCGCGCATTGCCTCGTCAGCAAGCACCCGATCGCCCGCGAGATAGGATGAAAATTCGGCCGGCCGCGCGATGTGCCGCGCGCCGTCGCGTTCGGCGGTCAATCGCGCGCGCTGCGCCAGCAAGGCCACGACTTCGCCGGTCAGGCCGCGTTCGGCGGCGACGATATCGGAGGCCGAGATTTTGAGCAGAACGTCGCCGCGGCGCACCTCGCTCCCCTCGGTCACCATAAGTGCGGTAACAATGCCGCCATCCTTGTGCTGCACCGCTTGCCGATTGCCCGAAACCGACACCGATCCCTGCGCCATCGCGCCGGCGTCGAGCGGCGTGAACGCCGCCCAGCCGAGGAAGCCGACAAAAAAGGCCGCGGCGATCCATATCCCCGTGCGCAGCTCGCGCTTGGGGGAATCGATCGTATCGACGGGAAGCGGTTCGCCGTGCAAATCGTCGCCAAAGCTCATCGCGTTCATGGTTTTTTGTTCCTCGTCATCTTGATGACATTCGCCGCGGCGGCCGCGCTCTCGCGCAGCAATTCCATCACCTCGCCGCGCGGCCCCTGATATTCGATCACGCCATTTTTCAGCACCGCGAGGCGATCGGCGTCGCGCAGCGCCGACTGGCGATGCGTGACGATCATGATCGCCGTCTGGCGCAGCTTGGCGGCGGCGATGGCATCGTTCAGCGCCTCTTCGCCCTGGCTGTCGAGCGCGGCGTTGGGTTCGTCGAGAATGAGAACCTTCGGATCGCCATAAAGTGCGCGGGCCAGCGCGATGCGCTGCGCCTGCCCGCCCGACAAGCGCAATCCGCCATCGCCGATCGCAGCGTTATAACCACCGGGCAAATGCAGGATCAGGTCGTGAATGCCTGCGGCGATCGCGGCGCGTGTCACCTTGTCGTCGATGTCGACCGCATGTTCGCCGCGTGCCGCCGCAAAACGCGAGATATTTTCGCCGATCGTGCCCGGCAGCAGCGTCGGTTCCTGCGGCAGATAGCCGATGTGCGACGCGAGGCGTTCGGCATCCCAGTCGCCATATTGCGCTTCGTCGATACGGACTTCGCCGCCGTCGGGCGGGATCGCCCCCGCGGCGATGCGCGCCAGCGTGGTCTTGCCCGCACCCGAGGGACCGATCACGCCGAGCACCTCGCCGGGGATCAGCCATGTCGACACGCCGCGCAGGATCAGCGCGCTGTTGTCGGGCGAACGCAGCGAAATGTTGGACAGCTCGACATAACCCTCGGGCGCCGGCAGCGCGACGCGATCGCCGACCAGATTGTCGGTCGAACGGAACAGCGCCTCGATCGATGCCTTCGCCTGGCGCGCCTGCCCGATCGTCGGCCACGCCTGGACCATCTGCTCGATCGGCTGAAGCGCACGCGCCAGCAGCACCGACGCGGCGATGATCGCGCCCACCGAAATTTCGGCGTTGATCGCAAGCCAGGCGCCGACGCCGAGCGCCAGCGACTGCAGGAACATGCGCGCGAATTTGACCAGCCCGGTGTAGCGGGCGGCGGTCAATTGCGTGTTTGCGCTGGCCTCCAGCCCCGCGCGGCGATCGGCGATCTGGCGCGCGACCAGCGCGCGGCGCATCCCGAGCGCGCGAACGATCTCGGCCTTTTCGAACATCGACTCCTGTTTTGCATAAGCGGCCGCCATCGCCTGATGGCCCGTCGCGGCCGATTTCTTGGTCGCCCGCTCGTTGAGAAGCGCGAGGCCGAGGAGCACGACACCGGCGCCGAGGATCAGCAGTCCGAGGGCCGGATGAATGATGAACGCGACCACGAAATAGAGCGGCGTCCATGGCAGGTCGAACAGGGCAATCGCCGATGGGCTGGCGACCGCCCCCCGGAAAGTGTCGAAATCGCGCATCGCCTGTGCCGCCGCCGGGTCGGCATTGCCCTTTGCGCGGGCGAGCAGGCGATCGAGGATCGGGGCCGCCAGCTGGCGGTTGAGCCGCAGCGAGGCGCGCAGCATCAACCGGCTGCGCACCATGTCGAGCGCGCTGAGGCAGGCGATGGCGAGCGCGACGATGACGGTGATCCAGAACAAGGTCAGCACCCCGCCGGTCGGAACGACGCGGTCATAGACCTGCATCATGTAGATCGTCGGCGCGAGGTAGAGGATGTTGACGAGCGCGCTGAACGCGGCGGCCGCCACAAAATGCTGACGGCACGCGGCAAAGGCCTGTCTGATCTGCGGCGGAACGGCGGAATCGGTTCGCATGACCCTGGTTCTTTCCTGTTCGGTCGAGTCCGGACCGGCGGGGGCCGGCCCGGACCTCCCGGGGGCGCGGGATTTTAGAGGAGGCTCCATTCATAATGGGCCTGCTCGTGGTGTCCGTTCGCTTCGAACCGCGACTTCAGCCACCAGGGTCCCAGGCTACTGTCGAACCCGTCGCTCCAGCGATCATGGCTCAACGTCGAGGGGTCGGGCGCGCCTGTTCCGCCCTGATCGACGGGCTGCGGTGACGGATCGTTCGCCGTCGCCTCGCTCTCGGCCGGCGGCGCGCCATTTGTCGCCGAATTCTGCCCCGCCGAAGCAAATGCGAACGAGGCGGTCTGCATGTTGGCGGCGGAGACACCGTCGAGACGCAGCTCATTCCCGTCGATGCGGACAAGCGTGTCGTTCCCCGACTGGCTGATGACGACGCGCGAGGCGAAGCTCTGCGCCGTGATGCCAAGCCCGCTGAGGTCGACGATGTCTTCACCGAGCTGGAAGTCGGTGACCCGGTCGTCGCCTTCGCCGAAGACGAATATGTCGTCGCCGCTGCCGCCAGCCATGACGTCATCGCCGTCGCCGCCGTCGAGCCGGTCGTCACCCGATCCGCCCGCGAGCCTATCGTCGCCGGCATCGCCGAGCAGCACATCGTCCCCCGACCCACCGGCCAGATCGTCGTCGCCGGCACCACCGTCGAGACGATCGTCGCCCGAGCCGCCGCCGATGACGTCGTCGCCGCCGCGGCCGCGTATGACGTCGTCGCGCGATCCACCCTTCAGAACATCATCGGAAGCCCCGCCGGTCAGCGTGTCGTCGTCGGACGGCGGGACCACGACGGCATCGTCATCGTCGTCATGATCGTCGTCATCGTGCCCATGATCGTCCTCATGGTCGTCACCATCGTCGTCGTCATGCGATGTCCCGGCATTCTGTGCGTTGGCGGTGGTGCCAAAGAAGGTCACGCTATGCCCTTCGGTCGCCAGCGTCGTGCTGCCATCCTCGTTATCGGTCGCCGTATAATCGGCGATGGTCTTGCCATCGGCGAGTTCGAAGCGGTCCTGCGCGCGCATTTCGCCGATGATCACATCGTTGCCGCCGTTCGATCGGAACACGATGCGATGCGCCGACTGGAGAGCCGTGATATCGACGGTGTCGTCGCCCTCGCTGCCCTCGATGGTGATCGTGCTGGTCAGCAGGCTGGTGCCCACAAAGGTGCCGATCGGCGTGAAGGTGTCGCCGCCGCCCATGCCGTTGATCACAATCTCCTCGATATTATCGATTTCGGCGATGATCGCGGCGTTGTTGGTGCCATTGCGGGTAATCACGATCTCGGT
The DNA here is from genome assembly GCF_031457175.1 of Sphingopyxis sp. BE235. Classification (NCBI taxonomy): domain Bacteria; kingdom Pseudomonadati; phylum Pseudomonadota; class Alphaproteobacteria; order Sphingomonadales; family Sphingopyxidaceae; genus Sphingopyxis; species Sphingopyxis sp. BE235. Next base: position 1,144,916 of record NZ_JAVDWC010000002.1, read on the forward strand.
GTTCGCGTTGAGGCCAGTGATGCCGGCCGCCAGCGCTGCCGCTCGCGAGTAGATGCGATAGGTTTCGGCCGAGCTGTCACCGACGATCTTCACCGTGTCCGTCGTCCCGGCAATATTCGCCGCAGCCGTGTCGCCGTTGATGACGTCGCGGCCGTCGCCCGCCGTCCAGTAGATGATGTCGTTCCCGGCATCGCCCCGGATCGTGTCGTCGCCCTGTCCACCGATCAGCAGGTCGTTGGCCGCACCGCCGTTGAGCGAGTCGTTGCCGGCATGGCCGAACACCGCCTGCGATCCGGCGGCGCCATTTGCGCCATTCAGATTGGCGTTGTTGCCGGTCGTGCCTGCCACCACCGTGTAGGACACACCCGCAAAGCGAAGCGTTTCGATCGTGCTAAGGGTATCGGTGCCCTCGGCGCCAGTCAGGTCCGTGACGACCAGATTGGTGCCGCTCGACCCCAAGGCAAAGCTGCCCACGCCGCCAGCCCACACCGCGACATCATTGTGCTGGGTGGGACTTAAAAACGGGGTGCTCGTGCCGCCATCGAGGCGATCGTTGCCAGAACCGCCGTTCAGGGTGTCGGCACCGCCAGCGCCATTAAGCACATCATTCCCGCCGTTGCCATTCAACGTGTCGTTGCCGCCGCCCAGGATGGCGACGGCATTCGCGCCGTCCGCAATGTCGTCGCCAGCCGTACCATTAAAAACGTTGTTTACGAGCGGCAGGCCGTTCCAGTCGTCACCCACGACGCCGGTCGCCACCGAGTAGACGGTCTCCGCATTGCCGCCGCCATCGGTGAAGCTGACCGCCACCCGGAGGATATCCCCGACCTGGCTGCCGACACCCAGGACTCCCTCGTTCGGTGTGAACGAAGCGCCATTGGCGTTGAGTTGGAGATTGGACCAGGACGTGCCGCCATCTTCCGACACCTGCCATTGATAGGAAAAGCCGCTGGCGATGCCGTTGGCATCGGCGATGCCGCTGGTATCGACGGTCAGCGCCTGCCCCTCGGTCGGGGTCAAGTCGCTGATCACGGGTGCGCCGGTGGCGGGTTCGTTGATCAACTGGCTGATCGTATATTCCACCGTGCCGCCATTCCCGTCGGAGAAGCGCAGCTTCTCGATGTTGAACAGCCGGTCGGTGCCATCCGACAGGGGCCGGTTCTGGAGCGTCTCTTCGGGAATGTCCTCGCCATTCCCATCCTCGCCGTCGCCAGGATCGGTAAAGCCGGTGTGATCGACCGTGATGCTGCCGTCGGCATTGCGCGTGAACGTGTAATTTTCCACGACATCGGTGTAGACCGCGATGTCGGTGCTCGCGTTTGCCGCATCGCCGTCGAGGATCTCGCGGACGATCGACAGCTGGGCGGGATTGATCTCGCCGGTGACCATGCGCGGCGCGATTTCGGTCATGCTGTCGACGCTGAACGCCGCCCAGCCGTCGCCCGGCTTGGGGGTGACGAGGATGCGGACATTGAGCCAGCGGTCGCCATCGATGATGTCGTTGCCCGCAAGGCCCTTGATGACGTCGTTGCCGCCGCCGCCGAGCAGGATGTCTCCCGCCTGCGCGGTGCTGAAGATCACGCGTTCCTGCACGCCATTCTCGTCGAGCACGGGGACGGTCTGCCCATTGACCACCTTGGTCACCGGGATGCCCGCGCCAAGGTGGGCGACCAGCACGTCGAGCCCATCGATCAGATCGACGTTCTTCGCCAGCAGATCGTTGGAGTAGGAGTCGAGCGGCGAGTCCGGTCCCGGGATCGCGGCGGTGTTCTGCAACTCGCCGCGCGCATTGGTGCTGCGACTGCGCCCCGTCAGCGTGTCGTCGTGGATCCAGCCCGACAGCCCTTCGACAAGGTCGAAGCGGTCGCGCAGGATGAACGCTTCCTGCGTCTCGAAGATCGGGATGCCGAGGTCGGAATTGGCGGCGGTGCTATCGCCCTTGTGGATGCCCCAGTCGAAACCGGCCTGCCCGTTCGAGCGCTGGATGCCCTCATTATTCTGGAACATGATGTCGTCGCCGGATTCGGCGTCATAGTCGGTATCGCCGCTGCCGCCATTCATCACGTCGTGGCCGATGATCGAGGAGTTGAAGAACAGCTCCGAATTCTCGCCGGCCAGCGTATCGAAGCGCTGCCCGCCTTCCAGCCAGTCATTGCCTTCGTTGCCGAGCAGGAAGTCGCCGCCCGAACCGCCGAGGATGAAGTCGTCGCCGGTGCCGCCGAACGCTTCCTTGCCGTCGGGGCCGGTGATGATGAAGTCATTGCCCTGGTTGCCGAACAGCAGCGACAGGCCCGAACCGCCATGGATGACGTCATTGCCCTCGTTGCCGTGGAGAAAGTCGGCCTCGCCGATGTCGGTGCCGGCGTTGGTGATGATGTCGTCGCCCTCGCCGCCGAACACCTTGTCGACGCCGTAACCGGCTTCGATCCGGTCGTTGCCCCCTTTGCCCCAGATCGCATCGTCGCCGCCGCCCGACACGATCGTGTCGTTGTTCTCGGTGCCGCCGATGGTGAAATGCTCGTTGCTGTTGACGCGGATATATTCGGCGACGCCGTCATTGTTCGCGTCGATGCGCTCGACGAGGTTGGAGAAGCCGCCGAGGAAGGGATCGTCCGACACCGGATCGGCGCCCAATTGCTTGCTGATATCCATTTCCAGCGTCGGCATTTCGAATGCGGAAAAAAGATTACCCGGCAGCGCGGTCGAATGATCGTCGCCGAGGTCGGTGTTGCGCATCACCAGTTCGGCGAAGCTGTTATTCTCCAGCTCGTTGAGCAGGTTGAGGCCCTGCGTACGCGACAGATAATAGAAGCGGTCGGCGTCCTGCAGATTTTCCATCGTCATCTGGAACACAAAGCTGAAGGTCGAACCGAGCATCCCGCCGAACGCCATCTTCTTTTCGGCGAGGCCGCCGATCCAGAAATCGATGTCGTTGAGCCCGCCGAGCTTCGCGTCATTGGCATAGGCGCCCTCGGCATTGAGGAAGTCGAGCCGGTCCGCGGGTGCGCCGGCGCCGCCAAGCACGAGCAAAGTCGCCGCTTCGCGAAGCTGTTCGACCGTCTTCGGATTCGCCTGCGTGTTGATCAACGTGTCATGTGTGCCATAGGCCGCGATGAAGTTGATGATCGACGCCGGGTTCTTGAGGTTAAGCGCGAAATCGGCCCAGCTTTCATAGGGCTTCAGCAACGTGTCGCCGGTCGCGTCGAAGAAGCGTTCGCGTGCAGTCTGCAGCGAGGGCATGCCGACGTCGCGGCCGCGCGCGAGGTTGATCGTCGCGAGATCGAGCGGAATGCCGAGCAGCTGGTTGCGCAGCACGTCGGTGACGAATTCGTCGATCTCGCTGCCCGTCTGGCGGCTCATGCCGCGGATGATCGCGCCCGACGCCTGCTCGGCGGTGCCGAGCGAGTCGTACATGACCGGGTTCAGGAAGCCGTCGAACAACGAGATGTCGTTCTGCACCGGATTGCCGTTCTCATCCATTTCGATGACCGCGATGTCCTGCCGCAGCATCGAATGGCCGAAACGATACACGACATGCGCGAATTCGGCGGCGATGCTGGGATTGATGTCGGCCGAAGGCTCGAACACGAAAGCGTCGATGTCGGGCTGCATCATGCGGCCGAATTCCTCGAACACCAGGTGCTGATATTCCATTTCGTTGGTGAAGCGGCCGACCTGGAACAGGCGCTCGCCGTCCCAAACCAGCGATTCCGACAGCGTCGCAATCGCGGTCGGATTGCCGCTCGTCAGCGTCGCGAACTGCGCATCGGTCAGGTCGGTCAGCAGCCATTCGTTGATGAAGGCGCGGTCCATCGATGCGAGCGTCACATCCTTGGTATGCTCGACGATGCGGTTATGTTCGGCGTGGAACACCTGGTGCACCGCGGTCAGCGCGATATTCTCGTTCGCGCGGCCGTCGCCCGCGATGAAGTGGCGGTCGAGCAGCTCGTTGTCATACGCCGTGGGGCCGCGCTGGCCCTGCGGGCCCGGCGTACCGTCGGCATTGGCATAGCCGAGCGCCGAGTCCGTGTCGGCCTGCAGCACGCCGCCCGCGACAACCGGCGCCGCAGCATGGGCGATGTCGTCGAGGAAGGCATGGCCGGTCAGCACGACGCCTTGCGCGCTGACGGGCGCGGTGGGATTGCCCTCACGCAGAACATCATCGGCCGTGCCCAACTGACCATCGGGGCCCATGCCTTCGACGAGCTGCGGGTAGCCGTTCGCGCCGGGGATGAAATTGCCATAGGGATCGGTGGCGATCAGCGGAATATTGCCGACATTGAGGTCGGTAAGCTCGATCCCCAGCACGTCACGCGCCTGCGCCTTGATGTCGGCCCAGGTGGCAAGACCGCCGTTGCTGCCTTCGAGCAGCAGGCCGCTCGAAACCGGCTTGCCGTCGGGACCCGCGATATATTCGCGCATGAAGACCTGCTTCGACGCGGACGAGGCATAGGTCTGGTTCTGGTCGACCCACGGCGTCGTCAGATTCTTCGGCCCCGGACCGTCGTCGGCGGTGCCGAGGACGCCGTCGGCGCCGGCATTCACCGTCACGCGGGTGAGCGGAATATAATTCTGGCCGCCCGGAACATAGAGCGGATCATCGGGCGACAACGGCACATAGACCGTGCCGTTGCCGCCCTTCGCGACCAGATCGAGGCCATGATCGAAGAATTGTCCAAAGATCGTCATCCAGCCGTTGAACGGCGACGACAGTCCTTCGTCGGGCGAAACGTTCGGCAGAAAGACGGTGTTGCCGTCCATCTCCACCCCATGTTCGGCGAGCGCCGCGTCGAGCGCGGCGTTGGCTTCGGCGACGACGACATCGACCGCCTGCGCCTCTGCCAGCGCGGTTTCGGCGCCGGTCAGCGCGGCCTGTGCCGCCACAAGCGCGGCGGCGGCGGCAGCGGCGGCGGCGGCCGACGCGGTCGAGGTCGCCTCCGCCGCCTCGGCATTGTCCTGCGCCAGCTGGTAGGCGGCCTCGGCCGCGCCATATGCTTCCAGAGCCGCGGCGATCTCGGCGGCCTGCTCGCTGTTATCCGTATTGTCGGCAAGGAGCGCCACATAGGCGGCGAGGCTCACGTCGCGCGTCCCCATCGCCGGGGCGACTTCGGCGTCGGCGGCTTCGAAGGCGGCCTGGTCGGTCGCCGCCTGCGCCGCAGCCGCGGCATCGGCCGCCGCTGCGCCGGTCAGCGCGAGCTGGGCAGCCGCGACGGCGGCAGCGAGGTCGCCGATCGTCCCTTCGGCCGCTTCGGCCGCCGCGATGGCGGCGTCGAGTGCGTCGCGTGCCGCAACGATCTGCGTCAGCGCGGTCATCAGCGGCTGGCCCGACAGGCCGGCGTGCGTCAGCGCCGCGGCAATGGCGGCGGGATTCTTCAGCGTCTGGTCGACGATCAGGTTGGAGATGATGCGCGGATCGGCGTCGATCACGGTGCCGCTGCCCGGGCCGGGTGACGACCCGCTGCCGGTGCCGGCGTTGGCGTAATTATTGTTCGTGTACCAGCTTACGCCCGTGTCGTCGGCCGTACCCATGATGCCATCCGCGCCGGGTCCGTTGGGCGCGGGATTGAAGTCGTAGCGATCACCGTCGGCGTCGTTCATATATTCGGGCGTGAAGATCCCCGGGAAGGACTGATCCGCCGCGCCCCATTTCTCGCGGCCCGGCAGCAGGTTGTTATAGCTGCCGTCGACGGTCCTGAGGCCATAGGGCAGCAGATGCGCCTGCGCGAACCCGTCATTGCCGTTATAGCCGGCGACCAGCGCGGCGAGATCGCCCCCCGCTGCGTGCGCCTCTGCGATCTTGATCTGGGCGAGGATGAAGTTCAGGTCGTGTTTCGTAAGCTGTACCATGTCGCGTCTCCGGTCCGGCCGCATGCGACGGACGCACACGGCCTCATCCGCAAAATCGTGCGGACGAAAGGTTGAACAGAAAGCTGGTGCGGCCCCCCGCCAGCAAGACCGACGTCGCGAATCGAATCGACTCACCCGACGGCTTAAAAACAGGTTAAGTAAAATCGGGATATGGAGTCGATTGGACTTTACGTACTAGCCCGATATGGGACTCTATGAGTCTTCTTCACTATCCTGATGGCGGGACTATTTAGTACTTTTGGGCAATATACGGACACAAATATTTTTCCCGGGACAAGCGGGATAAAAATATTCTGTTATCGATGAAATTTAACCGAAAGCGCGCGTGCTGAAATCGTCGTTCGCGCGGCGGCCGAGGAACTGGTCCCGGATAAAAGCGGACGCGTCTCCGCGGCTCTGCAGCGCGGCCACCGCTCCAACGCGATTATGCACGCCGAGCAGGCGGAATGCCGCCGCCACATGGACCTTCACCGTGCTTTCGGAAATGCGCAGCGAGCGCGCGATTTCCTTGTTCGATTTACCCATCGACATATGCGCCAGCACTTCGCGCTGCCGTTCGGTGAGGCTGGATAGCGAGGCCTGGTGCGAACCAGAAGAGCCTGTCGCCCGTACTTCCGCGTCGACGTCGCTGACGATCGGCGGAACATAGACCTGCCCGGCCATCACTTGCCGGAAGGCCTGGAGCATTTCATCCTGCTCCATGTCCTTCGGAATAAAACCATGCGCGCCGTCGGAGATGGCGCGGAGCACCGCGTCGCGATCGCGCCGCCAGTCGACGACCACCAGCGAAAGCTGCGGAAAGCGGTGACGCAATCCGCGAATACCACCGGGGACCACCGACTTCAGGTCGATCCCGCCATCGAGAACCAGCATGTCATGCGCGCCGGTTGCGGCCAGCCAGTCGAGAGCCTGTTCGGCATCTCCCGCGGTCGCAACGTCACAATGAATGAATTCGCGCCGGATGATGGAAGCGAGACCGCTTCGGCAAAGTAGCTGCCGTTCCCAGACCAGTGCCCTTGATACAGCGGACAAAATATTTCCCCCAAAGTTCATCAACGGTTGCGACCCGCTGTGAACGCCGGATAGCTGCTCCCCTCTTTTGTCTTGAGCTAGTCCGCCGGAAAGATCCGCCCTACCGAATCCTTCAGTTCGAGATGTAGCGGATTTTGCTTACAGAAAGCTGACGGGCACGAAATCTGTATCAAGTCGCTACAATGTTGTCGAAATCCAGCTCGATCGATGGTTCGCCCGGATGGCTTTTCATCGCTCCGCCATGCACTTCCATAATGCGCGCGACGATCGACAGGCCAAGGCCGGCGCCGCCAAAACTCGCATGTTCGCCGCGCCGAAAACGGTCCGACAGGGCAAGCAGCCGGGCGGGCTCGATCCCGGGTCCGCCATCGACGACGCGAATTTTGGGTCCCGGGCCGCGAACGATAACCACCTCTTTGCCCGCGGCGGTCACCCGCACGGCGTTTTCGACGAGATTGCGCAGCGCCGCGGTCACCGCTTCGATACGGCCCATCACCGGTGGCCCGCCCTCGTCGCGGTACGCGAGCGCGACCCCCTTCTGCGCCGCTTCGACCGCGCAAAGCTTGATCGCATCGAGCGCCGCATCCGCCAGATCGATCGGCCGGAAGGGCTGCGGCGCCGCCGCATAGGCGTCGAGCTGGGCGAGCACCAGCAACTGCTCGACCAGACGGTTCATTCCCCCAAGATCGGCGCTCACGCGGTCGGTATCGGCGGTCTTCAACCGCCCCAGTTCCAGCATGGCGACCGCAAGCGGCGTTTTGAGCTCGTGCGCGACATCGGCGGCAAATCCCTCTTGCCGCCGCGCCGCATCGTCCAGCCGCGACAACAGGGCGTTGACGGCCTCGGCAAAGGGCATGGCTTCGGTCGGGAAATCGGCGAGCGTCACGCGAAAACCGCGTTCGCGGCCCGTTGCCTGGTGAATGAATTCCGCGGCGTCATGGAGCGGCTTGAGCGCGCGGGCGATCAGCCACCGCGTCGCGATCGCCAGCGGGGCAAGCAGGACGATGATCGGGAAAATGACATGATCGATCACCTCATGGACGAGGCCGATATGCCCGTAGCTTTCGCGGACATCCTTTCGGACCAGTTCGAAATCGACGACCAGAAAGACAGCGAGCACGACACTGCCCGCGGCCGCCATCCAGGCAAAGCCTGTCCGCAGTTCGTCGATGATCGAGCGCCCCTGCTGCATCAATCGACGGGCTCGAGCATCAGATAACCGACGCCGCGGAGCGTCACCAGTTGATCGTGCACACCCAGCGTCGCGAGCTTTTTCCTCACCCGCGAGACCAGCACTTCGATCGCGTTCGGGGTTACCGGCTCGTCGAAGGAATAGAGCGACGCCTCGATCTGTTCGCGGCTGACGACGCTGCCCGCCTTGACCATCATCAATTCGAGCAGCGCCGCTTCGCGCTGGCTGAGGTGGAGCGGTTCGCCCTTGCACCTACCCACGCGCGCGATGGTGTCGAAATCGACCGGCCCCACGGAGAGGACCGGGCTCGAGCGAGCCCCCGGCCGGCGAAGCAGCGCGCGGACGCGCGCGGCAAGCTCCTCGATCGCGAATGGCTTGACCAGATAATCGTCGGCACCCGCATCGAGGCCGTCGATGCGATCCCCCAACGCCGACCGCGCGGTGAGCATGATCACCGGCGTCGCAAGTCCGTGCGCACGCTCGACCATCAGCCATGCGCGCCCGTCGCCATCGGGCATGCCGAGGTCGAGCACGATAATATCATAGCTGGTCGCGGCAATCAGTTCGGACGCTTCGGACAGTATCGGCGCGATGTCGCAGCAAAACCCCATCGCCGAAAGCCCTTCGGCGGTCAAAGCGCCGATCCTGGCGTTATCTTCGACGATGAGTATGCGCACGCTGTTCCCCCAGGCGAGTGCAGCACCCCTCCCCGCGTTGGTCAAGCGCAACAACCTAATCCCTATGGCTTAATCCGATAGGTCGATGGACGGCCGGACGCGATCGCGCTTGAATTGTTGGAGCAGGGGTAGCAATTGTAACATTGGGCTGGGGGGACAGAAAACTATGCGCAAAGAAGGCTGGTTCCTTTGCGTCCTTGCGGTGTCGTCGCTGCTTTGGCTGGTGCTGCACGCGTTCGACATCCTGTAGGCTCACACCGTTCGCGCGGCAGTCGCGATAGCGAATTGGTGAGCAAGCCTGCCCGTCGCCTCCCTTACCCGACGGGCTGGCTCCGGCTTCGTCATCCAGATTTCCGACAACACATCGGGCACCATCAGATGCGCGGCCCGCCTGCACCGCTTGCCGATGCGCGCCAGCGAAAAGTCGCTGGTTCGATATGCGATCTGGGAAAATGGTGGCAGGGCTTGTATCGAACGCAAAAATTTGCGTCTAATTTAACAATAGGTTAGGTCGTCAAGAGGGCTTAATTCCCCCACACTTTCCCCCACACTTTCGTTCATTAGGCGAAAAGATTCGAACGACCGTATTCAGAAGCGCATCCATTTTCGTGGAAAATCTCTTCTCGATCAACCCCCGTTTCGAATGAGAGAACACTCGCTCGTCTGATCAATGCAACCGATGAGAGTTGGCCCGAGCGGTCACAGCGTTGCTCCGGCCGGAACACCCGTCGACGAGTGGGCGGCGAGAGCCTCTGATTGAATTCTGCTGGGGAGTGTTGCGGCGACCATTCGGGCAGACTCGAGAGTTGCGGCGACCGCGCGAACCGGATGATGCGCCGCATGGAGACAGCGGGCAGCGCTTGTCTCGCGCGCGCGCGACGCTGTTTGAGTGCGGCTTGGCGAGGGCCGAGCCTTATCGTCAGGCCAATCAACTATCCACGCGGGTGAGAAGGCGCGGGGCAACCTGTTTTCAGATGTCGGCTCGGTAAGAAGGTGGGTCCTCAATCCATTGATCAAGCTGGGATTCACGCCAGCCGACCGAGCTTTTGCTCAGACGGATTTGCTTCGGGAAAGTCCCTTCAGCGATCTTTTCGTAGATCGTCGATCGCGACAGTCCCGTTCGCGAAATAACTGTCGGGAGGCGTACGAGTCGGTCCGTTCCGCCGCTCATGCTTTCCTCCGGCGTTGCTTGCTGAATTCCCGATCACTGCCGATGAACCGTTCCACCATCGGCGCGATTAATTTTTCGGGCGCGAGCGGGGTCGCCAACCCGGTCAGTTTTGCGTGGATGGCCGCATAGTCCGCAAGATCGCGCATGAGGGATCCTGGCAGCTCGACACTCAGCTTGACCGGCCGCTCCTCGACGACCGGACCGAGGCGCAGCTTGCTCATCGCCGGCTACTCGCCAGCTGTTCCTCGAGAATAAGATCTCGGGTCACGATCACTCGCAAGGAGAAACCCGGCCGCACTGTGAGCGTCGGCGGAACGGAAAGTTCGCGTTCGACGAGCCGACGCCCGGCCTCGTTCGTGCTGTCCTGCAAACCCGAGCGTAGGGCCCGGACGAGGTCACCATCGCCGTCCGCGGCAAGTTCCGTTCCGATCCCAAGGAACGATGACACCACCGCTGCCCGAAGCATCCGGCCCCAGTGATTGTTCACCCGGTCCTCGGCACCGGCCATACCCGAGGCGTCGCCCGCCGGCTCGCGATCGAGCCGGATCGACCCGCCGCCCGGAAGAATGAGACGATCCCATGCAAGCAGGACGCGGCGCTGGCCCGCCGCCACGTCGCTGTCATACTCGCCGACAAGCCGGGCGCCTTGCGGAATGAGGAGCAGCCGCCCAGTCGGGCTATCGTAAACATTCTGCGTGACCTGCGCGGTAATCTGGCCGGGGAGGTCGGACCGGATTCCCGTGATCAGAGCGGCGGGGATAACCGTGCCAGCCTGAACCACGGCCGCCGAACTCGGCGCGACGACCCGCTCGGAGCTTTCGAACGCGCGCTGCGGCCCGCGGGCGAGAAAGGCTTTGCGCGCCGCCGTATGCGTACCCGCCTCCTTGGCCGGATCTGCGGCTGACGGCTGGGCATCAAGAATTCCGGACACGGCGGCCGCCGCGCTGCCGCCGCCCAGAAACAGGCGGCTTCCCTCGGCCACCTCGCGCTCCTGCAGCGCGCGCTGCCTCGCCTGCTCCCGCGCGGTTTGGCGCGGATCGGCGGTTGGCGGCCCCATCGCCGGGACGGGAACAGGCTCGCCCGCCTTTTGAGCCGACACGATCGGCCGACCCAGGTCCCCGGGGAGCGGCGGCCCGAGCTTGGGGACGGCGCCATAGTCTGCGGGCGCCCCGGTCACGGCCTCGGACCGGTTCGGCGACGTAACCTCGTAGAGCTCCTGTGCCGCCTTCGGATCGACCGGGCGCAGCGCCCAGAGAAGCGCGCCGCCGATTGCGATCCCGGCGGTGCCGCCGAGCACCGCAAGCGTCTTGCGCGAAAGGCGCATGACGCGAGGCAGTTCGCCCTCAAGACGAAAGCCGTCGGGGCTCGCAGGCGCTACCGCTGCCGCGTCAGGTGCCATTTCAGCGGTCGGAGCCTCGCCTTCGGCGTCCTCGGGCCGGCTCACGGGCGTACCCGCGCAGCCGACGCATCGCGAACGATACGGACCTTCTTCACCGCCTTTCCGGCGCCCAGGCGAAGCTCGCCGCGATCGAACAACCGGTCGACGATCATGAAGCGGCCGTCGACACGGTAGTTCAGAAGCTCGGCCACGCCCTTCTCGCCGACCGCAAAGAGCGGCGGCATCTCGCCGGTCGCGATCGAAGGGCTGAACTCGACAAAGAGCTGTCGGCCGTCGTCGAACGCGCGCACCGGGCGCCATGGCACCTTGTCGCCGCTGATCCGGTAGGCGAAGTTGAGCGACGGCAGATTGATCCCGCTGGCGACGGGCGCGGCCCTCACACGCTCGGCTTCGGCCGCGCGAAGCGCGATCAGCTCGTCCTGCGGATAGCGCCACGAGACTGCGGCCATATAGGTCGAAGGCGTCGCGCGCAGTTCAATGTGGTAAGTTCGGCGGCTCGTGTTGATGACGGGCTCGCTTTCCTTCATCTTGCGGCCGTTCGGGACGATTGCGATCGGCACGGTGACCATCAGGGTCGCGAGCGTGCCTTCATAGCTGCCGTCGTCCTTGAGGGTCAGATTTCCGATGGTGGTACCCATGTCCAGTCTCCTTTGATGCTCGGGGACCATCCCCGATGGCGCCAGAAGGAGGGGCCGTGAGCCGCCGTCACCGAGCGCATGCGAGGGCGAACCCCCGCAGGGGGTTGACGGCATTAGGCGAGCCGAGCCCCGCAATCAGGCAGCCAATGAGGGAAAGGTCCCATGCAACGGGAGCCGAGGGGTCACAGCGGAACTCATGACTCCGGATGCGAAAGCCGGGGCTCACGGCTGCCCGGCCCACCCCCGCTCCACGCCCCGTCCCCGCTTCCCGGCGCAATGCCCCGCACCTTCGATCTGCCGCACCGCCGGCTCGTATCTCCGCCCCGCTGCACCCCCCGGCACCCTCGCTTTCCGGCTTTTCATCCACAGCGATGATATCGCTTCGCCGCAGCGCGCCTTGACGAAGAGCAGGCAATGAGAACAAAGAAGGAACATAAGGCCAGCTTACCGAGTTATCCGCACCTATGCGCCAGTCCGCCATCCTTGAAGAAATTCGCGCCAAAATCGCGCAAATCGAAGGCGTGGGCGCACGCCATGACGTCATCCCGTTCGGGATCGATGATCTCGACTCGCGAATTCCCGCGCGCGGAATCGCCACCGGCGCGCTCCACGAGCTCGCCGGCAGTCCCGAACTGGCCGACGATGCGAGCGCCACGATCTTCCTTGCCGGTATCCTCGCCAGGAGCGACGGCCCGGTTTTTTGGTGCCTGCGCTGGCGCGATCTCTTCGCCCCCGCGCTCCATCTCGCCGGGCTCCATCCCGACCGGCTGATTCATCTCGAAGCGGGCAGCGACACCAACGTCCTCCTCGCGATGGAGGAATGCCTCCGCCATCCGGGGCTCGCGGGGGTCGTCGGCGAGGTCAAGAAATACAGCACCACCGCTTCGAAGCGGCTGCAGCTCGCCGCCGAGGCCTCGGGGGTCCCCGCCTTCATCTTCCGCCGTGCCTGCAAGGCCGGCGAGCCTGCCGAAAGCAGCGCCGCCGTGACCCGCTGGCGCATCACCGCGAGTCCGACCGAGGATCTCGGCATCCCCGCGATCGGACGCGCGCGCTGGCGCGTCGCGCTCGAGCGCGCGCGCGGCGGCAATCCGCACAACTGGATCGTGGAGGGCTGCGATGCGACGGGTCGTATCGCTCTTCCTGCCGCACTGGTCGACCGACCGGCTGCGCAGGAAGATGCGCAAGCGGCAGCCTGACGGCAGCGCCCCGCTCCGCCCGCTCGTCACCGCGATCCCCGACCATGGCCGGCGTATCGTTGCGGCGACGTGCCGCGAGGCGCAGCTGCTTGGCATCCAGACGGGCATGACGATCACGAAAGCGCGGGCGTTCGCGCCCGAGCTCGATGTCGTCGACGGCGAGCCCGAGGCCGACCTCGACGGGCTGCGGCGCCTCGCCCTCTGGGCAGGCGCGCGTTATTCGCCGATTGTCGCGCCCGATCCGCCCGACGGGCTCTGGCTCGACATTACCGGCTGCGCGGCTATCTTCAGCAGCGAGCGAGCCTTGCTCGCGGATCTTCACCGCCGCGTCGCAGCCTTAGGTCTCAGCCTGCAAATTGCGGTCGCGGACACGGCCGGCTGCGCGCATGCGACCGCCCGCCATGTCCCCGCCGGGCGGCCCGTCACGGTTGAACCCGGGGCGCATCGCAAGGCGATCGCGCTCCTGCCCGTCTCAGCGCTCCGCCTGCCGTCCGCCGATGTCGAAGGCCTGCGCAAATTGGGCTTCGAACGGATCGAACAGCTGATCGGGAGCTCCCGCGGTCCGCTCGCTAAACGGTTCGGGCGCGAACTGCATCGCCGCCTCGACCAGGCACTCGGCACGCTCCCAGAGCCCATCGAACCGCTCTTCCCTGAAGAGCTGCCGCAGGCCAGGCGCGGCTTCATGGAGCCGCTCGCGACGGCGGATGCCTTGGCGCAGGTGATCGGCGACCTTGCGCACGATATCGCAGGCCAGCTCACCCGCGCCGGAACGGGCGCGCGGCGCCTCGACTGCTATTTCCACCGCGTCGATGGGCAGACCCAGGCCATCCGCGTCGGAACCGCCTCCCCCTCGCGCGATCCCAGGCATCTTGCAAAACTGCTCGCCGCGCGGATCGAGAGCGTCGATCCCGGTCTCGGGATCGAGGCGATGACGCTCATCGCTGCGCTCGCCGAACGGCAGCAAGGGAGCCAGGCCGACGCGCTCGAAAATATTGGACGGCGCGGACCCGATCTTCCCGCGCTCGTCGACACGCTCGTCAACCGCTTCGGGCAGCGCGCGCTCCAGCGCGCGGCGCCGCGACCGAGCGCAATGCCCGAGCGCTCGGTCGCTGCCCTCCCCGCGCTCGCGCCCGGGACAGGCGAGAGCTGGAGCGACTGGCCGCGCCCCTCGCGTATGCTCGCGCGGCCCGAACCGGTCGATGTCGTCGCCTTGCTTCCCGATGATGCGCCGCGCCTCTTCATCTGGCGCCGCAAACGCTACCGGGTCACGCAGGGCGACGGACCCGAGCGACTGCAGGGCGAATGGTGGCGCGAGGGCGGGATTGAAGGCGAAACCCACCTCACCGTCCGCGACTATTATCAGGTCGAGACCGAGACGGGCGGCCGTTACTGGCTCTTCCGCCTCGGCGACGGGGTCAATCCGGCCACCGGCTCCATGCGCTGGTTTATTCACGGAGCATTCGCTTGAGAATGCGACAGGCATCAAATCGCATTCGCTTGAGAATGCGGCCGGCATCAAATCGCATTCGCTTGAGAGTGCGGCCGCTCAATAGCGGCGCCTTAGCATGACCGATGAAGGACCGGCCTATGTCGAGCTGCAGGTCACGACGCATTTCAGCTTCCTGCGCGGCGCCTCCTCGCCCGAGGAGCTCTTCACCGCCGCTGCAATGCTCGGCCTACCCGCGCTCGGCGTCGCCGACCGGCACAGCGTCGCCGGGATCGTGCGCGCGTGGGACGCCGAAAAGGTTACCGGGGTCCGCGCGCTCACCGGCACGCGCCTCGATCTTGCCGACGGCACCGCCCTTCTCGTCTATCCGACCGACAAGCTGGCCTATGGCCGGATGTGCCGGCTGCTCAGCATCGGCAAGACGCGCGCCGGCAAGGGCTCCTGCCATCTCGACTGGCCCGATCTCGAGGACTGGACCGAAGGCCTGCTTGCAATCCTGCTTCCCGACCGCGCCGATGGCGCAGCCGAGGCGGCGATCGCTCGCGCAAGGCGCATCTTCGACGATCGCCTCTATCTCGCCCTCACGATCCGGCGCCGCCCCGGCGATGCGATCAGGCTGCGTGATCTCGCAGCATTGGCCGCCAAAGCGAAAGTGCCGACGCTCGCAACGGGCGACGTCCTCTATCACATGCCCGACCGGCGCCTGCTGCAGGATGTCGTCACCTGCATCCGCGAGAAATGCACGATCGACGAGCTTGGCGATCGCCGTGAACGCTTCGCCGACCGCCACATCAAGACGGCGGCCGAGATGGAACGCCTGTTTCTCCGCTACCTCAAGGATAGTTCGCCGGTCGCGCGCACGGTCGATTTCGCGAAGCGTTGCAGCTTCAGTCTCGAAGAGCTGCGCTATCAATATCCCGACGAGATTCAGGCTCCCGGACGCACGCCGCAGGAGGAGCTAGAGCGACTGACATGGGAAAAGGCCCCACTCCGCTACCCCGAAGGCGTCAGCCCGGCGGTCCGTACCCAGCTCGAGCATGAACTCAGATTGATCGGCGAACTCGATTACGCACCCTATTTCCTGACGGTGCACTCGATCGTCGCAGAAGCACGTCGCCGGGAGATCCTCTGTCAGGGCCGAGGCAGCGCGGCGAACAGCGCGGTCTGTTACGTCCTCGGTATCACCTCGATCGATCCGGTGCGGTCCGAACTCCTGTTCGAGCGATTTGTCAGCGCCGAGCGCCGGGAGCCGCCCGATATCGATGTCGACTTCGAGCATGAGCGGCGCGAGGAAATTATCCAGTGGATTTACGAAACTTATGGCCGGACCCGCAGCGCACTGACCGCGGTTGTCACGCGTTACCGCTCGCGCGGCGCCGTCCGCGAAGTCGGCAAGGCGCTCGGGCTTAGCGAAGACATCACCGCGGGGCTCGCCGGCGCGGTCTGGGGCTATAGCCGCGAGGGCGTCGAGGAAAAGCATGCCGAAGCCCTGAACCTCGATCTCGGGGACAAGCGCCTCGCGCTGACGCTCGAGCTGGCGCGCACGCTC
The DNA here is from genome assembly GCF_031457175.1 of Sphingopyxis sp. BE235. Lineage (NCBI taxonomy): Bacteria > Pseudomonadati > Pseudomonadota > Alphaproteobacteria > Sphingomonadales > Sphingopyxidaceae > Sphingopyxis > Sphingopyxis sp. BE235. The sequence goes on from NZ_JAVDWC010000002.1 coordinate 1,161,085, forward strand.
ATCAACACGCCCCGCCACCTGTCGCAGCACCCCGGCGGATTCGTGCTGACGCGCGACCGGCTCGACGAACTCGTGCCGATCGAGCCCGCCGCGATGGAAGACCGGCAGGTCATCGAATGGGACAAGGACGACATCGACGCCCTCGGTTTCATGAAAGTCGACATCCTTGCTTTGGGGATGCTGAGCTGCATGCGCCGCGCTTTTGAATTCCTGCACGATCACAAGGGACTGAAGCACGATCTTTCCACCATTCCCGCGGAAGATCCCGCGACCTACGCGATGATCCGCAAGGCCGACACGCTCGGCGTATTCCAGATCGAGAGCCGCGCGCAGATGGCCTCGATCCCGCTTATGGCGCCGCGCACCTTCTACGATCTCGTCATTCAGGTCGCGATCGTCCGGCCGGGCCCGATCCAGGGCGACATGGTCCATCCCTATCGCCGCCGCCGAAACGGACAGGAGGAGGTCACGTATCCGACCCCCGAGCTACGGCGCGTGCTCGAGAAGACGCTGGGCGTCCCGCTCTTCCAGGAGCAGGCGATGCGCGTCGCGATCGAATGCGCCGGCTTCACGCCGAGCGAGGCCGATCTCCTCCGCCGAGCGATGGCGACCTTCAAGCTCACCGGCGGGGTCAGCCATTTCCGCGACAAGCTGATCGATGGCATGGTCGGCCGCGGCTACGACCGCGAGTTTGCCGAAAAGACCTTCAAGCAGATCGAGGGCTTCGGCTCCTACGGATTTCCCGAGAGCCATGCCGCGAGTTTCGCGCTCATCGCCTATGCCTCGTCGTGGATGAAATGCCATCATCCCGACGCATTCTGCGCCGCGCTGCTCAACGCCCAGCCGATGGGCTTTTACGCGCCCGCGCAGATCGTCCGCGATGCCCGCAATCATGGCGTCGAGATCAGGCCCATCGATGTCAATCACAGCCGCTGGGACTGCACGCTCGAAGAGACTGCCAACGGCAAATATCATGCGGTGCGTCTGGGCCTGCGCATGGTCCGCGGCCTCGCCAACGAAGATGGCGCCGCGATCGCCGCGGCCCGTGCCGGCGTACCCTATAGCAGCGCCGAGGAAATCCAGCGCCGCGCACGCGTCGGGCGCGGAGCGCTCGACCGGATCGGCGATGCGGACGGCTTCGCCTCGCTTGGAAGCTCGCGCCGGGAAGGGTTGTGGGAGGTGAAGGGCTTGGGACCTGCCGCCCTTCCCCTCTTCCAGGCTGCCGACGAACGCGCCGGACGGCTCCAGCGCGAAGCGCTGGAACCAGCGGCGCTGCTCGCGCCGATGGGCGAAGGCGCCGAGGTCGTCGAGGACTACAGAGCCTCCGGTCTCTCCCTGAGAGCCCATCCGCTTGCCTTCCTCCGCGACGAGCTTCGCGCGCGAAAGATCATTACTTGCCGGGAGCTTCAAGGCATCAAGGACGGCCGCTGGGTCAACCTCGCCGGGGTCGTCCTCGTCCGCCAGAAGCCGGGCTCGGCGAAGGGCGTCATGTTCATCACCCTCGAAGACGAGACCGAGGTCGCGAACCTCGTCGTGTGGACCAATGTCTTCGAGAAATATCGCCGCGTTGTCCTTGGCGCCGCGATGATGGGTGTGCGCGGTCAGGTTCAGCGCGAGGGCGAGGTCATCCATATCGTCGCGCAAAGGCTCGACGACCTCTCCCCGCTGCTCGCGAGTGTCGGGGAACGCAAGGATATTGCCGATATCTACAGGGTCGGCCGCGCCGACGTCGTCAAGAGCCCCGTCGGCCCCGACCCGCGCGATCCGGAAACGAAGCCGCTCGGACGCAATCCGCGCGACATCTATATTCCCGACCTCCGCCTTGGGTCGGGTATCATTCCCGGCCAACCCACCGAAGGCATCAAGATCAAACCTCGGGATTTCCGTTAGCTTTCAAATGGCAGGGGGCGGAACTCGACATGGTTTCAGGGGTCTAGATCATGAGGGGCCAGCGCATGCCCCGCCAAGTCGGCCCGGCACGCAACCAAATGGAGTGATGCCGATGAACCGCCTGATGATCCTTCCTCTCGCCGCCGCGACCGCCATGGTCGGGGCTTGCGCCTCGACCGGCAGCAGCTATGCCTATGACGATGGCGGCTATGGCTATTATGATCGCGCCTATTACGACCAATATGGCCGCTATGACTATGATCGCCCCGACCCGCGCTACAGCGGCTATTATGCGGAGAATTATTATCGCAACGACCGGCGCTATCGCGAACGCCGCCTCAGCGACAACGACCGCATCTATCGCGGCCGCGACAACAAATATTATTGCCGCCGCAACGACGGATCGACCGGCCTGATCGTCGGCGGGATCGCGGGCGGCGTGCTCGGCAACGTGATCGCCGACGGCAGGTCGGAAACGCTCGGCACCGTGATCGGCGCGCTCGGCGGGGCAGCCGTCGGGCGCGAAATCGATCGCAGCAATGTGCGCTGCCGATGATTGAAATAATATCGACGGCCACGGGAACAATCCGGCCATCCGCGCGTCGATAATTTGCAAGCTCGGGTCTCAGGACCCGACTTCAGGAAAGCCCCGCAGCCTTGTGCAGCGGGGCTTTACCTTTTCGGGCATCGAATGTTCGGCGAATGCTCCCACGCTTCCAACTTTGTTAACGCTCGGCGTCTAGGCTGAAGCGTGCGGGATTTCAGGAGGTTCGGCCGTCCGCAGGAGGAACCGATCCTCCCGGTGGGCGGTAATTCTCGGCATGGAGCTGAGCGATGTCGACCCCGGTCAAATATTCGCCCGACGCGATCGAAATCGAACTGATCCGAAGTCTCTACGATGGCCTGCTGCCCTCGCTCGTCATGTCGCTCGGCTTTCTCCTATGCGGGGCGCTGATCATCGAACAATCGGGCGACATGCTGATCGCCGGACCCTATGCGATCGGCGTCCTCGCCTCGATCGCCCGGCTCCTCGTTGCCTCACGCGACGCAACCGCCGCGGATAATCCCGCGATCGCACTCGGTGAGGCCCGCCGGCTCGAGCGCCGCTACGCGGCGAGCTACACCGTCTTTGCAGCCATGCTCGGCTTCTTCGCCGCGCGGGCGCTTGCCCTACCCGATCCAGCCATCGACAAGCTCGCGATCTGTCTCGTCATCGGCTATGCGGCCGGTGTCGCGGCGGGGACGAGCCTTCGCCCGCGCATCGCCATAGCCTCGCTCCTTCTCGCCGTCCTGCCGCCGGTCGTCACGATGCTCGCTGCCGGAACGCCGCTCCACATCGCAACCGCGCTGATGACCGCCGCCTTCCTCGCCGGCGGCATCTTCAGCTTGCGAAAAAGACACGCCCGCGCTCTCGATGACATCGGTCGCCGGCTCACCTTCGCCTCGCTCGCGCGAAGCGACGGGCTCACTGACCTGCCCAATCGGCTGGCGCTGCGCGAATGGTTCGATCGCAATGTGCGCGCCGCTAAGGTCCGCCCGATCGCGCTTCATTGCCTCGACCTCAACGGCTTCAAACCTGTGAACGACAGCTTCGGCCATCCCGCAGGCGACGCGTTGCTCACAGCGGTCGCGAGACGAATTTCGGGAACCTTGCGCGAAGGCGACATTGCCGCGCGCCTTGGCGGCGACGAGTTCGTGATCGTGCAGCTTCAGATCGGCAATCCCGACGAGGCCTATATGCTCGCGGAACGCGTCGCAGCTTCGATCGCGCGTCCCTTCGCCGTCGGAAGCCATGATGTCCGGGTTTCGGCGTCGATCGGTTACATCGTCTGCGACGACCTGTCGCGCGACCTTGAACAACTGATCAGCCTCGCCGACGAGGCGCTCTACACCGCAAAGCGAAGCGGCCGCGGCATATGCCGATATCAGGACGCTGCCGAGGTACAGGCAGCGGCTTAAAAACGGCCAGGGAGCAGCAACATCCGTTCACGTCGCGCGTTGGTGCTGCGAGGGGGATCGAGGATGAATGATGCCCCGTATTCTATTGCTCATGACGTCCGTTCTCGCAATCGGTGCCGCGACGCTCTCGCTCCAGTCCTGCGGCAGTGAACCGGTAGAGGCCGCCCAGCCGGAGGCAGCGACGAGTGCGCTCGTCACCCTGCCCGACGGCTCGACCATGGCGGCGGCATCAGGATCGCTGACGCGCGAGATGGCCGATTGGCTTGCATCGCGCGAGGGCCAGATCAGGACATTCAACTTTCATGGCTTCGAAGAAGACAGGCCCAAATTGACGAGCATCGGTCTCGGCCGAGCCGCGGACCTCGCCACCGTCCTTCGCGCGGCTCCGGCCGCGACGATCGAAATCGCCGGCGACGAAGCCCAGATCAGCCTCCTCGCCCATTTGCTCGAGGATCGCGGCATCGCATCCGAACGGTTGAAGATCGTCCCGGCGGCCGGGATCGGAACGGCGATGCTGACGCTCCATCGCGGCTCCATGTCTCCGCTGATGACGGCGAAGTCCTGAATCTTTGTCAGGCAAAAAAGGCCGACTTTAGTCGGTCAAATCCTCGAACCACTGCGCATAGGGCGTGTTAACTGCCATGCGCCGATTATAGTCCGGAGCTCCATCGTCCCACCACACCGGTCCGCGCTCACCAAGCGCTCGCTTGGACCGATCGACCGCCGAGCGAGCCCGCCGAAGCGCAACGCCGTCCCTTGCTGCGAGCGCCGCTCGCACGTCTCGCCGACCAGTCATCAGTTCGGATACAAGTCGCTCGCGCTGGTCAGGCCCCAGCGCCGGGTTCGACATACGCCAAAGCCGGCCGCGAATAACGAAATAGCGGCCGTCGGGAGTGACTTGGAGTCTGCCGGGCGGCTGCTCAGACACGGCCGCTATAGGGAGGGGATATAGTCGTGTGCCGGCGACCGAGGGGTTTGTGATCGCCGGCACCCGTGAGGATGGCAAAGTCGGAAACTTCGGCCATCCCGGAAACTCAGGGCAATGTGCGGCGTCCGCGCCCGAAGACGAAGGCGACGATGAAGAGGACGACGCCGATCACGAGCAAGATCTTGGCGAAGTCGGCCGAAAGGCCGGCGATGCCGCCGAAGCCGAGAAGCGCCGCGACGAGCGCGACGACGGCAAAGATGATAGCCCATCTGAACATGATAAATCTCCCGTCTGGACGCAGTCCGCCACTCGCCCGACCGCACTTGCGGGGGACGATGAAAGCTGCGCCAATTCATCCTTGGTGGATGTCCGGGTAACGCTGGCTCGCTTCGAAGGTTCCGCGCCACAAGAGCATCCGCTCTCCCGAATAACCTGTGTTAATCCGAAAATTTCCTCGGGAACGCTTGCCGCCATCGGTGCGTCATTCGAGGTTGAGATGCCTTCCCCTGAACCGGCGGGAAGGCCTATGGAAGGCAAAGTACCGACAGGATCGCGGCACAGACGGCGCGGAAATTCTGCGCCTTCTGGGCCGGGCCGCAGCTCCCGCGCGGCCCGGCTTCGCGGGCCTCTCACGCAGGAGATCATGATGGCGGACGACAAGAGACTGACGGGCGCCCCCGATCGTGATCGGATCAGCCTTTCCGAAGACTATGAGATCCGCGACTGGACCCAGAGCCTCGGCGTGGGCGAGGATGAACTGCGCGAGGCGGTCGATGCCGTTGGGAATAGCGCGGACGCCGTTCGCGCCTATCTGAACAACGGCCGATGACTTGGGACGCTGCCGCAACGGCGCCGATCGAGCGCATCGCCCGGGTCCTTGCCGGACATGAGGTCAGCCGGAACGGCGAAGGCGAACTGGAATCGGCGGCCGCTGCCGTGGACGTTCTCTGGCCGGATTACACGGCCGCGGCGCTTGCCATTCTCAAGACGATGCGGGAGCCGAGCGGGCGCATGCTGGCGGTCGGGGATGCCCAGGTCTGGGAACGCATGATCGCCGCAGCGATCGAGGACGAGACGATCTCGGAGAGCTGATCGTTCAGCCCCGCGACACGAGGCCAGCGCTAGAAGCCTGATATGTCCCTCACCACCGATCTCGCTTGGGAACAGCTCGCGATCTATGCGGCCGGCGCGGCGCTGGTCCTCATTCTGCTGTTCAAAATCCCCTATGTCGGCCGCGTGCTGCGCGGCCTCTTCTCCTTCGCGCTCCTTGCCTTCGCTATCTTCCTCATTCTTCAGCACGCCCCTTTCGATCCGAACCTCGGTCGACTCACCTCTGCGATCGGTCTCGATCGACAGCAGGTGGTCGGCAGCGAGGTGCGAATCCCGATGGCGCGCGACGGGCATTTCTGGGTCGATGCCGAAATCAATGGCATCAAGCGAAAGATGCTTGTCGACAGCGGCGCCACCGTGACAGCCCTGTCGCCGGAAACCGCGCGCGAAGCAGGGGTTGAAGCCGATGCAACGCTGCTGCCGCTCCTTATGCAGACCGCAAACGGGACGGTGCGCGCCAAGGCGGGAACGGTCGATGCGCTCGCGGTCGGTGCCATCGAAGCGCGGCGGCTGAAAGTCGTGATTTCGCCCGCGCTCCGCAATACGGACGTCCTCGGTATGAATTTTCTGTCCCAGCTCTCCGCCTGGCGCGTCGAGGGCCGCACACTCTTCCTTGTTCCTCCGCCCGCCGACGTCGACCGCTGATCGACACGGCGCAGATTCGCCCTTGTTCTATTTTTGTTCTATACTACCTGACCGACTCGCAGCGAAGGACCGGCCATGGGCGACGTAATTCAGTTCGACAGATCCGAAGGCAGCCGCATCCGCGGTCATACGCCCGCCATGTTTTTTTCGCTCCCGGCGGTTTTCTCGCGGCAGTCAATGCGGTCCATATCACCGGCGCGCATCTAGCGCGCGCGATCGAGACGATACGGCATATTGTGGTGAAGAGCCCCAGCGACATTGCAGAGCATGGCCGGCTGCTCGAGCGTTTCGCGCGTGAGCACGGGCTCGGCGATTATGGCGGCGCCGCGCTTCACGCGCGCGCGATCGCCGTCGATCGCTGGGCGCAGGAATTCGACCCGTTCGGCGAGAGCGATATCAGCGGCTTCTACGCCGCCGGCGGCAGCGCTCCGCTCGTCGAGACCGAGATCGGTCTCGGTTTCGAGCCGGCGAGCTTTGCGGAACAAGTCGAAAAATGGACGAAGATCTTCGCCTGAACGCCGAGAGATGAGCCGCCTCTACACTCTGGCCGCCACGGCTTCGGACGTCGCCGATCATTTCGGCGCCGGCGGCTTTACCGATATCGCCGTTCCCTCGGAGACGATCGAGGCCCTCCCCGGCCTCGTCGTCCACGAAACGAACGGCCGACGGCACCTTCGCCAGATGCTCTGGGGCTTCCCGCGCCTCACCCGCGAGATGCGGCTGCGCGGCGATCCGCCGGGCCGCATCGGTCTCGTCGCCGATCTCACCAACCCGATGTGGGAAGGTCTCGTCGTCGAGCCCCGCTATCGCTGCCTCATTCCGCTGACCCACTTCGCGAACCCCAACGGCTCGCCGGGCGAGAAGACACGCAGTTGGTTCTCTGCCGAAGGCCAGCCGATCATGGCCTGGGCGGGCTTCGCCAAGAACACCCCCGAATTGGGTCCCGTTTACGCCGGCATGACGATGGACGCGAACGAGCTCGTGCATCCCACCAACGATCGCATGCCCGTCCTCCTCATGCCCCATGAATATGAGCGCTGGCTCCACGGCTCGATCAAGGATGTCATCGGCTTCCAGTTTCGTCCGCCACCGCCCGCAGAAAATTTTGTCGCCGAGCATACCGACGATCTTTGGCGCAGCGGCAAATTGCCGCCGAGCGCGCAGCCCCAGCAAGCGCTGCTCTAGCAGAGCGCCGTTTCCGCCCATGCCCTTCCTTCCCGGCCCGATGCTGATAGACTGACGTCCATGTGCAATCTCTACACCGAGCGCAAAAGCGCGGCCGAGGTTGCGGCGCATTTCGGCGTCGACCTCCCCGTACCGGCTTTCAACAGCGCCGAGGATGTGTATCCCGGCTATTCGGGCATGGTTGTCCGCGAAGAGCAGGGAAAGCGCGTCCTGCGTTCGATGACCTGGGGTTTTCCGCGCCACTCCAAAAGCAAGAAGACAGGTCTGCCCAACAAGCCGAGCCCGACGAACAACGCACGCGACGATCAGCTCTTCAATCCTTATGGTATGTGGAGCCAATGGTTTGCCCAGCCGGCGCATCGCTGCCTGATCCCGTTCACCGCATTTGCCGAAGCCGTCGGCGAAAAAGGCGCAATGACGAAGACCTGGATCAGCGTCACCGATCAGCCGCTTGCGGCTTGGGCGGGACTATGGCGCCCCACCGACGAATGGGGCGACGCCTATACCGGCGTAATGGTGGACGCGACCGAGGAACTGCACGATATCCACGACCGCATGCCGGTGATCCTCCGTCCCGAAAATCATGAGACCTGGCTACATGCGCCCGTCGACGAAGCATTCGGGCTCGTGCGCAAATATCCGGGCGACCGCCTCGTTGCCGAGCATAGCAACGACCCCTGGAGCAGCCGCGGCAGGACGTCGCCCCCGCTCCCCGATATGCCGATCCTGCTCTGATGCTCACCGAGGACCGCCATCTCTGGGCCTGCGCCCTCGCCGTCGAAAAGCAGCATGGAGCGGGCGCACCGCGCTTCGTCGCAGCGCGCATCGGTGCGCTCGCGCTCGCGGGGGATAAAGCGGGCGTCGAGCGCTGGAAAGCAATCGCGGCGAAACTGAACGCACTCGCAAGGACATGAAGCACGGCCCTGTCAGCAAAAGTGCCGCGGCGCAGGCCGATCTGTTTGGCGGTGCACTGCTTCCCGGTCTCGAAGCGGCCGAAGCCTTCGTCACGGAAGCCGAGGAAGCCGCGCTCATAGCCCATATCGAACATGCTGGGCTCGAGGCCTTCAAGTTCCAGCAATGGGAGGGCAAACGCCTCACCCGCTCATTTGGATGGAGCTATGATTTCCAGACGGGGGTTTTCGCACGCGCCGCGCCGATCCCCGACTGGCTCGCGCCGATCGCCGCTCGCGCCGAGCGCTTTGCACATCTGCGGCCGGGCGCCCTCGCGCAGGCGCTGCTGATTTCATATGGCCCGGGGGCCGGTATCGGCTGGCACAAAGACCGGCCCGTCTTCGAGCATGTCGTGGGCATTTCGCTGGGGGCAGAGGCGGCGATGCGCTTCCGGCGCCGCCGCCATGACAAGTTTGACCGCTTCTCATTGCCGCTCGCGCCGCGCTCGATCTATCGTCTCGCTGGCGAAGCGCGGCACAAGTGGGAGCATAGCATTGCGCCGATCGAGACGGCGCGCTGGTCGATCACCTTCCGCAGCCTCGCGAGTTGATCGCGATAGCGAAGGCAAATATTCGCTCCTATAGAGACAGCCCGGTCGGCGAGGGGCCGACCGCATAAGGGAGATATTGAATGAACCATGCCGACCTTTCGGATGCAGTTGCTAGCACGCTCGGAACCAGCAAGGCCGACGGCAAGAAGGCTGTCGACGCCGTGTTCGCCGCGATCGCCGACGCCGCCGCCAAGGGCGAGGAAGTATCGGTGAACGGCTTCGGCAAGTTCAAGGTCAAGGAAAGCGCAGCCCGCGAGGGCCGCAACCCTTCGACCGGTGAGACCATCCAGATCGCGGCCTCGAAAAAGCTCGGCTTCGGCGCGGCGAAGGCGGTCAAGGATCGCCTCAACGGCTAAGACCCGACGTCAGGCGCCGAGGGTCACATGGCCTTCGGCGTCGATCGGCCAAGCCGGATTCCAAGCGATTTCCCAGGCGTGATCGTCGGGATCGGCGACATAGCCCCGATAGCCGCCATGCGGCGGCGCATCGCCCGGCCGGAGCACCCGCCCGCCTGCGGCTTCCAGGGCCGCGATCACCGCATCGACCTCTTCCGCCGACCCGACATTATGGGCGAGCGCGAAGGCCCCCGGGCCGCCGAACGAGGTCCGCGTCATGTCCTCGGCGAGCCTTGCCTCAAGCCATGTGCCGAGGATCAGACCGTTCATCTGATAGAAGGCGATTTCCTCGTTCGCGAACACCGGCGTCCAGCCGAAGCCTTCCCTATAGAAGCGGCGGGACCGGACGAGATCCGCGATCCCGAGCGTCACGACTGCAATCTGCTGCTGCATGCATCGGTCTCCGATATAGGCTCTTTAACAACGGCAAGGGAGCCAGCCTTGTTCCCGCGATCACGAAGTCCCTATGAATCGCCGAAGCCAGACATCAGCTCGCGCCGAACAATGGATCACGAACCTCCTTGTTGGAAAGTCGAGTACCGCACGGCAATTCGGGTAAACTTGATCGAAATCAATATCATATTACACGTCATTCGGAACAATTCCTCGTAGGTGCGCATTCTTGTACTGCCTCGTCTCTCCCCCTGGTTCCCGGGAGACGAGGTTCTCTCCCCAGATAATATTGCTGCCAACGAAGAGGTTGAAAGCGCCCCGCGTCGCGGCCAGAAGCGCCCGATGAACCAGCGCCTCCTTTTTATAGCTGCTACTCTCCTTTCGCTCAGCGCTTGCGCGGGGGCCGAGCAAGCTTCGCAGCCCTTTTCGCCCTCTGTCCTGCAAGACCGGCCGCTCACCCTTGCGAGCTGGAACCTCGAATTCCTTGCCGAGCGTAACGGCGACGGATGTCAGCCGCGAACCGACGCCGACTATGCCGCCATGCGGCAGATCGCCGATGGGCTCGACGCCGACGTGATCGCGTTTCAGGAAGCGGAGAGTGTCGCGGCGGCAGAGCGCGTGTTCGACCCCGCCCGCTATACCGTCGTCATGGAAGAGCGCGCCGGTGCGCCCAGCGGGACCTGCGGCGGCGAGCACAAGTCGCAGCGCGTGATCCGCCAGGCTGTCGGATTCGCGATCCGCAAGACCATCGCGTTCGACCGCCACCCCGATGTGACCAGCCTCATGCTCGGCAATCCTCAACTGCGCTCGGGCGTCGACATCACGCTCCGACCTGAGCGCGCGAGGCCGCTCCGTCTGCTTTCGATTCACTTGAAGTCGGGCTGCTTTGCCGGAGATACCGCCAAGGCGTGCCCGATCCTGTCCGAGCAGATCCCCGCGCTCGAGGCGTGGGTCGATGCGGCTGCCGAGGCGCCTGTGCGCTTCGCCCTGCTCGGCGACTGGAACCGCCGGCTCGGCTTTGCAGCCGACCGCGTCTGGTCCGAGCTCGATGATGGCACGCCCTTGAACGCCGATCTCCGTCTCGCAGATGCCGGGACGGGACCGAAATGCGATCCGCGCTACGACAGTTTCATCGATCATATCGTCCTTGACCGGCGCGCCGGCGCGGACATGCTGAGCTTTGCCGAGACGCTCTACGGGTCGGGCACCAAGCATTACTCCGATCATTGTCCCATATCGGTGACGCTGGCGCGGTGACGGGAAGAACAACCATGGATCAGGACCTTGTCGAAGCGCTTGAATTCTTGCTTGGCCGGGATGACGACGGCGCCCTGTTCGATCGCGAAACGCCGGAAGGCGGATATCGCTCGCAAGGTCTCGAGAACGCGCTGAAAACGATCCGCCGCAAGCTTCGCGCCAGGCCGGATTGACCTTGGCAGCGAGAACGCTGGCCCGAAGGGCCGAAAGCCGCACTCTTGCCGGAGCCGCAGCCGGGGCGGCGTGCGGGCGGAAGCGGCGGGTCGGACGCGGCGGAGCCGTGGCCGGAGCCGCGCGCAGCGCGGCTTGCCCGCCGTGAAAGCGCGCGCCCGCACCGGCAAGAAGCGAGGCAAGTGTGCACGCGCGGCCCTACATCCGTGCGACCCCTGGCCGAGCCTGCGAGGCCAGAGCGCGCTCGACAGATGCCGCGCTCAACCTCCCCGAGGCAGACTTCGATCACAGCTCCGACGAGGAACAAGCCGTGCATTGAGGGAGAATGATCTGCCAAGAGTCGCCCTGCTGCTTCCAGAGCCGGAGATAGGCAAAAGTCCCGAAGAAAGCCGCGCCGGCATAGGTTCCCGCGACATCGGCCGTTACGACGACGCTCGCCACGTCACCGTGGGACCAAATGCGGCGGTCGCCGCGAAAGTCGAGTGAACTCAGGTCGAGCAGGCCCGAACGGTGCGCCGCTATATCACCCTCCCGCGATCGCCTGACCCCCTGTTGATCGACGAAGATCATGTCCTCCGCAAGCAGCCGCTCCAGTGCCTCGACATCGCCGGCCAGCATCGCGGCCCGCAGTTCTTCTTCGCACCTCGCAATAGCCTCGATCAGCGGCATCCATCCAACTCCCGAATTTGGCCGCCGGCCCGATCCGGCGCGGCCCTCGTTCCCGCCGTCCTATCGATCAACGAGCAAGATGGGCAAATATTGAAAGACGATTCCGAGCCCGCCGAACGTCAGCGTCAGCATGGCGACACGCCGTCGCCACCGGGCAAAGGGATCGCCGGGCGTTTTTTGCCGCACCGCTACGAACATCCATGCCACGCCGCCGAGAATAACCAAGGTAAAGAGCGATGCCGCGAGGCGTACGCCGGACCCGCTGCCCCCAAACTCGGCGAGGAGGTAGAGAAGGAAGAAATGTACGGCCCACAGGACGAGACCGCCCATCATGATGAACCAGCTCTTCATCCGCCAGCGCCGACCAGTCGCGAGACGAGTGCGCCCGTCACCCCCTGTGCCGCGGTGTAGACGAGAAAGAGCATCGCGAGGTCGATGCTGTTGTTCCTAGGCTGCGGGACAAGGCCGCGCGCAGCACGCGCCGCGCAGTAAAGCGCCATCAAGATTGCAATCGCCGCTGCGCATACCTGAAGGGCCAGCAGCGCATATACGACAGCCCCCTGCCCGCTAGCAGTGGGACCAAGTTCGCTACTCGACCAACTCACGTAATCCAAGCCAAGCGCCGCACTCGAAACCGCCGCGGACAAAAGAAGCGCGAATACCGACCAGAAGGGCGAGCGTCGAAGGCATGCGCGTGCCGTGAGCGCGAGACCGATTGCGACAGCGTAGAGCCCCAGGATCGATATTGCCTCGCCGAGGGGCGGCGGCGGCCGCCAGAAGCCCGGCTGGTTCGAGGACAGGAAGGCAAGGCTGAACAGCGCCATGAGAAAGATCATGCCCATCACGACAAGCAGGATGACCATCGCCCACCAGCCATGGCTCGACGGCCCGGTAACGTAGGTCGGGACGCGGATGTCGGCGCCAATGTCGACACCCTCGATTTCGACCGGCCGGTCGGTTTCCCAAAGCCATCGCAGTACCGAGATCACCGCGAGCACGCCGCTCACCCATGCGAACATATAGGCCTGCACCGTCAGCGCGAGGAAGAAGCCCGCAGTAAAGATCGCGGCGGCGAACGGCCATGGCGACGGCCCCGGCATGATCTGCAGATATTGGGGCTCGGCGAGCAGCGGACTGGTGACGATCGTCTCGCGAAGGCCCGTCGCCGAGCGCGGCAGGAAATAGCGCCCCTCCTCGACCTCATCCGCGAGCGCAGGATCGTCCCACAAGGGCTCGCGGCTCGTGACGACCGGGATCGAGCGCGTCGAATAGAGCTCGCTCGGCAACCATTCGAGCGTGCCGCCGCCATACACATTTCCGGCATTGCCCTCGCCCGGCGCGAGCCGGAAATTGCGCGCCAGGTCGATGAGGAAGAGGAGCACACCGAGCCCGAGCATGAAAGCGCCGATCGTCGAGACGAGGTTGGGAAGTTCGAGACCCTGCCCCGGCAGATAGGTGTAGACGCGGCGCGGCATGCCCTGCAGCCCCGCCAGATGCATCGGCAGGAAGGCGACATTCATGCCGAGGAACATGAGGCCGAACACCCATTTCGCGAGCCGCTCCGACAGCGCCCGCTTGCTCACCATCGGAATCCAGTAATAGAAGGCCGCAAACAGCGGAAAGACCATGCCGCCGATCAGGACATAATGGAGGTGCGCAACGATGAAATAGCTATCGTGCGCCTGCCAGTCGAAGGGCACCATCGCTACCATCACACCCGTTAGCCCCCCCGTCACGAAAATGACGATGCTGCCCATCACGAACAGGCCGGGCGCATTGAACTTCGGCTTGCCGATCGCGAGCGTCGCGATCCACGAGAAGACCTGGATGCCCGCCGGCACGCTGACCGCCATCGAGGCGGCCGAGAAGAAGCCCGTCGTCATCGGCGGCATGCCGGTGGTGAACATATGATGCGCCCACACGCCGAAACTGATGAAGCCCGTCGCGATCATCGCAAGGACGATGAGCCGGTAGCCGACGAGCCTCTCGCCCGCGACGGTCGCGACGATCATGCTCATCATCCCGGCGGCGGGCAGGAAGATGATATAGACCTCGGGGTGGCCGAAGAACCAGAAGAGATGCTGCCAGAGCAAGGGATCTCCGCCGCGCGTCGCGTCGAAGAAGGGCCAGCCGAACGCGCGCTCGATCTCGAGCAGCAAGGTGCCGAGAATGATGCTCGGAAAGGCGATCACGATCATCACTGCGAAGACGAGCATCGCCCAGGCGAAGATCGGCATCCTGTCGAGGCGCATGCCCGGCGCGCGCGTCCGCAGCACGCCGACGATGATCTCGATCGCTCCCGCGATCGCGCTGATCTCGATGAAGCCGATGCCGAGCAGCCAGAAGTCGGTGTTGATTCCCGGCGAATAGGCCTTGGACGTCAGCGGCGGATACATGAACCAGCCGCCGTCGGGCGCGAGCCCGACGAAGATCGAAGCGAAAAAACAAAGTCCGCCGACGGCATAGGCCCAGAAGGCATAGGCGGACAGCCGCGGGAACGGCAGATCGCGCGCCGCGAGCATCTGCGGGAGCAGGAGCACGCCTGCCGCCTCGACCGCGGGCACCGCGAAGAGGAACATCATCACCGTGCCGTGCATGGTGAAGACCTGATTATAGGTGCCCTGCGGCAGGATTTCGAGCATCGGCGCGGCGAGCTGCGCACGCATGAGCAGACCGAGGACGCCCGCCATCAGGAAGAAGAGGAAAGCGGTTCCGAGATAGTAGATGCCGATATAATTATTGTTGACCGCGAACAGATATTCCCAGCCCTTGGGCTTGTACCAGATCCGGCGGAGTTCTTCCTCCTCTTCCTTCGGCCGCTCGTCCCTGGTCGGAAAGCGATCGTAAAGCGCGGGATCGAACCCCGTTTCCCATCTCATTTGAGTGTGACCAGATAGGCGGTGAGCGCCTGCAGTTCCTCGCCGCTGAACTGGTGATAGGCGGGCATACGGTTCGCGGGCTTGATCGCCTGGCTGTCGGCGACCCAGCCCGCCATCGTTCCCGGATTATTGGGCAATATGCCCGCACCAAGCGTCTTGCGCGAGCCAACATGGGTCAGATCGGGACCGGCTAGTCCGCGCGCCGGCGTGCCGCGGATCGTGTGACAGGCGGCGCAGCCGCTCGACAGAAAAAGTGCAAGCCCCTCGCCGCCGGCGCCTTGCGACGGGAGCCGCGAAGCCTGCCACCGCGCAAAGTCCGCCGGGGTGTGGGCCACCACCACAAACCCCATCAGCGCGTGCGGGCCGCCGCAATATTCGGCGCATTGCCCCTTGTAGATACCCGGCGCATCGGCCTCGATCAGCAGGCGATTGGTGCGCCCCGGGATCATGTCCATCTTACCGCCAAGCCGCGGCACCCAGAAGCTATGGATGACGTCGGCCGCCTCGAGTTCGAGCAGGACGGGCTGTCCTATCGGAATGTGGAGTTCGTTCGCATCGCGCAGCGTCTCGCGGCCTTGTCCGTCCTGATAATGGACGCGCCACCACCACATCTCGCCGATGACCTTGACGCGCATGGCGCCTTCGGGAACGCGCGCCGCCGAAAGCGAACTGGTGAGCAACAGGCCCCACACGAGCAGACCCGTAAGCACGACCGAGGGAAAGGCAAATCCCAGAATCCAGATCGCCTTCTCGCCGCCGAGCCCGGTCTTGAGCCGAGGCGATCCGCGCAGCGCGACCCAGAGTGCTCCAAGCACGATCACCAATATCAAGGTTCCGCCAAGGAGCAGCACCCACGCGAGCACCGTCACAGGCTCCGAATAGGGGCCGGCGGGATCGAGCACGGCCGGCGGCCAGCCTTCGGAAGGCAGCGCCCGGTCAGTCATCGAGGCTCAGCAGCCAAGCGGCGATGTCGTCGGCTTCGGCTCTTTTCATCGGTATCGCCGGCATCCCGGTCCCCGGCACCATTGCCGGCGCGTCGGTGACGAAGTTGGCAAGTTGCGGCGCGCGATTGGGCAGTTCGCCGGCGATCAGCGGGCGAGCCCCGAAGCCCGCGAGCGGGGGTCCCACGCGCCCTTTCGGCCAGGCGATCCCGGGCATGGCATGGCAGGCGCCGCAACCAAGCCGCGCCGCCGCATCGCGCCCGCGCGCGATGGCGGCGGGGTCTGCGGGTGCCGTCCCAACCGGGGCGGGCGCGCAGGCGCCGAGCAGCATCAAGACCGAAATCGCAGCGCCCCCTTTCATAGCCGTTCACCGTCCTCGTTTCGCTTTGGGAACCACCTCGCGCGGCCATTGGTTCCCGAAGCGTGCGCAAAGCCCCCCTCCTCCTCCTGTTCCTCCTGTCCGCATGCCAAGCGCCCGCGCCGACTGACCGCTTTCGCGCGACGGGCGAGACGATCGCGATGAGCGGCGGCGATGCGGGCGCCGAAGCGGCCTGCTTCACCTGTCACGGGCTGCAGGGCGAAGGCGACGGGCGCGACGCGCCGCGCCTCGCCGGGCTCGACGCGGGCTATCTCCATCGGCAGCTCGACGATTATGCAAATGGTCGCCGCGAGCATGCCGCGATGCGCGCAATCGCCCGCAAACTCGGCGACGGCGACCGATCGAAAGTGTCGGCATTCTACGCGGCGATCCAGCCCGCGGCGTGGCAGGTTGAAGCCGGCAATCCGGCGGGTGCGCGCATCTACGACGAGGGCGATCCCGCGCGGGGATTGCCGTCCTGCGCCTCGTGCCACGGTGTGGGCGGCGTGGGCGATGCCGCCAATCCGCCGCTGGCCGGTCAGCCCGCCGCCTATATCTCGGGCCAGCTTCGCGCGTGGCGCGAAGCGAAGCGCAACAATGACCCGCTATCCGAGATGCGCCGCGTCAGCCGCCTGCTCTCGGTCGCCGAGCTTGCGGCGGTGTCCCGTCATGCGGCGTCCTTTCCGCCCCATCCTCCGGAAGCTCGGGCAACATCCCCCGCAGCACGTCGTGCCGATCCCAGAAATGATGTTTCAGAGCCGCGCCGACGTGCAGCGGGATCATCGCGACGAGGAGAATGATCAGGAGCGCATGGATTCCCTCCGCCCAGTCGAGAATCCACCACTGAATGCCTTTTTCCAGACTGTCGAAGGGCATGTGCGGCCAGGGAAGGAGCCCCGCCACTTCGAGCGGCTCGCCGCCGACCACCGACCACATCGCCCAGCCCGAGAGCGGCAGACCGAAAAAGCAGACGTAAAAGAGTATGTGCGTCACATAGGCTGCGGCCGTCTGCCAGCCCAGCCGGTCGGCATCGTTGATGGGACCCGGCACGATCATCCGCCAGATCGCGCGCAGCGCAGCAAGCACGAGCATCAGCAGGCCGAGTTCGGCATGAACCCGAAACGCCTCCAACTTGTCGCCACCCGCGTCGATGCGGCTCATGCGCCAGCCCCAGCCGAGCTGGAAGAGGATGAGCGCGGCCATCGTCCAGTGGAATAGCTGCCCGACGGGCGAGTAGCGGCGGTCGGCGGCATAGCGCGCCGCCCACGCCTGGATCGCCTCGATCATGCTGCCACCGGGGGCGGCTCGCCGAGGAGGCGCCAGCCGGTCCAGAGCGCCGCGCCGAGATAAAGAGCCGCGGCAGGAGCCCACATGATGAGCCCCGCCAGTTGCTGATCTTCGAGCGGCGCCAGCCCCCAGGCCATCGTCGTCGCGAGATGGGGCGCATAGAGGGGCGCGCCCGCGAAGGTGATGAGCGCCCCGAGCAGCCCCATCTGCACCATCATGGCAAGCAGCAGGCCGATCGCGAGCGGCGGCGACGACGAGCGGAGCGAAGCCCAGAAGCCGAACGCGGTCGCGAGCAACGAAAGCTGCATCAACCAGAAGGCGCCGTCACTCGCCAGCGCGAGAGCATAGGGCGCCGGCGCGTGCCAGATCCAGAATGCGAGAATGTGCGCGGCCGCCCATAGCGGCGCACCGCCGCGCGGCCGAAACCGCGGCAGGCCGAGCGCAAACAGCGGAGCCGCAACCGCGGTCAGGATGATATGGTGCGCGACGCGCACCGAGAAGAGCGCCGACGACAGGGCGCATAGCGGCGACACGAACAGCAGGACGATCAGCGCGAACCCGGCCCAGAAGGGACCGCGCGCTTTCCATCGCCACGCCATCAGCGCCGCGGCGCCCAGCGCCGCCAACAGCCCGGGATCGAGATTCCAGCGCAGCATCCAGTCAGCCGGGATCGGCGCGGGACCACAATAGGGAATCGAGGACGGATCCATCCAATTGCCAACGTCGCGCCCGGCGCGCGGGTTCCGGGAAACTATTGGGCGGTCGGCGCATTATCCAGACGGGGGCCTGCATGGAGATCAATATGGCAACGGCCCCATCGCCTCTCACCGACCCGCCCTATCGCCGACACGCGCCCCATCCGCTGCACGCCATTCTCCTCGCCTTTCCGGTCGCCCTGTTCAGCAGCGCGCTCCTTTCCGACATCACCTATCTCAACAGCGCCGAGATGCAGTGGAGCAATTTCTCGGCCTGGTTGATCACGGGCGGGCTGATATTCGGGGCTCCGGTGCTCCTGTGGTCCGCCATAGCATTTATCCGAGGCCGAAAGCAGCTAAAGCGCGGGCCTGCCATCGCCTATTTTCTGCTGATCCTCGTTATGTGGATCGCGGGCCTCGTGAACGCCTTCAAGCATAGCCAGGATGCCTGGAGTTCGGTCGGCACGACCGGCGTGACCCTCTCGGCCTTATCCACACTTGCAGCGATTGCCGCCGCCTGGCTTCTCCACGCAGCGAAGGAGCCCCGCGCATGAACCGCCAGACCTCGCTTGGCCTCGTCGCTGCGGCGGCGCTAGCAGCCGCGCTCGCCGGCTGCGGCAAAGGCGATGAAAAGCTCGACCAGACGGGCACCAGCCCGAGCCTGCCGAGGATCGACGAGACGCTCGTCCCACCGATGAAGATCGCCAAGCCTGCAGGATGGAACGGCGAGCTTCCGACCGTTCCCGCCGGTTTCAAGATCGTGCCGGTCGCGACCGACCTCAAGATTCCGCGCCAGATTTTCGTGCTCCCAAATGGCGATATCCTCGTCGCCGAAGGGTCCGGCGGCCATGCGCCGAAGCTCCGCCCTAAGGATGTGATCGCGGGCTATATCAAGAGCCTCGGAAAATCCTCGGTGAAGGGCGGCGACCGCATCACCTTGCTGCGCGACGCGAATGGCGACGGCAAACCCGAACTTCGTACCAGCTTCATCGAGGATCTCGACGCGCCCTATGGCCTCGCGCTCGTCGGGAACGACCTTTATGTCGCCAATCAGGGTGCGCTGCTGCGCTTCGCCTACACGCCGGGCGCGACGCGCATCGCGGGCAAGGGCGAGGAAGTGACCAAGCTCCCGGCAGCGATCAATCATCACTGGACGAAATCGCTCGCCGCGAGCGCGGACGGGTCGAAGCTTTATGTCGGCATCGGCTCGAACAGCAATATCGGCGAGCGGGGAATGAGCATCGAGGAGGATCGCGCCGTCATTTGGGAGGTCGATGCCGCCACCGGCGCGAGCCGCATCTTCGTCTCGGGCATCCGCAACCCGACCGCCCTCGCCTTCGAGCCATCGTCGAACATCCTCTGGGCGGTGGCGAACGAACGCGACGAGCTTGGCGCCGAGCTCGTACCCGATTATCTGACCTCGGTGCGCGAGGGCGCTTTCTACGGCTGGCCCTACAGCTATTGGGGACGCCATCCCGACCCGCGCGTTCATCCACAAAAGCCCGAGCTCGTCAGGACCGCAGTCACTCCCGATTATGCGCTCGGTTCGCACGTCGCGCCGCTCGGGCTGAGCTTTGCGACCGAAGGCGGGCTGCCGGGCTATGAGACGGGCGCCTTCGTTGGAGAGCATGGCAGCTGGAACCGCCAGACTCTCGCCGGCTACAAGGTCAGCTTCATCCCCTTCGCCAACGGACGTCCTGCCGGCAAGCCGAAGGATTTCGTGACCGGCTTCATCAAGGACGGCAAAGCGCGCGGCCGCCCGGTCGGCGTCACCTGGGACCCGGCGCGCGGCGCGCTCTGGATCGCCGACGATCTCTCGAACACGGTGTGGCGCGTCACCGGACCTCGCGCGCTCGCGATGGGATCACCGGTCGCTGCTGCAGCCAGCAAATGATAATCAGGCGGAGCCGCCCGGCTTGGGACATAGCGACGCGTCTCGGGAACGTGCCGCCCCGCCGGGCGTAGCTGACCCATGACGCGTCCCATCCCCTGTCTATCGATATCGAGAGCCTGCGCGGCCCCTTGGGCCGCGATGGCGAAGGTAGCTCGGTGATAGACCAGTCTGATACGGGCAAGCCGCGCTCGAGGGCGCATCATATCAGGGCGAACATCGTGCTTTACGGTGCGCTCTTTGCCAATCTCGGCATCGCCGTCGCCAAATTTGTCGCCGCGGCGATCAGTGGTTCCTCGTCGATGCTATCGGAAGGGGTCCATTCGCTCGTCGACAGCGGCAATCAGATGCTGCTCCTCTACGGCCAGGCGAAGGCAAAGCGGCCGCCCGACAATCGTCACCCCTTCGGCTACGGCCGCGAACTTTATTTCTGGGCGTTCGTCGTCGCAATCCTCATCTTTGCCGTCGGAGCCGGCATTTCCATCTACGAAGGCTGGGTTCACTACCGGGATCCCGAGCCGCTTCGCGATCCGACGATCAACTATGTGGTGCTCGCCATCGCCTTCCTGCTCGAGGGTGCGTCGTGGGGGATCGCGGTGCGCGAGTTCAACGCCGGGCGGCGCGGGCTCGGCTGGTGGACGGCGGTGCGGCGGTCGAAGGATCCTGCAGGTTTCATCGTCCTGTTCGAAGACAGCGCCGCGCTCGCCGGCCTCGCCATCGCCGCCGGCGGCATATGGCTGAGCCATGCGACAGGGGATCCGCGGATCGACGGCATCGCCTCGATGGCGATCGGCGCAATCCTGGCGGCGGTCGCGATCCTTCTAGCCCGCGAGGCGAAGGAGCTGTTGATCGGCGAGGCTGCGGACCCCGAACTGATCGCGCGTATCTGGACCATCGTCGAACGGCGCCGCGAAATTACAGCGGTCAATCATGTGCGCACGATCCACACCGCACCCAATTCGATCTTCGTCGCGGTAAGCGCCGACTTCGAGGATCGTCTCGCCATGGGTGAGGCCGAGACGTTGATCGAGGCGATCGAGGCCGAGCTCAAGGCCGCGTCGAGCGATATCAGCTCGATCTACATCCGCCCCGAAAAGCAGTCCGATGCGCTCGTCCAGCCTGGCCCGTCAGCGGCGGCCGAACCCGCGCGGCAGCCGCGCGGCGCAAACTAGGCTTTGAGCTCGCCCGGTCGCAACTGGATCCGGATGAGCGCGCTCGTGCCCGGCATATCGCGCGATGCATCGACCGCGCCGTAAGAGACAGCCGCCTTGTGGGTCCGCGCCAAAGCTTCGATGAGGCGCGTTCCGAGACCTGTGCCGCGCGCCGTTCCGTCGGACGGCATCCCTGCCCCGTCGTCGACAACCGCGAGTTCGAGCAATGTCTCGTCGGCCCGGCGAAGCGATATCCGAATCTCGCCATCATGGCTGTCGCCATAGGCATATTTGCACGCGTTGCTCACCCATTCGTTGGCGATCATGCCGAGCGCAACGGCCTTGTCGGTGGCCACACGCATGGGCTCGACGTCGGCGATGACACGCCGCGCGGCGACCCCCGTCGACCAGGTTGCCGAGAGATCCTCGGCAAGGCCGCCCAGATAGTCGTCCATCGCCACATATTCGACGTCGTCTGTGGTGTAGAGGCGCCGGTTGACTTGCGCGACCGTCGCGATCCGTTGCTGCGTCTTCTGCAGCGCCTCGCGGGCGGCGGGATCGGCGATCGTCTTCGACTGGAGGGCGACGAAAGACATCACCATCTGGAGATTGTTCGCGACGCGGTGGTTCACTTCCTTGAGCAGCGCTTCCAGCCGCGCATTGGTCGCGCGCAGCTCGCTCTCCACCTCGGCGCGCGCGCGCCGAAGCTGGGCACGCTCGAGCACCTGTTCGAAGCTCGAGGCCAAGAGATCGAAGAAATCCTCGCCGACCGACTTTACCACATAATCGTCGGCACCCGACTTCAACGCCGCCACGGCGATGCGGCTCTCCTCGGAGCCCGTCACATAGACGACGGGCGGGCAGTCGCGCAGGGCGCGAAGCGCCTCGAGCGTGGCAAGCCCGTCCTGCCCGGGCATATAGTGATCGACGGCAACGAGATCGAAGGCAGTGACCTTCGCCATGTCGACGCCCTCGCCGCCGCTTGCCGCGACGCTGACTTCATAACCTTTCCGGCCAAGCGCGCGCGACGCAAGCCGCCGCATGCCGTCGTCGTCATCGATATAGAGAATGTGGGCCAGGGCGGGTCTCAAGCCGGGTCGGGATCGGGAACCTGGATCACCGACAGGAAGAGACCGAGCTGGCGAATGGCGTCGGCGAAATTCTCATAGTTCACCGGCTTGGTGATATAGACGTTGCAGCCGAGGTCGTAGCAGCGCTGGATCTCGATCTTGTCGTCGGTGGTCGTGAGCACGACGACGGGCGTGCGGCGCAGCGGACTGCTGTCGGCCTTCAGCCTGGCGAGAATGTCGGTCCCGCTCATGTCGGGCAGATTGAGGTCGAGCAGCACGAGCGCCGGCCCGTTGCGCACCGGGCCCTCCGCCGCATCGTACAGGAACTCGAGAGCCGAGGTGCCGTCGAGAAAATGATGGATCTTGTTGGAAATGCCGGCGCGCCGGATGTTCTTCTCGATAAGGCGCGCATGCCCCTCGTCGTCCTCGATCATCACGATGTTTACGGGCAGTTGGTCAGGCATCTTCTTCTCCGCTTTGCCACACGAGGGGCAGGATCAGCCGAAAGGTGGAACCCGCACCGAGTTCGGACTGGATTTCGATATTACCGCCGAGGCGATAGGCAAGCGCGCGGGCGTGGGCAAGACCGATCCCCTCCCCCTGCTGGTCCTGGACGCCCGACCTTCGGAAGAGGTCGAACACACGTTCGTGATCGCGCGGCTCGATGCCGCGACCATTGTCGGCGACCGCCACCCAAGCGCGCCCGAGATCGGCGCCCCCGGCTATGCGAATGATCCCCGCCCGCCCCGGCTGCGAATATTTGAGGGCATTTTCGATGAGATTCGAGAGGATCTGCTCGACCGCGACCCGGTCATTGATCACGGTCGGCAGGTCCGACACTTCGACCGTCGTGCCGGTCTCGTCGATGCGGTGCTGCAGGCTGCCGACGATCGCGCCCACGACGTCGCCGAGAGCAAGCGTTTCGGGCGCGAGCGTGCGGCGACCCTGGCGCGAGAGATTGAGGATCGCGTTGATCAGCCGGTCCATCTTCTGCGTGGAGGTGCGAATGAAGCCGATCGATTCCGGCAGATCCTCCTCGATCGCGAGCCGCGTCGCGGCGTCGGGCGCCTTCCAGCCCTGCGCATCGCCCTGTTCGAGATAGCCCGAGATCGCCTTGCGCGCGGTCTCGAGTTCGGCCGTGAAACCCATCACATTGACGAGTGGCGAACGCAGATCGTGCGACACGATATAGGCGAAGCGCTGGATTTCGGCATTGGCGCGCTTGAGTTCGCCCGTGCGCGCATCGACCAGTTCCTCAAGCCCTTCGTTGAGACGGCGAAGTTCCGCGCGCGATGCGCGGAGCTCGACGAGATTGTTGCGAACGAGGAGCAGCGTGGCGGCTGCAACGACCAGCAGGAGAATGCCGGTTCCGATCAGCGTCAGGGTGAACAGCGACTGTGTGCGCTGCTGGCGTGCTTCGCGATCCTTGAGGAGGGCGAGTTCGCTCTCGAGCATCGTCTCGACGACCGCGCGCGCAGCGCGCACCTCGAGCACCCCCTTGTCGTTCGCGAAGTCGGCGATCAGTGCCGAGCGGTCCGTGCCGCGAAGGCCGAGAGTCGCCTGGTAATGACGGCCATAGGCGTCGAGATGCGCGCGGAGCCTGGCGGCGCGGCCGCGCTGGTTTGGATTGTCGCTAATCAGCGCCTCGAGCGAGGCGAGCTGGGCGCGCGACCGGTCCTCGGCCTCATCCATGATCGCCGCGAAGGCCGGGTTCTGCGTGAGGATCAGCCCGCGGCGCGCCGTTTCCATTCGTTCGGTCGCGCTGGCGAAAGCCCCGAGATTTGCCTCGACAGCGAGCGTGTGCGCCACCTTTCGGGCGTCGGCCTCATTCTGGCGCTGCACATAAAAAGCAGTCAATGCCGCCGCGAGGAGCGCAACAAATCCGATCGTCAGGAGAAGGATGATGAGGCGACTCGCCCGCGTGTCGCGGCCGAGCGACGAGATCCTGGCCGATTCCATCGATATGCCCCTCGGCCCGGTCGAACAATTTGTGCCGTTGCATGCACTGCCATGCCCTTCGTGGCAAGCAGCCTTGCTAGCCCTATCAGCCGAGATTGCAGGCGGTCTGGGTGGCGATTAACATGGATCAATATGATTTTGGATGAGGGTCGCCGATGCTCAGGCGTAGGCGCGGCACCGGGAGGACATTCACTCGGATGCCGCCGTAAGTCGAGCTTCGTGAGCGCGCCGCAAGCGCCTCGCAGATAATGCAGGAAAAATATGCCCAAAAGGATATTGGTCGTCGAAGATGATCCACTTGTCGCCATGATGCTCGAAGATGCGCTGGGCGCGCTGGGGCATGATATTGTCGGGGACGCCGGCGATATCGCATCGGCGCTCAGACATATCGCGACAGGCGAATTCGATGCCGCGATTGTAGACGTCTACCTCGAATCCGGCTTGCCTTGCGATGCGGTAGCCGAGGCTCTCGCGGCACGCTCGATCCCTTTCCTTGTCGCGACGGGCGGTTTTGTCGGTCAGCCCGGCCCCTGCTGGAACGATCGGCCGATCCTTGCGAAGCCTTTCACCGTCGACAGCCTCGAAGCCGCGCTAGCCAGCCTCGCTTCAAAATGACGCAAGATCGCACCGCCGATCAGAGACCTGCTTTCTCAAGGGCGGCGGCGACCTCGCGATCGGCCGCATCCGACCCTTGGGGTGCCAGCCGATTGAGCAATGTCTGAATCCGCTTCTGGGCGACGTGCAGAGCCTTGTGGCGTACCTCGCGTTCGCGATTGGTCCGCCAGGATCGGCTCTCCCCGAGCAGCGCGGCCCATTTCGCCTCTTCGGCGGCAAGCACGGCCAGAGCAAGCCGCAGACCGTCGCGCCGACCGCGCGCGTGATCGTCATTCATCGCAGCCTCCCCACCGTATTCGGCAATCGCATCGAAAGAGCCTGCGACAGATGTCTTCCTGCTCGCCGCTCCAAGAGAGGAACCTTTCCCGCGCACGCGGACTGTTTCTTAAAAGGAGAGCGACCATGAAAGACGAACCCAAGAAGGGCGACGAGGTGACGTGGAAGAGCCACGGCGGACGCGCCGAGGGCAAGGTCGTGCGAAAAGTGACGAAAGCAATGGACATCAAAGGCCATCATGTCGCGGCATCGCCGGCGAACCCCGAATATCTGGTCGAAACGGCCGAAGGCAAGCGGGCGGCCCACAAGGCTGGGGCCTTGAAGCGGAAAGCGCCGCGCTAAGGACGGCTGCCAAACTCGGCTCTGCTCCCGCCTCCGATCCCGCCCGCCGGAGCGCCCGCGATCCTCGTTCACGATGCCGCATCGATCATGATCTGTAGCGCTGCGGCCACGGCCTGATCGAGCACATTGCGGCGCCCGATATCGCCGAAATGAAAATCCATGACCCGCACCGCGTCGGCGTCGGCCGCGCCAATGTAGACAAGGCCTACCTCTTCGCGGCCTTCGCGAGGGCCGCAGAACCCCGTGATCGCAATTGCAATGTCGGCATGGCTTGTCCGAAGAGCGCCAGTCGCCATCGCGGCGGCGACCTCGGGATTCACCGCTCCATCTCGCTCGGCGTCTTCTCGGGCGACGCCGAGCATCTCGCATTTGGCCTCGACCGAATAGACGATGAAGCCGCGCTCGAGATGAACTCCGAGCGCGGCATCGGCTGCGAGAACCGCTGCGAGCTGACCGCCGGTGCAGCTTTCGGCTGTCACGAAACGCAGCGTCGTTCCGGCCAGATGCCGGGCCAGCTTGCGCGTCCGCCGTTCGATCAGCGTTGCAGCGCTCACCCTACATCGTGGCGAGTTCGGCGGGGGGAAGACCCGCGGTCTCGGCCTGACGCTTCAGCTCCTCTTTCCGGGCAAGCATCCTTTCGCCGAGTGCGTCGAGGTCGACGTCGGCGGCACGCGCCTGCTGGAACATATTGTCGTGCTGCTTTTCCTCTTCCTTCACATGATGCTTGATCTCTTCCGACAGCACCGTGACCTTCGCCTCGAAAAATTCGTCGTCAGGTCCCGAGGCGACGATATCGTTGATCAGGATCTTGGCGCCATCATGCTCGACATAGGCTTCCTTGAGGAGATCGTCGTCGATCTTTCCCTTGAGCGCCGGATAGAAGACCTCCTCCTCGATCTGCGCATGGATTTTGAGCTCGGTGCAGATCCGGTCGGCGATCTTCGCCTTGCGGTCGGTGCCGCTGGCCTTCTCGAATTCCTCGAACAGGGCTTCGACGGCACGGTGATCGGCCGCGAGGATATGGGTGGCGTCGGTGTCGACTTCGGTCGGTTTCATGGCAGTCTCCATCGTCATGCCCCGCGCCTGTTCAGCGCGCGGCGAGCCCGAAAGTTGCGCTCGATCCGCTCAAACCGCGCCGTCGTCGGCATCGCGCTGGCGCGACGCGCCTTCGGACCGCTTGATGAAGCTGATCTTGCCCTGCGGCTCGAGGATCGCCCATTCCACGTCGGAAATGTGGGCAATGCCCGCGAGCCGCATCTCGGACTCGATCTCGTCGGCGGTAAGCCGGTCGCGGTGAAGATTGTCGCGGATGATCTCGCCCTGCTTCACCACGACGCGCGGATGGCCTTCGAGCAGATTCTTGAGCCGCGGAAAGAGATAGGTCGCCCAGCTCAGGGTGAGCGCCCAGAAGGCGAAGGTCACGATCGCGAGCAACGCGCCGGTCAGGCTGAAATCATTATGGGTGACGCCCTGCTGGATGAGGTCGCCCATCACCACGAGCAGAACCAGCTCGAAGGGCGTCATCTGCCCCAGTTCGCGTTTCCCCATGAGACGGAGGAGCGCATAGAGCAGGAAAAACATCGCACTCGCGCGAAGGACGATATCCATCAGGGCAGGACCTTGATCTCTAGCGGCATGCTGCCGAGCCGCTGCTCGCCGTCGAACAGCGCAATCTCGCCCTTGGTTCCTGCGAAGAGCGGCGGGTTGATCTGGCCATCGATCTTGACGACCAGCGTCTCGCCCGCGCGAAGCTCCCCATAGGAGAAACGATAGGCGCCGTCCTTGTAGCTTTCCTCGGCGGCGGCGGGGAGCATCGTGTTGATCGTCATGTCGGTCCAGAGCGACGGGGGGACCGCAAGCACCGCATCGGAAACATCGCGGATCGCCTCGACACGAATGCGGGTTTCGAAAAACTCGCCGTTGCGAATGACCGAGGGCGTCTTCACCTCGAGCCGCGCTGCTCCAAAATCCTCGACGCGCAGTGGACTAGGCTGGCCACCGACGAGGCCCGATAGCGCGACGGCGACGATGGCAGCGAGCAGGACGAAGGAAACGGGGCTCGCGTGGCGGTGCCAGCGCTGCCCGGAGATCATCTTCTGGCTGATTCCGTCCGGGCGACGGCTGTTCGCTGCAGCCGCGTCGCCGCCCGTCCCCTCGGGGCCCGCCGTCAAGCGAGGGGCTCCGGCCACGGCCGCGCGAGATAGGTACGAACCGCATCGGCGCGATCGCCGACTGCCGCGACCGCGATCAATATCTCGGACTGGCTGACGCCCAATATGCGCGCCCAGGCGAGCATCGCGTCGGGCGCGCTTCGATCGATGCGGTCAAATTCGAACTGTTGGTGGATCACGCCCGTCTCCCGTTGATGATGACGGGCGAACGCCTGCAGGGTACAAAAGTTGCGGTTCGGCGACGATCGCCGAAGGGCGTTCGCAGGCGTCAGGGAATGGCCAAGCCTCGCCGTCGTCACTCTTTCATGCGCGCCGCGAAACGCCGCGATGCGGCCAAAGTTGCGCACGGCGGCGAAGATAAATCTGGGCGATCGCAGGCAACTTTCGCCCGCGTCCAAGGGTTTCTCGGACCAGAACCCACAGCCAATGGAGAGTATCATGAGCGTCAAGGGACAGATCAAGGAAGCTGCCGGCTATGTGAAGGAAGAAGCCTTCGAAAACGGCGACAGCCCCGAGGCCAAGCGCAAGGCGCAGGAAGGCCGCGACCTTCGCAACGAAGGCCGCATCGAAGACGGCAAGCCGCCGAAGACGGGTACTCCCGGCACCGAAAAATAATCCTCCCGCCAAGTTGATGGCCCCCTTCGGGTCCGCGCATGCGGACCCTTTTTTTTTGGCTGGGCGCCCCGGAGCAGCTGAGGAGAATTCGCATTGACCCAGAGCAAGTCGGCCGAACTTCCGCCCGCCCGGAGCATTGTCGCAACATGACACCCCGCATAGCCTTTGTCGGAGCCGGCCCGACCACGCTCTACACGTTGCATGCGCTTCTCTCCCACAACCCCTCGCCCTTCCGTCTTGCCGTGTATGAAGCGCAGGCGTGCGCGGGGCGCGGAACGCCCTATCGGCCCGGCTGGAACGACCCCGCCATGCTGGCGAATATCGCCAGCATCGAAATCCTGCCGCTTGCCGAGACGCTGTGCGACTGGCTGATACGTCAGCCGCCGGAGCGCCTCGCCGATCTCGGCATCGATCCCGATGCGATCGGCGAACGGACCTTCTATCCGCGCGTCGCGCTCGGCGAATATTTCCGCGACCAGTTCGACGCCGTTATCGACATGGCGCGGGCGCGCGGTATCGAGCTCGAGCTGCGCACGCGGTGCCGCGTCGAGGACGTCGTCAGCACGTCCGGCGCGATGATACTCAAGGTTCGCATGAGGTCGGGCGAACTCGCCGACGAGGCTTTCGATCATGTCGTCCTCGCGACGGGCCACCAATGGCCCGCCGAGCCCGAGGTTCGGCCAGGCTATTTCCTCAGCCCCTGGCCCGCCTCGGCTCTGGCCACGGTACCGCCCTGCGATATCGGCATTCGCGGCAGCTCGCTTACGGCCATCGACGCCTGTATCGCGCTCGCCAACATCCATGGCTCGTTTGACGAAACCCGGGACGGCGAGACGCATTATCGTACGGCATCCGCCACTGATGCATTCCACATGACGATGATGTCGAGGAAGGGTCTGCTCCCCGAAGCCGATTTCTATGCGCCGCTTCCCTATGAGCCGCTCGCCATCTGTACCGAAGAAGCGATCACGCGTCTCGGTGCGAGCGAAGAAGACCAGCTGCTCGATGCCGCCTTCGCACTGTTCAAGGCGGAGCTTGCCGCTGCCGATCCCCCTTACGCAGCGGACATCGGCCTGGAGGACCTCGACCTCGAGGGCTTCTGCGAGGCCTATTTCGCGAGGCGCGCAGCGAGCGACCCATTCGCGTGGGCCGAGGCCAATCTCGCCGAAGCGCAGCACGACTATGCCGCAAGGCACACCGTCGCCTGGCGCTACGCGATCCTGCGCATGCACGAAGTGCTCGCGCTACTCGTGCCATATCTGGAGGGTACGGACTACCGCCGCTTCGTGCGCCACTTCAAGCCGGTGTTCGTCGACGATTATGCCACCGTTCCCCACAAATCGATCCGGCGGCTGATCGCGCTCCATCGCGCCGGGAAGCTCGATGTCACGGCGATCGGCGACGACTACCGCATCGACACGAGCGGCGACGAGGCCGGCGCGAGATTGGTCTTGGGCGGCAAGCAGCGGCATTTTGAGGTGTTTATCGAGGCGATGGGCCAGCGCCCACTCGGCGCCGCAGCCTTTCCATTCTCCTCGCTGCGGCAACAGGGCATCGTGCGCGATGCAGCGCCTGGTGCCGGCAAGGCGGAGGCGCGGGGCATCGCGATCGACGATGCCTTCCACCCGATTGCAGACGATATCCCGGAATCCCGCCTCTTCTGCCTCAGCCTGCCCTTCCTGCTCGGCCGCCACCCTTTCATCCAGGGAATAACAAGCTCGCACGAAATGGGCCTGGTTGTCGGAGAACAGCTCGCAGCCGCGATCGGCCAGGCGACTACCGAGGAGAAGGCCGCGTGAAGCTCTTCGCCATATATGTCGGAGGCGAGATGGCCGGCGCCAATATCGAGCTGCACGACATGCGCTTCGTCGCCGCGCCCACGATCACCGACACTTATGATGCGCTCCGCCGCCAATGGTGGGGCACGCCGGGCAGCCTCCATATCGACTGCTGGGCCGAGATCGATCACGCCGATGGCTATGACATCGTTTTGAAGACCGCGCCCTTCGAGGGTCCCGAACGGCTCTATTATGTCAACCTAGGCGGCTATGTCCGGGGCGAATTTCTCGAGCGCCACCGCAATCTTTTCATTGTGGCGGACACGCTCGCGCGCGCGAAGTCGCGCGCGCTCGCATCGGTGCGGGAGTGGGTGCAGCCGCACCGCGACGAGATGTACGAGGCCGAGCAGGCCTTTGCGCTCGACGCGGTGGCCGCCGAAGCCCGGCTCCACATCCATCTCGTGCCCGCCCCGCGGCGCGAGCTCGCGATCACCTGCGAATATCGCCCGATCCGCGCGCCGCGCCGGCAAAGCCGGACCGCCGCGACCGGTCCCTGACCCAAGCCGCGAGGCGCAGCCCCCCTCCGCAACTCCCGCCTTCGCGGCGCATTGATGCAGATACAGACGCTCCAGACAAAAGGCTCCTCCCATGACCATGACGATCGAACAGCTTTCCGAGAAGATGAAGGATATCGACTTCGCGATGCTCGCCACGCACACCGCGGGCGGCGCCATCGGGTCGCGGCCGATGAGCAACAATCGCGAAGTCGATTATGACGGCGATGCCTGGTTCTTCACCGACGAGACGTCCCACATGGTCGCCGATATCGCGGCCAACCCGAACGTCAATCTGAGCTATCAGGGCAAATCGGGCCTGCTCGGCATGCGGCCCTTCTTCCTCGCCGTCGAGGGTCACGCGGCCCTGATCCGCGACAAGGCCGAATTCGCCGAACATTGGACGAAGGGCCTCGAACGCTGGTGGCCGGACGGCATCGAGACGCCAGGGATCGTCCTCATCAAGGTGTCGGGCACCCGCGCGCATTATTGGGACGGGGAAGATGAGGGCGAAGTTCAGCTCTGACAAGGAAAGACATCCCGCCACGGTTGACGGTCGGTGAAGGACAAAGAGAAGCCACCACCCCATCGGTCTGCCATTACCCTCTCCGATACCCGCGCCGCGAGAAAGCCGAGCTCCATGCCGAACGCTTCCGATAGCGACAATGCAAGCGCCGAAGAGGTTGCGCCTGATGGGGGCTGCGCTTGCGGCGCGGTTCGGTACCGCCTCGAGGAAAAGCCATATGATAGCGGCTGGTGTCACTGCCGTGTCTGTCAGCATGTCTCGGGGTCGGGCGGCATGGTCTTTACGACCGTCCATCTCGACCGGTACCGCATCCTTGCGGGCGAAGAGCATATCGGACGCTTCGCATCGACCAGCTTCGGAACGCGCAGCTTCTGCCAGACGTGCGGCTCGCCGCTAACGATCCATGTGCGCCACCAGGCCGATGAGATCGATATTGCGGCGGGGACGCTGGACGATCCGGAAGAGATTGCGCCAGCTTTCCACCTTTACACCGCCGAGGCGCCGAGCTGGATGCCGATGATGGCGTTCCTTCCGCGCTACAAGGCGCTGCGACCGAAGACGCGCGGGCTCGACGAGGGTGTCACGGAGGCGGGCTGAGGCGTAGATGAAGACCGCGCCCAAAGAGCCGCACGTGGCAAAACCGCAACCGCTTTTGCAGCGGGGCGTTTCCTGGTCAGATCATGACGATTTCGAGTTCCGCCGCGTAGAACCGGAGCTCGATCCGCTGCTGAAAGGACAAGACATGCGCATCCTCATCCTCGGTGCCGGCGCCGCACTTTTTCTCGCTGCTTGCGACAGCAAGCAGGAAGCTGCCGAGGACAGGATGGAACGTGCCGCCGAGACCAGCGCTACGGTCGCCGGCCCCCTCCCTGCGGCGCTCGGCCTCAGCGAGGCACAACTTCTCGACGCCGATATCGTCGGCGCGGACGGGAAGGATCTCGGAGACGTATCGCAGGTGCTGCGCGGCGCCGACGACAAGGTGGACCGTCTCCTCGTCGAGCTCGATGGCGTCGGTCCCGACCGCTATGTTCATGTACCGGTGCAGGGCCTCAAACCTATCGTACGCGGCGACGACACCGATCTTCAGACGAGCATGACCAAGGCCGACCTCGATGCGCTGCCCGAAGTGAAACTGCCAACCCCTTGAGATCGTGACGCGCGAGGCGCATCGACTGTGAACGGAGAAACCCTCCATCGACGGATGGATGTCGGCGGAGTCGATATCTTTTACAGGGAGGCAGGACCGCCCGACGCTCCGGTCCTGCTGCTGCCGCATGGCTATCCCTGTTCGTCGTTCGAGTTTCGCAATCTCCTGCCGCGGCTTGGCGATCGGTGGAGGCTGCTCGCACCCGATTATCCGGGCATGGGCTACAGCGATACGCCCGAGCATTTCGACTATAGCTTCGACGGCTATGCGCAGCTTCTCGACGGGTTCGTGCGTGCGCTCGGCGTCGAGCGCTTTGTGCTCTATCTTCACGATTTCGGATCGCCGATCGGCGCGCGTCTCGCGATCATGCGGCCTGAACGCATCCTCGCGCAGATCATCCAGAATGGGGACATTCCCTATGAGGATGCGCTGGGCGACAAATATGCCGAGATAGAGAAGAGCTGGTTGCTTCCCGAACCCGAGATGCGCGCCGAGATCGGCAAGGCAATCAGCGAGGATGTTTTTCGGGAGGAGTTTCTGAACGACGTGCGGCCCGACCTCGTGCCGCGCATTCCGCCGGACCTCTGGAAGCTGCACTGGTCGCTGATCAACCCGCGGCGCCGCGAGATCGCGATCGACCTTATCGCCGGCCTCAAGGCCAACCGCTCCTGGTTCGGCGCGCATTGACGCTATCTGCGCGAGCACCACCCGCCGACGCTCATCGTCTGGGGTCCGCACGATTTCTACATGCCCGAGAAGTCTGCGCGCGCCTATTTGCGCGATCTCCCCGCGGCCGAGCTGCATCTGCTAGACGGCGGCCATTGGCTTCTCGAAACCAACCTCGACGAGGTTGTCCCGCTGATCAGGGACTTTCTCGGTCGGACGCTGTGCTGAGAAGCGACGCCGAACCGCGTTCCCTTGCCTTGTCCCAGCGGCGCCAGCTGCCAGCAGCCTGAGCCGGGCCACCGCAACGATAAAGGGCGCCGGAACCGGCGCCCTTCACCCTGCCCTTAGGGAAGGCAGTCTTATTTCTTCTGGGTGTCGCCGACGCCGGTTTCGGACGGAGCGATCTCGCCATTGTCGTCCATCGCGTTGGCCTTTTCTTCGCCTTGCTCTTCGACGACATCGGCCTTCTGCTCCATCGCCTCTTTGGCGGGACCTTCGGGCATCGCGTCGGCCTGGTCGTCGATCGCCTCGGCCTTCGCTTCGGCCTGATCCTCGACCTTGTCGGCGGCGGGGCTCTGGCAGGCGCCGAGCGCGAGGGCGGAGGTTGCGGCGAAGGTTACAAACAGCTTTTTCATCGAGACTCTCCCTGTTGATGACTGCCCTACAAACGCGGCGAAGCCCACAGGGTTCCGCGGGCCCGTGCAATGGGCATCGTCAGCGTCGCGCTGCCATGATCCGCGCGATCATGTCTTCATCGCGAAGCCGCCGCCAGCGGGCCTCGACGAAGCTGTGTACGCCGAACAGGAACAGCCCGGCGGCCACGAGCAGATAGAGCGGCGGATTGTCGGTGAGCGCCGAGAGCGCGTCGCCGAGGCCCTTGACCTCGCGGGCAGCGCCGAACCAGCCGCCGCGCACGAGCGAGGCGCCGATGACGGCAAACACGACCGCGCGCGCCGCAAGACCCGCCCGCCCGACGGGCACGGCCCATGCAGGTGCTGCCGCATCGAGATCCTTTGTAAATTCGGTGGTCCAGGCCTTGACCGCCTGCTGCACGGCCGCCGCGAGGAAGGCGGCGCCGACGAGCCCGAGGAGCAGGCCGCCAAGCGGCAGGTCGAGCAGCATTCCCGCCGCCTCTTTCTCGCGGCCGCTCCGGCGCCGCCGCCCGAGGCAAGGCGAAGCGCCGCCCAGGCGAGAAAGAAATGGGCGATGCCGCTCGCGACATAGCCTATCCGCACAGCGACGCCCTTCGCACCGGCTCCCTTGTTTTCGCTATCGAGCGCCGCCCCGTACAGGCGATAGGCGCCGTAAAGCGCCAGACCCATCGCGAGAAGAGCAAGAAGGGTCGAGCCAGCGGGCATATCGCGGACCGAGCGGAACACGGCTTGCGGACTGGCGTCGTCGGCCGACGAACCGGTGAGCGCTATCCATGCCAGCAGGCAATAGACGACGCCGCGCGCGAACCACCCCGTCCGCGCAAATGTCTCGAGCCGCCGCAGCTTGTTCATAATGCCTGTCCCCGAATGTTGACCTATCAGGCCAACGCCCGCTGCACCCGGCAGTTCCGCGCGGCTCCCACCCCACCGCGGCTGCCCCCCCCTCTCCCTTCCCGGCCACCCCGCGTCGCTCGCCGACACCCGTGCGCCCGATGCCGCCGTGACGAAGCTGCGCGGTTCAGCCGCAGCTTTTTACAAAGGCGCCGGTCACGAAGTCGCGGCCCGTCCGCAGTCCGACCGGGTCGACGCTGTGCGCGACGCCGTAGGAGATATGCGTCTCGACCTCGACGCCGAGCCGCTTCAACTGGCTCTCGGACATGTGCAGCGCCGCGATCGGCACGACGGGGTCGGCCGTGCCGTGCACCAGCAGGACTGGCGGTTTCGACGGAACATGATGCCCGAGATCCGCCGCGCCCGCGAGCATGCCCGAATAGCCGACGATAGCGGCAACGGCGCGGGGGCGGCGAAGGCCGACCTGAAGCGCCATCATCGTGCCCTGGCTGAAACCCACAAGGGCGAGATCGGCCTCGCTGAGGTCATATTGCGCGAGCTTGCGATCGATGAACGCGTCGATCGCCGGCGCTGCCGACGCAGCGCCTGCAGCCAACGCCGCCGGGGCGAAACCTGACAGCCCCCACCATTGGTAGCCCCCGCCCATTATCGAACATCGCTGCGGTGCATGCGGCGCAAGAAACAGCGTGTCTGGCAAGGCCTCCTGCCACTCCGGCGCCAGCGAAATCATGTCGGAGCCGCTCGACCCGAAGCCGTGGAGCAGCAGCACGATGTTTTTGGGGGCGCCTCCGGAGCGAGGTTGCAGGCTGGCACCGTTCACGATCTTGGACAAACTTCTTCTCTCAGCTTCGGCAGCGCAGGGCGCGCCCCCGGGCGGTAAGGATTGCAACGCTGCATAGGTAGAAAGTCGGCCGCGCATTTCCAGCCCATGGAATGTACCGGACAGCTCCGCCGCAGCGCAGCTCGGCATGAGCCAAGTGCTCCGCAACCAAGTGTAGGACCCGCCGGTTTGTCGATGACAGGCAGAACAGGAGGAGTCGGCAATGGCACGCAAATCAGAGGCCGGAAAGGTCGGAGAAACCGCGTCCGAGAAGCGCGGAAAACAGACGGCGGCAAGGAAACTGCGGAAGGAGGTCGGCGAGACGAAGACGATCCGCACGCCGCCGAAAGACCGGGAATCCGATCTCGACCGCGCGCCGAAATGGGAGCCGCGCTATGCCGGTTCCGACCGGCTCAAGGACAAGGTCGCGATCGTGACCGGCGGCGACAGCGGGATCGGGCGCGCGGTAGCCGTATTGTTCGCCCGCGAAGGTGCGGACATCGCAATCGTTTACAAGAGCAACAAGGCCGATGCCGAGGAAACGGCTTCGCTCGTAGGCGCCGAAGGGCGCACCGCGATCCTCGTCAAGGCCGACGTGGCTTAAACCAGCGCCGGAAAGACTATCGTCGACAAGGTCGTGAGCAAGCTGAAGCGCATCGATGTTCTCGTCAACAATGCGGGCGAACAGCATCCGGCGGACGATATTCGCGACATCAGCCCGGAGCAGCTGCAGCGCACCTTCGCCACCAATATCTTCGGCATGTTCTATCTTGTGCAGGCTGCGCTGCCGCATCTCAAGAAAGGCGCGGCGATCATCAATTGCACGAGCGTGACAATGTATCAGGGGAGCGGTGGTCTGCTCGACTATAGTGCGACCAAGGGCGCCATTACCGCCTTCACGCGCTCGCTCAGCGAGAATCTGATCGAGAAGGGCATCAGGGTGAATGCGGTCGCGCCCGGACCGATCTGGACCCCGCTCAATCCACGCGGCGGAGCGCCAGCCAAAAAAGTCGAAAGTTTTGGCGAGACGACGCCGATGAAGCGACCGGGAGAGCCCAACGAGGTCGCGCCGAGCTTCCTCTTTCTTGCGTGCGACGACAGCAGCTACATGTCGGGCCAGGTGCTCCACCCGAACGGCGGAACGGTCGTCAACGGATAGACCGCGCCGAGCGGCAATCATATCTGGGCGCCGCCGCCGCTCGCAACGATTGTCACGCGGTGCCGACACGGCCAGCGCGCTCGTGTCCGTCTCCGGAAGCGAGGTCTTGCATGCCACCGATTAGCGTCTTTAGCGGAACCCCAAGATGTTCCGTTGGTTGACCAAAGGGGGCCGGATAGGGAGAATTGTCATGCCCCGTGGGGACAAATCGAGCTACACCGACAAGCAAAAGCGCAAGGCCGAGCATATCGAAGAAAGTTATGAGAAGCGCGGCGTCGGCAAGAAGGAAGCGGAGAGCCGCGCATGGGCAACGGTGAACAAGGAGTCGGGCGGCGGCAACAAGTCGGGTTCAGGCCGCGGCCAGCCCGATACCCATGAGGCCTCGAGAAAAGGTGGCCGCAAAAGCGGTGCGGGCAAGAGCAGCGAAAAGCGATCGGCGGCCGCGAAAAAGGGTTGGGAAACGCGCCGCCGAAATGCCAAGGGATAGCGGCGGACGAGATTAGCAAGGACCGACAAAGAGCCCCTATACGGGCGCTCCGGTCCAGGCAGCGCCGCCCTCACCCTCATAAGATTTCAGGCGATCGACTAGGCTTCGGCGCTCCGCCGCTACCTCGCGCAGGAGGAGGATCGCGGCCTCCCGGTCGAGGCCGACAGGATCAAGACGTCCTTGATCGATCCGCGCGATGAGGTCGGAGAGGAATTTCAATTCTTGCCCGGCCAGCATCAGAAAGGTGTCGCTCTGGTTCATGCCTGTTCAACGCCCCGGTGCCCCGGCGGGCTGCATGCGGCGGAAGTGAAGTCCGACCGGCAAGCCTCCACAATCTTCGTCGTTGAAGCATTCTTATCGCCGACTTCGCAATTTTCCGGCGCAACAGGACACGCTGACCGCGCTCAATCCGGATCACGCATGCGAGAATTCGGTATAACCTGCGTTAATCCGCCCCGAATTTCGGGCCTTTGCGCAGAAACAGGGGCAACTCGCTCGCTTGCGCGGCGTTCATTCGGACATGGTCCAGCCGGTCGCTCATTTCGAAAACGGCGGAAAGTCGATCGGGTCGAGCTCGCGCGCCTCCGCCCCGACCCTAGAAGGTTGATCCTATGTCTGCGACGATCCAGCCCGTCATTCTTTGCGGCGGCGCGGGTACGCGCCTCTGGCCCGCTTCCCGCGGCGCGCGGGCCAAACAGTTTCTCGACATCATCGGAAAAGAGAGCCTGTTCGCTCGAACGCTCGATCGGGCAAGCGGAGCCGGCTTTTCAGCGCCGCTCATCGTGTGCGGCGCCGAGCATGTCGCGATGGTGCGCGAGCAATCCAAGGGTCGCGACCTTCGGCTGATCGTCGAGCCCGCGGCGCGCAACACCGCTGCCGCCATCGCGCTCGCGGTCGCTTCGTCGGCCGATGACGTGCTGCTGCTCGTCATGCCGAGCGATCATGTCATCGCCGATGTAGCCGCATTCCGGGGCGCCATCGCCAAAGCCGCCGATCTGGCGCGCGACGACTGGCTGGTCACATTCGGCATCGCCCCCGATCGGCCCGACACGGGCTTCGGCTACATCGCCAGCGGCCCACCGCTCGGCGGCGCGGGATTTGCCGTCGCCCGCTTCGTCGAGAAGCCGCCCCTCGCCGATGCCGAAGCGATGCTTCGCGAGGGTGGCTACAGCTGGAACGCCGGCATCTTCCTCTTCCGGGCCGGTCGCATGCGCGAGGCGATGCTCACGCATTGCCCGGCCATATATCGCGCGGCGGAAGCCGCGGTCGCCCATGCGCTGCACGATGGCGATGCCCTGCACGCGGCAAGCGCGCCGTTCGAACAGGCGCCGTCAGATTCGATCGACTATGCCGTGATGGAGAAAGACGCCCGCGTCGCGGTCGTCCCCGTGTCGATGGGCTGGTCGGACCTCGGCAGCTGGCAGGCGGTGCACGCGCTCGCAGGAGCCGACGCGGCCGGTAATGCTTGCAGCGACGATCTTTTCGCACACGACAGCCATAATTGCCTCGTCCGCGCGCCCGGAAAACGCGTGTCGCTCGTCGGCATGGACAATGTCGGCGTCATCGTCGACGGCGACGATATCCTCGTTATCGCGCTCGACCGATCACAGGAGGTCCGCGCCGCAGCCAAGGCGCGCGCCTGAAGTCCATGCCGCGGCTCGCTTTCCCAAGGGGTCAACGCAGCTGACTGTCCTTGCTTCCCCGGCGATTGAAACCGGCCGGACGGCGTTCGGCGTCGCGAAGCGTCTGGCACCCGATGCAGGTACGGCTCGCAGGCAAGGCCTTTCGCCGCGCCTCTGCAATCCGCTCGCCGCAATCGTCGCAATAGTCCGCGCCCTTGCCGGACAGCAGCCGCAGGCGCGCCTCCTTGACGGCATCGCTCACCGTGTCGTCGATCTGCTCCTGAACGGCGCCGTCGCGCGCCCAGCCATTCGCCATGTTGAAGCTCCATGTTTCGGGGACGAAAATGGGAACGCATGGCGGGGCGGGCAAGTTGCCCCGCCACCGGGAACGATCGCGGCGCCGGATGGTCTTGAGTCCATGGCCAGAAAGACCGCCGCACCGAGCCCTGCAGACCGCGCCCCCTCTTTGAAGCGCGGCGAACGAAAGGCTGCGGCTCCCCCGCCCTTTCGTCCGGTCCAGCTGGCGACGCTCGTCGACAGCGTTCCCGCCGGCAGGGGCTGGGTTCACGAGATGAAATATGACGGCTACCGCCTGCTGATCGCGGTCGGCGGCGGCGAGGCCCGCGCCTATACGCGCTCGGGTCTCGACTGGTCGGAGCGCTTCGCGCCGCTCCTCGCCGAGGCCGCAAAGCTGAAGGTAGACAGCGCGCTGATCGACGGTGAAGCGGTCGTGCTCGATGCTGAAGGCCGCTCAAGCTTCCAGTCACTGCAAAATGCCCTGAAGTCCGCGCCCGATAGCATCGACTATTTCGCCTTCGATCTGCTCGCGCTGGACGGCGAGGATCTGACCGCCCTCCCCCTCCTCGACCGCAAGGCGCATCTTGCCAAAATTCTTCCCAAGGCCTCCAGGCATATCCGCTACTCGGATCATATTGCGGGCAGCGGCGAGGCATTGCTCGAGAGTTTCTGCGCTGCGGGTCTCGAAGGGGTCATCTCGAAAAGGGATGATGCGCGCTATGTCGGCGCGCGCGCGGGAAGCTGGCTCAAGGCCAAGTGCATCAAGCGGCAGGAGTTCGTCATCGTCGGCTGGACGCCCTCGGACACGTCGCGCGCGTTCCGCTCGCTGATGCTTGGCGTCCATGAGAAGGGCGCGCTGCGCTACGCGGGCAAGGTCGGGACCGGTTTCGATACCGAGGAGCTCTTCCGCCTCCAGGCGATGATGAAGCCGCTCGAACAAAGGAGCCGACGGTGAAGGCGCCCCGCACCGAGACGCGCGGCGCGCACTGGATCGAGCCGAAGCTCGTCGCCGAGATCGCCTTCACCGAGATGACGAACGATGGCACGCTCCGCCACCCGAGCTATCTCGGCCTTCGTGAGGACAAGAAGCCCGAAGCGGTCGTGATCGAAAGCGAAGCGGCGGTCGCCGAGGTGGCGCACGCCTCGCCAGTACCGATCAGCAACCCCGACCGCGTCATCTTTCCCGAGGCGGGGCTCACCAAGGGCGAGCTTGCAGAATATTATGCCGCGGTCGCGCCGATCATGCTGCCGTGGGCGGGTTCGCGCCCGATCAGCCTCGTGCGCTGTCCGCAGGGCCGCGCCAAGAAATGCTTCTTCCAGAAACATGATGCCGGAAGCTTCGGCGATGCGGTGAAACAGGTCGCGATCGAGGAGAAGGATGGCGACAACCAGCCCTATCTCTATATGGACACGCCCGAGGGCCTGATGACCTGCGTCCAGATGGGCACGATCGAATTCCATGGCTGGGGCGCGCGCATCGAAGATGTCGAGAAGGCCGATCGGCTCGTCTTCGATCTCGATCCCGACGTCGGTCTCGATTTCGATGCGGTCCGCAGCGCCGCCTTCCAGTTCCGCGACATCCTGAAGCAGATGGGCCTCGAGACCTTCCCGATGCTCACCGGCGGCAAGGGCGTCCATGTGATCGCCCCGCTCGTGCCGCGCGCCGAATGGCCCGAGGTCAAGGACTTCGCGCACCGGCTCGCCCGCGCCATCGCCCAGATGGATTCCGACCGCTTCACCGCCGCCCTCCCCAAGGCGCAGCGCAAGGGCCGGATCTTCGTCGATTATCTCCGCAACCAGCGCGGCGCGACTGCGGTGATGCCCTTTTCGGCGCGGGCCCGCGAAGGCGCGCCGGTCGCCGCGCCCATCAGCTGGAAGGAAATGGAGACGATCGACAAGCCGTCGCATTTCCGCATCACCGACGCGAAGGAGCTTCTGAAGCGCGCCGGCCTCAAGGCGCTGCAAGGCTGGGGCCGCGCCGACCAGACGCTGCCCGACCTGTGAAGATCGCGACTTATAATGTGAACGGCATCGGCGGCCGCCTCGACATTCTGCTCGGCTGGCTCGCGCAGGCCGAGCCCGACATCGTTTGCCTGCAGGAATTGAAAGCCCCTCAGGAGAAATTCCCCGAGAAGGCGATCCGCGACGCGGGCTATGACGTGATCTGGCACGGCCAGAGCCGCTGGAACGGCGTCGCGATGCTGAGCCGCGTCGGCGAAATCCACGAAACGCGCCGCGGGCTCCCCGGCGATCCCGGCGACGAGCAGAGCCGCTATATCGAGGCCGCGGTCGGCGGCATCCTCGTCGCCGGCCTCTATCTTCCCAACGGCAACCCCTGGCCCGGTCCGAAGTTCGATTACAAGATGCAGTGGATGGCGCGGCTCGACGCGCATCTGACAACGCTCGTCGACCTCGATGCCCCCGTCGTCATCTGCGGCGACTTCAACGTCATTCCCACCGACCTCGATGTGTACAAGCCCGAGAACTGGAAGAAGGACGCGCTCTTCGCGCCCGAAGCCAAAGCCGCATACCGGCGCATCCTCGACCAGGGCTGGACCGATGCGATCCGCCATTTGCATCCCGGGGAGCGCATCTACAGCTTCTGGGCCTATTGGCGGCGCTCGTTCGAACGCAATGCCGGCATCCGCATCGACCATCTGCTGCTGAACAAGCCCGCGGCGAAGCGGCTCGAGGCAGCCGGCGTCGACACCCGCCCGCGGGCGCTCGACAAGACGAGCGACCATGCGCCCGCCTGGATCGAACTTGGCGCGGGCTCCACAAAGCGAAAGCGCAAGGCGTCATGACGCGCACCATCGCCGGCTGGAAGCTGCCACCAGCCGAGCGCGACCAGCTGCTCGAACGGTTCGAACCGCGCTATCCGGATCTGGTTGCCGATCATGTGACGCTCCGCTTCGGGACCGCCGAGGACACGCCCCTACCCGCCGCGCACGCGGGCGAGATCGTCGGCGACGTCGACGACGGCGCGGGCGTCCAGGCGCTCGTCGTGCGCATCGGCGGCACCACCGATCGCGGCGACGGCAGCCATTATCATATCACCTGGTCGCTTGGGCCGGGCCGCGAGGCGAAGGAGAGCAACGACGTGCTCGCCGCAACAAAATGGCAGCGGGTGCATCCTCCGATCCCCATCGCGCTCGCGCCCGCGCGCTGGACCGTCTGACAAGCTCGGATCGGCAAGTCGCGGGCGGCAAAAAAGGCAGGCGCGCGCGTTCGCGACTGTCGGCCATTTCCAGCTCCTGCTTTCGATCCCGTTGCGGCGATCGGGCTTCCCTTCCCATCGCCGGCGCGGAACGCTCGGCGACCGCGCGCATTGAAGGAGCATTGGCAAAGGAGTGAGTGACGATGGCTGCGCGCCCTTATTGGAAAGGCCAGATCCGCCTGGCGCTCGTTTCGATCCCGGTCGAGATCTATTCGGCGACGAAGAGCGGGGCGACGATCGCGTTCAACCAGATCCACGAACCGACGGGCAAACGCATCAAATATGAGAAGGTCGTCCCCGGCGTCGGCCCGGTCGACGTCGACGAGATCGTCAAGGGCTTCCAATATGCCAAGGACCAATATGTGCTGCTCGACGACGAGGAGATCGAAGGGGTCAAGCTCGAGAGCAAGAAGACGCTCGAGCTCACCCAGTTCGTCGAGGCCGAGGATATCGACGAGATCTATTTCGAGAAGCCCTATTATGTCGTCCCCGCCGACGACCTTGCCGAGGAAGCGTTCATCGTGCTGCGCGAGGCGCTGCGCCGCACGGGCAAGGTCGGTCTCGGCCAGCTCGCGATGCGCGGCCGCGAATATGTCGTCAGCATCAAGGCGTGCGGCCGGGGTCTCGTCATGGAGACGCTGCGCTATGCCGACGAGGTCAACAAGGCGGCGAGCTATTTCCGCGACATTGCCGACAGCGATCCCGACGAAGACCTGCTCGACCTCGCGACGACGCTGATCGACAAGAAGACGGGCAAGTTCGAAGCGAGCGACTTTCACGATCGCTATGTCGAGGCGCTGAAGGAGCTCATCGAGCGCAAGAAGAAGGGCAAGACGCTCAATCTCGACGACGGGAAGGACGAGAAGGCGCCGAGCGGATCGAACGTCGTCGACCTGATGGCGGCGCTCAAGAAGTCGATAGGCGACGGCGGCGGAAAGGCCAAGGCCGCCAGCGCCAAGAAGGCGGCGGCCAAAAAGACGCCGACGAAAAAGGCGCCGACCAAGACCGCCGCGCGCAAGCGCGCATGAGCCGCGCCTTCACAATGCCCGCATTCGCAGTCGGGCGCTCAGGCACCGGGACCGAACCGCCGGCGCGCCGGGTCGCGCTCGCACCGGAAACGATCCTTGATATGCGCGTTGAAATAGGCGCCGAGCGATTCCGCAGCGCACAGCCCGTCGTAGATCGCGCGCGGGACGCCATGATAAAGATATTTGCCGCTGTCCCGGAAGCTGATGGAAAGCACCGACGCCGCCTCGTCAAAGGCGACATGGTCGATCATGGTCGAGCGGGTGAAGCGGCGCGCGCGCATAGGGGCAGAGCGCGTCGCAGCCGCACAGGTTCCCACCAGGGCGCAGGCAAGCGCGCGCCGCCGGTCCGAGCGAGCGCCCCCTCCCCGCAGACCCGCCCCGCCTCTCCTCTCCGGCCCTGATCGATGACAACCGAGCCGACAGCCGACGAGCTTCGCGCAATCGCCGAACACCGCGGGATGAAACTCGTCCGGTCGCGAAAGCGAACGCCGGGCGTCGGCGACTATGGGAAGTTCGGCCTCACCGATGCGGCGGGCAAGCCGCTCCTCGGGATCGGCGAACAAGGGCTCATGGCAAGCGCCGCCGACATCGCGCACTATCTTCGCGGCGGCGCGGCCGACAGCTGGAAACTCTCGGCCGAACGCGAACCCGCGGCGAAGCCTCCCAAGAAGGCACCGAAAGCCGCCGAACCCATCGAGGAGCATTCGCCTATCCGCCGACGCGGAAAAACGAGTCCGCCACCGTCACCCGAGCCTGCACGAAGGCGGCAGGATCCGCCGCCGCCGCCGCCGCCGAAAGCCAAGCCGGTGCTGAGGATCGTCAAACCCGAAGTCCTGCCGGAACCCGAGCTCAGCCTGCGGCCCGCGACGGGCAAGGACCGAAAAGCTCTCGCCCGTCTGCTCGCCCAGCTTGCCGAGCCGCCCAAGCGCATATCGATCGATGCGAACGTTGAGGCGATCGGCAAAGCGAAGGCCGGGCTTCTCGTCGCCGATGCCGACGGGCTGGTCGGATGCTGCGCCTGGGGCGTCGTTCCGACCTTGCAGCACGGCCTTGTCGGCCGCGTCACCCTGCTGCTGGTCGACGGCGACCATCGGCGCCGCGGCATC
This sequence comes from Sphingopyxis sp. BE235, assembly GCF_031457175.1. Classification (NCBI taxonomy): domain Bacteria; kingdom Pseudomonadati; phylum Pseudomonadota; class Alphaproteobacteria; order Sphingomonadales; family Sphingopyxidaceae; genus Sphingopyxis; species Sphingopyxis sp. BE235. The sequence goes on from NZ_JAVDWC010000002.1 coordinate 1,205,350, forward strand.
GGGACGGCGCTCCTGACCGCCGCCGAAACGGCTCTCGCCAAGGGCGGATGCGGCACGATCGAGATCATGAGCGACATCATGATCAACAACGCCCACAACTTCCTGCGCGCGCGGAACTATGAGCAGAAGAGTTACCGCTTCGTCCGTTCGGCGGGAGGGGCGCCAAAGGCCCGGCGAGACTGAGCGCGCGCCCTACCCGATTATTTTCCGCTTCCGGCCATGCGCCTTCCCTTGCCCCACGACATCGGGATAAAGCATCACCGCCGGAACGAAGAGGCGGGCGCCGTCGTCTCTCCCCAGGCGATCGGCTTTCCCTCCGAAGGATCGACCAACGGATGATATCATGTTCGAGCGCCTGACAATTCTTGCCCAGCATGCGATGCCGAAGCGGCGGCTGACCGAATTCGCCGGCCGTGTTGCCGCGTCGTCGGGCCCGCTGACCCCGCGACTGATCCAATGGTTCGTCGCCAAATATGGCGTCGACATGAGCGAAGCGGAAAATCCGGACATCCGCAGTTATGCAAACTTCAACGACTTCTTCACGCGCCCGCTGAAAGCCGGCGCTCGCCCGCGGGCGGAGGCCGATTTCATCTGTCCGGTCGACGGTGCCATCAGCCAGTTCGGTGCCATCGACGATCATCACATCGTCCAGGCCAAGGGCCATGGGTTCACCACCGCCGCACTCCTGGGCGGCGACACCGCGCTCGCCGCGACGTTTCGCGACGGCAGCTTCGCCAATCTCTATCTTTCGCCCAAGGACTATCACCGGCTGCACATGCCGTGCGACGGCGAGCTCAGACGCATGATCCACGTCCCGGGCTCGCTCTTTTCCGTCAACCCGACGACCGCGCGAGGGGTGCCCGGCCTTTTCGCGCGTAACGAGCGGGTCATATGCCTGTTCGAGTCCCCCACTCACGGCCATTTTGCGATGATACTCGTAGGTGCGACCATCGTCGGCAGCATCGCAACGTCATGGCATGGCGCGGTGAATGCAAAGCGATCGGGCAAGATATCGTCATGGTCCTACGCCCCCGATGAAGTCTTGCTGCGCAAGGGCGACGAGATGGGTCGCTTTCTCCTCGGCTCCACGATCGTGATGCTGTTCAAGAAGCAAGCGATCGCGTTCAACCCCGATTGGTTTCCCGAACGGCCGGTGCGCCTCGGAGAGGAGATGGGAAGCGCCGTAGAGAAAGCCTCGGGCGGATAGCCGATCAACCCTGTAACATGTGCGGCAGCCGACGCGCCTCGCTAGGCGTCTCGGGCGGCAGGACGGTGCCAGGCCAGTTGGCGCAGGCGGATCGCCCTCCATCGGTGACGCGCCAAGGTGGCGCAGGGCGTCAAGGCTTGTGCCAACCCGCCAGAAAACGCGCGCCGGCTCCCGCCTCGATGGTAGCGACGTCCTCGGCCCACAGGCACTCGCCCGCCTGCGCGGTCACGCCGTCAGCCGCGATCGTGCCGCTGAGTGGGACGATCATCGCCCCATCCCTCGCATCGGCAAGCGGCGAAAGGTCGTTGGCGTTCAGGTGCGCGACCACGAGATGGCGGCTGTCGAGCAACAACGCGCTCTCTGCGATATCGACTTGGCGGCAGAGATCGCGTGACATTGGCGCGGCCTTCGCGACCGCCGTCCCATCGGCGAGGTGCAGCTCGCGCGGGCGGCCGTAATCGTAGAGACGATAGGTAACATCCACATTCTGCTGAATTTCGACGAGTGTGACCCCGGTGCCGATCGCATGGACGGTTCCGGGCGGAATATGAAAGAACATGTTCGCGCGCACCGGATGCCACTCCATGAGCGCCTCGATAGCACCCGAGCGGGCGGTATCGGCGAGTTCGCGCTCGCCGAGCGCGCGAAGCGTGCCAATGCCGAGCACCGCGTCCGGCTCAGCGTCAAGAATGTACCAGCATTCCTCCTTGCCTGCGGGAAGTCCGCGCGCCTGCGCCTGCCGGTCGTCGGGATGGACCTGGATCGACAAGCGCTCGCTCGTGAAGATATATTTCACGAGCAGCGGATTGGATTTGGGCGGACGAAACCAGATTTCGCCGACGCGGCCACCAGTCCGTGCATCGAAGGGCGGAGGAAGCCGATCGACGCCCCAGGGTTTCTCGACCCTGATCGTATCAAGCTTCTGTGCTTTCATGGTCACATCCATCACTCCCATTCTGAAGCATATGCCCGTTGGCTCCGGCGCAGCGCATAGTCCCAGGCGCGGCCAGGAAGGCGGACAGCGCAAATGGCGTCGGCGACGCGCCGGAAGAGCGGGTAAACCTGTTCCTCGCGAGTCGGCATGCTACCGAAACAATGGTCGCCGGGCCGGGTTGCAGCGACTAACCCATGTTGTGACGATTTAGCTGTAGCGCGCCGACCGCCTCTACATCTTTGCTTCCCAATGCCGGCTGTCGTGCCTTCCCTGCGGGGCGCCGCGCGATGCTCTTCACAGCTTCCGACAGTCTCCCACAGGCGGACACTTCAACCCCTTGAAATTCTGACCATAGCTTTCCTACATCCACGCCGCAGCCGCTCGGGCTGCAACATCCTCAACTTGGCATGGAGAAGAAGATGTCCAGCAAACATATCGATTATCTGCGGCGCGAGCATGCCCGCCTCGACGCCGAAATCGATCGGGAGGCGCAGCGCCGCCAGCCCGACGAAGTCCTGATTGCGCGGCTCAAGAAGCTGAAGCTGGCGATCAAGGACCAGATCGCGGCATGGAGCCGCGATACCGGCGACAGTCGCGTCGCCTGACCCGATCGCGGAGCCGCGCGCGTTGCGGCTCCGCGCTTTGGCGCTGCGGATTTTCGGAACATGGCGCATCCAGAATCTTCGCGCGCGCGACCTCTTGAAATCGAAAAATGGCTTCCTAATTTTTTCCCGGGTGCCGGATTTTCCGGGTCCTGAGGACATAGAGAGCGCCGGCTCTAAGTCCCGGCGCATCTCATGCCCGAATTGCTTCAATCAGGAGGATTTGGAAATGAGAACCGATTTTGACTTCACCCCCTATCGCCGCTCGACGGTGGGCTTCGATCATCTCTTCGACCTGCTCGAGAAGGGGCAGCGCGGCGAAACGTCCGATGGCTTTCCCCCTTTCGACATCGTGCGCGATGCCGATGACCGCTTCCGCGTCACCTTGGCCATCCCCGGGTTCAAGCCCGACGAGATCGAGATCGTCGCGCAGCAGAACCAACTGAGCGTCACGGGCAAGCCCGCCGAGGAAGACGCCAAGCTCGTCTATCTCCACCGCGGCATCGCGCGCCGCGCGTTCGAGCGCCGCTTCCAGCTCGCCGACTATATCGAGGTCGGCGGCGCGAGCTTCGCCGACGGGCTGCTCTCGATCGAGCTCAGCCGCGTCGTCCCCGAGGCGATGAAGCCGCGTAAGATCGAGATCGGCGGCGGCGACACCGAGCCGCGCCGGATCGGATCGTCGAACGAAAAGACGCTCGAAAAAGCGTAACAATGGGCGGGGCCGCCGTTCAGCGTTGGCCCCGCCCTTCAATATCAAATTGCATTTAAACGCCGAACGGTGGCGGCCGCCGCCCCGATTTCAATCGAGCGAGCGAATGATATCTGCCGCACTCCACTCGGCGGGTCCGATCAGCATATCGTGCGCGATCCGCACCGAATGGAGTGCGGCTTCGATCTGCCGCCGCCACATGGCAAGAAAGTCGAACAGCACCGGGAAATCCGGTGGCACATCATAATCCTGCCAGACGAAGAGCTGGAGCAGCGAGGGGTGATCGGGCCGGTAATAATGGATCTCGGCGGTCGTCAGCCCGTAGCCATCCAACTGTGCAATCAGCGCGCGGTCGGTCATGGCGCGCGCGTCTCGCCGCCATCGAGCGACCGAAGCGCCGCGAGCACATCGTCGACTGGCACCGCTCGCCTCGCCCCCGGGGGTTTGCGAAGCGCGGGCTTGTTGCGGACCGCCGCGCGATCCGATGCCCAGGATGCGAGCAGGGCGCGCTTGACCTCGGGCTCGAGGCTCGGGTGACGCGCCACGTCGAAGGGATGAAGAAAACGGGAAAATGGCTCGGACATGATCGTGCCTCCTTCCTTGTAGCCTTTCCTTTCTTGTCGTGCGGCAAAGCGCCGCAGGGAGAGATTTTGGGAGCGAAGCGAGTCGAGTCAAGAGGTCCCAGCCTCTTGATAAGGGTCATTTGTTTTGCGCTGGCGCGAAGGCGAAAAAATTTTCGTCGACCCTCTTGAAGCAAAAAATTCCGCTCCCTAGCTCATCGGCGCCGCGCGTCCCGGACAGGCGCGCCGGCTTGTCATATCGTTATGCAACATGGAGGTTATGCATGCATTTCCGTCCCTTGCACGACCGTGTGGTCGTCCGCCGCATCGAAGCCGAGGAGAGGACCTCGGGCGGCATCATCATCCCCGACACCGCCAAGGATAAGCCGCAGGAAGGCGAAGTCGTCGCCGTCGGTCCGGGCGCCCGCGCCGAGGACGGCACGGTCACCGCACTCGACGTGAAGGCCGGCGACCGGATCCTGTTTGGCAAATGGTCGGGCACCGAGGTCAAGATCGACGGCGAGGAACTGCTCATCATGAAGGAGAGCGACATCCTCGGCGTCATCGAGCAGGCCGAGGCGCTCAAGCAGGCGGCCTGATGCCGCACTCATCACCAACTGAAAGGACAGCAAGAAGGAGGTAAGAATGGCTGCCAAGGAAGTGAAATTTGCGTCGGACGCGCGTGATCGCATGCTGCGCGGCGTGGATACGCTTGCGAATGCAGTGAAGGTCACGCTGGGGCCGAAGGGCCGCAACGTCGTGATCGACAAAAGCTTTGGCGCGCCGCGCATCACCAAGGACGGCGTCACCGTCGCCAAGGAAATCGAGCTTGCCGACAAGTTCGAGAATATGGGCGCGCAGATGCTGCGCGAGGTCGCCTCGAAGCAGAACGACAAGGCCGGCGACGGCACCACGACCGCTACCGTTCTCGCGCAGGCGATCGTCCGCGAGGGATCGAAGGCGGTCGCAGCGGGCATGAACCCGATGGACGTCAAGCGCGGCATCGATCTCGCCGTGAATACCGTCGTCGAGGACCTCAAGGCGCATGCCAAGAAGGTCGAGGCGAATAGCGAGATCGCGCAGGTCGCGACCATCTCGGCAAATGGCGACGAGGAAGTCGGCAAAATCCTCGCCGAGGCGATGGAGAAGGTCGGCAATGAGGGCGTGATCACCGTCGAGGAAGCGAAGAGCCTCGCGACCGAGCTCGAAACGGTCGAGGGCATGCAGTTCGATCGCGGCTATCTCTCGCCCTACTTCATCACCAATGCCGAGAAGCTGAAGGTCGAGCTCGACGATCCGTACATTCTGATCCACGAGAAGAAGCTCTCGAACCTGCAGGCGATGCTGCCGCTCCTCGAGAGCGTCGTCCAGTCGGGCCGGCCATTGCTCATCATCGCCGAGGATGTTGAGGGCGACGCGCTCGCAACCCTCGTCGTCAATCGCCTGCGCGGCGGGCTCAAGGTCGCGGCAGTGAAAGCGCCGGGCTTTGGCGATCGCCGCAAGGCGATGCTCGAGGATATCGCCGTGCTCACCGGCGGCAATGTCGTCAGCGAGGAACTCGGGATCAAGCTCGAGAGCGTCACGATCAACATGCTCGGGCGCGCGAAGAAGGTCGTCATCGACAAGGATAATACGACGATCGTCGACGGCGTCGGCGCGAAGTCGGATATCGACGGCCGCGTCGCGCAGATCCGCCAGCAGATCGAGACCACGACAAGCGATTACGACCGCGAGAAGCTGCAGGAGCGGCTCGCCAAGCTCGCGGGCGGTGTCGCGGTGATCCGTGTCGGCGGCGCGACCGAGGTCGAGGTCAAGGAGAAGAAGGACCGTGTCGACGACGCGCTCCATGCGACACGCGCGGCCGTGGAAGAAGGCATTCTTCCGGGCGGCGGCATCGCGCTGCTCCGGTCGCTGAAAGCGCTCGAAGGCCTGAAAGCCGCGAACGACGACCAGCAGTCAGGCATCGACATCGTCCGCCGCGCGCTCCGCGCCCCGGCGCGTCAGATCGCCGACAATGCCGGCGAGGACGGCGCGTGGATCGTTGGCAAGCTCCTCGAAAGCGAGGAGTATAGCTGGGGCTTCAACGCCGCCACTGGCGAGTATCAGGACCTCGTCAAGGCAGGCGTGATCGACCCCGCCAAGGTCGTACGCACCGCGCTGCAGGATGCCGCGTCGGTCGCGTCGCTGCTGATCACTACCGAGGCGCTCGTCGCCGAGCTGCCGAAGGAGGAGAAGGCCGCGCCGATGCCGGCGATGGACTTCTGACATATCGAGGGCGGCGGGAAACCGCCGCCCTCACCTGCCCTGTTTCTATGCGGAGCATCAAGGAGATCGGCAATGCCGTTCGGAGGTCATAACATTCGAAATTGTGTGTCGGAGATCAAGCTGCGGCATGGCAAACAGGCCGACTTCATCGTCTCCAGGCAGGTGCAATGGTCGCGCGACCGGGGCAATGACGAAGAGATCGCATTCTGGAACGCCGTGCTGACTGACTTGCATCGAACGACTTCTCCGCATTGAAAAGGTGGCCGCCAAGGGGCGCTCCGATCCAGGCGGGCGACCGCTTGCCAACCCATGCTTCCTAATCAGTTCGTTCGGCCGGTCATGCCGCGGCTTTGCGCCCAGCCGTAAAGATCGGCGATCATGCCTCGCTCGATCTCGGGTTGCAGATAGATCACGACGGCTGTTTCGGCTTCCCTGTCGATGAAGCGCATAGTCGCGTAGAAGACACCCTCTCGCTCGGTGTCGCCGCCCTCGATTTCGTCGGGCCATATCTCAATCGTTCGCACGGGCCTCTCCTTCCCATTCCGCTGTCCGCGATCGATGAAGGGAGAATGCCAAAGTGCTGGGAAGGTTGCACCTGGAATGGGCGCAACCGGGGAATAGAAAAAGGCCGGACCGCATCGAAGTGCGGCCCTGCCCCGAGACGACGCCTCGGCGTCACTCTTCTTTCCGACGTCGGCGGTTCTGACGGTCCTCGTCGTCGCGGCCGACCTGGTTGCTCTGGTCCTGGTCATTGTCCCGACCGGGCTGGCGTCGCTGCTGATCCTGCTGTTCCTGCTGGCCGGGGTTCTCGTTCGGATTGCGATCGGGTTGGCCGCCCTGCTGGTTGTTCTGTCCCATGTGGGTCATCCTCTTTCCAAACTGCCTGGGCGGTAGGGTTTGAAGCGACGCGCCATAAAGCAGCGAGTTCCCGCCGCTTTCAACAGCTTATCGCAAGAATCGCCGTTCGCGCACGCGATCGCCTTTTCACAATTCAACAGTCCCGTATTGAGCTCGGCGCAGCTACGCCCGCGCCCTCCGGTCGGCCACCGCTGCGACGATCGCATCGCAAAAGTCGGGCAGGTCGTCGGGACAGCGACTGGTGATGATATTGCCGTCGACCACGACGCTCTCATCGACCACCTGCGCGCCGGCATTGGCAACATCGGTGCGGATCGACTTGTAGCTCGTCATCCGCTTGCCCGATGCGAGCCCGGCTTCGACGAGAAGCCACGGCGCATGGCAAATCGCGGCAACCGGCTTGCCAGCACCTGAGAAGGCCCGGATGATCGAGATCGCCTTATCCTCGACCCGCAGCAAGTCGGGATTGATCTGGCCGCCCGGCAGGACGAGCGCGTCATAACGGTCGGTGTCGACGTCGGCGATCTTGAGATCGACTTCGACCTCGTCGCCCCAATCGTCTTCGTCCCAGCCGGTAATATCATCATCGTCGATCGATGCGATTTCGACCTCCGCGCCCGCGTCCTCCAGACGCTGAAGTGGCACTTCAAGCTCGGATTGTTCGAAGCCATCTGCCGCTATGATCAGGATCCTGCAGCCGGCGAGTATATTGTCCTTGGTCATCGGAAAGCTCCTTTGCTGTTTCATGACCAATGCGCCGCGGCTATCGTCGTTCCCGCCCGTGCCCGCGCGCGCGGCTCTCCGTCCTCGTCTATCGGTAATGGCCGCACCGAGGCCTGAGGCCGTGATCGCGTTGAGGGCAGCCTCGACAATTTTCCAGAATGGCGGCGACCGTGCGGCCCATCTTTGCAACCTTTCTTCGCCAACTGCATTTCAACGGCGCACGGGCTTCGACGGTGATCGGTCGGTCTGCCGCCGCCATGTGCATCGCTTCGCGTATCGCCGCGGCTGTTCGATCCCACGTCTCAGTCGAATTGCCGTCGGCGTACGCATCCAATCGTCGTCCGGGCCGCTCCCCTACGTTGTCCGAATATCGGCGCGCATATCCGGCTCAACGACATATCGCTCAGTTTGGCCGTCGGAGTATGCTACACGCCTGATGTTTGAGGCAAGCGGATGCTGCAATCGAATCATCGGATACACGGTCAGCATTTTTTGTGTTTCGGCATAGTCACGCCGGGGTCTTTCCCTCCCCCCTTCGCTCGAATCGGCTGACCGGTAGCAATCTTCCTTTGCCCGTTCATGAAGATCCGAGGTTGAGACGTGCGATGCTGCACGCGATCCGCAGCGGTGCGCGCGATCACGCGTTCCTCACCGGTTGGTCGCACCCGAGCGCCTGAGCGCTGCCTGGATGATCGGAGGTCGGTCGATGATATTGCCGGGAGCGTTTTCTGCGCCGGGTCGTTCGTATCCGCATGCAGCTTTGCCGCGAAATAAACCTGGGTCGGCCGAGCTTCCGCGATAGCGGCCACACGTCGTTCAGCCGTGAGACCGACATGGCATGAAACTCTCGCGCGCCTCGGAAGACCCAGCGAAAGTGGACAATGTCGGCTCCTCGATAGCCGCGCACCGGATTGCCCTTCTCTACGCCTTGCGTCATCGACGCCTGCCCGACTTGCTCAATCCGACGCGCTTCACCGAGCTCGTCCAGCTCCGCAAATTGAATGATCGGTCACCGTTGCAAACGACGCTGCTGGATAAACTTGAGGCAAAACGCTTGGCCTCGGAGCAACTCGGTGCAAACTGGATCGTACCGACGCTCTGGCAGGGCCAGATGCTGCCGCGCTTCATTCCGTTCGCCCTCCCATCAATCGTCAAGGCGCGTCATGGGTGTAACCAGTATCAAATCCTGGAGACGTTTCCGGATTGCGAACGCTGGAAGCAGGTCCAGCGAGCCGCGCGCCGGTGGCAGCGCCGGGAGTACGGCCGCTGGCTCGACGAATGGGCATATCGCAAAGTGCCGCGTGGCGTTTTCGCCGAGCCGTTGCTCGGCGGCGCACGTCCTCTCCCCATCGACTACAAGATCTACGTCTTTGGCGGTGTCGCGACGCACGTCCAGGTACATTTGGGGCGCGGTGTCCGTCACCGCTGGATATTGCATGACCGCAACTGGCGGCAGCTCGTGCCTGCCGCCGATCGACCTTCCAGACCCTCCTCCCTCGGGGCGATGCTGCAAGCTGCAGAGACGCTTGCCGGGAACCTAGCCTTCGTTCGGGTCGATTTTACGAAATCGACTGCCAACCGCTTTTCGGCGAGTTTTGCCTTTATCCCGGCTCTGGCCTCGATCCTTTTGCAGCCGACTGGATCGACGTCGAGCTGGGAAGGCTTTGGAAAGATGCGTTGGAGAGATCCGGTTCCCCAGCGGCAAGTTCGACGGACGCAAAGCACGCGCGGCCCACTGGGTATGATCCTTTCCAGATTTGATTCTACATGAGAATTCGGCATGCCGGCGACGCCAGCCGCCCATTGGAGAGATCGGGTCACATTCGTCGATGCGTTGACGTCGCAGGGCGACATATTGCGCCCAGTTCGGGAACTTGCCCCCACTCCATGCGTCGGTTCGGCGGGACGGGGGGTTGCCTCCCTTCCCGGCAACCTGCCCGCCACCCTCAACAAATGGAGATGGATCATGGACAGGTTCGACGACCGCACCCCGCTCTGGGATTATAGCGACAACAGCAGCCCCGACACCGGCGCATCGCCGGGTCGCTACAACCGCGGCCGCGCGGAGGATGCCTCGCGCGCTTATGTGGCGATCGAGGAAGACGAGCGCGAGCAGCGCCGCCCGCGCCGCGCCTATCGCGAGCAGGAATATCGCCGCGATAATTGGGAGGATGAGCGCGCGGGCGACTATCGCCGGCCGGTCCGCAGCGCTGAGCGCTCCGATTGGCCCCGTTACGACCGCACGCCCCGCCGCGACGCCTATTACGATGCTGCCGGCGAAGCCCGAGGCGAGGATCGTTCGCGCGGCGGTAACTACTGGCCGAGCGAGTTCGGCTATCTCCCGGTCGAGGGCTATTCGCCTTACGGCCAATATCCGCGGACGCGCAGCCCCGATTATGACCCGGGCGAACGCGGCTTCCTCGACCGCGCCGGCGACGAAGTGCTTTCCTGGTTCGGCGATCGCGACGCGCGCCGTCGCCGGGAACTCGATCACCGCGGCCGCGGTCCCAAAAGCTATATCCGCTCCGACGAGCGCATCCGCGAGGACGTGAACGACCGTCTTACCGAGGATGTCTGGATCGACGCCTCCGAGATCGAGGTCAGCGTCGCAGATGGCGAAGTCACGCTCTCCGGCACGGTCGAGGATCGCCGGTCGAAGCGCCGCGCCGAAGATGTCGCCGACGACGTCACGGGCGTCAAACATGTGCAGAACAATCTGCGCTACAGCTCGGGCGTCGTCAGTCCCAAGCTCGATTGACCCGGCAAGCCGACAGGAAGGGGCCGCTTTGGCGGCCCCTTCTTGCTGCCCGCGCTCGGCGGCACCGATATTTTCAACATGAATTCCCTGTCGGAACTCGCCCATGGCGCGTCGAGAGCAGACGCTCATCGTCATTTTGAGTACCCCGCCAGTATAACATCGGAACCAACCGCGACCGGCGCGCGCTTCACCCCGGCGGGGTAAAGGAGACGATATGGCCCGATTACCGCTACCGCGATCAATTGCTCGCTGTCGGCCCGTGGCCGCACGAGCTCGACCGATGCCATGCTCGCGGTGCTTACCGAACATTTCGAGGCGGAAGGCGTTCGTGTCGGCAAGCCCATCCGTATCGCCGCGCACAGCATCAAATGGGGTGTCACCTCGAACGAGGGTGCTGGCGACGAATGGCCGAGGCGATCCTCGCCTCCGATATTCTCATCTTCGGCACACCGATCTGGATGGGTCAAGCATCAAGCGTCGCCAAGCTTGTGATGGAACGAATGGATGCCTTCCTGTCGGAGACCGACGACAAGGGGCGGATGCCAAGCTTTTCGAAAGTGGCTGTTGCCGCGATCGTCGGCAATGAAGACGGCGCGCATAATGCTTCGTCGCAAATCTTTCAGGCGCTGAACGATGTGGGATGGACGATTCCCGCCGTGGCCGCCTGCTACTGGGTCGGTGAGGCGATGGGTTCAGTCGATTTCAAGGACCTTCAGCATCGCCCCAGCAAAGTAACCGAGACCGCCAAAATGGTGGCCGCTAATGCCACGCATCTTGCCCGACTATTGAGGGAATCGCCTTATCCCGGCTGAGCAGGTCGATCGCGCGAGCCGTCCGACCTCTTATCCTGCTGCCTTGACCCGCACATGCTACGAGACAATCAGCAAGCGCTCTTTGGCGCGTCAACCGCTTGTGGCCATTTAAGAACGGTCCGGTTTTGGCGGGAGACGGAGAGAGGCGGACATCCGCGGCGCGCCGGATAGCCACGACCGGAAGCGACCGATTGCGGACACCTGCTTTGTATGTATCCTCCACTATATGTTTGGGGAGCGACCGATGATCGGCAGGCGGAAGGCAATCACAGCGGTGGCGTGCGCCACGTTTATGCCGGGAACGGCAATGTCTTGTCAGATATCATCGCCTCGCCCAGACCCTGTATTTGATAAGCAGGCGCAAGAAAAACGTTTGAGACTCGTCGAAAGGTTTTTTGAGAAGATCGGTCAAGCGGGGTCGTTCGAAGAAATCGAGCGCTCGACCGAGAGCATGCGACGGGCCAGTTTTCGGTGGCCCGCTCCGCAACCGTTCCAACTGCTGGAAGCCACGCCAGTGGGCGATCTGGTGATCGCGCGTGCACGAGGAATTGAAGCCACGCCCGAGAATGAGTGCAATCCGTTCGTCACGGTCCACGCTTATTACTCGTTCCATTTCGACCAAGACCAGATCGCTCTGATGAATATGATTAGTTATGGCGCTCTGTGGCCGGCCCAAGAGATACCGGAGGCTATTTTTCTGGAACGAGACTAACTCGCTCTTGAGCAGCCGACTGTTGCATCCGCTTGCCATCCCATTCAGCCACCTGTTCGCTGCGAGCCAGCGCCGACGCTTGACCTGGCCGGTAGCAGACGGGCGGATTCAAGACCAAATTTGCTCTCAGCGGACGTTTGGAGGGCGACCTGAACTCATAACGCACTGCGAGCACCCGAACTCCCGCTACCGCACGCCCCGGTCGGTGGTCCCGACAAACACGAGCGGCGCCCAAACCGCCGGAGACGAGGTATCGTCTTTTGCACGAAGCGCCAGTATCGCCTGCCGGAACGCAGCCCCCGGAGCGCCGGGATGCTTTTCGATGCCTGCAAAGAGATGCGTGACGATTTCGGCCCCGGCCTCATCGTCGAGCGGCCAATGCGACACCAGAAGCGAACCCGCGCCAGCATAAAAGAAAGACTGCGCCAAGCCCGACAGCCCGTCCGCTTCGGCGCTGCCGTTCGAACTTGCCGTGTTGCACGCCGACAGTACGACGATATCCGCTGCGAGCTTCAGTTGCGCGGCTTCCGAGGCGGTGAGAAGACCATCGTCCCTGTCGGACTGCGCCCCCGCTAATGGCGGCGTGAAGACGAGACCCGGCTCGCCATCGAGCCCCGTCTCGCTCGCCAGCAGACCGTGCGTCGAAAAGAGGACATAGCGTGCATTGGCCAGCCCGGGATTCGACTTGACCGATCCCTCGGTCGCCGCGGAGCCCATAAGAGCAATAGTCTGTCCAGGATCGAACATCGATCGCACGCCCTCGATCTCGCGGCGCGTGCCTGGAAGCGAAGGCATCGCCATGATCCGGGCCGGGTCCGCTATGCCACGCTGGAACAGTTCCGAATATTCCACGATACCCCGGTCGTCGCCTGAATGACCCTTGAGCGCCGGATCGCCCGCAGCGAACAGGATCGTCTGCGATGGCGGACGATTGCGTCCGGGTCCAGGGCCGCAACCGGCCGGGCGATCACCCGCAGGCCGAAGCAGGCAACGCAACGAGTAAAGGCTTGAAACCGACGGCAGCGTCGAAATCTCGTAACGATCAATCAGAAATTGCGGCTTCTGCGTGTCGGCGCCGGCTGTGACGAGCAAGGTCAACGGCAGGCTGCTCAGCGGAACTGGCGTCACGGTCATCAGACGTGTTGCGCCGCCGAGGGACGTTTCGATGGGCGCAATGAGCTCGAGATACAGGCTGTGCGCGAGCTGTTCGTCGAAATTGTCGACGCTCCCGGCCCAGCGCTCGCGAAGGTCGCGCTTGATCTGACCACGCAGCCGCTCAACGCTCTTCGCCAAGGCATCGCGGGTCAGGGCCGACCGATGCCATGTAAATCCCGAGCGCGTCAGAACGAAGACCGACGTGCCGCGCTCGTCAGAAAGGAAGAAAAGAACGGCTTCGTCCTTGTCGAGCAGCGCCTGCACTCGTTCGGCGGCGATCGGCCGAGGCTTGACGAGCTGATCATAGGCGGGGTCGATCGCGGCGATCTCCTCCGTCGACATCTCGTCCATCACGGCATCAACGTCGCGCAAATAGAATTTTCCGAGCAACTCGCGATCGGTATCGGGGCTGCCGGGAACCGATAGCCATTGCGCGATCTCGCGGTTGAGCGACGCAACGCTCGCGCGCACCTCCTCGCGGAACCGCTCCTTTTCCGCGACCGGACCGTCGCTGCGCGATGTGCGTGCCGAAACCTTGGCGAGTGTCGCCGCGGTCTCGCCGATCGACGACCATTGGGCCGCCTCGAACGCTTCTCCGCGCGTGAGCGAGCTTGCCGCTTCGGGAGGAAGGGCGCCGAGCAGTCCCTCAAAGACGGGACGGTAGCGCCGGACGGCGCGAACAAGCCCCTCGGTTGTGTCGGCCGCCTCGACCCGCGCCACCGCGCCTGAGACAGCCTTCCGATATTCGGCCGCGGCATCGGCGTGCTGCCCTGGATCGAGCGCGAGGATGGCGGCGCCGCGCGCCGCATGCGCATCGATGCGCCGGTCGTCGCTCCTGTCCCAAGTCGTATCGACGACCGGCATTGCCTCGGCGAGAATCGGGGCACCTTCGTTAGCGCGCCCCTCAGCGACGAGCGCAGCGCCGAGCCGGGTGAGAAATTCGAGACGCGACGCGCCTCGCCCGCCGCGGAGCAGGTCCGGCTCGGCATCGAAGCGCGCCACCGCCTTTGCCATGTTCCCGCTCCGCGCGAGAAAAGCGATCTCGTCGCGGGCGAGGCGACCCCGGACTGCCGCCCAGTCATCGGGGTCCCATCCCTCACCGTTGTGCTCGCGTTCCCATTCATACCCGGCCGCCGCCTCGACATAATCCGCAGCGCCACCGCTCGCTTCGCCCGGCACCAGCGCCGCAACTGCCAGAAAATCGGGGAGCGCGCGTTTAGCTTCGGGGGAGCCCATCATGGCCAACGTCGAGAGCAGGCTATCGGCGGCAGCGAGATAACCGCGCGCCTCCTCATTGCGGCCCTGCAGCGCAAGGTTGCGGGTCAGCCGCAGGAGCGATGTGCGGAGCGCCGCATCGGAGAGCCGCTCGGTTCCCTGGAACTCCATTGCCCGCACGATGTTGTATCGCAGCCCGTCCCGCAAATACTGCTCGCCTTCTACCGGCCGGCCGTAGAGCGACAGCATTTCACCGAGGTTGCCGAACGCCGACGCGAAGATCGGCCCATCGAAGCCCTTTAGCCTGTTCACCTGGGCGTGGAGGAGGCGCGCGGTGCGAAGGGCCATACCTTCGCCCTTTTCGTCGCGATCGAAATCACCATGATCCACCGCCCAGGCGGTCAGCGCATCGCTTTGCAAGGCGAGCAGTCCGACGCAAGGATCGGACCCTTTGCCCGCGGCGCAAGCTTCATGCTCGCGGCGTGCCAAAGTCATCGCTTCGTCATAGCGTTTGGCGGCGAGCGCATCGTTCAGCTCGGCACTCGCGGGAACGGGGTCGACGGAAAGCTTGGCGGACACCTCGGGCGCGGCCAAGGCAAGCGCCCCGAAGAGCAACCATGATTTATACCGGATCAATTGCACGCCCCCTGCCCTAGCGCGACCCCTGACCGACCTACCGCGGCGCGCGAAGGACGCAAGCAAGATCGCTGCGCCTCACCGGCCTCGCGATCGCCGCCTCGGGCGCCAAAGCACTTTTTCGAACACCCGCAGTGCTCGTAAAACCGATATGTGCAAGCCCAGCAGCGGCAAACGGCTACATTCCGGGGACGGCTCCGCCCGACAGCGCTTCTTGCACGCAGGCCTGCTGGAAAGCGCGTGCGGCGCCCGGGTCGGCGCGAGCGAGCGCGGTGACCGCCGACGTGGCCGCGGCGCGGCGTCCCTCGGAGAAATCTTCCGTCCGGATGTCCCACCAGTCGCGCACCTGCCAGCTCGGCCCCGATACCTGTCCCTCGGCGGCGAGCTGCCCGACGAACATTTCCACATGCGCGCGGCAGGCGGCCTCGTGGGCGCCGCGCTCGCCGCCGGATGGCGCCGAAGCGGTCCGCTGCGCGCGTTGCGCGCGGTAGCGCGCGAGCAGCGTGCGGCCGTCGATTGCGGGCACATGCTTCACCTGCTGGGCCGGATCGCGACGGCAGATCATTCTCAGACTATGGTCCGCAAGGTCGTTAGCCGGCTTCGCGGCCTCACTCTCGCCGAACGACCGCAGCTTCGCGCCTGAACTCGAGAAGGCGGCGCCCCCGAGCAGCTGCGACTTGAGCGTAAGACAGTCGGCACGATAGGTCGCCGTTGTAAACGCCGCGCCGTCGGCATCGTCCTGCGGCAGCGTGAAGGCGGCCGCGAAATCGAGCGTCGCGTTGCCGCGGTCGACCCAATGGAGATCGAAATATTTGGCGCCGTTCGGACCCAGTGTGTCCGGCACGATGTCTGCGCTCCCTTCCTTGGCAAGGATCGCCGCAAGCTCGTCGCCAAGAGAGACCGCTTCGTTGTCGGGCGCGGCAGCCAAGGCGAGCCGATACTGGCCAGCGGCGCCATCGACCAGGCCGAGCGCGGCATAGGCGCGCGCGAGATCACGATGCCACTCGGGCAGGATAGAGAGCATATGGTGACGCGGTGCGACCAGCGTTTCTAGGATGCCCGCCGCTTCGGCGGGGTGACCCGCGTCGATCGCTTGCGCTGCAATCCGAGCGGCAGCAGCATCCCTGTCGGCCTGGCTGACGTCAACGGCTGGAGGCACGGAAGCACCGACTGCCACGGAAGGGCCGATGACCGCGAGGAGGAACCCGGCGATGACATGCCGGCAATGGGTCGCGCCTCGCTTCGCCTGATGCCTCACAAGGTGAGCCTTTATCCCGCCCGGCCGCGGCGCATCCATTCTCATCACCGACCCCCCATCATTTTACTGCCCTAGTTCCCTCACCCGCGCCCGCTTCTCGCACCCCGGCCGGCGGAACAAAAAAATCGGAAACCTTTCATTGGAGCAAGCTGATTCGCCTGTTTTGCGGCGAGAACTCCCGTGCAAAAAAATCAGGCCGGATTTGACGTGAGCGCTATCGTTTTGCTGCGCAGCGATTAGCCTTCGCTTCCTTTATCGCTCACTTGCGATATTGCCATTGATACTCGGGAATATTGCCCTTGCGAAGGAAAGCGGCGGTCCAGAAATTAATCGTCAATCCCGGCTTGCCGCCGTAGGCTGCCGACTGCACGAAAGCATGCGTAGGACAAGCTATGTTGTCCGACCGCGAGGTGTCGATCAATTCGAGGCATTGGCCGACGAACCGTGCCGACTTGGGTCCGGTCGATTCCACGCCCGCGATGCGAGCGATGACGGTTCCAGCAGGTGCCGCGATCTTCTTGAGGTAGGGATCAGCGGTGTCATTCTCCACGATAGTCACAACGCCATTCGCCACGGACAGCTTGATCTTGTGGTCAACGCCGTACCATTCGCCATCGATCGCCTTGACCGGATTTGCCGGCAAGTCAGGTACCGTCTGAGCCTGCGCCGGGACTGCCATCAGCGCCAACGCCACCATCATATTCGCAGTTCGCATCTGTTTTCCCCCGTTACAGAATTGAGGCTGCAGCATTCCGCCCAGACTGGCAATAGCGGCGATCGTTGGGAGGACCACAGCGCTCCCTTTGACACACAATTTGGCCCGTTGCCTCCCATGAGCGGCGAACGGTTGGCCGCATCCAATGCTCCTCCGCAACCCTTTGTTAACCTCGAAACCGCATTTTTGCCGCGGGGGGCACTCATACGGCAGCAGCCGAGCGAATGGAGAGTTCGCAGTGCTCGAATTTACGACGAGGCCGACATCGGTCGCCGGGCCGGTCGGGCCGCTGACAATCGACGACCTGCCTTCATCGACGGCAGGCTATTGGGTCGCGCGCCGCAAGGCGGAGTTGCTTGCCGCGATCGATGGCGGACTGATCGGGCTGGCCGACGCCTGCGCAAGATACCGCCTCAGCGGCGAAGAGCTGGAATCGTGGCGCCGCACTATCGACCGCGCGGGCATAGCCGGTCTGCGCGTGACGAAGGCACCTCGCCCGCGGGATCAGACTGTCGGATAGATTCTTCGTCACCGCCCGCACCCCCACTGCGTGCGGTGTCCAAGGGGACGGCGCGAGCAGACTGGTCCCTCTCGCGCCGTCCTTTCACATCAGCGGCATTTCAGTTCGCCGCGATCGATAGCCCGCCCGAGCAGCCCGCCGCCGGCCGCGCCGATGATCGTGCCGACCGTGCGATCACGCCCGCCATCGAGTTCGCGCCCGACGAGCGCACCGACGGCGGCGCCAATGATCAATCCGGTCGTGCCATTCTCGCGGCGGCAGTGGTAGCGGCCATCCTTGCTCCGCCAAATGCGATCATTGTGCGAAATGCGGCGAGGCTCGTAATAGCGCCCATATCCGTCATAGAGGCCACGATCCTTGGCGCGCTTGCCGTGCGCCGGCGCCCAGGGCGGCGGATCCGCCAGCGCCGGGCCGGCGGGAACGGCGAGCGCAGCGAGGACCGCAGCGGCGATATATTCTTTCATGACCCGTCTCCTTCAATCAGGCACCGGACGTAGCGGCGCGCAGCCGAACACCGGCTGAACAAACCGCATGAGCGGCCGATTGCCTACCGAACGGTTCCTATCTGAAGCAACCGGTGGTCGACGTCCAATGCGCGCCAGGGCAGCTCTTTTGGCGCAGCGGTACAATAATTACCCGGCCCTCGACATTATCTGCGCCGTGCGACCCAGGAGACCTCGTCCTTTCAGGAAACCGAGATCTTCATCTGACGCCCGCACGGTTTCGGCCGCGCGGGCGTCTTTTTTGGCGCTTGCCGGTTGGCGATTGGAATGGCCGATTGGGTCGGGCGGCTTTCAACTCCAATTCCAGATATGCGGACATTCCGTCGCAGTACGACAATGCCGTGGCCCCTCGTTTCTTGGCGCGGCCTGATCGGTACACTGCGCTAGATCAATCTCGGACCTTTCTTCCGATCCCATTCGACAGCATTCGGTCCACCGGCATTTTTTGCGCGGGATGTCACAGCGGAAGAATCCCGCTCGTCAGGCATGGTGACGCCGATTTTGGCTCAGGAAGAAAGGAAGATCAGATGAACCGGTTGAATTGGTCCGAAGTGGCTCCCGCTGGAGCGAAGGCGCTTTACGGTGTGCACCATTATGTCACCACCAGCACGGCCCTGCCTGAAGAACTGATTCACCTCGTCTTCCTCCGGGTCTCGCAGATCAACGGATGCGCTCACTGCATCGATCTGCATACCCGGGACCTTCTCAAGACCATGCCGATCGACAAGATCGCGCTGCTTCCGGTGTGGCATGAAGTCCCGCATCTGTTCCCAGACCAATATCGCGCGGCTTTGGCCTGGGCGGAGGAAGTCACGCGTGTCAGCGAGACCCACGCTTCCGACGAGGCCTATTCAGCAGCAGCCGAGGCATTCGAGCCGAAAGACCTCGTGGACCTGACGATCGCGATCGCGGCGATGAACGCCTTCAACAGGCTTGGCGCACCATTCCGTCTTCCGGTTGCGGTCAAGCCCTGAGGCGCGAGAGCTGCTACCTTTTTGGCGTCGCGGTACAATATCAGGTCTACCAGCGAAGCTAGGCGCGCCATGCGACCCAAGAGAGCTCTTCCTTTCAGGAAACTCAGCTCTTCATCTTACGCCCGTCCGATTTCGATCGGGCGGGTGTTCTTTTTCGGCAAATCGTTCGTTGTGGCCGACAGGAGACAGTCTGCTGATGGCATCAGAATGCAAGGAGCTGCCATTAGGTCCGTTGCGGCAGATTGCAGCTCCGGCTTCGTTGGCGAGAATGGTCAGCGACGGTCCCGCGGTCTGGACAATTTACAGGTGCGACGCTGCAAGTGCGCTTGGGTGCGAGGTCGCAACGTCAGCCGTTGAGGCATTGACCGAGACCGGGGGCTTGGTTTCTGAAGTGCAACAGGCCGTTTACCCACCGGGCGATTGAAACGATCATTCCTCGGCAGCACCGAAGTCAGACGGGCGTCGCCGAGCAGAATTTTCATCCCTGTGCGCCAGCGCCTGTGCGATGCGATCGAGCAGGTCGGCCCGGCGATAGGGTTTGCCAAGCACGTCACGCTCGCTGCGAAGTGGTCCTTCTACGACTAAGTCCTCGTTATAGCCCGTGGTCATCAACACGGGCACTTGAGGCGCGAGCCGCCGGACTGCTTCCGCGAGCGCAATGCCATCCAGGTTTCCGGGCATCACCAAGTCGGTGAAGACAAGATCCACCATGTCGGTGGCAAGCAGGTGCTCAAATGCCTTGAGCCCTGCGTCGCCATTTTCGGCGACCGTCACCCGATATCCTGCATCTTCGAGATTTTCGCGCGCCAGCGCACGGACTTCGGCATCGTCTTCGACCAGGAGAATATGGGCCTCGCCGCGTTCGAAAGACTTTTTCGGACCCGCAACCGACAATTCGGGTTCGTCAGATGTCGAGACGGGGAAAAGAATGCGAACGGTGGTGCCCTTGCCGACCTCGCTCTCGATTTCGAGCCGTCCCCGCGATTGCAGAACGAAGCCGCTCGCCATTGCAAGGCCCAGCCCTGTCCCCTTCCCGGTAGCCTTGGTCGTGAAAAACGGCTCCACCGCCCGCGCGATCACATGCTGCGCCATGCCTTCGCCCTCGTCGACGAGCTCGACCGAGATATAGTCACCCGGAGAGAGTCCCCGGGCCGGTGCATCGCCGTTCAGATGGACCTTCGCCGTTGCAATCGTCAGGACGCCGCCTCCCGGCATGGCGTCGCGCGCGTTTAGCGCAATATTGAGGATCGCCATTTCGAGCTGCTCGGGATCGACGACCGCCTTTGGAAGGCCGCGCCGGAGCGACAGGTGCAGTTCGATGCGGCCGCCGAGCGAAGCCTCAAGCATGTCGGCGAAGCCATTGATGCAATCGTTCACATCGACAGCCCTGGGCGTCAGCCTCGTCTTGCGCGCAAACGCGAGGAGCTGGCCCGTGAGTTTGGCGCCGCGCTCCGCTGCCCCGCGCGCACGCGCTAGATAGGTTCGTTGTTTTTCATCCTCGATCCGGGTCCCGAGCAATTCGAGATTACCGTTCACGACCTGAAGCAGATTGTTGAAATCATGCGCGAGCCCGGCGGTGAGCTGACCGATTGCCTCCATCTTTTGGGCCTGCTGCGACGCCTGTTCGCTCTCTCGCCGCCGCGTCACATCGAGCTGGCTTGCGAAGAAATGCAGAAGCTTGCCGCCAGTGTCATAAACCGGTCCGATAAAGACCGCATTCCAGAACGGCGTCCCATCGCGCTTGTAGTTCAATATCTCGAGGGCGATCGACTGGCGGTTCGCGACTGCAGACCGGAGGTCCGCGACAAGCTCGCGATCGGTTTGCGGCCCTTGCAGGAAACGGCAGTTCCGCCCGAGAACCTCGGTCTCTTCATAGCCGGTCAGATCGAGGAAGGCCTTGTTCGCGAAGACGATCGGATTATCGGCAATGTTCGGATCGGTCAGGATCATCGGCATCCTGGTCATCTCGATTGCGGCGAAGAAGATATTGCTTCGCTCGTCGAGGCCAGAATGGGTCAGCGTGGTTTCGCGTCGATGATCGCCAAGAGTGGCCCCAGCCGAAGGTTCGGTCCCGCTCGCTCCGGCGTCGAGCTCCTCATGATCTGTCACGCGGTCAACAGCCTCCATTTCGCCCGCTTAGCGGGCGGCTCATCGTGATACCCCATACGCCCCCGTGCGGATTTTGTTGCAAAGTGGCGTGGCTCTTACCGGAACGAAATCGTCCCTATAACGTTCATCCGCGGGGAAATTGTCAAGGGTCGGCCAAGGTGGCGGATCGTCCCATGCGAACGGGAGACGCATGCCACGATCCGATCAGCTAAGTCGCGAGGAATTGCTCGAGCGTCAGGCATTTCAACTCGCCCTGCTTACAGAGCTGCGCGATCTCGCGGACCCCGTGGCGATCCTCGCGGCAGCGGCCACGCGGCTCGGCACCCATCTCGGCGCGGCACGGTGCGGATTCGCTTCGAACGCCGGCGAGGCCGGCATGAGAATCGCGTCTGAATGGACGAAAGACGGCGCGTCGCGCAGCGGCGAGGTTTCACGATTGCAGGGGGCGACGAACGGCGAGCTCGCCAAAGGTGACACCGTAGTCACGACGGGACACAAATCAGATGACCATTCGCGGCACGATATTGCGGCAGAGATTCTCTGTCCCATGACACGCGAAGGCGTGCTGGAATCGGTGCTTTACGTCGAAAAGGACGCGCCGCACGCATGGACGACGGGCGAAATCGCGCTCGTCGAGGATGTCGCGCTTCGCATTCGCGAGGCGGTCGATCGTGCGCGCAGCGACGCGGCGCTCAAGGCCAGTCGCTAAGAACTCGAGCTCGCGACACGCGCCGCCGAGCTTGGTCGTTATGATTATCGCCCGCGCGAGATGAGTCTATCCTGGGATGACCGGTGCCGTGCACTCTTCGGGATGTCACCGGGAGTTCCGGTCAGCTACGAAAGCGCATTTCTCGCCGGCCTTCACCCCGATGATCGCGAGCGCGCAGACCGCGCCGTCGCCGCGGCGCTCGATCCCGATGGAAGTCACCGGTTCGATGTCGAGTATCGCACGGTCGGCATCGAAGACGGGGTTCTTCGTCACATTCGTGCCCAAGGCCTCGCCTTTTTCGACGGCCGAGAGCCTGTTCGGCTCATCGGCACCGTGCAGGACGTCACGCGCGACCGCGAGGCCAGCGCAAAGCTGCGCGAGGTCGAGGAGCGCCTTCGTCTCGCGGGACGCGCGACGAACGATGCGATCTGGGACTGGGATTTTCGGACCAATCATGTGACGTGGAACGCCGCTCTCGAAAGCGCTTACGGCCACGGTCCCGACGACGTCGTGCCCACCGGCGAATGGTGGCTTGGGCAGATCCACGCTGAAGACCGCGCGCGGATCGATGCGAGCATCCATCATGTGATCGACGGAGGCGCGAGCGACTGGACCGACGAATATCGCTTTCGCCGTGCGGACGGCAGCTTCGCCGACATTCTCGACAGAGGCTATGTCATTCGCGGTGAAGATGGCGCGCCGATCCGGATGGTGGGCGCAATGCTTGATGTATCGGCTCGCAAAGCGGTAGAGCGCCGGCTTCAGCAGGAGCGCACGCGGCTGGTTGAAGAAGTGAAAGAAACCGCGGCGGAGCGTGACCGTGCCGAAGAGGCGCTCCGGCAATCGCAGAAGATGGAAGCTGTCGGCCAGCTCACGGGCGGCATCGCGCATGACTTCAATAATCTGCTGACCGGCATTTCGGGGTCGCTCGAAATGATGCAGGTTCGCATCGCTCAGGGGCGCGTCGCCGAGATCGACAAATATTCGGTTGCCGCGCAGGGCGCGGTCCGGCGTGCCGCTGCGCTCACGCACCGCCTACTCGCCTTCTCGCGCCGTCAGACGCTCGATCCCAAGCCGTGCGACGTGAACCGGCTGATCTTCGACATCGAGGAATTGGTGCGCCGAACGGTGGGCCCCTCGATCACGGTGGAGACGGTAGGCAAGGCGGGATTGTGGACGACGCTGGTGGACACCAATCAGCTCGAGAACGCCATTCTTAACCTGTGCATCAACGCGCGCGACGCGATGCCCGAGGGCGGACGGATCACGATCGAGACGGCTAATAAATGGCTCGACGGACGCGGCGCAAGAGAACGCGATCTCGAACCCGGCCAATATGTGTCCCTCTGCGTGACCGACACCGGGACGGGCATGACCGACGATGTCGCCGCGCGCGCTTTCGATCCCTTCTTCACGACCAAGCCACTTGGCGAAGGAACAGGCCTCGGCCTGTCGATGATTTACGGGTTTGCTCGTCAATCGGGGGGACAGGTTCGTATCTACAGCGAGGTCGGGATGGGTACGACCATGTGCATCTATCTTCCCCGCTACATGAGCGTTGAGGAACCAGAAACCGTCGATTCCGATCCGCCCGCGCCAACATCGATCGATGGCTCCGCGCCGGCACGCGGCAATGTGTTGGTCGTCGACGATGAGCCGACGATCCGCATGCTCGTCGCCGAAGTGGCCGAGGAATTGGGCTATCAGGTTCTCGAGGCGTTCGACGGGCCGAGCGCGATGCGGATCCTGCAGGCAAAGGAGGTCATCGATCTTCTGATCACCGACGTCGGTCTACCTGGCGGCATGAACGGACGGCAGATAGCCGATGCCGCTCTCAGCCTCTGCCCTAGCCTTAAAATTCTTTTCATCACGGGCTATGCGGAGAATGCTGTCATCGGAAGCGGGAGGCTCGCGCCTAACATGGCGCTCATTACCAAGCCTTTTGGGATGGACGCGCTCGCGCACCGGATTCGCGAAATCATGGCTTGAATGCGCTCATACATACGTGTTGCTCGCCCAGCCGCAACGCTGCTTCGATGCCGCTGTGTAAGGGTGCGCTATAAACTGCGCTGCTCGCCGCCTCCGATTTTCCAGATATAGCGCGACGGCATTTCGCTGTCATCGAACGAACTGCGTTTCTTGCGGCGCCGCTTGGCCGCTTGCCGTCGGTCTGCTTCTGGCACAATATTCGCTAAAGCGGACAGGCAAAGAGGCGGAGCCTCTTGAAGCGCCTGCTGGCTCGTCAATACGGGATAGGCCTTCTATCCCAGCCGTAGAACCCGCCGCTATCCGTTGACGATAGCTGATCGATGACGCCTAGAATGTGCATCGCGCTATTATTCGCACTAAAGAGCGATGATTCAGCTACTCGCGCCTGAAACGGCTCCGAGAGCGGCGTGTCGACTGTTCCGGGGTGCAGTGCCGCGACTATCGCTTCCGGATTGCTGCGGCCGAGCTCTATCGCGAAGCATCGCACCAGAGCATTGAGCGCCGCCTTGGAAGCGCGGTAGCTGTGCCATCCGCCAAGTCTGTTATCCGCAATCGAACCAACGCGAGCAGAAAGAAATATGGCGACGGCCCGGTGTCTTCGGCCGAGCAGTGGAAGAAAATGCTTTGCGGCGAGCGCGGGCCCGATGCTGTTGACCGCGAATACTTCGGCCATAACCGATGCATCGAGCTGCCGAAGGCTCTTTTCAGGACGGATCTCAGCCCCGCGATGCAGCAGCCCCGTCGCCACGATCAACAAGTCGAGCGCGCCATCCTGGGCAATTTGGCGACCTGCCTCGGCAAGCGTGCCGTCGTCCAATATGTCGATCGTCAGCGTTGTCACATCGGGATGACGCGAAGCATCGGGCCGCCTGGTCCCGGCATAGATGCGGTCAAATCGGCCCGATGCGACAAGTTGCTCGACAAGCGCGGCGCCGATACCGCCGCCACTTCCGATCACCAAGGCGCGCTTGCCGTTCAAATGCCTGCTCCTCACGGCCACAAAGCCGGTCCGGCTGCCTGAAGCTTAAACGGCGGCGGCGCGATATCCCATATGCCTCAAAGGGAAGCTGGAGCGGTGCCTAGAAGCCGGCCTCGACCGCGAGCCGGATCGCATCGGCCGTGGTCTCGACGCCGAGCGCGCGCAGCAGCGCAGCGCGGTGCATCTTGATCGTCCGCTCCGACAGCGACAGCGTGAAGGCAATCTGCTTGTTGAGCTGTCCGCTCGCCATCAGCTTCAACACCTCGCGCTGCCTCGGCGAGAGCGCCTCAATATGGGCGCGCGCTCGCGTGCTCCGTCCTCCAACCGCCTCGCCGGTCTCGTCGACCTCGATTTGCGAGCCGAGAAAATATTCGAGAGTGCCGCCGGGGCCAAAGATTGGCGCGACCAGCACGGCATTGCGGAAGGGCGTTCCGTCTTTCCGGTAGTTGAGGATCTCGACGAGCGCCGGCCTCTGCTCCCGGATGGCGGCGCGCAAGGTCTCGGTCAGTTCGGGCTCGGTGCCCTGCCCGGCGAGAAAGCGGCAATTGCGTCCAAGAATTTCGTCCGACCCATAGCCGGTGAGCGCCGAGAAGGCAGCGTTGCACTCGACGATCGGATTGTCAGGCAGACGCGGGTCGCTGATCACCGCGGCGATCGGGCTGGCCGCGATCATTGTCTTCAATGACATAGTATCTGCCTGCTCTCCCCTGGGTGCCCCAAGGGACATGTTGCGACACTTCCCCTCGCTCATGCAAGCCTGCGTCGATGACAATTGCGACGAACCGGAAAAATTACGTATGACGCCCAGCAGATTGACGGCACAGTCATGCCTACGGGCGGGCGTAGGACATTGTGCGAGCCCCCTTGGTGACCGCGAGGCCATGGTCTGATGCGGGTCGCGATCATCGGAGCCGGCATTGCGGGGCTCGCCTGTGCACGGCGGCTGCACGACGCCGGGATTGAGGCGACACTCTTTGACAAATCCCGCGGCCTCGGCGGCCGCCTCGCGACCCGCCGCGCGGATACGGGCACTCCGGGGGTCGCATTCGATCATGGCGCCACGCATTTCACGGCGCGCTCGGAAGGCTTTACCAGGCTGCTCGCTGCTTGGGAGAAGGCAGGCCTCGCGGCGCGTTGGCCGGCCGCGGGCGCGGACAGCTGGGTCGGCACGCCGACAATGACCGCGCCGCTGAAATCGCTCGCGAGCGATCTCGATGTCCGCCTGTCGCGACCGGTCACGGCCCTGACCAAATCGCGTGCCGGCTGGACGCTACACAGCGAGGCAAAACGGCTCGGCAAATATGATGCGGCAGTAATCGCCATTCCGGCCGAACAGGCGGCTCCGCTTCTGTCGCTGCATGATTTCGAGATGGCGCGCGCCGCAATGGCGGCGCGCTATAACCCATGCTGGACCGCAATGTTCGCCTTTGAGGAGCGGATCGAGGAGCTCCCCGATTTCCTCCGCGGCTCGGGTGCCATCGTGACCGCCGCGCGCGACAGCGCGAAGCCCGGCCGCGCGCCGGGCGAGCGGTGGGTCGTGCAAGCCGACTGGACCTGGTCGCAGACGCACCTCGCCTCCGACAGCGCGAGCGTGGCGCCAGCGCTTCTCGCCGAGCTGGGAAAGATCGCCGGACGCGACTTGCCAACCCCAAGCCATATCGCGGCCCATCGCTGGCTATTCTCGCAGCCCTCGGGACAGGATCTGAAGCTGCTCTGGAACCCTGCCATAGGCCTCGGCGCTTGCGGAGACTGGCTCTATCACGGCTTTGCCGAATATGCGTGGCTGTCGGGCCATGTACTCGGCGCGGCGATTGCGGCAGAGGCGCCGCGATGACGCGCGCGATCGTGATCGGAGCCGGCATCGGCGGCCTTGCGCTGGCCATCCGTCTCCAGTCGGCGGGCCTCGATACGCTGCTCGTCGAAGCGCGCGACCGGCCGGGCGGCCGCGCCTATGTCTTTGAGAAGGATGGTTTCACCTTCGATGCCGGGCCAACGGTGATCACCGACCCGGCCTGCCTCGCCGAGCTCTGGGAGCTGAGCGGCCAGCGGCTCGAGCGCGATGTCGACCTCGTCCCGGTGTCGCCCTTTTATCGGCTGAGCTGGCCCGACGGATCGACCTTCGATTATGGCAATGACAAGGAGGCGCTCGCCCGTCAGATCGCCGCGCTCGATCCCGCCGACGTGGCGGGATATGAGCGATTTCTTCGCTATTCCGCGTCGGTTTACGAGGAAGGCTATGTGAAGCTCGGCGCCGTGCCCTTCCTCGATTTCCGCTCGATGCTGAAGGCGGCACCCGCGCTCCTGCGGCACCGGGCCTGGCGCTCGGTCTATAAAACCGTCGCGAGCTATGTTCGGAGCGAGAAGCTGCGCGAGGCTCTATCCTTCCACACCTTGCTTGTTGGCGGCAACCCGATGGCGACGAGCAGCATCTATGCGCTCATCCACAAACTCGAGCAGGATGGCGGCGTCTGGTATGCGCGCGGCGGCACCAACCGGCTCGTCGCCGGCATGGCCGCGCTGTTCGCGCGCCTCGGCGGCACGCTGAGGCTCGGCGATCCGGTCGCCCGCATCGAAACTAAGGGCGACCGGGTCACGGGCATCGTGACGCGGAGCGGGTTTACCGCAAGCGCCGATCTTGTCGCCTCGAACGCCGATCTCATGCACAGCTACCGCGACCTGCTCGCGCATCCGCGCGGGGCGCGCGAGGCGAAGCGCCTTGCGCGCAAGAGCTGGTCGCCGAGCCTTTTCGTCCTCCATCTGGGGGTTCGCGGTACCTTCCCCGCCATACCTCATCATATGATATTGTTCGGTCCGCGCTATCGCGGCCTTCTCGACGACATCTATCGGAACGGGACGCTCGCCGAGGATTTCTCGCTCTACCTTCATCATCCGAGCGCAACGGATCCGGACGTCGCGCCCGCGGGTCACAGCAGCTTCTACGCGCTCGCTCCGGTTCCCCATCGCGGCCACGCCCCGCTCGACTGGGAGGTCGAAGGACCCAGATTGGCGAAGCGCATCATCGCCGAGATCGAGCGGCGCCTGATCCCGGACCTTGGCGCGCGGATCGTCACGCAAATCCAATATGCGCCGCCGGACTTCGAACAGGATCTCGCCGCGCATCTCGGCAGCGCCTTCAGCCTCACACCCACGCTGCTGCAGAGCGCCTATTTTCGTGGGCACAATCGCGACGCGCGCATCGAGAACCTCTATTTTACCGGTGCTGGCACCCATCCCGGCGCGGGCATTCCGGGGGTCGTCGCGAGCGCGAAGGCGACGGCGAGCCTCATTCTCGACGACTTCGGCATCAGAACTGCGGCAGCCCGCGATCCGGGCGCACGCGACCGAATATTCTCCGGGCCCGATGACGCGGCAGGTGCTGTCATGCCCGGCTGATCGCACGGACATTCCGGTTCTGCCGGCTGCCAGCGCCGTGCGACCCGCGCCTGGCCGCGGCGGCGGCGGTGATTGCTCATCTCCCAACCTTCCCCTTGCTCGCGCTCGCAAAGCAGCTCTTCATTGCCTGGACTTCCCGAAAGGTCATATTTTGCGGGGTCGGATCCTGCCAGATGAAGAACCCCGCGATCGCCCGCACCCACAGGCCGCCAAAAAGGGAACCGCCGCCATGCCCCCCGCCATCTTGTGGCTTCGTCAGGACCTCCGCACCACCGACCATCCGGCGCTTCTCGCGGCGATCGCCGAAGGTCCGGTCATTCCGCTCTACATATTGGACGACGCGAGCCCCGGAACACGCGCGATCGGCGGCGCGCAGCGCTGGTGGCTCCATCGCAGCCTCGCCGCGCTCGATGCGAGCCTTCGCAAACGCGGCAGCCGGCTCGTCCTGCGCCGCGGCCCTGCCGCTGAAATGCTTGAACGCTTCGCGGCGGAAGCCGGGAGCGCAAGGGTCCACGCGACCCGCTGCTACGAGCCCTGGTGGCGGCACTGCGAAGAAGCGCTGGACGCCAGGCTTGAGCTGCAGCTCCACGACGGCAATTATCTTGCGCCGCCCGAGAGTATCACCAATGCGCAAGGCGCCCGCTACCGCGTTTTCACGCCTTGGTATCGCGCGCTTCTGGGGCGCATGCCGCCTGCCCTTCCCTATGCGGCGCCCGACCATATTCCGGCGCCTAGCGTCTGGCCGGCGTCGGACAATCTTGCCGATTGGGGTCTGACCCCGACCAGCCCCGACTGGGCCAGAGGATTTGGCGACTGGCGCCCCGGCGAGAAGGGCGCATGGCGCGCGCTGCGCGACTGGCTGCCGCTTGCCGGCGATTATCAGGCCCGCCGCGATTTTCCCTCGCTCCCCGCGACATCGCGGCTGTCGCCGCATCTTCATTTCGGCGAGATCAGCCCTCGGTCGATCTGGCATGCGCTCGGCGAGCGCGACGATGCGGGCGCCGAAACCTTTCGGTCGGAACTCGGCTGGCGCGAACATGGCATCAATCTCGTCGACCAGATGCCCGATTATGGCGATCGGAACGGGCGACCCACCTTCGATGATTTCGGCTGGCGGAGCGGCTCCGAAGCCGACCGGGACTTCACTGCCTGGACCCGGGGACGGACCGGATATCCTATCGTCGACGCGGGCATGCGCGAGCTCTGGAATACGGGATGGATGCACAACCGGGTCCGGATGGTCACCGCCTCCTTCCTCGTCAAACATCTGCTGATCGACTGGCGCCGCGGGGAGCGCTGGTTCTGGGACACGCTGCTCGACGCCGATCTCGCCTCGAACGCGATGAACTGGCAATATGTTGCGGGCACCGGCGTCGACGCGCCGGTCTTCTCGCGCATCATGTCGCCGCTGCTCCAGAGCGAGCGGTTTACGATGGGGGATTATGTCCGCACATATGTGCCGGAGCTTGCGCATCTGTCGGACGCCGAGATCGTCGCGGCCCATGGACAGGATGTGCGGGTACCAAAGTATCCGCCACCGCTTGTCGGTCACGAAGCGGCGCGGGCGCGCGCCCTCGCTGCCTGGGAAGCGCTACGCAGCTAGCGAACGAGGATCACCAAGCTAGTCGAAGGCGGCGCTTGCCACGCCGTGGCCGTTGTAAACAGGGCCTTCGCGTGACACACCGAACTTGCGGCTTGAGGAGGAACGTACACCAAACGCGCCGATATGCCCCAGCATTCCCCTGTATTGCGGCCCGGCCAGATGCGCTGCGAGCGCCGCTTCGCCGTCCCATTCCTCGAACACGTGGATGCGCGTCGCCACATGCGGATCGAGGGTCCAGGCGTAAGCGAGACAGCCCGGCTGCTTAATTGCGCCTGCGATCCAGCCGCGCGCACCCGCCAGCGCCTCCCCGCGCGTCTCGGGATCGATATCGATGACCGCCTGGATCAGTATCTTCATGCCTGCACCTCACCTTTTGAAAGCTGAGGCAACGGCCGAAACCGCCGCTCTGCAAACAGCCACCGGCCGTCGATCCGGCGGCAGACGTCGTCATAGATGCCAAGGGTCCGGTGAAGGGCGCCGTCGCGCAAGAAGATTTCCTCGGTGTAGGACCGAATGGCCGCGGTCTCGCCATGGACCTCGATCGATCCGGGCCAGGCGCGAAAGACGATGTCGGGAAAGGCGCGCATCGCCGCGCGCCAGGTATCGACGATCTTCGCCTTGCCCTCGAAGATCCCGAAACCGGGAAGCGACCATAGGCCGCCTTGATCCCAGGTCGCCGCCCAAGCCTCGCTGTCGGCACGGTTGACCGCGTCGGCGTAGGCATGGAGCAGGTCGCGAAGCGCCAGCCGGTCTTCGAACGACCCCTCAAACGGCATGGAAGCCTCCTTCTCGCCCGGCTGCGTCGATGGTCCAGCCTGCCGCGGGTTTGCCTGCAGCTGATGGGAGGGAGAACTGCCGTTATCGCTAGCGGCGAAGGGCCGCGGAGGGCGGGCCGGATAACCCGCCCCAAAGGACAGGTCGCCCCGGCGGCGCGGCGCGCCTAATTTCATGCCCGTCCTATCCCCCCGGGACGAACATTTAAAAAGGAATGACCAATGGCTATTTCCCGTATCTCTCTTTCGCTCGCCGCAGCAGCGCTTGCGCTCGCGGGCGGCATCGCGGCCGCCAAGAACCCGATGGTCGGCGGCGCCGCGATGTACGAGACCAACACCATCGTCGAAAATGCCGCCAATTCGAAGGACCACACGACACTCGTCACGGCGGTCAAGGCCGCCGGCCTCGCCGAGACCCTTTCGGGGGCAGGCCCGTTCACGGTCTTTGCGCCCACCAACGCTGCCTTTGCCAAGCTTCCCGCCGGCACCGTCGACACGCTGCTCAAGCCCGAGAACAAGGCGATGCTGACGGGCATCCTTACCTATCATGTCGTGCCGGGCCGCCTGACCGCGACCGATATTGCCGCGCAGGCCAAAGCCAATGGCGGCAAGGCCATGCTTACCACGGTGCAGGGTGCCAAGCTCACCGTCTGGGAGAAGGATGGCAGCTGGTATGTGAGCGACGCCAAGGGTGGCACGGCGAAGATCGGCCCCGCCGACGTTCTTCAGTCGAACGGCGTGATCCACGTCATCGACGGCGTGCTGCTTCCCGCCTGACACGATATCGGGGCCGCGCGACACTTGTTGGCGCAGCGCGGCCCCGATAATCAAAAGCCCTCAAAGCCAACCGGAAAGTTCGCTCCTTATCAGCGCGGCGAGCATATCCATCCCGACATCGCTGTCATTCAGACAGGGCACATAAGCGAAATGGCGTCCGCCGGCGGCAAGGAACTGCTCGCGGCCGCGGATGGCGATTTCCTCGAGGGTCTCGAGGCAATCTGCAGCGAACCCCGGCGCGATCACGACCACCGACCGGC
Organism: Sphingopyxis sp. BE235; assembly: GCF_031457175.1. Taxonomy (NCBI): domain Bacteria; kingdom Pseudomonadati; phylum Pseudomonadota; class Alphaproteobacteria; order Sphingomonadales; family Sphingopyxidaceae; genus Sphingopyxis; species Sphingopyxis sp. BE235. The sequence goes on from NZ_JAVDWC010000002.1 coordinate 1,237,058, forward strand.
CTTCTCGCCCGAGCGTTTCGAGCGTCATGTCGGTTGCCGGTGTCAGCCACTTGGCCTTGCCGAAGCGCGACTGAAAGCTCGGAACGACACTCTTCCCCAAGACCTCGCCCAACCGACGCGCGGTCTTGAGGCACATGCAGTGATAGGGATCGCCAAGATGCAGAGTGCGCTCGGGCATGCCGTGGAAGCTCGCGACGATCGTGTCGGGTACAAAGGCGAGGCCGCCGATCGCACGTCCGAGCGACGACGCCAGCGCCTCGACATGGCGATCGTCATCATAATAAGGAGGAAGGATGCGCAGCGCCGGCTGCCAGCGCAGGCGCGCCATATGCGCCTGGACCGCATCACCAACGCTTGCGGTCGTCGCGGCGCAATATTGAGGATAAAGAGGCGCAACGAGAATGCGGCGACATCCTGCCGCAAGAAGCGCGTCGATGCCGTCCGAGATCGAGCCGCTGCCATAGCGCATCGCATGCGCGACCACCGCATCACCTCCCAGCGAAGCCTGAAGCGCCCTTGCCTGGCGGCGGGTGATCGCCGCCAGCGGCGAGCCCTCTGACGTCCAGATTTCGCGGTAGGCACGCGCGGATTTCCGCGGCCGAACGGCAAGGACGATCCCGCGGAGGATCGGCTGCCAGATCAGCGAGGGCAGTTCGACCACGCGCCGGTCGGAGAGAAATTCCGCGAGATAGCGCCGCACCGCACCGCTCGTCGGCGCGTCTGGCGTCCCGAGGTTTACGAGAAGCACGCCGATGCGGTCGACCGGCCCGGCAGGGTGACCCGTTGGCATTCGGGCGAGATTCGCTTCTTCGTAACGGTCCCCGCTTTTAGCCGTTACCAGAGGCCCTTCGTCATTCATTGCAATCTCCGCGGACAGGACGCCTTGCGGCGACCGTGCCGCGCGATGTTGACCGCATGTCTCCGACTTGTCCCGCGCCGCCAAGCTGCACCAAGGGGCAGACTGGATGCGAGTATCAGGACCTCGTCAAGGCCGGCGTGATCGATCCCGCCAAGGTCGTTCGCACCGCGCTGCAGGATGCCGCGTCGGTCGCGTCGCTGCTGATCACCACCGAGGCGCTCGTCGCCGAACTGCCGAAGGAGGAGAAGGCCGCGCCGATGCCGGCGATGGCCTTCTAACAGGCCGGGGGCGGCGGGGCCACCGCCGCCCCCGCATTTCCGTACCGCCCTATTCACCCAACCACCGCGCACCGCGCCACGCCTCGTCAAGCGAGCGAAGGGCATTTCTGCATTCCGGGCTCGCCCGAGGTCCGTGCACCCAACGCGCTTCCAACCGACGATCTGCCCCAAGGGACATGTTGCGACGCCATGCTGCGCTCGGGCATGCGCCGATCCGACGGTCCACCTCCCTCTCCTCCCCTCCCGGACCGCCAACCCTTCGCCGTCAGGAGGCCAGGACCATGCTTCACGTGCCCCCTTCCAGTCCCACAGTTGACGGCGCGATACCCCCCGAGGTTCTCGCGTCGGTCGAGACGCTGCTCCGCTGGGTCGGCGAGGACCCTCAGCGCGAAGGCCTGCTCGACACACCGCAGCGCGTCGCACGTGCCTGGAGGAATTATTGCGAGGGTTATGACGAGGATCCGGCGGTGCACCTGTCGCGCACCTTTGCAGAGGTCGGCGGCTATGACGAGATCGTCTTGCTGCGCGACATCCCGTTCCAGTCGCATTGCGAGCATCATATGGCGCCGATCACCGGAAAGGCGTCGATCGCCTACCTTCCCCGCGACCGCGTCGTCGGCATCTCCAAGCTCGCGCGCGTACTGAACGGCTATGCGCGGCGACTGCAGGTGCAGGAGCGCCTGACCGCCGAGGTCGCCCGATGCATCTGGGACAATCTCCGTCCGCACGGCGTCGCCGTGGTGATCGACGCCCAGCATGGCTGCATGACCGGGCGCGGCGTGCGCACGCCCGGCGTCGGCATGGTCACGAGCCGGCTCCTCGGCTGCTTCCTCAACGACCAGCGGAGCCGCAAGGAAGTGCTGGCACTGATGGGCTATTGATGCGCCGGTCGAGAATCCGGACCGGTCTCGCGGGATTTATCTGCCGGCGTGAGGCGCGCGCCGGGATCCTGCACGCCGCCGCCTCGCGCCGGTCTCCTGCCGGGGTTGCACCGACATGACTCAGGGGTCGCAACCCTCCGACGATCCTGGTCATATTCCTAACAGCCTGCGTGGGCAGCCAGACGACGCGGGTCATTTCGGGAAATTCGGGGGCCGCTTCGTCCCCGAAACGCTCATGCCCCTCATCCTCGATCTGGAGCGCGAATATCGAGCCGCAAAGCGCGACCCGGCTTTCCAGGCCGAGTTCGACGACCTGCTCGAACATTATGTCGGCCGCCCCAGTCCGCTCTACTTCGCGCCGCGCCTGACGTCTGCGCTCGGCGGCGCGCAGATCTGGTTCAAGCGCGACGAACTCAATCACACCGGCGCCCACAAGATCAACAATTGCGTCGGTCAGATCCTGCTCGCGATCCGGATGGGCAAGACCCGCATCATCGCGGAAACGGGCGCGGGCCAGCACGGGGTGGCAACGGCCACCGTCTGCGCGCGCTTTGGCCTGCCCTGCGTCGTCTATATGGGCGCCGCCGATATCGCGCGCCAGGCGCCCAATGTCTTCCGCATGAAACTGCTAGGCGCCGAGGTCGTGCCGGTCACGGCCGGCGCCGCGACGCTGAAGGACGCGATGAACGAGGCGCTGCGCGACTGGGTCGCCCATGTCGAGGACACCTTCTACATCATCGGCACCGCAGCCGGTCCCCACCCCTATCCGGAGCTTGTGCGTGATTTCCAGAGCGTCATCGGAAGAGAAGCGCGGGCCCAGATGCTGGCCCGTGCCGGCCGCCTACCCGATCTCCTGGTCGCCGCGATCGGCGGCGGATCGAATGCGATCGGTCTCTTTCACCCGTTCCTCGACGACCCGATGGTCAAGATGCTCGGCGTCGAGGCCGCCGGCCATGGCCTCGACAAGGAACATGCCGCGTCACTGGCCGGCGGGCGTCCCGGCATTCTTCACGGCAACAAGACCTATCTACTGCAGGATGACGACGGGCAGATCGTCGAAGGCCATTCGATCAGCGCAGGTCTCGATTATCCCGGCATCGGCCCCGAGCATGCATGGCTCAAGGAAATCGGACGGGTGGACTATAGCTCCGCGACCGACGCGGAAGCGCTCGAGGCGTTCCAGCTTCTATGCAGAACAGAGGGTATCATCCCCGCGCTTGAGCCCAGTCACGCCGTCGCCGCGGTTGTCAGGATCGCGCCGGCGATGCCGAAAGATAGTATCATCATCGTCAACATGTGCGGACGCGGGGACAAGGACATATTCTCGGTGGCCAAGCATCTCGGCGTGGAACTTCGAGCGCGACGAAAGGTAGGGGCACGGGACGTGTGATCGAAGACACTGGCGCTACAGATTTCGGATCTATGAGGGACGGATGATGATAAAGGTGTTTCTTGTAGAAGACGATCCGCTGGTGTCGATGATGCTCGAGGGGTATCTAGACATACTTGGACACGAGATCGTGGTAACCGCAGCGACCGTCGCGGAGGCGCTGGATCTCGTCGCGAAGCGAGATTTCGACCTCGCAATATTGGATGTTCACCTTGCCGATGGCAAAACGAGCGAGGCGGTCGCTTCCGCGTTGAGCGATGCCGGGAAGGCTTTTATAGCGACGAGCGGAGATGCGACGATCATGGCGGCTGAATTTGATGGCCGGCCAGTTCTTCGCAAACCTTTCAGGATTGCCGAGCTCGAACGGGCAATCGCCGCTATAACGGGGTAGCCCGCGGTCACAGGCCGGAGCCTGCTCGACGGTCGTATTCGGGCGCGACTTGGTGACGGGCCATGTGCGGCATGAAATCCATCTTGCCGATGGCAAGACCTGCGTTGCACAGCGGCGCGTAAGCCATCGTCGCATGAAAGTAGAAATTTGGCATGATCCAGTCGCGGACTCAAAGCCGCGATTGCAGCCGCAGCATTCTCCTGGCAGATTGTCGTCCATGGGGTCGTTTCGTACTTTTTTGATCATCCTTTGGCTGGCGCTGGCCGCCTACACCGCTGTAGTCATTTCCCGCCACGGCCTTGGATTGTTACCGATCTTTTTCGGAGACGTGGCGAAGCTGGGATGGCCCGGGCAGTTCAACCTCGATTTTCTCTGCTTTCTCGTCCTCTCTGCGCTTTGGACGGCTTGGCGGAATGGATTCAGTGCGATCGCCCTGCTCCTCGCGCTCATCGCCTTTTTCGGAGGCGCGGGTTTCCTGCTTCCCTACCTCGTCTTTCTAACAGTTCAGGAACGAGGAAACATGCCCCGGGTGCTGATCGGCGCGCGAACCCGAAGAGATGAGCCTTACAGCGGACGATGAGCGCGACGGCATTTCGCCGTCATCGAACGAACTGCGCTTCTCGCGGCGCCGCTTGGCCGTTTGCTGCCTGACCGCTTTCAAGCGAAGATCTGCGAAAGCCGCCGTTCGCAACTTGCTCCTGCGGCGCGACGAATAAAATGCGGCATTAATGAGGCCGAGACGACGTAAGTCGTCTCGGCCACATACCGCGCGTTTCGCTCTTCTGACGGGTCGCTAATCAGAAGGCGATACGTGCGGTAACCCTTGCACCATGAGAGCTGCGGTCAGAGGCCAAGGTTCCGGTATAAGCGGCCCCGAGGCGGAACGAGCCTGTAGCATATTCAAATCCGGCTTCGACCTCTGCCGAGTTTTTCGGGATAGCCGTGCCCAGGATACCAAACGCCGGTCCGCCGGAGGTGAACCGCGAGACGACCGGCGCGCTGCGATCGTTAAGGGCGAGGTTCCAGGCGGCCGACACATAGGGCTGGAAGCCCAACTGACCGGCATTGAACTGCGCGCGCCCGCCCAAGCTGACGAAGGTGGTCTTCTGATCGCCCTTCGCGACGGTGAGCGCCGCGTTGCCGCCGGTTTCAGCGAAAGCATCACTACTGGTATCGACATGTGCCAGTCGAGCGAAGGGCGTGATCGCCGTCTTGCCGGTGACAATGTCATAACCGATCTCGCCAAAGATCTGCAGCGTATCAGCGTCACGGTTCGACGAAAGCGTTTGAGCCAGCGGCGCGCCGCTAATCGCGCGGGTCGTGTCAATGTCGTGCCAGGCATAGCTTACACCGATCGTACCCCGCAGACCGCCGTCGGCGCCATAAGTGGCGTGGGCAGCCAGATATTTGCTTTCGACATCCGCATGGTCGCTGCGCCCGCCGAAGCGGAAGTCCGATCCGCCAATACCCGCCGAAAGCGCTGCGGCGAAGCCGTTGCCGCCAAAACCGACGCCCGCGACCAATCCCTTGTGATCGGTGTCCATCGCGTAATTGCCGCGCGCTGCGTCAAACTCGCCCCAGCCACCAAAGGCCGAGCCCCACACGAACGCACCACCCTCTTCGGATGCTTTCATACCCATCAAGGCGTTGCGCAAATGACGGCTGTCGTCGGTCAGGCCGCTGATCGTGCTAGCCAGAATTTCGCCCGACAGGTCGCCGAAGCTCGCCTGTGCGGTCGCCGCATTCTGGACCAGCACCGCTTCGTACAGCGGATTGTCGACGCCAAGTGCCTGAACTGCGGCCGCCACGCTCGCCTGGTTGAAGCCGACCGCGATATCGGCGAAATCGATATCGTTGCGATAGAGCGACAGCGTCACCGAGTTGGCGCTGTAGCGCAGCAGCGGATCGAGGAAGGCGAGATCGGTCGTCACCGAACCGAACGTCCCGGTGATTCCCGCACCGCCTGTCAGAATGATATAGTCGGTGCGCGGGTTATAGTTGCCGTCCTCGGCTAGGACCGCAACGCTCGCCGTGCTGGCGATCGTCACGGCGCCCGTCGCGTCGAGGCGATCTGCGGCGCCCGCCGCGCTGACTTCGACTTCGTAGATCGAGCCGGGAGCAAAGGCGAGATCGCCGTTCACGGTGAGCTGGCCGATCGAGTTGCCCGGTGCGATCGTGCCGCCGCTGGCGACGGTCGTCGATCCCACGGCGCCGTTGCCGCCAAGGGTTCCGCCGCTGTTGACGGTCACCGGCGAGGCGATCGAACCATTGACCGCGAGCGTGCCGCCGTTAACCGACGTCGGGCCGGTATAGCTGCTGTTTCCGGTAAGGTTGAGCGTGCCGGCGCCCTCTTTTACCAGGCTGCCCGTGCCCGAGATATCGCCGCCGAAAGCAGTGTTGCCAGATTGATCGACGGTGAGCTGGCTGTCGCCGATCACGACGTTCGAACCCGCATCGCCTTCGAGGCCGCCGATCGTTTGGTCCTTGCCCGTGATGTCGAGCGTGCCGCCGTCGCCTAGGTCGAATTCGGTGCCCGGATCGATCGTGCCGCCGATGCGTACCGAGCCCCCAAGGATGTTCGTCACCCCCTGGAAGGCATAGTCACCCATGAAGGTCAGCGCGCCGTCGCCCATCTTGTCGAGGGTACCGCTGCCCGAGAAGGCGCCGAGGAAATCATAATCGTCCGAACGATTGAAGACGAAGCGCCCATCGTTGACGATATTGCCCGCAAAGCTGCCCTCGCTTCCGCCGGCGCCCAGCTCGAAGAAGCCGGCCCCTTCGGTCTTCACGTCACCCTGGAGCAGACCGGTCAGAACAAGGCCGCCATTGGAGATGATCGTTCCACCAGTGTGGGCGATGTTGGAGGTGTCGACGGTAAACACGGCGTCGCCGATCAGCTGCAACTGCCCCGTCCCATCGATCGTCAGGTCCGCGAGATCGGACACGACGTCGTCGGTGCCGAAGTTCAAGACAAGCAGGCCGTCAGTCCGAACCGACGGCGTCAGGATCGGCGACGAGGTATCGCCCGCGCCCAAGTCAATTTCATTGACCTGCAGCGACGCACCGCTGGCGATCGAAACGTTATCGAATGCGCCGACCATCCCTGCGGTCGACCAATAGCCTGCCGCAACGTCGAGCGTCTCAAACCCGGTCGCTTCGGTGAGTTGCTGCGCCTCGGTCAGTTCAAGGACGTCCCCATCGAGCGTCAGGCTGTCGTTACCGCCGCCTGCGTCCACTGCGCCGGACATCGCGCTGCCGGTTCGCAGGGTGACACGGTCGTCGAAGCTGCCGAGTTGGACCGCGATCCCGCTTGAACCGGTGATCGTCCCTGCGTTGTCGAGGATGACCGCGCCGCTGTCATCGCCCCAGACGCCCCGGCCGCCGCCCGTGATTGCCCCGGTGTTGACGAGCGTCGCTGTCCCGAAATTACCGAGAATGACGCCGTCTGTCGCACCAGTGATCGTGCCGCTATTGGTGATTTCGGCAGTATCGAGGAAGCCCGCGACCGCAGCGCCAAAGGTCCCGCTTCCGGTGATCGTGCCGCTATTGCTGATCGTGCCGGTCTGCGCGATTTCTTGCGAGACCTGCAGCCCTTCGACGACAGCGCCCGATGTTGCGCCAGTGATCGTTCCGCTATTGGTGATCGTTGCGGTATCGGTGACGAGGACGACCGCGCCATAGCCGTTGGAGCCCGTGATCGTCCCCGTATTGGTGAGCGTGCCGTCAAAGCCCGTTTCCTGGACAAGCCCTGCCCCGCGCTGGATAAGAACGCCGCCCGGCCCCTCACCGGTGACCTTGCCGGCGTTGTCGACCGCGCCGCCGGCCGACATGATGATCCCGAACCGCGTACCGCTGATGTCGCCGGTGGAACTGTTCGCAACGGTTCCGACATCGTTCGCCAGCGTCTGACCGTCATAGGGATAGATCGAGATGCCATCGGCCAGCACGCTGCCCTCGCCGCGGATGATGCCGCTGTTGCTCACGCTGCCGCCGCCAATCAGGCGCACGCCATCGTTCGATTCGCCTCGGATCGTGCCGCTGTTCGTCACCTGCGTGCCGACCGCGATGCCGACGATATCGCCGATCGCCTCGTCGAACTGATAGGCGGTCGTGATGCCGGCGCCCGCACCTGTGATCGTCCCGCTGTTGGTCACGCTCGACGACGCGGTGGTGATCGTGATGCCGGCGTCGGGCGCAGCGTCGAACCCGTCGTAACTGCCCTCGCCGCGGATCACACCGGCGTTGTTCACGGCAAGTGTGCCCGTCGCGAAGGAATAAATGCCCGACGTGCCGCCGGTGATCGTGCCCCCCTCGGCATTGGTAATCGTTACGTCCGCACGCGATCCCTGCGAGACGCCGGCGCCAAAATCGCTGCCGATCGTGCCGCTGTTCTCGAGCGTCGCGCTGGACATGTCGCTGCCGAAGCCAACCCCATAGCCGTCGCCGCCGCTGCCGCCGAGATTACCAGTGCCGCGAATGTCGCCTGTGTTCACGACCTTGGCGGTCAATCCACTGCGATCCTCGCTTGGATCTGTATTGAGGGCAGTCCCCTGGACATAGACGCCGCCATTAACGCCCTCGATTTCCCCGGCGTTCACGACCTCGCCGCCGCCCGACAGGATGATTGCGAACCGCTGGCCCTCGATGCGGCCATTCTCATCGTTGGTGACGTGGGCCGAATAATCTTCGTTCGACTGGTCGACATGCGCAAACATCGAGATGCCATCCGTGCCCTGCGCACCTGCATTGACACCCACGATAAAGCCGCTGTTGATCACGCTCCCGCCGCCGGCGAGGCGAATGCCGTCGTTATTGAGACCGATGATCTCGCCATTGTTGGTAATCGAGGTATTGATTGCGCGGCCCGTCCCATCCGCCATCGGCGTGGTGACGATCCCATATTGGCCGCCGATGATCCGACCGCTGTTGACGATCACCGCGTCCGCCGTCGTAATGACAATCGCATCCTGGGCGCCAGCGCTTATCAACCCCGCATTATTGAGAGCCAGCGAGCCTTCGTTGGAACGGATCGCGGTCCCATTGGCGACGATCTCGCCGTCGTCATGGTTGTTGATGGTGAGGGCGCCCGTCGACTGACCGATGATGGCGGCCGCTTGGCCGCTGATCAGACCCTCGTTTTCGATCACGGCACTGCTGAGCGCGCCTCCGGCAAGGACTCCCAAGAAACCCTGAACGGTGCCGCTGTTGTTGAGCGTGCCGATGCGACCAGTCTGGTCTGCGGTCGCGCCAAGGATGACGCCGAACGGGCTGACATTGGGATTGGCGGGATTGAAGGTCCCGGTGCTGCGAATGGTCCCTTCATTATCGATGGTCCCGCCACCCTGGACGACCACGCCGAACATTTGGCCTTCGATCAGGCCGCCCGGAGCATTGGTCACCGAGCCGATACCGGTGACATCAGTCGCGACAGACTGGGCGAATTCGGAAAGGGCGACACCGGTGCCCGACCCGTTATTGCCGTTCAGTCCGCGGATCACGCCGCTGTTGACCACCGATCCGCCGCCCGCGAGCGAAACGCCGCTGCCTGCGCGGCCTTCGATCGTGCCCGAATTCGTGACCGCAGTGTTGCGCGCGCGCGCCTGCGTCCCCTCGGCATTCTGAAACACGGCGGTCGTAATGCCCGACAGGGCGCCAACAATGCCCTGGCTATTGTTGATCACGGCGTCGGCGGTCGTGATGTTGATCGCATTCTGACCGGCGCTGAAGATGAAGCCCTTATTATCGACGGTCAGCGTGCCGGCGTTCGACGCGATCGCCGTCGCATTTGCAAGGATTTCGCCATTCTCGAAATTATTGACGGTCAGGTTGCCGGTGGACTGGCCGATGATGGCGATCGCGGTCGCACTGATCATTCCATCGTTGTTGATCGTCGCGCTTTCCAGCGCACCGCCAGCCAGAACCCCGAGAAACCCCGAAATGTTGCCGGTGTTCACCACCGTCGCGGCGCGGCCGGTCTGTTCGGTGGTTGCACCGAGAATGAGTCCGAACGGGCTGACGTTCGGGGTCGCGGGGTTCGGATTACCGGTGCTGCGGATCGTGCCCATATTGGTGACGGTGCCGCCGCCCTGCAGCACCGCGCCGAACATCTGACCTTCGATCACGCCGCCGTCATTGTTGGTGATCGAGCCCACGCCCGTGATGTTCCCGGCAGCCGCGCCGGGGAATTCCGAGATCGATACGCCGGTGCCGTTGATCATGCTCCCGGGCGCCCCGCTGGTCCCCGAGATCGTGCCACCGTTGGTGACGGTACCGCCGCCGACGAGGGCGACGCCCGACCCTGCTTCGCCGCGGATCACACCGCTGTTCGAAACCTGCGTGTTCGCAGCGAGCGGCTGCGGGGGCAGATCGTCGCCATTTACGTCTTCGCTGAAAAAATAGGATGTAACGACGCCGTTCGCCGCCCCGCTGATCTGGCCCGCATTGGTGACGATGGAATTCGGTTGCGCGATCACGATGCCGCCGCTCGGTCGGCTGTCGATACCGCCGACGTCAACGCCGTTGCCGCGAATGACACCGGCATTGCCGAGCGTGACCGGACCATTGTCGGCATAAACCCCGATAAGTTCCCCCTCGATCGTCTCCCCTACATCGACCTCGAGCTCTAGCCGCTCGGGCTGGTCATTATGAACGCCGAACGCATTCTGCGCGGCTGCGGGCGCCATATGTCCGATTGCGAGGCCGACGATCGCGCTGGTGGCAAGCAGGCGAGATTTCGAGATGCGTGACATATTCTGGAGTCCCCCATTGACGTTGCAGGCAAGGCAAAGGGTTCACCGGAGAGCATTTGCGCTCTCCGGCTCATCCGCCCCGCCTCGAAAATTTGCGCCCCCAGCCGTTCGGGCAAAAATACCCATCGGCTTTGCGTGCGATGACTAGTGGCGTGGACGGCGGGACGTCTACCCAATGTTATTTAGGGTGAATTTGCGACGGACCGTTGCCGGGGTGCTTGCACCGAAGTGTCTGGCCGTTACGGGTGACAGATCACCGGGGGGTGGGTTGAACTTGTCTTGGGCGAACCTGTGCGTGCGCCCGTTGGACGCAGATAAGCGTTCGGTCCCCGCCCGGCGGCGGGGGTGATAATGAAGATCTTATACGCGATCCTTGGGTTCTTTTGCCTGCTGGCCGCTCAACCGGCGCGCGCAAACTCCGACAAATTGCCGCTGCTCGATCTCAGGGCTGGAGAAGATGCACCCGCACTCGCCTCGTTTGTTCGGTTCGCGAAGCGCCCCGGCGTCGCAAGGACTCCGCAACTGGAAGCGATTCTCGGCGGTCCGCTGCAGCATATAAAGGGATCGACGATCCACTTCGGCCCCCCGGGCACCCGGACCGTCGTCCTCCTCAACGTTCGCAATGCGAGCGACGCGCAGGGAAGCTGGATTCTGACCACCGGCCGCGGCTCGCTGAAGCACTTCCGTCTTTATGAAGCCGAAGGTCACGCGCTCAAGCTGATCGTCGATGCTACCGATCCGCAGGTCGCCCGCGAAAATCTCGGGACCTACCAGGCGTTCAGCTCCGAGCTTGTGCTTGCACCGCGGCAGGAAAAGCTGGTCGTCATCGAATTTGTTTCCGAAAATTCGACCTATATGCCGCTCCGCATCGAAACCTATGGCACCTTCTTCAAGGATCGGCGCGCCAACGTATCGATGGTGTCGGGTGTCGTCGTCGGCGCGCTGACGCTACTGCTCCTCAATTTCCTCTTCTTCTCGATCACAGGCTTCAAGGAATTTCTCTGGCTGGCCGTCGCGGAAGCTTTTTTTGCGCTCAACACGGTCCATTCCGAGGGCTACATCACCATATTCTTCCTGTACGACAAGCCGCTGACCGGCGTCGCCGTGGAAGATTTCTTCAAATGCGGATTTGCGGCGGCGATGGCGCAGTTTTGCCGAAGCTTCGTGAAGACTGCGGACAACTTCCCTAGGAGCGACCTCACCCTGAAGGCGCTGATCCTTTTCGCCGTCGCCGTCATGCTGGTCCAGCCCGGCCTATCACTCTACCCCGCCGATGTTCGCTTTTTTCTCCACCTGTCCGGATGGATCGTCGCGGTCGGGGTGGCGTTATTCCTGCCTTTTGTGGGCTATGCGGCGATGAAGCAGCTTGGGTCCCAGCTCTGGCCCCTCTTCGTCGGCTGGGCCAGCCTCGCGCTGTTCATTTTCTATGCCGCGATCGCGTCGATGGGCTTCTTTACCTGGTTGCCGATCAACTGGCACCTCTCCGGGCCCGTCGGGCTCTTCGAATCGATCATGGTAACGCTGGCGCTCGGACTGAACCTCAAGAAGATCCAACGGGAAAAGCTGGTAGCCGACACCAATTATGCGCAGTCGCTTGGCGAACGCCTCGAAATCAGCGAACGGGCGACGCGCCTCGCTGAAGAAAAAGCCTATGCGCTCGAAACCGTACATAGTCAGAATGCGCTGCTTCATGCGTCGGGCCACGACAGCCGGCAGGTTATCCTGGCGCTCAACAGCGCAGTCGCGGTTCTGAAGCGGCAGGAAACGCCGGGCGGCGACCCGGCGCTGATCGCGATGCTCGAAAGCTCCGCCGATTATCTGAACGAAATCGTGACGACGACCATTTCCGGCGCCAACATCGCCGCGGGCGATGCTGAATTCGTCGCACTCGGTGCCTTTCGCGGCCAGGCGTTGATCGAGCCGCTGACGATGATGTTCAAGACGCCCTTCGCGAACAAAAAGCTGACACTGGAGGTCAGCGTCGCGGACGACGTCATGATCATTTCGGACAAACCGCTCCTGATGCGCGCGCTCGCAAATCTGCTGAGCAATTGCTACCAATATACCCAGACCGGCGGAGCCCGCATTACCCTCGCGCTCGACGCGGGCCGTGCCATAATCACAATCAGTGACACCGGCAGCGGAATGCCTGCGGCCATCATGGCCGCCTTGAACAGCGGAGGCAGGGCGCGCCTCCGAGGAAACGAAACCACGGAGGGAACCGGCTCCGGTTTCGGGTCGGCCAAGCGCATCATCGAAATGCTTCGGGGAACCCTCGAAATCTGTTCGTCGACCAGCCACGGCACGGAAATCCGGATAGCCCTCCCCGCAGCCTCCACTGCCGTTACGCCGATCTCGACGGACGAATTGCAAGCGGGCTTATACGAATGGACGATTCTCGACTTCGACCAGCGCGAAGATTTCGAGTTGGGGCTGGCCGCATCGGACAGCGAAACAAAACCTGTCCTCGCTGTGACCTATGATGACAGCACAGTCACGCGCGGCCGACTCAGCCAGCTTGTCACGATGGTGGCGATCAAACCCGTTTGCCGTGAACTGACGCACCATCCCCTGCTGTTGGCCGCGTCAGAGAAGGTTTAGCTCATTCGCGCGCTCGACGATCCTGCGGTTATGCGGGACGTCGAGTTTACGCCGCAGTTCGGCGATATGGAAAGATACGGTCGGGGGTGCGATCGCAAGACGATAGGCGATCTCCTTGTTTGTCTCACCCTGTGCCAGATAGTGGAGGATGGCCATCTGCCGCGAGGACAGCGCAACGGGGGATTGCTGAAACTTGCCGAGCGCTTCTTCGATATGCGGCGAAATATAGACCTCGCCCGCCAGCGCTGCGTCGCAGGCGGCGACAATGTGATCGAGCGGGTCCGATTTGCTCACGACAGCACGCGCGCCAAGTTTGAGCGCCGAATGAATCTCGGCAAGGTTCGTTTCACCAGTCAGGATGATAACCGTCATGTCGCGCGACCCGACGATCTCGGCGAGAACATTTATACCCCGCACGTCGGGCAAGTTGAGATCGAGGATAACCAAGTCGATCGGTTGCGACTGTACGAAAGCATTGACCATCGCGCCGCAATCGAGCGCGTCGACAACGACGAAGCGATCGAGCGAACCAAAAAGGAACCGCAGACCGCTTTGGGTGATGCGGTGATCGTCGACGATCAAGACATTATGCTGCACCGTCATGCCCCACTCTCTCCTCCCCAGATGCTTCTCCGCAGATTATTCACCTGCCGCAACCCGAAATAATGCGGGGTGGTTGGGGGTCGGACTCCGGGCGCGAAAAAGGGTCGCGCTTCACATTACGGCCAAGCGCTCTTTCTGGGCGATACCGGAACCGGTACTGGCCGATTGCCGTCAGGCAGCTTTTGGTACCAATCGCATATAGCGGCCATTCGTCGCTCGCGCGTCAATCCGTCTGAGCGGAGTCCGATAGCAAAAAATCTCTTGAAAGCGTTTTTCGGCTTCCTAACTTTTTATCGCCGGGTGCCGAAACCGGGCCCGGTGGGTCAAATGAGAGCGCCGGCTCTCTCCGGCGTTTCTCACGCCCAAATTGCTCAACTTGGAGGATTTGGAAAATGAGAAGCAGTTTTGATTTTGCGCCCTATCGGCGCTCCACGGTCGGCTTCGACCGCCTGTTCGATCTCCTTGAGACCGATTTGCGCGGCGACGGCGGCGAAGGCTATCCGCCTTTCGATCTTTCGCGGCAGGGTGAGGACAGTTACCGCATCACGCTTGCGGTGGCGGGCTTCCGCCCCGGGGATATCGAGGTGGTCGTCCAGCAGAATCAGCTCATCATCAGCGGCAAACGCGGCGAGGACAAGGACGAAGGGCAGTATCTGCACCGCGGCATTGCGGCCCGCGCCTTCGAAAGGCGCTTCCAGCTTGCCGACTATGTCGAAGTCGCCTCCGCCGACTTCGAGAATGGTTTGCTGAAAATCGATCTGCGGCGCGTCGTCCCCGAGGCAATGAAGCCGCGCAAGATCGAGATCGGCGGCAGCCCGCCTGCCAATGATCGCCTGGAAGCCGCGAAGAAGAAAGAACTCGAGGCGGCCTGACCCGGGCCATCGGCTCCCCGCCCGCAGCGGCGGCGAGCCACGCTGAAACTCTCTAGCCAGAAAGGAGATGCTATCATGGCTATTCGTGATTTGATCCCTTGGAGCCGGCAGGAGAACCGGCTCCCCGTTCCGGTCAGCGCCGAGCGCGATCGGGGCGATCATCCGCTTGTGTCGCTTCACCGCGACGTCAATCGCCTGTTCGACGATCTCTTCCGCGGGTTCGGTATGCCGTCGTTCGGCGGCCTCGGTCGCGAACCGTCGTGGCCGAGCCTCGAGTTCGGCGAGACCGACACCGAAGTTCGGGTAGTTGCCGAACTTCCGGGTCTTGATGAGAAGGACGTCGAAATCACCGTCGAGGAAGGCGTTCTGACGCTCCGCGGCGAGAAGAAATCCGAGGTCGAGGACAAGGACCGCGGCTATACCGAACGCAGCTACGGCCGCTTCGAAAGGCGCATCGGCCTGCCGCGCGGTGTCGAACGCGACAAGGCGAGCGCGACGTTCCAGAATGGCGTGCTCACCATCACCCTGCCCAAGTCCGAGGCGGCGAACGAGAACGTCCGCCGCATTCCGGTCAATGCGCGGGCGGCTTGACGGGCAGGCCCGGGACTTCGGTCCCGGGCCGAGCCTACCGGGCGCCACAGCAGAAGTCGTGCCGGCGGTGGCAGCCAACGATAATCAATGGCAAGCCGAACATCGCATTTGCGCGCTGCCGCCCGAGGCCCGGGCGGTTCTCGAGCCCCTGCCCATCGGCACCAACCGTGCAGGCCGCGCGCAGGCGAGCGGGTGGCGATTGCGTTTTGCACCGCGATGGCGTCCCAGAGCGGATCCTCTCACCGGCTGGACCGGGGGTGGCGATCCGCTGGCGCAAGTGGAGCTTCGGTTTGCGACCCCCGATGCCGCCGAGCGCTATTGCCGGAGTGAAGGCATCCCGTTCGAGATCCGGGACCCCGCGGAGATGCGCAGGTCAGGTTCGCCCTACCTGATCGGCGAAGCGCCGCCCCTGCTTTGCTGCTCGCCAACCGGTCCGCACGCGCTCTGCTGCGGCAATTATCCAGTGCAGGGCGCGGCGACATGGAATTAGCTGCGGGCGCGACGTTCCTCCGGGGCACGTCGGCCTGTCCCCATATGTGCCCCTCATGAGAATCCGGGCCCGTTTTCCGGAGATATCGAGCTGGCCTCGCTGGATGCCCGCCGCGGGCTTCGGGGCGGCTCTGCTCCATTTAGACAAGATGAATAACATCGCGCTTGCGGCAACGGGGACTATCCTCGTCGGTTGCATCCTCGCGGCGGTGCATCATGGCGAGGTCGTTGCCCACCGCGTCGGCGAGCCATTCGGCACATTGATCCTTGCAGGTGCGGTGACAATCATCGAGGCCTCGCTGATATTGTCGATGATGCTGAGCGGGTCGGCGAATCCGGCTCTGCCGCGTGATACGGTGTTCGCAGCAATTATGCTCATCCTCAACGGCGTCGTAGGCGGATGCCTGCTGGTGGGGGGCATACGTCATGGCGAACAGCGTTTCGTGCTTGAGGGCGTGAATGCCGCACTGTGCGTACTGGCGGCGATGGCCACGCTGGTGCTCGTTTTGCCAAGCGTGAGCGGGGGCGCCGCCGCCCACTATTCGGAGGCGCAGCTTGCATTTACCGCGATCGTATCGACGCTACTCTACGCAACCTTCGTCTTCGTCCAGACCATCCGGCACCGCGACTATTTCCTTCCCGCAGGTGAAGGCGTGCTCGCCGGCGATGCGCACGCGTCGCCGCCGAGCGCGAGCACCGCGGCTGGATCTCTTGGCCTTCTTCTCCTTGCGCTGGTCAGCGTAGTCCTTCTGTCCAAAAGCCTCTCCGAACCGCTCGAAACGGCCATCGCCACGGCGGCGTTACCGCGCGCGCTTGTTGGCATCGCGATCGCTGCGCTCGTGCTCGCGCCCGAGAGCCTTGCAGCGCTCCGCGCGGCGCGGCGGAACCGCCTGCAGACAAGTCTCAATCTCGCACTGGGTTCGGCGCTCGCGACGATCGGGCTCACAATCCCGACGGTCGCGATTGCGGCGCTCGTCATGGGCTGGCCGCTATCGCTCGGCCTCGATCCCAAGGGCATCACCCTGCTCACGCTCTCCCTCGGGGTCGCCATCTTGTCTTTTGGAACAGGTCGAACGACGATCTTGCAGGGCGCGGTACATCTCGTGCTCCTGACCGCCTATATCTTCTCGACGGTCTTTTCCTGATCTTCGCCGACGCTTCATCGTATCATTCGGCTGGCTCGACAACCTGACCGATCGACAATCAGCTTCCTCCTGTATGAAATGCAACTAGCGCCTCGCTGACGCTCTAATGCCGCCGTGCCATTCGCAGCTGGCCTCCTTATCGGAACGTGGCCGATGGAAGACGGTCTGCTTATGGGTTGAACACGGGAATCGGACATCCCTATCCTAGCGCTTCTGCCGATGCGGCTCGCAAATATTCCGAGCAGAGCAGGGGCTGATAAAGATGTTCCGTCAGCTAGCGAGCGCGTCTTCCGCCATGGCGTCATGGATTGCACGCGCCATCTCGGCCGCGCGAAACGGCTTCGGCAAGCGAAGCACTTCGCTCGCCGTATCCTCGGCAAGATCGGCAAAGCCGGTGATCATCAGGACGGGAATATCGGCGCGAACCCTGCGTGCTTCGCGCGCGAGTTCCAGCCCGCTCATCGATGGCATCAGATAGTCAGTTACGATGATGTCGAAGGGCTGCGATCGAATCTGGCCAAGAGCTTGCGCGCCCGCGGCGGCCTGCGTCACCAGATGCCCCATCTCTTCGAGCATGGCCGCGGTTCCCTCGCGAACAAGTTCTTCGTCATCGACCAGCAATATCCGCAGCGGCGCGGTTTCGAGAAGAGGCGCATCGGCCGGGGAGACATGTGATAAAGCTTCTGAAGAGGCGGCGGGTAGCAGAATTTCGGCGACCGTGCCGCTGCCGGCCTTGCTATGTAACGACAGTCGCCCGCCCGACTGAGCGGCCAAACCATGCACCATCGACAGACCGAGCCCCGTGCCCTTGCCCACACCTTTGGTCGAATAGAAAGGCTCGACGGCCCGCGCGAGCGTCTCGGTATCCATGCCCGCCCCGCTATCGGCTACCGCGATGCGGACATAGATGCCATCGGGAAGGCCCCCATCCTCACCGGCTGCCTCCCAGCGATCGACCGAAATCGCGAGACGCCCCCCATCGGGCATCGCATCGCGTGCGTTGACGGCCAAGTTCAGAATAGCGAGCTCGAGCTGGTGGGGATCGACCATCGCCGCAGGGACATCGACCGCAAGATCAACCGACAGGTCGATGGTCGGACCGATCGAGCGGTGAACGAGTTCCTCCATCCCGGCGATCAGTTCCTTCACATCGACGGGAAGCGTCTCGAGATTCTGGCGGCGCGCAAAAGCAAGCAGGCGGGCGACAAGGGTCCGCGCGCGCTCGGACGACTGGAGAGCGCCATCGAGAAGCTTCTGCAGCCGCGGTTCCGTAATCTTGGTTCGCAAGATGTCTAGGCTACCGACGATGGGGGTGAGCAAATTGTTGAAGTCATGAGCGACGCCGCCGGTGAGCTGGCCGAGCGTCTCGAGTTTCTGGGCCTCGTGAAGCTGCATCATCACTTCGGCATGTTCGCGCGTACGTTCCTCGACGCGTTGCTCGAGCTCGACCGCGAAGTTGCGGAGCGTCTCTTCGGCCGCTTTCCGCTCGGTAATCTCCTGGCTGACGCCGATCATACCGAGCGCACGGCCACGCGCATCGAGCTCGGGCTTGCCGCGAACCTGCACCCAATGCACCGAACCATCAGGCCAGACGCAGCGATATTCGATGTCATAGTCGGCGCCGGTCTCAAGGGCTCGGCGAACCTCCGCCTGCATTGTCGCCCGGTCATCGTCGTGCACGCTGGCGATAAGGTCTTCATACGGGAACGGGTCGTTGGCGGACCTGCCATAGTGGCTCTTGCAATCAGGCGATGCATCGAGCCGCATCGACGCAACGTCATATGTCCAAGCGCCCAGCCTTCCGGCCGACAGCGCGATGCGAAGCTGTTGCTCGCCTTCGCGGATCGCCTGGAGGCGCGCCCGTGCCTCGTACTGACGGCGTCGCCCGCGCAGCGCCGCCTTCACGATGCTGATGAGCGTGGTCGGATGGAAGGGCCGTTCAATGAAGGTGACGTTGCCCAGAAGCTCGAGATAGCGGCCCGCGGCGGGATTGCGCTCGATGCTGCCGCCGCGCTCGGTAAGCAGGATGAAGGGGAAATCGGACCATTCGCCCTGCGCCCGAATGAAGCTATCGAGCCCCCGAAGGTCAGCGCCGCGCAGAGCCTCATCGGTAACGAGCCCGAAGCCCGCCCCGTTCCGCAGGATGTCGACAAAATCGTCAAGACTTTTGGCGATCCCGCTTTCAATGCCGGCCTCGCGAAGCATCGAGGCGGCAATATCGGCATCCCTTCCGCGCGGCGCGAGAATGATCGCCCGCTCTGAAAAGGTCCGGTTCATCCGGCGGGAAGTGCCTGCGGTGTGTCCATCAGTTCTGCCGAACCGATGATTTCGGGAACGCCGCGAAGTACACCCTGGAAACCGGTCAAAGGCGCGCCAAGGGAAATGCCCTGCGACCCGATGCGATATTCGCGGATCGTATATTCATGCGCACCGGTGCGCTTTTTCATGATCGATATCGCGCGGCGCACCCGCCCGGCCGCCTCGAAATAGCGGAGCAGCACGACGGTATCGGCGAGATAGGTCACATCGACTGGGGCCTTCATGTCACCTACCAGGCCGTGCTGCGCGACGGTCAGGAAGGTCATCACGCCCTGCCTGTTCAGATATTGCAGCAGCTCGTGCATGTGAAGAATGAGAGCCGTCTCTTCGGGCATCGCGGCCTGAAAACCGTTGAGACTGTCGATCACAACCGTTTTCGCTTCATATTGCTCGACACAGTTGCGGACGCGCTGCGAGAATTCGCCCGGCGACAGTTCGGCAGCATCGACCTGTTCAATGATAAGATTGCCACTGTCGACCATCTGCTGGATGTCGATCCCCATTCCCTTGGCCCGGGCGAAGAGAAGACCGAGTTCTTCGTCGAAGATGAACATTGCGGCCTTGTCGCCGCGGCGGACCGCACTCTCGACAAATGTGAGCGCGAAGAGCGACTTGCCCGTGCCCGACGGACCGAGAATCAACGCGCTAGATCCGGTATCGAAGCCGCCGCCGAGCAGATCATTGAGCTCGCCATTCTCAGTCGCGACAACCTTTCGCTCGAAGTCGGTCTTGTGTTCGAGCGAGACAAGGCGCGGAAAGGCACGTACCCCGCCTCTTTCGATGATGAAATCATGATAGCCGCCGCGGAAACGCTGGCCGCGATATTTGAGCACCCGCAGGCGCCGACGCTCGGCGCCATATTCGGGCGACATCTCCTGAAGCCGGATGACCCCGTGCGCGACGCTGTGCACGGTCTTGTCGGCGCTTTCCGACGTCAGATCGTCGAGGAGCAACACCGTCGCGTCATGACGCGCGAAATAATGTTTGAGCGACAAGATCTGGCGGCGGTAGCGAAGCGAGCTTTGGGCCAGCAGACGGATTTCCGAGAGGCTGTCGAGCACGACGCGGTCGGGTTGCACCTCTTCGTATTTTTCGAGGATACGCTTGGTCGTCTCGCCAAGCTCAAGGTCAGACGAATAGAGGAGGCTCTGCTGCTGTTCGTCGTTGAGGAGCGCCTCGGGCGGCACGAGTTCGAAGATATGAAAATTGTCGGGAAGGTCCCAGCCATGCGATTTAGCGGTTTCGCGCAGTTCCTCTTCGGTCTCCGACAGCGTGATGTAGAGGCAGCGCTCGCCCTTTGCGGCACCCGCCAATAGAAACTGATTGGCGATCGTCGTCTTTCCCGTCCCCGGATCGCCTTCCATGAGGAATATTCGTCCGCGCGCGAGACCGCCAGCGGTGATGTCGTCCAGCCCGGAGACCCCCGTTTCGGCCTTGTTCGCACGATCCAAGCCGCTCTGTTCCGTCATTCAATTCCGCTCCATTGATCGTCGCATCGTCCATTCAAAATGATCGATACGCGAATGCGGTTCCCAAATTCTCGAATGAGGAGGTTATCGATCGAGCGCCCCGAGGGCTTCGCTCAGGCTCGCTAGCGTGAAAGGTTTTGCGAGAACCGGGCGGTCCCGCCACGCTGGCCCTAGCGCGCCTGTAAAACCTCCGGTCGCCACCAGAAACGGGATATTCGCCTCCGCCAGCGCTGCCGCGATCGGATCGCCGTTATCGCCATTGGCAAGATGAACATCGACGATCGCCGCATCGATGCCGCCTTGCGCAATCCGGGCAAGCGCAGGCGTAACTCCATCGACAACAGCGATCGGCTCTCGCCCCATCATCATGACATATTCTTCGAGAAGCATGCCTATGATCGCATCATCTTCGACGATCAATATACGCCGCAATATTTGCATTCTAGCTCCAGCTAAGATCGGCGGTATGCAACGCGCAGGAAAAGCCAGAACCAGCGGGCGATCCAGAATGTTCCGTAAAGGCTTGTCTCTAATGGCCGAAAACGGCCATTCGGCTTTCTTGCCAGACGGGTCGTAAGCAGACACTGCATGCTTGGTCAGTAGATCCGAACCGGACTCGCCAATTTTACGACTTCGTCAGACATCGACGGTAGGGTGACAGGGACATCGCAGCACGAGTTTTGGCAATGCTCCCTATTCCCGGGAAGACACTGATCGGACTGGGGATATTCGTCCTCTTCATCGCGCTGAGCACGACTATGTGGGAGTGCCACAATTATAGCGGCGCGGAGAAATTTACGACGCTTGCATTCCTCGAGATGGTCTGCCCGGCCGGCCGGCTTGACCCTTATCCCGAAATCCCACTTCATATAGGTCTTTTCAGCAGGACGGCGGCCGTCTGGGTGCTCGGGATCGCGGCCCTCGTTGTAGGAATGTTCTTTTGCTGGCTTGAAAGTCCGTCGAGGGCGACCGGTCAAATCCAAGATTTCGGACCCAAGAACACAAGCTCGGAAACCGTGAGCTTTCCCCCACCACATTATCCCGACCCGCGCGCAGCCCCCTCATGGGCCGAGGATTTCTCATTCGTTCCAATCAACGGAACTCTATACGAGGCCCGCTGGGGATTATGCCTATTTGCCAGCAGCGGCAGGCTCGACGATTTCTTCCCTCAAATTCATATTTGGCATGCGCCCGAATGGGCGGCCGGGATGCCCGGCGCTCCCGCTGCGAATGCCGATCTAGCAGCTTGGAAAGAGCGCATGCAGGAAGAAAAGCGGGTGCGCGTGTGGAAGCGGCCAGAAAAAATCTACAGCCTGAATATCTTCGGACGAGCCACGCGCCAACATTCCGTCCTGCGTTTCGAGATGCCGGAGCGTCTTAATGACCCGACTTGGCTGTTTTCATCGTTAGAGAAAACCATGCCGGCGCTCGGCGACCGTGCACCGGCGCTGGTCATTGCCTCAATCCAAGGACTCGCGCGCCATGAAAGCACTTGGGCCGACATGTTGGGTGCAATGCCCGGGCGACCAGTCGTGCCGATCGACCGCCTCGAAATTACCATGCCGGCGGCGCTCGCCACGCGTTTCCCAAGCGATATCCTGGCCGACTTGGTCCAGATGGCCGATGGTCCGTACCTGGTGGCACAGGCGCCCCTATGACGATGCCGCCAGTCAGTTCCGGACCATCGTTCGGGAAGAAGAAGCCTCCCGCGCCGCAGGACGCCGCAGATGATCCTGCGGTCGCCAGCGCATTTTCCGTCCAATCGGTTGATCCGGACGAGTTCAGAGCGTTCATTGTCGAAAGCCTGCGGCCCGATCGCTTGCTCGGCAGCTTGCGCGAGCAGCGGGCACGTCGGCCCGACTACGGATATTGCAACATCGTCTTCCGCCGGTTTTCCACCAAGGAAGCGACGGAAATCGGCCTCGACCACATCGTCCGGCAGGCCAACGCGGACGAGGATATTCGCGCTGCCATATCGCAGATGAGCGAATATGGATTTCAAGTACTGATCGGCAGCTATGACGAGCCGAGTGGCAGAAACCTCCAGATCGCCCTCAGGCAAGACGACAGAGCGGAGCTGGCAATGCGCATATCCGAAGGTCTCGACTAGCGAATGAGCGATACATACACTTATCAGAGAATGGCCGTATGGAGACCGTCGGCTATTGGGTTTTGGCGGGGGTAAACTGACATTCATCGGTTAAGGTTCGCCCTGCTGCCCACCCGCTTGGGCGGGATCATCTAACGGCCTCTCTCCCAGGCGCTTCAATCTCCGAGGGTCCGCCTGCTCGACCTCGATTCCCGCTGCTCGTTTGCCATTGTCCATTGCGCTGCGAAAATCGAGAACGCTCCGATCGATCCAGCCGGGAGGCGACAGCTGCCGCCCGAGGAAGCCAAGCGCATCCGCCATGCGCGGCAGGAGCGACGGACCGACATGATCGGCGCCGTGTACCAGCCGATATTCATGAGCGAGCCCGGCATCGAACAGAATCCGGTGCAGATATTCCGCGCCTTCGTAAAGATAGAGTGCATCTTGATCGCCGACCTCAAGATAGATGCGAAGATCGAGCAATCGCTCGGGCGCAACGCTCGCGATCGTCGCGGGATTATTCGCGGCCCAATAGCTCGAATCGATAGGGTCGCCGAACATCGGAAACAGGGCGCGCTCCGGCCGCCAGAAGCGCGTGCTTGTTCCCGCCCCCTTCCATTCCAGCGCCGCCTCGATCGCAGGCTCGAGCGCGATGACTCCGGCAAACAATTCGGGATACTTGAAGGTGATCCGCAGGCTGCCGAGGCCGCCCATCGAAACCCCTCCGATGAAAGTCCGCTCGCGTGACGCCGCGACATGTGCCGTTCGGCGAACGAAAGGCAGCACGTCGGACAGGATATAGCTTTCCCAGCGCTCGCTGCCGTCGAGGTAATCCATATAGAGTGAACGGCGCCCGCTCGGGTTCGCGATGACGAGCGGCGGGACGCGGCCAGATGCAATTTCGCGGTCGAAGACGCTCTTGAAGAAGAGCATATCCTTTTCGCTGCCATTCCCGCCGTGAAGCCAAAGCAGAAGCGGATAGGCCTCCGCGCGCGCCGGGTCATAGCCCGGCGGCTTGTAGATCGCGACGCCCACCTTGTCCGGCACGTTGGACGACGCCAAATCGTGGAACCCGATCGTGCCTTCAACGGTCGGCGCGGATGCCGACGCTGACGGCGCGACCGAGGCCGCCGCGCCCAACACCGCAAAACTCGTAAACGCCCTGCGGTTCAGCATGCGTCCCTCATCGGGCGTCCGGCGCAACGCAGCTGAAATTGCTCGCTGAAGCCGTCGAGCCCCAGCCGCGGTAGACCGCCTTCTTGGGATAGGGGCAGAGCGGCCGCTGCATTTCCACCCTTCCGGCATCGTCGCTTGCGAACTTCGTCGCGATGATGCTTTCAGGCGCCTTGCCGCCATCCGCCCAGTCGATCAGCGCCGAGAAGATGTCGTGCCTCCCATCATAGCTGGGCGGCTGCGGCGGGATACCGAGCGTGCCATTGAAGGCGTCGGGACCAGCGCCACCGCCGCAGTGCATCATTCCGGGCGCGAGGAACAGGCGCGCGTTGTTCGCCAGATTGTCCATGCCGCCGAACGCCTTTGCATGCCGTTCGTAAAAAGCGACCGACTGCCCCGGCGCGACGAGCGTGTCGGCGAGCCCATGATAGACGATCAACTTGCCGCCGCGGGCGGCGAAGGCCTTGAGGCTACCCCGCGTCGCGTCATTGACGATCGCGTCTAACCGCTGATCCACCAAAGACATATCGCGGTCGAAGTCGAAGTTCTTCCAGTCCCAGTCCGCGCCGAACACCCATTTGAACAGGGCGCCGAACGGCGGTTCTTCGTTGATTGGCTTCTGGAGGAAAGCCCAGCCGAACGTGTCGGGCATCTCGCTACCGGGCAACCAGCCGAAATAGCTTGCCTTGCCTTCCGCAGTTGCCGGCCCCGAGTAAAAGGCGCGGGCGGTCTCTACCTCAGCCGGCGTGAGACAGGCGTCGGATGCCCCGGCTTTGCATGCGAGGACAGCGGGATCAAATGTGCAGCTCATCGGATCCGAGATGAAGCGGTCGCCCGCAAGGCCGTGCCCCTGTTTCCAGCAGGTCGCGACCGCGGTCCGATTGAGCAGCTTGAGCTTGGCGTCCGATAGCAGGCTGCCCGGCGTGCGATGTGCAGCTGCATAGTCCCACAGGACGGCGGCATGGCCCCAGGTTCGGTTCATGACCGGCGCGCCAACGAGGATCCCGTCATAATCGTCGGGATAATAGAGCGACTCGATCAGCCCCTGCTGTCCCCCGGTCGAGCAGCCGGTGTAGTAGGAGCGCTTTGCCGGCTGCCCGTAAAAGGCCTTGGTGATCGCCTTGCCGGTGGTCGTCATCACATGCGTCGAGAGCCGCCCCCAGTCGCGCCATTTGCGGTCCTGTCCTATGAGGGCATCGCCCTCCAGCGGCGTCGCGGGCGCCGTACCGGCGTCGGTCGTCGCGGTTGCAAAGCCGCGCCGCAGACCATCCGCCATCCCCGAATAGCCGCCCGCGAGAATGCCGGCAAAGCCTCCGTTGCCATTGCCGTGGAAGACGCCGGCCCACCCTTCCACCGGCAACCAGATTTCGACGCCGATGTCGGACCCGGGCGCCGAGCGCACATGCGCGACGACGCGGCAGAAGCTTCGATATCCCGCCGCATCGCCGGCGATCGACGTCTCCGCCAGCTTGCCCGGCACAAGGACCGCGCTCGTTATGCTGGTGTCGGCAAGCTTGAGACCGGCGAGGCTCGCGCATCGCGCCGGCGCCGCCTCGATCGCGGACGCGGCCCTGGAAACCGGCGCTTTCGCCGCAACGCTCACCGGAACCAGCGATCCCGCCGCGACGCCCGCCAGCAGAGCGATGCCAGATATCCGCTTCATTATTGTCTCCCGAAAGTTGATGCGTCCGCCGGACCGGCCTCCGATTTCCGGATCAACCGGGCGAGCCAGACGAAGAGCAGCGCGGCGACGAGATACATCGGCGCCAGCGCATAATAGGCCATCCGCAGCGCATGCTCGCCATGGTCGGCACGGAAATAGTCGCTTGCCATGCCGACGAAGGTCGGACCGAGGCCAAGGCCGATCAGATTCATGACGAGGAGCAGCAAGGCGCCGGAAATCACCCGCGCGCCGGGATCGACTTCGCCCTGGACGAAGGTGACCGTCGCGGGAAGAAAGAAGGAGTTGAGGAAGAGCGGAACGAACAGCAGGGCGAGCGCGGTCTCCCAGCGATCAGCAGCCGCGAAGCCGAGAAAGAATGGCAAGGCGAGGAGCAGCGAGAGCGCCGGAATGCTGGCATAGGCGGCCTTGTTCTTGACGGCGAAGCGGTCGATCAGACGACCGGCGACGAAGATGCCGGCGCCCATTCCGAACCCGACCGCCAGCGCATACCAGATCGCGACATCTTCGAGCGTCATCCCCTTCTCGCGCATGAGGAACAGCGTCGCGAAATTGCTGAGGCCATAGGTGATGAAGTTGGCCGCACCACTCGCCAGCGCCGCGACGGCCAGAACACGGTTGCCGAAGAAGGCACGGATCGCCGATCCGAAGCTTTGCGCGGGAGCGGCAGTTGCCGTGGGCGCCGGCACCGGATCGAACCGACCCCGCTCGGGCTCGGGAATAACCAGATAGACGATGACGGCAGTGAACACGCCGATCGCGCCAACGACATAAAAGGGTATGCGCCAGTCATAGGCGGCTGCCAGCGATGCGCCGAAGGCAACCCCGAGCGCCGAGCCGAGCGGCGGCCCGAGATTGAAAATGCCCATGGCGGTCCCGCGCTGCTCGCGGGGGTAAGTGTCCGAGATGATCGCATAGGACGGCGGCACTCCGCCCGCTTCCCCAACGCCGACCGCCATACGCGCGACGACGAGCTGGCCATAATTGGCGGCCATGCCGCACGCGGCGGTTGCGGCGCTCCACAGGCCGCAGGCGATCGAGAGAACTTTCACCCGGTTCGTACGGTCCGCGAGCCACCCGACCGGGATGGCAATGAAGCAATAGAAGAGTGCGAAATAGAAGCCCGTGATCCGGCCGAGTTGGCTGTCGCTGATCTGGAGGCTGTCCTGAATCGGCTTTGCAAGGATCGACACGAGCTGCCGGTCGAGGAAGTTCAGCACATAGACGAAGCAGAGCATGCCGAGCACCAGCCCCCGGTTGCCCGGCTTGCGGGGAACAGTGGGCGCGGCTCCGCCCCGATGTTGCATGCTGTCCATAAGCCTCCTCCCTTCGCTGCTCTTTATCCGTTCTGCACCCAGCCCGCGCGCCCCTTGCCACCACCCAGCCCCGCCGCGACGCGCTGCTTAAGCAGCGCCGGAGGTCTGAACCGCTCGCCATAAGCATCGTGCAAAATATTCTGCACCTGCAGACAAAGATCCGACGTCACGACGTCCATCATCGCGAACGGACCGATCGGATGCCCCAACCCGAGACGGCAAGCCGTATCGAGATCGGCCGGCGTTGCCACCCCCTCCTCCACGAGGCGGACAGCTTCGATGAGAAGGGCGTGGAGCATGCGATTGACGGCGAACCCGGCCACATCCTTGATCTCGACAGGCTGCTTGCCCACGCCTTCCAGCCACGCCGCAACCTGTTCGACCGTCGCGCGCTCGGTACCAAAGGCCGGGATGATCTCGACAAGCTGCATTCGCGACACGGGCGAAAAATAGTGCGTGCCGAGGAAGAGCGGACGGCGCCCGGGCCTTAAAGAAGCCGCGAGCGTCGATATCGGGAGCGTCGACGTGTTCGACGCGAGGATGCAGTGCGGCGCGCACAAATCGTCGAGCGTCTTGAGGACGCCCGCCTTGGCGTCCAGCGATTCGAAAACCGCCTCGGTCACGAGATCGCGGTCGGCAAGTTCAACAATCTTCGTCGTCGGCCGAATAAGGGTCAGCGCCTCGCGCGCTGTGTCGGCAGCATAGGCTTGCCGCGAGATGCCTTTCTCGATGAGGCTGCCGAGCCGCGCCATCGCGCGATCAAGCGCCTCTTCCGACAGATCGGTCAACAGGACATCATGGCCGGCCAACGCGAAGACCAGCGCAATTTCCGTCCCCATCAGCCCTGCTCCGACGACGGCCGCCTTCATGCGGCATCTCCCGCACGCTGCCAGCGCCGTGCCTGGTCGATGTACCAAGGCAGAATGTCTGGCGTGGCAGTCGCGTCGGCATTGATCACTTTTGCAACCGGCCAGCCGGCAAACAGCCGTTTGATAGGCAGCTCCTGTTTCTTGCCCGACAGCGTGAGGGGAATAGCCGGCGCGGCGATTAGGCGATCGGGCACGAAGCGCGGCGAGAGGCTGGTGCGGATAGCCGATGCGATCGCTGTTTCCATGGCGGAATGAAGGTGCTCCCCCTCGTCCGGGACGACGAACATGATCAGCTGGCTGCCACCCGCGCCATCCTCGACATCGATGATCATCGTATCGGCAACGCCCGGCAGGCCTTCGACCGCCGCGTAGATCTCGGCGGTGCCCATACGCAGCCCGTGCCGGTTGATCGTCGCGTCGCTGCGGCCCGAGATCGTACAGCCGCCGTCGATACCGATCGTGAGCCAGTCACCATGGCGCCAGATACCCGGCCATTCGGAGAAATAGGCTTCCCGGTAGCGGTTTCCCTCGTCGTCGCCCCAAAAATAGAGCGGCATACTTGGGAAAGGCCGCGTGCAAACAAGCTCGCCGACCTCGTCGGTCACGGGCTGGCCGTTCTCGTTCCATGCCTCGATAGCAGCGCCGAGATGGCGGCACTGAAGCCTGCCGGGCGTGTCGGGCAGTTCGGGACTTCCGGCCATGAAGGCGGCGGCGATTTCGGTTCCACCGCTGACATTGCACCACCAGATGTCGGGCCGCCCGGCAGCTTCGAACTGGGCCGATCCCCAGCGCTGCACATCGGGGGGAAGCGGCGAACCGGTGCTCCCGAGCGCGCGAATGCCTGCGACCCCCTCTACACCTGCCAGCTCGAAGCCGGCCTTGCGGCAGCTTGCAAAAAAGGCCGCGCCGGCACCGAACCAGGTGACGCCGGTGCGCGCGGCAAAGTCCCAGAGCCGGCTCCAGTCGGGATCGGCCTTCGTTCCGCTCGGCGAGCCGTCAAAGATGCAGATGGTCGTGCCACTGAGCAGTCCGCCGACCTGGATATTCCACATGACCCAGCCCGTTGCGCTGAACCAGTGAAACCGGTCGCCGAAGTTGTTCGCGGAATAGCTCGGCCCGAGATCGAAATGGAGCCGGCCCGCAGCCGTCGCGAGGAGCACACCGCCGTGCCCGTGCACGATCGCCTTGGGCAGCCCGGTCGTCCCGCTCGAGTAGAGGATCCATAGCGGATGATCAAAGGGCAGCCATTCGGGTTCGAACGCCGCCACCGCGGCATCGGCGCGGCCGACCGCCTCGGCGAAGTCGAGCGCACCGGGAACGGCGGCCGCGCCATATCCGCTGGTGACAAGGAACAATCGCTCGATACACGGCAACTCGGCGCATATTTCGGCGACGGCGGCGCTACGGTCCATCGCCTTGCCCGCATAAAAGACGCCGTCGACCGCGATCAGGGCCTTGGGCTTCGTCTGCAGCAACCGGTCGAGCACCGCGCTCGTTCCCATGTCGGGCGAGCACAGTGTCCAGATCGCGCCGAGGCTCGCCGAGGCGAGCAGACCGATGACTGCCGCCGGAATGTTGGGCAGGTAGGCCGCAACCCTATCCCCCTTCCCTATCCCGTTCCGGCGCAATTCAAGCGCCAGCGACGCCGCCTGCCGGCGAAGCTCGGCCCAACTAAGTTCGACAGTGTCGCCGCGCTCGTTCATGGCGACAATCGCCGGCTGGCCGGCCTCATCGGCTGCGGCCGCATGCCGGAATATGTGGCGCGCATAACTGACCTCGGCGCCCTCGAACCAGCGCGCCTGCGGCATGGCGTCGTCGCTCAGCACCGCGACGAACGGTGCCGGGGATTCGATTTCATCATAGTCCCAGATGCTGCGCCAGAAGGCAGCAAGGTCACCCACCGACCAACGCCGCAAATCCTCGAAGCTCGCGAAGTCGAGGCCCTGCGTCGCCTTGAGCCAATCTGAGTACAGGCGCATCTGCGGAACCGGACCCGAAACATCTGCGCTGTTGCTGGAAAGATTCATCGACTGGGAGGGCCTTGTTGAAATGGCGGGAAAGATAACGAGCATAGTCGGGCGTCGCCGATCCCTCCGGGCTTCGACGACGAAGGAGAGGCGGCGATCTCGTCGAGGTGCGCCGCCTCAAAAGGTCAGAAGGCGGTCCGGAGGCTCATCGCCGCATAACGACCGATCGCATTATAAGTGCCGCCGATACCGTCGGTTCCGGGGAAATAGGGCGGCGTCTTGTCGAACAGATCGTTGATCTGCAGGCCGATCTCGGTTCCCTTCATGAAGCCCGTGTCAGGCAGCTTGACAGAAAGGCGCAGGTCCGCCGTCGTATAGCTTTTCGACCGATAGAGGCTCGAGCCCGTCGGGGTCGCGAAGGACGCGGTAACGCCGCTGCGATGATTGACGAAATTGACGAACGTCACCGGACCGGCCGTGAACCCGAGCGTGGTGCGCAGGGTCGTTCGGGGAATCCCGGCGTCGAGCGAGTTGCTGACCGCCGAGGTCGGCGACAATTGGGTGCGATATTTCAGGATGTAGTTGCCCGCGATCCCGCCGAAGATTGTCCCAAAGTCCGCCGAATGCCGATACCGCACGTCGAAATCGATGCCGTTCGTCTTGCGAATACCGAAATTGCCTTGGCGCAGGTCCAGAATGTTGCCGATCGTCGGAACCGCCGAGAAGGTATAGAAGAAGGGAACGGTATTCGTGATCGCGGACGTGACCTGCGCAGCGCTGGGGTCGCGGATGACCAGCGAAGCGAAGGTAGGATCGGTGAAGACAAGCGCGCCGAGGCCCGACGGCGTTCCGATCACATCACGGTATCTGATGTCATAGAAAGTCGCACCGGCCGTCAGGCCCGGCGCAAAGGCCGGCTTCAGGTCAAGCCCGAACGAGAAGGTCCGGGCTTTTTCCGGCTTCAGATTCTGATTGCCGCCGAAGAGCAGCATCGTGTTGACCTGAGTTGCCCCGCGCAAGGGATCGCGCACGCCGAAGGCGTCGACTAGCGCCGCTGCGGCATAATATGAGCCCACGGTCGAGCCGAGGTCGCGAAGTCCGGGCGCCCGGAACGACCGGCCGTAACTGCCGCGCAAGTTGACGCCTTCGATCGGCTCCCAGGTGATGCCGACCTTCGGATTGGTCGTCGAGCCGAAGTCGCTGTAATGATCGTAGCGCCCTGAGAGCGACAGGGCGAGGCTATGGGCCATCGGCCCCGCATTGCCCTCGCCGACGATCGGCACGAACAGCTCGCCATAGACCGACGCGATGTTGCGGCTCAGATCTTCCGGAAAGCCGACGCCTCCGCTTGATCCGCGCTGCATGTAGGTTTCGCGCCGATATTCGGCGCCAAGCGCGACCTTGAGATCCCCGCCGGGTAGGTTGGCCAGCGGTCCGTCGATCTTCACGGCGCCGATCCGGGTGCGCTGGCGGTTGGTGAAATCGGTCGGATTGTCGAGAATTGCGGCGACAACCGCCGGATTGGTGCGGGTACCGAACGGGTCGAGTGCGGTCGCGGTCGTCGTGCCGGCTGCCGCTGCCGTCAGGGCTGTGGTGTTGATGCCGGGCTGGAAGGTATCATTTCGCGCCCAGTTGAATGTACCGAAAACGCTGGCCTTGAAGTCGCCAGGCAATTTGATGTCGAGCCCGGCCGTGGCGTTCCCGCTCCTGACGCGGAATGTCTGGTCGAAATGATCCGCGCCAACGAGGTTGTCGGGCCTGAAGTCGACAAATTCAAATGTCGCCCCGGTGCCGGGCGGAGCCCGGAAGAAGGGATTGGCCGCGGTGATCAGGACAAAGGTCTGCCCGGGCAGCGCAGCCTGAACGATATCCCGTCGATCAGAGTAGAGGAGATCGGCCCAAAGGGTCACGTTCGAGGACAGGTCCTGGCGCGCCGAGACGAAGGCGGCGTGGGTGCGGTTTTCCGGCACAAGATCGACCGGCCCGCGCGGGTCGCAGGTGTTGAGCCCGGGCGCCAGGCTAGGCGCAGCATAGATCGTGCCGGTGAACAGATTGACGTTCGCATCCGGACAGACGGCCGAGCGCGTATCGACGCCGCCTGCGGCCCGGAAGTCGAGCGAGCGATATCGCCGGTCGGCGCCAGTGATATTGCTGTTCTCGGAATATTGATAGGCCGCGACAAACGAGCCGCTACCCCAGTCATGGCCGAAGATGCCCCCCGCGTTGAAGGCGTCATAGTCGTCTGCGAAGCCGTAGCGGACATTCGCCTCCAGTCCCGACACGCGCTTCCGCGTGATGAAGTTGACGACGCCGGCCACGGCATCCGAGCCGTAGATGGCCGAAGCCCCGTCGGCGACGATCTCGACCCGCTCGATTGCGAGTTCGGGAAGAAACGGATAGTCGGGGTTGGTCTGCTGCGTACTCCCCGAGATCAGGCGATGCCCGTTCATCAGCGGCAGGGTGGCGGCAGGCGGGAGTCCGCGAAGGCCCGGCGCGAAGGATCCCAGCCCGCCATTGCTGGTACGCGGCGCCGTGTTGAAGCTGTTGAGCTGTGGGACGGTTGCGAGCAGTTCGGGGGTGCTCGCCGCGCCGATCAGCTTCGCATCCTCACGCGTGACGCCAATGAGCCCCGACCCCGTCGGCGGGATGCCGCGAATGCTTGTGCCGGTCACGACGATTTCGGTGTCAGTTTCGCCGTCCGCGTTCGACTGCGTGATGTCTTCGGCCGACTGGGCCCGCGCGGCCGTCGGCACGAGAAGCACCGCCGCGATTGCGGAGCCCGATAGCAGACATGCGCGGCCCGCCATGAATAGGATGTTGTTCGACATGATGGTCCTCTCCCTCGCTCTTCGAATGCGGCCGGGGCCGCGGCCGGACTTTGCCGACTTGATGCCCTGCTTATGGTCTGCCAGAGAGGTTTGTAAGCGCCCGGACGGACAACGATGTGTCTTTGGCGGACAAGGTTGAGAGAATGACGATGTCGATTGTCGATGCGCAGGCAGGGGCTGCGACCAGCAGCACGCGCGCCGGTTTTCCTTCGCTGAACCAGCGGATCTTTGCGCCTTTCAAGCTGGCGACCGTCATTGAGGCCGTCGCCGGCCGCGGCATCAAACCCGAGACAGTTCTGGATCGCACGGGATTGACACTCGCGGATGTACGCGATCCCCACACGCTGACCTCGATCGGCCAATATCTGGTTGCGTGCGAAAACATCGTCGCCGCGGGCGCTGAATTCGGCGACGCATTCGAAATCGGGTCGCGGCTCCATCTTTCGGCCTACGGCATGTATGGCTACGCGCTGATGTGCTCGCCCACGATGCGCGAGTTCTTCGACTTCGCCGTGCGATACCAACCGCTCGCCACGCCGACGGTGAGGCTCGGATGGCGAACGGAAGGCGCGTTCGCGATCTGGCGTTTTGAGGAAATCTATCGCGACGTCATGAGCAACGAGGTCCGGACCTTCCTCGTCCGCCAGCAGATGAAGATGACCTACACCCATATCCGGGACACCGCCGGGGCAGACAATTTGCCCGTGCAGGCGATATTCGCCTTGCCCGAAGACGGGCAGGCATCCGCCGACGAACAGGCGTTGTCCTGTCCTTGCTCCTATGGGCAGGATGCCAACGAGCTTCATTATCCGATCGGAATTCTGGAGCAGACACCAGAACTCGGCAACCGGCTCACAAGAGCGATGCTCGAAGAGACTTGCGACCGGCTGATCGGCCAGTCGCGGATCGCATCGGGATTGTCCGGCGAGGTCTATCAGCTCCTGCTGCTCGCCCCGAACCAGTCGGCCTCAATGACTTCGATCGCGGAGCAGCTGGGATTGCAAGAGCGAACCCTGCGCCGTCGGCTCGCCGCAGAAGACACGAGCTATGGCGAGATCGTCGATGATGTCCGCCGCAAGCTTGCGATCGAGTATCTGC
This sequence comes from Sphingopyxis sp. BE235, assembly GCF_031457175.1. Lineage (NCBI taxonomy): Bacteria > Pseudomonadati > Pseudomonadota > Alphaproteobacteria > Sphingomonadales > Sphingopyxidaceae > Sphingopyxis > Sphingopyxis sp. BE235. Next base: position 1,270,716 of record NZ_JAVDWC010000002.1, read on the forward strand.
AGACCACCCGGATGAGCGTCGACGACGTCGCGTGGAAAGTAGGCTTCAGCGACAGCGCGAACCTGCGCCGTGCCGTCAGGCGATGGACAGGAAAGACCATCAACCAAGTCCGCGCGGAGCGATGAAGCGCCAACTGCCCGGCTTACGCCAGAGAGATCATCTCAAGCGTATGAGTGGCCGTTTGCGGAAAGTCCGCTGTTGGCTGGCCGAGCGCGGAAGGCTGGCTTTCAGCGATCGACCTCGGAATTGCCCTTGCGCCAACCGGTCCGTTGTCCAGTTCATGCCAACATGGGTTGCATGCCGGGCTCAGCCTTCGCCATCGCTGCCTGATATGCAGGCCGCGCCCCGATCCGCTGGAGGTACGCCTTCACATTGGGATACGCGTCAATCGATGTCCCGCGAAACGCGCGGCTCGTGGTCAGGCAATAGACCATCATGATGTCCGCGGTCGTCAGGTTCGCGCCACCGAAAAAGGGAGCTTCGCCGAGCCTCGTTTCGATCATGGACCAAGCGGCAGAATTCCGGGCGTCCACGAAAGCTGAGCGGGGATCGCTCGCGTCTACGTCACCGCGCACAAGCTGCATCATGAGGATCGTCATGAAGGTCCCGTTTGACCAGTGGAACCAGAATAGGTGGTCGGCAAAATCCGGGGAGTCCACTGAAGGTACCAGTTGATCGTTACCGTAGCGGGCGCAGATGTAATCGCAGATCGCGCCGCTCTCTCCCAACACAAGATTGCCGTCGGCGATCACCGGTGCGATCCCCATCGGATGCAGAGCCTTGTACTCGTCGGGCGCCAGACGGTTGTCCGCTCTCCGGTCATAACGCTTTAGCTCATATTCGAGCCCAAGCTCTTCGCAGAGCCACACGATCCGCTCTGATTGCGAAATCCCCAAATGATGGACTGTCAGCATGTCGCTCTCCTGTTTTCCCGGTTCGGCTCTTGCTCGACGAAGATGACGAGCGACGCAAGGGCACGGAGTGTTTTCAGGCCAATTGGGCCCGATTTGGCCGGTTGGAGACTGTCCGCTTTGGGTCAGAGCGCGCGAAAAGCAGACGCGGCTTTGACGAACTAGATCGCGCCCCTCACGCTGTCGAATTGTGCCGCGACATGGCGTGCGTAGGGCAAGCCTTCGTCGCGGATCACGAGATCGTCCGCGTCCCATTCGACAACTCCGCGACGCTCGTAATCGGCAAGAATATTCCGGACATGCTTCCCGCGACCCATTCCGATGCGGGTGCGACCGCTGCACAAAATGTCGCGGATATTCTTTCCTCTCACCTGCTGGGCATTGTCCACCGCTACGCCGCGCACCACAGTCAGGCGGCCTTCACCGACCAAATCGCGGTACGGCCCTGCTCGCTTTTCGTTCTGGACGATCAGGTCGGGAAAGCGGCTGATCGCGCTTGCTCCGAAGCCGAGCAGCACCGGTGCGTCATCGTCGGTGAACCCCTGGAAATTACGGTTGACCTGTCCCGCCGCCGCCGCGACGGCTAGCTGATCGTCCGGCCGCGCGAAATGATCGAAACCGACGGGAACATAGCCGGCGTCGGTCAACCGGCGATATCCCAGTTCCGCCTGTTCGAACCGCAGCCGCTGATCGGGAAGGCCGGTGGCATCGATCCGCCGCTGACGCGGGATCATGTCGGGAAGATGGGCGTAGCCGAACAAGGCGATCCGGCTCGGTTCGAGGCGGATCGTTTCATCGAGTGTGGCGTCGAGGTCGGCGAGCGACTGGCCGGGCAGTCCGTACATCAGGTCGAAATTGATCGCATCGATATCGCGCAGGCGCAGCGCCGCGACGACGCGTTCGATATGCGACAGCGGCTGGATGCGGCCGATCGCCTGCTGGACGTGAGGCGCAAAGGTCTGGACGCCGAGGCTGACGCGCGTGACGTGCGCCGCCGCGAACACCAGCGCCCATTCGGCGGAAAAGCCGCGCGGGTCGAGTTCGATCGACACCTCGGGACGGTGCGCGTCGAAAACGGTGAGGATGCGGTCGAGCAGCCGCACCAGTTCGACGGGCGCGATCGCATTCGGGCTGCCGCCGCCAAAGGCGATGCGCTGCACCCGCCCGCGGCCGCCGAGCCGCTTTGCGACAAGCGCGATTTCGGCGCGCAGCGCGACCAGATAGTCAGCCAGCCTCTGCTTGCGCCCGGCCGCCCCCGTGTTGCAGCCGCAATACCAGCAGATCTGCTCGCAAAAGGGGATGTGGACATAGAGCGAGACCGGCGTCGCCGCCTCGATCGCGTCGAGCGCGCGCGCATAATCGTCGGCGCCGACAGCGTCGGTAAATTCCATCGCGGTGGGATAGCTGGTGTAACGCGGCACCGGCTTGGCGAGCAGATCAGGATGATAGGACCACATGCAAGCCTCCTACCCCCGCGCCTGCGCCCGAACATTGACCGGGATCAACGCAGGTACGTCAGCAGCAGCCCTTTTTGACGCCGGCCGCCTTGCTGCGCCGGTCGGTGACGGCGTGGCACGCCTTGGCGCAGTCGCGCCGCTGGTCGGGATCGGCGGGATCGCCAGGGACGATCATCCGGTGTGTCGCCCCGCCGCACGAGGGCACGGACAGGATGCGCGCATCGGCCGCGACCGGCGGCTGCATCAGCGCAATGGCGCCCATTGCGACGAGGAGGTTGCGCAGCTTCATGCCCGCTCCTCCTCATCCTCGACAAAGATGCGCAGCGCGGCGCCGTCGAGATCGTCGAACTGTCCCTTGCGCAGCGACCAGAAGAAGGCGGCGAGACCGAGCAGGCCGAGACCGAGCGCAATCGGGATCAGGAAGGCCAGCCCGTTCACCGGATCGCCCTTTTGAGCCGCAGCGCATTGCCGACCACGATCAGCGACGAGCCCGACATCGCGATCGCCGCGACGAGCGGCGTGACGAAGCCGAGGAACGCCAGCGGCACCGCGACGGCGTTATATCCGATCGCGAGCAGGAAATTCTGCCGCACGATCGCCTGCGTCCGACGCGCCATATGCACCGCCTGCGCCACCGGCATCATCCGGTCGCCGAGGAAGATACAGTCGGCCGCATTCTTGCCGACGTCGCTCGCCGATCCCGGCGCCATCGACGCATAGCCCGCCGCGAGCGCGGGTCCATCGTTGAGGCCGTCGCCGATCATCAGCACCTTGCGGCCCAGCGCGACCTGCCGGTCGATCGCGTCCAGCTTGTCCTGCGGGCTCATCCCCGTCTGTGCGGTCAGCCCGAGCTGGCGCGCGACCGGCGCGACGGCCTCGGCACGATCCCCCGACAGGATCATCGCTTCGATACCCTGACGCCCCAACGCGTCGATCGCTTCGGCGGCGTCGGGCCGCAGGCGGTCGGCAAAGCGGATCGTCGCAACCGCCTTGCCGTCGACCGACAGTCCGGTCGCGAGCGCGTCGCTGAGGTCCCCCGCCTGCGGTCGGCCAAGCGTTACGATGCGCCCCGCCCAGTGCGCTTCGATGCCAAAGCCGGGTGTCTCGCGGATCGACGTCACCTCGGCGGGCTGGACATCATATGCCTGCAATCCCCGCGTCAGCGCCTCGCTCAGCGGGTGACGGCTCGCCTGCGACAGCGCGAGGATCAGCGACTTCACCCTGATATCGAGCCGTTCGAGACCGATCGCTTCGGGGCGCCCGAGCGTCAGCGTGCCCGTCTTGTCGACGAGCGCGCGGTCGACCTCGGCGAGCCGTTCGAGCGCCGATCCGTCCTTGATCAGCACGCCCGCGCGCATCAGTTCGCCCGCCGCGACGATCTGTGCCGCCGGAACCGCCAAACCGAGCGCGCAGGGGCAGGTGATGATCAGCACCGCGGCGGCGATCAGCAGGCTGTGATGCCACCCCGCCCCCGCGATCATCCATCCCGCGAATGCCATCAGCGCGAGGCAATGAACCGCAGGCGCATAAAGTCGCGCGGCGCGGTCGGCGATGCGGACATAGAGCGACTTGCCCTGCGCCGCCTCGCCCATCAGCCGCGCAATGTCGGCGATGGCGGTGTCGGCGCCCGCTGCGGTCACGCGCACCTGGATCGGCGCGTCGAGGTTCAACGTGCCGGCATGCACCCGGTCGTCGGGATGGACCGGTTGCGGTGCGCTTTCGCCCGTCAGCAGCGACAGGTCGAGCTGGCTGGCCCCGCCGATGACGACCCCGTCGGCGGACAGCCGCTCGCCCGCCGCGACAAGCATCACCATGTCGGGCTCCAGCGCGGTCGCGTCGACCCAGCGGCTGCGGCCATCGTCACCGAGCACCATCGCGCCGGTTCCCATGTTGCGCAGCAATGCCATCACGCCGCCGCGCGCGCGGTCGCGCATCACGCTGTCGAGCCAGCGGCCGCAGAGCAGGAAGAAAAGCAGCATCGCCGCGCCGTCGAAATAGGCATGCGGGCCGCTGGTCGCGGTCTCGTACAGGCTGATCGCGCAGACGAGCGCAACGCCGATGCTGATCGGCACGTCCATGTTCGTCCGGCCGTGACGGAGCGCCCGCCACGCGGAGCGGAAAAAGGGCCGCCCGGCATAGGCGACGGTTGGCAAGGCGATCGCCGCCGACAGCCAGTGAAACAGGTCGCGGGTCGCCCCGGCCGCCCCCGACCAGACCGACACCGACAGCAGCATGATGTTCATCATCGCGAAGCCCGATACCGCGACCGCGCGCAGCAGTTCGCGGCTCGTTTCCGCTTCGGCATCGGCTTCGTCGGTGCCACTCCCGATCGGATGCGCCTCGAACCCCAGGTTCGAAAAAGCGCCGATCAGGTCGGGCATGTCGGTGTCGGCGGTGCAGGACAGATGCACGCGCTTTTCGGTGAAATTGACGCGCGCGGCGGCGATGCGCCTGTCGCGCACCAGCCCCTGCTCCAGCTTGGCGATACAGCCCGCGCAACGGATATCGGGCACCGCGAAGTCACGTTCGACGAGAGCGGTGGCGGTCATTGCAGATCCTCGCGATAGCGGGCTTCGTCGGCGCCGTGCCGGACGATAAGGTCGAGCCGCCAGCGCCCTATCGCCAGCGGCTCGACCGAGCGCAGCACGCCGCCCGCCGCCGGCTCGAAACGCAGCGCAGCGGGCGCGATGCGCCCAACGGGGTGATTGATGGTCGCAGAGGCCTGAACGCCATCGAGCAGGGCTCCGTCCTTGCGGATCGTCAGAAGGACATGACGCCCCGCATCGAGCGTGATGCTCTCATTCCACCCCAGCCGGTCCTGCGCGTCGGCACGTTTTAGCCATTCGTTATAATGCTGGCTCGCAACATAGCTGTTCTCGACTACCTTGCCGCCAAAGGTCGACATGGCGAAGCGCGCCATGGTGAGATTGACCGCGATCACGACCGCAAAAAAGCCGACGAGGATCGCCGTCATATGCCGGCCGGTGAAGGCCTTGGGTTTGCGTGTGTCGGTCATTGTCCTGCCTCCGGCCGGTCGAACTGGATGATGTCGCTGTCGCCGCGCGGATCGCCGTCGAGCCCGCGCGTACCGATCGTGAAATCCTGCCGCGCCGGACCGATGGCGGGCGCCGCGACGAAAAGTTTGACGCTCGTGACGCTGTCGGCGGGCAGCGCCAGTTCGATACGCTGCCCGGCCTTTTCACGCGAACCGGCGTCGGTCCACAGCACCGCACCGGGAAGCCCGCTGACACTCACCGCGACCCGGCGCGGGCGCGTTTCCATATTGCGCAGCTTCAGCGTGTAATTGTTGCGGATGTGGCCGTCGGAAAGCTGGACGAAGAGCGGGCTGCGCTCGTGCTGGACGGCAAGGTCGAGCCGCGTCCGCTGGCCGAGCGAAAAGAGCATCGCCGCACCGATTGCGGTCCAGACGCCGAAATAGATCAAGGTGCGCGGACGCAGCAGCGTCTTGCGGATCGACTGCCCGGTGCCGCCTGCCTTTTCGGTCGCCGCATCGTCGAGCGTGCAATAGTCGATCAGCCCGCGCGGGCGACCGACCTGCGCCATCGCCCTGTCGCACGCGTCGATACAGAGTGCGCAGGTGATGCAACCGATCTGCGGCCCTTCGCGAATGTCGATTCCCGTCGGGCACACGGCGACGCACTGGTTGCAGTCGATGCAGTCGCCGAAGCCGCCGGGGTGAGCCTGCGCCTTCTTGACGCTGCCGCGCGGTTCGCCGCGCCAGTCCTTGTATGTCACCAGCAGCGATTTTTCGTCCATCATCGCGGTCTGGATGCGCGGCCAAGGGCACATATAGACGCACACCTGCTCGCGCATAAATCCGCCGAGGATGAAGGTCGTCGCGGTCAGCACGGCAACGGTGCCATAGGCGACGAGCGCCGCCTGCCCCGTCCAGAAGTCCAGCGTGAGCGTCGGCGCATCGGCGAAATACATGATCCACGCGCCGCCGGTCCAGAAGGCGATGGCCAGATAGATGCCATATTTGACCGCTCGCTTCGCCAGCTTTTCGGCTGTCCACGGGCCGTTCGCCAGCCGGACCTGCGCGTTGCGGTCGCCATCGACCAGCCGGTCGACATGCTGGAACAGGTCGGTCCACACCGTCTGCGGACAGGCATAGCCGCACCAGGCGCGCCCGACCGCACTGGTGACAAGAAACAGCCCGATCCCCGCCATGATGAGCAGGCCCGCGACATAGTAAAATTCATGCGGCCAGATCTCGATCTGGAACATGTAGAAACGCCGGTTCGCGAGGTCGACGAGCACCGCCTGATCGGGCGCGTAAGGACCACGATCCCAGCGGATCCAAGGCGTGCCGTAATAGATCGCCAGCGTCACCGCCATGATCGCCCATTTGAAGCGGCGGAAGGGACCGTTCACCGCTTTCGGGTAAACGCCCTTCCGCGCTTCGTAGAGCGGCGCCGGCTGGCCGGAGATATCTTCAGGGCTGGCCATCGGCTCCCTGCCCTTCGGTCAGGGGAGCAAGCCCCTTTTCGCCGCCGCCCAGCGAATAGACATAGGCCGACAGCATCTTGATCGTGACCGGATCGAGCCGGCCACCCCAGCGCGGCATCACGCCGTTTCGCGGCTGCGTGATCGTCGCGGTCAGGCTGTCGCGATCGCCGCCGTACAGCCAGATCGCATCGGTCAGTTTCGGCGCGCCGACCTGCCGCCCGCCTTCGCCGCCCGCGCCGTGGCAGACCGCGCAATTGTCCGCGAACAGCGTCGCGCCGCGCGACGACGACGCGCTGACCTTTTCCTGCCGGCTGATCGTGCGCACGAAACTGACGACATCGCCGATCTGCGCCGCGTCGAGAATGCCGTCGCGGCCGAAGGCGGGCATCAGGCTGGTGCGGGTCGCCTTGTGGTCGGGATTCCGGATGCCGTGGGTGACCGTATATTCGATGGTCGCCAGATCGCCGCCCCACAGCCAGTCGTCGTCGGTCAGGCTCGGATAGAGCTTCTTCACCCCCGCACCGCCAGCGCCGTGGCACTGGACGCAATGGACGCGGAACGCCGCGCCGCCGCCCTGCACCGCCGCCTGCATCAGTTCGGGCTTCGCGGGCAGATCGGTAATCGCGGTTGCGGCGATGGCATTGACCGTCGGCGCGCGGCGCTTAGCATCGGCCGCCATTTCCTTTGCAAGGTCGCCGCGGCTCGACCAGCCGAGGACGCCCCTGGTCGCGCTGTCGACCATCGGCCACGCCGGATAGAGGACGACATAAGCCAGCCCCCAGACGATCGTGGCGTAAAAGGTCCAGAGCCACCAGCGCGGCATCGGCGTGTCGAGTTCCTCGATCCCGTCCCACTCATGGCCGACCGTGCTCGTGCCGGTCGCCTCGTCGATGCGCTGTTTCAGATCAGCCATGCTCGTCGTCCTTGAAGATCATGTTCGCGGCCTCTTCGTTGCGGGCGCGCGCGCTCGGCCGGAACGGCCAGGCGATAAGGGTGAGGAACAGCAGCGCCATCGCGAGCAGCCCCCAGCTATCGGCGAAATGGCGAAGCGCGTCGTAGCTCATCGCGCCGCCTCCGTTTCGCCGGCGCGTTCCTGCGGCGCCGCCTTGTCGACATCGACCAGCGTGCCGAGCATCTGAAGATAGGCAATCAGCGCATCCATCTCGGTCACGCGCGCGGGGTCGCCGTCAAAGTCGCGGACCTGCGCCTTCGGATAGCGCTTCTGCAGATCGCCCGCGCCGGCATCGGGGTCGGCCTGCGCCCGGATGTCATCGTTCGCCTTGGCGATGTCGGCCTTCGTATAGGGCACACCGACGCGATAGAGCGCGGTCAGGTCGTTCGCCATGTCGCCCGTCTGGAGATCGCGTTCGGCGAGGAAGGCATAGGGCGGCATGATCGATTCGGGCACGACGCTGCGCGGGTCGATCAGATGCGCCTTGTGCCATTCGTCCGAATAGCGGCCGCCGACGCGCGCCAGGTCGGGCCCGGTGCGTTTCGACCCCCATTGGAACGGGTGGTCGTACATGCTCTCGGCGGCGAGGCTGTAGTGGCCATAGCGTTCGACCTCGTCGCGGAACGGACGGATCATCTGGCTGTGGCAGGTGTAGCAGCCCTCGCGCATGTAGATGTTGCGTCCGGCGAGCTCGAGCGGGGTATAGGGGCGCATGCCCTCGACCTTCTCGACCGTGTTGTCGATCCAGAAAAGCGGCGCGATCTCGACGATGCCGCCGATGGTGACGGTGAGCAGCGCGAGCGCGCCGAGCAACGTCACATTGCGTTCGATCTTCTTGTGGCTGAAGCCCTGTTTGGCGGGTCTGGTGGCCATGATCCGGGCTCCTTATTCGGCAGGGACGGGCGCGAGCGGGCAGTCCGCTGCGGCGTTGTACGGGGTTTCGGTCATCGGCTTTTCGGCGCGCACCTTGCCGCTGAGCGTCGCCCAGACGTTGAAGACCATGATCAGGAAGCCGGCGAGATACATCGCCCCGCCCGCGGCGCGGATCAGGTACATCGGGTGCATCGCCGCGACGCTTTCGACGAAGCTGTAGACGAGGTAGCCGTCGGCTCCATATTCGCGCCACATCAGGCCCTGCATGATGCCCGCGACCCACATCGACGCGGCGTAGAAAACGATGCCGACGGTCGCGAGCCAGAAGTGCCAGTTGACCATGCGCAGGCTGTAGAGCCGCTCGCGTCCCCACAGGCGCGGCACGAGGTAATAGACAGCCGCGAAGGTGATCATGCCGTTCCACCCGAGCGCGCCGCTGTGGACGTGGCCGATCGTCCAGTCGGTGTAATGCGACATCGAGTTCACCCATTTGATCGACATCATCGGGCCTTCGAAGGTGCTCATGCCGTAGAAGGCGAGCGCCATCACCATCATGCGGATGATCGGGTCGGTGCGGATCTTGTCCCACGCGCCGTTGAGCGTCATCAGACCGTTGATCATGCCGCCCCAGCTCGGCATCCACAGGACCACCGAAAAGACCATGCCCAGCGTCTGCGCCCAGTCGGGCAGCGCGGTGTAATGGAGGTGGTGCGGCCCCGCCCAGATGTAGAGGAAGATCAGCGACCAGAAGTGGATGATCGACAGGCGATAGCTGTACACCGGCCGCTCGGCCTGCTTCGGCACGAAATAATACATCATCGCGAGGAAGCCCGCGGTCAGGAAGAAGCCGACCGCATTATGCCCGTACCACCATTGCGTCAGCGCATCCTGCACCCCGGCAAAGGCGGCATAGCTCTTCGACCCGAAGATGCTCGCCGGCACCGACAGATTGTTGACGATGTGGAGCATCGCAATGGTGACGATGAAGCTGAGGTAAAACCAGTTGGCGACATAGATATGCGGCTCGCGGCGCTTGACGATCGTGCCGGTGAAAACGACCAGATAGGCGACCCAGACGATCGTCAGCCATAGGTCGACATACCATTCGGGCTCGGCATATTCGCGTGCCTCGGTGACGCCCATCAGATAGCCGGTGGCGGCAAGCACGATGAAGAGCTGGTATCCCCAGAAGACGAAACGCGCGAGCGTCGGGAAAGCGAGCCGCGCGCGGCAGGTGCGCTGGACGACGTAAAAGCTCGTCGCGATCAGCGCGTTGCCGCCGAAGGCGAAGATGACCGCCGAGGTGTGCAGCGGCCGCAGCCGCCCGAAGGTCGTATATTCGAGGTTGAGGTTCAGCGCCGGGAAAGCGAGCTGGAGTGCGATAAAGAGCCCTGCGGCCATGCCGGCGATGCCCCAGAACAGCGTGGCGACGACCCCCCAACGCACCGGATCGTCGTCATAGACGCCCTGATCGGCGGGCATCTTCAATATCCCGCGCGCGATCGCCTCATAATCGGCGCGCGACACGGTCGTCCAGAGCATCAGCAAAGCGGCCAGCGCGACGATGATCATATGGACGGCGAAGGGCGCATCGACCGCGACCGCCGCCATCACCAGCGCGAGCAGGGCCAGGCCGAGCCAGCCCCCCGCCTTTGCTACCAGAGTGTCCATATCGCTTGTCCCTGTTTTCGCGCGGCTTTGACGCCGCATGGTTCAGGACCGCTCTTGGCCGTGCGGCGGGGCAAAAACATTGACCAGGATCAACGAATAGATTGCGCGGCATCAATGCCCGGCGGCCACGCCGGGTGCAGGGAGCCCAGGTCAACGCAAGGAGCAACGACCATGAAAAAACAGCATCTCTCGCTGATCGCGCTGGCGGCCGCCGCCGCAATTCCCGGGCAGGCCGCGGCCAAGGCCGGCGATGTCCAGTTCAAGATTTTCGCGACCTATGTCGCGCCCGACGGCAAGATCAGCGACGTCAAGCTCGACGGGATCGGCCTGCCGGCCGGGACGCAGACGAAAGCCGACGACAATGTGACGCCGACGGTCGCGATCGAATATTATGTCGCCGACCATATCTCGCTCGAGACGATTGCCGGGGTGACCCAGCATGACGTGAACGGCCGTGGCGCGCTGAGCGGCGCGACGTTGGTGTCGAACGCCAAGATCGTCCCCGCGACGCTGACGCTCAAATATCATTTCGGCAAGGAAGGCGGCATCCAGCCTTATGTGGGGGCGGGTCCGAGCTACTTCATCTTCATCGACGAAAAGCCCGGCGCCACGACCCGGTCGCTCGGCGCGACCCGCCAGAAGATGGGCGACAAGCTCGGCGCCGCGCTCCAGGCCGGGGTCGATATTCCGGTGAACGACAAGGGACTCGCGCTATCCTTCGATGCCAAACGCTATTTCCTGCGTCCGACCGCGACATGGTATGCCGGGACGACCGAGGTGCTGAAGACGCGGCACAAGCTAGATCCCTGGGTGATCAGCGCCGGCGTCGCTTTTCGTTTCTGACCTCCCAACTGGCGCCGGTGGCCGGTCAGCCTGCCATTTCGTTCAGAGCCGCAAGGTCGTTGATGACGATCTTGCGGCGGGATGGAAGGTCGATCAGGCCATCGGCGCGCATTTTGGTGAACTGGCGGCTCGTGGTCTCGATGGTGAGACCCAAGATGTCGGCGATCTGCTGACGGCCGAAGGGCAGCTCGAAGCCTCGCGCCGTATCCGCCGCACCGGGAGGTGACGACAAGCGATCGGCCATTTCGAGCAGGAAGGAAGCAACCTTCTCGGACGCCGACTTGCGCCCGAGCAGAAGCATCCAGCGGCGCGCGCGATCGAGTTCGCCGAGCGTGCGGCGCAGCAATTTTTGTTGGAGATCGGGATGGTCGGCGGCGAACTCGTCGAACTGGTCGCGATGGAAGATGCAAAGCTCGGCAGCGCTGATCGCGCTGACGCTATACGGGCTTTCCTTCCCGAACGGCCGCCCGATGAAGTCCGAGGGAAAGACGATACCAACGATCTGCTCGCGCCCGTCGGCGGTGGCGGCGACGAGTTTCAGGACGCCTTCAAGGACATTGGCGACGACCGGCGCGTCGTCGCCCTCCCACAGGAGCGTATGCCCGCTGCTCACGCGCTGGCGCCGGCCCATCCGGCCGAGCGACAGGAGCTCGTCCGGCCGCAGGCTTGCACAAATGGCACGGTTGCGCACGATGCAGGACAGGCAATCGGTCATGCGCCGGGTGCCCGGCAGGCAGGCATCGCGGTCAATGGGCGAGGAGGAGCGGCGCCGGCGCGGCTTCGAGCAGATAGCGCGTTACCCCGCCGAACAGAGTCTCGCGCAGCCGCGGACGCCCATAGGCGCCCATCACGATGAGCCCCGGTGCCATTTCCTTCGCGGTTCGCTCGAGTATCTCCTCGGGCGTAAGCGCCCCGCAATCGAGGCGGCGTAGCTCAGCATGAATGCCGTGCCGCGACAGATAGCAGAGCGCGTCCTCGGCCGGCACCCGTCCCTCATCCGGCCCGACCTGCACCATCGTCACGCTGCCCGCGCCCGCCATCAACGGCCCAGCGGCGCGCAAGGCGTGCGCGGCTTGCGGGCTGCCGTTCCACAGGATCATCACCGGGGCATCAAGGTCGAGCGGCTGGCCTTCGGCGGGCAACGCGAGCACGGGCGCGGGCACAGTCATTGCGAGGTCGCCCGCCAGCGTCGGCTGAGCGAGACCGCGCCGGTCGCGGGGGCCGAGCGATACGATGGCAAGATCGGCTAGCGTCGCGGCGAGCGAGAGCGCCGCGAGCGCATCGCCGTCGGCGATGGCGACGTCCCAGGGCACATCCTCGCGCGCGAGCTGCGCCGCGAGCCGGGTCTCGAGCTCGGCATCGGCAAGCTGCGCCTTGGCGAGCTGTTCGCGCGCCAGATACATGCCGCCAAAGGGATCGGAGGCGATGAACTGCTGGAAGGGCGAGCAGATCAGGAAACTGAGATGAGCGCCGAGGCGCCGTCCGATAGCGAGCGCCGTCTCGGTGCGCGCGGCCATGGCCGGGCTCGCGTCGGCGTGAATCAAAAGATTTCGCATGTCTTGCTCTCCTTCATGATGGAGAGGGAAGCGCTTATGCGCACCGGCTTCATTGACACCGGTCAATAAACCGCGCCCTTCAGGCCGGGCGCCATACTGCGGTCGCTCCGTATAATTACGAAATGCGCCGACCGCGCGGGGCGTTAGCCTGACGTCGCAAAGGAGCAAGCGATGCCGAGACCCAGTCCATTGACCCCATTTCGCGCGCACCCGCGCCGGACTCCGGTGAATCGCGCGCCGGCGGACCCGCGGCGCGAGCAAAGCCGTATCGCGGGCACCCTCACCCTTCGCCCTTCGCCGCTCCGGCGGTCCGATCCAAATCAAGGAGACAGAGGATGACGCTCACCAATGCGCCCGACACCACGCTCAGCGAGGCGACCGAGACTTGCCTGCAGACCCGCAGCGGCGTCGACCTTCGTCTCCGGCCGGTCGCGGAGAGCGACGCGGATATCGTCAATCATTTCTTCGACGGCCTGATGGCGGACGATATGCAGTTCCGCTTCCTGAGCGGCCAGTCGCACCTGTCGAGCGCCCAGCTCGCGGCGATGATCGGTGTCGATCATCGCCACCGCGAGCATCTGCTCGCGTTCGATGCCGCGACCTCGGAGCTGATTGCGAGCCTGCTGATTGCTGCCGACGATGCGTTCGTGACCGCCGAGGTCGCGATTTCGGTCGCGCCGGCGTATAAGACACGCGGCGTCGGCTGGACCCTCCTCAACCATGCCGTCGATCTCGCCCGCGCCCGCGGCCTCAAGACGTTGCGGTCGATCGAGAGCCGCGCCAATCGAGGCGCGATGGAGGTCGAGCGGACGCTGGGGTTCAAGGCGAGCGACTATGATGGCAACGCCACGCTCGCTCTGCTCGAACTCGAGCTTCGCTGACCTTGGCCATCGGGTCGGCGCCCGGCAGGCAGCCGGCTGGAGACACTCCCAATGGACCAAGGCTTTCATGCCATGCAGCTCGACATGCCGGGCGCACCGCTGCACCGCGTCGAACGCGCGATGCCGGCCCCGGCAGACGGCGAAATCAGGATCGCGATCACCGCTTGCGGCGTGTGCCGGACCGATCTCCATATCGCCGACGGCGACATCAGCGGCCGGCTTCCGATTGTCCCGGGACATGAGATCGTCGGCCGCGTCGACGCACTCGGCGCGGGCGTCACCCAGTTCGGGCTTGGCGAGCGGGTCGGCGTGCCTTGGCTCGGGCAGAGCTGCGGCACGTGCCCCTCTTGCGCTGCGGGCCATGAAAATCTCTGCGACGCGCCCGAGTTCACCGGCCTCACGCGCGACGGCGGTTTCGCTTCGCATGTCGTCGCCGATGCGCGCTTCTGCCTCGCAATCCCTGCCGCCTTCGACGATCTTCATGCGGCGCCTTTGCTCTGCGCCGGCTTGATCGGCTACCGCGCCTATCGCATGGCGGACAGCGCGAAGGCGCTCGGCCTCTATGGTTTCGGCGCCGCCGCACATATTCTCGCGCAGCTCGCGATCGCCGACGGCACCGATGTCTACGCCTTCACACGCGAAGGCGATACCGCTGGTCAGGATTTCGCCCGCCGCCTCGGTTGCGCCTGGGCGGGCGCGTCGACCGAAGCACCGCCGGACCCGCTCGACGCAGCGATCCTCTTTGCGCCGGTTGGAGCACTGGTTCCCGAAGCGCTACGCCATGTCCGCAAGGGCGGACGCGTCATCTGCGCCGGCATTCATATGAGCGACATCCCGTCCTTTCCTTATGCCGATCTCTGGGAGGAAAGGTCTATCCGGTCGGTCGCCAATCTGACCCGTGCCGATGGCGCGGCGTTTCTCGAAGCCGCGGCGCGCTGCGGCCTGCGGACGCATATCACCGCGCTGCCGCTCGCCGACGCCAATCGCGCGCTCGACCGGTTGCGCGCCGGCGAAGTCGAAGGCGCGCTCGTCCTCGTCCCCGAGGGCGCGGCTAGGGGGAATCCCTAATGGCGTGCCCGCACCAGCGGCGCGAAAGTGGCGAAGGCCAGATCGGCCTGTCAGGAGAGACTGCCATGGATCGTTTCGAGCGAGACCCCGCCAGCGCGGCGCGCCCTCCCGAATGTCCCGATTGCGACCCGCCGACGCGGCCCGACAAGGCCTATCCGGAGACGCCGGCACCGGACCCCGATCGCCAGCCGCTGCGCACGTCGCCGGAGGCACCGGTGCTTCCCGACAGCCATCCCGAAACCACGCCGCGCGAATATCCCGAATAGCTGCGCGCGGCCGGACAAGACCTCAAGGGCTTGCGGGCGGCGTGCCGCTGCGCGTGAGCCTCGTCACGGCGTCGACAAGCATATGCTCGCGCAAGGGCTTTTCCAGAACGAGCGCGAAGCCCGCCTCGCGCGCGCGCGCGCTCAGTTCCCCGGACGGATAGGCGGAGATCAGGATGGCCGGCCCATCCCAGCCCTGCGCGCGCAGCGCGCCCAGCATCGCGATCCCGTCGCTGCTCTCGAGCCGGTAATCGACGATCAGGCAGTCGGGCGCGGCACGCGCCGCCTCGGCGAGCGCGGGATCGGCGGCGGGCCAGGCCTTCACCGCAAATCCGCGTCCCTGCAGAAGCAGGAGGAGCGAGCGGCGCACTGCCGGGTCATCCTCGACGATAAGAATGGTCGGCGGTGCCTCGCTCCAACCCGATCGGGCGATCAACATGTCCATGGTCCCGTTATCGAAGCTCTGGCCGGGCGGCACGTTTCAGGCAGCTACCGCTCAGGTCTTGCAAGATTGTCGGGCTAGCCCTTTCGGAGGTGCGAGCCCGAAGCTGGAAAACAGGGCCGGGGGCCATCGATCAATGGCTCATCAGCAGGGGGAATTTGCTCTTCGAAAGCAGATTCTTCGTAGTGCCGCCGAAGGTCTCGCGCAGCCGGCCACGGCCGTAGGCGCCCATCACGATATAATCGGCGCGGAACATCTTTGCCTCGTCCGAGATCAGGAAATCAGCGTGAAACTTGCCGATGTCGGTCTTGCGCACATTTGCCGCGATGCCGTGGCGCGACAGATAGGCCGCGGCATCCTCGGGCACGATATGATTGTCGGACCCTTGCGCGGTGAAGATCTCGACCTCCTTCGCGAAGACGAGGAGCGGTACAGCAGCGCGGAGCGCGGCCGCCGCCGAGGGGCGGCCGTCCCACGCGACGAGCGCGCGCTCGAGCTCGAAGCGTTCGAGCGTCTCGGGCACCGCCAGCACGGGCGCACTCGCGCGCGCGACAATGCGGCTCGCGATGTCGCGCATGTCGGGCATCGGAAAGCCGTCGAGCGCGCGATTGAGGATGATGAGGTCGGCGAGGTCGGCTGCATCGAGCACCGCATTCGCGATTTCGTCCATCGCGTCGATCCAGCTCCAGCTGACATCCTCGCGCGACAGGCGGTCGCTGATCACCGACTTGTTCTTCGCCTCGCTTTCGCGCTCGTCGAGGACGACGACGGTTTCGGCAAAGCCGAACCCGTCACCGGCGATGAGCGGATAGGGCGTGACGTCGATGCAGGTCAGATGGCCTTCGACCGCCCGGGTGATATCGAGCGCCGCCTGCAGGCGAGCTTCCTGGCCATGGTCGTCATGTACGAGCAACAGGATATTCTTCATGAGCCGTCTCCTTGGTTTCTGCGCCGAGACTATGTGTCGTCAGCCCAGGCCGATATGCGCAATGATACGGATAGAAAGGCGGCCGCCCGGATGTCCGGACGGCCGCAGGGGGGGTCGCCTCTTCCCCAGGCGAGCGGGATCAGCTGTCGACCGCGAGATAATCCTCGACGTCGGTCACGCCGGGCGCCGACCAGGCCGCGAGCTCGGCCATGCGCCGCTCGCCCCACGCCTTGACCCGGCCGCGAAGTGTGACCGTGCTGCCCTCGGTGGTGACCGATACGCCGCATGCATCGAGACCCGCCTGACGCTTGAACGCCGCCATGATCCGCGCCTTGACGTCCGCAGGGGTCGGAATATCGCCGACCTTGATCAGGTTCGAGACTCCGGTGACCCCCGATATGTGTCCCGCGGCGCGCGCGACTTCCTTCGCGATGAAGTGCCATTCGACGGTGCCGGTCAACGTGACCCAGCCGCGCTCGACCTTCACCTTGACCTGCCCCTCGGGGATCGCGACCGTCCAGCCGATCATGTCGACGATCCGCTTGGCGATTTCATGGTCGGCGGTCTTGGGATCCGACGCGAAGCGCACTTTCAGTTCCTCGGCGAGCGCGCGAACCCCCGCGACGCGCCGTACGGCGCGCTCGGCCGCGACCTTCTGCGGAAAGCTCTTCACATAGCCCGCCAGCGTCACGACGCCGTCATTGACCGAGACGCCGATATCGGCGTGATCGACGCTCGGATCCCATTCGAGTTCGGCGACCACGTCATCCTGCAGCTGGCCGTCACTCTTCTTCTGCATGATCTTTCTCCTTCGAAAGAAATCCGGCTCGCGTTGCGAGCGGACCGAAGCCGGCGAACATCGGCAGGAGCCGCCGGCGCGTGCGGGCAGCCTTACCCGGGACGAAGGGTGCGGCTTATCCGCAACTTTCCGTAAGGAGAGCTCCGCTTGGGAGCTTCCCCGATTCTGCCGTCGCAGCCTGCTCGCTAGGTCCCGATTGCGCTCCGGCGCATCGCGGCGACGAGGGTCCGCCCGGCACAGCCCGCCGCCGCGATCCCTCTCGATTTTCAAGAAGGAGCAAGCTGATGAACGATCTGACCCCGACCCGCACCGCGGGTAGCCAGCCCGCTGAGGCGGAGCTTGGCGCGATGAACTGGCTGCGCGGCGAGCTCGACCGCATGTTCGAGGAATTCGCTCGCCCCGGCCGCAGCCTGCTGAGCTATGTCCCGCGGCTCGTGAGCCCGCTCCCGGCGGTCGAGCTCGTCGATACCGGCCCGGCCTACAAGCTGACCGCCGAGCTCGCGGGCCTCACCGAGAAGGACATCCGGCTCGAGGTCGCCGACGGGGTCCTCCTGCTCGCGAGCGAAAAGGAGGAATCCTCCGAGCGCCGCGAGGATGGACATCTGATCAGCGAGCGGCGTCACGGCAGCTTCCGGCGCCGCATCGCCCTGCCCGCCGACGCCGATGCCGACAAGATCGAAGCGAAGTTCAAGCACGGCTTGCTCAGCGTCGAGATCGCGAAGACCGAAAAGGCGCGCGATCACGCTCGCAAGATCAAGATCGCCAGCTAGGCAAACGGGCCGGAACCGCAGACGCGGCTCCGGCCCTCCCGCTCGATCTCGCGCGATTCCCTCGCACCGGAGTTATATCATGCCCCTTGGTATTCACACCGACCGGCACGGCGAGGCGCTGCTTCGGCTCAAGCTCGGATCGGCGATGCTTTCGCTTGTGATCTGCACGTCGTTGATCCTGTCGCTCGCTCCGCGGCTGTGGCCGTAGGACCGGACGCGCCGATATCGGCGCCTAGCGATCCGGCGCGCCTTCCTCGTCCCCGCCGAGAATCTCCGCTGGCACCGGGCTTCCGGCGCGCAGCGAATCGGGCGTGATGATCACGCTCGTTCCCGCGACCAGAAGCGGGCCGAGCAGCGCGCGCAGATCGGCCGCGATGTGGACGCGCCCGGCGAACGACGTCGGTGTCCTCGCGGCGATCGCGCCCGGGAGGGGGACTTCCGTCCAGGCTGCCGGCCCCTCGGCGCCCGACCGCCGGATGAAGGCGGAAGTGCCCGTCATCGATCCCTCGATGCGCGCGGGCGCCGAGCCGATGATCGTTCCGTTGCGAAGAATCAGGATCCGCTGGTCTGTGGCACTGGCGATGATCGACAGGGGGCCGCTGGGCGCGCGTTCGGGCGTCCAGAGCAGCGCGGCATCGGAAGGGCGCGTTTCGGTCATGGCGAGCGGATCGGTCGGGGCCGCACGCGGCACCGCTGCGGCATCGGTGACGATGACCGTCATGCCGAGCCGGGAGACGCCATAGAGGAGACGGGCGAAGCCATGCGGCAGGCGAATGCAGCCGTGCGAAGCGGGGTAGCCGGGCAAAGTGCCACCGTGCAGCGCCACGCCGCCCCAGGTCAGCCGCTGCATATAGGGCATCGGCGCATCGTCGTAGAGGCTCGAGCGATGGTCGACGTCGCGCTGGAGGATGGTGAAGACACCGGTCGGGGTTTCATGGCCGGCCTTGCCCGTCGAGACAGTGGTAATCGCGATCGGGACGCCATTGCGGTACAGCGTGCCGCGCTGGGTCGCGAGACTTACGATCATCATCAAGGGCCCGCGCGGCGCGATTTCGGGCGCCCAGATATAATCTCCGGGCTTCAACCGCTCGGCGGCATCGAGCACGCTCCCCTGCGGGCTTGAGGGCTCGGACGAGGCCGCGAGTGGCAACAGCAGCGCCGCTCCCAGCAAAAGCGCTGCCCTTCCGGCGAGCTTCGCCCACGTTCCCACTTTCTCAACCGGCCATCGCAGCCACTCGGGCGCGGTCGTTGATCCGCACGGCGCGCCGCGACGGCAAGTCGACGAGACCGTCGCTGCGCATGCGCGTCAGCTGCCGGCAGGTTGTTTCGATCGTCAGCCCCAATATATCGGCGATCTGCTGGCGGCCGAAGGGGAGCTCGAACCCGCCCGGGGCCTCGCCGGCGTCGGCGGGCAGCCGCTCTTCCATGTCGAGAAGGAAGGAGGCGACCTTTTCGGGTGCCGATTTGCGGCCGAGCAGCATCATCCAGTGGCGCGCGCGGTCGAGCTCGTCGAGCGTACGATGGAGCAGTTTCTGCTGGAGATGCGGATGGCGACCCGCAAAATCGTCGAACTGCTGGCGATTGAAGATGCAGACCTCGGCGTCGGTCATAGCGGTGACCCGGTAGGGGCTTTGCTTGCCGAACGGGCGGCCGATAAAATCGGAAGGGAAGACGAGCCCGACGATCTGCTCGCGGCCATCGGCGGTGGCGACGACCAGCTTCAGGACGCCCGACAGGACATTTGCGACCGTCGGGGCTTCGTCGCCTTCCCAGAGCAGGGTGTGACCCGCCTTCACGCGTTGCCGCCGCCCCATGCGGCCGAGTTCGGCGGCTTCGTCGGCGGCAAGGCTGGCGCAGATGGCGCGGCAGCGTACGGCGCAGGATGCGCAATCGCTCATCGCCGTGCACCCGCAAGCGACGCGCGCTCCGCACGCCACTCCGTTGCTTGGCGGTCGCGGCCTGGATGGCGGAAAAGATGTGGCTGACCCCTCATGCGCCCGGGAATAGCGGCTCCGCATGCGCCCGTGATTACGCAACTGTACGTATGGCGAGGAAAGGCCCGACCGGCGCGAACCGCCAGGGGCGTAAGGGCTATTGCGTAACGACAGGGCGCGCGTCCCGGCGCAATCCGGCGAGACAAATCCGCGACGAAAGGACCCAAGATGAGCGAAGCCGGCCACGATCTTCATGCGCTGTTTCCGGACCACGGGCCGGCGCTCCATGCACTCAAGCTTGGCAGTTCGAATTTTCGCCAGCTCGCCGAGGAGCATCATGACCTTCAGAGCCGGATTCAGCGAGTCGAGGCCGGTCTTGCGGCGGTCGCCGACGACCAGCTGGAGGACCTCAAGAAACGGCGGCTGTTCACCCTCGACGAGATTGCCGCGCTCATCGCGATCGAGGAGGAGGCGTGATGCACAGTCTTTCCGAAATACGCGCGGGCCTGGTCGTGCGCCTCGACCAGCTCGCAGCGGAGGTTGAGCGGCTGGAAAGCGAGCAGCGCGTGCCGCTCGACGACGATTCCGCCGAGCAGGCTATCGAGCGCGAAGACGACGAGACGATCGATGCGCGGCAAAGCGCCGCAACTGAGCAGATGAAGGCAATCCGGCTCGCGATCGCGCGTCTCGATGCCGGCCATTACGGTCTCTGCACCGCGTGCGGCATCCCGATCGATGCCGCACGCCTCGAAGCCGTTCCGCACACCGCGCATTGCATCGACTGCGAGCGCGAGTTCGGCGGCTGAACATACGCCCGGCGAACGACATGATCGAATCCCTTCCAGACGCCAACCTGCAGCAACTCGCCGGCATCGGACTGGCGCTTCTTCTCGGGCTGCTTGTCGGCATCCAGCGCGGCTGGAGCCTGCGCAACGAGACCGCGGGCAGCCGCTTCGCGGGTGTGCGGACCTTTGCGCTGTTCGGCCTTGCGGGCGGCATCGCGGGAGCGACCGGATCTCAAAGCCCGGCGATCGCGGCGATCGTCGCCGGGGCTGCAGCTGTCCTCACCCTCATCGGCTATGCGAAAACCGCGCGGGCGCCCGAGCAGCTGAGCGGGACATCGAGCCTCGCGGCCCTCATCACTCTCGGTTGCGGCTATCTCGCGGCCAGCGGTCGGAGCGAGATGGCGACGGTGGTCGCCGTTGCCATGACGCTGGTGCTTGCGCTGCGCACCGAGCTTCATCGCTGGGTTTCCGGTCTCAGCGATATCGAGGTCGGCGCGATCGTCCGGTTCGCGCTCATCGCGCTCGCCATATTGCCGCTGCTGCCCGACCAGCGCTTCGGCCCCTATGACGCCTGGAATCCTCGCCAGCTCTGGCTGGTCGTGGTGTTCGTCTCCGGCTTCTCCTTTCTCGGCTATATCGCCGCGAAACGCTTTGGCGCCTCGCGGGGCACGCTCGTCATGGCCGCGACCGGCGCGATGGTTTCCTCGACCGCGGTGACCGCAGCGCTCGCGATGCGCGTGCGCGACGGGGAGGAGAGCGAGGCGATGGCCATTGCCGGCATCGGCGCGGCGTCGGCTGTCATGCTGATCCGCGCGATCATCCTGACCCTGTTCCTCGCGCCAGCAGCGATGCCGGCCTTCGGCTGGCTCGCGGCACCCGCCGCGCTGGTGAGCGGCGGCGCGATGTTCTGGGCTTTGCGGAGCCGCCGCAAGGAAAGCGCTGCCAACCGTCGCGTCGAGCTCAAGAACCCTTTCCGGCTCGCGCCGGCGATCGGCCTCATGCTGCTCGTCATGGTGCTGACCGTCGCCGCACGCTGGATGATGGCGATGGTGGGCGAACGCGGCCTCGCGCTGGTCATCGCGCTTTCGGGCCTGGCCGACGTCGACTCGGCGATCATAACGGTCGGATCGCTACCTCCGGGTCTGCTCGAGGGCCAGATCGCGACGATCGTCATCATTGCACCGGTGCTCGCGAACACGCTGTTCAAGGGCGCCACCGCCCTGGCGATCGCAGGGCCGCGCAAAGGATGGAAGCTCGCCTTGCCGCTTGTCCTGAGCGTTGCAGCCAGCCTCGCGGTCCTGCCGACCCTTCTCGTCTGAGCCCGATCGGACGCCGCATGGAGTGGCCAGAGGTGGAATGATTTCAAAAAAGGGCCTTCGATGACTGCAGCAATAGACCATAATGAAGCACTGCCGGCGGCGCCGGCGCACGTCTCGTCAAACCCGCGGACATTTCTTCGCGCGCTCGGTCCGGGCCTGATCGCCGGCGCCGCCGACGACGATCCCAGCGGAATCGGAACGCACAGCCAGATCGGCGCGGCATTCGGTTACCGGCTCTCGTGGACCTTCGTGCTGAGCTTCCCGCTGATGGTGGCGATCCAGGAGATCGCCGCCGAGATCGGGCGCGTTACGGGCGCAGGGATCGCGCGCAACCTCCGCCGGCATTATTCGCGTCCCCTGCTCTGGTCGATGGTGTCGCTGCTGCTCGTCGCGAACATCATCAATCTCGGCGCCGATCTCGGCGCGATGGGTGCGGCGCTGGCCCTGCTCGCCGGGGGCAAGGCCGGGCTCTATACCTTGTTGTTCGGGATCCTCAGCATCGGCCTCGAGGTCGGTCTCAGCTACCCACGCTACGCCGCAATCCTCAAATGGACGACGCTCACCCTCTTCACCTATGTCGCGGTCCTGTTCGTGGTGCATGTCCCATGGGCGACGGCGCGCACGGCGCTGCTGCTCCCCGCCATCGAACTCAATGCAGCCTATGCCACGGCGTTCGTCGCAATCCTCGGCACGACGATCAGCCCCTATCTCTTCTTCTGGCAGGCGGGGCAGGAGATCGAGGAACAGCATCGCCATCATGCCAAGCCGCTCTGCCTGACGCCCGCGGCAGCCGATGGCGAGTTCAGGCGCATTCGTGTCGACACGCTGACGGGCATGGCGTTCAGCACGCTCATTTCGCTCGCGATCGTCTTCGCGGCCGCGGCGACGCTGCATGCCGAGGGAATACGCGATATCGCCACATCGGCGCAGGCCGCCGAAGCGCTGCGTCCGCTCGCCGGGCCGTTTGCTTTCGCGATGTTCGCGCTCGGAATCATCGGCACCGGCCTTCTCGCCGTCCCGGTACTGGCCGGATCGGCCGCCTATGCCGTCACCGAGATGGCGGGAATGGCAGGCAGCCTCGACGCCAAGCCGCTTTCGGCGCGTCTCTTCTACGGAACGATCGCCGCCACTACGCTTGCCGGCGCCTCGCTCTCGGCGATCGGCATCGACCCGGCACGCACACTTTACTGGGCGGCGGTGGTCAATGGCGTGCTCGCCGCGCCGCTCATGCTGGTGATGATGCTGATCGCCCGCAATCCGCGCGCGATGGGACGTCTCGTCATTTCGCGCCGCCAGAGCTGGTCGGGCTGGGCGGCAACCACGGTGATGACGGCAGCAACCTTGCTGTTTTTCTTCTTCCTCGTGACGGGCGATATCTAGCGCGTGGCGCGGGCCTGCCGCCCGATCAGTGCGTCGATCCGGTCGCGCTGGGGCAGGATGATACTGAGGAGCCCGGCGAGCGTCGCGGCGCCGAGCTTGCGCATCAGGCGCGAGCGATGAATTTCGACGGTGCGGTGACTGATGCCGAGCTCCTGCCCGATCTGCTTGTTGGTGAGACCGCGCACGAGCCCGCCCACGACTTCGAGCTCGCGATGTGTGAGCTGTTCGATGAGAGGGGGCGAATGCCCCGACCGCGCAGCGCGGTCCGGCGCGGGGCGGCGGATTGCGGCCTGTGGGTGTTCGCGGCGGGCTGTCGTCATGCGGTCCATCCTCCGATGGACTGTCGTCTAGCGCTCGGGCGTCCTGCGGTCGTTACGTAATGTCCGCAGATTTCAGGCGCCGAGACCCGCGGCGAAGGCGAGCCGTAGCGCGTCGGACAGGCTGCGGACATCGAGCTTCGCCATGAGGTTGGCGCGGTGGACTTCGACGGTACGCGGCGAGATGCCGAGGTCATAGGCGATCGTCTTGTTCGGCAGTCCCTGCGCGAGCCCTTCGAGAACCTCGCGCTCGCGCGGGGTCAGGATGCCAAGAACGACCTCGGCCTCGGCGGCGCGCGCCACCGCTCCATCGGCCGCCGCCATGCGGGCGAAAGCGGCCTCGATCGAGGCAATGAGCACCGCCTTTTCGAAGGGCTTTTCGAGGAAATCGACCGCGCCGGCCTTCATCGCCCGGACCGCGATCGAGACGTCAGCGTGCCCGGTAAGGACAATCACCGGCATGGTGACGCCGCGCTCTAGCATCGCCTGCTGGACCTCGAGCCCGTCCATTTCGGGCATGCGCACGTCGAGGAGGACACAGCCTTCGGGCACGTGCCGGATTTCCTTCAGGAACAGCGCACCATTGGCCCAGGTCTCGACCGCATAGCCCGAGGTCTTGAGCATGAAACTCGCCGACCGCCGGATCGCCTCCTCATCGTCGACGATATGCACGAGCTTCCTATCCGACATCATTTTCCTCCGCCTTCGCGCTCACCAGTGTGAAGTGAAATTCGGTCCCGCCGCCGGTGCGCGGCTCCATCCAGATACGCCCGCCATTGGCCTCGACGATCGTCCGGCAGATCGAGAGACCGAGTCCCATGCCTTCTGCCTTGGTGCTGACGAACGCCGTAAAGAGCTGCTCGGCGACCTCCGGCGTCACGCCGGGTCCGGTATCGGCGACGATCACGCGGACAAAGCCGCGCTGGTCGGGACGGCTCGTGACGGTCAGCTGCCGCACCGGACTGTCGGCCATCGCTTCGACAGCGTTGCGAATGAGGTTGATCAGCACCTGCTGGATCTGGACCTTGTCGACGAGCACCGGCGAGGCATAGGGATCGAGGTCGAAGCGCGGCTCGACGCTCTTCTCGCGCGCGCCCATCAGTCCGAGCACCGCCGCCTCGTTGATGAGCACCGGCAGTTTCTCGATCGTCTTCTCGACCTCGCCGCGCGCCACGAAGTCGCGCAGGCGGCGAACGATATGCCCTGCGCGCAACGCTTCCTTCGCCGTATCGTCGAGCGCATCGCGGATCATCGGAATATCGTCGGGATCGGGATTGGCGAGCAGGTCGCGCACCGCTTCGACATAATTGGCGACCGCGGTGATCGGCTGGTTGAGTTCGTGCGCGAGCGTCGAGGCCATCGTCCCCATCGCGCTGACGCGCGAAACATGGATCAGCTCGGACTGGAGCGATTCGAGCCGGGCCTCGGTCTGCTGGCGTTCGGTGAGGTCGCGGATGAAGCCGGTAAAGAGCGGGTGGCTGTCGCTTGACGCCTCGCCGATCGACAATTCCATCGGAAAGGTCGAGCCGTCCCTGCGCTCGGCGAACACCACGCGTCCGATGCCGATGATGCGCTTTTCTCCCGTTTCGAGGAAGCGCCGGATATAGGCATCGTGGCGCTCGCGATCGGGTGAGGGCATCAGCCGGCTGACATTGACCCCGAGCAGTTCGGCCTCCTGATAACCGAACAGTCGCTCGGCGGCCGCGCTGAAGGACACGATCGAACCCTGATCGTCGATGACGACCATCGCGTCGGGCACCGTCGAGAGGATCGACCGGAGATGGCTTTCCTGCGATCGCAGCGCCTCCTCGGCGGCGCGCCGTCCGGTGATGTCCGAGACGACCTTGGCGAAACCGCGAAGATCGCCGCCCGCGGTGCGAAGCGCCGTGATCGAGACGTCGGCGAGGAACTCGGATCCATCCTTGCGGACGCGCCAGTCCTCCATCTCGAGACGTCCCTCGCGCGCCGCAACGGCAAGGTCGCCCTCAGGTTTGCCGGCAGCGACGGCGTCGGGCGGATAGAAGATCGCGGCATCCTTGCCGACGACCTCTTCCTCGCGCCAGCCCTTGAGGCGTTCGGCGCCCTTGTTCCAGATCGTCACGCGGCCTTCGGCATCGAGCAGGTAGATCGCATGCCCCTGCGCGCCGTCGATGAGCAGGTTGAGTTCCTCGGCGACCAGCGCCGCCTCGGCATCGCGCCGCGCAGCGCGATGGTCGCTTTCATGCACGCGCCGCCGCATCCGCTCGAAGGCTTGTGAGAGCGCGACAATGCCGACCGCGGTGACCAGAAACACTAGGGCTTCGACGAGATTATAGCCGCTGCCGTCGCGGACGCCGGCGAAATAGAGACCAAGCACAAGGGCCGGCGCGGTCGCGATCGATGCCGCGAGCGGACCGGCATAGAAAGCGCCAGCAAGGATAGCGGGTGCGAAAAGCAGGAAGGATGCACTGCCGCCAAGCCAGGGAGTGAGTGCATAGCGGAGCAGCGCCGCGATAGCGACGAGCAGAAGCGCCAGCACCAGGCGTATCGCAAAAGGACGTTGCATCATCGACATCGACCGCGCGGCCTCCGCCCGCGCTGCAAAGGCGCCGCCGCCCGCGCGGTGCGCCTTCCCCCGATCACCGCTCATAGCGGCTTTTAGCGGGGCGCGAAACGCCCGGCGCGTTCGCGATCCGTATTGTTCCTTAAGGGACATCCCGCTTCGCTAGGACGGCAAGCGCGGCGCGCCCATGCGGGAATCTACGGATAGGAGGAACCCGCCCGCGACATCAAAAGCGGCACGCGGATCGTCGCGCCTCGCCCGTCCCGTCCAGCTCGGCCCGGCGCGGCGGCCCATTGCTCCCGCCCCAAAATCCGGCAGCGGCCCTTCGTTCAGGATGTCACATGCAGACCAGACGGATCACGCTCATCGACGGACATCCCGACCCCGATCCGGGACGGTTCGTCCAGGCGCTGGCCGATACCTATGCGGCGGCGGCGCTGGCGGCGGGTCATGAGGTCCGCCGCATCGCGGTCGCGGAGCTCTTGTTCGATTTGCTCGAAAGTCGAGCCGAGTGGGAAGCGGGTCCGCCTCCGCCCGCGATCGTCGAGGCGCAGGACGATATTGCATGGGCCGAACATCTGGTGATTTTCTACCCGCTCTGGCTCGGAGACCTGCCCGCTCGCCTCAAGGGCTTCTTCGAACAGGTGATGCGCCCGGGCTTCGCGTTCGCGCCCAAGGCGAACGGCTTGCCGGAAAAACACCTCAAGGGCCGGACGGCCCATATCGTCGTGACGATGGGGATGCCCGCGCTTTTCTACCGCTTCTATTTCCGCGCGCACAGCCTGCGCAGCCTCGAGCGCAACATTCTGCGCTTTGTCGGCATCGCGCCGACCGAACGCAGCATCGTCGGCAATGTCGAGGGCGATCCCGAGCACCGCACCATGTGGCTCGAGACAATGGCCGAACATGGCGCGGCGGGCCGCTGAGCCGATGCAAGGTCGTCGATCCCATCCGCGAAAGAAGGGCAGCTAGTCATGGCCAATACCGAAACGCCGCTGACGATCCAATTCCATGGTGCCGCCGGAACCGTCACCGGCTCGTGCATGGAACTCACGCTCGGGCAGCACAGGATCCTGATCGATTGCGGATTATTCCAGGGATCGCGAAGCCTCGAAGCACTGAACCATGGCGCGTTCGCGTTCGAGGTCGGCAAGATCGACGCCGCGCTCCTGACCCATGCCCATATCGATCATTGCGGGCTG
The DNA here is from genome assembly GCF_031457175.1 of Sphingopyxis sp. BE235. Classification (NCBI taxonomy): domain Bacteria; kingdom Pseudomonadati; phylum Pseudomonadota; class Alphaproteobacteria; order Sphingomonadales; family Sphingopyxidaceae; genus Sphingopyxis; species Sphingopyxis sp. BE235. Next base: position 1,298,079 of record NZ_JAVDWC010000002.1, read on the forward strand.
TTGCCGAAGCTCGCGAAGGAAGGCTATCACGGCTCCGTCTGGTGCACCGCGCCCACCGCAGACCTTCTCGAATATATGCTCGCCGACGCGGGGAGGATTCAGGAGAGCGACACCGCGCGCCGAAACCGCCGCTATGACCGCGCCGGCGAAGCGATGTTCGAGCCGCTCTATACCGAGGCCGATGGCCTTCGCGCCTGGCGACTCGCGGAGCCGGTCGGACTTGGGACATGGTTCGAACCCGCGCCGGGTTTCCGGGCGCGGCTGTGGAACGCCGGCCATATTCTGGGTTCGGCCTCGGTCGAACTGGAAGCCGGCGGGGTGCATCTGCTCTTTTCCGGCGACATCGGCCCCGACAACAAGGCGTTTCACGACGATCCGGCAGCGCCGGAGGGCACCGATTTCCTCATATGCGAAGCGACCTATGGCGACCGCACGCGGCCCAAACTCTCGATCGAACAGCGCCGCGCGCTACTCGAAACCGAAGTCAAAGCGGCGCTCGCGAGGGGCGGGAATCTCGTGATCCCGACCTTTGCGCTCGAACGCACGCAGGAACTGCTGCTCGATCTCGCGCGCCTTGCCGACGCGAACCGCATCCCCAATGTTCCGATCTTCGTGGACTCGCCGCTCGCGAGCCAGGCGACGAAGGTGTTCGCGGCCCATGCTTCCGAGCTCGAAGATGTCGAAGGCGCCGACATCTTCCGCCACCCCTCGATCCGCTATGTCGAGGATGTCGCCGAATCGATCCGCCTCAACAGCGTGTCGGGCGCCATCATTCTCGCTGCCTCGGGCATGTGCGAGGGCGGGCGCATCCGCCACCATCTCGAGCATAATCTTCATCGGCGCCGGTCGACGATCCTGTTCGTCGGGTTCCAGGCGCGCGGATCGCTCGGGCGGGTCATCCTCGACGGAGCCGAGCGCGTGCGGATTTCTGGCAAGGACATCAATGTTCGCGCCACCGTCCGGCGCATCGACAGCTATTCGGCACATGCCGATCGCGACGAGCTCGCGGCATGGATACGCGAACGTCACCCGATCCGTGGCGGACTTTTTCTAGGTCATGGCGAGAGCGAATCGATCGAAGCGCTTCGCACGCTCGTCCAATCCGAAACGCCCCGCCTCGCCGTCGTCGCTCCGGCGATCGGCGAGAGTTTCGCGCTCGCCCCCGGCGCACCGCCCAAGCGAATCCGGACCGGACGCGTCGATATCGCCCGGCTCGCGGGTGAAGACTGGCAGAATGACTACGCCGATTTCGCCGCCAATCTGAAGCACAACCTCGCGCACATCCGCAGCGAGGAAGGGCGGCGCAAGGCGCTCGACGAGATGCGGCGGGTGCTCGCCGGCTATGAGGCGGCGCGCTCCCAGCAGAAGCGGCGGCGCCGCGCGGCATAGACAAAATCCTCGCAACCGGCGGGTTCCACGCGATCGAGGCCGCCAAGGCAAAGGTCCGGACGCCCCGCCACATACAAAGGAGACATCGCATGAAAGCCCTCGTCTATAACGGCCCCGGCCTGAAAGCCGTCGAGGAGCGGCCGGTGCCCCAGGTGCAGGACGCGGGCGACGCGATCGTGCGCATCACCAGGACGACCATTTGCGGCACCGACCTTCATATATTGAAAGGCGATGTCCCCAGCTGCGAACCGGGGCGCATCCTCGGGCACGAGGGCGTGGGTATCGTCGACAGCATCGGGGCGGACGTGACCGCTTTCGCGCCCGGCGATCATGTTCTAATCAGCTGCATCACGGCGTGCGGCCGCTGCGACTATTGCCGTCGGGGCATGCCATCGCATTGCACGACAGGCGGCTGGATCCTCGGCAACATCATCGACGGCACGCAGGCAGAATATGTTCGTATCCCGCATGCCGACACGAGCCTCTATGCCATCCCCGAGCAGGCCGGCGCGGATGCGCTGGTCATGCTCAGCGACATCCTGCCGACGGGCTTCGAATGCGGCGTGCTCAACGGCAAGGTCGCGCCGGGATCGACCGTCGCGATCGTCGGCGCGGGTCCGATCGGCCTTGCCGCGCTGCTCACGGCGCAGCTCTTCTCGCCCGCCCGGATCATCATGATCGATCTGGACGAGGCGCGCCTCGCCGTCGCGCGCCGGTTCGGCGCCACCGGCACGATCAACAGCGGCACGCGCGACGCCGCGGCGGCGCTGATGGAGATGACGGATGCGCGCGGCGCCGACACGGTGATCGAGGCTGTCGGCGTTGCCGCCACCTTCGAACTCTGTCAGCTGCTTGTCGCAGCCGGGGGAACGATTGCGAATGTCGGCGTGCATGGCTCACGCTCGACCTGCTCGCCGTCGCGGCCATGCTGGCGAGCGTCACCGGAAAGGCCCCGGCATGTTCGAGATGATCAAAACGAAGGACGATGTGCTCGCGGTCCGTATAGAGGGCAAGATCACCGGGGCAGAACTGGCCGCAATCATGGACCGGCTCGACGCCGCGATGGCGGCGAACGAGACGGTGAATGTCTATGCCGAGACGCGGTCGATCGACGGTATCGAGATCAGCGGGCTGGGCGCTCATATCGCACGCGCCGCGCCGCTTTTCGCAAAGCTCGACCGGTTCGGGCGCGTCGCGGTGGTCGCCGATCAGCTATGGATCCGGGCCCTCACGCGGATCGAAAGCGCGCTTCTGCCGCATATCAGCTATAGGGTGTTCAAGCCCGAGGATCGCGGCGCGGCGCTGATGTGGGTCGAAGGGCGCGACGGATGACGGGCACCCTTCTGCCCGATCCCTGGCCGTCCGCACGCGGCGATCACCGCGAAGCCCATCTCGTATCGCGGACGGGCTGGCTGCGGGCAGCCGTGCTCGGCGCCAACGACGGGATCGTCTCGACCGCAAGTCTCATCATCGGCGTCGCGGCGTCGGGCGCCACCCGTCAATCGATACTGGTTTCGGGGGTTGCCGGCCTCGTTGCCGGCGCCATGTCGATGGCGGCCGGCGAATATGTGTCGGTCAGTTCGCAGGCCGATACCGAGCGGGCGGACCTTGCCCGCGAAAAGAGAGAGCTGGCGAGCGACCCCGTGGCCGAACGCGACGAGCTGGCCGGCATTTATGAACGACGCGGCCTCGATCCGGAAACCGCGCGCATCGTGGTCAACCAGATGACCGCGTTCGACGCGCTCGCGACGCATGCGCGCGACGAACTCCATATCACCGACGTGACGGCAGCGCGCCCGGTCACCGCGGCGCTGGCGTCTGCCGCCACCTTCACCGCCGGCGCGTCGCTGCCGCTCCTCGTCGCAGCGCTGGCGCCGACGACGCGGATCGTTGTGCTCGAAGCCCTCGGGTCGCTGCTGTTCCTCGCCGCGCTGGGATGGCTCGGCGCGTTCGCAGGCGGCGCCGCCCCCGCCCGTCCGGTTGCACGCGTCATATTCTGGGGGGCGCTTGCAATGGCCATCACGGCCGGAATCGGCCGGCTGGTGGGCACGGCTGTCTGACGGTCATGGGCGGGGGCGGGGCTGGCCCCAGTAATCGAACAAATGATCGCGTGAGGCAGCCTTTTTGCACCAGCGCGGTTTCCTGCTTCATGATGGCTGCGGGCGAACCAACGAAGCATGCGCGGCGCCTGACCGCTTGGGCCGACCTGCAGCTTTGCGGAAATCCGTGCGTCGGTCGTCATCATGGAACCGAAGCGCCATGACCGCGGCAGTCGCTCCCGCGCCAACGCCCCTCGGGCTTGATCGGGGACTTCCGCTTGCTGCGCAGCGCGTCGGCCTGCTCTATGCCTGGCGCCACGGGCGCCGCATTGCCTGGGATCATCCCGCCCGCTTTACCGAGCTTGTGCAGCTTAGAAAGCTGACTGACCGGTCGCCGATCCAGACCCAGATGATGGACAAGATAGCGGCAAAGCGCCTTGCGGGCGTACGGCTGGGCGAGGAGTGGATCGTGCCGACGCTCTGGCAAGGCACAGCCCTGCCCCGGCTTATCCCGTTTCCGGTCCCCGCGATCATCAAGTCGCGTCACGGCTGCAACCAATATCGGGCCATCACGGCATTGCCCGACTGTGAGCGATGGCAGCAACTGCGCAGAATGGCACGCCGCTGGCAGCGCAGGCCCTATGGACGCTGGCTCGACGAATGGGCCTATCGCGACGTCCCGCGCGGCATCCTCGTCGAACCGCTGCTTGGCGGCGCACTCCCGCTGCCGATCGACTATAAGATATATGTGTTCGGGGGCATCGCGACCCATGTCCAGGTGCATCTCGGGCGCGGCCGCCGGCATCGATGGGTCCTTCACGACCGCAGCTGGCGGCAGCTCGTCAGGTCCGCGGACGAACCGCCGCCGCCGCCGTCCCTGGCAGCAATGCTGGAGGCAGCTGAGACGCTGGCCGGCGACATGAACTTTCTTCGCGTCGACTTCTACGACATCGGCGGCCGGCCCTATTTTGGGGAATATTGTCTTTATCCGGGTTCCGGGCTCGATCCCTTTGCCGCGGACTGGATCGATCTCGAACTGGGCGCGCTCTGGCTCGCGGCGATGGCTAAAGGGGCAGTGCCATCCGCGCCGACTGGCCATGGGGGCGAGCAGCCGTGCCGCCTCCGGGTCACCCTCCCTCATCGCGCGTGATCGGTATCGAAACTGCGTTCGAGGAGTTTCATGCGATCGACGATCGAGAAAAAGAAGGCCGTTGACCAGCCGATCAGGATGATCCCGCTCGCGCCCTCGATCGCGCCGAGGATGCGCAGCCCCGGCGGCAGGACGATATCGCCATAGCCTATGGTGACATAGGTCGAGGTCGAGAAATAGAGCGCATGCTCGAAGTCCGTGAAAGCGCCGAGGAGCTGGTAGATTCCCGCCCAGATCCAGATTTCGGCCGAGTGCAGCGCGAACAGCCCGAACGCGGCGACGAGAATCGCGCCGCCGTTGAGAAGAATGACGAGATAGCGCCGCGACGCACGCCGGTACCGGCGCAGGATCGCAAGCAATAGCGCCAGGCCGACGAGGTGCACGACGACCGTGACCCCGACGACGAGGGTGGCGAGACCGAGCTGATGGGCGAGCGTCAATATCCGCTCCGGACGGCCGCGGGTAGGATGGCGGGCCTGTGCCCCCGGCCGGCCTTGCGGCGCGGCCGCGCCATCAGGCTGTCACTTCGGTACCGGCGCGCGCCGACGTTCCCGAGCGCTCACCATCGTAGACAAACTCCGCTCCGCGCAGGTCGATCCGCGGGAAGGCGTCCTTCTCCGCCCAATAATCCTGATTGTGGCGCCATTCGGATTTGTCGCCGCGGCGCGGCATCGCGTCCAGACCGCGCATCAGATAGCCTGGATTGAAATTATCTTCCTCGATCCATGGCAGGATCTGCATGCTCTCATCCTCGGGCCTGAGCGCGACCTCGACCCTATTCGCGCCGATGTCGTCCATATGGTTGAGGAGGTTGCAGACGAAGTCCCCCATCATATCGACCCTGAGGGTCCAGCTGGCGCGAAAATAGCCCATGACCCAGGCGAGGTTGGGCACGCCCGTCATCATCATTCCGCGATAGGTGATCGTCTTCGCCCAATCGACCGGCGTACCGTCGATATCGAACGGGATGCCGCCCATGACCGACAGATTGAATCCGGTCGCCGCCACGACGATGTCGGCCTTGATCTCCGCGCCGCCGACCGTGCGGACACCCGTCGCGGTAAAGTGGTCGATCATATCGGTGACGACAGTCAGCTTCCCCTGCGTTGCCGCCTTGAAGATGTCGCCCTCGGGGCAAAAGGCGAGGCGCTGCTGCCACGGGCGGTATTTCGGTGTGAAATGCGGCTCGAACACGAAGTCGGGATCGCCCGAATAGGCCCGGATCAGCGCTTTCAGATCCTCGAACACCGCATCGGGCTCGGATTGGCACCGCCGCGTCATCAGATCCTGGTCGTGCATGATCTGTGCCCGCACAACGCGGTGGACCGTGGGCTCGTCGATCCCGACCTCGCGAAGCCGGTCAGCAAGTTCGTTCCTGTTCTCGCTGCAGTAGAAATAGGTCGGCGAACGCTGGAGCATCGTCACATGCGCCGCCTTTTCGGCGAAGGCCGGCACGATGGTCGCCGCGGTAGCGCCCGAGCCGATGACGAGTATGCGCTTGCCCGCATAATCGATCGCCGAATCCCAGAGCTGGGCATGGATGAACTGCCCCTCATAATCCGAAAGTCCCGGCCAATCGGGGATATAGGGCTTCTCATGATCATAATAGCCCTGGCACATCCACAGGAAGCCGGCCGTGAAGGTAACCGGCGCGCCATCCGACGCGCGCACCGCCTCTATCGTCCAGCGATTGGCGGCGCTCGACCAGTGGCAGGCAGTGATGCGATGGCCATAATGGATATGGACGCCGATCTCGTTCTCCTCGATCACCTCGCCCATATATTTGAGGATTTCGGCGCCACTGGCGATCGGCGCGCCGACCCAGGGCTTGAAGCGATAGCCAAAGGTGTAGAGGTCCGAGTCCGATCGCACGCCGGGATATTTGTGGGTCTCCCATGTCCCGCCGAAGGTCGTCTTCATCTCGAGGATCGCGTAGCTCTTCCCCGGGCACTGCTGCTGGAGATGATAGGCCGAGCCGATGCCCGAGATACCCGCGCCGACGATCAGCACATCGACATGGATCGGGCGGGGTTGGCCCGTGCCCGCTCGGTTCCTGGTTTCCGCCATCGACAGCTCCCTTTTCTTTGTATCCGTGGAAAGGCATGGACACCGCATCGTCAAAGGTCATTGACCTTGATCAACCGGACCCTCGCCTCATCTGTTCGAGGATGTGCTGCCCGGGCGCGGACGATGCCGGTCAGAGCCGGAAGAGAAAAAACCAGACCGACCCCAGAATGACGAAGGCGAAATAGACGAGCCACAGGCCGAGCGCAGCCGCATGCTCGCGCTCCCGCTCGATCGGATCTTCGGGGTTCGATGGCGCCACTTTCAGGACCCCTTGCGTGCAAATCTGCGCGCCGCGAGGAGTCCAGCGGTAAGAATGGGGACCAGCGCCGCCGCCGCGCGAAGCTTGGGCGATCGCGAAACGCGGCCGATCTTCTTGCGCATCCGGCGCGGCACGCCGAGTTTCGCAAGCGACTTGTCGACATCGGGCATATCCATATTGGCCTCCTTCACCTTGAGCGTGGTCAGAGATTGAGCGAAAGCGTCAGACCGCGAAATACGTAGATTCCGCACATGGCCGGGGAACGAAGGGCGCGTTACCTTTCAGCCATAGCTGCGCGGCGGGCCGAAGACTGGCGGGCAGAACCGCTCGCAGCCATGATCGGGAGAGGGGATCGATGCCGACAAACAGCTGCCGCGGCCAATGATGGCGCGAAGTGCCGGAATACTGCTTTATCGGCTGAAAGGCGGGGGTGCGGAAGTCTTGCTCGTCCATCCCGGCGGACCCTATTGGCGTGGGCGCTACCGCGGCGCCTGGCAGATACCGAAGGGAGAAATTGCGGCGGGTGAAAACGCACAGGCTGCCGCCTTGCGCGAAGCTCAGGAAGAGCTTGGCATATCGCTGCAAGGTACGCTTGTTCCGCTGGGCCCGCTCCGGCAGGCTGGTGGAAAGATCGTCGAAGGCTTCGCGCTCGAGCAGGATCTCGACGCTGCGGCGATCATGAGCAATCGCTTCGAGATCGAGTGGCCGCCCCGTAGCGGCCGGCGCCAGTCATTTCCCGAGATCGACGCGGCGCAATGGTTCACGGTCGCGGAAGCCGAGGCCATGATGCTCCCGAGCCAGCAGCCCTTTCTCGACCGGCTCAGCGATTATCTGACCCTTCGGCACTGACGCAAAAGCGGCCGCCCCGTTTCGGGGACGGCCGCCCAGTGGTTCGTTCCGATCGCTCGGTCAGAGCGCGATCGTGATATTATCCTCGACGCGGGTGACCCCCGGCGCCGACCATGCGGCGCGCTCGGCGACCCCGCGCTCGGCCCACGCCTTGACCTTGCCGCCGAGCTTCACGGTTCCGCCCTCGGTGGTCACAGTCACCCCGGCGGCGTCGAGATCGGCCTGACGTTTGAAGGCCGAAACGATCCGCTCCTTCACGTCGGCGGGCGCCGGGTGTTGCTTGACCTCGATCAGGTTGCTCACGCCCGCGACGCCGGTGACCCGGCTGGCCGAACGGAAGGCTTCCTTGCGCTGATAGTCCCAGTCGACCATGCCGCTCAGCGTCACCCAGCCACGCTCGACCTTCACCTTCACCTTCTCCGTCGGGATCGATACCGTCCAGGCCATCATGTCGAGCAGTCGCTTGGCGATCTCATGGTCGGCCATTTTGGGCTCGGACGCGAAATGGACCTTGATCTCTTCGGCGATCGCTCGGACGCCCGCAACGCGGCGCGTCGCCTTCTCGGCGGCGATCTTCTCGGGATAGGTTTTCACATAGCCCGAGAGAGTAACGACGCCATCGGTTACGGCGACGCCGATATCGGCATGATCGACGCTTGGCTCCCATTCGAGCTCGTCCATCACGTCGCGCTGCAACTGCCCGTCTGTCTTCTTCAACATCATCTGTCTCCTTCTTCGTCCGAAGGTCGCAACCCGGCCAAAGGCCGGCAGGACCCGATGGTTCGGTTCGGAGATCTTCGCCTTCCTCGCGCATCGCCCCAATTCGGAAACATCCGTAAGGGTAGCGCCTGCTCCGGATAGCGTCGGACGTCAGCCTAATGTCGGTCGGCCAATGGATATCCTTCGGTCTGAGAAAAAGTTGGTCAATTTACGCCGCAATCTTCACCACCGCCGCGTCCTGCCACTCTCTTCATGCTGCGGAGGCGACGATGGCAAATACATGCCGCGCCGAAGAACCTAGCGCTTGCGCACGAACTCGGCGCGCAGGACGAGGCCCCTGATGCTTTCGTGACGGCAATCGATCTCCTGCGGATCGCCCGTCAGGCGGATCGACTTGATGACCGTCCCCACCTTGAGCGTCTTGCCGGCCCCCTTGACCTCGAGATCCTTGATCAGTGCGACGCTGTCGCCATCCTGGAGCAGGTTCCCGACCGCGTCGCGAACCTCGACCTGCGAGGCTGCGACCTTGCGTTCCGCAAGCTCCAACGCCGGCATCCACTCGCCGCTTTCCTCGTCATAGACATAGTCGTCACTGTCACTCATTTCATTCTCCAGGCTTGGTCAGAATTGGGTTTCCCGGCCGCCGGCCATCGAGAAACGGGGCCTGCGAATGGCCTGCCGCTCACAGGGGCCGCCGTCATTTCGCCTCCGCCAGATCGACCGCGAGCGCCTGCGCGCCCGCATAATCGGCCGCATAGGCGATGCGACCCGCCGCTTCGCCAAGGCCGATCCGCCCGAGCATCGCCCGCGGCTGGGGCTGAACACCCGAGACAATCACGCGCGCGCCCGCCAGCCGGGCCTGTTCGACAAATTCCTCAAGTGCCTGCGCGCCGCTCGCATCGAGCAGCGGCACGAGCCGCATCCGCAGGATGATGACGCGCGGCGGCTGGCCGACGCGGCGCAGCGCGTCGAGCAGCTCGCCCGCGACGCCGAAGAAGAAGGGACCGGCGATCCGGAACACCTCAACGCCGGGCGGCAGATCGTCGCGCTGGTCGAGGTCTTCGGCATCGAGTTCAGCGTCGCGGCGGCCGCTCCGGTCGACCTCGACCGCTTCGGCCATGCGCGCCATGAACAGCAGCGACGCGAGCGTCACCCCGACCGCGATCGCCACCGTCAGATCGACGAGCACCGTCAATCCGAAGGTGATGAGCAGCACCGCCCGGTCGCTGTTCGGCATTCGCAGCAGCGCGAGGAAGCGCTGATACTCGCTCATACCCCAGGCGACCATGAACAGGATCGCGGCGAGTACCGCCATCGGCACATAGGCCATCAGGTCCGTGCCGAAGAGGATGAAGACGAGCAGGAAAGCCGCGTGCATCATGCCCGCGACGGGAGTCTTCGCACCCGACCGGATATTGGTCGCGGTGCGCGCGATCGCTCCGGTGGCCGGGAGGCCACCGAACAGCGCTGATCCGAGATTGGCGACGCCCTGCCCGACCAACTCCTGGTTCGAGCGATGCCGCGTCCCGGCCATACCGTCGGCGACGACTGCGGACAGCAGCGCCTCGATCCCGGCAAGAAAGGCGATCGTGAAGGCCGACGGTAGAACAGCATTGATCTTCGCGAGCGAGATGTCGGGAAACGACGGTACCGGGAGCCCGGCCGGTATATCGGGAAAGCGCGATCCGATCGTGTCGACCGGCAGATTCAAAAGAGCCACCGCGAGCGAACTCACCACCACCACGATCAGGAAGCCCGGCAGGCGCGGCGCGAATTTACGGAGCGCGATGATGATCGCCAGCGCGCCGCCCCCGACGCCGATCGCGGCCCAGTTCGCGCTGGGCAGCGCCCCCAGATATGCCTGCCACTTGGGGAGGAAGTCGGCGGGCACCTTGTCGATGGCGAGGCCGAGGAAATCCTTGATCTGGCTCGAGGCGATGATGACCGCGATCCCGGCGGTGAAGCCGGTCACCACCGGATGCGGGATATATTTGATCATCTGGCCGAAACGGAGCAGGCCGGCAGCGATGAGGATGAGCCCGGCGAGCAGGGTCGCGATCAACAGGCCATCATAGCCGTGGCTCGCAATGACGTTGAAGATCACGACGACGAAGGCGCCCGTCGGCCCGCCCACCTGCACGCGCGATCCACCGAGCGCCGAGATCAGGAATCCCGCGATGACCGCGGTAATCAGCCCCTTGTCGGGCGACGCCCCGCTCGCGATGCCGAGCGCCATGGCGAGCGGCAACGCGACGATGGCGACGGTCAGCCCAGCCATCGCATCGGCGCGAAATGTGGCGACGGAATAACCCTCGCGAAAGACCGTGAAGAGCTTCGGCGTATAGGCCTCGGTCTTCACCGGATTGCGGGCCGGCTCGGAAATTTAGCGGACAGAAGTGCGCGGCTGGGCGCCCTGGGATCGGCGTCGGCGGGCTCGCGAAGCCGCACGCCGCGCCCGGCTCCGACACTCGACGAATATTCGCCGAGCAGTTCGATGCCGGCGCTTTCCAGCGCCGTGATCACCTTCACCAGCGTATCGACGACACCGCGGACCTGGCCGTTCGACGCCTCCATTCGCTGGATCGTCGGAAGCGAAAGACCCGCGAGTTCGGCAAGCTCGCGCTGGTCGATCCCGAGGAGCGCGCGCGCCGCGCGCATCTGCTGCGATGTGATCATATCGCCTCCAATGATGTTTCATACATCATTTATCAGTCTTAACATTATAGATCGATGCTGTATATATACATCATGCTCGCTGCTATATCGAATATGCTTGCTTTGGCGGGAGCCGCTCGCTGCGCCCGCCTTCGCGCAGGAGGCGGCTGATGCCCGATTTCATGCAGACGCCTCTGGATCGCTCTTATCGTGCGGACAACGCCCGAAAATTACCGGTCTCTGGCAATCGCGGGAATCCTACGACGGAAAGCGCGGAGCTTCCCGCCTCCGCCTGGAAAGCGATGCTCCGCGGCGCGCGCGGTCGCTGTCCCCGCTGCAACGAAGCGAAGCTATTTCATCGCTTTCTCAAACCCGTCCTTATTTGCTCCGCGTGCGCGCAAGACTGGACGCATCAGCAAGCCGACGATTTCCCGGCTGAGGATCAGCGTGCAATAGGCACCCCCTTCGTGGGGTGATCGGCGTGCAAAAAGGACCCCTTCATCCCGGGGATTTAGTCGGCCGACTGGTTTT